>CAVQMG010000031.1:0-111360 GCA_963713585.1 uncultured Actinomycetota bacterium | reverse complement strand
TCGCGCGATACCCGGTCCTGGCAGGTTAGCGATGTCCATGGGACGTCAGTGGTTGGGGCATCTGCATAGCTGTCGTGCCAACAATCTTCGACAAACTCCAAAACATTACCCGGCATTCCCAAGAGACCGAACTGATTCGGAGGAAACCAGCGCACCGGAATTGGCCCTGGCAGAAGTCTCTTCATGAATGCTGGCTGCCCAGTATAAGGTGCAACTTGAAGGTTTACTTTCGGCCAATACGGGTCGCCGCAGCCGTCGCACCACGACAGACCGTTGCCTATGTTGTTACCCCACCAACGAGATGTGCTCGTGCCAGCCCTTGCCGCATACTCCCACTCCGCTTCTGAGGGCAACCGGTACAGGTCGCCCAAGCCATCCGAGCTTAGAATTTTCTTGTTGAGCCAAGAAACATAGGCCTTTGCGTCCCGCCAGGAAACGCAGACGACTGGATTTTCTGCCGTTTGTGCAAAGCCGGTATTTTGCCAAGCGTTGTTTAATATCGGCACCCGTTTCAGGTGCAAGCCCCAAAGGAAACAGCGGCCCGTCAACCGATGAGTTTCGGCCACGAATTCGGCAAACTCACCGACAGTGATCGGACTTCGCCCCAGCGCAAATCGCTTCTCGATCACGACACGATGCTGCGGACGCTCATGACCCATGGCCCTTTCCGCTATTTGCCGTGTATTCATTCGGAAAAACCATAAAAAACCGAAATCGTCCGACGCTTCGGCGGCCATTTCTCTTTCGTTATCGGCCTCGGCCGAGCCCATTAAGAAGGTTCCGGGTGGGACCACCACCATCTCCGGACAGGTTGGGCAGTCCCGAAACGTTGCTCCTGGCGGCAGGCGCTGCGCCCCGGCTCTATGATAAATCGCCAGACACTGCAGAACAAGCAGGATCGGCACCCACCATCCCTTGGCGCGTTCGGTCATAAAACGACCAAATCCGAGACCGACACCTGGCCAATTCCAGACCGCTTTACGTCTGACCGAAAAGATAATGAACCAGGATATTGGCCCATGGCGCACGTCGCCTCTTTTCATACGGTTGCAGAAGGATTTGGATCGCGGTATCTGCTCGAAGCGTTCGTTCGTTCCGTCCCTGAACCGCCCCCCTCAAACCCCCAAATGCCACCACAAAATCGACCGATCCGCCTTCAGCTCCGAAGTCGGCCCCTCATGCACCACATGACCGTTGTTGAGGATATAGGCCCGGCTCGCAGACTAAGCGCCGCCGCGACGTTCTGCTCGACGATGACGATGGTCTGCCCCGCCTGGCCAGCTCCCGGCACACGCGCATCAGGTCGCGCACGATGATCGGCGCCAGCCCCTCGAACGGCTCGTCGAGCAGCATCACCTTGCGGGTCGCGGATCAGCGCGCGGGCGATCGCCAGCATCTGCTGCTCGCCGCCGGACAGATCGGTGCCGCGGCTGCCGCGGCGCTCCTTCAGGCGCGGGAACATCTCGTAGATGCGCTCGAGCGGCCAGCCGGTTCGGCGCCGTCAGCGCGGCCAGCACGCAGATTCTCCTCGACGCTGAGGCTGCCGAAGATGCGCCGCTCCTCCGGGCACCAGCTGCATCGCCGCGTCGGCGCGATCTCGTAAGGCCGGCAGCCGCGATCGCCTGGCCCTCGAGCGCGGATCGTGCCGGACCGCGGCGTCACCACGCCCATCAGGCTGCGCAGCGTCGTCGTCTTGCCGGCGCCGTTGCGGCCGAGCAGCGCCACCACCTCGCGCTGCTTCGACCCGCATCGACACATCGAACAGGATGTGCGAGTCGCCGTAGTAGCTGTTGATGCCGTTCGACCTCGAGCAGGCTCATGCGCGTGCAGCCCCCCGAGATAGGCGTCCTGCACGGCGCTGGTTGCCCTGGATTTCCGCGGGCGTGCCCTCGGCCAGCACGCGGCCCTCGTCAGCACGGTGATGCGCTCGGCCAGCTCGAACATCGCATCCATGTCGTGCTCGACCATCACCAGCGTGCGGCCGCTGGCGGATGCTGCGCAGCAGCGCGCACCGTGTCGGCGCGCTCCTGCGGGCTCATGCCGGCCAGCGGCTCGTCGAGCAGCAGCACGCTGGGGCCGGTGGCGAGCGCCAGGCCGATCTCGAGCCGCCGCTTCTCGCCATAGGCGAGCTCGGCGACCGGCACGTCGGCGCGCGCGGTGAGATCGACCAGCGCCAGCGTCGCGTCGACATCCGTCGCTGCAGGCCGGGCACGCGGTCGATGTCGCGCAGCAGATCGAGCCGGAATCGCGCCGCGCGTCTCGGCCAGCGCCGAGATCATCAGGTTCTGCCGCACCGTCAGCTTCGAGAACAACTGGTTGATCTGGTAGCTCTTGGCGAGGCCGAGCTGGCAGACGTCGGTGACGTCGCGGCCGGTGATCTCGTGGCCTGGAAGAAGATCTGTCCGGCGCTCGGCGGCACCTCGCCGGTCAGCATCTTGAAGAACGTGCTCTTGCCCGCGCCGTTCGGGCCGATGACGCCGCGGATCTCGCCTTCGCGCACGGCGAAGTTGATGTCGCCGTTGGCGACGATGCCGCCGTAGCGCTTGGTCAGGTCGCGCGTCTCGAGCACCGGCGCGCCGTGCACGGCCGGCGCTGGCGACGCGGCGCTGCATGGCAGCGGCGCGGCCGACGGTCGGCGCGGCGCCACCGCGGGCGCTTCGGCTCCGCGCCGGCGCAGCGGCGGCGCCGATGCAGATCGAGCACCGGCCGCCGATGATGCCGCGCCGCAGGAAGCATGATGAGCGACCACGAAGACGATGCCGAGCACCAGCTTCCAGGCCGCGCCGAGGTCGAGCGCCGATTGCAGCAGGTCGCTGCAGGTACAGCCAGAGCGCCGCGCCGACCAGCGGGCCGATCAGCGTGCCGGCGCCGCCGATCACCGTCTGCATCACCAGCTGGCCCGAGGTGTCGAAGGTGAAGGCCTCCGGCGGCATGTAGCCGCAGCACGCCCAGCAGCCCGCCGGCGAGCCCGGCATAGGCGGCGGCGATGACGAAGACCGTCAGCTTGTAGCGCGTGCATCGCGTGGCCGACCGCGGCGGCGCGCAGCGGGTTGTCGCGGATCGCGGTCAGGATGTGCGCCGAACGGCGAAGCGACGATCCGCCGCGCGACGACGAAGCCGACGAAGAACATCACCGCCAGGAACGCATACATCGACCAGCCGCTGACTGCACGCGCAGACCGCGAAGCCCGAGGTTGAACACCGGCGCCGGCACGCCGGGCAGGCCGTTCTCGCCGCCGGTCCAGGCGGACAGCGGCGAGTTCTCGAGGAAGAAGAACATCTCGGCGATGGCCACGGTGATCATCGCGAAATAGATGCCGGTGCGGCGCAGCGCCAGCAGCCCGACCAGCAGCCGATGACGGCGGCGCCGACCGTGCCGATCGCAGCGCCAGCAAGACATTGCCGATCACGTCGCTGCGTCAGCAGGTAGGCGGCGATGAAGCCGCCGGTGCCGTAGAACGCCGCCTGGCCGAACGACAGCAGGCCGGTGAAGCCGAACAGCAGGTCGAAGCCGAGGCCGAACAGGCCCCAGATCAGGATGCGGCTCAGCATATCGGCGCTGGCGCCGATGCGGCGGCAGCACGAACGGCGCGAGCGACCAGCACCAGCGGCGGTCGACCAGTCTCGGGGAGCCAGCGCCGCAGCGCCGCCGGTGCGGCGAGCTTCACTCGCGCCCCGCGTGTCCCGAACAGGCCCTGCGGCCGCAGCATCAGCACCAGCGTCATGGCCGCGAACAGCATCACCTGCGAATAGCTGCCGGATTGAACATCGAGGTGAGGCTGATGATCTCGCCGGCGATCATGCCGCCGACGATGGCGCCGGGGAACGAGCCGACGCCGCCGATCACCACGACGACGAAGGTCTGGACCAGGATGTCGTCGCCGATGTTGGGCGTCAGCGACACGATCGGCGCGTTGATGATGCCGGCAAAGCCGGCCGCCATGGCGCCGATGCCGAACACCACCATGAAGATGCGGTAGACGTTGATGCCGAGCATGTTGACCATCGTCGCGTCCTCGATGCCGGCGCGCACCACCATGCCGAGCCGGGTGCGGTAGAGCACGAGATAGAGCACGAGCAGCGCGACCGCGACGATGCCGATCACCGACGAGGCGGTAGGTCGGGATAGATCATGAAGCCGAGCTGAGTGATGCCGGCCGCCCAGCGCCGGCGGCGGCACCGTCTGCGACAGGCTGCCGAAGCCGAGGCGCACCAGCTCGACGATCACGATGCCGAGGCCGAAGGTCACCAGGATCTGGTCCTCGGCGGGCGGCTGTAGAAGAGCCGGATGATGCACCCGCTCGATGCACCATCGCCGACGACCAGCACGAACAGCGCGCCGGCGACCACCGCGATCGACGAAGGAGCCGGTGGCCGGGTAGGCGACGATAGCCGGCATAGCCGCCCAGCATGAACAGCGCGCCGTGCGCCAGGTTGAGCACGCCGAGCGTGCCGTAGATGATCGTCAGGCCGGCGCTGATCAGCGCCAGCAGCGCGCCCGACACCAGCCCGTTGAAGAGCTGCGAGACGAAATTCGCCCAGGTCAGCACGGCGTCACTCGCCGAGCCGATCGCGACCGGCGGGCTCGCGCGCACGGCCGGGTGCCTGGCACGTCAGGTCACGGCTTACGTCGGGCTGCCGAGCTTGCAGCCGAAGGCGTCGGGCGCCTGCATCATCGCCTCGCCGGGCACGATCTCGACGACGTCCTAGATAATCGTCCTGGTTCTTCATGTCGGCCGCCTTCTTGCCCTGCACCACGATCACCGGCCGGATGAGCTGGTGGTCGGCGGCGCGCCAGGAGACCTCGCCGACGGTCGAGTTCGCTCTTGCTTGCCGGCCTCGTAGGCCTTGATCACCTCGGGCGGATAGAAGGTGCCGGCGCGCTCCACCGCATCGGCCCAGAGCGCGATCTGCATGTAGCCGGCGTTGCGCGCCCCATTCCGGCTTGTAGCCGTACTTCTTCTCGAACTCGTCGACGAACATCTTGGCGAGCGGGTACTTGTCGCCCAGGTCCACCAGAAATCGATGGCGGCATAGACGCCCGCCATCAGCTCCGGCCCGACCTCCTTGCGCGAGGAACGGCGACATGTAGGGGACGACCAGCTTCATCTTGTCGAGGATGCCGAACTGCTTGGCCTGCTTGATCGAAGCGACGGCGTCGTTGCCGAAGTTGACGTTGATCAGCATATCGGCGCCGCGAGTTGGCGATGTTGAGCAGGTAGAGCCGATAGTCGGTCGCGCCCAGCGGGGAGAGCTGGTTGGTCGACCGTCGTCCAGCCGCCGTCTTCGGTGAACTCGGTCATCGAGTTCGTGCACGGTGTGGCCGTAGGTGTAGTCGGGCGTCAGGTAGGCGGCCTTGCGTGTTCTTGCCGAGGCCTTGAGCAGCACCGGCGCCGAGCGCGGCCGCGGCGGTATAGGCCGTAGAAGCACTGCGCGGAAGCGAATAGCGCGTGCAGTCCTTGCCGGTGGTGTCGTTGGAGCCGGAGATGCCCGGCAGGTAGATGCACCTTCTGTGCTGCGGCGAACTGGTTGAGCGCCACCGCGACGGCGCTCGACACCGAGCCGATGATCATCATGCGCCTTGTTGTCGCTGGATGAATTGGTGCGTTCTGCACGGCGACGTTCGGGCTTGGCCTCGCTCGTCGGCGACGCCGACGTCACCTTCTTGCCGAGCACGCCCTTGGTGGTCTTCGGCGAGATCGCCTTGATCAGCGTCGTCGCCGTTGTTGAGATGCTCGATGGCGAGCTCGATGCCCTTCTGCTCGTCGGCGCCGGCGGCGGCGTAGGTGCCGGTCAGCGGGGTGCAGATGCCGACGAAGACCGACGGCCCCTCGGTGCCGGCGGGATAGGTGCCCAGCGCCTAGGCGGCCGCGGCGGGGTGGGGCAGAAGCGCGCCCGTGGTGAGCGCGCCAGCGATGCCGAGGCCGCCACGCAGCAAGTTGCGCCGCGGCATCGGGAAGGTTTTGTTGATATCGGTCATTTTCATCGGATCGATCCCTCCTGAAACTTTTTGCGACGCGCTGCTGCGAGCCGGACCCTCCGCTTACCTTAGGTTGATCGGCATAAGCAACTATTGTGTCTCATCTTTTTCGTCGCTGCCGCAGCGGCGAAATGCCGGTGTTATCGTAATTTCAAGACATTACAATTGATAATTGGAAAATTCGTCGCGCCGTCCCGTCCGAAACTTGGCGCCGCCGCATGGCTGTGCTTTCGTCGTCCGACCGGGAACAAGCGGGGAAACCAAGCCATGTCCGATGTCCAGGAAGACCTGCGTCCGGCGGCGCACGCTGCCATCAGCCTCCCGGCGGCGGATGCCGCCACCAGCCTTGATGTCGCCATCGTCGGCGGCGGCCTCGCCGGCCTCTATGCCTCCATCGCCTGCGCGGCCTGGGCCTCAAGGTCCGCGCGCTACGAGGCCGGCTCGGGCGTCGGCGGCACCTGGTTCTGGAACCGCTATCCCGGCGCGCGCTGCGACGTCGAGAGCCTGGAATATTCCTACTCCTTCTCCGACGAGCTGCAGCAGGAATGGAAGTGGCCGGAGCGCTACGGCACCCAGCCGGAGATCCTGCGCTACATCAACCATGTCGCCGACCGCTTCGACCTGCGCCGCGACGTGCAGCTCGAACACGCGCGTCGACGTCGGCGCGTGTTCGATCGGCAAGGCCAACGCTGGACGGTGCAGACCGACAGCGGCGACGTGATCCGCGCGCGCTATCTGCGTCATGGCGGCGGGCAATCTCTCGACGCCGCGGGTGCCCGACTTCAAGGGCCTCGCAGGACTTCAAGGGCAAGTGGTACCACACCGGCCTGTGGCCGCACGAGGGCGTCGACTTCACCGGCCTGCGGGTCGGCGTGATCGGCACCGGCTCGTCCGGCGTGCAGATGATCCCGCTGATCGCCGCAGCAGGCGAAGCACCTGCACGGTGTTCCAGCGCACCGCCAACTTCAGCCTGCCGGCGCGCAACGGGCCGATGGACCCGGAGCAGCGAGCGCACGCACAAGGCGGAATATCCGGCGCGCCGCGCGGCCGCGCTGCGACACGCCGTTCGCGCATCGCGCGGCTATCCGCCAGCCGACGCAAGTCGGCGCTCGAGGTCGCCGAGGAGGAGCGCGACGCGGCCTACGAGGCCAAGTGGGCAGGAAGGCGGCAGCATCAGCTACCTCTATGCCTACACCGACCTGCTGGTGAACAAGGAGGCCAACGACACCGCGTCGGAGTTCGTGCGCAACAAGATCCGCGCCATCGTGCAAGGACCCGACGGACGGCCGAGCTGCTGGCGCCCAAGGACCATCCGATCGGCACCAAGCGGCTCTGCCTCGATACGAACTACTACGAGACCTACAACCGCGACAACGTCACGCTGGTCGACGTGCGCAGCGATCCGATCGAGGAGATCACCGCGACGGGCGTGCAGCACCGGCGGGCGCGAGTACGAGCTCGACGCCATCGTCTTCGCCACCGGCTTCGACGCCATGACCGGCGCGCTGCGCGAGATCGACATCCGCGACCGGCGACGGCGCGGCGCTGCGCGGAGCAATGGGCGGGCGGGCCGCTGACCTATCTCGGCCTGATGGTCGCGGGCTTCCCCAACATGTTCATCGTCACCGGCCCGGGCAGCCCGTCGCGTGAAGACGCACATGATCGTCTCGATCGAGCAGCACGTGGACTGGATCGCCGACTGCATCGACCACATGCGCGACGCACGGCATCGACGCGCATCGAGCCGACGCCGGAGGCCGAGACGCGACTGGGTGCAGCACGTCAACGAGGTCGCCGACAGCACGCTCTATCCGCTGGCGAACTCCTGGTACATGGGCGCCAACATCCCCGGCAAGCCGCGGGTGTTCATGCCCTATGTCGGCGGCTTCGCCGGCTACAAGCAGAAATGCGCCGCGGTGGCGGCGAACGGGTATGAGGGGTTCGTGATGGGGCGGTGACGCAGGGAGCGGCCATCACGAAGTGGCGGCGACGCCATGGCCCCCATCTTTGATTGACAGGCCGGCGGTCGGCGCGGACAACCGGGCGGTGCAGCCTGATCCCGGCGTGACCCGTGAACCGTGACCTTCGACCCGGCCTGCTCCGGGCAGGCCTCACGCAGTGACCCCGCTGGCGCCGGTCCCTTTGGCGCAGGCCCCTTTGGCGCCATCCGCCCTGGCCGCCCCGATCCTGGTCGTGGGTGCGCCGCGCTCCGGCACGACCTGGCTGGCGAAGATCATCGACAGCCATCCGGATGTCCTCTATCGCCACGAACCCGACGAGGTGCTGCCGCCTCCGGTCCCGCTGACCGAGGCCGCCGTACCGCCCTGGTTGCTGGCTGGGCCGCCTGCCGCGTTGCCGGTCGCCAGCAAGCGGCCATTCTTTCCCGAAATCCTGGCAACCGGCCTGGGCTCGGCTTCTTCGCACTGTCCGCCGGCGCGCTGGCATTGCCGCCCGCCTGCCGGCGCCGTGCCCTTGCCGCGACTAGTCCCCGATCTGGCCACGGCGCCCGCCGTGGGATCCTAAGTCGGTCGCGCTGCGCCGATGGCGCAGCGGGCGCTGGGCCGCAGCTCTGCCGGACAGCCGGACGTGTTCATCCTGCGCCATCCATGCGGCCAAGTGGCGTCGGTCATGCGCGGCAACCGCCAGCAGCGGTTCGACCTGCAGACCGAGGGCACCGACATGCCGTTCGATGAGGCCGCGACACGTCCCTTGCCGCAGCCTCGGCATGACGGACGCCGCGTTCCACGCTGCCCGACGCGGCGAAATACGCCTGGGGCTGGCGGGCCTTCAACGAACCGGCCTACGCCGCGCTCGCGGCACGCCGAACGTCCACCTCGTGCTCTATGAAGCCCTTTGCGCCGGCCGCAGACGGCGCGCCGGCGTCCTCACATTCGCCGGTCTGGGATGGCACGCGCAGACGGCCAATTTCGTCCGCGCAGCACCTCCCATCAGGCGAAGCCGGCTACTACGCGGTCTTTCGCGATGCTTTCGTCGCGGCGGAAGCGTGGCGGAAGCGATGGCCCAGGCGGATCAGGAGCCGTCCGAGCGTCGTGGCCGCGTCGCCGCTGGCGCGGTTCTGGCCCGATCTGGTCGAGCCGGCAGGACCGGATCGCCGCTTCCGTTCACGTCCGGCGTGACCTTTTTTGATACCGGGGTGACATCTGCGCCGCAAAAGCAGTTTCGCGGCGTGAATGCTCTCGCCCCCCGGAGCCGGGCTGCAGATCGAGATCGTGCATGATCTCATCTGCCCGTGGTGCTACCTGGGCGTCCGGCGGCTGATGCGCACGTTACGCCGCCGCCCCGATTCGCTGTTCGATCTGACCTGGCGGCCGTTCCTGCTCAACCCCGATATGCCGCGGATCGGCATGGCCCGCCCGGACTACGTCGTCCGCAAATTCGGCGGCGAGGATCGGGCCCGACGCTTCTATGCCACCATCGCCGAGGTCGGCCGGGCCGAGGGCGTGACGTTCCGCTTCGACCGCATCCGCCGGACGCCGATCCTCGATCGACGCCCATCGGCTGGTCCGATGTGGCGGCACGGGTACGGGCGAGCGGACGGGATGGTGGAGGCGCTGTTTTCGGCGCATTTCACCGACGGGCCGATATTGGCGACCAGGCCGTGCTGATCGGCGTCGCCAACGCGTGCGGGACTGGATCCGGTGGAGGTGCGGCGCTTCCTCGCCAGTCCGACGAGGAGGCCGAGGCCGTGCACGCCGACAATCTGCGCGCGCACCGACTGGGCATCAACGGCGTTCCCTGCTTCGTCATCGACGGCGGCATGCGATCGCCGGCGCGCAGGAGCCCGAGGTCATCGAGCGGCTGCTCGACATCGCCGCGGTGGACGTCGCTCGGTTTTAGGGGTTTCGGGAGGGTCGGCGCCCGCGGTGCCGGGAATGGCCTTTTAGGAACACCGACACGGAGCAGGGCGCCGCGCGGACTTGGGGAGGCTCGGGGGTGCTGTTCGGGCGGTGGCGATGATTGGATGCCAGCGCGGTGCGGCCCGAAGAGCGTCGGACCTCGAGGCGGCGGATCCTTTCTAATTGGCCGGCGGGGTTGTCCAGCCCAGCGTTTCGGGCTGGGTCTCGTAGCGCGTTGCAGTGTCCGGGATCTGCACCCAGGGCTGTGCGCTGCGGGTCCAGAAATGGATGCTGGGCACCAGCCAGGAGGTGTCGTCGAGCGTGCCCGGCTTGATGTTGCGGTTCGGGTAGGCGGCGCCGCCGGGGACGTGGAACAGGCGGGTACCGCAATCGGGGCAGAACCAGCACTCCATGACCTTCACCGGGCTGGTGCGGCGGGCGAACATCTTCGGCGTGCCCTGGTGACGCGGAAATGCGCCTGCGGGATCACCGCCGCCATGGCGAAGGCGGCGCCGGACTGGCGCTGGCACTCGGTGCAGTGGCAGGCATAGACGACGGCGGGCGGGCCGGAGATTTCGTAACGGACCGCGCCGCACTGGCAGCCGCCGCCCTGGGGGAAGGTCATGCATGGTGTCCTTTGCTGTTGGGGCACGTAGGTAGTGGGACGGAGCGGGGGCGTCTATCCGGATCGGCGCGATGCCGGTGCGGAATAGGGATCGTTTGGAAAATACAAGGAAGGCCGCCCGCTGGCCACTGTTCACCTGACGCTCGGGATATCGGCGGCGACCTCAATTTTTTGGACGTAGCCCAAGATCAGAAAGGGACTAGGCTAGGGAAACAGACAAAACGTTCGAGCCAATCAAGGTCAATGCCCGTGAGCGAGGACGATACCGCCAAAGCGCTGCCAGCCGCAGACCTGACCTCGGGAACCGCTGGTGTGATCGGTGGGTTTGCCGGATTGGAACAGAGTGGCGTCCGCGACGTCCCTCCTGACAAGGCTGATGCGGGAACAAGGGGGTTGCTGGCCCTTTGGGACAGTATTGCCGATTGGTGCAAGGAGCATCGGGCGGCCGCGGTCGCGAGCATCTTAGTAGGGGCCCTTGGCACAATCGTTTCGATTTTAAGCACGTACCGCCTCATGCCTTGGCAAGGGACCACGGGACCCGAGAAATCGGCACCGCTCTCAAGTCAGGATCTCCAGAACAAATGGGCCGGTTGTCAATCGACCAAGAACAGTGCCGAACTTGTCATCAGCGATTGCACGGCATTCCTGCAATCCGGATCCGGAACAACGGCCGATCGCACGCTTGCCCTGGTTTATCGCGGCAACGCCTATGCGCAGGACAAACACCAGGATCAGGCAATCAAGGACCTCGATCAGGCCATTGCCCTCGACCCAGGAATGCCCTGGCATTTGACTATCGCGGCATCGTTTACGATGACCTGGGACTGCATGACCGGGCCATTCAGGATTTTGATCAGACCATCAAATTCGATCCCTTGGGCGCCCGTGGCTATTTCGACCGGGGCACGGCCTATGACGCGGAGGGCCAGCGTCAACGGGCGATCCAGGATCTCGACCAGGCCATCAGGCTGGATCCGAACTATTCGCGCGCTTATCGGAACCGCGGCATTGCGTACGGTGAACTCGAGCTGCTCAGACCAGCGATCGAGGATCTCGACCAGGCTATCAGGCTGGACCCCGACAATATGCAGGCCTTTGTTTACCGGGGGATCGCCTACGACCAAAAAGGCCAACACGAACGGGCAATAAAGGATTTCGATCAGGCCATCACGCTGTCTCCGGATAGCACGACCTTCCTGGATCGGGGTATGGCCTACAATGAGGCCGGCCAGACCGATCGCGCGATGCAGGACTTCGACCAGGCCATCAACCTCAATCCAACGAATGGCGCTGCGTTTGTTGAGCGCGGCCGCGCATACGCCGCGAAACGTGGATACTGACCGCGCAATTCAGGACTACGATCAGGCCGTTAAGCTCGACCCCACCAACGCCTACGCGCTTTTGAACCGGGGCGAGGTCTATGGCGACAAGGGGCAGCCTGACAAGGCCATTCAAGATCTCGATAAGGCCGTCAAACTGTCTCCTGACGCGACGTCGCTCGTTGCGAGAGGCATAGCTTATGCCGAAACGAAGCAACCCGACCGGGCGATGGAGGAACTCAATCAGGCGATCAAGTCCGATCCGGCGAATGCGCGGGCATTTCTGGAAATGGGTCGCATCTACGCAAGCAAGCGTCAACTCGATCAGGCGCTTGAGGCGTTCGATCAGTCTGTCAAGCTGGACCCCGGCAACGCGTACAGGTTCGTGTATCGAGGCGAAGTCTACATCGAAAAGGGGCAACCGGACCGCGCCATTCGCGATTTAGACCAAGCAGTCAAGCTCGACCCCAGCAATCCCGACGTGTGGCTCGGCCGAGGCCAGGTATATAGCGCCAACAAACAGCCTGATCTTGCCATTCGCGATTTCGACCAAGCCATCAAACTCGACCCTGACTTCACGGACGCCCTCGTCGGACGGGCACAGGCTTACGCCGATAAGCAGCTACCTGATCGCGCGATCGAGGACCTTAATCAGGCCATAAGGATTGCCCCCCGCAATACTGATACATTCTGCGCCGGGGGCGGGCTTACGGAGACAGGGGACAGTTTGATCGCGCCATACAGGATTTCGATCAGGCCATAAGCATCGATCCGGACAATATCACGGCCTTGTTGAACCGCGCCCAGACCTACGCGGCGAAGGGCGATTTTGACCGTCCCGTTACGGGTGTCGCCGGGTCAGCATCCGGCGTGATCCCAACTACGTCGATGCGCTTCTGCTGCAAGGGCAAGCCTATACGGCAAAGGACCTGCCGGACCAGGCAATCCAGACTTCGACCAGGTCCTTGCAGCCGATCATAACAACCCGCAGGTTTCGCCCGAGGCCAGGCCTATGACAAAAAGGGTGAGCTTGATCGGGCTATCCAGGATCTCGACCAGGCGATCAAACTCGATCCTGCGGTTCCGGCTCATTTTCTTTATCGCGGTGAAATCTACTACAAGAAAAACGACCCCGTGCGGGCAATCCAGGACTTTGACCGGGCCGGCAAGCTCAATCCGAAAGACGCAAGGGTGTATGCCGACCGCGGCATCGCCTACGGGATGGAAGGCCAGCACGATCGTGCCCTTCAGGATCTGGACCAGGCCCTCAAAATCGATCCGAACAGCGTCGATCTTAATGTTGCATCCATTATCGTTACCGATCGAGGCATTGCCTATGCTGCGAGAAACCAGTGGGATCGTGCAATTCAGGACTACGACCAGGCCATCAAGCTCGATGAATGCCGCAGCGTACGTAGCGCGCGGCGTGGCCTATGGCACCAAGGGTCTGGTCGACCGAGCCCTGCATGACTTCAATTCGGCGATCGATCTTGATCCAGGCAATGCCATTGCCTACCGCGACCCGCAGTGTTACGAAACGGCAGAAGGGGGACGTGAAGGGGGCCGATGCCGATGCAAATACGGCAAGGCTGCTGTTGCCCGGCATTCATTTACCGCCGACGGGACCTGGCAAATAGAAGGCCGGCCACGACGATAGATATCACCGCCCTTTCGCCCCCGCCTGCACCTTCGCCCAGGTATCGCGCAACCCGACCGTGCGGTTGAACACCGGCCGCCCGGCGTCGCAGTCGGGATCGGCGCAGAAATAGCCCAGCCGCTCGAACTGCACCGCCTCGCCGATCGGCGCCGCGGCGAGCGCGGGTTCCACCAGGCAGCCGCGTCAGCACCTCCAGCGAATCGGGATTGAGATCGGCCATGATGTCGCCGTCCGCGCCCGGGATCGGGCCGCGTGAACAGACGGCTGTAGAGCCGCACCTCGGCCGGCACCGCATCGGCCGCCGCGACCCAGTGCAGCGTCGCCTGCACCTTGCGGCCGTCGCGGCGCATTGCCGCCGCGCGTCGCCGGATCGTAGGTGCAGCGCAGTTCGACGACCTCGCCGGCGGCGTCCTTCACCACCTCGCGGCAGGTGATGAAGTAGCCGTAGCGCAGCCGCACCTCGCTGCCCGGGCGACAGGCGGAAGAACTTCTTCGGCGGGTTCTCCATGAAATCGTCGCGCTCGATATAGAGCTCGCGCGCGAAGGGGACCTTCCGCGTGCCGGCGGACGGGTCTTCCGGGATTGTTGACGGCCTCCAGCTCTTCGGTCTGGCCTTCCGGGATAGTTCTCGATCACCACTTTCAGCGGGCGCAGCACCGCCATCCGCGCGGCGCCGTCGTGTTGAGGTCTTCGCGCACGCAGTATTCGAGCATCGCCACATCCACGGTGCTTTCGACTTGCGCGACGCCGATCACGCCGCAGAAGTCGCGCAGCGCCGCGGCCGGTAGCCGCGGCGGCGCACCCCGGACATGGTCGGCATGCGGGGATCGTCCCAGCCGCTGACGTGGCCCTCGGTCACCAGCCGCAGCAGTGCCGCTTGCCATGATCGTGTAGGTCAGGTTGAGCCGCGCGAATTCGATCTGGTGCGGGGCGGGCGGGACGGGCAGTTCGTCGATGAACCAGTCGTAGAGGGGCCGGTGGTCCTCGAACTCCAGCGTGCAGATCGAGTGGGTGATGCGCTCGATCGCGTCGACTGCCCGTGCGCGAAATCGTAGATCGGGTAGATGCACCACGTTCGCCGGTGCGCGGGTGGTCGCATGCAGGATGCGGTACATGCATTTGCGGCGTTGATTCTCCGTTCGCGCAAACAACGTCCCCTGGCTCTTTTGCTTGCGGCCGCAGTGGAGACAATAGGGACATGGAACCCGCCCCGCGCCGCGTCCGGCAGTCAAGCAAGGCCGCAGCGACGCAGCGCGAGCAGCTGGCAGCGCGGGAGCGGGCGCGCAAGCACCAGCAGGCCGCGGCCAGGGCCCGGGCGCGGACCGCCGCGCGGGAGCGGCACGCGGCCTCCGAGGAACGCCGGCTTGAGCTGGCCGCCCAGTTGCCTGCTGACCGCTACCTGGACCGCGAAGACAGCTGGCTGCGGTTCGCCCAGCGGGTACTGGAGCTGGCCGAGGACCCGAACGTGCCGCTGCTGGAGCGGGTCAGGTTCTGCTCCATCTTCGCCAGCGCGCTGGATGAGTTCTTCGTGCGTCCGGGTCGCCGGCCGGATCCGGCGGATGGCCACCGGGCTGCCGGTCGAGGCCGCGTCCGGCAAGCCGCCGGGCGAGATCCTGGAGAACGCGCTGGAACTGGCGCGCGAGCTGGCCGACCGGCATGCGCGCTGCTTCAGCGAGCAGCTGCTGCCCGCCCTGACCGACGAGGGCATCGAGATCCTGCGCTGGAAGGAGCTCGTGCCGGACGAGCAGACCCGGCTGGAGCGGCTGTTCAAAGAGCGGATCTACCCGGTGCTGACGCCGCTGGTCGGTCGACCCGGCACACCCGTTCCCGTTCATCTCCGGCCTGACCCTCAGCCTGGCGGTGACGATCGCCGATCCGGTGACCGGCCAGACGATCTTCGCCCGGGTGAAGGTACCGCCGCTGCTGCCGCGGTTCCTGGCCGGGCGCCAACCGGTTCGTGCCGCTGGAAGACGTCATCTCCGCGCACCTGAGCCAGCTGTTCGTCGGACTGGACATCCTGGAGCATCACGTGTTCCGGGTGACCAGGATCAGTGACCTGGAGATTGACGAGGACGTCACCGAGAACCTGCTCCAGTCGCTGGAGCGCGAGCTGATGCGGCGCCGGTTCGAGCCGGCGGTCCGGCTTGAGGTCGAGGAGTCCATTTCCGACGACGTGCTGGACCGGCTGGTGACCGAGCTCGACGTGGACCACCGCGCGGTCTACCGGCTGCCGGGGCTGCTGGACCTGTCCGGCCTGTCGGCCATCGCCGACCTGGACCTGCGGAGCCTGAAGTACCCGACGTTCGTGCCCGCCGAGAACGCGCTGCCGCACGATGTCAGCGTCTTCAGCACGCTGACCGAGCGGGACGTGCTCGTGCACCACCCGTACGACTCGTTCACTGCGAGCGTGCAGCGGCTGATCGTCTCGGCCGCCGCCGACCCGCGGGTGCTGGCGATCAAGCAGACCCTGTACCGGACCAGCGGCGACTCCGAGATCGTGGACGCGCTGATCGACGCGGCCGAGGCGGGCAAGCAGGTCGTGGTGGTCGTCGAGATCAAGGCACGCGGCGACGAGCGCGCCAACATCGGCTGGGCACGCAAGCTGGAGGAAGCGGGCTGCCACGTCGTCTACGGTTTCGTCGGGCTCAAGACGCACTGCAAGATGGCACTGGTCGTGCGCGAGGAAGCCGACGGCTCGCTGCGCCGGTTCTGCCATATCGGCACCGGCAACTACCACCCCAAGACCGCCCGGCTGTATGAGGACTTCGGCCTGCTCACCGCCGACCGCACCGTCGGCGAGGACATCACCGACCTGTTCAACCACCTGACCGGGTACAGCCGGCGCACCGCCTACCGGCGGCTGCTGGTCGCGCCCGGTCGGCGTGCGCGCCGGGCTGATCGAGCGGATCGACGCGCAGGCAGACCTCGCCCGGGCGGGCCAGCCCGCCCGGATCCAGATGAAGTGCAACGCGATCATCGACGAGGCGATCATCGATGCGCTCTACCGGGCGTCGACGGCAGGCGTGCCGATCGACTTGTGGATCCGCGGCATCTGCGCGATCCGGCCCGGCGTGCCCGGCCTGTCCGAGACGATGAGAGTGCGCAGCGTGGTCGGCCGGTTCCTGGAGCACTCGCGCATCTACGCCTTCGGCACCGGCAGCGACGAGTCGCCTGGCGAGGTGTGGATGGGCAGCGCTGACCTGATGCACCGCAACCTGGACCGCCGGGTCGAGCTGCTGGTCCGGGTTACCGACGAGGCACAGCGGGCCGAACTGCGCGGGCTGCTGGACCTGGCCCTGGATCCGCGCATCGCCAGCTGGCACCTGGCCGCCGACGGGACCTGGACCCGGCACCATCTGGATGACTCCGGCGCGCCACTGACCGATGTGCAGGATTTGCTGATCAGGTCACGGCGCGGCCGGACCACTGATGCCTGATCGCCGGGCGGCCGGAGAAGTGCGGGCTGCCGGGGCTGTGCTGTGGCGTCCGGCCGGGCGGGGGGCGCAGGTTGCGCTGATTCACCGGCCCAAGTACGACGACTGGGGCTTCCCCAAGGGCAAGGTCGATCCGGGCGAGCACGTGCTGCTCGCGGCCGTCCGCGAGGTCTACGAGGAAACCGGGTTGCCGGTCACGCTGGGCCGCCCGCTGCCGCCGGTGCGTTACGTCAACGACGGCGTGCCCAAGCGGGTCGACTACTGGCTGGCCAGGACGCAGGCTCGGGCCTCGCAGCAGTTCAGGGCCAACAGCGAAGTGGATGTACTGGACTGGCTCGCCGCCAGCGGGGCCGGTGCCCGGCTCAGCTACGCGCGCGACGCCGAGCTGCTGGGCGAGTTCCTGCCCGGGCCGCGGCATACGTCGCCGCTCATCGTGCTCCGGCACGCCTCGGCCGGCAGCAAATCGGACTGGCACAAGGATGACCAGTCCCGGCCGCTGGACTCGCACGGCAAGAAGGACGCCCGGCATCTCTCCTCGCTGCTGCGGTGCTTCGGCCCGGCCCGGGTCATCACCGCCCCGGCCACCCGGTGCGTCGCGACCGTGCGGCCGTACGCGTCCGAGACGGGCACGACGGTCGAAGTCGAGCCAGCCTTCGGGCTGGCCGAGAAGGCCAAGGCCGCCGAGCCGCAACGCGAGCTCGCGGCCGCGGCCGCGGCGCAGCTGGCAGCCGACGAGCGCCCGGCCGTGATCTGCGGGCACCGGGAGAACCTGCCGGCGATCATCGCTGCTGCCTGCGCCAAGCTCCGGGCCGGGGTGCCCGAGGGCGGCCCGCTGCGCAAAGGCGAGTTCCTGGTGCTGCACCGGGCCGATGGCCGGCTAGCCGGGATAGAGCGGCATCATCCCAGCGACGTCTGCTTATTGGCGGCCGCCGGGTCTAGCACCGCCCGCCCAGCGCTAGCTGTGCCCGCCGGAGGCTAGCCGCGCCCCGCCGGAGGCCAGCCGCGCCCCGCCTGAGGCGGTCGGTCACGTCGGCCTGAGGCGGTCACGCCAGCTCGGCGATGGTGTCTCGGCGGATGACGCTGGCGCGGCCCTCGGTGAAACTCTGCTCCGAGACCAAGGTCAGCCGCGCAGTTGCCCGGAACTCGGCGAGCGTAACCGATCCGCAGGACACCATCGTTGCCTTCACCTTGGCGATTGTGGCCGCCAGGCCGGCGCTCAAGTCGCCCGCATAGGGCACGAAGCCGTCGACGCCCTCCTCGAAGGCCAGCTCGCCGCTCTGGCCGTAGCGGGCCCAGTTGCGGGCCCGGTTCGAACCCTCGCCCCAGAACTCCTTGACGACGCCGTCCCTGGTCGTCAGCTTGCCGCCGGGGGCCTGGTCGAACCGGGCGAAGTAACGGCCCATCATCACGAAGTCCGCGCCCATGGCCAGCGCGAGCGCGATGTGGTAGTCCTGCTGCAGGCCGCCGTCGGCGCAGATCGGCACGTACTCGCCGGTGCGCTCGAAGTACGCGTCCCGAGCGGCCGCGACGTCCAGGATCGCGCTGGCCTGGCCGCGGCCGATGCCCTTCTGGTCCCGGGTGATGCAGATTGCGCCACCGCCTACGCCAACCTTGACGAAGTCAGCGCCCTCCCCGGCCAGGAACCCGAACGCCTCGCCGTCGACCACGTTGCCGGCCCCGACCGGGATCTGCGGGTAGTGCTTCTTCACCCACTGCAGGCCACGTTGCTGCCAGTCGCTATAGCCATCGGAGGAGTCGAAGCAGAGCACGTCCGCGCCGGCCTGGACCAGGGCCGGCACCCGGTCGGCGTAATCGTGGGTGTTGATGCCCGCGCCGACTCGCAGCCGCTTCGCCTCATCGACCAGCTGGTGCGGGAAGCGCTTGTTGTCGGCATAGTCGGACCGGAAGACCAGGTGCTCGAGCTTGCCGGCCGCGGAGACCACCGGCAGGCAATCCAGGCGCTCGTCCCACAGCCGCGAGTTTGCCTCCGACAGCGTGATCTCGCTGCGGCCGCATGGCAGTTCGGCAACGGGGATCATCCTGGTGGCGACCTGCTGGTCCGGGCCGTGCCGGTCGGGGTGAAAGTCGCGGGAGGTCACCAGGCCAAGCAGGGTGCCCGAGCCCGTCCCGTCGTCGGTGACGGCGGCCGTGCTGTGCCCGGTCTGCTGCATCAGGCCGGTGAGGGAACCCAGCGTGTCATCGGGGCGCACGTTGGTATCGCTGGTGACAAAGCCCGCCTTGAAGTTCTTCACTCTGCGCACTTCCAGGACCTGGTCCTCGACCGGCTGGTTGTGGTGCAGGAAGGCCAGCCCGCCGTTGCGAGCCAGCGCGATCGCCAGAGCAGGGGAACTCGACTGCCTGCATGATCGCGGAGGTCACCGGGCAGTCGAGCTCGATCGCCGGGCTCTGGCCAGCCGCGTGCCGGGCGAGCGCAGTCCGCAAGTCCACCCGGCCAGGCGTGCAGTCGGCCCGGGTGCGGTTCGGCAGCAGGAGGAACTCGTTAAACGTCCGTGATACCTCGGGGATGACCTGCGCCACTCACTTCTCCTTCACGGTGCTGATTCGTGCTGTCATTCGGCTGGCTGCCAGTCGAGGGTCGGCGGCAGCGAACCCTCCAGGATGAGTAGCCACCGTTTTACCTCGACGCCGGCACCGCCGCTGTAGCCGCCGAGCCCGTCACTGGCGAGCACCCGGTGGCACGGCACGATCACCGGGATCGGGTTCGATCCCATGATCTTGCCCACCGCCCTGGCCGCCGGCATATCTCCGTCGGAACGCAGGCCCGCCCGGCTGCCCAGTGTGCCGTAGCTGACTGTCTGGCCATAGCCGACTGAGCCGGCCAGGACCTTCAGCACTTCGCGCTGCGGGCCCGCTGTGCCCGACCAGTCCAGCGGAAGATCAAAGTCGGTCCGCTCGCCGCGGAAGTATTCCATCAGCTGCAGCCGCGCGGTCGCGGCGAGTTCGGCGGCCGGCTGCCCTGCGTCCTCGGCGCGCGGCGGTCCGTACCGGACCTGCGCGACACCCTGCTCGCTGCAGCCGACAGAGACCTGACCGACGGGCGTGCTGAACCACGCCCAGGAAAGCGCCGTCATTTCAGCATTCTGCCGGGGCGGGCCCGGCTCATGCCAGCCGGCGTGCCGTAACGCGGCCGTCGTAACGGTCGCCAAAGTGTCAGCACCCGGCGATAGAACTGATTCAGCAGACCGCGACCATCCGACCGCGATCGAAGGCCAGAGAGGCAGGACCAGCGATGACAGACAACATTGCCGACGCCGTCGAGGCCGAGCTCATCGCGCTTTCGGGCATCCTCACCGAGCCCGGCGAGCGCGAGTGCCTGCGTTGCTTCCTGCTGCGGATGATCAGCGAGTTCGGCTGTGACAGTACCCACCGCTGGACGGTGCGGTGGCGCGACCTGCGGGCACCGCTAGCGACCAGCCTGCTGGCCAAGCTCGCCGAGCTCGGCGGCGGCTGCGACTGCGAGGTGCTGCTGAACGTGTTCCCGCACTACCCGCAGGGCGGCCAGTTGCTGCCGTGTGCGGGCCAGCCGCAGGCAGGCTCGGCTGTGCCGTGCGACCTGCGTGTGTTGCGCCGGACCGCCTGAGCGCCCAGCTCCGCTCAGGGCGGCTCGCGGTCAGCCGGTACTGTCGGCGAAACTGCGAATGCGCTCAGCGATGTCATTGACCGTGACTGGCGCGTCCCAGCGGGCAGCTGATCGAGATCGGCCAGTCGACAAGCCACCATGGTCAGCAGTAGCTCGCGGCCGAGACTGGCGCCAACAGCGCGACACCGTTCCGCAGGCCTGACCGCGGCGGCTGGACCGGTCTGATCGCCAGGTCCGGCTACGCTCATTTCCATGGCGACTGGCTCGCGGGAAACGCGCCTGATCGTGCTGCGGGGTAATTCCGGGGCCGGGAAAAGCGCCGTGGCAGCGATGCTGCGCGAAGCCTTCGGCCGCGGACTGGCCTGGGTATCCCAGGACCTCCTCCGGCGAAACATTCTGAAGGAAAAGGATCAGCCCGGCGGAGTAAACATCGGGCTCATCGATCAGGTCGTCCGCTATTGCCTGGACCAGGGCTACCACGTCGTGCTGGAGGGCATCTTGTCCGCCGACAGGTACGGGCAGATGCTGGCCGGCCTGCGCCAGGACCATCTGGGCGTCTCGCGCTTTTACTACCTGGACGTCAGCATGGCGGAGTCCCTGCGCCGCCACGCCACACGCCAGCAAGCCCGGGAGTTCGGACCCGGCCACATGCGTGCCTGGTACCGGCAGCGGGACTTTCTCACCGCTGTCGACGAATGCGTTATCCCTGAGACCAGCACGCTGGAGGAGACCGTCCGCCTGATCCTGGATGACACCCAGTTGCTCCAGCTGGCTACGGCGGCGTCCTGTGCGACGGCCGCTGCTGCGGTGCGGCCGGGCCGGAGCGCACAGACGCGGCCGTGCGGCTAGCCCCCGAGGAACCCGAAGCAGGGCCCTGGCGCGTTGCCCTGCTGGCCGATGTGGTCGGTTCGTTGCTGCGGCCTCGGCGAGCCCGCTCCGCCGCTGGGCGTCCGGTGATCGTGGCGCTGGACGGCCGCAGCAACAACGGCAAGACCACTCTCGCGGACCGAATCGCTGTGGTAGCGGCCGGGTCGGCGGTCGTGCATACCGATGACATCGCCTGGCAGCATTCCCGGTTCGGATGGGCCGACCTGCTCATCGACGGGATCCTGACGCCGGCGAGTCAGGGCGAGCCGGTCTCGTTCCGGCCGCCGCGCTGGCAGGACCACGGCCGGAGTGGCTGCATCACAGTTCCGGCCGGCTGCTCGCTTCTCATCGTCGAGGGAGTCGGCGCCGGCCGGATCGAAACCTCGAACCTGATCTGCTGGCTCATCTGGGTACAAGCCGACCAGGACGAGGCCGACCAGCGGGGCCTGGACCGCGTCGGACGACCCGGTCAGGCGCCGACCATCCTTGACACGCAGCAGTGGATGGCTGAGGAGGTACCGTTCGTCGCGGCCGACCGGGCCTGGGAACGCGCCGACCTCGTCGCATGCGGTAGCCCCGAGCTCGCGTACGACCCCGCGACCGAGATTGTCGTAGCTGAGCCGGGGCGCCAGGTGCCCTTAATCTAGCCACCAGTCCCGGTGCTTCCGGCGAGTCATCGCCGGTAACGCCCGTGTCGCTCGCTCGCGGCGGTCGCGCCAACGCCGCGGGCGCGGCGTCGGCATCGGCGGTCACGCGTTCGCTAGTTCGCTGGAGCGGGCCCCGTTGCGGGGGGCGCCGATCCTGCCAGCGGTGTGGTGTCGAGGTATCTGACCTCGTAGACGCGTTCGGTGAACTTCCAGCCGTCGCTAGTGCGCTGATAGCGGTCGTGATAGATGGCGTAGTTGAGTCCCTGCTGACCGTCGCGGGTCCGGACGAGTTCGTGGATGTAGGCGCGGCCGGTCGCGGTGTCGCCATCGAGGTGAATGGTGCCCGGGTGCGTGGTCTGCACGAAGACGTCCCACTGGGCTTGCAATCGCTCGCCGCCGGACAGGATCTGATCCCGGCCGGTCAGGTCGGCGGGAATGTTGGGCATCCGCAAGGCGCCGTCGGGCGTGAACAGCGACGCCATGCGGGCGCGGTCGCGCATCATCGCCGCGTCAGTGAACTCGCCGCGCAGTGCCTCGATCTCCACGCGGTCCGCGATGGCCTGAAAGTCACTCATCGGCTGTCTCCTTCTCGCGTCGAACCCGGCGTGTGACTGGATCTGGGCCTGTTAGCTGGTGCCGCGGAAGCGTCCATGGCAGTACGACGACATGGCGCCGCGGAATGTGACGTGGCGTGCCAGGCTGACTGGCAATTCAGGCGGAGCGATAGCCGGGTCCCTGATGACATCGGGCCGGCTGGCAGCCGACGGCGGGCGGGTCGACCGCGACGGCTCCAGGGGAACGGCCGGTCGAACGGAGGCGTTGACCAGGCATGGCTGTGGCCTTCTTCCTGACCCTCCCTGGTCTGATCGTCGGTCTCGTCGTGCTGGCTACGGTGGATCGACTGGGCTGGCGGCTGCACCTCGCGGCACGGCCTTCCCTGGTATCGAGACGGCCGGCGGCCTGCCACCGCGGTCGGCCTCGATGAAGTCCAGGCTGTGTTCCAGCCCAGCAAGCGGCACGCGATGGAGCAGCGCAGGCTGGAGCACGTGCTCGCGGATGATGACCAGGAGGGCGCGCCTCCCCGCGTCAGCGTGGATCTCGATAGCCAGATCATGATAATCCGGGCCGCGCCTCCTAGTTTGATCGAATGTTCCGATGACCGGGATGCGCCGAAGTTGGTACATGACGTGCATGTGGACGCTGGTCAGGGCGCCGAAGACTGAGCTGTGGTCCCGAGCAGGCCGCTGAGGATGCTGGCAAGTAGCGCCGCGAATTGATCGGCGGGGTCGACCGGCGGGGGCGCTGCGGCGAGCAGCGCCGCTAGCCGCGGGTGGCGTCCCGCCGCGGTGACATGGCGCAGGTAGGTGGCCTGGCGTTGCCTCTTGGCCTGGTCTGTGGAGGTCTCGTGCTGGACGAAGGTTGCCGTGACCGCCATCAGGATGCCGAAGGCCTCCAGCTTGGCCGCCGGTTCGGAGGGATGGTCTATGAGCACGTTCAGGAAGTGCTCGACCAAATCGACGCCGTGCGGGCCGAGCGTTGCCCTGGTGGCGACCAGGGCGGGCAGCCACGGGTGACGCAGCATGATTGCCCGCGCCTGGTTGGCTATTCCGACGAGATCGGCGAGCCAGTTTCCGCTCGGCGCGGCAAGTTCGTATTCGGCGCCGGTGGCGTCGGCCATCAGGTCGAGCAGGTCGTCTCGGGTGGCAATGTAGCGGTACAGCGATGCCGCGCCGGTGCCGACCTCGGCGGCTACCCGGCGCATCGACACCGCGTCGAGGCCGCGCCGATCGGCGACCTTGATCGCGGCGGCAGTGACCAGCGCGCGGCTGCGCTCGGCGGGGCGCCCGGCCTTGGCGTGCTCGGGTCGCATCCAGATCACGGTCTGCGTCGCTGCCACGGGCAACCTCCCGATTATTTGCGAACGATGTACTCGAACCAGTATCGTAGATTGCGAACGTCGTTCGCGAATAAGGGGGCGTCATGCTGGCAGCTGGCGGGACGGCAACGCGATACGCACATAATGGTGCCGTCCGCATCGCCTATGAGGACCTCGGCGGGGCCGGCGGGGATCCGCTCCTGCTCGTCATGGGCCTCGGCGCCTCGCGGTTCTGGTGGCCAGCGGGGTTCACCGCGACGCTGATCAGCCGCAACTTCCATGTCGTGGCCTTCGATCTGCGAGACGGCGGTGAGTCCACCCACCTGGACAGCGCCGGGGGCGGCAATCCGATCGCCGCGCAGTTCCGCCGGGCGAGTGCTGCCTATACCGCGGAGGACATGACCGACGACGCGATGGCGGTGCTGGACGCCGTCGGCTGGGGTAGTGCGCACGTCTACGGCCAGTCGCTGGGCGGAGTCCTAGCCCAGCGAATCGCGTTGCGTCACCCCGGCCGTGTGCGCAGCCTCACTTCCTCTGCTGCGCTCCCCAGCGACGCCACGGGCATACGCGCCCTCCGCTACATCCGTCCGGGCTTCCTCGCCCGGATGGCCAGGATGCGGTTTCCGGCCGGACCCGACGGGGACATGGCCTTCGGCCTTGCTGTCTACCGTGCTATCGCAGCACCTGGCTACCCGCTCGACGAATCGACAGCTCGCGACTGCATCGAGCGTGATCGGGCTCACGGCGGACTGAGCTTCCGCGACGCCGCCGCGCAGACACGGCAGAACACTGCGAGCTGGCACGGCGGCCAGCTGTCCGGGCTACGCGTGCCCGCGCTGGTCTTGCATGGCCAAGCCGACCAGGTTCTGCGGCCTGCTGCCGCGCACCGGACCGCTGCCGCCATCAGCAAAGCGCGGCTCCGCGTCTTCCCCGGCCTCGGCCACTACCTGCCCAAGGAGTTGTGGCCACTGTTCGCCGACGAAATCCGCAGCCTCGCCAACAGCGCACAGGAGCCACCGGCGCCGCCGCAGACGTGACAGTCCTGATCACCGGATCCTGGGGGATCATTCCGCATCCATCGTGGCCGGTCATTAAGCGATCTTGATCGCCCGCGACGCTGGTGGCGGTCCGGTTCACGCCAGATCGAGCTGCGGAAGGCTAGCCGCCGGATTTCCTGAGCGCCCAGGTGAACGCGTCGACCATCACCGGGTCGAATTGCGACCCTGCGCACCTACGCAACTCGGAAATGGCTTCGCCGGTGCTCAGCCCGGTGCGGTATGACCGATTGGACGTCATTGAATCGAACGCGTCCGCCACGGCGATGATCCTGGCGAATTCAGGTATCTCGTCGCCCGCGAGACCCATCGGGTATCCGCGCCCGTCCATGCGCTCGTGGTGGTGCATGATTCCGCTCAGCGCCTCGCCGAGGAATTCGATCCCGCCAACCATGTTCAGCCCGGCGACGGGATGGAACTGCATTGCTGCCTGTTCTTCATCTGTCATCGGCCCGTCTTTCTGGAGAACCTTCGTCGGCACACCTAGCTTGCCGACATCATGAAGCAGCCCGGCAATCGTCACCGCCGTCGCGCGAGGCCCGCTGATGCCGATCTCGCGGGCTATCAGGGCGGATCCGATGGAGACTCGGTCACCGTGACCGCGCGTATACAAGTCCTTAGTTGCCACTGCCCGGCACAATGCAGCCAAGGTGGCCGCGCGGGCCTCCTGCTGCTCAGCGGCTTGACCGATCGCCCACCGGGCCAGGCACAGCGGGATCAGCGCGATAGCGATGGCACTTGCGCCGATCACCGGCCACATCGCTGCGATGACAAGACCCAGCCCAGATAAGCCGAAATCTGACGCAAGCAGCGGCAGCATTCCCGGTCGAGTCCCAGCCTGCTGACCGGGCCGGACCAGCCGTAACCGGAGCCCGATCATGCCGAAATTCACCAGTACATGGACGACCGCCGCAGCCGCGAACGGCAGGACCAGCCCAGCCAGCGCCCCGGCCGGCGGGATGCCGGGCGGACGCCCCATCAGGGACTTCCCGGCGTGGCTGTTCGCTGACCGTGTACGCCAGCCCCGCCGTGAGGCCGGCTAGCGAATACATAACTCCGTTGAATAGCCGGTCGGCGATTGGCAGCCGACGAAGGCTCGCAACTGCCGAGCTTCCGACGGCGGCCGCGCCAACCGGGCCGAGCAAGACCACCGCGGCCAGCGTCGCCGCCGAACTTGCAGACCACCCCGAGCGGCCCATAGCAACGGGCACCGGCGCCGAATCCGCGGCGATGAAAAGTGCCACCAGGGCCACGCAGATTACCCACCACGCCTGCATCGCGTTCCCGCTTCCAGCTGACTCACCCGCTGGCGGCGCAGACGCCGAGGACGCGCCGCCTCGTGTCCACTCACAATGCCAGATCAGCCCGCTGAACCCTCGGATTGGACGTGTGAGCCACGCGGCCTGTCAGTCAAGCCCGTGATCGCCTGGACCCGACGGGTCAGCACGGCGTCCGGTGAGATGCACAGGAAGCTGTGCTTCCCATCGACCGGCAAGCCGTAGCTGAGCACGCTGTAACCGATGGCCGCGGGATCTGGAGCGAGAAAGGGATCCGCAGACTTTCAGAGTTGTCCAGCTCACCCATTGCGCAGGGAGATCGAATCGGACTGGGCGATGTCGTCAGCCTCGACGGCTCGTAGTCCTTCGCCCAGCCGCTCGCGAGCCTGCCGGAGGAGCTTGAGTGAGTTCGAAGACGAACTCTGGGCAGCGGCTCGCTCCGGGTCTGCGCCGTGCTCCTCGATAAGGTGCGTCTGCAGGGCTGCGGCGACCTCATCGACCGCCTTGAGCGCGTGATAGATAGCCAGGTCCCGTGCTTTGTCGTCAACCATGTCGTTAGTATCTCGCGGCACAGATCGCGGGCGACGCACCCCGCCGGGCTGCGTGTTGGTACCGCTCGGGCTCGACGTCTAGATCCGCTCCAGCTCCGCGCCGTCGAACAGCGGCTCGATCTCGTGCCGCTCGGCGTCGGCGGCCATTTCCTGGTCCGTCGGTACCGGGCCGCCGGCAGCGGCGGCCTCGAGGGTCGGCCTGAGGAGACGGGCGTCGCTCGACGAATTGAGGAAAAGGCCCGGGTGGCCGAGTACGTACTGCACTGCCCGCACAAGCGCGTCGCCATCGGCCAGCGGCTCATACCAGCTGAACTGCGGCTCGGCTCCTTGCGGCCAACGCCGACGCGCGACCGACTTGATCGTCTGCACCGCCACGCCGCGTTGCTCGCACACCCCGAGCAGGGTTTCCACGTCAGCCCGGTACTGATCATCGGACATCAGCGGGTAGTTGTACGGGAAGAGCACCGAGTTGAAGTCGAACCGCTCGAGGCTGCGCAGGTGCATGCCCGCTATGCGCAGTCCGTGCCCGGTCACGCCGATGAATCTGACGAGCCCTTCGTCTCGGGCTCGCGACAGGGCCTCGACTGCGCCACCTGGGCCGTGAGCGATCTCCCATTCGTCTGGTTCAACGAGATTGTGGAGCTGAATGAGGTCGACGGAGTCGACACCAAGTCGAGTCAGCGAGAGTTCGAGACTGGCGCGCGCGCCGTCGCCCGAGCGCTCTCCCGTCTTGGTGGCGAGGAAGAACCGTTCTCTATGCTCTGCCATCCAGGGCGCGACCCGAAGTTCTGAGTCGCCATAAGACGCCGCTGTGTCAATGTGATTGACGCCGAACTCCAGCAGCGTCGCAAGGACTTGGTCGGCGCGATCCTGTCGCATTGAGCCCAGCGCGGCGGCGCCGAAGATGACACGGCTGCTCTCATGCCCGGTTCGCCCGAAGGGCGCGCGATCAGTCATAGTCGCAGACTACTCACGCCTCCAGGCCTTGACATCCGCGAGCGAAATCAACGCGGGCCAGACGACACCGGTCAGGATCCCTCAGCGAGGGCTGCGAGCCGGTCGAGCGAGGCTCGGAGTCGGTCGGCCGTGGTCGCCCGCGCTCGCGGGAAGCGGTTTTCGTCGGTCAGCCGGGTCCAGTCGTAGGTGCAGGTAACCCTCGTCAGCGCCGGGCCGGCTGGCTCGAGTTCCCATCGCCACAGGTGCCCGGGCGGCGGCTGCCCGGGCTCGGCCGGCAGCCAGGCTATCCGGCGGCCCTCGTCGAACTCGACGACGTGGTTCTCCCGGACGTCACCCCGGGTCAGCGTCATCGTGAAGACATCACCAGTGCGGCTGACGCGCTGATCAGCGGACGCCCTGGCCAGGTTGTCGTTGCCGTCCCAGCGCGGTTGCTGGGCCGGATCGGCGATCAGCTCGAAGATCTGCGCCGACCCGGCGGCGATTTCGCGGCTTGCGCTGACCATGGCCGGCGCCTCCTGGTGACTTGCCATGCGCCCATCCAAGCACCGCGATGTGCCCGCCAGCGCGGTCGGGCAGGTTTCCCATAACGGCCATAACGCCGTCGACAGGGGGAAGACCACACGCAGAGTCGCTGACTGCTCATGTGGAGTGTCTGTCGCCAGCCAGCGGCGCCACAGATGATCGGTGTGGTGTCCGATTGCAAGGGGCACAACAAGGGAACGGCCGCGGGCCGGGCGGCCCTGGGAAACAACGGGGGTGGTGCGAAAGCTGGCTGGGTAGCGCCAGCACTGAAGGGGGAAGCCCATGGCCAGGGGACCGGCGGGCCAGAACCGGGCGGAGAACAGCAGTCCGCTGCGGACGCCCCGCGCAGCCGCAGTAGCCGGGATCGTTTTTTCCCTGCTCCTGATCTTGGCGCTCGTACTGCTGAGGGTCTCAGCGCCGGGCGACGTCGCTCAGGCCGGACCGTGGCTGAGGGACTCCGGCGACAGAGCCACTGTGGCGGTGGCACTCAACCTGGTCCCATTCGCCGGCATCGCATTCCTCTGGTTCATCGGCGTTATCCGAGACCGGATCGGAGCGCGGGAGGACCGCTTCTTCGCCACGGTGTTCCTGGGTAGCGGCCTGTTGTTCACGGCCATGCTCTTCGTCGCCGCGGCGGTCGCCGGCGGGCTCATCGCAGCGGCCTCACGCACGTCCGCCCTGCCAGGCTCGGGCATCCTGGCGCTCGGACGAAATGCCACCTCGATCCTCCTGAACGTTTACTGCATGCGGATGGCGGCGGTGTTCACCATCACCACGGTCACCATTGCGCGGCGCACGCAGATCATCTCCACCTGGCTGAGCGCTGCCGGGCTCATTTCCGCCGTGGTGCTCCTCATCGGCAGCGGTATTTCTCCGTGGGTGGAGTTGCTCTTCCCGGCGTGGATCCTGGCGCTGAGCATCGACATCCTGGTAGCCGGCCCGCAAACCCCCTCGCCGGCCTCGGCGACGGCACAAGTCTGACCGCCACCAGGGCCCGGCCGGCCGCCTCAAGCGGGGCGACGATCTCAACCGCGTTGGTCTCTCGGCCGGCTTGCGCCGCGGTCAGCGGCTAGCCGACGGTGGCCGCTAGGGCTTGATAAGCCGGCATGAGCTCGTCCATCCGCGCATTGGCGTCGCAGCGTCCGCGCCCGGCGAGGTAGGCGGCGAGATCTTCGACATGGACCTGGATCCCCGCGCCGTAGCCGGCCAGGTAGTCCAGGGGCATGCCCCGCTCCTCCCAGACCAGGATGGTGTGGTCACCGTCGGCGGCCAGCGTGACCTCAGTGAATTGCTCGTTCGGCTGGTCCGGCTCGGCGCTGATCAACAGCAGCCGCCGCGGGGCCTCGCATGCTTCCACCCGGCCGGTGCCTTCCCAGCCGCTGGCAAAAACGCGCGCGCGGTACTGACCGCCGACGCAGAGGTCGCCCTCGACCTCGCCCCACCAGCGGGCCAGGCGCGAAGGATCGGTGAGCGCCGCCCACAGGTCGTCGATACCGGTGTCGACGCGGTCCTCGATGCGCACGACGCCCTTGCCGTCCGCTGATCCCAAGCTGCCCAGGATGCGGGTCTCCGCACGTGCCTTGCTGGTCACTGGAACTCCTTCGTTCGCGTCTCAGGCAGGCACATCATGTCCTGCTGGAAGACTGCTGTGCGCTGCTGTGACGACGAACGGGCTTGGCACGGATGGACGTGGCCAGGCGGGCGCGGAAGCAGGTTGTCGCTGACCGTGTGTCAGGGGCTTGTCGGCCATCCTCGCTCAATCCTTGAATCATTTTATATACTGTCAATTCGCGTTCGCTTCTTTCGTCGCCTGCCCTCAGTTCGTCAGGAGTAACCGGTGGCCCTGCCTGCTCACCGTCATCCGTCAGGCACGCCGAGGGTGAGCCAGCCGATGAAACGCGAGATGAATCAGGCCGCAAGCAGCATGCAGCGCCGTACCTACGACCTGCCTGAGCACGAGGAGACCAGCGCGATGCGTGGTGCACCCATGGTTGGAGCAGCATGAGCGTCCGGCTGACCGAGGAGGAGGCGTGGGAAGTGCTGGAGCGTTCCCACACCGGTATTCTCACCACGCTTAAGGCAGACGGCTGGCCCGTCACGCTCCCGGTCTGGTTCGTGGTCGTCGACCGCACGATCGGCATGATGTCGCCGAGCCGCACCAGGAAGGTAAGCCGGATCCGGCGTGACCCGCGGGCCTCGTTCCTGGTCGAGTCTGGCGAGCGGTGGGCAGAACTGCGAGCCGTTCACCTCAGCGGAACGGTAGAGGAGATCCTCGACGGCCCGACCAAGGATCGATTCGATGCGCTGCTGGACCTGAAATACGCCGCATTCCGCACGGCGAGGTCAGCCATGCCGACAGCGACGCAGGACCACTACGCCAACCGGACGTTCCTCCGGTTCGTGCCCGGTTCCCGCATCCTCACCTGGGATAACCGCCGCATTGCTCCGCAGGAAGAATCATGAGCGACCTCGCCGTGGAGGATTCCGGAGGCATCCGGACGATCCTGTTCAACCGCCCTGCGGCCAAGAACGCGCTGACTCTGAGCATGCGCCAGGAGTTCTGCCGGGTGGTCGACGCCGCAGATCGGGATCCGTCGGTGCGGGCAATCGTCATTACCGGGACCGATCCTGTCTTCACGGCTGGCGTCGACTACAAGGAACGAAATCCGTCGTTCGACCCGGGCCAGCGCCAGTTCAGTGTTAACCCCGGGCGGGCCTTGCGCGCCAGCCGGACTCCGTCCGTCTGCGCTGTCAACGGAGCCTGCGTTTCCGGCGGGCTCGAGATCGCCCTCAGCGCCACGTTCGTCGTCGCGTCGGAGCGGGCCCGCTTCGCTGACACTCACGCCCGGCTGAATGTCGTGCCGTCCTGGGGCCTTACTGCACTCCTTCCCCAGGCAGTGGGTCTGCGGAAAGCCCGTGAACTGTCGATTACCGGGAACTTTGTCGAGGCCGAGGAGGCCCTGAGGATCGGGCTCGTCAACCACGTGGTGGCCCACGGCGAACTGCTCCCGTTCACCACCGACCTGGTGCAGCAGTTCACCGACGCTCCCGCCGGAGCGGAGGTACTCGCCCTGTACGAACAAGGCTGCGACGTGAGCTTCAATGGTGCGCTCGCGCTCGAGACCGCCCGCAGTGCCCACGGTCGTCCGTGGGACGCCGAAGAGTTCGCTGCTCGCGGCACCGCCGCCTCGGCCCGCCAGCGGTCATCCGACGAGGCCGGCAACCGCTGATGAACAGGCCGCCCGCGGCTGAGGCCGGGACCTTTACTCGGAGCCTTTCTCCAGGATCCGCAGCAGCGCCTTGGCGATCGGCACTGAGGTCAGCCCGACCTGCCAGCGCCGGGCGCCGTATGCGGTCAGGCCAGCCCCGACAGTCTCGCCGCTGATCTCCTCCGGCGGCTGCCAGGCCAGGCGGCGGACGGCGTCGGGTGGCAGCAGGTTCTCGGCGGGGAGGTGGTTGGCATCGGCCAGCGCGGCGACGGCGGCGCGTACCGCAGTGAGCCGCTTAGCGGCCTCGGGATCGCGTTCCTGCCAGCGATGCGCTGGCGGCGGACCGTCGCCGGGCGGAGCCGACGCGGCCGGGAGCGCACGGTCGGGTAGCGCCCGGGCCCGGCTTACCGCGCGTGTCCATTCCGGCAAGTGCCGACGGGAACTGCGGCCGTTGAAGCCGGCGATGGCTGCCAGTTCCTCGGTGCCGCTCGGCACGGTCCGGGCGGCCTCGACGATGGCCGAATCCGGCAGCACCTTGGTCGGCGACAGGTCGCGCCGCCGGGCGATCTTGTCCCGCTCCAGCCAGAGCTCGCGGACGACAGCAAGACCGCGCCGGTTGCGCACCCGGTGAATGCCGGACGTCCGGCGCCAGGGATCGGTACGCGGCGGCGGCGGCGGGGCTGCCAGCAGAGCCGCGAACTCCTGGTGTGCCCACTCGATCTTGCCCTGTTCGGCGAGTTGCTCAGCCAGCACGTCGCGCAATTCGACCAGCACTTCGACGTCCAGTGCGGCGTACCGCAGCCATTCGGTGGGCAGCGGCCGGGTGGACCAGTCTGCGGCCGAGTGCGTCTTCTCCAGGCCGAGGCCCAGCATCGACTCGACCATCGTGGCCAGCCCGACCCGGGGGCAGCCGAGTAGGCGGCCCGCGATCTCGGTGTCGAACAGCTTGCGCGGCCGGTAGCCCAGCTCGGCCAGGCACGGCAGGTCCTGTGACGCGGCGTGCAGGACCGCCTCGGTATCGGCGAGAGCGGCATCGAGCCCGGACAGGTCCTGGCACTCCACCGGGTCGATGAGCACGGTCCCGGCGCCCTTGCGGCGAAGCTGGATCAGGAAGGCCCGGTGCCCGTAGCGGAATCCGGACGCCCGTTCGGCATCGACGGCGACCGGACCAGTACCGGCGGCGAGCGCGCTCGTGGCTTCGGCCAGCGCCGATGCGCTCGCCACCAAGGGCGGCAGGCCATCGCGGGGTTCGAGCAGCAGCTCGACGACCCGCTCTGGCGGTGCCTGCTCGGTTGCCTGACCTGCCCTGTCTTGCTCGGCGGCCGGATCGGCGCTGCCGGGCTGACTGTCATTCCCGTTATCGGGGAGGGCGGTCACGGCCGCGGCCTGCGGCGGGGCGGACGGAAAGCGGTGACGCCCGGAGCAATCGGGGGCAGACCGGCTGCCATGCAGATGACGTCACACCAGGCGGCGACGTGCCCGTCTAGCTCCGCCGAAAGCCCGTCGGCGATCTCAGGCGACCAGGACGACCGCAACTCGAAGCTCGTCGACATCGGCTCGTCCTGCTTGCCGCCGAAGCCCTGCGTTACCACCGTGGTCACGGTTCCGCTGATCTTCCTGTATCCGCCGCTACGGGCGTCCAGCGCCTCGGTCAGCCAGCTCCAGCCGACCTCGTTGATCAGCGGGTCGGCTGCCATCTCCGGCTCAAGGTCGGCGTGGACATAGCCAATGATTCGGTACTTACCATCCCAGCCTTGCTGGCCCGCTGCGTCAAATAGCAGGATGAACTTGCCCGACCCGAGCTCGATGTCGGCCGCGGCATCATCGGCTGTCTCAGGACCAGCGGATCCGAGTACCGTGGCCGCAACTGCGTGGGCGAACGGTGCGAGCCGCCGCGGCGGGGGCTCGTCCTCGAAGGTCAGGTCGGGCCGCTGCTCGTGCAGTGCCCGCATCCCCGTTTCCATCTCCGCGACAGCCTGCAGGAACTCGCTGGCTCCTGGCTGGTCCGCCACTGGCTGGCCCGCGGCCCTTAGCGTCTGCGCGTGTGGCACGGGTCAGGGACCGTCATGCCACGCGATCGCGGACGTCGACTGTCATGGCCAGCCCGGAGGAGATCGGCAGATCACCTATCAGCAGGGCCGCTCCGCAGCCCGAGCAGTACCACTCCGGGCAGTAAGTATCGGCCGTATCCGGGCACCACAGCGCCGAGCCGTGGTGCTGCTCGAGGGAGCGATCCCGGCCGCAGTCAGGACAGTGCCGGATGATGTCAGTCATCGGGACCTCCTACCTTTCGGCTCGTTAACGATGCTGTCACGGCATTGGCCGCATGCCCCGGACCTGCGACGGCGTGTCCCGGCATTGCTGCGGAAAGGCTGGCCAGCCCCGGACCAGACTGGCCGGCTGAGCGGCGGTGACCTTGTGGGATCATCGGGTGGTGACGCCGAAAGCCGACGAGTCCCCGTTTCTACTGGCCTGCCGCAGGCAGAAGGTGCCGCATACGCCTGTGTGGTACATGCGGCAAGCGGGCCGGGCGCTGCCCGAGTACCGGGCATTGCGGACCGACAAGAAGATGCTGGACGCCTGCGCGACGCCCGACCTGGTGACCGAGATCACTCTGCAGCCGGTCCGGCGCTACGGCGTGGACGCGGCGATCTTGTTCAGTGACATCGTCGTGCCACTGCGCGCGGTCGGCGTCGGGATCGACATCAAGCCAGGCGTCGGGCCGGTCGTGGACCACCCGATTCGCTCGGCGGCCGGGTTGACTGCCTTGCGGCCGCTGACTCCTGACGACGTGCCGTATGTGACCGAGGCAGTGCGGAACCTGACCGGCGAGCTCGGCGCAACCCCGCTCATCGGTTTCGCGGGCGGTCCCTTCACGCTCGCCAGCTACCTGGTCGATGGCGGACCATCGAAGAACTTCGAGATCACCAAGTCGCTCATGTACGGGCAACCCGAGTTGTGGGCGGACCTGATGAGCAGGCTCGCGGACATCACCATCGGCTTCCTGCAGGTCCAGGTCGCCGCGGGCGCGAGCGCGGTGCAGCTGTTCGATTCCTGGGCCGGGTCGCTGAGCCTGGACGACTACCGCACCTGGGTGCTGCCGTACAGCAAGCGCATCTTTGACGCGCTCGCTGACAGCGGGGTGCCGCGGATCCATTTCGGTGTCAACACCGGAGAATTGCTCGGCGTCATGGGCGAGGCCGGCGCCGATGTGGTCGGCGTGGACTGGCGGGTGCCGCTGGACGACGCGGTCAGCCGCGTCGTGCCAGGAAAGGCATTGCAAGGCAACCTTGACCCGGCCATCTTGTTCGCGCCGTGGGAGGTCGTCGAGCAGCGCGCGCTGCAGGTACTCGAGCGCGGCCGGACCGCCGAGGGCCATGTCTTCAACCTGGGCCACGGGGTGCTGCCCGACACCGACCCGGACGTACTGACCAGGCTGACCGAGCTGGTCCACACCGCGTCAGCTCAGCCAGCCTGACCAGCCTGTCAGGCCGTGGACGCCGGCCGGGTCCGGTTGCGGCCGAAGCGCCGCCAGCCCGCGTAGCCGCCGGCGGCCAGCAAGGCCAGGATGATCAGGAACGGCAGTGCGGCGCCGAACGCGGTCAGTGTCCACGCGGTCGCGTGCCGCAGCGCCTTCCAGCCTGCCGCCAGCCCGGCTGCGAAGCCGTGCCGGGCCGTCTTCTTGTGCGCGGGCGGCTGTTTCGGACTGAGCAGCCTCATGGTGACCGTCGCGTAGGTGGTCTCGTGGTCGAGCGCGCGCTGCTGGGCCTGCAGCGCATTCAGGTTTGATTCGTCGGCACTGATCTGCTGCTGCACCTGCAGCAGGCCCGACACTGAGCTGGCCTTCTTGAGCAGGCCCTGCAGCGCCGCGATGGCATCCAACTGCGAGGTGACGAGACTGTTGACGTTCGCGACCTGCTCGGTGACGTCAGTTGCCTGCTCTTGCAGCGACAAGCGCTTGCCCAGGGCGGCAGCGGAGAGCTGAGCCAGCGCATCCTGATAACCAGCAGCCGGGATCTTCAGGGTCAGGCTGACCGTCTGGTTGCGGCCGCCCGGGCTGGCGCTGGTCTCGTGCTCGCCGGCCACATAGCCGCCTGCCGCCCGGGCAATGCTGACGGCCCGCTGTGTGGCTGCTGCCACGTCGGCCGAGCGGAGTGTCAGGCTGGCGGTGTAGATGATGCTCTGACTGACCGGGATCAGGGCCGTCGTCTGCCGGGCTTGGCGTTCGGCGCTGGTGCCTGCGCTGCCGGGGACTGTGGCGCCGCCGAAGCCGCCGCTGGCCGAGGCGTTGGCCGGCAGTCCGCGGGTGGTCGGGCCGGGCGCCGATAGCGATGCAGAGCTTGCGCCGCTGCCGCTGCTGCACGAGGCGAGCAGCAGGCAGCCCGTGATCAGGATGGCGCCGCTGACGATGCCGCGCCGGAGGAGAAGAGGGGTGCTCATGCACCTGGGACGCGCCGGCGTCCGGGCCGGTTCCGGCGCTGGCGATAATCGGTGCCGTGAGCTTTTCCAGGACTGAGTACGTCACGGCGGGCCAGGACCGGGCCGCCCGGGCGGGGGACCGGTGGTGAACCGGGACAGCCGGCGGCGGGTGGCAGTTGTCGGCGGCGGAGTCGCGGGGCTTGCGGCCACGTTCCTGCTCAAAGACGCGGGCCTGGCGGTGACAGTGCTGGAGGGATCGCCGCGGCTGGGCGGCAAGCTCGCGGTCTCGGACGTCGCCGGCGTCGCCATCGATGCCGGCGCTGAAGCGCTGCTGGCGCGGCGGCCGGAAGGCACCGGGCTGATCGGGGCGCTCGGCCTGGCCGGCGAGCTGCGGACGCCGGGCACGACGACGGCGGGTATCTGGACCCGCGGCAGTCTCCGGCCGTTGCCGCGGCGGCAGTTCATGGGCGTTCCGGCCGACCTCGACGAACTGGCCGCCACTGGCATCGTGTCCGGGGACGGGCTGGCCAGGGCCAGGCAGGACCTGATCCTGCCCGGCACAGATCCGGGGCGTGATGAGTCGGTAGCCGAGCGGGTGGGGGACCGGTTCGGCGCTGAGGTGGTGGACCGTCTGGTCGAGCCGCTGCTGGGCGGCGTGTACGCCGGGCGCTGCGAGGACCTGTCGTTCGCCGCGACGCTCGGACCGCTCGCGCAGGCTGCTCGCGGCCGCAGCTCGCTCGCGGAAGCAGTGGCGTCGATACTGCCGCCCCGGCAGCCGACCGGAGCGACCGCGCCCGGTGCCGGCGGTCCGCCCCCGGTGTTCACCACGATCGCCGCCGGGCTCGGCACGCTGCCGGCCGCGCTGGCCGGAGCGTCTGGCGCGACCGTGCGCACCCACGCGATGGTGCGCGAACTTGCCCGCACGGCGGACGGCTGGCGGCTGACCGTCGGCTCCGCGCACGCACCGGAGACCGTCGAGGCCGACGCGGTGATCCTGGCCGTCCCGGCGCGGCCGGCGAGCGGCTCCTGACCGAGGTAGCAGGCGATGCTGCCGCCGCGCTGGCCGGGATCAAGTACGCGAGCATGGCGATTATCACGCTGGCCTACCCCGTGGCCGCGTTCCCGGCGGAGGTGACCGGCAGCGGTTTCCTCGTCCCTGCGGTCGACGGCCGGGCGGTGAAGGCCGTCACGTTCAGCACGGTGAAGTGGCCGCATCTGCGCCGGGCCGGAGCTAACGGAGCTGACCTGCACATCGTCCGGTGCTCGGTCGGCAGGCTGGGCGAGGACGCGGTGCTGCAGCGTGACGACACCGAGCTGGCCGAGCTGGCCGCCGCCGACCTGGCCGCCGCCACCGGTGTGCAGGGAAATCCGGTGGATGTCCGGGTCAGCCGGTGGGGCGGCGGGCTGCCGCAGTACAGCGTCGGGCACCTGGACCGGGTGGCCAGGATCCGGGCTGGCGTCGCCGGGCTGCCCGGCCTGGCCGTCTGCGGCGCTGCCTACGACGGAGTCGGGATTCCGGCCTGCATCGCCACTGCGAAACTGGCGGTTGATCAGGTCCTGTCCTACTTTGGCAGCCAGGACCGGCGCGACCAGGGGAGCGGGCAGTGATCGAGCTGGAGAGCCAGGGGAATGTCTATGTGCTGCGGATGCGCGGCGGCGAGAACAGGTTCGGCCTGGAGTGGCTCGACGGCGTCAACGCCGCGCTCGACCGGGTGGAGGCGACGAACGGCCCGTGCGCGCTGGTCACGACGGGAGAGGCCAAGTTCTATAGCAACGGCATGGACCTGGACTGGCTGTCGACGGTGCCGGACCGGGCCGCGGATTACCTGCGCTCGATCTACCAGCTGCTCGGCCGGGTGCTGAGCTTTCCGGTCATGACCGTGGCGGCGGTCAACGGGCACGCTTTCGGCGCCGGAGCGCTGCTGTCGGCCGCGCACGACTTCGCGGTGATGCGGGAGGATCGCGGGTTCTGGTGCATGCCGGAGGCTGATCTCGGGCTGCCGCTGACGGCCGAGTACCTGAGCGTGCTGACAGCCAGGCTCGCTCCGGCCACGCTGCACGAGGCAGTGCTGACCGGCCGCCGGTACGGCGGTACCGACGCGGTCACGGCGGGCATCGTGCACCGGGCCGCCGCTGAGGACCAGGTGCTGCCGCAGGCCATCGAGCTCGCCGCGAGCCTGGCCGGCAAGGACCGGCGCACGATTGCGACGCACAAGCGGCTGCTCTACCGAACTGCGATCGCCAGCCTGGCCGGCCAGCCGGAGAGCTAGTGCCGAACCTTCGTCGCATCCTGGCCCCGCACGAGCATGCGGCCGGGGCCACCGAGTGGCGGAAGCCCGTTGAGGCGACAGGAGATCGCAGCCGTGATCGGACTAGGGATCATCGCCTTAGCGGCCGGGATCGTCCTGGCATGGGCGGCTGTCGCAGGCGGGGGCACCTCTCCCGTGACCGGGCCGTCGGGGTGCGCACGTCTGCCACTCTGCGAAGCGATGAAGCGTTCGCGGCGGCCAACAGGGCAGCCGCCCCGCTCGGGGTCGCTGGCGGCACCGTCATGGCCCTGGGCGGCGTGCTGGCGATGGTGGTGCCCAAACACCTGTTCGGAGTTCCGCTTTTCTCCGGTGTGTTGATCGGGATCGCGCTGTGCGTTGCAGGCGCAGCCGTCGGAGTGCGGGCGAGCAAGTAGCGCTAGCGGCCGCGGCGGGCGCCGGCGAGGATCTGCAGGGCGCGGACGAACTGGCCGCTCAGCGCGTCACCGAGCGGAGCGAGAAAGGCGCGCTCGACCTCGTCGCGCGCCTTGCCCGCCGCACGCAGGCGCCGCTGGCCCTCCGAGGTCAGCTCGACGATGTTCTTGCGCCGGTCGGAGACGCTGCGCTGCCGGCTGACCAGTCCCTTGGCTTCCAGCGTGTCGATCAGCGCGACCATCGTGGTGCGGTCGACGCCGAGTTGCTCGGCTGCTTCCTGCTGGGACAGCGGCGCCCCGCCGTTCAGCACGGCCAGGACGGCCAGCTCCCGGCCGTCAATGCCGAATTCCGCCAGCATCGGCGCGGCCGCCTGGGCCAGGTCTTGCTGGGCGTGCTTCAGCAGGTAGCCGAGCCGCTGCGCCAGTACCTCCGACGGGCCTTCGCTCATGATCCAACGGTACAGGGGCCGGCTGATACTCAGAATTACTGATCATCAGGTATACTGACGATATGACGACTCCGGCGGGCGAAGGCCAGACCATGACCGACCGCGAGCGGGTGAGCTTCGGCATCAAGACGACGCCGATGCACACCAGCTACCAGCAGTTGCTGCGCACCTGGCAGCAGGCCGACGACGTGCCTGAACTGGAACACGCCTGGCTGTGGGACCACATGCTGCCGCTCTCCGGGCCCAAGGACGGCCCGGTGTTTGAGGGCTGGACGTTGCTGGCCGCGCTGGCCGCGCAGACCAGCCGGCTGCGCCTCGGGCTGCTGGTCACCAATAACCAGATCCGTCAGCCGGCGGTGCTCGGCAAGATCGCGTCGACCCTTGATGTCATCTCGGACGGACGGCTGATTCTGGGCCTTGGCGCGGGCGGCACGCTTCCGTCCGGCACGCCGCGGACGCCGGATGCGCATCCGGGCCTGGCGGAATACCTGGCCTACGGGCTGCCGGTCAGCACGCCGGCTGACGGCCTGGAGAAGCTCGCGGAGACGATCAGCATCGTGCGCCAGATGTTCACCCGCGACTGCTTCGACTTCGACGGACGTCACTACACGCTGGTGAATACCAGGAACGAGCCAAAGCCAGTTCAGCCCGGCGGCCCGCCGATCCTGGTCGGCGGCACCGGGGACCGGATGTTGCGGCTGGTCGCGCGGCACTCCGACCTGTGGAACGTGCCCGGTCCGCCGCACAGCAGCCTGGACTTCCTGGCCGAGCGCTGCCGCGTGCTGGACCGACAGTGCGCCGAACTCGGCCGGGATCCGCGGTCAGTGATCAGGTCGGTCCAGATGATCTTCACGGCCGACGATCCGGCCGCTGCCCGGCAGGTCGTCGGCGACGTTATCGGGCTCGGCTTCACTCATCTGGTACTGGCGGTCCGCGGACCAGCACCCGACAACGTGCCGCAGTGGCTGGCCGACGAGATCATCACGCCGGTCCGCGGCGATCTGGCGCCCGCGCTTGGATGATGCTGCGGCTGGAAGCCGGGCGGGCCGGGCCGAGGCCTTGGCCGAAGGCCTAGCGATGCTGGCAGCATGTCGGTCATGAGTTCTGACCGGGTACTGGGTGTCGACGCGTTCAGCGGCGGCTGGATCGCGGTCGCGCTCAGCAACTCCGGCGAGATCCGGGCCTACCTGCACCGCGAGATCGGGCACGTCGCCGCCTTGGCGCTCGCCCGGCGGGAGCCTCGGCGTCATCGGGATCGACATCCCGATAGGGCTCGCCGATGCCGGCCTGCGGCAAGCCGACGTGCAGGCACGCGCCCAGGCCGGGGTGCGCCGGGCTTCGGTGTTCATGACACCGGTGCGCGGGGCGCTTGCCTTCGGCACGCACGCGGAAGCATCAGCGGAGAACCGCCGGCTGGCCGAGCGTGGAATCTCCCGGCAGGCATTCAACCTGGCTGAGAAAATCCTGCAGGTCGACCGGTGGCGACTTCAGGCGCCGTGCCCGGTGCTCGAGGTACACCCGGAACTGAGTTTCGCTGCGCTGGCCGGCGGGACGCCGCTGGCCGACAGCAAATCGAGCTGGGCCGGCGCACTGCGGCGCCGCCGGCTGCTCGCAGATGCCGGGATCGAGATACCGGACGATCTCGGGCCGGCCGGCGCGCAGGCCGGGATGGACGACGTACTGGACGCGGCCGCCGTGGCGTGGACAGCCCGGCGGTTCGCTCGCGGGGCCGCCCGGCGGCTGCCGCCAGAGCCCGAGGTGTTCAGCGACGGCGTCGACTGCGCGATCTGGACCTGACGACCCGGACTCGCAGCAGGCCATATCCGGTTGCCCTGGTCCGGCGGTGGCTGCAAGGATCGCGCGCATGTCCGCCCAGCTAGTCCGCTCAGATGGTTTGTATCCCGGTGCGCCGTACGCCTACGCCGCGATCGCTCCTCCTGGCAGCCTGATCTTCACCGCCGGAGCCTGCCCGATCGACGCCGCCGGGGATGTCACCGCGCCCGGTGATTACGTCGCTCAGGCCGGGCACGCGATGGCGAATCTGGTGACGGCGCTGGCGGCGGCTGGCGCAGGCCTGAGCGACGTGCTGAAGACGACCGTCTACGTCGCCTCGGCGAGCCAGCGAGATCTGGTCGACGTGTGGGACGTGATAGCCGCCGGGTTCGGTGACCACGACGCGCCTAGCACGCTGCTCGGCGTTGCCGTCCTTGGCTACTCGGGCCAGCTGGTCGAGATCGAGGCGGTCGCGGTTGCCCGGCAGACGCCGAACGCCTAGCCGCGCACGGGCGTTCTGGATAGCCGCGGCAACGCTGCATTTGTGACCCGGCCGCAACAGCCTGGCCAGCCTTGTCAGGGTTTTGTTAAGCGTCGTTTGCTCTCATCTGCCCATTGCTGATGGCTCAGACAGAAGCTGGGCCACTCCGCCCGATGAGAGGAGACTGTATGAAGCGAGCCCGTAACGCGATCTTCGCTGGTGCGCGAAAAAGCTCCCTGCGGCAACACCGACGCATCGCTGTCGTTGCGACGGCGATTGCTGCCCTGGTGACGGCCTTGGGAGTGTCAGCTCCAGCGTTCGCGAGCACCACCCACTCGACATCGTCGTGGGCGCACTGCAGCAAGGACTGGACCACCAACAAATACGGAGGTACGGCCGAAGCCTCGCTGACATGGAACCACGAGTCCGTGTCACCAGGCAGTTTCAACGTACTTACCTACGACGCGGGTGTCTCCAGCCTGGAAGACTGCGGGCCGTCTGGCAGCGGGCTCAAGGGCTACAAGATCGTTACGTCTATCACGATTACGATCACCGGCTCCAAGATCACCAGTTGCGACGGCGGATTCCCGTCGGGTTTCACCTGCCACTTCTCGCCCACCCAACTCACCTACACGCACTCGCACACGTGCGAGTACAACGTGTCGAGTTGCTCGATCAGCGGTGGACCTTTCTACTTCTACCCATCGAGCGGCGGAATCCTTGGCCCGACCGCACCGACGCTCCAGGAGACGGCCACGATCTACGGCTCCGGCGGCAACGACGCTAGCTGGCAGACTTCTCGGCTGAGCTGACCGTGACCGCCCGGCGGCTCGCGTAAGCCCTGCCTCGCGGCTGCGGACTGGTGTCGTAGCTCGGACTGAGCTGCGACACCAGCCGACGGTGCTCTGCCCGGCGCTGCAGGTTGGGCATCTCGACTCGCCGCAAACCGCCTCGTATTGTTGCTCTGCGTCGTCAGGGTACTGGATCCGGGCCGTTTCGCAGGGATCGCACATGATCAAAATCGGGGCATTAGGCCCGTTGCTCGTGCATCGCGAGGGCGAGCCGCAGACGGTCTCGCGTGCCGACCTGCGTCGCCTGCTCGCGGTCTTGCTTGTTCACGCCGGCAAGCCGATCCCGGCCGATGTGATCGGGGAGGAACTCTGGCCGAGCCGGCCGACCGCTGAGGCGCGAACGACCCTGCACGTGCATCTATCACGGCTTCGGCGGATATTCGCCGACGGAGACCGGGTGGTGAACCGGCATGGCGGGTATGCGATCCGGATCGAAGCGGATGAGTTCGACGTGGCCGTCTTCGAGCGGCTGGTCGCCGCAGCCCGGGCGGCCCGCCGGAGGAATGATCCCGGCTCGGCGCGCGAGACCTTGCACGTTGCCCTTGGTCTCTGGCGAGGGCCCGCCTACGACGGCGTGCGGGATGTGGCCTCAGTGGGGCTCGAAGCCGATCGCCTGGACGGCATGCGCCTGGACGCGTTCGAAGAGGCAGCCGAACTAGATCTTGAGGCCGGAGAGCATGCGGCGATCACGGCTGAGCTGACGGCGATGGCGCTCGCCCATCCCTACCGCGAACGGCTTCGAGGCCAGCAGATGCTCGCGCTCTACCGGTCGGGACGGCAGGCCGAGGCACTGGCCGCCTACCGTCAGGCGTACGAGCAACTGATCCGTGAGATCGGCGTCGAGCCGGGTCCGGAACTCCGGCGTCTCCACCAGGCCATGCTGGCTGGCGACCCAGCCGTCGACCAGATGGTGACCGGACATGCGGGCATCAGCATGCTGCCCAGAGCCACGGTCCATTTCACCGGTCGTTCGGCGCTGCTGGCGGTGCTGGACGAGATCGCCGACGCCGGCGGCCCGGCGAGCCCGGTCGCGGTCCTGTCGGCCGTGACGGGCTCGGCCGGCGTCGGCAAGACAGCGCTGGCCATTCACTGGGCGCGGACCGCGGCAGCGCGCTTCCCCGATGGCCAGCTGTACATCAATCTCCAGGGGTACGGCGGCCGCGACCCGCTGAGTCCATTTCAAGCGCTGTCTCATTTGCTTGAGGTGCTCGGCGTTCCGCGATCGGAACTGCCGGATTCGGAGCAAACTGCGGTTGCCCGCTATCGTGCGCTCCTCGCCGAGCGCCGGCTGCTGGTCGTGCTCGACAACGCGAACTCTGCCCGCCAGGTACGTCCGCTTTTGCCAGCCGGCAGCCACTGCATGGCCGTGGTGACCAGTCGTGATCGCCTGGCCGGCCTGGTCGCGCTGGACGGAGCACACTCACTCCACGTCGATGTCCTGACCGTCGACGAAGCCGCGGCCATGCTGGCCACCCTGCTTGGTGTTGAGGTTGCAGCCCGGGAACCGGACGCGATCGCTGCGCTGACCGACGCCTGTGGCCGGCTCCCTCTAGCGCTGCGCATCGCTGCGGCCAGCGTCGCCCAGTCGCCGTCAGGCCGGGTCGGCGACTATGTCGAGCTGCTGTCGGGCGGCAACCGCCTTCCGATGCTGGCCATCGACGGAGATCCGGAATGCTCAGTTCAGATCACGCTTGAGTTCTCCTACCGACGGCTTTGTGCCAGTGACCAGAGCATGTTCCGGCTGCTCGGCATCGTCCCCGGTACCGACCTCGGCGCAGGAGCCGCGGCAGCGCTCGCCGCCTGCCCACCGGATGAGGCGACGGCCAGGCTGCACCGTCTGTGCGAGGCGAGCCTGCTCAGCGAGATCGCGCCGGGTCGTTTCCAGCTCCACGATCTCATTCGGGAGTACGCGCAGCGGCTCGCGGTCGGCCATGACGACGCGTCCGTACGCGAGACCGCCCTGACGAACCTCCTGGCCTGGTACTGCGCCCATGCGAACAACGCTGACGGGTACCTTCAGCCGCAGATCGCAGAGCGGCCGTGGATCGACCGCGATATCGACGTTCAGCCGTTCGCAACTGCAGAAGACGCCCTGGCCTGGTACGACCTGGAAGGCCCGAACGTCGTGGCGGCGATCCGCCAAAGTGAGTCGGTCTACCCGGATCGGTGCTGGCAGCTGACCGAAGTGCTGTTTCCCTGGCTGCAGCGGCAGCGGTCAGTGCATGAGTGGCTGGAGGTCTATCGTGTCGGCCTGCGGGCCGCGGTCGCCGTCGGCAGCGCGACCGGCGAGTCGGCGATGGCCAGCGGGATCGCGATCGCGCTGGCCTACTCCGGCCGTCAGGGTGAGGCCCAGGGCTACTTCCAGCGCGCCCTGGCGCTGCGACGTGCTAGTGGCGAGCCGCGCCAGATCGTGACAGCACTGATCAACCTCGGCGGCGTCCTGGGCCACCTTAACCAGGCAGACGCGGCGATCCAGTACCTGGAGGAGGCGGCCAGGGTCGCTGAGACTGAACCCAGCCTGGCCGATCGCCGTCCGGGAATCTTGCTGAACATCGCGTTCGCCCACATGAACGGCTCGGATCCGGAAAAGGCAGTGCCGTTCTATGAACAGACCATCGCTGCCGCCGAAGACTACGGCCATCCGCTCGCCATCGCGGCGGCCAGCAATGCACTCGGCGTGATGGCCATGAAGTCCGAGCGGTTCGACGAGGCCAGGTCGTGGCTCGAGCGGTCACTCGCGGCGGCCACGGCGGGCTTGCACCGCATGCAGCAAGGGCACGCCCATCGCAACCTCGGACACGTCGCCGCCCTTCAGGGTGAGTTCGACGATGCCCGGGCGCATCTGGCCGCAGCGATGGAGATCGATCCCGACGGGGCAGTTTTCGACGAAGAGCTGCGCACGGTGATCGCCGAGCGGGAGCGCTGAGCGGGTGCGGGAGAGCCGGGCGGCATGGTCCGGGTCAGCCGATTGTGAACTGACCGGTCAGCGCGGCCCGAGCCTGGTCTGCCCGTCGAGGAGTTCCCTGGCGATGTCCAGGTGGCCGACGTGCCGTGCGGTCTCCTCGATCATGTGCAGCACGCACCAGCGAACGTCCGGCGGTTCGACGGCCCCTGGGCCGCCGTGCTTGCCGCGCGGCGCCGCCGACAGCGGCGTCACCGCCAGCACCGCATCCGAGCGCGCGCACTGGTCGCGGTAGAAACCGATGACGTCCGCTGGCGGCGAGTCACTGACGAATGCTGCCGTCGGATCGTACGGCGTGTCGTCCAGATCCCCTGGCAGCTCAGGATCTACGCCGGCCACAACCCCCTGGAACCAGTGCCACTCGGCACCGCCCAGGTGCTCTATCAGGCCGGCCGGCGTCCAGCCCGACGGCACGACCGACCGGTGCCACGCCGCTTCGTCCAGCCCGTCCACGATGGCAAGCGCCGAGGCGCGCTGGGCAGCGAGGAAGTCCAGCAGAACCTGGTCGTCCGCGTCCCTGGGCTGAGTGCCGGTCATCTTGGTTCCCCTCTCGGCTCACGTGTGGCCGCTGTGGCTGGCCCGTCGTGGAAACGACGATCGGGCGGTGCCTGAATGGACACCGCCCCGCGACCGTCAGTCGGCAGCCTCGCTGCGCGGAGGCCGGCCGGGCCTTCGCATCTGCCCGGCTTCCTTCGGGAGTCGTCCTGCTTGCGCCAGTGCGCGGCGCAGCACGAACTCGATCTGGGCATTAGTGCTTCGCAGCTCATCGGCGGCCCATCGGGCCAGCGCGTCGTGGACCGCCGGATCCAGCCGCAGAAGGATGCCCTTGCGCTCACTCACGGTATCGCCGTGCCTGCCCTCAGTTGTACAGGGAGCCGGTGTTCACGACCTGCTGGGTTGCCTGCTCGCTGCACAGGACTACCAGCAGATTCGAGACCATGGCCGCCTTCCGCTCCTCGTCCAGTTCCACGACGCCTTCCACTTCCAGCCGCTCCAGGGCCAGCTTGACCATGCCGACCGCGCCTTCCACGATCTTCTGACGTGCGCCGACGACAGCACTTGCCTGCTGCTGGCGCAGCATGGCCTGGGCGATCTCCGGAGCGTACGACAGCCGGGTCAGCCGCGACTCGATGATGTGCACGCCGGCTGACTTGACCCGCTCAGTGATCTCGGCAGAGAGCTGCCCGGTAATCTCGTCGGCGTTGTCGCGCAGCGACAGCGCGCCGCTGCCGCGGTTGTCGTAAGGGTAGCTGGAGGCAATGTGCCGGACCGCGGTCTCGGTCTGGATCGCGACGAACTTGACGTAGTCATCGACGGAGTAGACGGCGTTGGCGGTGTCGCGCACCTGCCAGACGACAACGGCAGCGATCTCGATCGGGTTACCGTCGGCGTCGTTCACCTTGGCCTGTGCGGACTCCTGGTTGCGGATCCTGGTCGAGACCACGATGCGCTCGGTGAACGGGTTGACCCACTGCAGCCCGGAGTCGCGGATCGTGCCGCGGTACTTGCCGAAGAGCTGGATGACGCGGGCCTGCCCCGGCACGATCGCCGTCAGGCCGCGCAGCATTCCGACGGCGATCAGAAAGACGATCCCGTCGACGAAGCCGAGAACAATTGCCACCGCGCCGTGCTGCCGGCTAGTGAGGTAGATCAAGCCAACGACGGCGAGGAGCAAGACGATGCCGAGGACCAGCATCGGCAGGCCGGGCAGAAACCTGGCCGGCCGCTCATCCTCGCGCCGCTGGACCTGGGCTGGGGTGATGTTCGTTAGTTGGCTCTGGGACGTCATTGTGACCCACCTCCGGTTGACCGGGTCGATACCATGTTCATAGCATAATGATATCAGTTTCTCGAGCAAGAGGCAAGGATGCCGACCGGCACGTCGGCGGCCTCCGGCGATGGAAGGAGGCAGGTGGACACGCAGAGCGGCGTGCTCGAGCTGATCGGGCTGCGCAAGCGGTTCGGCACGGTTAAGGCCCTCGACGGGCTGAGTTTCACGGTTCCGCCCGGCGAGGTCTTCGGTTTCCTCGGCCCGAACGGCGCCGGGAAGACCACCGCGATGCGGGCTATCGTCGGGGTCGCCGCGCTGGACGGCGGGGCAGTGCGATGGAACGGCGAACCGGTCGGCCAGGCCGCCCGCCGCCGGATTGGCTACATGCCGGAGGAACGCGGCCTGTACCCGGGCATGAAGGTGGCTCGACCAGCTGGAGTACCTGGCCCGGCTGCACGGGCTGAGCCGGGTGCAGGCGGCAGGCCGCGGCCGGGCACTGGGCCGAGCGGCTGGGCCTGGCGGACAAGATGCAGAGCAAGATCGAGGCACTGTCGCTCGGCAACCAGCAGCGAGTGCAGCTCGCCGCCGCGCTGGTGCACGAGCCGCGCCTGCTGGTGCTGGACGAGCCGTTCTCCGGCCTGGACCCGGTGGGAGTCGACGCGATGAGCGAGGTACTGGCCGAGCGGGCCGCCGACGGCGTCACGATGCTGTTCTCCAGTCACCAGCTGGACCTGGTCGAGCACCTGTGTACCTCGGTGGCGATCATCAACCGGGGCGCACTGGTTGCCGGCGGCACCGTCGAGGACCTGGCCCGCGGCGGCCAGCTGCGGGTGGCGGTGCGGGTGTCCGGCGACGACCAGGCCCGGTGGACCGCGGGCCTGGCCGACCAGACCGCAGTGCAGCGGGTCAGCGGCGGAACCGCGATGATCGCGCTGGCCAGCCGCGAGGAGGCGCAGGCGGTCCTCGACCTGGCCAGGCGAGCCGGCCCGGTCGAACAGTTCGGATTCGAGCGGCGGCGGCTCTCGGAGGTTTTCCGGGATGCCGTCGGAGCGGATGTCGAGAGCCAGCAGGCGCCGGAGCGGGCGGAGGCAGCACGATGACGGGGCAGTGGTGGGAGGCGACCTGGCTGGTGGCCCGGCGCGAGATCGGTGACCGGGGCCGGGCCAAGTCCTTCTGGATCGCGTCGGTGATCCTGCTGATCGGCGTCGCCTGCGGCGCGGTCATTCCCGCGCTGCTGCATGGCGGCAAGAGCACGGTGCACATCGGCATCGTCGGCGGCGACGTGGCCTCGCTGTCGCACGACCGCGCGCACCGCCGGGCAGATCGCCGATACGAACGTGGTCGTGACCGTGCTGCCGGACGTAGCCGCGGCCAGGGCTCAGGTGAAGTCCGGCAGGCTGGCCGCCGCGATCATCGGCGACTCCTACGTCATGGTCAAGCAGCAGTCGGTGACCGGCGGTTCTCGGGCCGGCCGAGACACTCGCGCAGATCGGCGGCCTGCAGAAGGTCTACGCGCAGCTGCCGCCCGGTGCTGCCGCCAGCCTGGCCAAGAACGGCATCGCGCTGCCGATCCGCAGCCTGTCTCCGCCCGGCCGCAGCCTGGCGGCCAGGATCACCGGCCTGACCGTGGCGATCCTGATCTACGTGATCATTCTCACGTACGGGATCCGGATCACCATCGGCGTCGGCGAGGAGAAGGCCACCAGGGTGGTGGAGGTGCTGCTCACCACCTTGCGCCCGGTGCAGCTGCTGGCGGGCAAGGTGATCGGCATGGGCCTGATGGCCCTCGGCCAGATCGTCTCGATGGTCGCGGTCTTCCTGATCCTCGGGCACGCGGTCGGCTCGCCCGAAGTGCAGGGCGCCTCGGCCAGCACGGTGCTCGTCGCCGGGCTCTGGCTGGTGCTGGGGTACGCCTTCTACTGCACCGCGTACGCTGCGGCCGGCTCGCTGATCAGCCGCCAGTCCGACGCTTACAACGCGGCCCTGCCCCTGCAGATCCCGCTGATCCTGGGCTACGTGCTGACCTACACCGTCATCTACGCCCCGACCGTCAACCCCTTCTACCACGCGCTGGCGTTCATCCCGTTCACCGCTCCGGTGACCATGCCGGTACTGGTGGCGCTGGGTGCCGCGCCACCCTGGCAGGTGGCCGTCTCGGCCCTGATCACGCTGGCCGCGACCGCGGGCATGGCCTGGCTCGCGGGCCGGATCTACGGCCGGGCGATCCTGCGGACCGGGCCCCGGCTGAAGGCCCGCCAGGTGCTCAGGTCCGCCGCCTAGCGTGGGTGCCAGCCTCTGGTAGACATAAGGACATGGCAGGGAACGAGGGAGTACCGGACGCGGCCCGCCCGAAGGCGCGTGACCTGAACGAGCTCATCCGGTACGTGATGTGGTCGGTGTTCAAGGTCAGCGGGCCGGAGGCGATCGACGCGGCCGCGGTGAACGGCGGCCGGGCCGGCCTGGCCGCCGAGGTCAGCGAGCTGTGCGAGCAGGCGGCCGGCAAGGGCGTCGTCACCCGCGGCTGCTACGACGTGCAGGGCCTGCGGGCCGACGCCGACTACATGTTCTGGTGGGTCGCGCCGACCGCCGATGACCTGCAGGAGATGTATGCCCGGTTCCGCCGCACCGGCCTGGGCCGGGCCAGCGAGCCGGTCTGGTCGGCGATGGCGCTGCACCGCCCGGCGGAGTTCAACAAGAGCCACATCCCCGCGTTCCTGGCCGGCGAGGAAGCCAGGAACTACGTCAGTGTCTACCCGTTCGTCCGGTCGCTGGAGTGGTACCTGCTCGATGACGCCGAGCGACGCGAATTGCTGGCCGAGCACGGCAAGATGGCCCGCGAGTACCCCGACGTCCGGGCGAACACGGTGGCCTGCTTCTCGCTGAACGACTACGAGTGGATGCTCGCGTTCGAGGCCGACGAGCTGCACCGGATCGTGGACCTGATGCGGCACCTGCGCGCCGCGCGGGCCCGCCGCCATACCCGGCTGGAGATCCCGTTCTACACCGGCCGCCGCAAGCCGGTCGACGAGCTGATCGCCGCGCTGCCGTAACGGCAACGGTCACCAGGCGCTGGCGCAGAAGTGAAGGTCCTGTTCGGCCGCGAGCAGATCAGCCCCGAGACGTCTGTCGACGACCTGGCCAGGCTGCTGCCCGGCTGGCAGGTCGCCGCGTGCGCGCCCGCCGTGGTAGCCGACAACCTGGAGGGCGCCGACGTTATCTGCCCGTTCGGCGCCAGGATCGGTGCGCAGCTCATCGAGGCAGGCACGTTCGGGCTGGTGCACCAGTTCGGCGTCGGCCTGGACGGCGTCGATGTGGGCCGGGCGACTGAGCTCGGCGTCCTGGTGGCCAGGGTGCCGGGCGAGGTCAGCGGCAACGCTGACAGCTGCGCTGAGCTGGCGGTGCTGCACCTGCTTGCGCTCGCGCGCAAGCTGGACGAATCGCGGGCGGTGCTGGTGCAGCGGCGCTGGCCGGACCGCCCGGTCGGCCGGTCGCTGCTCGATGCCACCGTGCTCATCGTCGGTCTCGGCGCCATCGGCACGGCGGTCGCGCGCCGGCTCGCGCCGTTCGGCCCGCGGCTGATCGGCGTCCGGGCCAGGCCGCACCTGGGCGGGCCGCCGGAGCTGGAGCTGACCGGCGGACCGGACCAGCTGCAGGAGTTGCTGAGCCAGGCTGATGCCGTCGTGTGCGCGGCCCTTCTTCATACCGGGAACGTGGCCATGTTCGGCCGGTCCGAGTTCGCCGCGATGCGGCCGGGCGCGCTGTTCGTCAACATCGCCCGCGGCGGGCTGGTCGACGAGGACGCGCTGCTGGCAGCACTGGAATCGGGCCAGGTCGGGGCGGCCGGACTTGACGTTTTCGCGCGCGAGCCGGCCGACCCCGACAGCGCGCTGGTCAGTCATCCGCGGGTGCTGGCCACGCCGCACGTCGGCTGGCACACCGGCTACATGTTCCGGCAGACCAGCGAGGTGTTCGCGGCCAACCTCATCCGGTTCAGCCGGGGTGAGCTGCCGCTGTGGACCGTTAACCGGCCGGCCTTCCGGCGGACCCGGTGAGGGCCGCCGTGGGCCGGCTACCGGCCCAGGGCATGTTCGATCTCGGACCGGTGCGTGTCCGGATGCCGGGCCGCGATCTCAGCGAACCGGCGGACCCGGCCATTCTGCCGCTGCAGGTCCGACGGGGCCAGGGCGGCGATCGCCGCGGCGAACGCGGTGCCGCTGCGGCGCAGGTGCTCGGCCGCCTCCGGTCTGGTCACCAGCTCGGCCTGCCGGGCGTGCTCAGCGTTGAGCCGGTCGATCAGGGCCACGTCAACGTCCGGTTCCTCGTCGGCCACGATCTCGCGCACCCAGCCGCCCATGTACTCGTAGGCGTGCGCGACGTGATCGGCGATGACGCCTGCGGGCCGAGCGTCGCCGGTCGGCCGCAGCGGCCGTGCCTGCCAGTCCTCGTCGGAGCACGCGGCCACGAATGCCAGCATCCGCTCCAGCGACGCGGTGATGGCCGCCGCGTGCTCGGACGGCGTCAGCGCATCTGTCATGACCGGAATATAGCGAGAAGAACAGCGCTCGTCCTGGCGACTCACCGTGTTCGTGAAATTGCACGGGCCTCCGGCGAACCGGGAGAATTCGGATGACGGCGCCAGACTGGCGGCAGATCAGGCAGAGCCTGCGCACTTCCTACGATGCAGGGGCGCAGCGCCGCGATGAGCAGGGCAAACAGGCGTGGAAGCTGGCCGAGCGCGAGGCCTTCGCGGCCCGGCTGACAGCCGAAGGACTGATCAGGTTGCTGGAGATCGGCGCGGGCACCGGCCAGGACAGCGTGTTCTTCGCCGGCTGCGGGCTGGCCGTCGTCGCGACCGACGCCGCGCCGGCCATGGTGGCCAGATGCCGGGACAAGGGCCTGGACGCGCGGGTCATGGACTTCGCCGGCCTGGATTTCCCCGATGCGTCGTTCGACGCTGTGCACGCGATGAACTGCCTGCTGCACGTGCCGAACGCGGAACTGCCAGCCGTGCTGGCCGAGATCGCGCGCGTGCTGCGGCCGGGCGGGCTGTTCTTTCTGGGCGTCTATGGCGGTCAGGAGGAGGAGGGACTGATGGGGCAGGACGACCACGTTCCCCTCCGGTTCTTCTCCTTCCGAACGGACGAGCAGATAGTGGCCTACGCCAGGCAGTGCTTCGAGGTCGTTGACTTTCATGTTCCGGCGGCGGACGAGGAGCACAGGTTCCAGTCGCTGACGCTGCGCCGGCCATGATGGGATCGGTAACGGGAGGTCAGCATGGATGGTGAGCACGCGCTGGTACTCGGCGGCGGCGGAGTTGCCGGGATTGCCTGGATGACCGGTCTGCTGGCGGGGCTGGCCGACGCCGGCGAGGACGTCTCCGGCGCGGAGCTGATCATCGGCACCTCAGCGGGTGCCACGGTGGCGGCGCAGCTGGGCAGCGGGCTGCCGCTGACGGAGCTGTTCGCCCGGCAGACTGAGCCGGCCCTGCAGTCTGCGGAGATCCTGGCGGAACTCGACCTGGCCAAGCTTGGCGCGGAGATCGCGGGATACCTGGCCGGCGTGACCACGCCCGATCAGATCCTGCGGCAGATCGGCGCCTATGCGCTCGCGGCAGCGACGGTGCCGGAGGCGACCCGGCGCGCGGTGATCGCATCCCGGCTGCCGTCGCACGGCTGGCCGGCCCGGCGGCTGCGGCTGACCGCAGTCGACGCCGGCAGCGGCGAGCTGCGCGTGTTCGACGCCGCGTCCGGTGTCAGTCTGGTGGACGCGGTGGCGGCAAGCTGCGCGGTGCCGGGTATCTGGCCGCCGGTCACCATCGGCGACCGCCGTTATGTCGACGGCGGCGTCCGCTCCTCCGACAACGCCGACCTCGCGGCCGGATCGAGCCGGATCACCGTGATCTCGCCGCTCGGGCTGGACTCGCCGCTGCCGTCGCCGCTGCCGCTGCGCGAGGTCGTCCGGCGGCTCCGGGCGGACGGCTCGGACGTCACCGTCATCGCGCCTGACGGCGCGGCGGCCGCGGCCATCGGCGCCAACCCGCTCGATCCCGGTACCCGGGTTCCGGCCGCGCAGGCCGGCCTGGCCCAGGGCCGGGCCGGCCTGACGCAGATCGCGGCCGCCGTCGGCTAACGGGCGCGTCAGCGGCGTCTTACTTGAGCACCCACAGCTTCGCTCCGGCCGGAACTTTCGCGGTCGCGGCTTGGTCGCCGCCGAAGACGTGACACAGGAAGTCGTGCAGCACCTCGTTGTACTGCCCGAAGTGGGTAGCGGTTGCCCGCAGGATCTGGGCCGGGTTCATGCCGGTCTGCGCCGCGATCTGCTGCAGCGTCTGGTTCCCCGAGGTCGTGAGCGGCTGCCAGGTCTTGCCGCCGATCGTGCCGGTCATGACCAGTGACTTCAGCTCGGCGACCAGGGTCGCGACGTTGGTCGACCCGGAGCCGAGGAAAGCGTTGAAGTCGCAGGGCTGGCCGCTGACCTTGATGCTGTCGCTGTACTGCCAGACCGTGGGCGTCCAGCCGCCATAGGCAGCCCAGCCGAGCCCGGTCGAGAAGTTATTGAAGTTACTGGACACCAAGGCCAGCGCGCCGAGGTCGCGCAGCGGGGCGAGGCTGGGAGCGCCCCAGTTGTCGTGCCAGTACCAGTGCGGCAGGTAGTTGAGATGCAGGTGACCGCCCAGGGCCCGGTAGGCCTTGATGAAATCGATGTTCTGCTGCATCGTCGGTTTGCTGCCGGTCTTCGGCTCGATCTCGACGTCGACCATCAGCCCGAGGCCAGCGCCCAGGTTCGCGAAGCAATGCTGGGCCTGGGCCTTCGGGTCGCTATCGGTCAGGAAGTGGTAGGCGAAATGGTACGCCCCGGCGGCCTCGGCCTTCGCGACCTGACGCTGGTAGTCCGGGTTGACATAGCTCACGCCTTCGGTGATCTTGACGCACACGGCGTGTAACCCGCTAAGCGCGATGACCCCCTGCGTTGATGAGATGTCCGGGTAGAACAGTCCCCTCGCGGCCGATGCTGCTGACTCTTCCTCTGCTGGCATTACTCCGCCTCCTCCAGAACCGGTGACCTGCCGGCCGCGTGCTGGCAGCAGACGCGGCTGGCGGCGCCGGACTCGGCACGGAATCCGGGCGGCGCAGCGATCGCGGCCCTGTCGGCGAGCGGCCTTAGCTCATCACATGCCTGATCGCCCGGTGTGTCCAGCGATTACCGGATGTCTGGCCGCGGCGATCCGGTTACCCGGCGCTCAGCAGCACTCCGGCCATGACGGCGGGTGCATCCGAGCGGTTCTGCCAGTCGTGCGGGACGCCCGGCTGCTGTACCACCGAGTCGCCCGGCCGCAGCACGATCTCACGGTCACCGACCACGAGCGTGACCTCGCCGCGCAGGATCGTGACGTAGTCGAGGGTGCCGGTGGCGTGCGCGCCCTGGAACTCCGCGTGCTCGTCCGGTGCGCCGCCCCGTCCGATCGCGGCATCGTCGTCGGGCGCATCGCCGCCGGGCGCGATCTCGACAATCCGGAAGCACGCGCCGCTGGGCGGCGGCTCCAGCGCCCAGTCCTGCGTCGAGGTGTCGGCGTCGCCCGGCGTGATCGGGCCGCGGCCGGAGACCCACAGTTCGGTGGTGGTGTAGCGGCCGGCGTGGATGACCGTGGGCGGCATCCCCTCCGCGATAACCACCGGCCTGCCCTCGGCGTCGAATCCGGTCACGACTCTGTTCACGGGCCCTCCATCAGTGCGGACGAGACGGGACAGTACCAGCGTGATCAGTGTGCAACCGCACCATCCCGGCGCGCCAGCCGCGCTGCCCTGGGCACGTCCGGCTGGTACCGGCTGGCCACGCGAGCCCCGCCACCCGCCGCTGATTCCCCCCTTGCTTACGATGCGAGGATGATCCCTCCCGCGATCATTGCGATTGAGGCCATGGTGTCGCCAGCCGTGCTGATCACCACGTCCGCGGTCGTTGGCGCCGGGTTGTCCCGGCTGGCCGCCGACGTCAACGACCGGATGCGCGAGATGACCGCCGAGCGCTTCAGCCTGCGGGCGGACCAGGAGGGACCGCTGATTCGTGAGCGCATCGCCGAGATCGACACCCAACTTGGCTGGCTGCTGGAGCGCCACCGGCTGCTCAGCCGCGCCGTGCTGTTCAGCTACGCAGCCCCGCTCGTGCTCGTGCTGAGCGTGATCGTGATCGCCGTCGCCGCGGCCACGCGCAACGCTGGCGTGGGCGTCTTCGCCGCAGTGCTCGTCGCGGGCGGTGCGGCAGTCCTGCTGGTCGGCCTTTGGTACGCGGTGCGGGCTAACGCCAACTCGCGCAGTGCCATCGAGTACGAGGTGCAGCGCGTCCGCTCGCTGTGAGGGCAGGAAGCGGATTCCGCCGGCCGCGCTAGCGGCCCTTGCGCAGGAAGGCGGCAGTTCGGCCAGCGGCCAGGTGGTGATGACGTTGACTTAGGGGTTTTCGAACCACTTGGGGTTTTTACGGCTTGGCGGTCATCCCCCGGGCAATGCTGCCATAACGGCCTTCGCCGTACGGTGGCCAGCATGGCGACCCACCGTCCGGCTGGCACCACACAGTGCAGACTTCGTGACTGTAGGCCCGTCTGCGGCGCAGGATGCGGATCGGCGGGAGCAGCCGTCAAGTCGCCGAACCGGTGATGCCGGGCGCGCCGGCCTTGGGCTACGTCGCGCGGTAACGGCTTCTGGCACTCCGCCGCAGCTGTCGGGTGCCCGAAGTGCCCCAACGACGATGACAGAAGGAGAGGTGAGAGTGGCAGCCATGACCGCCGACTACGCCGCGCCTGAGGCCCGAGTCGCTGAACTTGAGCAGCAGATGCGGCACATCCTGCCCGCCAAGATCGACGCGCGGTCCTATGGTGTCTCGCTCGTTCACGAGGACGTCCGGGCAATTAGGGCAACCACCGAACGCCAGGACGGCCGGTTCGACCGGATCGATGCGACGCTCACCGAGATTATCCGAAGGCTTCCAGCCGGGACCTGAGGTTCATCCGAGCAGCAGAGGCGGCCGGGTCAGGCTGCTGGGGACGGCGGTCACCGGCCCTTGCGCAGGAACTCCGTCAGCTGGGCCAGCGGCCAGGTGGTGATGACGTCACCGGCGGTCAGCCAGCCGCGCTGCGCGGTCGCGATGCCGTACTGCAGGTAGTCCTGGTCGCGCAGCGAGTGCGCATCGCTGTCGATGGCAAACTTCACGCCGGCGTCGCGGGCGGCCTTGATGTGCGCTGACGGCAGGTCAAGCCGGGCCGGATGCGCGTTGACCTCCAGCGCTGTGCCGGTGCGGGTGCAGGCGCGGAACAGTTCGGGCAGGTCCACGTCGACCGGTGGCCTGCGGCCGATCTTGCGGGTCAGCGGGTGGCCGATGACGTTGACGTACGGGTTTTCGCAGGCTGTGATGAACCGTCTGGTCTGCGCTGCGCGCGGCAGGTCGAAATGCGAGTGCACCGAGGCGACGCAGACGTCGAATCCGGCCAGGAAACCGGCGGGCCAGTCCACGCTGCCGTCAGGCCCGATGTTGAGCTCGGTGCCGTGCAGCAAGGTCATCGGCGCGCCGCCGGCCCGGCTGCCAGCTGCTCGCCGAGCCGCCGCACCTGTTCGCGCTGGGCCAGCATCTTCTCGTCGGTCATTCGCTGCATGACCAGGTCAGGGGCGTGATCGGTGATGGCGAAGTACTCGTAGCCCAGTGACTGGGCCTTGGTCACCATCTCCTCGAGCGTGGCCGCGCCGTCGGTCAGGCTGGTATGGCTATGCAGGTCGCCGCGCACATCTGCCGGTGACACCAGGACCGGCAGGTCGCCGCGCCGGGCGGCCTGGACTTCGCCGTGGTCCTCGCGCAGCACCGGCGGGATGTAGGCAAGGCCGAGCCGCTGGTAGACCTCTTCCTCCGTCTGCGCGACGATCAGCTCACCGGACACGGCGTCGAACAGGCCGTACTCCGACAGCTTGAGCTTCCTGCGTACCGCGAGCTCGCGGATGGCCACGTTGTGGTGCTGCGAGCCGGTGAAGTACTGCAGTGCGGCGCCCCAGACGTCCGGCTGCACCACCCGCAGGTCGACCTGCAGCCCGGCCCTGGTCCGGACCGACGTCTTGGTCGGTCCGGACACGATGACGTCTGCGGTCTCGGGCATCGCGGTCAGTGCCGCCATCAGCGGAGCCGAGTCCTGTGCCGCGGCCAGAACGTCGACGTCGCCGACGGACTCGCAGGCGCGCCGCAGCGATCCGGCCGGCGCGATCCGCAGGCAGCCCGGCGCCGCGCCGACCGCGCCGATGACCGCGGCCAGCGGTCTCCGCGGCGACGTTCAGCAGCACCCGGCCGCCGGCGCTCTCCAGTAGTTCGATCCCGCGCAGCAGCTTGTCCGCGCTCTTGGGGCCGAATCCCTTCAGGTCGTTCAGCTGGCCGGCCGCGATCGCTTCCTTGACCTGGTCAGGCGAGCTGATGCCAAGCTCGCGGTAGAGCTGCAGGGCGCGGCGCGGGCCGAGGGCCGGGATCCTGGTCAGCTGCCGGACGCCGTCGGGGATGTCGGCCCGCAGGTCCTCGAGCTCGGCGAAGCTTCCGGTGGTGGCGATCTCAGCGATCTTGCCCGCGATCGATTTGCCGACGCCCGGAATCCGCAGCAGCGCGGCCGGCCGTAGCCCGGCCACGTCCTGCGGGTGACGCGGCGATGGCCCGCGCCGCCTTGGTGTAGACGCGGGCGCGGAACGGGTCACCGCCGGTCATGACCGACAGGTCGGCGTACTCGTCGAGCAGCGCGGCGGCCGGCGTCGTTCAGCGTGGGCATGCCAGCATTCTGCCCGCCGCCCGGCCCGGCTCGCGCGAGACGTCAGTGCGACTGACTCATGGCCAGTACGTTCGCCTCAATCGCCGACAGCGTGACCGCTAGCTCGTCGGTCGGGCTGAACTGGACGAACTCTGTCCCGGTCGCCGCTTCGCGGGACGTGGCCAGGCGGCATGTAGAACGCGTCCCCGGCCCGGTAGGTCTCCTTCCTGTCGGCGTAGGTCACGTCGATCTGGCCGGTCAGCACGTAGCCCCAGTGCGGGCACTGGCAGCTGTCGCCGGGCAGGCCCTTGAGCACCGGCGCGAGCGAGTGGCCCTGGCTGATCGTGACGAAGTCGGCGGTGTAGCCCGCCAGCTCGCCGCCACGGTCGATGGCCGGGCCGGCGTCCTGGACGTTCGGGGCTGTTTCCTTCGAGAATGCAGGCATTGTCGCGCTCCTTGAGCTGCTAGCTGATACTCCCGACGCTAACCAGGCGCCCTGCCCGGCGCATGAGGCGGTTGCCTCATCTTCGGCCGCCGCTGGTCAGGGCCACTTCCCGATTGTTGGGATTGGTGAGGTTAGTCCAGGTCGGGAAGCAAGCCCTCGCGCATCGCGAACAGGCTGGCGGTGACCCGGCTTGACGCGCCGGTCTTGGTGTAAATGTGCTCGATGTGATTGCGGGCGGTCTTCGGAGAGATCACGAGTTGGCCGGCGATCTGCCGGCTGGACAGGCCGCGGGCGACCAGCCAGAGTACCTCGACCTCGCGGCCGGTCAGGCCTGCCGGACGGTCCGGCGCCGGCCGGCCTGATGGCCGGCCGCGGCCAGCACGGCCTCCACGACGTCGGCCGCCAGCCGGCCCGGCGTCACGTCAGCCTGCAGCTCTGCCGCCGCGGCCGCTCCGGGAGCGCATCACGGTACGGCCTCGGCTCGCGCATCGACTGGTAGGCGTCGGCGCCCCGAGCACCCGGCCCGGCACGGAGACGGCGCTGCCGGCCAGGCCGCGCGGATAGCCCGAGCCGTCGAGTCGCTCGCGCAGCTGGACGGCGATCGCACCGAGCGGAGCAAGCCAGCCGGACTGCTGCAGCATCCGCTCGGTCAGGTACGGGTGCATCCGCACCCGCTCCCGCTCGCCGGCGCCGAGCGGTCCCGGCTTGTCCCAGATCGAGTTGGAGACGCCGAGCCTGCCGAAGCCGCTGACCAGGCGCAGCCCGCCTGAGCTGCGCGATCTCGCCGGCGGACCAAGCCGAGTTGCGCACCGGCGGCGGCGGCGAGCTCGGCGACTGCGCGCCGCAGTGGCCGAGCATGTACGGCGACTTCAGGTCGACGAAATTGGCGACGCCGCGCAGCGCGGCGTCCAGCTGGTGCCCGACAGCGTCACGCTCAGCGCGGGCTCGGCGTCGATGACCGCTGTCCCAGGTGCCGCGGTGCCCAGGCCGCCCAGCATGCCTGACGGGTCGGCGCAGATCAGGTTGGCCAGCTCGGGTCGAACTGCGAGCCGCGCGCTTGCGGGCCAGCCTGACCGCGCCTCCGGTGCCGCCGACGCGATGCGCCACCTCGATATACTCGGCGAGCTGGGCCAGCCGGGCAGCGATCGGGACCGCCTCGGCGGCAGCCCTGCCCGGCCAGCCCTTGCCGTCCCAGCGCTCGTAGGACGCACCGATCGCCTCCTGAACCCTGCGGGCAGTCCGATCTCGGTCGCGAGCGAACGGGCCAGCGCGGCGTGCTGCGCGATCATCCCGTCCAGGTCGCGGAAGCCGGACAGGGCGAACTCCAGCCCGATCCGGAACCGCTGTGCCGGGGCGCTGGCCGTGGCCGATCCGCCGCAGCGAAGCCGCCATCGCGGCGACGCCGCGCTGGTCATGGTTGTACTTGCAGCGACTTCAGCCCGATATCGTCGCCGAACCATTTCGCCTGCTCGTGCGCGTCGGTGTGGCAGCCGACGTTGACCAGCAGGGCGGTGTAGTAGACACCGGACCGCGCCTCATCGTCCAGGCCGATCCGCTCGGCCAGCCGCAGCGCGATCAGGCACTGGCGCAGCACGTGTTCCATGGGCTGGCCGAAGCCCAGGTCGATGCCGAGCGACAGCGCCGCCACCAGGTCGGCCAGCCGGACGCCAGTGCCGTCCGGATAGGTCTCCGCGCTCTGGCGCATGACAGCATTGTGCCCGGAATCCGGCCCGGCAGCGCCGGCTCGGCCGGGGTAGGTGGCCGGCTGGCATCCGGCCGGTGACGGTTAAGTGAACCTTCCGCCGGAGCCGCAGGAGCTGTCGCCACATGACCCGGATGCCCGCTTATGCTCGGTGCACATGCGCTGGCCCGTGTACCTCGAGGAGCGCCCGTGACTGCGCGCCGCAAGGCCGTACGCCCTGCAGCTGCCACCGGTGCCCTGTCCGCTCTTGGCGCGATGGCGCTGGTCGCCGCGCTGACAGCAGGCTGCGGCAGTACTCAGGCTGACCGGGCAGCTGGCGGCACCGAAGTCACCTTTACCACCGGCGTCTGCGGCGCCCGGCCGCAGCAGCTGCGGCCTGGCATGCAGGTCTTCCAGCTGAAGAACGAGGCCAACAGCGGTGCCGAAGTTGACCTGATCAGCCCGGCTAGCGGCGCTGTCTACGGAGAAGTGGAAGCGCTCGGCCCGCGTACGACCAGGCCGATGCGCGTCGACCTCGGCTCCGGTTCCTATGAATTCCGCTGCATCATCGCCGATCTCGACCCGTTCACCGGCCCGGTCTTCACGATCGGCGGACATGTCACCGGCGCGGCCGGGATCGTGCCGGTCACCAACAACGACCTGGTCCCGCCGGCCAGGGAGTACCACGCCTACGTGACCTCCGGCCTGGTGGTACTCGCGCGCCAGGCCAGGCAGCTGACTGCCGACGTGCAGGCCGGCCTGCGCGGCCGCCAGGGCTGCCTGGCTGCCGGCGCACCTGACCTACGAGCGGCTCGGCGCCGCCTACGGCACGTTCGGGGACTTCGACGGCGAGATCGACGGCCGCGCTGACGGGCCTGACCGGCGGAGTGCTGACAGCCCGGACTTCACCGGCTTCTACCGGCTCGAGTACGGCCTCTGGCACGGCCAGACGCGCCAGCGAGCTGCAAGGCCCGGCCAGCAGCTCTGCCGGCGACGTGCACGGTCTGCAGGCGGCCTTCCCGGCTATGGAGATCGACCTGCTCGACATCGGCCTGCGCACGCACGAGATCCTGGAGAACGCGCTGCAGTTCCAGCTCACCGGCCACGACGACTACGGCAGCGGCACGACGCTGGCAACGACCGCGGCCAACATCACCGGCACCGAGGAACTGCTGACCATCCTGCATCCGCTGCTGGTGCCGCGGTACGCGGGCCTGCCGCAGGTGTACCGGTGGCTGGCCCGGCTGCAGGATCTCCTGCACGCGCAGCATCACGGCGGCAGCTGGACGCCGGTGAGCAAGCTCAGCATGATCGCCCGTGAGCAGATCGATGCGGCGGCCAGCCAGTCGCTGGAAGACCTCGCCCCGATCGCAGTGATCACCGAGCCGAGGCTGGTGTCATGACTCTCGACGACCGCACACCAGGCGCGGCCGACGACCCGGCCGCGCCCGGGCTGGCCGCGAGTTCCCCTGGCCACCAGGACGACGTTGCTCAGCCGTCGCCAGCCGGGAGCTGCCCGGCCGCACCCGGCGGCGGGCCTTCCTCGGCACCGCGCTCGGTGCGGCCGTCGCGGGCGGCGCCGCCGCCGCAGGCTATGCCTCCGGGCTTCCCGGCCTGCCCCGGCCGTTCAGGCGCGCCAGGCGGCGCTGCTCACCGCCGATGCGGACGGGCCGCTGCCCGCGGTTCCGCTCCACGGCCGGCACCAGCCCGGCATCGCGGCGCTGCCGCAGCGGGCCAGCGTCGTGCTCTCGTTCAACGTGACCGCCGAGAACCGGCCTGAGCTGACCGACCTGCTGCGGACGCTGACCGACCGGGCCAGGTTCCTGACCGCCGGCGGCATCCCGCCGCCGGTCGGCATCAGCGCAGCCGCCGTCCGACTCCGGCGTGCTCGGCCCGGCCGTGGTGCCGGACGGGCTGACCGTCACGCGTCGGCGTGGGCGCGTCGCTGTTCGACGACCGGTTCGGCCTGGCGGCAGCCAAGCCAGCCGGTCTCGACGCCGATGCTGCCCTTCCCGGACGACAACCTGGACCCGGCGCAGACCGGCGGCGACCTGAGCCTCGATCCTGGCCGCCGGGCACCAGGACACCGTGCTGCACGCGCTGCGGGACATCGCCAAGCACACCCGCGGCGGGATGCAGGTGCAGTGGCGGATCGACGGTTTCGCCAGCCCCGCCCGGCCCGCCGGCACGACGCCGCGCAACCTGCTGGGCTTCATGGACGGCATCGCCAACCCGCACACCGTCCGACGCCAAGCAGATGAACAGCCTGGTCTGGGTGCAGCCCGGCACTCGGCCAGCGAGCCAGCCTGGACGGCGCGGCGGCAGCTACCAGGTCATCCGGCTGATCCGGATGCTGGTCGAGTTCTGGGACCGGGTCGCGATCACCGAGCAGGAGAACATGATCGGCCGCCGGCGCGACACCGGCGCGCCGCTGGACGCCAACAACGAGTTCGCCATCCCTGACTACGCGCTGACCCGATCGGCGACGTCATCCCGCTGACCGCCCACATCAGGCTGGCCAACCCGCGGACGCCGCAGACGGCCGACAGCCGATCCTGCGCCGCGGCTACAACTACGACCGCGGCATCGATGAGGTCGGCGACCTCGACATGGGCCTGATCTTCACGTGCTACCAGCAGGACCTCAAGCGCCAGTTCGAGGCGGTGCAGACCCGGCTGATCGGCGAGCCGCTGGTCGACTACATCAGCCCGTTCGGCGGCGGCTACTTCTTCGCCCTGCCGGGCGTCCAGAGACGGCACCGACTATTACGGCCGCGCACTGCTTGCCTGATCGGCTCGCCAGCTGACGTCAGCACCGGTTCATCGCCATTTGTTTACCTGCTGCTAGCTTTGCTGGCGCCTTGCGGCCGCCCTGCGCCGGATCAGGCTGTGCTCTGCGGGTTGCGCCCGGAAGTCGCAGCCGTGCCATCGACGCGTGTGTCGGCGCGCTCTATTCGCGACCAAGGAGGAGCTACATGCAGGTTCGAGGCAAGCGCCTCGCCGTGCTGGTCACAGTCGCCGGCGCCGCCGCCGCGCTGACCGTGAGCTCGGTCTCGCTGGCAAGCTCGAGCACCACCGCCGCCAGCGCACGCGGACGCGCTGAAGGCGCCGAAGCCACCGTCGCGGCCAGCTTCTACCGCGACGACCAAGACGGCGACGCCGATCAAGCACCTGGTCGTGATCTTCGGCGAGAACATCTCGTTCGACCACTACTTCGGCACCTACCCGAACGCGGCCAACACCGACGGCAGCCAGTTCCACGCTAAGCCGGACACGCCGAAGGTCAACGGGCTGACGCCGGTCTGCTCACCAGCAACCCGAACGACCTTCAACCCGCAGCGGCTCACTCACTCAGAGGCGCTGACCTGCGACCAGAACCACTCCTACGCGCCGGAGCAGGGCGCCGTCGACAACGGGGCCATGGACAAGTTCGTCCAGTACACCGACCACGACACCTGCACCGGCCAGCCGATCCTGTTCGGCGCCCCCGGCCTGGGCCTGGACTACTACGACGGCAACACCGTCACCGGGCTGTGGAACTACGCGCAGAACTACGCGATGAGCGACAACAACTACGGGACCAACTACGGCCCGTCGACGCCCGGCGCGCTCAACGTGATCTCCGGCAACGACGGCGGCGGCTACGCGGTCAGCCCGAGCGTCCCGTACGCCGGCATCTCCACCAGCACCCCGAAGGCCAGCCGACCCCGGCAGCGTCGGCTCGCTGGACAGCAACGGCGTCGGCACCATCTACGGTGACATCGACCCGGCCTACGACGACTGCTCGGACAGCAGCCACACCACCGACCAGCCCGCTCGGCGTGATGACCGGCCAGAACATCGGCGACCTGCTGAACGCCCAGCACATCACCTGGGGCTGGTTCCAGGGCGGCTTCGCCCCGACGACGACGGCACCGCCAGCAGCACCGGCTACGCGGTCTGCGGCGCCTCGCACAACAACGTCGGCGGCCAGCCGCGGCGGACTACTCGCCGCACCACGACCCGTTCCAGTACTACAAGTCCACCGCCAACCCGCAGCACCTGCCGCCGAGCTCCATCGACGCGGTCGGCCGGACCGACCAGGCCAACCACCAGTACGACATGCTCCGATCTTCACCCAGGCGCTCAAGGCACGGCGTCATGCCCGAGGTCAGCTACATCAAGGCTCCTGAGTACCAGGACGGCCACGCGGGCTATTCCGACCCGCTAGACGAGCAGACCTTTGACATCAACACCGTCAACGCGATCGAGCACTCCAAGTTCTGGTCCTCGACCGCGATCATCATCACCTATGACGACTCGGACGGCTGGTACGACCACGTCGAGCCGCCGACCGTCAACGGCTCGAACGACTCCACGGTGGACACCGCGCTGTGCACCTCGGTCGCGGTGACCGAAGGCAGCAGGAACGACCGCTGCGGTTACGGCATGCGGATGCCGTTCGTCGTCATCTCGCCCTACACCCGGCAGAACTACGTCAGTCACACGCTGATCAACCAGGCTTCCGTCGTCAGTTTCATCGAGGACAACTGGCTGCACGGCAAGCGCCTGGGCGGCGGCTCGTTCGACGCGATCTCCGGCAGCCTCGACGGACACGGCGGAGTCCTGGACTTCCGCACCCGGCCGCACGACACGCCGGTCATCCTCAACCCGGCTTCGGGCGAGGTCGTGAGCCCGCGGTACGACACGCTGGCCCACATCAAGAAGCTCGACAAGAAGAAGTAGCCAGTTCGCTCGAGATGATGGCCCCCGCCCGCAGGCGGGGGCCATCAGCATGTCCGCGGCTGCCCGCTACGCCTGGCCGTCGCGGGCAGCAGGCCATGGGTGACATGACACCATGTGGTGAGCGCATCACGGGGCTGCCAGCCAGGGCCAGCGCCGTGCCGGGCCGGGAGGGCAAGGTCGAGTGAGTCAGCCGCTGGAGAGCTACCAGGACGAGATCTACCTGACCGGTCTCACCGGCGCCGTGCCGGAGTTGCCGACGGACCTGAGCCGGCTCGAGGAAGCAGCCCGTGCCGTGATGACGCCGCGTGCCTTCGGCTACGTGGCGGGCGCGGCCGGATCCGGCGACACCGCAGCGGAAAACCTGGCCGCCTTCCGGCGCTGGCGGATCGTGCCGCGAATGCTCACCAACGTCAGCACGCCGTCGTTCACCAGTACGGTGCTCGGCACCGACCTGACGGTGCCCTTCATGCTCGCCCCGGTCGGCGTGCTGGGCATCGCGCATCCCGACGGTGAATCGGCAGTTGCCAGAGCGGCCGCGGCCGCCGGAGTGCCGATGATCCTCAGCACCGCGGCGACCACCACGATCGAGGACGTCGCTGCCGCGAACGGCACCGGTCAGCGCTGGTACCAGCTGTACTGGCCCAAGGACAGCGCGGTTGCCGGGAGTCTGCTGCGCCGCGCGCAGGCGGCCGGGTACCGCGTACTGGTCGTCACGCTGGACACCCGGATGCTGGCCTGGCGGCCGCGTGACCTGGACAGCGGGTATCTGCCGTTCCTGCAGGGCGTCGGCATCCAGAACTACCTGTCAGACCCGGCCTTCCAGGCATCGCTGGCCCAGCCAGTCGACATTGACCCGGACTCGGCAGTCCTGAAGTACACCCAGATATTCGGCGATACGTCACTGACCTGGGATGACATCCCTTTCCTCCGGCAGCACTGGCACGGGCCGATCGTGCTCAAGGGCATTCTGTCCGCGGCCGATGCGGTGCGTGCCGCCGACAGCGGCATCGAGGGCATCATCGTCTCCAACCACGGCGGACGGCAGGTCGACGGCTCCGTCGCGGCGCTGGACGCGCTGCCGGAGGTCGCCGGAGCGGTCGGGTCCCGGCTGGCCGTGCTGTTCGACAGCGGCATCCGCGGCGGTGCCGACATGCTCAAGGCCCTGGCGCTCGGAGCGCAGGCGGTACTGCTCGGCCGCCCCTACGTCTACGGTCTCGGCCTCGGCGGCGAGGCTGGCGTGCGGCACGTGCTGCGCGCGCTGCGCAACGATTTCGAACTGACCATGCGGCTGACCGGGATGGCCAGGCTCAGCGACCTCGGCTCGGACTGCCTGCAGCGGCGGCTCTAGGCCAGGGGGCAGCGTGGACCTGCAGCAGATCGGCCTGCGGCATCCGGTTGCGGACCTGATCAGGGACATCCAGAACAACAAGACGGGGATACCGCGGCGCAGCTTCGTGGCTGAGGGCCTGTACGAGATCAACATGGTGCTGACGACTGGCGTCGAGGTCGACGCGTTCCTGTGGTGCCCCGAGGCTGCCTACTCCGACGAGTCAGCCAAACGGGCTGCCGAACTGATCGGCCGGGCCCGGCGGGCTTACCAGATCTCGGCCAAGACGCTGGACCGCCTGGCGGAGCGGCCGAATCCCGATGGCATGATCTGCATCGCCCAACTGCCGGACTGGCGGCCGGAGGAGATCACGCTGGGCGGAGACGCGCTGGTTCTGGTCGCGGACGCGATGGAGATACCCGGCAATCTCGGCACGCTGATCAGGACACTGGACGCCTGCGCCGCCGACTGCCTGGTGCTCACCAGCAAGCGAACTAGGCTGACCCACCCTAAGGTGCTGCGCAGCAGCCAGGGCATGAACATGAAGGTTCCCTCGCTGGAGTTCACCGAGATCAGCGATGCGACGGGCTGGCTGCGGCAGCAGTCGTTCACCGTGTACCTGGCCGACACCGACCAGAGCATCAGCTACCGGCAGGCCGATTACCGCGGCAGGACCGCGCTGGTGGTAGGCAGCGAGCGGTACGGTATCTCGCCGCCCTGGTACCAGCAGGGCTACCAGCGGATCGGCATACCGATGCTCGGATCGGCTGACTCGCTGAACGTCTCGGTCTCGGCGTCGGTGCTGCTCTACGAAGCCAGGGCGCAGAAGAACCGCTGGTGAGCAGTCAGAGCCCGGGCACGCTGACGACGATCGCTTCCTGGGTCGACCTGGCAATGACCACGACCGCCGCCTCGTCCGGCGAGGGATTTTCCTCCCGGTGCGGCACCTGCGGCGGCACCCAGACATAGTCGCCCGGCTCGGTCTCCAGCCGCACCAGCTCGCCAGTGTCCGGATCACGGCAGACGAAGACTGGCGTGCCGGAGACCACGTAGATGCCGGTCTCGGACGCGCCGTGATGATGATCGCCTGAGGTTACGCCGGGCGGGAGCTCGGTCCGCCCCATCCACAGCGACCTGGCGCCGGTCAGGTCACCGGAGATGGCGGCCGACCTGATCATGCCGCTCGTCTGAGCGGTGGCGCCGGACAATTCGCCAGACCGGATCAGCTGCAGCCGCCCTGGTCCGGCCGCGGCCTCGCCGCTCACTCCTCGTCGAGCGACAGCGACACCGAATTGATGCACCAGCGCTGGTCGGTCGGGACGTCGTAGCCTTCGCCCTCGAAGACATGGCCGAGGTGACCATTGCAGGCCGCGCACCTGACCTCTGTCCGGGTCCGGCCCAGCGACCGGTCCTCGATCAGGATCACGGCGTCATCCTTAGTCGGCTGGTAGAAGCTCGGCCAGCCGCAGCCAGAATGGAACTTCGCGTTCGACCTGAACAGCTCGGCACCGCAGGCGCGGCACTTGTAGACGCCCTTGCTCTCGGTGTCGGTGTACTCGCCGGTAAACGGGGCCTCGGTGCCCGCTTCGCGCAGTACGTGGTATTCCTCCGGGGACAGTCTGTCCCGCCATTCCTCTTCTGACAGCTGCACCTTGTCCATGCTCCGAGACTACCCGGCGGCAGATCTCAGCCTCGCGTCACGCAGAACTCATTGCCGTCCGGGTCGGCCATCGTCGTCAAGTGCCCGTGCACGGCCAGCACCCGGGCCCCGAGAGCGGTCAGGCGTTCGATTTCAGCCGCCGGCTCGGCCGACGATATGTCCAGATGAACTCGGTTCTTGCCGACTCTGGGCTCGGGGACCAGCTGGAAGAACAGCCGCGGCCCGTCGTCACCCGCGGCCGGCTCCACCAGCACGGTCGGATCGTCCTCGAGGTCCTCGATGCCGAGGGCCCGCAGCCGCTCGATCTCGGCCTCGTCGTAAGGCGCGACGCGGTACCCGTCCAGCGCCTGGGCCCAGAACCGGGCGACCGGTGCCGGGTGCGGCGAGTCGAACACGACATCCTTAATTCTGGCCATGCAGCCAGTCTGGCGGCTCCATGGCGCGGCCTCGACGCCTTTGCCCTCACCCGGCGAGCTTGGCGCCGACGGCCGCGGCATCGGGGTGTTGGAGATCGGCGAAGATAGCCAGCGCCTGGTGCCAGGCACTGCGCGCCCCGGCCATGTCGCCGGATGCCTCGGCCGTGTCGCCGAGCCGGCTGAGCGTTGCCGCCTCGTTGTACCGATCCTCGAACTCGACGAACAGGCCGATGGCGCGCCGGTAGCAGGCTTCCGCGCCCGGGAACCGTCGTAGCTGGTGGCAGGCATAACCTAGTCCCTGCCATGCGTGAGCCAGCCCGTACCGGTTGCCGAGCTTGTACTGCAACCACAGCGCCCGGGCGCAGTACGTGCGACTGCCGTGGGCATCGCCGCTGAGTGCCAGCGTCAAGCCGATGGTGCCCAGGGCCGTTGCCTGTCCGGGCTGGTACCCGATGCTGCTGTACAGGTCATAGGCCTGGCGGGCGTGCCGCAGCGCTGCGGTGTGGTCGTACTTCTGGTACACCCGGGCGACGTCGGTGTGGACTCCGGCCTGGGCAGGCAGGACTCCCAGTCGCTCGTAGATGCGCAGTGCGCTCAGAAGATGATCGGCCGCGGCGCGATAGTCGCCGAAGGCGAAGCGAGCGCGTCCGAGGTGCCGGCTGGCGCGGGCCTGCCCGCCGGCATCGTTGTGCTCGGTGGCCGCGCTGTGGGCAGTGCGTTGGGTGGTGATGTAGTCGTGCCAGTGGCCCCGGCGGTCGAAATACGGTGCCAGCTCCCACGACAGCCGGGAGGCGTGTTCGTGGTAGCCGTCGCGGGCGGCCGCGTCGACCGCTGTCAGCAGCGCTTGCCGCTCGGCGTCCAGCCACCTCATGGCGACCGCAACGTTGTCCGGCCGTTCGACGACGACGGCTGCGGAGCGCGGCTCCAGCGGCGGGGACTGCCCGTCGGGATCGATCAGCAAAGCGGCGGCGTGGACGGAGTAGAGGTAGTGATCGAGGATCCGCCCGGTCGCGGCGCGTCTGGCGTCCTGGTCGTCATGCCGCTGAGCCTGCTGTGCCGCATAGGCACGGAGCAGGTCGTGGACCCAGAAGCGGCCTCGCTCGGTTTCTGTCACCAGGTGTGCCTGGCTGAGTTCAGCCAGCGCGCTGGCCGCCTCGTTGAGAGGCGTAGCGGCGAGGCTGGCCGCGGCCGGGACGGTCAGGTCCGGGCACGGGTTCAACCCGAGCATCCTGAACATCATCGCGGTGGTCTCGGTAAGGCGGTGATAGGACCAGGAGAAGACCGTGCCTAATGCAGTTGCCCGGTCCCCGACGTCGAGCGCATCGACGCGCCGGCCGGCGTCACGCAGCTCAGCGGTGAGGGCCGTGAGTGGCAGGTCCGGGCGCGCAGCGGCGCGGGCGGCGGCCAGAGTTAGCGCGAGCGGCAGCCGGGCGCACTGCTCGACGAGTTCGGCAACTGCCGCCGGATCCTCGTCAACCTGCTCACCAAGGCGGGCGGCGAGTAGAAGGCGCGCGTCGCCGGCCTCGAGAAGGTCCAGGTGCAGTCGGCAGGCGGCCTGGCCCGCAACCAGCCCGCTCAGCGCGGAACGGCTGGTCACCAGCGCGAAGCAGCCAGTGCCGCCGGGCAGCAGCGGCCGCACGTGCTGGGCGTCGCTCGCGTTGTCCAGCACGATGAGCACGCGCCGGTCGGCGAGCACGCTGCGATACAGCGCGGTGCGGGCGTCGGCATCGACCGGTATCCGGTCGTCAGGTACGCCGAAGGAGCCGAGCACCGCGTGCTGCGCGCTCTGGGCAGGCACCGGGATGCCGGCGGGATCGAAGCCACGCAAGTCGAGGTAAATCTGCCCGTCAGGGAACTGGCTGGCTACTTGCCTGGCCCAGTGCACGGCCAGTGCGGTCTTGCCGACCCCGGCCATGCCGTCGATGGCCGCGACCCGTCCGGCCGTGCCGTTGGTCGAAGCGGCCAGGTGCGCAGTCAGGCGGCGCACAGTGACGGTCCCGGCCGACCAGGAGAGTGCTCGCGGGTAGCTGGCGTGGAGCCAGCACTGGTGCTGCCCGGTCGGTCACTGCATCAAGGCGGGCTGCGCCTGCGCCCCGGCTGCTGGTGCGGAGTATCTGGCGATGTACCGCCTGAAGCTCGGCGCCGGGTTCGATGCCGAGGCTTTCCAGGAGGATGCGGTGCGCGTGCCGGTAGGCGTCGAGTGCCTCGGCCCGCCGGCCACTGCGCGCCAGGGCGATCATCAGCTGGGCATGGAAGCGCTCATGCAGCGGGTGCCGGTCCACGAGCTGGTGCAGCGCCTCGATCAGCTGGTCGCCGTGCCCGAGGCGAAGGCCGGCCTCCGCGTGCCACTCGGAAATCTGGGTGTGCAGGCGCTCTAGCCGCGGCACCTCCCGGCTATGCAGGGCGGCACACGCCACATCTATCAGCGGCGGGCCACGCCACAGGCGCAACGCATCCTCGCAAAGATCCTCCAGGCGAGCCCAGTCGGCCGACCGGCACGCGACCGCGGCCGCATCCCGCAGCCGAAGGAAGGCGAGGAGGTCCAGCTCATCGGGGTCAGCGGCGAAGCGGTATGCCGCAGGGGTCGTGACCAGCCGTGATGCGGCCGGGCCGAGGCGCTGGCGTACCTGCTTGACGTAGTTGCGCAGGGTCACCTCCGCGCTCGTCGGCGGGCCGCCGTCCCACACCGTCGCCGCCAGCTGATCGATCGGGACGGGCCGGCCGACCGCCACGACCAGAGCGGCGAAAACTGCCCGGCAGCGCGGAGCGGTGATCGCCACCAGCTGGCCAGCGACGCAGACGCGCATCGGGCCCAGGATTCCGATCTCTACCGTCGTGCCGCCGTCCCGCACGGCGGCTGGCTCCGCCGCCATTGTCGGCCACCTTTCGAGCCCGGCCGTTTTGCTTGCAGCCAGGGCACATCGCGTCGACCGGGCGAACCGGACACTAGTAGCCCTACCGGGATCCTACGTCGCCACTACGGCTCTGACCGAGGCTTGGTGATGTCGGTCGGGCACCACCGACGCGACCCCGCTCTCACCCGAGGTTTCCCAGGAGGAACAACATGCGCGAAAGCAATGACCAGAGGGTCGGCCGGCACCTGAGGGAGGTCGCAGTGGCCGGGCGTGGCAGCAGGATCGTGCTGATGATGGCGATGATGCTTGCCGCGCTCATCTCAGTGACCGCGTCCCCCGCGTCCGCCGCCACGGCAGCTAGTAAGGCCACCTCCGAGGCGATGACCACACCTCGCGGCACTGAGGTTGTCACGCCGGACAGCACTACTGTCGTGAAGCTCATCAACGACTACACCGGCAAGTGCGTCGATGACAGCAGCGCCTACGGGCTGCGCGCGATTGCCTGCAAGCAGGGTGACGGCAACCAGAAGTGGCTGCTGAAGGTATCCAGCACCAGTCCTGTCCAGGCACAGGTGCTCCAGGACCAGTCGACCGGCCTGTGCATCGATGACAGCTTCAGCAACGGGTTGCGCGCCATCAAGTGCAACGGTGACCTCAACCAGGGCTGGGTCGTCCTGTACGACGCCAATTTCGCGCTGCAGGACGACTACACCGCTTACTGCATGGATGACAGCGCCAAGTACGGGCTGCGCGCGATCGCCTGCAGGCAGGGTGACGGCAACCAGCAGTGGAACTTTGGCTGAGCTACCGGGCTGCCTGATCCAGCTCGGTGCGTGAGGGAGCCGGTCGCCTGGCGGCGACCGGCTCCTCGGCCCGCCGGCGCTAGAGAGCGCCGAGGATGACCTCGTAACCCGGGGCCGCTCCGGCTGCGGCCTGGTACTGGATCTCGGCGATCCGTCCGGCCGCGCGGATATCGGCACTAGCCGCCCTGACCGCGGCCAGGTAGTCCTGGTCGCCGGTCACCACGAGCCGCGGGACCTCCGCTTTCATCGGCAGCTGAGCCTGCGACTTTGCCTTTCTGATCGCGGCGATCACGGCCGCAGCCGCCGTCAGGACCGCATCGTCGCCCGGATCTGCGTCGTCCCCGAAGTCGGCGGCGGCTGGCCACCGGGACCGGTGAATCGACCCGTCCTGCCACCAGGACCACACCTCCTCCGTCACAAACGGCAGGAACGGGGCAAGCAGGCGCAGCAGCACCGACAGGCCGAGCCGGAGTGTTGCCTGCGCGGACGCAGTGCCCTGCCGGTCCTGCTCGCCGTAGGCCCGGGCCTTCACCAGCTCCAGGTAGTCGTCGCAGAAGAACCAGAAGAACCGCTCGGCCTGCTCGAGCGCGGTGGCGTGGTCGTAGGCCTCCAGGGCAGCCGTGCACGACCTGTGTCACCCGGGCCAGCCGGACGCTGAAGGCCCGGTCGATCGGCTCGGTGATCAGCTCGGCGGCAGCCTGCTCCGCATCGGGCTGCGGCTGGCCGAAGCTCAGCACGAACCGGCCGGCGTTGAGCAGCTTGATGGCCAGCCGCCGTCCGACCTTGATCTGGGCCAGGTCGAACGCGGTGTCGACGCCCAGCCGGGCGCTGGTGGCCCAGTACCTGACCGCGTCGCTGCCGTGCTCGCGCAGCAGGTCCGTCGGCGTCACCGCGTTGCCCTTGGACTTGGACATCTTCTTCCGGTCCGGGTCCAGGATCCAGCCGGAGATCGCGGCGTGCTGCCAGGGCCGGAGGCCGGATTCGGCGTGCGAGCGCAGCATTGTGTAGAACAGCCAGGTCCTGATGATCTCGTGCGCCTGCGGCCGCAGGTCCATCGGGAACACGCGCTCCATCAGGTCATCATCGGCCGGCCAGCCGCAGGCGATCTGCGGTGTCATCGACGAGGTGGCCCAGGTGTCCATCACATCCGGGTCGGCGGCAAAGCCGCCTGGCAGACCGCGCTGGCCCGGCTGGAATCCGGACGGAGTGTCGGCAGCAGGATCAACCGGCAGGTCCGCCTCGGCAGGCAGGATCAGTTCACCGGGCACCGGCTGGCCGGTTTCGTCCAGCCGGTACCAGACCGGGATCGGCACGCCGCGGTAGCGCTGGCGGCTGACCAGCCAGTCACCGGTCAGCCCCTCCACCCAGTGCTCATACCTGACCCGCATGTGCTCGGGATGCCACCGCAGCTCGCGGCCCCAGGCCAGCAGCGTGTCCGATAGCTCCTTCGACTGGCTGCCGTTGGACAGGTACCACTGCCGGGTGGTGATGATCTCCAGCGGCGCCTGGCCGTACTCGTAGAACTTCACCGCGTGCCTGATCGGCTCCGGCTCGCCGCGCACCATCCCGGCCGCGTGCAGCAGGTCAGTCACCTGCCGCCGGGCGGCCTTCGCGGTCTGGCCGGCGATCTGGGCATAGGCAGCCCGGCCTGCTTCGCTGTCCAGCCCGGCGGCGGCGCTGGCAGCAGCCTGCCGTCCTTGCCGAGCACGGGCCTGGTGTCGAGCCGCAGGTCACGCCACCAGGTCAACGTCGGTCATGTCACCGAACGTGCACACCATCACCAGGCCAGTGCCCTTGGCCGGATCGGCGAGCCGGTGGGCGAGGATCGGCACCGGCACGCCGAACACCGGCGTCGTTGCCGTCGAGCCGAACAGGCTCACGTAGCGCTCGTCGTCGGGATGTGCCACTAGCGCCACGCAGGCCGGGAGCAGTTCGGGCCTGGTTGTGGCCACGACGACCTCGTCGCGGCGTCCGGCCGGGCGGGCGGTCTGACCACGTTCCGGTCCGGAAAGGGGGAACGCAAGCCGGATGAACGTGCCAGGTATCTCCCGGTCCTCGATCTCCGCCTGCGCCACCGCGGTGCCGAAGGTCACGTCCCAGAGCGCCGGGGCCTCGGCCCGATAGGCCTCGCCGCGGGCGAGGTTGCGCAGGAAGGCCAGCTGGGAGACCGCCTGCACGCGGTCGTCGATAGTCCGGTAGCTGATCTCCCAGTCAACCGACAGGCCGAGGCGGCGCCAGGCCTCGGCGTAGGCGTTCTCGTCCAGGCCGGTGAGCTGGCGGCACAACTCCACGAAGTTGCGCCGGGACACCGGGAGTTGCTCGGCGGGGCTCAGCGCGCGCGAGTCGCCCAGGGCTGGCGGGGTGAAGTTCGGCTGATATGGCAGCGACGGGTCGCAGCGCACGCCGTAGTAGTTCTGCACGCGGCGTTCGGTGGCCAGGCCGTTGTCGTCCCACCCGACGGGGTAGAAGACCTCTTTGCCGCGCATCCGCTGGAAGCGGGCGATCACGTCGGTCTGGCTGTAGGAGAAGGCGTGCCCTAGATGCAGGCTCCCGCTGGCCGTGAGCGGGGGAGTGTCGATCGAGTAGACGTCCGCGCGGCCCTTGGAGCGGTCAAACTTGTACTACACGCTCCTGAGACCACCGCTGCGCCCACTTGTCCTCTAGACCATCCAGCGTCGGCTTGGCCGGGATGCGCTCAGATTCGGCGTTCATGGCGGTCAGGATAGCGCCCGGCCGCCGCTGACGCACACGGGTATCCGGCTCCAGAGCCGCCAGCGCGTGATTAACCGCAGCCGGGCGAGGTAGCTGGCGCCGGATGACGCAGGTGCCCGCCGACTCGAGCTCAGCCGACCAGGTCAGCCCGGCTGGTCGCCGCGGCCAGCCGGAGCCGTCCGGGCCGGGCGTGCCAGCGGCTGCGGATGAGCCGGCCGGCCTGAGCGTGCCGGGACGGCCGGGCGACTGGACGGCCGGAGCCGACGCGCGAGAGGCCGCGTCGAACCTGGCCGCCGCAGACCTGGCGGCGGGCCTCGAGCTCAGGACCAAACGACGTCTTACCGCGGCGGTCGCGCTGTTCGAACGGGCCGTGGCGACTTCCCCGGCACTGGCGGACGCGTGGTTCTGGCTCGCCGTCACCCGGGACAATCTCGGCCAGCAGGAGGCGGCCATCCCGGCTTACCGGCGGGCGCTGCAGCTCGGTATTGCCGATCCAGAGGGCCGCGCCCAGGCCCAGATGTGGCTGGCGAGCTCACTGTCCAAGACCGGTCAGCACGAGGCGGCGCTCGCCGCGCTGGCGGCGGCCGACCGGCTTGGCGGTTACGAGCCGGCGGGTGAGTACATCCGCTTGCGGCGTGCTATCTGGCGTCGCTCAGCGCGGCCGCGCCGCCCAGCGGCCCCGCACGGCCGAGACCGCCGCCCGCGCGCCGACTGAGCCCGGCATTGCCGCATGGGTGGAAGTTTGCTATCGCTCTGGCCCTAGCAAACTTCCACCCATCAGCGGCGCGAGCAGCATTGTCGGTACCCAGTGCCAGCCTGGCGCCGTGAAATCGGACGAACCAGGCGTCAGCTGGCTGCTGACGTACCAGCGTGGCGTGCTGTCCAGGGCCCAGGCCCGCGAGTGCGGCATATCCGACAGCGCAATGCAGCATCGCCTGCGTTTCGGCGGGCCCTGGCAGCGCTTATTCCCTGGCGTGTACCTGGCCGCGACTGGCCAGCCGACCTGGGAGCAGTGGCAGATCGCGGCGATGTTGCACGTTGGCCCGGCCGCCGTGATTACCGGACTGGCCGCCTTACGCAATCACCAGGTGCGGGGCGCAGAGCCACTGGTTGTCGATCTGCTTGTCCCGGCCGCGACAAGGCGTATCAGCAGCGGCATCGCCGTCATTCACCGGACGAGGCGGATGCCGCCCGAGTTGTATTGCGACGGAATGCTGCGCTTCGCCCCGGCGGCCCGGGCCGTCGTCGATGCCGCCAGAGGAATGAGCAGCGTGCGGGAGGCGCGGGCCGTCGTGGCGGCAACTGTGCAACAACGGAAGTGCTCGGTCGAGCAGCTAGTTGCAGAGGTTCGCGACGGCCCTGTACGTGGATCGGCGCAGGTACGGGCAGTACTGGCCGAGGTGCTGGCGGGCGTCCGGTCGGTGCCGGAGGCAGAACTGCGGCGGCTGATCATGAAAGCCGGGCTGCCGCAGCCTCTGTATAACCCCACGCTGCTGCTCGGCACGACATTCCTCGCTCGTCCGGACGTGTGGTGGCCAGAGGCGGGTGTGGCGGTCGAGGTTGACTCCAGGGAATGGCACCTGCTGCCGGACGACTGGGAGAAGACGATGGCCAGACACGCCCGGATGGCGGCAGCCGGGATCATCGTGGTGCATATCAGTCCGGCCCAGTTGCGGAACTCGCCTGCGGAGGTGCTGGCCAGCATCACCGGCGCTTTGCGAACAGGCCGGCCGCTGCCGCATGTCACGACTCGGCCGCAGCCGGAATGACACCTGGCATTCGCCGCGGGCGGGGTCGTCCGGGGCTGGTGGTGTCCACCATCTGGTGGACAGCCATGCAGCCGACTGACGGGCATCGGCCAGGGCGATTTGGGCGCAGGCTGGGGGCATGAGCGATGAGTACGCGATATCGGTCCGCGGGCTGCGCAAGAGCTACGGATCTGTGCACGCAGTGAACGGTCTCGACCTGGACGTCGCCCGCGGCGAGGTCTTCGCGCTGCTCGGCCCGAACGGTGCGGGCAAGACGACCACAGTCGAGATCCTCGAGGGATTCCGGCACCGCGATGGCGGCACAGTGGCAGTTCTCGGCGCGGATCCGGCGAGCGCGGGCCGCAGCTGGCGGGCCCGGATCGGCATGGTCTTGCAGCTGACCGCCGAGCCCGAGCTGACCGTGGCCGAGATGGTCGGCCAGTTCGCCGGGTACTACCCGCGGCCGCGTGATTCGGGCGAGGTAATCGAACTGGTCGGGCTCGGCGGCATGGCCGGCCTGGGCGCATCAGCTCTCCGGCGGCCAGCGTCGGCGCCTGGACGTTGCACTGGGCATCGTCGGCCGGCCGGAACTGCTGTTCCTGGACGAGCCGACGACCGGCTTCGACCCGGAGGCGCGACGCCAGTTCTGGGATCTGATCAAGAGCCTGGCCGGAGACGGCACGACGATCCTGCTGACCACGCACTACCTGCCGGAGGCCGAGGCGCTGGCCGACCGGGTCGGGGTCCTTTCGGGCGGCCAGCTCGCCGCTATCGGGGACCCGGCATCCCTGGGTGGCCGGCTTGCCGAGGACGCGGTGGTCAGCTGGGACTGCACCGACGGCAGGCGCAGCGTCAGGACGGCAGCGCCCGCCGGGGTCGTCATCGATCTGGCGGCCGAGCTGGGCGGCGAGATCCCCGGCCTGACGGTGACCCGGCCCAGCCTGGAAGACGTCTACCTCGACCTGATCGGCGCAGGCCGGTGACCGCCACGTCGCTGGCGGGCAGCTCATCGCGGTCCGGCGCGGACCCCGCGCTGCCTGGCGCGGTCCGGATCGGCCTGGCCAGGGCACGGCTTGAGGTCAAGGCGTTCTTCCGGGAGCGGCAGACGGTCGCCTTTGTCTTCGCCCTGCCCGCGATCATGCTGGTGCTGCTGGGTGCCATCTTCGGGCACCAGGCAGCCGGGTACGGGGTGTCAGTGGCCCAGCTGTTCGCCGCGGGGATGATCGCCGGTGGGATCGGGGCGACGAGCTTCCAGAATCTCGGCCTGAGCATCGCGGCTGAGCGCCAGCGCGGCACGCTCAAACGACTCCGCGGCACGCCGATGCCACCGGCCGCCTACTTCATCGGGAAGATCATCCTGGTCTTCGTCTGCTCGGTAGCCGAGCTGGCAGCCCTGTTCGTAGTCGGCCTGGCGTTCTACCACCTGCACCTGCCTGCCTCCGCGGGCGCCTGGTGGACGCTGGCCTGGGTGTTCATCCTGGGCACAGTGGCGTGCTCGCTGATCGGCATCGCGCTGAGCAGCCTGTCGATGTCGGCGACGAACTCGTTCCCGGTGATCACGCTGCCGTTCCTGGTGCTGCAGTTCATCTCGGGGGTCTACGTGCCGTTCACGGACGTGCCGCCGTGGCTGCAGCAGATCGCCTCGGTATTCCCGCTGAAGTGGATGAGCCAGGGCTTGCGCTCGGCCTTCTTGCCGGCCGGAGCCGCTAATCTCGAGCCGTCTCACTCCTGGCAGCACGGGCAGACGGCACTGGTCCTCGGCGCCTGGATCGCGGGAGGATTGGTGCTGTGCCTGACAACGTTCCGGTGGCGGACCACCAGGGACGGCTGACAGTGCCGGACAGCGGGCCCGGGCCCAGCGTCGCGGCACGCCTGCCCGTGTCGCTCGCCGGCCCGGCCGAGTCGGCCGCTGGCCCGGCGGACGGCGGCGCTGACGTTCAGCACGCCTGGGACATCGGCATGCGGAGATGGGACCTGCTCTACGGCGTCGTCTATATCGCCGGCCTGGTCATCGTGGCCTCGCAATCGGCGACGGCGGACCGGCGGGCCCTGGCGATCGGTGCTGTCGCCGCGCTGGGACCCTGGTACCTGCTGGTCGGCCGTCGGCACATGCACCTGGCCGAGAGCACGATCACGCGGCGGGCCGTTGTCTACATGACCGGCGTGGTACTGCTGTTCTCCATCGCGGTCTTGCAGGTGCCGAACGCCTGGTTCCTGGCCGTCGCCATCTTCCCGCAGTGCTACCACGTACTGCCGGTCCGTCGTGCGCTCATCCCGGCCGTCGTGATGACGGTTGCCGGCGGCGTCTCGGTGGCCTACTGGAACCGGAGTGCGGGCGGCCTGGAGACGGCTGCGGCGCTGGTCGTTGCCGTTCTGGCCTTTACCGTGGCATTCGGCGGCTACATAGGCCGCATCATTACCCAGAGCGCCGAGCGCGCCTGCCTGATCGCCGAGCTGGAGGCAGCCAGGGCCGAGCTCGCCGGGGTCAGCCGGCAGGCAGGCGTGCTGGCGGAGCGGCAGCGGCTGGCCGGCGACATCCACGACACGCTGGCGCAGGGGTTCTCTAGCATCTTGATGCTGATCCAGGCCGCGGAAGTGCAGCTGGAGCGGGCACCGGAGACCGCGCGGCGCCAGCTGGAGCTGGCCGGCCAGACCGCCAGGGAGAACCTGGCCGAAGCCAGGACGCTGGTGAGCGGGCTGGCTTCGGTCCAGCTGCAGACCGGGACGCTGGCTGACGCGCTGCGCCGGATCACCGAGCGGGCAGGAGCCGAGCTGGGCCTGAGCGCAGGCTTCCAGGCAACAGGTGCCCGCTGCCCACTGCCCGCGGCTCAGGAAGTCGTGCTGCTGCGGATCGGCCAGGAGGCGCTGGCCAACGTGCGCAAGCACGCGGCGGCGCACAGCATCTCGGTGTCGCTTAGCTACGAGGACAGCCTCGTGCGGCTCGAGGTGACCGACGACGGAGTCGGATTCGAGCCGGCCCTGGTGAACGGCGGCTACGGCCTGAGCGGCATGCGGGCCAGAGTCGACGAGATCGGCGGGAAGGTAACGGTGCGCAGCGCGCCGGCTCAGGGCACCTCCGTCGTCGTCGAGGTGCCGGCGTGACCGCGGCTGCCGCCGTACCGGTTCTGCTGAGGGTCCTGATCGTGGACGACCACCCGGTCGTGCGGGAAGGCCTGCGCGGCATGCTGTCGGGCGAGCCGGGCCTCGAGGTGGTGGCGGAGGCCGGGTCGGGCAGCGAGGCAGTGGCGCTGGCCCGGCAGCACCGGCCTGATGTGGTGCTGATGGACTTGCGGATGCCGGGCGGGGACGGCGTCCAGGCGACTGCGGGGGTGCTGGCGGCGGTCCCGGCAACCCGGGTCGTCGTGCTGACGACCTACGAAACCGATGCCGACATCGTGCGCGCCGTCGAGGCCGGCGCGACCGGCTACCTGCTGAAGGACACGCTGCGCGCGGATCTGGTCAGCGCGATCCGGGCGGCCGCCCGCGGTGAGACGGTGCTCGGGCCGACGGTCGCGGGCAGGCTGGTCTCGCACCTGCGACGGCCCGCCGCGGACTCGTTGTCCGGGCGGGAGACCGAGGTGCTGACCCTCGTCGCCCGCGGCAAGACCAACGCCGAGATCGGCCGGGCGCTCTACATCAGCGAGGCCACCGTCAAGACGCACCTGCTGCGAGCTTTCGGGAAACTCGGGGTTTCCGGCCGGACTGCGGCCGTGACCAGGGCGATCGAGCTCGGTATGCTGCCGGCCCCGGGGTCGGGCGGCTAGCGGCGGGTCCGCGGCTAGCGAGCTTCGAACCGTACCTCAGGGCCGCCGCCGAGCGCGTCCTTGATGCACTGCAGGTGCCGTTCTGGCAGGTCGGGCAGCTCGTCCAGGCCGAACCAGCCGACATCGACGGACTCGTCGTCGTTGACCCGCGCTTCGCCGCCGATGGCGCGACAGCGGAAGGCCACGTCCAGGAACTGCGAGTGATCCCCGTTGCTAAAGACCGACAACGGCAGCGACTCGACCGCGAGCACCCGCTCAGCCGTGGCGATGACGGCGGTCTCCTCCTCGATTTCCCGCACAGCGCCGACTGCGGGCTGCTCACCCGGCTCTAGGCAGCCAGTCACCAGCGTCCACCGGCCGTTGTCGGCACGGCGAACGAGCAGCACCCGCTCGTCGTCATCGAAAACCACCGCGGTGACGCCAGGCAGCCAGAGCAGGTCATGGCCGATCTTGGCGCGGATGTCGACGACGAACTGCGGTATCGGCATGGCCGCAGCTTAGGGGATCTGGCCAGTCGCGGCGGACAGCATGGGCCGTAGGGTTGCGGTCATGAGCACCCGAGTTCTCGGCTCCACCGGCGTCCAGGTCAGCCCGTTGTGTCTGGGCGCGATGATGTTCGGCCCGTGGGGCAACCCCGACCATGACGAATCGGTCCGGATCATTCATCGCGCGCTCGACTCCGGCATCAACTTCGTCGACACCGCGGACGTGTACTCCGCTGGCGAGTCAGAAACCATCGTCGGCAAGGCGCTGGCGGGCGGCCGGCGGGCGAACGTCGTGCTGGCCACCAAGGCGCACGGGGCCATGGGCGAGGACGTAAACCAGCGCGGTAACTCGCGCCGCTGGCTTGTCCGGGAGTGCGAGAACAGCCTGCGCAGGCTCGGCACTGACTACATCGACCTCTACCAGATCCACCGGCCGGACCCCGCTACTGACATTGACGAGACCCTCGGGGCGCTGTCGGATCTTATCCAGGCCGGGAAGATCTGCTACGCCGGCAGTTCGACATTTCCGGCGGATCAGATTGTCGAGGCCCAGTGGGCCGCGCAGCGGCGTGGCCGTGAGCGGTTCGTCTGCGAGCAGCCGCCTTATTCGGTCCTGGTGCGCGGCATCGAAGCGGACGTGCTGCCGGCCTGCGAACGTCATCAGATGGGCGTGATCTGCTGGGGGCCGCTGGCGAGCGGATGGCTGTCCGGGCGGTACCGGCTGGACGCTGACCTGCCGGTCAGCCAGCGCTCACAGCGGCTGCCACAGCGCTTTGACCTGAGCCTGCCCGGCAACCGGCTCAAGCTGGAGGCTGCGGACCGGCTCGCCGGGCTGGCCGCCGAAGCGGGAATGTCGCTGATCCACCTGGCCCTCGGCTTCGTGCTCAGCCACCCTGGCGTGACGTCGGCCATCATCGGGCCGCGGATCATGGAGCATCTGGAGAGCCAGCTCGGCGCACCGGAACAGCTGCCGGCCGACCTGCTGGACCGGATTGACGAGATCGTGCCGCCCGGGACGAACCTCAACCCGGCCGACCGGGGTTACGAGCCGCCTGCGCTGGCCGACGCGGCGCTCCGGCGGCGCATCATGGCCTCGTAGAGCACGATCGAACCGGCCGTTGCCGCGTTCAGCGAGGAGGCGGTACCGGCCATCGGCACTCGCAGCATGACGTCGCAGCTCTCCCGCCAGGCGGCCGTCAGGCCGACCGTCTCGTTGCCGATGACGAGCACGACCGGCTGCCCGAGGTCGACGTCGCGGAGGTCCCCGGTTCCGTGCTCGTCCGTCCCGGCGATCAGGACGGGCAGGCCGTCTGTCCGCAGCCCCTGCACCCAGTCCACTACCTCGCGGTGTGATCCGGCCCTCACCACCGGCAGGCTGAAGATCGAGCCGGTGCTCGCCCGTATGCACTTCGGGTCGTAGGGGTCGGCTGCGTGCCCGGTGATCACCAGGCCGGACGCGCCGAACGCGTCCGCGGAGCGGATCAGGGTGCCGACGTTGCCGGGGCTCGACGGCCGGTCGAACACGGGCACGAGCAGGTCGGGCGTGCCGCGGATGCGGCTGAAGTTGTCGGGCGGTATCTCCGCGATGGCGAGCAGCTCCGGCGTTCCCGCTGACTTCTCGCCAAGTGCCTGCATCAGCTCGGCCAAGACCAGGTACCGGGCGGTGTCGAGTGACGACCACAGATCGGCCGCCCAGGGCGACGGGGCCGGCCGTCATGCAGCAGGGCCCGGATCGTCCAGCCCTGGCTGACCGCAAGGGTGATCGGCCGGACGCCGTGGACGACGAACTCGCCGGACCGGGTGCGCTTCGTCCGGTTGCCGAGCAAGGCCTCCCATTGCTGGAACCGGGCATTACGACTGGTCACAGGGACGGGGGCAGCGTGGGCCTTATCGCGGGCGAGACCCGGCATCACACCTCCGCGACGATCCGGGCACGCAGCCGTTCGATGTGACAGACGGGCTGGAGATGGCGGACAGCTGCTACCGGTAATTCACGAACTGGAGGGCCACATCCAGTTCCTTGGTTTTAAGCAGCGCCATGACGTCCTGCAACTCGTCCTTCTTCTTGGAGGAGACTCGCAGTTCGTCGCCTTGTATCTGGGCTCTGACGCCCTTCGGTCCCTCGTCCCTGATGATCTTCGAGATCTTCCGGGCGTGCTCGTCGGAGATGCCCTCCTTGAGGGCGACGGCGAGCCGGTACTCCTTGCCCGACGGTCGCGGCTCACCGGGATCCAGGACCTTGAGCGAGACTGAGCGCTTGATCAGCTTGTCCTTGAACAAGTCCAGCACGGCCATGGTCCGCTCTTCGGAGTTGGCTCTGATCTCAATGCCTTTGTCGGCCCGGGAGATCGAGGCGCCGGTGCCGCGGAAGTCGAATCGCGTGCTGATTTCCTTCGCCGTCTGGTTCAGCGCATTGTCTACTTCTTGATTGTTGAGCTTTGACACGATGTCGAAAGAAGAGTCGCCTGGCATGGCGTCCATGTTAGCCCGCAGCGGCTCGACGCCAGGTGAGATGAGGCCCGGCCCGTGCCCCGCCGGGGGAACCAGATAAACGTAACTAACAGGGAAAATACTCCTAAGATCTGCGTCTTCCCCGTAACAGCCGGCGCGTTTGCGCAGCTAACCTCCTGACGAGCTAATACGGAGGCCGGGGGAGGCACCGAACGCGGGAGGCATGTCCGCGCATGGTGCCCGGCGTGATCGGGAGGTGCGCGGTGGGCCTGACCAGCCTGGCGCTGCCGCTCCTGCTGGCCGCCCTCGGCCTCGCCCTGCTTGTGGCGATCATCCTCGGCTGGCGCACGCTGGCGGGCCCCGGCCTGCGGCCGGTCGCGCTGCGGACGGTCAGCCTGATCGCACTGCAAGCGTGCGTGCTGTCGCTCATCTTTGTCACGGTGAACCGGTCGGGCGAGTTCTACTCGTCCTGGTCGGACTTGCTTGGTGCCGACACCGGCCAGGGCAGCGTCGTGGCCTCGGCCAGCGTGAGCTCAGCGCTGGTCCGCCCCGTTGTGATCACGTCCCGGCTGCCAGTCCGGGTACCGGGCTCGCGGGCGGGCGGCGGCAGCCTGGACACGGTACGGTTCGCCGGCCAGCTTTCCGGGCTGACCGTCACCGGGCACGTGTTCCTGCCCGCTGGATACGGACGGGCGCGCCTGGCCGCCCGGTACCCGGTGATCGTCGCGATCTCTGGCGGGCCGGACAACACTAGCTCTCCCTATAGCGCGAAACGGCTGGCCGACAACGCGGCCGCCCTCATCGCCGCGCGTAGGCTCCGGCCCGTCATCATCGCTATGCTTCCGGCTGCCCTGTCGGCCGCCGACCAGGGCTGCCTCAACGTACCGGCCGAGCCGGCCACGGCCAGCTCGGCGGCCCGACCGGCTGTCCCGGCTGCCACGTTCTTCGCGCAGGATCTTCCCGGCATGCTGAAGGCGGCCTTCCGGGCCCGGTCCGCAGCGGGCAGCTGGGCGCTGCTCGGCGACAGCACTGGCGGGTACTGCGCGCTGCAACTGGCACTCGACCACTCGTGGGTCTTCTCGGTTGCGGTGGCGCCCGGCGGCGACTACACCCGGCCGCCGGGATCGAATGAGAACGCAGGCAGCCCGCAGCTGAGGCAGCAGGAAGACCTGCTCTTTGTGCTGCGCAGCCAGCCGATGCAACCCGTCTCGGTGCTCTTGACCGGGTCCGGCGGGGCGGACGGGCAGGCCGCGTCGTTCGTGAGCCAGGTTCACCGGCCTATGCGGGTGAGCACCGCGGCCCTGGACGCAGGCAGCTGGCCGCTGGCCGGCGTTTTGACCTGGATCGGGACGGCATTGCAGCCGGGAACGGCCGGGGCTGGTTACCGGCCGGCCGGAGGCCGCGCGCGGTTGCCGTCGGGCCGGGCGTGACGGGATGACCGTGCTAGTGCGGATCGAGGTATCGCGATGGGCCTGACGAGCGGGTTCTTCGAGATCGTGATGCTCGTCCTGGCCGTCGCCGGGATCGCCGCGGTGGTGCGGCTGTGGCCGCGAGCGGCCGGGCGCCGGGTCTGGCATGTCGGCAGCCGGGTCGGGTTGCTGGCGGTCAGCGAACTGCTCGTGATCGCCGCGTTCCTGGTCAGCCTCAACAGTTACTTCAGCTTCTATACGTCCTGGTCCCAGCTGGTCGGCAGCGGCCAGGCGCCCATCGTCGGAACGGCCAGGACCCCGCGGTCGCACGCGCCGATCCTGGCGATCACCAGGGCCGAACCCGGGCCGGCGCCGGGTGCCGCGGTCCGCAACCTGCCATCCAGGCCAGCTGTTGCGGCCGGTCCGAAGGCGGACCTGATCGGGCTGAGCCGGCGTCCGCGCAAGCACCTCGCGCAGACCGGAGAACTGCTCGCCATCTCCGTCAACGGCCCGCATACCGGCATCGCGGTGACCGGAGACTACGTGTACTTGCCGCCCCAGTACTTCCAGCGGGCCTATGCGCGCTCACGCTTCCCGGCCGTGCTGGCCCTCACGGGTTACCCCGGTGCTTCCTGGAGCATCGTCAAGCGCCTCAGGCTGCCGGCCGAGGCCGAGGCACTCGGCCGCAAGGTCAAGCCTGCCGTCTACGTCATGATGAACGCATCGGTCGCGATGCCGCGGGACACCGAGTGCACGAACGTTCCCGGCGGCCCGCAGGTCGAGACGTTCTTCGCGGTCGACGTGCCGGCCGCGATCGAGCACGCGTTCCGTATCTCGGCCGGTCCACGCAGCTGGGCGGCGCTCGGCTACTCCACCGGCGGTTACTGCGCGGCGAAGATCGCCATGATGTACCCGGCCCAGTTCTCACTGGCGGTGTCGCTGGCCGGCTACTACCAGGCGCTGCAAGACGACACGACGGGCAACCTGTACGGCGGGAGCATCGGCTACCGGGATGAGAACAGCCCGGACTGGCGGCTCCAGCATCTGCCTGCGCCGCCTGTGTCGGTACTCGTCGCCTCGAGCCGGATCGGCGAGAAAACCTATCCGGGGACGCTGCAGTTCCTGCGGCTGGTGCGGCCGCCGATGCGCGCCTATTCGCTGTTCCTGGCTCAGGGCGGCCATAACTTCGCCACCTGGGGCCGTGAACTGCCGCAGGCACTGGAGTGGCTGAGTACGCGGCTGCGCCCGGCGGTGCCGCGGGCAGTCGTGCCAGCGATGCCGGGCCGGGCGGGCAAGACCGCCGCGCGTGCCAGCCGCCGGCACCGGCACCGGCGCCGGCACCGACCGTTGTTCACCTAGCCGGAACCGGCCAGGCGGCGCGTGATTGTCCGGCGCGAACCGTTGGCTGGGCGGCGCGAACCGCGCGTAATTCATCGGCCGCCGGCATGAACCGTTGGCTGGGCAGCGCGTGATTCGTCGGCTGGGCAGCGCGAAACGTTGGCGGGGCGCCGCGCGGAACCGGCGGCCGTCGAGCCGCGTCTGACTGGCATGAGGACAACCATCGCGCTGGCTGCGATCGTCGCGGGAGCAGCGTTCGCGGCCGGCTGCGGCTCCGTAGCCGCGCCCGCGCCGGGGCAGCCGGGCGCTCTGTCATCGCCGGCCCGGCCGCGGCCGGCCTCGGCGCTGGCCAGCGGGCCAACGCTGGCCGGCAACAGAAACCTGGCCCGGCGCGAAGCGCGCCGGCTGATGACCAGGGCCGTCGTGCCATCTGGCGCGACGCCGGTGCAGACGGCACCGCCGTCGCTGCCGGGCCCGGCTGGCGGCACCGATTCAGCGACGTCGGTCGTCGATATCTCGCGGTACTGGCAGCTGCCGATGACGCTGGCCAAGGCGACTGCCTGGCTGGTGGCGCACCCACCGCGCGGCCTGCACCGGGACGGCTCGATGAGCGGTTCGCTGCGGGGCGTTCCGCAGTCGGCTGGCGATACCTACACCGGGACGCGGAACGCGGCCTGGGCCTCGGCTGAGCTGGAGACCGAGGTGGGCGTCGGGGCGGCCGGAACGAGCGACAGCGTGCTGCGCGTGGATGCGGACGTGGTCTGGCTTGACCCCGTACCTCTCCCGGACGACACGGCCGGCTCGCGGCTGCGCGTGACTGTCGCCGGCGGCTGCCCGGCTAGCAACCGGAGCGACGTTGGCGTGCAGAACTCCGGCCGTGATCTGCGGACCCGGCTGCTGCCAGCGGCCGCGCGGGCGGCCGGGATCGAATGCTTCTACCAGGGCTTGAACGGGCACCCGTTTACGCTCCGCAAGCAGGTGGTGCTCGGCCCGGCGGCCGCCAGGAGCGTCTCGGCCGCGATCGCGATCCTGCCGCTAAGTCACGTCATCGGGGGCATGCTCAACTGCCCGATGGATGATGAGTCGATGGAGATCGTCGCGCTGTCCTATCGAGGCCGCCCGGACGTGGATCTGTGGAAGAAGCTGAATGGCTGCGTCACCGTCGCGAACGGCTACATCGAGACGGGATTTCAGTAGCCGGGGTCAGCCCGGCTGATGCGGCTGCCAGCCGGTGCTGGCCGCCCAGTGCGCGGCGGCGGCCACGATGACGTCGACGACGGGGTCCTTGATGTCGGTGTAGGCGCCGAGATCTGGCACCGCGGCGGCCAGCGCAACCTTGAAATGCGAGTAACCCGCCACCGCCAGCGGCTCGGCGCGCAGCCAGTCCCGGAACAGCAGCGCCAGCCGCTCGTTCGGCGACCCCGATCAGGCGCACGTGCAGGTTGATGTCTCCGGCCGGGTGGTCCCGGCGGTGCCAGTACCGCTTGGCCCACAGGCCGGATCGCTGTCCGCGCCAGCCGGAACGTGGTCGTGCTCGTACGGCCTGCGGACGTAGCCGAGCCGGGCCAGCGGGCCGTCGAACGCCACCGCGGCCGCGGCCAGGTCGCGGACCGACAGCTGCAGGTCCAGGACGTCCTTGGCGGCCATGCCGGGGATGGACGTGCTGCCGATGTGGTCGGCGTGCAGACCAGCCGGGCCGAGAGCCGCGCAGCAGTGCGCGCGATTTCGGCGCGCTGCCCGGGCCGGCCAGCCCGGTTGTACGGAGGATACGCACGACGTGCTTGCTGGCCGGCTCGTCAGCCACGGCCGGTGGCCGCCCGGCGGCCGGGGCGAGCGCGTGCAGGATCTCCTGCGCGCGCCCGGTCCGCGGCCGCCGGCGGCTCGGCGTCCGGCGAGCCGATCTGCGGATCCCAGTTCAGGTCGTAGAACACCTCGGTGACGCCCTGCTGCGGCCAGCCAGCCGACGTCGGCGCGGATCTGGTCGTAGCTGCCGGACAGCAGCAGCCGCTGGCCGTCGCGGCCGGTGCACCGGCTCGCCGGCCCGGACGACGCCGCGGCAGATGATCCGCAGCGCCGCCGGGTCCCGCCCGGCCGCCTGCCGCGGCCTCCGCACGATCGCGATCAGCGTCGCCGATCCGTGACAGGTCGGTCCGGCTGGAGGTCACCCAGCCGTCGGCGATCCGGCCGACCCGCCGCAGCGCGGCCGGGCCATGCCGCCGAGCAGGATCGGCGGCCCGCCGGGCTGGACCGGCTGCGGCAGCCTGCGATCCGCGCGGCACCGTGTAGAACTCGCCGCTGAACTCGCACGGCTGCCGGCCCACAGCGTCCGCAGCACCTGCGACGTACTCGGCGGCGCGGGCGCCGCGGCGCTCCATGGAGGCGCCGGTCAGCGCGAACTCCTCCGGCATCCAGCCGAGGCCGAGGCCCAGGTCGTGCCGCCCGCCCGACAGCACGTCGACCGTCGCGGCCTGCTTGGCCAGGTAGACGGGCGACACGAACGGCAGGTTGATCACCGCGACGCCGAGCCTGATCCGGCTGGTGACGGCGGCGGCGAAGGCCAGCGCCGCCATCGGGTCGAGCACGCTCTGGTAGACCGGGTCCATGCCAGAGCCCGTCGGGGACAGCAGCCGCTGGAAGGTCCACAGCGAGGCGTAGCCGGCCTGCTCGGCTCTGGTCGCGAAGAGGCTAGATTTTGTCCGGGGTGGCCCACGCGCCCGACACCGGCGCGCCGAATCCGATCTTCATTTCGCCTACCCTACGGGCCTGAGCGCGCCCGCATCCGGTGCTGGCCCCCCGGCGATCTGCCAGACTGGACCGAGCTCACGTATGAAAGCTCATAACTGATCGAATGGAGCCAGGACCCGATGGAGTCCAACCCGCGCGTCTGGATCGATGCGCTGCGCAGTCCCACGAGCGGCTGCTCGGCCTGGTCGGGCCGCTGACCCCGGAGCAGCTCGGCGGCCAGTCCTACTACACGGACTGGAGCATCGCCCAGGTGCTCTCCCACCTGGGCAGCGGCGCCGAGATCGCGATGATGATCCTGCCCGGCGCGCTCGGCCAGGCCGAGCCGGTCGAGCCGGGAGGCCTTCCAGCCGGTCTGGGACCTGTGGAACGCCATGACCGCCGACGAGCAGGCCGCCGACGGGATCTGACCGACGACAGCAGTACGTCCAGGCGCTGGAGCAGCTCACCGACGAGGAACTCGACGCGCATCAGCTTTGACTTCTTCGGCATGATGACGCTCGACGCGGTCGGCCTGGTCCGGCTGCGGCTGGGCGAGCACGCCCTGCACACCTGGGACGTCGCGGTGGTGGCTCGACCCCGCCGCCACCGTGTCGCCGACGCGGTCGAGCTGCTGATCGACAACGTGCCGCAGTTCCTGGCGCCGCGGCTGGGCAAGGCCCTGGACCCGGCGTTCAAGGTCCGGATCAAGACCACCGACCCGGACCGCGACTACCTGCTGACCGCCGCCGAGCCGATGACCATGGAGCGACTGGCCGGGCGAGGGCGCGGGCGAGGGCGAGACGCCGACGCGGCCGAGGCGACGCATGCCCGCCGAGGCGCTGCTGCGGCTGGCCTACGGCCGGCTCGACCCTGATCACACCCCGGCGTCGGTGATCGGCTGACGCGCCGGCCGCTGGACAAGCTGCGCGCAATTTTCCCCGGCTTCTGAGCACAGATCCGGGGAGTTTGCGTTTTCGGGGATGAGCTACCGGCTCAGCGAGCGGGAGCTCAGGCGAGCGCGGCGCGGCGGCGAGCCGCTCCTGGGCGCAGCCCCAGGACAGCGTGACGCCGGCGCCGCCGTGACCGTAGTTGTGCACGACGGGGCGGCCGCCGGCCTGCTCGGCCTCCAGCCGGACCGTCGGCCTGGCCGGGCGCAGTCCGACCCGGTGCGTCGAGCACGGGCGCGCCCGCCAGCTCGGGCCGGACAGCGGTGCACGCGCTGCATGATCTGCGTCGGCGGTCGCGGGATCGGGCTGCCGGCTCGCAGTTGCCGGCCTGCTCGGTGCCGCCGAGCAGCACGACGTCACCATGCGGGAACATGTACGTCATCTCCCAGGCTCGCCGCCCGTTCCCCACGAAGAACTCGGTCAGGCCGGGATTGGCGACTACGACCACCTGGCCCCGGACCGGCATCACGCCAGTGTCGGCGACGAGCTCGCGGGCGCCGCACCCGGTGCAGTTCGACGATCACCGCGCGGCGGGCGCGAAGGCGCGGGCATCCGCCAGGGTGCCGAATTCACGCGGGAACGTGGTCGTCCCGCCCGCGCGGCCGAGGCGCTGCTGGAGGTAGTCCAGGTACGGCGGCATCGCGATCAGCGGCGCGGTCAGCCGCCAGCCTGCGCGATAGCCGGGCGGGAGTTCGGCCGATTCGCACGGGGTCAGATTGCTCGCGGCGGCGAACTTCGGCGGCGGCGACCCTGCGGTGGCGCTGGCCGATAGTCCGGTCGCGGTCCGCACCACTCCGGCCAGTGCGTTCGCGCCGATGCCGGGTGCGGTCAGCTCGGCCAGCCGGTCCAGCGTGACGTCGGCCCACCGGCCGATCCGGTCGTCCTCGCCGACCAGGTGCGGCCCCCAGATCGCGCCGGCCGCGGCCGAGGTCGTTTGCTGCGGCGGCTCGGCGGCCGCGACGGTGACGGTGACACCCGCCTCGGCCAGGCAGATCGCGGTGCTCAGGCCGATCACGCCGGCCCCGATGACAAGAACGTCGGTATCAGTCTGCGTCACGCTCTGACCTTAGCCAGCGGCAGGCTTGGTGCCGACAGGCAGACACGGCTCGCTGGACCGGGTGCGGGTGTGAAGGCCACACCCATGGCCCGCTAGATGCCGCGGGCGCGCAGCCATTCGCGGTTTGCGGCCTGGTCGGCGGCCGGCCGCCCGGCGGGCTCGGCCGGATCGGGGAAGATGTCCTGCTCCACGATCACCCAGCCCGAGTAGCCGATGGCCGAGATCGCCTGCAGGACCTCGTCCATCCCGGTGTCACCCTGGCCCAGAGCGCAGAACGCGCGGCGCCGCCAGATCTCCTCCACCGGCGCATGATCGGTCACGATCTTCGCCACGACGTCGCGGCGCGCGTCCTTGAGGTGCAGGTGATTGATCCGGCTGCCCCAGTCGCGGATGCCCTGGGCCGGCTCGCCGCCGCCGACCAGCAGGTGACCAGTGTCCAGGCACAGGCTGACGTCGGTGCGCGCGAGCAGTTCCTCGATTTCCCAGACACCCTCGATGTAGGTGCCGGTGTGATGGTGAAAGGCCGGCTCGTAGCCCCGGTCGCGGCACCGGCCGGCCGCGCGGCCCACGCCGTCGGCGAACTGCCGCCAGCCGGCTTCGTCCAGGCCGATGTCGCGGTTCGTCGCGCCGCCGCCCGGGTTGGCATTGCGGGCGGGCGAGCCGGCGTCGGCCAGCGTGGGCCGGGGCGGCGGGCCATCCGGCGCGGCGTCGAAGATGTCCAGCAGCGCGTCCAGGTAGCCGAGCTCTCCGGCCAGCACGGCCGGATCGGGGAAATGCAGCGGCACGTATCCGCCGGCCAGCACCAGCCCGCGGGCGGCGAGCCGGTCGTGCAGCTCGCCGCCGGTGCCGAGATAGCCGACCGGACCCAGGTCGATGCCCTGGTAACCGGCCTTGGCGACGTGATCGAGCAGGCTCAGCCCGTCCGGCACGTTCGGGTCGGTGCCGACCGTCACTTCGAACGCGCCGTAGCTGCACGGCGCGTTGGCCACCGAGATCGTCATAACGGGCTCCTGCCTTCCGCCGGGGCCCAGTCGGGCAGCGCGCTCGGCAGGTCGACCGGCTGGCCGGTGATGTGCGCCAGCGCGATGCCGCGGCACAGCGCGATGTCGTGCAGCGCCGAGATGGCGTCGGTCCGCGGCGTCCTGCTCTCCGCGATGGCGGCGGCGAACTCGACAAGCTCGCGCTTGAACGCTTCCTCGAACGAGGTGATCTCGACGGTCCTGGCCGCGAAGGGGCTGCCTTCCCGGCCTGTCTCGACGGTCAGCAGGCTCGGGAAATTGCGCAGGTAGGGCGAGGGCAGCGTCAGCGTGATCCGCTTGTCCACGGCGTAGAAGGCCAGTTCCTGCTTGTACTGGGCCATGCCGGGCAGATCGACCCAGGACAGGTGCGCCTGCGCCGGGCCGAAGCCCAGGGTGATGTCGCAGACGGTCCGGCCGAGCCTGGCCTGGTGTACCCGGTCCGGCTCGCCGAGCGCGCCGCGCAGCATGTTCAGCTCGTGCACCAGGTTGTCCAGCAGCATCCAGCGGTAGCAGAACCTGGCCTCATCGTCGCCCTCAGGCAAGGCGGCGGCGAGCCGCGCGTCGTCGTCGGCGCGCAGCGCCGCCAGCACCTCAGGCGGCAGCGGGAACTGCCCGGTCATCGGGTGGGCCTGAATGTAGGGCTCGAACGGTGATTCCAGCGTCGTGGTCGTGACCAGCCGCAGGTCCTGCAACGGCAGCTGGGCCCGCAGTCGCTCGTACGCAGGGTCGTAGCGCTTCATGTTGCCGACCATCAGCCGCACGTCAGCGTCGCGCGCGGCTTCGTACATCTGGCGGCCCTCGGCCACGCTCAGGCACATCGGCTTTTCCACGAAGACGTGCGAGCCGGCCTGCGCGGCGGCGACGGCGATGGGGGCGTGGCTGCCCGAAGTCAGCACCATCACCACGTCCAGCCGCTCGGCGATCAGGTCGGGCCAGGAGGTGTGCACGGTCTTGACGCGGTACCGGCTGGCCAGGGCGGCTGCGACCGGTTCGCTGACGTCGCACAGCGCCGCGATCTCGTAGTCGTCAGTGAGTTCGGCCAGATGCGGCAGGTGCATGACCTGCGCGATCAGACCGCAGCCGACCACGCCAACCCGTAGAGGCAATGCCATGTCCCCTCGTCCTTTCCTCAGCTAAGTCCGGCAGGAGGCACACGCCGCCGGCCGCGACCGCGGAACCGGCAGCCGGGAGATTAACGATTGCGCAACCGTTTCCCTCGACATGTGGGGATGCTTCCATGATGGGGCAGGGCCGTCAATGGCCGCTGTTCACCGCGCTCTTGCTGCACAAGCAGATCTGAGGCTGGAAGTTCTGCCGCTCCGCGGTCTTCCGGCCCTGGGCCTCGCGCGGCTGCTAGTCAGCTTCCAGCGACTCCAGCATGTTGTACTCGCAGCCGCAGGACCGGCGCTGGACGAGCCGGACGTCGAGCCGCTCCTCGGAGTAGGGTGCCTGGTCGTTCTCGATCGCGGTGACCAGCAGTTCCGCGCTGCGCACGCCGATGGCCGGGGTGTCGTAGCTGATCACGGTCAGGGCCGGCTCCAGCAGCGGGGCGAACGCGGTGTCGTCGAAGGAGGCGAGCGCCAGCTCCTCCGGCAGGCGGAGCGGGTGACTGCGCGCGGCCGCCAGCGCGCCGAGCGCCAGTTCCACGCTGGCGGCGACGATTGCAGTAGGCGGCTGACCGGACCGCAGCAGCTCGCGGGTCTGCTCGATGCCGCTGCGCAGGCTCCACTCGCAATCGCGGACCAGCTCAGCGTCGTCGTTCAGGCCGAGCGCCGCCACCGTCTCGATGAAGCCCTCGCGCCGCTCGCGCCCGTCCGTGCGGTCGCCGGGCCCGCCAAGGTAGCCGATCCGGCGGTGCCCGTGCCAGGACAGGTGGCGGACCAGCTCGCCGATGCCCTTCTTGTTCTCCAGGGTCACGCTGCCCGATCCGACGCCCTCGACCGCCTCGTCGATGAAGATGCACGGCGTGCCGTGCAGCAATTCGCGGAACCCGTCGGCCGTCAGCGGCGTGGTGGAGATCAGGATGCCGTCCACCCAGTGGTCGAGCAGCGTGCTGATCGCCTCGGCCACCCGGCCCTGGTCCTCGCCGGAGTCCACCAGGATCAGCCGGTAGCCCATCTCGCGCAGGTAAGCCTGCGCGCCCTGCACGACCGAGGCGTAGAACGGGTGATCCACGTGCGGCACGATCAGGCCGACCGTGTGCGAGCGCTTGGTGCGCAGCGACTGCGCGAACGGGGAAGGCCGGAAGCCGAGCTGCGCGGCCGCCTCGAGCACGGCCGCCCGGGTGCCGTCGGTGAGCTCGCCGCGGCCGTTCAGTGCGCGCGAGGCGGTCGTGGTGGAGACGCCGGCCATCTCGGCAACGTCGGCCAGCCGGACCCGGGAAGCGCGCGGCTTCATGTTACTGAATTCTCCCGAAATAACGGTTGCGCAAACGTTACCACACGTAGATTCTGGGAGACATGATGTCCGACGGCGGCTGGCGCGCATGACCGGCCCGCTCGCAGCACACGATACGCCGCGCGACCTGATCACCATGGGTCGTGCGGGCGTCGACTTGTACCCCGAGCAGGTCGGCGTCTCGCTGGCCGACGTGACGCGGTTCGGCAAGTACCTGGGCGGCAGTCCCACCAACGTCGCGGTCGCAGCGGCGCGCCTGGGCCGCCGCGCCGCGGTGATCACCAGGACGGGTGCGGACCCGTTCGGCGAGTTCGTGCACCAGGCGCTCCGCGGCTACGGGGTCGACGACAGTTTCGTCACGCCGGTGCCCGCGCTGCCGACCCCGGTGACGTTCTGCGAGATCTTCCCGCCGGACAACTTCCCGCTGTATTTCTACCGCTTCCCCAAGGCCCCGGACCTGGAGATCTTCGCCACGGAGCTGGATTATCCGGCAATCTCCGCGGCGCGGGTGTTCTGGGCGACCGTCACCGGCCTGTGCCAGCAGCCGAGCCGCGCGGCCACGCTGGCGGCGCTGGCCAGCCGCGGCCGGGCGCACCCCACAGTGCTGGACCTGGACTACCGGCCGATGTTCTGGACGTCGGCGGCGCAGGCCAGGCGGTGGGCCCGGCGGGCCATCGGGCTGAGCACGGTCATCGTCGGCAACCTGGACGAGTGCGACGTCGCCGTGGGCAGCCGGGATCCGGACCGGATCGCCGGGAAGCTGCTGGATCTCGGCGCCGAGCTGGCGGTAGTCAAGCTCGGTCCGGCCGGAGTGCTGGCCGCAGACCGGGGCGGCCGGGTGGTGGTGCCGCCGGCCAGGATTACGGTGGTGAACGGGCTGGGCGCCGGCGACGCCTTCGGCGGTGCGCTGTGCCATGGCTTGCTGGCAGGCTGGGGCCTGGAGCCGATGATCAGGTTCGCCAATGCGGCCGGCGCGATCGTCGCTTCCCGGATCGCCTGCTCGGATGCCATGCCCACGGTGGCCGAAGTGGACGCGCTGCTATCGGAGGACGCACATGCTGGATGAACTGCGGCGCCGGCTGATCGAGGCCCGCGTGCACGCGCCGGAGTCGATTGCCGCTGCGGCGGCGGCCCGGCCGAAGCGCCAGTCGATGGTCGGCGAGTCCGGCCGGCTGATGATCATCGCTGCCGACCATACTGCCCGCGGCGTGCTAGGGGTGGGCGGCGACCCGATGGCCATGGCCAGCCGGTTCGACCTGCTCGACCGGCTGATGGTCGCGCTGTCCCGGCCGGGCGTGGACGGGGTGCTCGGCACCGCCGACATTGTCGAGGACCTGATGCTGCTCGGCGCGCTCGACAACAAGGTCGTGGTCGGCTCGATGAACCGGGGCGGCATCCTGGGTGCCGTGTTCGAGATGGACGACCGCTTCACCGGCTACACGCCGGCCGGCATCGTCGCGTCCGGGCTGGACGCCGGCAAGCTGCTGCTGCGCATTGACCCGGCCGACCCCGGCACGGCCGCGACCCTGGAGGCCAGCGCGCGGGCGGTCAGCGAGCTGGCGGCGGCCGGCAAGCCGGTCATGGTTGAGCCGTTCATGGTCACCCGCGCCGATGGCCAGCCACGCAATGACCTGACGCCCGAGGCGGCCATCCGGTCAGTGGGCATCGCGGCTGGCCTCGGCACGACGTCGGCCTTCAGCTGGCTGAAGCTGCCGGTGGTGCCGGAGATGGAACGGGTCGCCGAGGCGTCGACGCTGCCGGTTCTGCTGCTCGGCGGTGACCCGGCCGGCGACCGGGAAGCCGTCTACGCCAGCTGGAAGCAGGCGCTGAGCCTGCCGACGGTGCGCGGGCTGGTGATCGGCCGCAGCTTGCTGTATCCGCCGGGCGGGGATGTGGCCGGCAGTGTCGACGCGGCGGTGGGGCTGCTGTGAGTACTGGCGCGCGCTACTACCTGCCGGCCGGCAGCTGCCCGTCCGGCCAGTTCGAGCTGGCGGTGACCCCGGACAGCAGCGGTCTGCAGTACGCGATGCTGCGGGTGCTGGCGCTGGCGCCGGGGCAGGAGGCTCGCTTCGCCACCGGCGCGCAGGAAATGCTGGTGCTGCCGCTGTCCGGCGGCTGCGAGGTGATCGCAGACGGCACCAGACTGCAGCTGGCCGGGCGGCGCAGTGTCTTCAGCCGGGTTACCGACTTCGCCTACCTGCCGCGGGACGCGGAGGTGACGGTACTGAGCGGGAACGGCGGCCGGTTCGCCCTGCCGGCGGCGACCGCGACCCGGCGGCTGCCGGTGCGGTACGGCCCGGCTGAGGAGGTGCCCGTCGAGCTGCGCGGGGCCGGCCAGTCGACCCGGCAGGTCAATAACTTCTGCGCGCCGGACGCGTTCGAATGTGACCGGCTGATGGCGGTTGAGGTGATCACGCCGGCGGGCAACTGGTCGTCTTACCCGCCGCACAAGCACGACGCGCCCGGCCCGGCCGAGGCGGTGCTGGAGGAGATCTACTACTTCGAGATCGACGAGGCCGGCCGCGGCGGCGGGATGGCCTATCAGCGCGTGTACTCCTCCGGCCCCGACCGGCAGATCGACGTGCTGGCTGAGGTTCGCAGTGGCGACACCGTGCTGGTGCCGTATGGCTACCACGGTCCCTCGATGGCCGCTCCCGGCCATCACCTCTATTACCTCAACGTGCTGGCCGGCCCGCCCGCGGCGCGGTCGATGGCATTCTGCGATGACCCGGCGCACACCTGGATCCGGGGATCGTGGGCAGGCCAGCAGCCTGATCCGCGGCTGCCGCTGACCGGGGTGCCGGAACGGCCGTAGCGAAGAACGGCCGCACCGTCAACACGAGGCGGCCGCAAAGGAGGCGGGTTCAGCATGCGGCTGACGGTGGCCCAGGCACTGGTGCGGTTTCTGACCGTGCAGTACAGCCAGCGCGACGGCGTCTCGCGCCGGTTCTTCGCCGGCTGCTTCGGTATCTTCGGGCACGGCAACATCGCCGGGCTCGGCCAGGCGCTGCTAGAAGCCGGCGACGAACTGCAGTACTACCAGGGCCGCAACGAGCAGGCGCATGGTGCACGCCGCTGCCGGGTACGCGCGTGCTTCGCACCGGCTGCGCGCCTTCGCCTGCACGTCCTCGATCGGGCCCGGCGCGACCAATATGGTGACCGGCGCGGCGCTGGCGACGGTCAACCGGCTGCCAGTGCTGCTGCTGCCCGGCGACGTGTTCGCCACCCGGCGTGCCAGCCCGGTGCTGCAGGAACTGGAAGACCCGCGGTCTGCTGACGTCTCGGTCAACGACTGCTTCCGGCCCGTGTCCGCGTACTTCGACCGGATCTGGCGGCCCGAGCAGCTTCCGGCCGCGTTGCTGAACGCGATGCGAGTACTCACCGACCCGGCGAGACCGGCGCGGTCACGCTGGCCTTGCCGCAGGACACCGCCGTGCAGGCGTTCGACTGGCCGGAGGAACTGTTCGCTACCAGGGTCTGGCGAGTGCCGCGGCCGCGCCCGGAGCCGGAGCTCGCGGCTGAGGCGGTATCAGCGATCAAGGCGAGCAAGCGGCCGCTGCTGGTGGCCGGCGGCGGCGTCCGGTACAGCGAGGCGACCGCGGAGCTGGCCAGCTTTGCCTGGCAGACCGGCATCCCGGTGGCGGAGACGCAGGCGGGCAAGGGATCCATCGAGTTCGAGCACCCCAGTGCTGTCGGCGCGATCGGGGCTACCGGTACCACTGCCGCGAACAGGCTGGCCGCCGAAGCGGACCTGGTGATCGGGGCGGGCACCCGGTGGAGCGACTTCACCACCGCTTCGTCCAGCGTGTTCGCCGCTGCCGATGTCCGGTTCATCAACCTGAACATCTCGGCGTTCGACGCGGCTAAGCAATCAGCTATCCCGCTGGTTGCCGATGTCCGGGCAGGGCTGGACACGCTGGCCGCCGGGCTCGGCGACTGGCAGGTGGCAGAGAGCTACCAGGCTCGGGCACGCGATCTGGCAGCGGCCTGGAACGCCGAGGTGGACAAGGCCTATCACCTCGGGCACCAGCCGCTGCCTGCTCAGTCCGAGGTCATCGGGGCGGTGAACGAGGCCTGCCAGCCCGGTGACGTGGTGGTGTGCGCGGCCGGCAGCATGCCCGGCGACCTGCACAAGCTGTGGCGGCCAGCGGGCAGCGACGGCTACCACGTGGAGTACGGCTACTCGTGCATGGGCTACGAGATCCCCGGCGGCATGGGGGTGAAGCTGGCCAGGCCCGAGGCCGAGGTGTACGTGATGATCGGCGACGGCTCCTATCTCATGCTCAGTTCGGAACTGGTGACCGCCGTCCAGGAGGGAATCAAGCTGATCGTGGTGCTGGTGCAGAACCACGGTTACCAGTCGATCGGAGCGCTGTCCGACACTGTCGGCACCGACCGGTTCGGTACCTGGTACCGCTACCGGAACCCGGCGACCGGCCAGCTGGATGGTGACGTGCTGCCGGTCGACCTGGCCGCGAACGCGGCGAGCCTCGGCGCCCGGGTACTGCGCGCCGACACGATCGCCAGCCTGCGCGAGGCGCTGGCGACAGCGCGTGCGAGCGAGGTGACCACGGTGATTCACGTGCACACCGATCCGCTGGTGGCCGCGCCCGACTCAGCCGGCTGGTGGGACGTCCCGGTAGCCGAGGTGGCAGACCGCGACTCCACGGTCGCTGCGCGAGCGGGTTATGAGCGGGCCCGGCGGCCACAGCACCCGGTCCGCCGCTCATCCCGTTCGCGGTAGCCGCGGGCCGGGCTTCCGCGGCACGCACTAGCCAGCCCGGCAGCCTCGCCGGCAGGGCGAGGCTGCCAGGCAGACCCCCGCAGCGGCCGCTAACAGCGCCCGGCGCTCGTCGCGGCCAGGCCGCCGGAACAGCCGGCCGCGCACGCGACGGCGACCGGCGCGGCCGGGCGGCAATCGGGCTGGCCTGCGCGCGGAGCCCTGTGCCGGGCCCGGAACGGCCTTGCGGCCGTCCGGCCAAGCCCGGCCACCGACGCGGCGAGCTCGCCCGTGTTGCGGTCCAGCTCGCGCTGCTCGGCGGTAGTCGTGGTCCGCACAGCCTGGTTGTTCACTAGGAAGGCGGGAAACATCCTCATCACCTCATTCGGGTGTGGCCTCCGGTTGAAGCCCACACCCGCAACGGTAGGAACTGGCTGTTCCCGCGGTGTTCCCGCCGGTCCGGCAGGCCCGGGACAATGACATGTGGCCGCGGACGAATGCACGAGCCTGCCGGAGGCGCCAACCGTGAAGGTCGGGCTGCTCGGCCCGTTCTCCGTCACCGTCGGCGGGCGCAGTGTCGGCCAGTGGCCGCGGCCGAGCGCCAGGAGGCTGTGCGAGCTGGTCCTGGCGGCGCCGGGCCGCCGGGTCACCCGCGACCTCGCGTGCGATGAGCTGTTTCCCGGACTGGACGCCCGGGCCGCAGCCAGGGCGCTGTCGAAGGCGCTGTCGATGGCCCGGCGCACGCTGGCCGAACTCGGTCCCGTAGCGGAATTGCTGCTGGCCGCCGACCTGGGCCATGTCTGGGCTTCGCCGGCGGCCGTCGTTGACGCCGAGGCCCATGAGGAGTCGCTGCGGACGGGGCTGGCGATGGCGCCAGGCCAGGCGCGCGACGACCTGCTGGCGGCCGCCGTGGCGGAGGACCGGGAACTGCTCGCCGACGAGCCGTATGCCGACTGGGCACTGCGGCCGCGGGAACGGCTGGAGACCCTCCGGCAGGAGGCACGCCTGGCCCTCGCCCGCGACCGGGCCAAAGGTGCCGGACGGGCCGGGCCCGAGGCAGTGCAAGCGGCCTGGACGGCCTGCCTCGACCACGATCCCGCGTGCGAGGAGGCGGCCGCTGCCCTGGTCCGGGATTACTTCGCCCGCGGCCAGCGGCAGCTCGCCGTGCTCGCCTATCAGCGCTGCAGTACCGCGCTGGCCGAGCTCGGCCTGATGCCCTCTCCCGCGCTGGAAGCGGCCTACGCCGCGGCATCCTTCGAAGCAGCTCCGTCCCGATCGCAGACGGCCGTCCGGTCGGCCGACCTGGCGTCGCCGCTGCCGGAGGAACTCCGCACCGTCAGCATCCTGTCGGCCGAGATCGCGGTGTCCCGCGGAGCGGCCGGGCCGCCGGATCCGGAGCGCGTCCGGGATCTGGTCGGTGGCGCCCTGGCCGCCGTCATCGCCGAGGTCGAAGCGCTCGGCGGCACGGTGACGTCGGTGTCCGGGACCGGCCTGCAGGCCATGTTCGGAGCGCCGGTGGCGCACGAGGACGACCCAGAGCGGGCCCTGCGGGCAGCGTTCCGTGCCCTCACCGCCGCGGCCGCCGCCGGCGATGGCGCGCCGCTGCTCAGGATCGGCATCGAGACGGGCCCGGCGGTGCTCGGGCCGGTCGGCGGCGGCAGCAGGATCGAGTACGGCGCCGTCGGTGACGTCGTGGGCATGGCTGCCGCCTTGCAGTTGGCGGCACGGCCACGATCGGTCCTGGTCGGCCCGGCAACCCGCAAGATCGCCGGGCACCTGTTCACCTGGGGCGCGTCCGCGGAAGTGACGGCGACCTCAGCCGGGACGCCGGTCATCGCGGCCTACCTGGGCAGGCCGACAGCCACCGCGGCCAGCCGCCGGCCTCTCGGCTTCGGCGGACGCGGCCCGCTGGTCGGCCGGCACGATGAGCTCGCCGTGCTGCGCGCCGCGCTCGGTGACCTCCTGCGCGGTCACGGATCGGCCGTGCATCCTGACCGGGGAGCCCGGCCTCGGCAAGACCCGCTTGGTGCAGGAGTGCCGCAGGCAGGTCATGGCCCGCGCGCCCGCGCCGGGCCGCAAACGGTCCTGTGGCTGGAAGGCCGGTCGGCCTCCTACACGGCAGCCTACTCCTTATAGCCTCTACCAGCAGCTTCTGGCCAGCTGGGCTCGGAGTGGCACCGGATCAGCCAGAAGCGGCAGTCCGGCCGGCCTTCGAACGGACGCTCGCGGCCGCGACGGCAGCCTGGACCTGCTCCCGTTGCTGGCTCGGATGATGGGCCTGTCACCCGGCGCGGCGCTGGGACGGGCGAGCCCGGAGATCTGCAGCGGGCGATCTTCGAGGCAGTGCGGTCACTGCTGTCCGCGCCTGACGGATGCCGGCCCGGTCGTTCTGGTGCTGGAGGACCTGCACTGGGCCGACCCGACGTCGCGCCGGCTCACGGCCGAGATCTGCGGTCTGGCTGCAGGCCGCCCGTTGCTGGTGCTGGCAACCAGCCGGCCTGAGCCGGGACCGGGGCCAGACATTGTCGGGAGTTCTGCCGACGCGGGGACTATGGTTCGCCGGATCAACATCGGCCCGCTGGCCGCCGACACCGAACGGGACCTCGCCAGGTCGCTCATCGGCGACGGGGTCAGCCAGGGTGTCCTGGACGCGGTACTGGCCAGTGCCGAAGGCAACCCGCTGTTCCTGGAGGAACGGCTGTCCTGGCTACAGGAAACCGGAGCGCTGGTGCGCGCGGACGGCCAGTGGAGCATGGTCAGCCGACGGCGGCTCGCAGGTGCCCCAGGTGCTGGAGCGCCTGGTCCGGATCCGGGTGGACGGGCTCAGCCCGGCCGCCCGCGAGGTCGTCCGGATAGCGTCGGTGCTCGGCACGGAGTTCCCGCTCTCGCTGCTGGTCTCCGTAGGCTCCCGCGGACGTGCCGGTCGGGCTGGCCGTCGACGAGCTGTGCGCCAGGGATCTCGTGCAACGGGTCGCCGGGCGCGGTGAGCACGTGTTCCGGTTCCGGCATGCGCTGATCCAGGAGGCCACGTACGCCGGCCTGCTGCGGACCGAACGCCGCGTGCTGCACGGCCGGGCCGCCTGGGCACTTGAAGCCGCATCGGCGGGCCGTCTTGAGGAGGTCGCCGCCGTGCTCGGCCGGCACTTCGCCGCGGCCGGGGAAGCAGAGCGGGCGCTGCACTACCTGGAAATGGCGGGCGATCACGCGACCGAGGCATTCGCGAACGACGAGGCGATCTCCTCGTTGCAGGCAGCGCTGGCTGTCGTCGCGGAGCAGCCGGCCGAGGCCGGGCCGGCCGCCGCCGACGCGGTCCGGCTGCAGGCAAAACTGGCGCACGTGCTCTGGCGGACCGCGCGGCGCGGCCAGACACGCGAGGCATTCCAGCAGGCTTTGCGTCTCGCCGGAGATGCTGACATCCTTCAGCGAGCTCACCTGCTGACGCGCCTGGGCCGGCTGGAGATGTCTGATCAGCGCTACCAGGCAGCCGCCGAAGCCTACGACGCGGCCGAGGCGCTGCTCGGGCCAGATGCCAGCGCGAGCGATGACGCCAGTACCGATCAGTGGCTTGAGCTGATGGTGGACGCCAGGGCCGGGCTGCACATACTGCGCGGCGAGCCGGAGGCTGCGCTGGCGATTCTCCAGGAGGCGAGCCAGGCGCTCCATAAGCGGCGCGTCGCGGCCCGGATGTACGGCTACTACCAGTTCCTCGCCATCGGACGCGTGATGCAAAACCGCTTCCGTGTGGACGACGCTGATATTGCCGCGGTCCGCGAGTGCCTGGCGGCTGCTCAGGAGAGCGACGACAAGGACATCGGCTACGCGACGTACTACGTCGGCCGGCTGTTGTGGCTGCAAGGCCGCCTGGCCGAGGCGCGCGACTATTTCGACGCCGCCCGGAAGCTGGCCGAGCGCATCGGGGAAACGCTGCTGCGGGGGCCCAGCCTGCTCGGGCTTAGCCTGACCGCACTGCGCCAGGGTCATGCCGAACAGGTCCGCGCCCTGGTTCCGCAGGCCCTGCAGGCAGCCGGCGCTGCGCCGGGCTCGTACGCCGCGGTCGGAACGAATGCCTGCCTGGTGTGGCTGGCCTGGCAGGACCGGCAGGTTGACGAGGTCATCAGGCTGTCGGGCCGGATCGCCCAGCTCCAAGAAGCAGCCGGCAGCTCGGCCTTCCCGCATGGCTGGGTCTACCTGTTCCCGCTCATGGCCGCACATCTGAGCACGGGCGAGGTCGGCGAGGCGGTCGCAGCGAGCCGGCATCTCCTGGACAGGTCGCAGCAACTGCTCGCCGACGACCTCAACGCGCTGGTACAAGCGGCTGGCGCAGCCTGGGAACAGGACCGGCCTGATCAAGCTGCGGACAGTCTGGATGCGGCGCTGAAGCTGGCACACGACCTGGGTTTTTTTCTGACCGCGGCCGCGCGGACGCGGACTAGCGCCGTGCAAAGGCCAGCAAAGGCTCAAAGTCCGCGTTGAAGTCCGCAGACTGGAGCGCCGAGATGTACTGCCGGCGCAGAACGCCAGGTTCAGTCGGGGACTCTCCGCCCCAGGTAAATCGGGATCCGCCCAGGGCGACCACGAGTGCGTCGGCGGCCAGCCGCGACCACCGGCCGTTGCCGTTCGCGAACGGATGGATGAGGACCAGCCGGTATCCGAATCGGATGGCACACTCGTCGTTGCCGTAACGGGCCGGGCTGGTGTCGGCAAGCCGGGCCTGCGCGTCGGCTTCGAGATCGTGCACCTCCATGGGCACTTGCCAGTACGGCGCGCCGAGATTCCGGTCGCTGGTTCTGTACCGGCCCGCCCAGGTCCATACCTGGTCATACATTCTGCGGTGCAAGCCCTTGAGCCAGGCCTCGCGTATCACGGACTGCGGCTGCAGCCGGCGGTGCGAGAAGAAGAGCCAGGACATTGCGCTGCAGATGTTCTCCGCCTCGGCCCTGTTCAGCTCATCGCGCGTGATGACCGGCAAGCGCAGGCCGCACCGTTCCTCGTCGGCGAGCGGCGTCGCGTCAGCGGGCCCGGAGGCTAGGTCAGTCACGGGGACCGTTGCTCCACAAGCCGCCGCGTTCCAGCAGTTGCTCGGTCAACTGGTCCTCGAGCGCGCTCTGCTGCCCGGTGGCCTGGTCTTCCAGGCGCATGGTCTGCTCCACGGCTGCGACCTGCCAGCGTGCAAGTTCTCGGGCGCGGTCACGCACCACGGTTGTCAGCCGCCGGCGCGGTACGACCAGATAGACGAGATCGCATCCGAGGGCATCGGCAGCCCGGCGCAGCGTATCCACGCGGATCCGGTCCGCGGCTTCAGACTGCTCAAGCCGGATCACCGCTCCCGCTGTCGTACCCATGCGTGCAGCCAGAACGGCGGCGCTCATCCCCAGTGCCTCGCGGACCGCGCGCACCCAGCCGTGCGCCGGACGCGGGATTCCTCTGAGCTGCTGCCAGTCGTCGAAATGCGCATCCAGCAGCGTGCGGCCGCGAACGGAGACCTCGTTGGAGACTCTAGGCATGGAACCACCGCGCCAGCGCACTGACGCTCGACATCGCGGCCAGCGTTCGTGTACTAGACCCCATCATGAACTAACGTTATCATGAACTACACTACATTATAGTGCTGACTCAAGATGAGCTTTAGTTCATACGGAAGTCGGCCTGAGCGCTAACGTGCGCCGCCAGACCGTTAGGCACTGGCGGCCGTCACTAGTCGACATGGCCGTGACGCGCCCGGCCTGGCAAGCTCAAGGGACGCTGCGACCGGAGACCGGCCGGCTCGCGGGCGCCGTAAACGCAGGGTCGGGACGAGAGTCGAGGTGGCAGGGTGAAGCTGGGGCTGAGCATTGGCTACTGGGGTGCGGGACCGCCCGCTGGCGTGCCGGAGATGGTAGCCGCGGCCGAGCGGCTCGGCTTCGACTCCATGTGGACGGCCGAGGCATACGGATCCGATGCGCTCACGCCGCTGGCGTGGTGGGGCGCGGGAACCAGCCGCATCCGGCTCGGCACCGTCGATCATGCAGCTGTCGGCGCGGACGCCGACGGCGACCGCGATGGCGGCGATGACGCATGGACCACCTGAGCGGCGGCCGGTTCATCCTCGGCCTCGGGGCATCCGGGCCCGCAGGTGGTCGAGGGCTGGTACGGCCAGCCGTACCCCAAGCCGCTGGCCAGGACCCGCGAGTACGTGGCGATCATCCGGGACGTGATCGCCCGGCAGGCCCCGGTGCGGCTACGACGGCGAGCACTACCAGCTGCCCTTCAACGGCGGGACCGGCCTCGGCAAGCCGCTGAAGGTCCACCATTCACCCGCTACCGGGCCGACCTGCCCGATCTTCCTCGCCGCCGAAGGCCCGAAGAACGTCGCGATGGCAGCGGAGATCGCCGACGGCTGGCTGCCGCTCTGGTTCTCGCCCAGGGACGACACCCGCTACCGGGCTCAGCTGGACGAAGGCTTCGCCCGGCCGGGAGCGCGTCGTCAGGCTGACAGACTTCGAGGTGGCCTGCCTGCTGCCGGTGTCCATCGACGACGACGTCGAGACCGCCGCCGACCGGATCCGGCCCGCACTGGCCCTCTACATCGGCGGCATGGGGGCCAAGGGCGTCAACTTTCACTATGACGTGTTCGCCCGGATGGGCTGGGAAGCCGAGTGCGAGAAGATCCAGGAGCTGTACCTGAGCGGCAAGAAGGACGAGGCCATCCGGGCGGTCCCGCTCGAGCTGGTCGAGGACGTGGCGTGGGTCGGGCCGGTAGCCAAGCTGCGTGAGGAACTGCCGAAGTGGGAAGCGAGCTGCCTGACCACCGCGCTGGTGAGCGGGCCGCCACCGGTCCTGGAGCAGCTAGCCGACCTAGTCTCCTGACCCCGCGGCCGCGCGCCTCGCGACCAGGCAGTCGGCCGCCACCGGGCAGCGGAGCCGCCACCGGGCAGCGAGCCGCCACCCGGCCGGGCCGCCAGCCGCTAGCCGCTAGCCGATCTCAGCGGCGAGCGCGACGGCCATGTCGCGGACCAGGTCCGTGGCCTGCCGGTGCAGCCCGCCGCCGAAGGTGATCCGCGCGACGCCGGTGGCGGCGAGCTCCGCCAGTGACGGGCCGCCCGGCCGCCGCATCGCGTTCACCGGGCCGGGGATCCGCCGGACGAGCTCGGCCAGCGCGTCTGCCGGCGCCAGGATCGGGTAGGTGCAATCCGCGCCGGCGGCCAGGTACTGGCTGGCCCGGTCCGCGGCGGCACCGATGAGGGCAGCAGCGTCGGGCAGCCCGGCCGACCGGACGAACACGTCGACCCGGGCGTTGAGCACCAGCTCCGGTCCGGCCGCGGCTCGTACCGCGGCGATGAAATCAGCCTGGCCGGCCGGATCGGCAAGCTGCCCGCTGACCGGATCGGAGTCCTCGAGGTTGCACCCGGCTAGGCCCGCGCCGGTCAGCCGGGCAGCGAGCTCGGCGGGCGGCAGCCCGTAGCCGTTCTCGATGTCGGCAGTCACCGGCACCGAGACGCTGGCCGCGATCCGCTCGACTGCGGCCAGCATGTCCTCGCCGGGCGTCTGGCCGTCGGCGTAGCCGAGAGTCGCGGCGACCGCGGCGCTGGAGGTCGCCAGCGCCGCGAACCCGGCCGCCTCGAACGCGCGCGCACTCACCGGATCCCAGACGTTGGGCAGGATCACCGGCTGCGGGCGGTGGTGCATGGCCCGCAGCCGCTCCGCGGCTGACGTCGTCACGGCTGGTAGGACCCGGGCAGCCAGGCGTGCGTGCTGACGCCGATGGCGTTCCAGGCGTTGATCATCGTGATCAGGCTGATCAGCGCGGCCAGCTCGGCCTCGCTGAACTCGGCTGCGGCCTGCTCGAAGTCGGCGTCGGGCACGTGCGCGCTCGCCATCAGCGTGACCGACTCGGTCAGCGCCAGCGCGGCCCGGTCACGCGCGGAGAAGAACGGCGTCTCCCGCCACGCGCTCAGCGCGTAGATCCGCTGCTCGGTCTCGCCAGCCGCCCGCGCGTCCTTGGTATGCATGTCGAGGCAGAACGCGCAGCCGTTGAGCTGCGAGGCCCTGATGCGCACCAGCTCGCGCAGCCGGACGTCAAAATCGACCTTGTCGAGCTCCCTGGTCGTCGCCTGATCCAGGTGAGCCAGCGCCTTGTAGAAACCGGCCGCATGCGCCTCGAAATCGAGCCTGACCGGCACGGCCTGCGTGGTGGTCATCAGATCCTCCTTGTTTTTCGTTTCCGTTGCAGTGCCTACGCTGCCAGACAAGAGGATCAGATTTAAGATCCAATAACATGTCTGGAACGTGGTCCACTTCAGCCGGTCTCGACCTCCACCTCGAGTTGTCCGCGACGCGGCCCAGGGCGGCCCTGGAGGCGGCGCTGCGTGAGGCGGTTCGCGGTGGCCGGCTGGTGGCCGGGACCACGCTGCCATCCTCGCGGGTACTGGCGCGCGACCTGGGCGTCGCTCGCAACACGGTCGCCGAGGCGTACGCGCAACTCGTCGCCGAGGGCTGGCTTGCCGCCCGGCACGGTTCCGGCACCTGGGTCGCCGAACGGGCCGGGCCCGCGCCGCCGGAAACCGGCCCGGCCGCCGGCGCCCAGGCTCGGCGGCGAGCACGCTATGACCTGCGGCCTGGTGTTCCCGACCTGACCGCGTTCCCGCGCGCCGCCTGGCTGGCCGCGGCGCGCAAGGCACTGGCTTCCGCGCCGGCCACCGAGCTCGGTTACGCCGACCCCCGCGGTCTGCAGGTACTGCGGGTCGCGCTGGCCGCTTACCTGGCACGGGTCCGCGGTGTCGCCGTCACCCCGGACCGCATCGTGGTGTGCGCGGGATACGCCCAGGGTCTGGCGCTCACCTGCGCGGCGCTGCAGGCCAGGGGAGTGCGCACGGTGGCGGTCGAGAGCTACGGCCATCCCGGCCACCGCCAGGTTGTGACCGGCAGCGGCCTGGTCACGACGGTGCTGCCCGTCGACGAGCACGGTGCCGACACCAGTCAGCTCGACGATGCGGGCGCTGTCGTGCTGACGCCGTCGCACCAGTTCCCGCTGGGCGTAGCGCTGGCACCGTACCGGCGCCGTGCGGTCGCGGCCTGGGCCAGCGATACCGGCGCGACCGTGATCGAGGACGACTACGACGGCGAGTTCCGCTACGACCGGCAGGCAGTCGGCGCATTGCAGTCGCTGGCACCGGGGCAGGTCGTCTACGCCGGCACCGCCAGCAAGAGCCTGGCTCCGGGTTTGCGCCTGGGCTGGCTAGCGCTGCCGCCGGACCTGGCAGCAGAAGTGACCGAGATCAACCGCGCCACCGGACAGCTGTCGTCCAGTCTCGATCAGCTCACGCTGGCGGAGTTCATCAGCTCGGGCGGCTACGACCGGCAAGTGCGGCGGGCCAGGCTCGCCTACCGGCAGCGCCGGGACCGGCTGGTCGCCGCGCTCGCGGCCGGGATGCCGCAGGTGACCGTCACCGGGATCTCGGCCGGACTGCATGTACTGGTCCGGCTGCCGGCCGGGCTCACCGAGCTAGAGGTCATCCGGCGGGCCGCGGAACGCGGGCTGGCGCTGCAGGGCCTGGCCGCCAGCCGGGCCGGCGGCCCGGACATCGGCCCCGCGCTGATCGTCGGCTACGCCACCCCGCCCGCGCACGCCTTCTCCACCGCCGTCGCCCGGCTGCGCGCCGTCCTTGCCGACTGCCTGGCCGGCTCATGACACCCGCCCAGCACTCAGCAGCTCCGGCCGTCCGGACGTGGTAACGATAGGAACAGAGCGACGAGCCCGGTCTCCGGGCCACTGGTGCCGCGGCACACAGGTCCCGCGGCCATGGTCGTCGCGACCGTGGCCGGCCGAGGCTCTGCGCCGGGCTCCGGTCGCCCGGATGACGAGACCGTTCACGAGCTGTCCCGAACGCCTGCACTGGCGCAAGCGCGCCAGCGGACGCGGGAACGATACGAGAGCCCGACTCAGGTTCCCAGGTCCGGGGCGTACATGGCATCCCAGTCCCGGCGTTCGACGTCGAGATCGAAGTCGCCCGGGGCCTCGAAGGTCACGTGGGTCGTGGCCGCGCCGGGCGTTGCGCCGTGCCAGTGCCAAGCGCCAGGTGGATTGCTCACCACGTCACCGGCCCGAACGACGTGCACGCCGTTCTCATCGGCGACGACGCCGACGCCCTCGACGAACACCAGGTGCTGGCCGTCGTGGTGCTGGTGCGGCACGGTTCGCGCGCCCGCGCCGAAGTGCACGGCCAGGGAGTTGAAGCCAGGCAGCGCACTGGGAAGCTCTTGCACCCGTACGTCGCCGGGGCGGTTGAACAGCGACCTGAGCTCGTCGGGTACCGGATCTCCGCTCACGCCCACGGTCGTACCGAACTTATCCACGGAATGCTCCGATCCTTCTCCTGGAAGATTGGCCGGATCCTACCCCGGCGAGCCGGCCGTCTACACGTTGCGGTGAGTGAATCTGACTCTCGACCAGGGGTGAATCTGCTGTCGCCCAGGGGTGAACCTGTCGCCATCGTCCGGGCATCCTTCGGTTTGACCCGATGCTGACTGCTGGGAGAGTCCTGTCCAGCACGACCACCAGCAGCGCGAGGGAGATACAGGCCGGCGTAAGCCAGGCGCGGGGCGTGGCGGTGACCCGCCCGGGGAGGCAGCCGTCCCTGTTCACCGTCGTCATGCTAAACCATAGACATCACATAGTTTATAGTCGAAGAATTAGATCTCGACGGGTTGTGCTAGTCTCGTTGCATGCGACCAGCGCAAATCCCGGTCGGGCTGCACCTGACACAGGTCACCCGGATAGTGAGCCGCGCATTCGACGAGGTCCTGGCCGAGGCGGGCGGCTCGCTGCCGGTCTGGCTGGTGGTACTGAACCTGAAGGCGCGCGACGTGCGTAATCAGCGCGAGCTGGCCGCGGCCGTCGGCATCAAGGAAGCGACGCTGACCCATCACCTGAACTCGATGGAGCTGGCCGGCCTGATCACCCGCCGCCGGGATCCGGCGAATCGCCGGATCCATGTGGTGGAGCTGACCAAGGCGGGGGAGGACGCGTTCGCCCGGCTGCGCGCCGCGGCGATGTCCTTCGACACACGGCTACGGGCCGGGCTCACCGAGCAGCAGCTGGCAGACTTCGGCGCGGTGCTGACCAGGCTTGCGGCCAACGTCGGCGGCGAGCAGGACGGGCTGCCCTGGGCCGGCCTGGCAGAGGAGGGATCATGACACACACCGACCACAACGCGGCTGCGGCTGCGGCTGCGGCTGAGCGGGCCGGGCAGGCACCGAGCCGCAGCGCGAGACGACGCGGTGACGGCGGCGAGCGGCACCCGGCCACTGGCGCGCAAGGTTCAGGCGCGCTTCTTCCGGATCGTCAACGTGCCGATGCGCGCGGTACTGGGCCTGCCGTTCGGCACTCCGCTCGGCGGACGGCTGATGCTGGCGTTCATTACCGGCCGCAAAACCGGCACGATCTACCGGCAGCCGCTGAGCTACGTCCGCGACGGGGACTCCTTGCTGACGCCGGGCGGCGGTAACTGGAAGCTGAACCTGCGCCCGGATGTGCCGGTGCGGCTGCGGCTGCGTGGCCAGGACCTGATGGCGACGCCAGAGATCATCTCCGACACCGCCGGCGTCGGCGCCCTGCTGACGCAGATGGCGGCGGCCAGCCCGCGGTCGGCCGCCTTCACCGGGATCCCGCGTACGCCGGACGGGCAGTTCGACGAGGCCGCGCTGGCGAATGCGGTGCGGTACGGCTTCCGCATCGTGCGCTGGCACCCGGCCGGCTGACCGGGTCGACCGGACCCGTAGTCGCGGCGAAGACGATCAGCGCCGCTGCCTGGCGATGATGGCCGGAGGTATCAAGATCGCTACCACCAGGGCGACCCAGAACCACACAGTGCCCGGTGCCAGCGTGCCCGCCGCCGCGATGACGGCGACCATGAGCAGCGCGACGATCCAGCCCTGCCAGGTCTGCGGCCGGTAACCCCGGCCCGCGCGTTTCGGTCCGAACCAGGGGCGCTTACCCGGCCCGGCCAGACCCGGTCCGCCCGAGCCCGGCAGGCCCGAGCCTGGCAGGCCCGGATCGTTGCTGTACTGAGTGCTGTCGCGCATGGTGCCGCTTTCCTTGTGGGTGTCGTTACTGCAGTGCAGGGCGGATGAACAGTCCGGCCACGGTGCCGTCGGCGGCATAGGTGACCTGGCCGGTGCCCTCGCCAGCCTCGAAGTACAGGGGAACGTCCGCGATCGTATGCTGGCCCAGCTGACGCAGGTCCGGCTCACCAGCCCGCTCGAACCGGCCGACGAGGGCGATCATCTGGGCCCAGACATCCGCTATCCGATCGGCGCTGACCTTCTCGCGCATCTGCTGACCGAAGTTCTGGCACGCCGACTCCCAGCGCCCGGCAGCTATGTCGGCAAAGACTCCGAGTGCCCAGTCGCCCGCGTCCGGCAACTGCACCCTCGTCATTGGCGTGCCGGTGCGGGGGTCGACTGGCCGGCCGAAGCGCTGGAACGCGGCCTGCCGGGTGGTCTGGAGGACATCGCCTATCTCCTTCCAGCTGTTGCCCGCGGCGCGCGCCCGGTCGACCGACGCCTGCAGCGCCGCCGTTGCCACGCCGGACAGTTCCCGTGCCGCCACCATCGCTGTCAGGGGTGAGCCGGCCCCGGTGTGGCTCAATTCGGCGACCAAACGTTCCGACGCGGCGACAACTCGTCCGGTCAGCTCGGCCTGGCTGGACATGTCGTCCACACCGTCAAGATTTACATGACGTTCCGGGCCTGTCAAGTCGAACTTGACACTCGGTCGCGCGGGCTGACCGGAGCGCTCGCGGCGCCGGCGGGCCGCGCTTCGGCACGTCGCGTTACAGTAACGCTGCCGTCGGCCCCTGCCTGGTGAAGCGGGCAATTCCTGCCCACAGGCCAGGCAGCGGTCGGGCGTCGGTCGATTGCTCATGCCGGCAGTCTAGCAATTACGTGCCGCACCTGATGGCGCACGTAATAGCTAAAACGTGCCACCAGCCAGCACGGAAAACCCGACGCGCCGACGCGTCGTTCCCCGCCGGCGGAGGGGGCTCACCTGACATTGCGACGATTGCAGGCCTTTTGAGGGCCAATTTGCACTAGTTTGGGGCCACGGAACGTCGCAATC
>CAVQMG010000030.1:0-63839 GCA_963713585.1 uncultured Actinomycetota bacterium | reverse complement strand
CAGGACGTGTGGGAGATCTACACCCTCCAGCGCGCTGATGGGCGTCGGGTTCGGGCCTGGCCTTCTCCGCGATGTCCGCGCTGATCGTGACCGCGGTACCGCCCTGCGCAGACCCAGGGAGTCGCCAGCGGCATGAACGCCAACATCCGCACCATCGGCGGCAGCATCGGCGCGGCCGTGATGGCGACTTCGCTCAGTGACCTCCCAGCTGGCACCGTCCGGGCTGCCCGAACAGGCCGGCTACACCATCGGGTTCGCCGTCATGGCCTGCGGACTCGTGCTGGCGCTCTGGCCGGCGTGCTGATGCCCTCGCGGCCCGCTGCGGCAGGCGGCGAGACGGGCGAGCCGGCCCACGCCGAGCTGGCAATCGTCGCCAGCGGCGCTGTCGTCGGCGACCCAGAGCGAGTGCACGGCGACGCCAGAGTAGACACCGCAGCCCGCGCAGACAGCCGGGCGGAACGCCGGGAGACAGCCGGGCGGACGCCGCGCAGGCCGCCGCCCGGCGGCCGGGCCGTCCGCCGGGGCGCCGCGGCGCGACGCCGTCCGCAACTACCAGCGCATTCTTGACGCCGCGCGGGAACGTCCTCGGCGAGTCGGGCGCCGACGCGAGCATGGAGGAGATCGCCAGAAGGGCCGGTGTCGGCATCGGCACCGTCTACCGCCGGTTTGCCAGCAAGGACGCGCTCATCGACGAACTGCTGCGGCTGCCTGGCCGAGCTGCGCGCCGCCGCCGACCAGGCACTGGCCAGGACCGACGGGCACGGGCTGGAGGAATTGCTGCGGGCGTTCGGGCAGTCGTTCGCCGAGCATGCCCGGTACGCGAACCTGCTGCTCAAGCGCCGGCCCGACGCGGCCGCGCAGCGCCGGATCCAGCAGGCGATCGGCACCCTCACCGCGCGTGCCGTCGCGGCCGGCGCGATCGCGCCGGGAATCACCGCCGCCGATGTCCGGTCGCTGGCCTCGGCCCTGCGCGGCCTGGTGCAGGCCGGGCCGGGCCAGGCTGGGCCGGGACGGGCTGACCCAGCCAGCTGGCAGCGGTTCCTCGACCTGCACCTGGCCGGCATGCGCGCCGACCCAGGCTGACCAGCCCGGGCTCTTGCTACCGCCGGTCACGACGATCATGCTGAAGCTGACCCAGCGTGAGGAGTTACCGGTGACGCAGCCCCCCGCACCCGCGGACGCGAACTCCGATCACAGCGAGCACGAGGACCAGCCGTGGACCATCAACATCCCCGGCCACCCCGAGCGCAGCGACTCGCCCGAGTACGTGCACTCCCGGTCGACCATGAACAAGATGGCGACGCAGATCAGCACGCTGATATACGGGCAGCCGCCCTATGCAGATCACCACGGCGGCGGCCTGTGGCTCAAGGACGCGCAGGGCTGGTTCCTGGTCCGCAACCTGGCCGGGATGGAGTGGAGCAGCCAGTTCTGCGCAGATCCGGTCAAGGTTGACCTGCTCCGGCAGAACGCCCAGCGGCTGTACGCGGCGTTCCCCGAGGCCGCGCAGGAACTGGGCATCCAGCAACTGCTCGACACCCCGATCACCGATGCGGCCGGCGTCGCCGCGTGGACCGACTCGATCTGCAACGCCAGTGTCCCGCTGCCGACGCCCGCGCACACCGGCGTGCTGCCGGCCGGCGGCGGCGTGCACCACTATCCGAGCCCGATCACCGAGATCGAGTTCTTCAAGCACGACACCTTCCAGCTCTGGGTCACCGACCAGCAGGGCAACCCGGCCGCCGTGGCCCCGGTCGGCCCGCCCGGCTCTGGCGACGCGCGGGTCCATGTGCTGTATGCCACACCCGGCTCCGATCTCGCCCATCAGGTCAGTCAGGCGGAGTCGCAGAGCAAGGCGCTGATCCTGCCGCCGAGCCATCCGCTGGCGCAGCAGGCGTTCGCCCGCCAGAGCTGACCCACACCCGTCAACCGGACCGGAACGTGGCCGGTTAACCTGGCCGGCCACGTTCCCGGCAGGTCGATCTGGCTGGCCGGAGCGCTCTGCCCGGCCCGGCCAGCCGGCCGCCGCCGGGACTGCGGGTGGCCGCACGACCGTGCCAGTGCCGGGCCGCGGCCGGACTGACAGAGCGGTCTGGCACTGTGCGCGAGCAGATAGACAAGCTACTTAGGTTTGCCTTACCTTACTCGGCGTGAGCTGGGCTGACGCGGTTCCGAATCTGCTGATCGGGCTGCGCGAGGGCCTCGAGGCGGGCCTGGTCGTCAGCATCCTGCTGGCTGCGCTGCGCAAGATGACCGCGGCGGCGCGGGCCGAGCCGGCGTCTCGTCCGCGCCGTCTGGCTCGGCGTGCTCGGCGCGGTGATGGTGTCCGGCAGCTTCGCCGCGGTGCTGACCTTCTCCACCAGCGTGCTGTCCAGCCGGGCGCAGGAGGCGGTCGGCGGGCTGCTCAGCGTGCTGGCGGTCGGCCTGGTCACCGGGATGATCTTCTGGATGCGCCGCACCGCGCGCACGCCTGTCGGCCCACCTGCGCGGCGAGGTGACCCGGGCCGCCGGCGATCGGCGCAGGCGCGCTGACGATCACCGCGTTCCTGGCGGTCGGCCGCGAGGGCCTGGAGACGACGCTGTTCCTCTGGACGGCGGTCAAGGCGTCCGGCCAGACGGTCGGCGCCGCTGGTCGGCGCCGCGGCTCGGGACTGGCCGCCGCGATCGCGCTGTGCTGGCTGCTGTACCGGCGGGCGGTCCGGCTCAACCTGCGGCGTGTTCTTCAACCGGACCGCGTTCGCGCTGATCGTGATCGCGGCCGGGCGTGCTCGCCTACGGCCTCGGCGACCTGCAGGACGCGGGCTGGCTGCCGGGCACGCGCTGGGTCGCGTTCGACCTGACCGCGCACGTCGACCCGGGCTCCTGGTGGGTCTCGATCATCACCGGCGTCACCGAACTGGCGCCGAGGATGACCGTGCTGCAGGTCGTCGCCTGGGTCGACTACCTCGCTGGTCGTCATCCCGGCGTTCGTCCGGGCCGGCCGGCCGCGCGCCGTCGCGCGACCGCCCGCGCACGCCGGCCGCGGCCGACGCCTGGCCGGCAACCGCGGTCGGTGCGGGAGCGGCTGGCCGGCCGGCCGCCCGTGGCTGGTGGCCGGCGTCCTCGTGGTCGTGCCCGGCGCTCGCCGCCGGGCTGGCGATCGCCGCGCTGCCGGCCGCGCAGCGCGCGCCGGCAACCGACGGTGACGGTGACCCGCACCGAGTGCGCGCCAGGAGTGGACGTCCGGCGCACACCGGCGACGCAGACGTTCACGGTGACAACAACTCCGGGCTGGCGGGCGAGATCAACCTGGACAACGCCGCCGGCGCGATCGTCGCCGAGATCGAGACCCTCGGCCCGGGCACCACCGCGCCGCTGACCGCGACGCTGCGGCGCCGGCAGCTACACGCTTCCAGTGCCTGATGTCCGGGCAGCCGGCCACGGCCTCGGCAGCCGGTGCAGGTCAGCCGGCGCGACAGCGAGGTCGTCCGACCGGTCGCCGTCAAGCCGGTGACCGTCGCCGAGCTGACCGCGCCGAACAAGCTGTACCAGGCCTACGCGGCCGCCGAGCTCGACCGCGACCTCGCCGCCGACGTCGCGCGCGATCCAGGCCGACCTGGCCGCGGCGACCTGGCGCGCGGCGAAGCCGGACTGGCTCACCGCCCAGCTCGACTGGGAGCGGGTCGGCGCCTCCTACGACAGCTTCGGCGACCTCGGCCTCGCGGTCGACGGCCTGCCCGACGGGCTGCCGGACGGCGTCGACGACCGGCCTTCACCGGCCTGCACCGCCTGGAGTACGGCCTGTGGCACGGCCAGAGCGCGGCCAGCTGCTGCCCGTCGCTGACGCAGCTGGCCAGCAACGATCGCCGCCGTGCGGAAGAACCTGACCTCCGACGACCTCGCCGGCGATCCGACCAACCTGCCGCTGCGCGCGCACGAGATCCTCGAGGACGCGCTGCGCGATCACCTGTCCGGCATCGACGACGAGGGCGCGGGCGCGGCCTACCCGGAGACCTACGCCGACACCCAGGTCACCCGGCCGTGCTCGGCTGACCTGCGACCGCTGATCAACGCCCGCGCGCCCGGGCCTGATGGCCGACCGTCGGCAGCGCAGCTGAGCAGCGCTGCAGGCCGCCCTGCTGGCCACCAGGTCCGGCGGCCAGTGGCAGCCGCTCGCCGCGGTCTCCGCTGGCAGCGCGCGAGCAGGTCGACGCCGCCATCGGCGCGCTGCTCGAGACCCTTGTCCGCCGTCCCCGACCTGCTCGAAGTCCCGCCCGACCACTAACGATCCGAACGATCGCACCATCATGAGCAACGACCGCAATCCGGCGGACCGCGATCGAGCCGACCGCGATCCGGCTGGCCTCAGCCGCCGCAACTTCCTCAGGGCACCGCGGCCGGGCGCGGCAGGCACCGCGCTGACCGGCGGCGTGCTGATCGGCGGCGCGCGGGCCGACGCCAACGCGGCCGCCGGCGACACCGGCACCGGCCGAGGCGTCCTACCCGTTCCACGGCGCGCACCAGGCCGGCATCCTCACCCCGGGGCCGTCCGGCAAGCAGACGTTCACCTGCGTCGCGGCCTTCGACGTCACGCGCGGGCGCAAAGCCGACCTGGCCGAGCTGCTGCAGACGCTCACCGACCGGGCCCGGTTCCTCACCGCCGGCGGCACGCCGCCCAACCTGGGCGTCAGCCAGCCGCCGTCCGACAGCGACGTGCTCGGCCCCGTCGTTCCCGGCCGACGGGCTGACCGTCACCCTGTCGGCGTCGGCTCGAGCCTGTTCGACGACCGCTTCGGCCTGGCCGCGGCGCAAGCCGCGCAAGCTCACCCCGATGCGGGCGTTCCCCAACGACTCGCCGGAGCCCGCCTGGCTGCACGGCGACCTGCTGCTGCAGCTCTGCGCCAACCACCCGGACACGATCCACCACGCCATCCGGGACATCACCAAGCACACCCGCGGCGGCATGCAGCTGCGCTGGAAGATCGAGGGCTACAACTCGCCGCCGCGGCCGTCGGGCACCTCGCGGAACCTGCTCGGGTTCAAGGACGGCACCGCCAACCCGACCGGCGACGCCGCGCGAGCGCCTGATCTGGGTCGACGACCCCGCCGAGCCCGCGCTGGGCGCAGGGCGGCTCCTACCAGGTCGTCCGGCTGATCCGGATGCTCGTCGAGTTCTGGGACCGGGTGTCCATCAACGAGCAGGAGAGGCATGTTCGGCCGCCGCCGCGACACCGGCGCGCCGCTCGACGGCAACAGCGAGTTCGACACGCCCGACTACAAGGCCGACCCGCACGGGCACGTGATCCCGCTCGACTCGCACATCCGGCTGGCCAACCCGCGCACCCCGGAGACCGCCAACCAGCGGCTCATCCGCCGCTCCTACAACTACGACCTCGGCGTCGACGTCAACGGCAACCTGCAGGCCGGCCACATCTTCATCGCCTACCAGCAGGACGTGCGACCGCCAGTTCGAGACCGTGCAGAAGCGGCTGATCAACGAGCCGCTGATCGACTACGTGCAGCCGTTCGGCGGCGGCTACTTCTTCACTCTCCCCGGCGTCACCGGCCGCAGCGACTGGTACGGCCGCGCGCTGCTCACCTGACTGCCGCCGCAATCGCGCTGGTAGGGATACGATTCGGGCAAGCCAGGACAGCTGGCCATCCCGGCCGCAACGCTGGAGCCCTGATGCCAGAGCCAGCCGTGACGCTGAAAGACGTGGCGCGCCAGGCTGGCGTGCACCCGGCGACGGCCTCCAGGGCGCTCAATCCGGAGACCAGGCTGCTGGTCAGCGAGGACACGGCCAGCCGGGTGCTGGCCGCGGCGACGCAGCTTGGCTACCGGCCCAACGCGGTCGCCCGCAGCCTGCGGACGCGCCGCTCGCATACGGTGGGCGTGCTGATCCCGGATCTGAACAACCCGCTTTTCCCGCCGATCGTGCGCGGTCTGGAAGACCGGCTCGACGAGCACGGCTACGTCGCCCTGCTCGGCAACACCGACGGCGACGACGCCCGCGAGCGCCGGGTGTTCGATCAGATGCGGGCGCGGCATGTGGACGGCTACGTGCTGGCCACCGCGCACCTGCGCAATCCGCTGCTGGACGACGCGGTCCGGGCGGGCGTGCCGGTCGTGCTGATGAACCGGATCGCCGCGGACTACAGCTTCCCGTCGGTCACCGTGGATAACGAGCGCGGCGTCACCATGGCGGTCAGCCATCTCACCTCGCTCGGTCACCGCGCGATCGCCTGCATCGCCGGGCCCGCAAGACGTGTCGACCGGGCTGTCCCGGTACCGGGGTTTCCTGGCGGCGATGGCCGGCGCCCGGCCTCGAGGTGCCGCCCGGCCGGGTGGCGTTCGCGCGCTCGTTCTCCATCGAGGAGGGCTACCGGTGCGCCAGCGAGATGCTGGCCGCGGGCACTGACTGCACCGCGTTCGCGGCCGGCAACGACATGCTCGCGGTCGGCTGCTACCTCGCGCTGGACGAAGCCGGGCTGAGCTGCCCGCGCGACATGTCGGTGGTCGGGTTCAACGACATGCCGTTCATCAGCATGCTGCGGCCGCCGCTCACCACCATCGCCTTCTCCCATTACCAGGTCGGCACCGAGGCCGCGCAGCTGCTCATCGAACGGCTCAGCGGCGACGGCGGCCCGGTTAAGGTGCTGTACCTGGCGCCCGAGCTCATCGTCAGGGGCTCGACGGCTCGCCCTCCCGATTGACGCCATTTTTGGCTATTGACATCCGTAATGCCGTGCGCCACTCTCTCCCTATTGCAAACGATTGTGGCAAACGATTGCTGGCATCGTTAACCGAGCATCCGATGAGGTTCGCATGGCCGATTACCCGCAGAGCCAGATTGGCTGGCTGGGCACGGGCCGGATGGGGCTCATGCTCGTACGGCGGCTACTCGCCGCCGGGATGGACGTGTCGGTCTACAACCGGACCAAGGCCAAAGCGGAGCCGCTGGCGGCAGACGGGGCCAAGGTGGTCGACGCGGCCGCCGACCTCGCCAGCTCGCGCGTGGTCTTCGTCATGGTCGGCACGTCGCAAAATCTGATCGACGCACTCCTAGGCCCGGCTGGCCTGCTCGCGGGCGAGCACTCCCCCGCGATCGTGATCGACCTGTCGACTGTCTCGGTCGAGGCATCGGCGCAGGTACGGGCCGGGCTGTCGGCCCGCGGAACCCAGTTCCTGGCGGCGCCGGTGATGGGCAACCCGCGGGTGGCAGCCGCGGGCCGGCTGACCTTCGCCGTATCCGGCGAGCCGGATGCGGCCGCCGAAGCGCGGCCGTACCTCGACGTGCTCGGGGCCGGCGCCAGTCTATGTCGGGCCGGGCGAGATCGCCAGGACCGTCAAGCTGTGCCACAACTTGTTCCTCGGCACGGTGATCCAGTCGCTGGCCGAGGTCACCGTGCTGGCGCAGAAGGCGGGCGTCAGCCGGCAGGCGTTCCTGGCCTGCATCAACGACAGCGTGATGGGCTCGACCTTCACCAGGTACAAGTCACCGGCGCTGGTGAATCTCGACTTTCACGCCACCTTCACCAGCGAGCTGCTGCGCAAGGATTTCGATCTCGGGCTCGCCGCGGCCCGCGAGCACGAGGTGCCGATGCCCGTGGCATCACTCGTCCATCAGATCGTGCAGAGCCTCGTCGGCTACGGGTACGGCGAGCAGGATTTCGCAACCGTGATCGAGCTTCAGGCCAGGGCATCTGGCCTTGAGCTCAGCAGCGAGCACGCGGAGGTGTCTGACGGGCTCGACCCGGCAGCCGCCGCCGGTCCCACCACCTAAACAGCACGCGGTGAGCCTCTGGCATCACCGTCCCCGGCCAGCCCCGCCTGTCGTCGCTGGCTAACCGTTACGTTCGGGCCTTTCCCGACTGGAAGGAGCACCGGGAATGAGGTCGCACTCGCATCGCGCCCGGTATCTGGCTGTTAGCACGACCGCGCTTCTGGCCACGGCATTGCTGGCTGCTTGCAGCAGCTCGCCATCAGGCTCATCAACCACCTCCACCAACTCCAAGCCCATCCTGATCGGCGCCTCGCTCTCCCTGACCGGCGACTTCTCTGACGACGGCCAGGCCTACAAGCGGGGCTATGAGCTGTGGGCCAGTGATGTCAACGCCCACGGCGGCCTCGACGGCCGCAAGGTCGAGCTGGACATCCTCAATGACAACAGCAGCCCGACTCAGGTGGACACGAACTACACCGACCTCATCACGGTGAAGCATGTGGACCTGACCTTCGGGCCGTTCTCGTCACTGCTGACCGCGCCGGCCGCCGAGGTAGCGCACCGGTACGGCTTCGCGTTCGTCGAGGGCGCGGGCGGCTCGCCGCTGGTCTTCAGCGAGAACCTGTCGAATGTCTTCGACGTCAGCCTGCCGGTCGTCAACGAGCTGGACCCGTTCACCAACTGGATCACGTCACTGCCCACCGGCCAGCGGCCGACGACGGCCGCCTACCCGATGGCCAACGACCCGTTCGCCACCCCGCAGGTCCAGCGCGCCCAGGGCCTGATGCAGGCGGCCGGGATCACGACGCTCTACTCCAAGATCTTCCCTGAGGAGGTACCGGACTACCTGCCCAACGCCGACATCGTGGCCGGCAAGAAGCCGCAGGCCGTCGTGCTCGGTTCCACCGACGTGCCGACGGTGGCCTCGTTCATGCACGGATTCGAGCAGCAGCACTTCAACCCGAAGGTGTTCCTTGCTGCGGCCGGCCCTGACCAGGGGCAGGCGTTCTTGTCCGCGGTCGGCGGTGCGGCGGGCGCCAACGGGATGATGGTGCCGGACGCCTGGTATCCCGGCTACAACAACACCGCGAGCAAGGCCATGGTCGCCGAGTACGTCGCCAAGTACGGCGGCTCGGCCTCCGACGTGAACGCTGACGTGGCCGAGGCTTACTCGGTCGGCCAGATCACGGCTGAGGCGGTCAACGCCACCGGCGGCACCACCGGCTCGAAGCTCATCGCCTACCTGCACAGCGGCGTCACGCTGACCTCGGTGCAAGGCCCGGTGCTGTTCAACAAGCTGGGCGAGAACACCAAGGCGATCGCGTTCATCTTCCAGTGGCAGAACGGCAAGTTCGTGCAGGTGCTTCCGGCCAGCGCAGTCGGCTCAGTGCCGATCGTGTACCCGAAGCCGAACTGGACAGGCTGACCGGCCATGCAACTGACGGCACGGAGCTGAGATGGCGACCGAGATCGCTCAGGCCATCGCCGCCGGGATTCTCGGCGGCGGGGTCTACGCGCTGATGGCGGCCGGACTCACGCTGATCTTCGGCGTCCTGGACATCATCAACGTCGCCCAGGGCATCTTCGTGGTGCTCGGCGCCTATCTCAGCTACGTGCTGTCGGTCCACCTGCACATCGACCTGCTGGTCGGCCTGCTCATCACCGTGCCGGCCATGTTCGTCATCGGGGTAGCCATCTACTGGCTGTTCATCCGGCCGCTCCGCGGCGCAGAGCGGACGTCCATGACGCTGCTGGCCTGCTTCGCGGTGGCGCTGATCATCGAGGGCGTGCTGTACCGGGCGTTCGGCTCTAATTACGTCTCGCTGACCGCCTGGTACACCACCTCGAGCGTGCATATCTTCGGCTTCTACCTGCCCGACATCTACCTGATCGGGTTCGGGCTGGCGCTGGTCGCGGTCGCGGCGCTCTACCTGATGCTGTACCGGACCACCTTCGGCCGCGCCGTCCGCGCCACCATGCAGAACCAGACGGCGGCCCGGCTGATCGGCATCGACGTGAACAGGGTCGCGGCGCTGACGTTCGGCGTCGGCACGGCGGTGACCGCCATCGGCGGCATGGTGTTCGGCGCGATCAGCGGTGGCTTCACGCCCAACAGCGGCTACGACCTGATCTCCCGGCTGCTGGCGATCGTCATCCTGGCCGGCATGGGCAGCATCGGCGGGGCGCTGGTCGCGGCCGTCTTCATGACCACAGCTGAGGCGCTGGTGGACATCTGGCAGCCGGACTGGTCGGTGGCCGTGTTCTACCTGGCGATGGTGATCATCCTGACCGTCCGCCCGACCGGGCTGTTCGGCCGCCGCGGAGCGAGGGCCCAGTGAGCGACCCGGTGACCGACAAGCCGGCGGCGAAGATCAACCCCACTCCGGCGGGAACGTGGCGCGCACGGCTGCCCGGCACACGCCCGCTCTCGGTCACCGCAGTGGTGGTACTGATCGCGATGGTCGCGGTCTTCCCGCTCGTCATCACGAACCCGACAGCGACCAACTTCGGCGTGGTGACGCTGATCTTCGTCGCGGTCGCCTCGGCCTGGAACCTGTTCTCCGGCTTCTCCGGCTATCTCTCGCTCGGGCACGCGGTGTTCTACGGGGCCGGCGCCTACTTCCTGATCATCGCGGCCAAGGACTGGAAGCTGACCGGCGATGCGGTCTTCTGGCTGCTGCCGCTGGCCGGGGTGGTCGCGGCCATCATCGCGGTCCCGCTCGGCCTGGTCGCGCTGCGAGTGCGGCGGCACACCTTCGTGGTGATCACGATCGCGTTCTTCTTCATCGCCCAGCTCTCGGCGTCAAATCTGAAGGTGACCGGCGGGTCGAGCGGGCTGATCGTGCCGGCGCCGGGGAACTGGTCGCCCGAGACTTTCAACAACCCGTTCTATTACCTGGCCATGATCCTGGCGACGGCGACAGTCGCGCTGTCGGTGATCGTACGGCGGTCCCGGTTCGGATTGCAGTTGCGGGCCATCCGCGACGACGAGGACCGGGCCGAGGGCCTCGGCGTGCGGGCGATGCCAGTCAAGCTGACCGCGCTGGTGCTGTCGGCGTTCATCACCGGCATTGCCGGCGGGTTGTGGGTGTACTTCATCGGCGAGGCCTTCCCGCAATTCGTCTTCGACCCGCTGTTCGACCTGGCCGTCGTGCTGATGGCGTTCTTCGGCGGCCTCGGCACGGTGGCCGGCCCGGTCCTCGGCGCGCTGGTGCTGGAGCCCGCCCAGCTGTACCTGAACCTGCAGCAGTCCAACGGCTACGAATCAGAGATCTTGTTCGGCGCGCTGTTCCTGGTGGTGATCCTGTTCCTGCCGCGCGGGGTGATTCCCACGGCGGCGGAGTACGCGGGCGGCGGCCGCGGTCGCATCCTGGCCGGCTGGCGACGGCGCGGCCGGCCACCAGCGGCCGACCCGGCCACGCCAGCGCCGGCCGGGAGGCCGCAATGACCGCCGAACTGCGCACCGAGGGGGTCACCAAGTCCTTCGGCGGCGTCCAGGCGCTGGCCGGCTGCACGCTCACCGCCCCGGCCGGGAAGATCACCGGCCTGATCGGGCCGAATGGCTCCGGCAAGACGACCTTGTTCAACGTGATCACCGGCTACGAGCGGATCGATGCCGGGCAGGTGCTGCTCGGCGACCGCGAGATCACCGGCGCCCGGCCGCACCGCGTCTTCGCCCTCGGCGTCGGCCGTACCTTCCAGCTCACCCGGGTCTTCCCGCGGCTGACCGTGCTGGAGAACATGCTGGTACCGGCCCAGCGCGGACTGAAGGGCGGCCAGCACCGGCAGCGCGCGATGGAGCTGCTGGCTTTCACCGGGATCGCGAACCACGCCGGGGCGCTGGCGGGAACTTTGTCCTACGGCCAGCGCAAACTGCTCGAACTCGCCTACGTTCTGATCGCCGACCCGGCCGTGGTGCTGCTCGACGAGCGCCGGCGGGGTCAACCCGTCCCTGATCCACCACATCGCCGACCGGATCCGCGAGCTCAACAAGGCCGGCCGGACCTTCCTGATCGTCGAGCACAACATGGATTTCGTCATGGGCCTGTGCGACCAGGTGACCGTGCTGGATTCCGGGAACGTGGTGGCATCCGGGCCGCCGGACCAGATCCGGGCCGATCCCCGCGTCCTGGATGCCTACCTCGGCACCGAGGCGGACGCCGATGACTGACATCGCGCTCGCGGTGCAGGGCATCACCGCCGGGTACGGCGGCGGCGATGTGCTGCACGACGTCTCCTTCGACGTGCCGGCCGGCGAGATCACCTGCATCGTCGGGCCCAACGGCGCGGGCAAGTCCACGCTGCTCGCCGTCATCAGCGGGGTGCTGCGGCCCAGGACCGGGCAGGTGCTGCACCAGGGCGAGCGGCTGACCGGCAAGAGCCCGCGGGAGATCCTGGCGGCCGGCGTGGTGCAAGTACCGCAGAACCACAGCCTGTTCCCGGACATGACGGTGGAGGAGAACGTCGAGCTGGGCGGGTACATGCTCGGCAGCCGGTCCCTGGTTGCCAGCAGGCGGACCACGGTCGAGGCACTGTTCCCCGATATCAGCGCCTGGTCGAAGAAGAAAGCGGGCAGCCTGTCCGGCGGCCAGCAGCGGCTGGTGGAGTTCGCTCGCTGCCTGATGCTGGACCCGGCCGTGATCATCCTCGACGAGCCGTCGATGGGCCTGGCACCGAAGATCCTTCGCGTCGTGTTCGGCGCGGTGCAGGAGATGAACGCGCAGGGCAAGACGGTGCTGCTGGTCGAGCAGAACGCCAGGGCCGGGCTGCGGATGGCCGGGCACGGGGTGGTGCTGGAGAACGGCCGGGTCCGGCTGGCCGGCACCGGCACCGAGGTACTCGAGCATCCGGAGATCGGGCTGCTCTACCTGGGCGGCCGGGCCAAGGCCGGCGGCGTGATCCTCGACTGTCACCGGCACATCATCCCGGCCGGGATGCTGACCGGCGCGGTGCCGGACGACTGGCGTCCCGTGCTCGGCAGCGAGGCCGGCCAGCTCGTCGTGTCGTTCCAGGGCCGCCGGCTGACCTCGGTGACCGGGGAGTTCGCCGACATCGGCGTGATCCTCGAGCAGGCGGCCCAGGCCGGCGTCAGCCACCTGCTGCTCTCGCCCTGGATTTTGCTCATCCCGGTGCTCGCCGAGCCCGCCCTCGCGGCCCGGATCTGCCGGGTGCAGAACGACAGCCTGGCGCAGGCCGCGGCTGAGTCGCCGGGCGGCCGGGTGCTCGGGCTCGGCGCGGTGCCGTTGCAGGACCCCGCGCTGGCCGTGGCCGAGCTGGAATACCTGATGACACTGCCGGGGATGCGCGGCGTCGAGGTCCCGGCCAGCGTCGCGGGCCGCTACCTCGGTGAGGACGAGTTCGCCGCGTTCTGGGCGGCCGCCGCTGACACCGGTGCGGTGGTGTTCATGCACCCGACCACGACCGGCCTCGGCCTGCCCGCGCTGGACGGCGGGTACCTGTGGAACTCGGTCGGCAACCCGCTGGAGACCACCATCGCGGCCGCGCAGCTGGTGGTGGCCGGCGTGCTGGCCCGGCACCCGGAGCTGACGGTACTGCTTGCCCACGGCGGCGGCGCGCTGCCGGCGCTGCGCGGCCGGCTGCGGCACGCGTTCGCGGTACGGCCCGAAGCCCGGGCTGGCGGCCCGGCCGGTCCCGATGACCTGCTCCGTGGCTTGTACTACGACAGCCTGACCCATGACCGGGCGGTGCTGGCCGACCTGGTGTCGTTCGCGGGCGCCGGTCAGGTGCTGCTTGGTTCCGACGCCCCGTTCGACATGGGCACCGCCCAGCCGGCCGCGGAGATCCGCGGCCTGGGCCTGAGCCAGCCCGACGAGCAGCTGATCCTCGGCGGGAACGCCCGCCGGCTGCTGCGGATAGCAACCGAACAGACAGGTGACTGCCGATGACGATTCACACCTACGGCGCGAACGCGGTGGACTGGGAGCAGCGGGTAGACCTGGACCGGCTGCGCACCGAGCGGCTCGGCCGGCTCAAGGCCAAGCTGGCGGCCTCCTCGCTCGGCGCGCTGCTGAGTTTTGACTTCGCCAACATCCGCTACATGACGGCGACGCACATCGGCACCTGGGGCATCGACAAGCTGGTCAGATTCGCCCTGCTCCCCCGCGGCGGCGAGCCGGTGGTGTGGGACTTCGGCTCGGCCGCCCGCCACCACCAGCTGTATAACCCCTGGCTCGATCACACCGACGGGCCCGCCACGGCCGAGGGCGCCCGCGCCACCGGCGCGCGCGCAGGCATCTCCACCTTGCGCGGCGCGCTGCATCCGGACGCCGGGATCGCGCAGGACGTGGCCGCCAAGATCGCCGAGGTGCTGCACGAGTACGGCCTGGCCGGCCGAGCCCGTCGGCATCGACGTCGCCGAGATGCCGGTCCTGGCCGCGCTGCGGGCGGCCGGGATCGAGACCGTCGACGGCCAGCAGGTGTTCCTGGAGGCCCGGCGGATCAAGACCACCGACGAGATCTCGCTGCTGGCCCAGGCTTGCGCGATGGTGGACGGGGCCTACCAGGAGCTGTATGAGTTCCTGCGCCCCGGCGTGCGCGAGAACGAGTGCGTCGGCCTGGTCTCCAAGGTGCTGTATGACCGGGGCAGCGAATTCGTCGAGGGCGTGAACGCCATTTCCGGCGAGCGCTGCTCGCCGCACCCGCACGTGTACTCCGACCGGCTGATCCGGCCGGGCGACCCGGCCTTCTTCGACATCCTGCACTCACACCTGGGCTACCGGACCTGCTACTACCGGACGTTCGCGGTGGGCAGCGCGTCCCGCGCGCAGCGCGATGCCTACGTCCGCTGCCGGGAGTACATGGACCAGGCGATCGCGATGGTCAGGCCCGGCGTCACGACGGGCGACATCGTCTCGCTGTGGCCGCGGGCGCAGGACTTCGGCTTCCCGGACGAGACCGCGGCCTTCGCGCTGCAGTACGGCCACGGCGTCGGCCTGTCGATCTGGGAGAAACCGATCTTCAGCCGGCTGGTCTCCATTGATCATCCCGAGCCGCTGGAGGAAGGCATGGTGTTCGCGCTCGAGACCTACTGGCCTGCCGCCGACGGCTGGTCGGCGGCCAGGATCGAGGAGGAAGTCGTCGTCACCGCCGACGGCTGCGAGGTGATCACCAAGTTCCCGGCCGAGGAGCTGCTGGTGGCGGGACGGAAATACTGGACAGCCGGCGGCGCGCTCAACACGCTGCGGGAAAGCCAGTCCAATCTCAACACCCCGGCCGGACGCGGCGAGCGCCTCGCGGACGCGGCGACTCCGGCAGCCGGAGGCGGCCAGTGAGCCCGGGCACGGATCCGGCCGAGCTGCTCGCGCTATACGAGCAGATGGCGGTCATCCGCGGCACCGAGAAAGCCGCGCACGACTTGTTCCTGGCCGGGCTGGTCAAGGGCACGACGCACCTGGCCGCCGGGCACGAGGCGGTTGCGGTCGGCGCGAGCTCGGCGCTGCGGCCCGACGACTACGTCTTCGCCACCTACCGGGGTCATCATCACGCGATGGCGCGCGGTGCCACCCCGGCCGAGTGCCTGGCCGAGCTGATGAGCAAGGCGACCGGCGTGTGCAAGGCCAAGGGCGGCTCGATGCACCTGACCAAGGCGTCGGCCGGAATGCTCGGCTCGTACGCCATCGTCGGGGCGCACCTGCCGATCGCGGCCGGAGCTGCGTGGTCAGCGCTGCTGCGCGGCAGCGGACAGGTCTCGGTGGCGTTCTTCGGCGATGGCGCCACCAACATCGGCGCGTTCCACGAGGCACTCAATCTCGCCTCGGTCTGGTCGCTGCCGGTCCTGTTCATCTGCGAGAACAACCTGTACATGGAGTACACGCCGATCGGCTCGGTCACCGCGGCCGAGCATCCGGCCGCGGACCGCGCGGCCGGGTACCGGCTGCCGGCCGAGGTCATCGACGGCAATGACGTCGTGGTGGTCGCGGAGGCGGTCGGGCGCGCGGCCGACCGGGCCCGGGCGGGCGAGGGGCCAACTGTGCTGGAGGCGCTAACCTACCGGCACTTCGGCCACAGCCGCACTGATCCGGCGACCTACCGGCCCGCCGACGAGGTGACCGAGTGGCTCAGCCGGGACCCGCTGGATGTGGCGCAACGCCGGCTGGCCGCGCTGGGCGTCTCCGACGCGGACCTGACCGCGGCAGCGGCCAGGGCCGCGGCGCAGGTTGCCGCGGCCGTCGCGGAGGCGAAGGCCGCCGACGGGGCGGACCCGGCGCAGGCACTGACCGACGTGTGGGCGGACGGAGGACATCAATGGCGGACCTGATGAGCTACCGCGACGCGGTTGCCGAGGGACTGGCCAGGGAGATGCGGCGGGACCCGGCCGTCGTCTGCCTCGGCGAGGACATCGGCGCGGCCGGCGGGGTGTTCAAGACCACCGTCGGCCTGCTCGCCGAATTCGGGCCGGCCCGCGTCCGGGACACGCCGATCTCCGAGCAGGCCATCGTCGGCATGGCGATGGGCGCGGCGATGACCGGCATGCGGCCGGTGGCGGAGATCATGTTCTCCGATTTCCTCGCCTGCTGCTGGGACTACCTGGCCAACGAGATTCCCAAGATGCGGTACATGACCGGCGGGCAGGTCACCGTTCCGCTGGTGATCAGGACGGCGAACGGCGGCGGGCTGGGGTTCGGCGCCCAGCACTCCCAGGCGGTGGAGAACTGGGCGCTCGCGGTGCCGGGTCTCAAAGTCGTCGCCCCGTCCACTCCGGCCGACGTCGTCGGGCTGCTGGCCGCGGCGGTGCGCAGCGATGACCCGGTGGTGTTCTTCGAGCACAAGGGCCTGTTTGCCAGCAAGGGCGAGGCGCCGCCCGATGACCACGTGGTGCCCCTCGGCCAGGCCTCGATCGCGCGGCCCGGCACGGATGTCACGGTGGTGGCGCTGGCGGCCACGGTAGCGATCGCGCTCGCGGCGGCCGGGGAACTGGCCGAGTCGGGTGTCTCTGCCGAGGTCATCGACCTGCGGTGCCTGGTGCCACTGGACATGGCCACGGTGCTGGCGTCGGTGCAGCGGACGTCGCGGCTGCTGATCGTGGAGGAAAATCCCTACCAGGGCGGCTGGGGCGGGACGGTCGCGTCGATCGTCGCCGACGAGGGCTTCGAGACGCTGGACGCGCCGATCCGGCGGGTGGCCGCGCAGTGCGTGCCGCTGCCCTTCGCCGATGCCCTGGAGGACGAGGTAATCCCCACCACCGCGAAGGTCGCGGCCGCGCTGCGCGCGCTGCTCGATTACTGAGCCGCGCCGAGCGACTGACTCCTGCGGGGGCACCGGGCCGGGTCCGCCCGGCGCCCCCGCAGGCTCGCGGGTGCTGGCCGGATCAGGTCGTCACCAGCTCGGCGGGCTCGGCTATCACGTCCACCAGCGCGCCGTTGCGCATGACCGTGATGGCCAGCGGCCGGCCGATGGCGTCGTCGAACATGAGCTTCTGCAGGTCCTGAGCCCGGCTGACCGGGACGCCGGCCATGCTGAGCAGCAGGTCACCCGGCCGCAGCCCGGCCCTGGCGGCGGGCCCGCCGGCGACCACCTCGGCGACGCGCAGGCCGCTGGCCCGCCCGAACCGGGCCCGCAGCGGCTCGGGCAGCGGCATCGGCACGCTGACCACGCCAAGATAGGCGCGCCGGACCCGGCCGTCGCGCATGAGCGCGCCGATGATGCGCCGGGTGGTCACGTTGATCGGCACGGCCAGGCCGAGGCCGACGCCCGCAACCGCCGTGTTGATTCCGACCACCTTGGCGTTGGCGTCGGCCAGCGCGCCGCCGGAGTTGCCGGGGTTGAGCGCCGCGTCCGTCTGGATCACGTCCTCCACGATCCGGCCGCCGGTACTGGTCGGCAGCGACCGGCCGAGGGCGCTGACCACGCCGGCGGTGACCGAGCCGGTGAGCCCGAGCGGGCTGCCCACCGCGACGACGAGCTGGCCGACAACCAGGTCGGTCGCCTCGCCGAGTTCGGCCGGCTGCGGCGTCGGCGCGTCGGCCCGCACGACCGCCAGGTCTGACAGCGGGTCGGCGCCGACGACCCGGAAAGCCGCGGTACTGCCGTCGCTGAACATCGCGGTGCCGTGCTCGGCCCGGCCGACCACGTGCGCGTTGGTGAGGAGGAAGCCATCGGGGGTGTAGATGACGGCCGAACCCAGGCCCTCACCCGCGCGACTGCCCGGATGGGGCACGCGCAGGCTCGCCACCCGCGGTGTCAGCTCGGCAGCGACCCCGGCCACCACCTGCGAATATGCGTCAAGGGGTGCGTCTGTACTCATCGCGTTCTCCTACTGGGATTACAACATTACATCCCACGCAGGAGTCGTGCCAGCCGGCGCTTCAGTCGTCGGGCTGCTCGATCAGCTGGGCGATATACCGCTGCTCGCCGATCTGGTCCAGCAGCCCGAGCTGGGTCTCCAGGTAGTCGATGTGCTGCTCTTCGTCCGCGAGGATCGCCTCGAACAGGTTCGCGCTCGTGATGTCGGAAACGCCGCGCATGTGCTCGACGCCACGGCGCAGCCGGCTGACTGCGTCTAGCTCGACCGCCATGTCCGCCTGGAACATCTGGGTCACGGTCTGGCCGATGCGCAGCGGGAACAGCCGCTGGAAGTTAGGCAGCGCGTCCAGGAGGAGGATCCGGTCGGCGAGGATCTCGGCATGCCGCATCTCGTCGACGGACTCGGCCCTGGTGTGCTTGGCCAGCTTCACCCAGCCGAAGTTCTCCTGCATCTTGGCGTGCAGGAAGTACTGGTTGATCGCCGTCAGTTCCGCTGTGAGCTGCTCGTTCAGGAACTCGATGACCTGACTGTCACCTTGCATTCACTCACAGTAAACGCTCACCTGCCGCCCGGCAGCCGGAATGCCACGGAGTGTTCAGGCCGCCTGGAGCTTGGCCAGCGGGCAGGTCATGCACCGCTCGGCGATCAGGTCCTCCAGGTGATCGCGGCAGCCGCCGCAGCAGGTGCCGGCCCTGGTCGCGTCCCCGACCGCTTCGACGGTGGCGGCGCCCAGATCGATGGCGCTGAGCACCTGGTCGTCGGTCACGGCGTTGCAGATACACGCGAACAAGGTCCTGATCAGCCCTTCTCGGCGGAGACTGTGGTTAGGCTTACCTAACTCCGAGTGTACGTGACGTCCTCGATGCGCCCAATAGACCCAGTTGTGACTCAGGTCACGCCCGGCTGCAGCCGCATCTTCTCGGCGAGCTCCTCCAGCGCTGGCAGCGCACTGGTCACGGCCGCCACCTGCACGTCTCCGAGCTGGTCCATGCACTGCGAGACGGCCGCCGCCCGGCGCGCCTTGATCTGCTTGTCGAGCCGGCGCCCGGTCCCGGTGCTCACGACCGACACGCTGCGCAAGTCGGCCGGATCGGGGATCCGGTCGATCAGCTCCATCGACTGCAGCCGCGAAATGACCCGCGACAGCATGGTCGGATTGAGTCCCTCGAGGTCGGCGAGCTCCCCGAGGCCGATCGGTCCGCGCACCACGATCAGCCCGAGCACCGAGGCCTGCGATGGCGTCAGCCCGGCACCGGTCGACGACGCGTTCAGCTGGCGTGCCAGCTTGCCGATAACCCGGCGCAGCCGGATCGCCGCATCCTCATCCATAGCGAAGACCTTAGCGTGACTTCACATAGTTGCCTGCCGGCAAGCAGCGTAGGGTTGTCGGCAGTGGCAGAACAGCTAGCACCGGCGAATCTGGCCGGCGCGCAGGTCGCCGGGGACCTCGGGCGCAGGCGCCATGTCGTGTTCGCGGTTGTCTCGATCGCGCTGTTCATGTCGTCGGTTGATCAGACGATCGTGGCGACCGCACTGCCCGCGCTGCAACATGACCTGCACGCCCAGGTGAACTGGAGCAGCTGGACGATCACCGTGTATGCGCTCGGCCAGGTCCTGGTGATGCCGCTGGCCGGCAAGATCGGCGACCAGTTCGGGCGCAAGCAGGTCTTCCTCGGCGCGGTGATGTTGTTCACCGTGGCCTCGCTGTGCTGCGGGCTGACCGGCAACATCTTCGTGCTCATCTCGCTGCGCGGCGTCCAGGCGCTGGGCGGCGGCGCCTTTATGCCGTCGGCTACCGGGATCGTCACCGAGATCTTCGGCCGCAACCGCGACCGGGCAGTCGGGCTGTTCGCCAGCATCTTCCCGATCGGCGGGATCGTCGGCCCGGTGCTCGGCGGCATCTTCGTGACCTACTGGTCCTGGCGCGGGATCTTCCTGGTGAACATCCCGATCGGCATCGCGCTGATCGGTCTGGCCATCATCTTCGTGCCCGATATCGCCCGGCGGCCGGATCTGCACCTGGACATCCGCGGCGTCCTGCTGCTCGGCCTGACGCTGCTGCCGGCGATGCTCGGCATCGGCTACCTCGGCGGTGCCGGAGGCAGCCCCGCCAGTGCCTACTTCATCGTCCCCGAGTTCGTGGCCGTTGCCGCGGCCGTCGCCTTCGTCCGGCACTCGGCCGTGGCCGAGTCGCCGTTCATCTCGCTGCGCTTCCTTACCGGCCGCGGCTTCGGGGTCATGAACTTGCTCAACTTCCTCTACGGCAGCACCGTGCTCGGGTTCGCCCCGCTGGTGCCGTTGTACGCCGAGGAACGCTACGGGCTCCCGGCCCTCGCGGCGGGCACACTGCTCACCGCGCGGGCCGTCGGCATGATCGCCACCGCGGGCCTGGCGGTGTACGTGCTGCGGCGGACCGGCTACCGGTGGCCGATCGCGCTCGGCTTCACCCTGTCTGCCTGCGGCATGGTCGCGACCGCGGTCAGCCCTGCTGGCATGTCCGCCTATGCCTGGCTGGCCCTCGCGACCGGGATCTGCGGTATCGGCATGGGCATCTCGACTCCCGCGTCCAACAACGCGACCCTGCAACTCGCCCCCGACCACACCGCCGCCGTCGCCGGCCTGCGCGGCATGTTCCGCCAGTCCGGCGCGATCACGGCCGTGTCCATCACCGCGGCGATCGTGGCCAGGAGCCCTGATCCGGGTATCGCCCAGGCCCGGGTCTTCGTGGTGTTCGCCGGCTTGCTGCTGGTCGCCCTGCTGCTGGTTCTGCTGGTCCCCGAGCACCGCGGCCGGTGGTAGCAGCAGCGCCAGTCACCACGATCCGCGTCGCCGGCAGCACCCCGAGTCGGTTACTGACTGTGACGCACGTCACCCAAACGGCGCCCGTGACCCAGGTCATAGTTACCACTCTGTCGCCCCGGGCATAGTTCTCGGGTTTTTGGGCGTTCACTATGAGTAACCGAAAGCATCCAGGCGTGTGATGGTTGCCACCCCCCGGCAACGTGTCGCCTTGACCCGCGAGACATCCGCGCGCCACTGCCGCCCCCCCCTTGCAGTTTCCCGGCAGCGTCCTGAATGCCCGCCGAGCGTCCCCCACGCCCGACCCAAGGTTGTCATGTTGTCACGCCTCCGTTCCCCCCTGCCCGCAAACTCCGCCCCCAACCGATTCTCGGCGCCCTCGCTCGTCAAGAGCGGAGCAGCCGCCGCAGTGACTGCGGCCGCGATCATCGGCCTGTCCGCCGGAGCCGCGAACGCAGCAGTCGTGTCTCCCCCGGCTGGCACCCCGGCGACCGATCTGAGTGCCATGAGCAGCTACGGCTCCGGTCTTCTGGACGGCAGTGCGCCCGCTCTGGACCTGTCCGGTCAGGCTCTGACCGGACCGTCGCCGCTGGCTCCCTCAGCCGCACCGGCCAGCGCGGCACCGGCCACTGCGTCCGCGCCGGCTGCGTCGGCCGCGACCGCCGCCCGCGCCAGCCAGCAGCACCCGGTGGCATCGCATCCGGGCGCGGCCGCTAAGAGCGTCAACTCCCGGCCGCGCGCGCGGCATCATGCTCGAGCCCGCCGGGCCCCGGCCCGGCCGTACCAGATCTACGACTCGGTGACGCCGACCGCGATCCCGGGCGGCAAGGTCGTGGCTACCTACGCGACCGGGCCGTATGCCGTCCCGGCTTCGCATGTCGCTGGCCGCCACCAGGTCCTGTGGATCGATGTCAACGGGTCAGACTCGCACGCGAACGCGCTCGATGTCGAGCCCGGCGATGCCAGTCCGTCCAGCGCGGCCAACTGGGCCTGGCGCAAGCTGAACGCCGACCACAACTCCACCGCGATCATCTACACGATGCGCTCGGAGTGGCCGGCGTACCAGGGCCGCGATCGGTTCGCTGCCACGCTGGATGCAGTCGCACGTTCGCTGGTGGATCGCGGACCCGACTGGCTACCCGCACCTGGTGCCCGGCTCGAACGCCACCCAGTGGTACTGGGGCTCCAGGTTCGACATCTCCATGGCCCAGCCCGGCTTCTAAGCGGATCATCTCGAGTCCGGCTGTCCCGCTGACGCGGGACAGCCGGACTCGACGTGTTAGCCATAAAGTCAGGTCCGGCCGCCCAGCTGACGCGGGACAGCCGGACTCGACGTGTTAGCCATAAAGTCAGGTCCGGCCGCCCAGCTGACGCGGGACAGCCGGACTCGACGTGTTAGCCATAAAGTCAGGTCCGGCCGCCCAGCTGACGCGGGACAGCCGGGCTCGGCGTATGTCGGCACGCTGTCCGGGCGCAGTTGCGCCGGGGCGCGCTTATACCTATCTTTCCTAGGTATGGAAGAACCGCCAGGCCCGGCCAGCAGACCGACTGACCCGATCCCGCCTGGCTCGCCGTGGCGGCTCGGACTCCGGCGGCCGGTGTTCGGCACGCTGCTGCTCGCGGCCGCCTTCGCCGTCACGACCGGACCGGTCAAGCAACTGCCGCTCCTCTACGCTCACGCGCCGTGGCTGAACGACCCGTTCGACACCGTGGTGTCCTTCATGATGTTCTTCGTGCCGCTCATCGCGGCCTGCTGCGCGCCGCGGGTTCTGCTGTGCCGGCGCAGCGAACCGCTGCCCGCCGCCCGGATCCGGGACCTGCTCCGCGGCTGCCGGGTGATCCTCGCCGGGGTGAGCCTGACGCTCGGAACCGAGTGGATCGCGGTGCTCACCGGCGCTGACCGGCCCGCCTGGAACGCGGCGACCGCAATCCAGGTAGCGATCCTGACCCTGCTGACGGCCTGGACATTGACCGCGGTCCGCGATGTGCGCCGGACCGGGCTGCCGGCCCTGGCGGGCACCCGGCCGGGTGACCCAGCCGGGGCCGACCCGGACTGGCTGGCGGACATGATGACCTTCGCCCGCCGTTACGCCGCCCTCGCCGGGCCGCTGCGCGCTCTCGTCCTCGGCGTGCTGAGCTGGACCGATGATCACCTGACTCGGCCGCTGCGGCGTCATCCGGTGCGAGCGTGCCTGCTGGCGTGCTTCGCTTTCGGCGCGGCCGTCGGCGTCAATCAGGGCATCCGCGAGGGCTACCACGTTCCGGTCACGATGGTGGCGTGCCTGCTGCTCGGAACTGGCACGTTCGGCCTGATCACCGCGGCTGGCGCCTACCTCGGCCTGATCCGCGCCAGCTCGGCGCCGCTGCGCGGCGCGCGGCGGCGGGCGCTGGACGCCGCAGTCATCACCTGCATTGCCGTCCTGGTGCCGTTCGCCCTGCGCGATCACCTGTGGTGGCTCGTCGGCAGCACCGGCGCGGCGGCCGGCGTGACGCAGCTACTTCAGCTGCTGGCGATCTGCGCCCTGGCGATCTTCGCGACCTGCTATTCGGGCGAGCTCGCCTGGCACCGGGCCGGCCGCCGGAGCAGTGACCGCAGCGGCCGCGCGCTAGGAGCGCGGGTCGCGCGCGTACCGGGCGGCCGCACCCTGGCCGGGCGCGTCCGGCTGGACCGCGCGGGTGCCAGGGCCAGCGCCGGGGCCAGCCGCGCGGGCCGGCCGCTGAATGTCGTAACGGGCGATCGCGGTGTAGGCGACGAGCAGCGCGATCAGCACGAGCAGCAGGCCGGCCACCGGTCCGTCGCCGTAATTCAGCCCGCTCAGCGCGTGCGACTTGCTGAAGTAATCGGCGAACGAGGCGCCCAGCGGCCGGGTGACGACGTAGGCCGCCCAGAACGCCAGCACCGAGTTCACGCCCAGCCGCCAGGCAACCGCCGGGACCATGATGACCACCGCGAACAGCACGGCGGAACCGAGATAGCCCAGGTTGAGGACGTGCGCGGTGAAGTCACCAAGCGCGGTGCCCAGCGCGAAGGTGGCGAACACAGTGGCCCAGTAGTACAGCTCCCGGCGGGTGGTCGTGATGCTGTGGATGGACAGCGTCCCCTCGCTGCGGTACCAGAGCCAGAAGATGACGGCCAGGGCGGCGGCCCACAGCGCCGTCGTGCCTGCGTACGGGATGCCGACGACCAGGTGCATGGCATCGGCGGCGCCGGTACCGAAGATCGCGATCGCCAGCGCGAGGAACCAGTAGGCCGCGGCCACGTAGCGACGGGTGCGGAACTGGATCCAGACCGCGACGACGAAAATGCAGACCTCGATGATGCCGGTCAGGACGTAGCCCTTCAAGGCCAGGTAATCGGAGACTGCCTCGCCGCCGGCCGTGGTCAGCAGCTTGATGACCCAGAACAGGAACGTGATCTCCGGTACCTTGGCCGCGATGGGCGCGCGCCTGCCGGCGCCGACGGCGGAATGCACGACCAGCTTCCTTTCGTCGCGATCTGCACGTCGGGCGAGCGCCGGACCGGGGGTCAGTGGCGAGCAGACGGCAGCTATAACGGGTGACGGTATAGCGGCCTGCAGTATATAGGGCTGGCATAGGGTACCCGCGAAGGGACGAGTCAGAAACTGGCGACGCAGGGAGTGAGAGTCGTTGGGAAACCGACTGGACCGCTGGGCTGACCCGCCCCTGCTCGTGCTCGCTAGCCTGGCCGGCGAACCTAAGCACGGGTATGCCATCACCCGCGACGTCGAGGACACGATGGGCGTGCGGCTGAGCGCCGGCACCCTGTACGCGGTCATCGCGCGGCTGGAGTCCCAGGGTCTCATCGAGCCGCTGGAATCGGCAGACCGGCGGCGGCCGTATCGCATCACCCAGGCCGGGGCCGACGCGCTGGCCGCCCAGTCCGCGCGGATGAGCCAGGTCGCCTCGCTCGCCCAGCAGCGGCTGAGCAGCCGGCTGGGCTGGGCCACGTCGTGAGCACGCGGCCATGAGAGAGGGTCCGGCCTCCGGCACTAGCGACCGGCTCGCGGCGCGAGCCGTCCTGCTGCTGTACCCGCGCGCCTGGCGGGACCGTTATGGCGAGGAGATCCGCGCGCTGCTGGCCGACACCGGCTGCTCCGTTGCCGCGATCGCGAGCCTGGCCTGGCAGGCCGCGCCCGCCTGGGTCTGCCCGCCACGCCACCTGCATGACCGCGAGGCCAGGGTGCGCGCTTCGCTGGGCACCGTGCTGGCCGCCTGGTCCGCGCTGACCGGCATCGGCATCGTGTTCGCGCAGCTGACCCAGCTGCAGGGTTTTGGCACCCGCCAGAATCCGCTGGTGCCGTGGTCCTATCGCGTCTTTGATGCCGGGCTTGCCTTGTCTGTGCTGGCGGCCGCGGCCTGCGGGCTTCCGCTGTGGCTGCAGATGCTGCGCCAGGCGCGCCGGGAGCGGCGGTCCGCGGAAACCCGGTGGCTATCGCTGGCAATCGCCGCGCCGGCCGCCTTCATCGCCGTGGCCGGCGTCGCGCTGCGGATCGTGCATCATCCCGAAGGCACCGGACCACGCTGGTTCCTCGGGTTCGCCGTACTCGGTTTCGCGATGGCGAGCCTGGCCGCCGCGGGCCCGATCGTGGCCCTGCACCGGCTCCGGCCGCGCGGGCCGGCCGTTCACCTGGCCGCGGCGGGCGCCGCGGTCGCGGCCGTTGCCGTCTCGGTGGCCGCGGCTGCCAGCGGACTGGCGGCGACCGGGCTGTGCCTGTGGACGCGCAACTTCGCCGGGTACCGGCATGACGACCTGCTCGGCGGCTACCTGATCCTGATTACCGTGGTCGCGGCGACCGCCACGGTCAGCGCGGCCCGGGGCATCCGGGCCAGGTTCGCCGCGCCGCCGGCCTAGCGGAGCTGACGCGGTACCGCCGGCCGAGTGACGGCGCCGCATGCCCGCACCGCCGGTCCTGCCGGATGCAGGCCGATCCTTCACGGCCAGTTCATCGCCGCATAAGCCGCCGGCCTGCACCGGGCCAGACACTGCGGTAGACCTCTAGCCCGCCAGATCAGGGAAGAAGGACACGTGCTCACTACCATCAAGATCACGACGAGGCTGATGGCCGCGGCGACTGCCGTCGCGGCCGGCCTGCTCGTCGGCTCGTCGGCCGCTCAGGCCGCGCCCGGGCCAGCCGCCGGCCAGGCAGTGCACCGGTTCCATGTCCGCCCCATCCTCAACGGGATGAAGCTCTGGCATTCCTACCTGCCGTCCGGTTCCGCCACCCGCAAGCGCGAGCACCTGACCAGTCCTGACGACCTCACCGTCCTCGGCCACCACCTCTTCACGGCGTTCCAGAACGGCGTCGGCCCGCAGGGCGAACCCGCCGCCGACGGCAACGAGGACAGCACCGTGGTGGAGTTCACCGCCTCAGGTCGTGTCATCCGCGAATGGAACCTGCACGGCAAGTGCGACGGCATCACCGCGGACACCGGCCGCGGGATCCTGATCGCGACCATCAACGAGGACGCCAACTCCAGCATCTACACGATCAGGCCAGGGGCGGCGCCGGGTCACCATCTGACGCACTATCACTACAGCGCCAGCCCGCTACCGCACGGCGGCGGCACCGACGCCATTTCGATCTACCACGGCCTTGTGCTGATCAGCGCCTCCGCGCCCGGCACCGTCGGGAGCCCGGCGCCGCAGCCGATCGACCCGGCCGTCTACGTGGTCGGCTTCGACCGCGCCAGCCGGACCGCGACCGTGCGCCCGCTGTTCTACGACGAGGCGACCGCGACCGACGCGAATACCGGCCCGTCGCTGGGCAAGGACGTCACGCTGGCACTGACCGACCCCGACTCGAACGAGATCGTGCCACGTTCCGGTCCCAGGTTTGCTGGTGACTTTATGCTCACCAGCCAGGGCGACAAGGAGCAGATCTTCGTCCAGCGGAAGGCGCCGCTCGGCAGCCACCTCGCCGTGCTGACACTGTCGAATGCCGTCGACGATACCGCCTGGGCGCGCTCGCGGTCCGGCCGGATGTACGGCGCGAACACCAGCGGCGATACCGTCGACGTCGTGACCGGCACGTTCCGGCCCGGCTCTGTCTTCGTCGCCGTCACGCCGTGCGACGCTGCCGACGCGCCCGCCAGCTGCCCGGCACCTGGCTTCCCGCCGAACTACCTGGGTCAGCTGAACCCGTGGACCGGCCACATCTCCCGGGTCCCGCTGCGGGGCCCCGCCTTCGGCCCGCAGGGACTGATCTTCGTTGGTCCCCGCTGGCAGGTCACACCCGGCTGAGCTGGCAGCGCCGGCGACGTCGCGGCCGCGACCGGTGATCCGGCCGCGGCCGCGCTGTTCCCGGCCGATGATTCGGCCGGCCGGTCTGGGGAAATCCCCCAGCCGCGTCCGGATGCTGACCGGCTGTCCACCGCTTGCGGTAGTTCCTAGGGTGGTGAGGAGTCGGGAGCCATTCAGCAGGGAGATAGCGATGACCGAGCTCGCGCGACGGCCCGCGGAGGCGGCGCCGGTCCGGTCCCGCCGCAGGCAGCGCCCGGCTACATACGCTGGGAGCGTGCGCCGCATGCAGGCATGGCTTGGAGACCGCCGGTGGCGGGCCGAGCTGCTGCTGGCCGGGCTGGTGCTGGCGGTCAGTGCCGACCAGTGGGGCGGCGACCGGGCTGTCGAGGTAGTCAGCATCGCACTGGCTCTCACGGTGCTGGCCCGCCGCCGGTACCCGGTGGCGGCCTTCGCGGCCGCGGCGGCGATCGGGACGATGCAGGTCACGCTCGGCCTGCAGTTGCACGGTACGCCGCAGATCGCGGCCTTCCAGCCCACGGCGTCCGATCTGGCGGTTGCCGTGCTGCTGTACACGCTGGCCGCGCACTGCTCGCGCCGGGTTTCCGTGGCGGGCCTGGCTTATTGCTTCGCGCTCACCGGGCTGGCGATCGCCCGCTGGACGCCCGACGCCGGACAGCATCCGCAGGGGCCGCTGCTCGGAGCGGCCATCGGGCTGGGCGGCACGGCGCTGATCGCCTGGGTGCTCGGCGATTCCGTGGCCTACCGGTACCGCCGCGCGTACTACGCCTCGCTCGAGGACCGGGCCGCCCGGCTGGAGGCCGAACGCGACGCCCAGGCCCGCATCGCGGCCGCTGCGGAGCGAGCCCGCGAACTCCAGGAACGCCGGGCCCTGGCGGTAGACGAATCCGCGGCCAGGCTCCGTCAGATTGAACGTGACCTGCACGACGGCGCTCAAGTCCGGCTCGCGGCGCTGGCCATGACCCTGGGCGAGGTCAAGGAAAGCCTGGAGGCGGCGACCGACGCCGAAGACGACGGAGGGCGCACCAGGATGCTCATCGTGGCGGCGCACCGCAACGCCAAGGAGACCCTGGCCGAGCTGCGTGACCTGGCCAGGGGTATCCACCCGGCAGTTCTGGATCGCGGCCTCGGCGCTGCCCTCACGGCCCTGTCGGAAACGAGCCCCATCCCGGTCGAGCTCCACGTCACCGTTGCGGCGCGGCCGTCGCCGGCCATCGAGACCATCGCGTATTTCTGCGCCGCCGAACTGCTCGCCAACGCGGTCAAGCACAGTTGTGCCGAACATGTGCTGATCAGCCTGACCGACTCTGACGGCAGCCTCCGGATGCTGGTCACCGACGACGGAACCGGCGGCGCGCGCATCAGCCCGGCCGGCGGTCTGGCCGGGCTGGTCGAGCGGGTGCAGACCGTCGATGGCAGCCTCAGCGTCAACAGCCCGGCTGGCGGCCCGACCGTCATCTCCGTCGGCCTGCCGGTGCATGCCTGATGTCCGGCGCCCCGGCCGGGCTGGCCCGGCAGCCGCACTCAGGTAACGGCCGCTTGCGCATCGTGATCGCCGAGGATGCCGTGATCATGCGCGACGGGCTGACCCAGACCCTCACCAGGCGCGGGCACGCCGTGGTCGCCGCCGTGGGCGACGCGCAGGCACTGCGCGAGGCAGTCGGCACCCACCAGCCCGACGTGGCCATCATTGACGTCCGCATGCCGCCGACCCACACCAACGAAGGCCTGACCGCGGCACTGCGCATCCGGGCTGACCATCCGTCCGTCGGCGTGCTCGTGTTCTCCCAGTACATCGAGACCGGCTCGGCCGCCGAGTTGCTGTCCCAGGCGCACGGCGGCGTCGGTTACCTGCTGAAGGACCGGGTCGCGGATGTCAGCGACTTCGTCGAGGCCGTCGTCCAGGTCGCCCGCGGCGGCACCGTGCTCGATCCGGAAGTCGTGCGGCACCTGCTGACGGCCGGCCGCCGTTCCGATGCACTCAGCACGCTGACCCCGCGAGAGCGGGACGTCCTCTCGCTGATCGCCGAGGGCCGGTCGAACGGCGCCATCGCCGGCAAGCTCGTCATTACCGCCGGCGTGGTGGAAAAGCATGTGGCCAGCATCTTCGACAAGCTCGGGCTCGCCCCGTCCGACAGCGACAACCGCCGCGTTATCGCCGCGATCAAGTACCTGGAGTCGGGCGCCTGACGCCGTCCGTCCAGACAAGTCCCCCGTAACCGCGCAGGCTAGGCAGCAGGAGATTCCGTGCACAACCATGCCCGTTTCATCATGACCGTGCTGGCCGCTGCTGTTGCCGTTGTTCTGGCCGGCTGCGCCTCGGCTGGCCCGGCGACGGCACGTCCGCAGCCGGGCGCCAGCGTTCCCGCCACGGCCGGGACAGCCGCCGGAAGCCCGGCCGGCACGGCCGCCGGGCCCGGAGCCAGCGGGACCGCCCGGTTCCTTGATTACCAGGACAACGACGGGCCGACGTCCACCGCAGTGCTGACCGGCGCCATCGGCGACTATGGCAAGGCCGTCAGCGTCAACGCAGACGGCACCGTCAACCCCGAGCACAGCAGCGAGCTCGAGTTCACCCTGAGCCGCGGGACGTTCCGGCTCGACATCGCCGCGCTAGACCGCCAGTTCGTTGCCGCTTTCAGACGCTTCCCGACTGACGTTGCCACCTGCTCAGGCGTCATCGCGGTGACGCGCCAGGCACCAGTCGTGACCGGCTCAGGCACCGGTGCCTACCGCGGGATCACCGGCACCTTCGACGTGACCTTCACGATCGCCGAGGTCGACGCCAAACTGCACTGCAACGGGTCCATCCCGTTCCTGGGCCAGCAGGTCGTCATGTCCGGGACCGGCGCCGTTTCCTTCGACGGACGGTGACGGCACGACCGGCCTGCTACGCCGGGCAAGGTGCGCGATCACACCAACACTGACCCAGCCGACGATGATGGCCAGCCAGAAGTTCACCGCCCGGAACGCCAGTGCGGCCGACACGGCCGGGACCCGACCCGCCCCGTAGAAGACGAGGATGACCGCGAGGCTGCCCTCGACGATGCCGAGGCCACCAGGTACGAGCGGGAACGAGCCGACTACCTGGGCAACGCCGTAGGCCAGCAGCACCCCGTGCCACGGGATGGCCGAGTGCACCGCACGGAAGCTGCAGACCAGGCAGAGGAAGTCACAGCACCACACCGACGCGGCGATGGCCACCACGCAGACCGTCGACCCGGTGCTCAGCGGGATCTCCCGCATCCTGGCCAGCGTCGTTTCCATCCGCTCGCCCAGGCTGCCACGCGGGTGGCCGGTCAGCCGCCGCACCGCTCTCACCATCGCGGCGGCCAGTCGTATCACCAGGTCGCGGCGGACCAGCACGGCTACGGCGCCGGCCACGATGACCAGCCCGAGCACGGTCAGCCCGGCCCCGGACCGGCTGGTGCTGAAGGCCAGTGCCACCAGGACACTGAGCAACAGCAGCACCGCCATCGCGATGGCCTGGGCGATCAATACGGTGAAGATGGTCCAGCCCGCACTCGCCCCGGAGGCGCCGTGCCGCCGGTAGTAGCGGTACCGGTACGCGCTGGAGACAGCCGGCTCGCCCGGCACCGTCAGGGCGATGGCGTCGTTGGCCAGGGCAAGCAGGAAGAGCCGCCCGATCGCGATGGTCGTGCCGCTGAGCCGCAGCACCCGGTGCTGCAGCCAGCCGAACGCCAGCAGCGACAGCGCCTCAGCGCCAATCGCGGCCGCAACCCAGCCAGGGCTGACAGTCCTGAGCTGATGCCACGCACCGGCCAACTCGGCCCGCTTGCCGAACAACAGCAACAGCACGACCAGACCGAGTGCCACGCCGAGCGCATAACGGATCAGCGTCTTGACGCTGCGCCCGGCACCGGGGGCCGCGAGTTCGCCGACCACAAACCAAAGCTACAGACTGAGCGCCGCCTGAACGTTGACCGAAGCTGCAGGCGTTCGTCACCGGCGTAACGACAGCCCGAGTGACACCCGCTGTCCAGCGTCGGCAAAACCGTTCACACCATTACAAAAGGAAGGGCCTTGGCGGAGGCTAACACTCAAGATGCCTTTCTGGCTGGTTTCTCGTTCTTTGGTATTTGTGCGCCACATGCCCGCATAGCCTGCACGGGACCGGCGCTCCGGGGGACGGCCGCATTGGCATGGGCTTCCCGACGAGTGCGAACTTCTCGGAGAGGAGCCCTTTGGGCCGCCACCGTAAACCATCTCGGATCAGCCTCCCGCAGGGAGCCGCCGCCGCCGCGCCGACTCTGGCCGTAGCAGCGGCGCTTTGCTTGTCGCCCTCGGCATCCGCGGCGACCGTCGCCGGATCTGCAGCGGACCACCCGGCCGTGCTCGACGCCTCCGCTGCGCTGAGCGGTCCGGCCGGCCAGCTGCGGCCGGCCATCAGCAGGGCGGTGAGCCGTCCCGGCGCCGCGAATCTCCCGTCTACTTACAAGGTCCGGTCTGGTGACTCCCTGTCCTCTATCGCGCGGCGCGTCTATCACGACCAGTCGGACTGGACGGTGCTCTACTGGCGCAACCGCCGGCACATCCGCTGGGCGGACGACATCTACGCCGGCCAGCTGCTGCATGTCCCGGCCAAGCCGGCGCACGCGCCCGCCGCGCCTGGCAGCCTGCATCCGCAGGTTTCGCTGATAGCCCCGCAGATCGCGCGGGAAGCCGGTTCCGCCGCCGCCGCAGCCAGCTACAGCAGCGCGGCGCCGGGCGGATCATTCGGCGCCTGCGTCATCGCCCGCGAGTCCGGCGGGAACGCCCAGGTGATGAACGCGACCGGCCATTACGGCCTGTACCAGTTCAGCGCAGCCACCTGGGCTGCCTACGGCGGCAACCCCGCCGACTTCGGCAACGCCTCGGTCGCCGAGCAGAACCAGGTCTTCGCCAACGCGATCGCGGCCGGCGGCGAGTCTAACTGGGCTCCTTACGACGGCTGCTAACAGGATCCGGCGCTGGTCCGGCGGGTGCCTGCCGCGCACTCGCCGGGCCAGCTCCTTCCGTTAGCTGCTCCGGGCGCGACTCTCCGCCGTCTGGCAGCATGGGGCGATATCCGTGGCGGAAGGCGGCAGTTCGTGGCGAAGCAATTCGGCGGCCGCATTGGCCGGGACTGGCGTGATTCTGAACCCTGGTGGCCCGCCGAGCCCGCGGCCCCGGCTGGCTCTCCGAACGTGCTGCTGATCGTCCTGGACGACGTCGGGTACGCGCAGCTTGGCTGCTACGGATCGGACATCGAGACGCCGGTGCTCGACAGCCTGGCAGCAGCCGGCGTGCGGCTCGCAAACTTCCACACCACCTCGCTCTGTTCGCCTACTCGCGCGTGCCTGCTGACCGGCCGCAACCATCACCGAAGCGGGATGGGCCGGGTGGCCGACCTCGCCATCGGCTTTCCCGGCTACTGGGGCAAGCCACCGCGGGAGAACGGGTTCCTGCCGGAGATCCTGCGCGCGGCTGGCTACGCCAGCTACGCCGTCGGGAAGTGGCACCTGTCCCCCGAGGACGAGACGAGCATGGCCGCCTCCCGCGCGACCTGGCCGCTGGCGCGCGGTTTCGACCGCTGGTACGGCTTCCACGGCGGCGAGACGCATCAGTTCGCGCCCGCGCTCTACCACGACAATCACGGCGTCCGCCCGCCACGGCCGCCTGAGGCCGGCTATCACCTCACCGAGGACCTGGCCGACCATGCCATCGAGTTCCTGGGTGACCTGCGCGCGGCAGACCCGGACAAGCCTTTCTTCCTTTATTTCGCCACCGGCGCCTGCCACTCCCCGCACCAGCCTCCGGCCCGCTGGCGTGAGCACTACCGCGGCCGGTTCGACCTCGGCTGGGATGCCTGGCGGGACCAGATCTTCGCCCGACAGCTGGCGGCCGGCCTGATCCCGGAGTCGACGGCGCTGCCGGACCGCCCCGGCTGGGTGCCGACCTGGGACAGTCTCACCGCGGGCCAGCGCGCCGTTTCGGCGCGGTTCATGGAGTGCTTCGCGGGATTCCTGTCGCACGCAGACGAGCAGATCGGGCGGCTCCTGGCTTTCCTGCGGGAACGTGGTGAGCTCGATAACACCGTCGTCTGCGTCGTTTCGGACAACGGGGCCAGTGCCGAAGGCGGCGCCGACGGTTCGATCAACGACGTCCGCCTGGTCAACATCGACCCCGCGCAGCTGCCGGAGATGCTGGCCAGGATCGACGAGATCGGCGGCCCGCTGAGCCATAACAACTACCCATGGGGCTGGACGATGGCGGGCAACACCCCGTTCCGGCGGTGGAAGCGCGAAGTGCACCAGGGCGGCGTGGCGGATCCGTGCATCGTGTCCTGGCCGGCCGGCAATCTCGCCAGCAACGCGATCCGGCATCAGTTCACCCACGCCGTCGACGTGCTGCCGACGCTGGCCGAACTGGCCGGAGTGAGCCTGCCGGACCAGATCGACGGCATTGCGCAGACAGCCGTGGACGGCGTCAGCTTCGGCTACCTGCTGGCCGAGGGCAGCGACAGCGAGCCAGACCGGCACCTGACGCAGTACTTCGAGATGTTCGGATCGCGGGCGATCTATCACCGCGGCTGGAAGGCCGTCACCTTCCATCCCATCGGGCCGCTGTATGACGATCAGAACCCGAACGCGCCCTTCGACCACGACGTCTGGGAGCTGTATCACGTGGCGCAGGACATCTCCGAGACTCAGGACCTGGCGGCCGAGCGCCCTGAGCTGCTCGCGCAACTGGTGGACCTGTGGTGGGCCGAGGCCGGCCGAAACCAGGTGCTGCCGCTCGACAACCGGGTCTTGTGGGCGCTGGTTCATCCCAAGCCCGACCACCGGCGGCCGCGCGATCGCTATCAGTACCTCCCGCATGGCGCCCAGGTGCCCGAGACGGTAGCCGCCAACGTGCGCAACCGCTCGCACGCACTGCTGATCGAGGCGACCATCGACGACCCGGCCGACACCGACGGAGTGCTCCTCGCCATGGGCACAGCCCTCGGCGGGTGGTCACTGCACATCCTCGCGGGCCGGCTCCGGTACGTCCACAACCTCTACGGGAAGGAACAGCACGTCATCGAATCGGCGCACCAGCTCACGGCCGGGGAGCACCGGCTCGAGTATGTCTTCACCAAGGACGACGGCCTGGGCGGCGAGGGCGTCCTGAGGTGCGACAGCAGCGAAGTGGGTCGCGGGCCAATTCCCAGATTCACGCCAGCCGGCTTCAGCGGCACCGGCGTCGGGTTGACTTGCGGATACGAATGGGGCCCGGCCGTTGGCCCGGGCTACACGGCGCCGTTCGCGTTCCCCGGCCGGATCCGCAGTGCCGTCGTCGAAACCAGGGGCCCGGTCGTTCGCGACCCGCTAGCTGAACTTGAGGCGATTCTGTCCGAGCAATGACCGGCCGGCCGGGCCAGCCCGTCAGGCGACACGTGAGGCGGCACGTCAGGCGGCCCGTCAGGCTGCCGGATCCGACAGTCGCTGGCCGCGCCGGAACGCGGCCCGAATGGAATTGGCGACCTCCGCCGGGGTCGTCGTTATCTCGCGCCAGTCAAAGTGGACGATCTCGTATCCGGCCTCGCGCAACTTCTTATCGCGCCACAGCTGCGCCCTGGCCCGTGCCGGATCCTCGTACTTGAGCGCACCGTCGGCCTCGGCGATGGTCTTGAACTCCTCCCAGTAGAAGTCGACCCTGGCTATCCGTCGCTGGTAGGGCGGGAGCCCTACTTGCAAGGCCGGCATTGGCAGGCCGCATTCGCGGAACGCGACCCGCGCGATGGACTCCAGCGGAGATTCAGCCAGCCCGTTGGCCAGTTCGACCACCAGTTCCGCCTTGGCATTCCCCCGCCGCCGCGTCCCGTCCGCCAGTACTGCCCGTAATGCCGACTTCGAGGTCAGACCCTTGCGGATCGCAGAGTCGGCTGCTGCCACGCCGTCGGCGAGAGGCGACGTCCTGGCCAGGTCAATCACGGTCCTGGCCGGTGACGTCACGGGCAGGCCGTATCTCTTAGCCACGTGCGCGGCCGGCATCGGCGTCGTGTACACGTGCAGGCCGTCCCTGACCCGTCGGCTGCAACTGGGGCGAGCGGTCACCGTCACCGTCGCGGTGCTGCCAATAAGGTCAATCCCGTAAATGAGGGCCGCCGACCGGTGGCTGACCACCGCGGGCCGGTTCAGCGCCAGTGCCGCGACCACGGCGATCAGATGGTCGCCATGAGGCAGGCCGGCCATGCGACGCATCACCGCACCGGTGACGAAGATCCCCTTGCCGATCCGGACTAACTCTCCACGTCGGATGAGCGTCCGGATCTGTTCCGGCGAACGCCCGCTCTGTAACAACCGCGAAGTGGTATAAACACTCACATTCCCAAGATCAACATCGCCTGCCATGCACCCACGATTGCGGCTGCCACCGACATTGCGACGTTTGCAGGCATTTTTATCGCCTTTTTGTACCGCTTTGGGGCCACGGAAGTGCGCAACCTCGCCCACGGCCGCATCACGCGACTAGGTGGAACTCGATCCGGTACACCAATGTGCCGTCGTCGATGGGCCCGGCGTGGGCGGCCCTTCGCCGCAACGTGTCCCGGTCGGGCTCGCCGGACCTTGTGACGTCAGCCGCCGTGACCGTACTGAAGGGCACCAGTTCGACCGAATCGACCTCGATGACGGCCGGCCCAACTGGGTACCGGCCACCGGTCTTGACCTTGGGCCGTTGCCACAACCGGAACGACACCGTGATGTCTCCCGACAGGACCCCTGTCCGAAGTTCCCGGCTGAATTCCATCTCAGCCTCGTCCGGTCCTGCTCATAGCCCTCAACATAACCCGCCTCAACCGCGCGTCGCCGCCAGCCTCACGGGCTGGCGGCGACACGCGGCCCCCCACTTGCGCAACCCCTCCCCCCGAGACCGACCTCATGCGGCCGAACTTCCCGGCAGGGTTGCACGTTCACCAGACGCTGGCTCGTCAGCCGGCGCTGGACAGATCCAGCCAGACCGCGGTCGGATTCGACGGGTCGACCACGCCCTGCAACGACATGCCGTTCTGCAGCCGGCCAATCTGCATCTGGCTAATGGCCTGCTGGGTGGTGACCGGGTATGGCGGCATGCCGTCGGCCATCACGGTCAGCTCGAACTCGACCAGGAGGTCGAAGTTGATCATGCCCACCTGGCGCATCGACCCGATGATGACGGTGCGCTTGACGGCCGTGCCGTTGGCCAGGCCCATCTGAGCCTGGGCGGCCCAGCCCGCAGCCTGGGTCTGAGCAGCCATCATCTGGCTGGCGTTGGCCATCCGCTCCTGTGCCTGCCGCATCCGGTCACCGACCGGCGGCATGGTCCGCTCCAGGTCCTTGCCTGCTTCTGCAGGTCGCGCATGTTCTTGAAGACGCCCATGGGATCAGCTCGCCCGGTACAGCTGGTTGAACTGCTGGCGCGACGGCCGGGTTGGCCTTGATGCGGTCGTTCCAGCCCTGGTGCGCGCGTCTCCCAGCTGACCGGGTCGACGCCCGTGTGACGCGGCGACCTCCGGCAGCTTGGTCGCGTCGTAGTTGTACGCAGCGACGCCCTTGGAGATCGCGGCGAACTGTTCCAGCGAGACGCCGGCGATCGGCTCGAAGTCGGGCCCGGCCGGCGCCGCACCCGGCGCCGGCGAGCCGCCGAACTGTGCCTGCTGATACTGGGCCATCTGAGCCTGCAGCGCGGCCTGCTGCGCCGCGGCCATCTGCTGCGCCTGAGCAGCCAACTGCTGGCTCTGGGCCACCATGCCGGGTGCGGCATTCACCATTTCCTTCATGTCCTGCATCCGCTTCAGCATTCCCATGCGGGAATCTCCTCCTCGGTCCCCCTGCGGGATGGCCTGCCATCCGAGCACGCCGCGTTCCACCATGCGGTAGGCCCTGTTGGCCGCAATATCAGCCGGGTCTCGCTTTGGTACGCTGACGGTGTCGCGGGTCCGGAGCCCGGGGTTTGGGGCCGTCTGGATAGCGCACGGCGTGTCGGCGTCGAGCAGGGATGGAATGCATGCTGGACGAGCCCCGTCGCCGGACGCTCGCCTCCAGGCTGGAAGATCGCGACCGGGCTAGATTCGCCGGACGCGGCAGCGAGCTCACCTTCCTTGACCGGTGCCTCAGTTCCGACGACCCGCCGGCAAGCGTCGTGCACATCAGCGGGCCCGGCGGCATCGGCAAGAGCGCGCTGTTGCGTGAGATCGGCCGCCGGGCGCGCGACCTCGGCATCGCCGTCGTCGCGATCGACGGCCGGGAGCTCGGCCCGGCGCCGGCCGCCCTTGAGCTAGCCCTCAAGGACGCGGCTGAGTTCGCCAGGCCGCTTGTCCTGATCGATTCCTACGAGCAGATGACGGCGTTCGACTCGTTCCTGCGCCGCGAGCTGCTGCCCGACCTGCCCGATCAGTCGGTCGTCGTCATCGCCGGCCGCGGCGCGCCGGATCCCGGCTGGTTCACCGGCGGCTGGGAGTCCCTGACGGCCCGGCTCGACCTCAGCGCGCTCGGCCCGGCAGACGCGAGCCGGCTGCTGGCCGCGCGCGGACTGACCGACGACCGGGTGCCCGCCATCATCGAGTGGGCAGCCGGGTCTCCGCTGGCCCTCGCTTTGGCGGCCGATGCCGCCACGGCAGACCCTGGCTGGAACGCGGCCGCCACACCTGACCGCCCTGACCTGCTGCGAACTCTGCTGCACCGGCTCGTCGAGACCGAACTGCAGGACGTCAGGCCCAGCGCACTCGGCATCGCGCTGGTCGCCAGGACCACGACGCCGGACCTGCTCCGGGCGCTGCTGCCAGCCGAGGAGGCTGAGCCGGCTGGCGGCAGCTGTCCGAGCTGACCATCACCGAGTCGATCGGCTCGGGCCTGATGGTGCACGAGCTGGCACGCAAGGCGTTGCTCGCTGACCTCCGGCTGCGCAACCCGGATCTGGAGCGCGACGTGCGCCGCCGGATCACCGACTATCTGTTCAGCCGCGCACTCGGCGGCGAGCAAACGCTGATGATCGATATGGCGCACCTGGTGGAGAACCCGCTGCTGCGCTGGGGTTTCGGCTGGGATGACACGGTCAGCTTCCGCATCGACCCGATCCGGCCTACCGATGCCGAGGCGATAGCAGAGCATCCGAGCGGGGAGAAGAACCCGACGTGGCGCCGCCTGACCAACCGGTACTTCGAGGAGTCTCCGGACCGGGTTGCGGTGGCCAGGAACGTCGAGGACGAGATCTGCGGCTACCTGGTCTGCATGAGCCTGGTAACGGCGCCCTCGTTCGCCTACTCCGACCCGCTGGTCGGGCCGTGGCTTGAGCAGGCCCGCCGCGACGCCGGCCTCGGCGATTCTGCCCTCTGGCAGGCCGCGGTCGACTTCACCGGCCAGGGCCAGGTCCAGGCCATGCTCGGTGTCGCCGGGATGCTGCGGTGCGGGGCCGAGAACCCGCGCTTCGCCTACCTGCCGATCGACCCGCGGCTGCCGGGTGCGCTCGACTTCGCGCAGGCACTCGGCGCCAAGCATTTCGCCGACCTCGACGCCCGCATCGGCGACGCGATCGTGGAATGTCACCGGCTCGACTACGGCCCGGGCGGGCTCTTCAGTTTCCTGCGGGCGCTGATCTACGGCGAGCTCGGACTGCAAGTCCCCGCCGAGCCCCAGCGACCGGTCGCCGACCTGGAGACAGTGCGGGAGATCCTGAAGAACTTCCGGGTACCGCGCGAGCTCGCGCGCAGCCCGCTCGCCCAGGGCTCCACCGTGCAGCAGCGGGCCGAGTTCGTGCAGAAGCTGGTCCGCCAGGCCGCCCGGCAGGCGTTCGGCGACAGTGAGACCGAAAAACTGCTCTACAGCGTGCTGGTCGCCGGCTACCTGGAGCCGCTGCGCAGTCACGAGGAGGCCGCCAGCAAGCTCTGCCTCAGCCGGGCCGCCTACTTCCGGCGGCTGCGGACAGCCGTCGAGCGGCTCGCCGAGCACATGGCCGGCCCGGCGGCCTGACCAGCCGGATCCGCGCCAGACCTGGCACAGACTCGGCTATTGCCGACGATATTGGCCCGTAGTAGCGTCCGGAAGGGCAGGCCACACGGGCGGCGACCGGGGACACGCGAGCCACGGAAGGTAGGTCCATGCCAGACCACGACAACCTGGACGCGATCATCGTCGGTGCCGGGCTGGCCGGGCTCTATCAGCTGCACCGGCTGCGCGGACTTGGCGTGCGCGCGCTGGTCATCGAGGCGGCCGACGACGTCGGCGGCACCTGGTACTGGAACCGCTACCCCGGCGCGCGCTGCGACGTGCAGAGCATGTCGTACTCCTACTCCTTCTCCCCCGAACTGGAGCAGGACTGGGTCTGGACCGAGAAGTACCCGGAGCAACCGGAGATCCTGCGGTATATCAACCACGTCGCCGACCGGTTCGACCTGCGGCCGGACATCCTGTTCTCGACCCGGGTGCTGAGCGGGCACTACGACGAGGCGGCGGCCCGCTGGAGCGTGACTACTGACGGCGGGCGGGCCCTGACGACTCAGTTCGTCATCATGGCGACCGGCTGCCTGTCGGCACCGAAGCTGCCGGAGATCCCTGGCCTTGAACGGTACGGCGGCCGGGTGCACCAGACCGCCCGGTGGGGCAAGGATGAGGTCTCCTTCGACGGCCTGCGCGTCGCCGTGATCGGCACCGGATCGTCTGGCATCCAGTCCATCCCGGTCATCGCCGAGCAGGCGGCCGACCTGACGGTCTTCCAGCGGACGCCGAACTTCTCCATCCCGGCCGGGAACAGGCCGCTCGATCCGGCCGAGGTCGCGGAGATGAAAGCCGGCTACCCCGCGTGGCGGGAGCAGCAGCGCCTTTCCCGGTCGGGGATTCCCTCGCCGGAGGCCACGGACTTCGCTCTGGCGACCCCCGAGGACGAGCGCAACCAGCGATTCCAGGCAAGCTGGGAACTGGGCAATCTGACCTCCCTGGCGGGCAGCTTCGTGGACATTCTCCTGGACCCGGCAGCGAACGAGCTAGCGGCCGAGTTCATCCGGTCCAAGATCCGCGAGGTCGTCGACGACCCGGAGACCGCGGAGACACTGTCGCCGCGCACCTTCCCCTACGGGACCAAGCGGCCATGCCTCGACACCGGTTACTACCAGACCTTCAACCGGCCGAACGTGCACCTGGTCGACTTGCGCAAGACCCCGCTGGCCGAATTCACTCCCGGCGGGCTCCGCACGTCTGAGCGCGAGTTCGAATTCGACGCGATCGTTATCGCTACCGGCTTCGACGCGATGACAGGTGCGCTGGCCGCGATTGACATTCAGGGCCGGAACGTGGTTTCGCTGGCCTCGCAGTGGACGGCCGGGCCGCGGAACTACCTGGGCGTCGCGATGGCCGGCTTCCCCAACCTGTTCACCATCACCGGGCCGCTCTCCCCGTCGGTGCTGAGCAACATGATGGTCTCGATCGAGCAGCACGTCGACTGGATTACCGACTGCATCGCCTACCTGCGGTCGAACGGTTTCGAGTCCATCGAGGCGACAGTCGCGGCCCAAGACGACTGGGTACAGCATGTGGCCGACGTGGGCTCGTTCACGCTGTTCCCGAAGGCCGACTCCTGGTACATGGGCGCGAACGTGCCCGGCAAGCCGCGGGTGTTCCTGCCGTATGTTGGCGGCGTCGGGGAGTTCCGGGCCAAGTGCGCGCAGGTCGCAGCCGACGGCTACGAGGGATTCACGCTGACCAGGCAAGGAGCGCCCGCCGTCGTCTGACGGCGTCGTCTGACGCCGTCGGCAGCCGCCGGCGATCGGAAACCCGGTCGACTAACGACGCGGCCAAGGCCGCACAATGGCGCGTGCACTGCGATCACTGGCCGTTGTCCGGGCTGCGCGTGGCGACTCCGCGGCTGGAGCTGCGGCTGCCCTCAGAGGACGAGCTGACCGAGCTTGCCGCGGTAGCGGCCAGCGGAATCTGCCAGCCGGGCACGACGCCGTTCTTCGTCCGGTGGCCGTACCTGCCGCCGGCCGAAGGGGCGCGGGCGTTCCTGCAGGGTCAGTGGCGGGACCGGGCCAGTTGGTCAGCCGCGGGCTGGTCGCTGGACCTGGCGGTCTTCGCCGACGGCCGGCCGGTCGGGATGCAAGAGCTCGCGGCGGCCGACTTCGCGGTGCTGCGCCAGGTCAGCTCGTTCTCCTGGCTCGGCGTGGCCTATCAGGGCCAGGGCATCGGCACTCAGATGCGGGCCGCGGTGCTGCACCTGGCCTTCGCCGGCCTCGGCGCGCGGGACGCAGTGTCCGGCGCCTTCGAGGACAACGCGCCGTCACTGGCCGTCTCGGCCCGGCTTGGTTACCAGCCGGACGGCATCGCGCGGGACGCGCGGGACGGCCAGGTCCTGACGACCCGGCGGCTCAGGCTGAGCCGCAGCCGCTGGCAGCAGTTCGCCCAGGTGCCGGTTACCGTCAGCGGTCTTGCGCCGTGCCTGCCGCTGTTCGGCCTGCCTACTCAGCACCCTGAGCTCGCGGCGGACGGCAGCTAGCGCGCAGCTGCGCGCCGGCTGCGCGCGGCCACTGGCCGGCTGCGACCGGCGGCGTGACGGCTGCGACCAGCCGGCCGAGGCCGGCCTCCTGGCGGGATGTCGCGGTCCGGCCGGACCTCGCCATCCAGCCGGGCATCGCGGCCTGACCGGGCATCGCGGCCGGCCGGACCCTGGCGTCCCGGCCGCGCGCCGCGCTGCGGCCGGGTCGAGGCGGCCAGCCGCCGCGCCGCCCGCCGCAGCGTCCGGCGACCCGGAACCGGCCCGCCGATGCGGGGGTGCGGCAATTCGACCCGCCTGAGCTGGCGCGGCGTCGCCTCGCTGGCGGCAGTGCCGGCTGCGGTGACGGTGGTCACGGCGACGGTGGCCACCGCGCCGGCCCGCGCTGGCGCCGGTGCCGGCGTCCGGCGCAGCCGCTCGCCACGCGCCACCTGCACGCTGCTCAGGCCGATGCCAAGCACGATCGCGGTGCCTCCGGCCAGCTGCACCGGACCGACCGGGTTGGCGAACAGCACGGTGCCGACGATGGCCCCGACCAGCGGCTCCAGGTTCATGAAAGCGCCGGCGACGTCGGCGGAGACCCGGCTCTGGCCGAAGGCGAACAGCGCCATCGGCAGCACCGTTCCGCCCACCACCAGGCCCGCGACCGCGAGCACCGCGCTGAGGCTGACCGGACCGGTCAGCGGGTGATGCTCAGTCACCAGCGCGAATGGCAGCATCGCCGCAGCGGCCGCCATCAGCTGGACAGCTGTGACCGCAACCGGGTCCTTGCCGCGCAGCAGCCTGGCCTGCGAGACTGTGAACCCGGCCGACGCGAGCTGCGAGGCCAGCACCAGGCCGTCGCCGCCGAGCGTCGAACCGCCGCCCTGGCCGGCCGCGATGAACCCCACGCCCAGTACCGACAACCCGAATCCGGCCCAGGCGAGAGGGCGCGCCACGCTGTGCCCGAGGACTGCGGCCAGCAGCGCTACCAGCACCGGGGTCGCGCCGATCAGCAGCGCCGCATGGGTGACGCTGGTGCGCTGGATGCCCAGGTTCTGCAGCAGGACCGAGCCGCCGTAACCGGCCGCGCCGCTGACCAGGATGGCCGGGCTGCAGACCGCGCGCAGCCGGAACCGGCTCACGGCCATCAGCACGACGGCGGCGAGAACGAACCTGGCGAAGGCCAGCCAGCCGGGCGCCATCCAGCCAAGGGCAACCTTGGACAGCGGCACTGTGGTACCCCACAAGATGCCGGCGGCGATCAGAGCCGGGAAGACCATGCGACGGCTGTATGTCATACGTTAATTCTCGCCGACGGAGGCCGAGCGTTTGGCGATCAAGATGCTCAACGAGATAATATTCAGCAATATGGCGATGGAACTTGATGAAATTGATCTCTTCTTGCTCGACGAGCTGCAGGCTGACGCCGACCGCACCAACGTCGAACTGGCCAGGCTGGCCGGACTGTCTCCGGCAGCAACGCTGAACCGGGTTCGCCGGCTGAAGGAGTCCGGGGTGATCAAGGTGATCAGTGCCCGCCTGGACGCCGGCACCCTCGGCTTCCCGCTCCAGATGTACGTGGCCGCCACCCTGGGCCGGCACGACCCCAGGTCGACCCGGGTCTTTGAGGACCTGGTCAAGGCGCTGCCGCAGATCATCACCGCCGACAACGTGACCGGGGAAATGGACTACATGCTCACCGTCGTGGCCAGGACCGTTACCGAGCTGCAGCAGGTACTGGCGTCACTGGCAGCACGCGGCGGCCTGCGGCTCGTGACCTACCTGCGGCTGGAAGAACTTAAGCCGCCGTCCCGGCTGCCGCTGCTCTCCGCTGCACCAGACGGGCTGCCCGGTGCGGCGGACGCGCGCCGGGCCAGGAGCAGATCGCGCTCTACTCAGTGACGGGCTCGCCCGGCCACCGGCGGGCCGGCCAGGCCGGGGCCGCCCAGCACCGGGCCAGGATCTGGCGGGCCAGCAGGCTGCGAGCCGCCAGGCAGCGGGCCGGCTCCGGCGCCGACCAGTGGAGTGGGGGACGTCGACTGCCATACCTCGCGCACGATGACGTGCGCGGCTCCCGCCACCGGGATGGCCAGCAGCGCGGCGACGAACCCGCCGAAGAATCCGCCGACCCAGCTGCCCAGCGAGGCACCCACCAGGATCGACACCAGGACCAGCAGCGGGTTGATCTTGACGGTCTTGCTCATGATGACCGGGTTGAGCACGTGGTCCTCGATCTGGGTGTAAACGAGGAACACCACGAGCGTGACGACTCCGGCTGTCAGCGAATGCGTCAGCGCGAAGAGCACGACCGGGATGCCGGCCAGTGCCCCGCCGATCATCGGCAGGAAGTCGAGCAGGGCCACCCAGAGCCCCCACAGGAACGGGAACGGCACGCCCAGCGCGAGCAGCGCGATCATGACGACCAGTCCGGCGATCAGCGAGGTCGCGAAGTTGCCCAGCATGTAGCCCGTCACCGACCTGTTCACCTCGCCCGCCACCCGGCTGTAGCGGCTGGCCCGCTCGGGCGCCATCAGGCCGAGCAGCCCGACCCGCATCTTCGGGCCCTCGAGCATCAGCAGCACGACGAGGACGAAGATCGTCAGCAGCGAGAACAGTACCGACACCGCGCCCTCGCCGACGGTGAGCGCCGGATGCGCCAGGTCCCGGCCGTAGCCAGCGAGCTTCGGGGCGTTCTTGGTGACCCACGCCTGCAGGTGGTACTTGGTGACCAGATGGCCGATCGGGCCCTTGCCCTGCTGGGCCGTGTGGACATACCTCGGCAGGTTGGCCGCCAGGTGGTTCACGCCGTTGACCAGCGGGTAGCCGAAGGCGGCGGCCAGTCCGGCGAACGCGAGCACCGCCAGCAGCGTCACGACCGTGACCGCGTATCCCCGCGCCGCTTGACCCACTCGCTGCAGCAGCACGACGAGCGGGTTCAGCAGCAGCGCGATGAAGCCGGCTACTACCAGCAGCAAGATGACGCTGCGCAGCCGGTCAATCACTTTGCCAGCGAGGAAGGTCAGCACCACCACCGCGACAGCGGCGATGATGGCCCGCAGCGGCACGTTCTTGGCCTCGGCGGTTGCCCACAGTCTCGCCCGGCGCGTCGGTGGCGGCATGTCGTTGCTCACCCGGCAAGCATGCCAGGCCCGGACGGTACCCGGCGCAGACGATTTACCGGGAGGCCCTACCTGACTGGCGGCGGCGTCCCGTGCGCGCTTGCGGCGAGCCCGCGGTCCCAGTTGCAGACATCGCACGCGTGGCTGAATGCCGACCGGGCGAACTCGAGGGCGGCGGCATGCGGGTCCTCGCTGGAGCCGACGTCGTCCCAGTCAAGGATGTACTCACCGAGCGCGGTGTCCCAGTGCGCTGCCGCAGGCGAGAGCGCCGCGTCGCCGTATCCGGCCGGCGCCGGATGGGCGTAGGCGTAGAACGCCGCCGCCGGATGCCGCGGATCGCCCGGCCACCAGCCGACCGCGACCTCTTGCGCGTCCATCGCGTTGCGCATGATGAAGTCACCCGACGGCGGCTCGGCCGGCCGCCCGGAGAACAGGCTGACGGCCAGGTCGAACGAGCCCCACCACGCGTTCACCGGCGTCGACCGGCCGCGGTAGGGCGCGCGGAACGCGGCCAGCACCAGCGCGGCCTGGCTCGCGGCCGCGAAATAGTCCGCGACCTGAGCCGGGTCGTAGCGTGGCGTGCTCGGTGTCCTCGTCGAGCGGCATGCTCCACGCGCACCTCCTGCGGCGTCGGGTCGATCTCGACCGGCCCCGCCGAGCCGCCGACCGCCGCGAGCACTCACGGGTGACGTCGCCGACCGCCCGGTCCGGGATCGAGCGGGATCGCGCTCGATCCGGCCGTCGCTGTGCTCGACCACCGCGTCGTGCGCGCGCAGGTCGAGCAGCGACCACGAGCGCGCCGGAGCCGTCGGGCGCCGGCAGCGGCGCTGTCTCCCAGCCGCGCGCGGTCAGCCGCAGCGCGGCGTGCTGGAGCTGCGGCTCGGGCGGCGCCAGCGCGACCGCCAGCTTGCCGAGCACCTGGGTGTGCGCGTGCAGCGTGTCGCAGGTCGCGCTCCATTGCTCGTAGGAGACCGCTGGCCAGGAGGAACGCCATGGCAGCAGCGACGCTAGCCGGTCGGCGCCGGCGGCTCAGACGCCCCTCGCCGAAGCGCGCCGTCATCATGCCATGGCCAGCTTGACATGTGACCAATCGGTCACCTATTGTCGCAGGCATGGACGAGGTGTTCAAGGCCCTGGCCGACCCGACCCGGCGCGAGCCTGCTCGACGCGCTGTTCCGCGCAGGACGGGCAGACGCTGAGCGCGCTGGAGGAGCGCTTCCCGATGACCCGCTTCGGCGTGATGAAGCACCTGCAGGCAGCTCGAGGAGGCGGGCCTGGTCGTCACCAGGCGCCGCGGCCGGGAGAAGCTGCACTTCCTCAACCCGGTCCCGATCCGGCTCGTCCACGACCGGTGGGTGAGCAAGTACGCCGAACCCTGGGTGGCCGCGCTCAGCGACCTCAAACAGCAACTGGAGAAGACCGATGGAGAAGATCTTCGAGATCTACATCCGCACCACGCCCGAGCGGCTGTGGGAGGCGATCACCGACCCGCGAGATCCGCAGCAAGTTCCACTTCGGCACCGCGGTCAAGTCGGACTGGACGCCCGGGTCCCGCCTCGAGATCGGCCACCCGGCGCGCCCGGGCTGCTCGGCGAGGGCGAGGTACTCGAAGTCGATCCGCCGCGCCGGCTGGTGCAGCACGATGACCGCGCTGTGGAGCGACGAGGTCAAGGCCGAAGGCACCACCCGGGTCACCTGGGAGATCGAGCCGGTCGGGCGACTCCTGCCGCCTCGACCGTCACCCACGACCAGCTGCGCGAGGGCGCGAACGACCAGCTCTACGGCGGCTGGCCGATGATCCTGTCCGGCCTCAAGACCTGGCTCGAGACCGGCGAGCTGCTCACCACGCCGGGCTCGCTGATGTACGCAGGCTGAACCGAGCGAGTGAGAGGAGACAGACGATGCCCGCAGCGCAGACCAGGACACAACCGGCATCAGGGATATGCGCACGGTCGGCGTGCCTGTCGCCGACCAGGAGCAGGCGCTGCAGTTCTATGTCGACACGCTCGGGTTCGAGAAGCGCCTGGATGTTCCAATGGGCAGCGGCGCACGCTGGATCGAGGTGGCACCGCCGGGCGCGGCGACGACGATCGCGCTGGTCCCCGCGCACGACGGGCTGCCGCCGGCGTCGAGACGGGCATCCGCCTGCACACCGCGACGCCGACGCGATCACGCGAGCCTCCTCGCCCGGGGTGTCGATGCCGACGACGTGCTGCGCTGGCCCGGCGTGCCGCCGATGTTCGCCTTCCGCGACCTCGACGGCAACGGCCTGGAGCTGGTCGAACAGCCGTAGCAGGTCATACGCAGGCCCGGTCGCGTGAGCCGCGGCCGGGCCGGCCTGGCTTGTCGGCGCTCTCCCTCCGCTTGACATACTGCGCGTTGTGCTTGGTATAGTTTGCAGAGTAGAACGTGGACCTTGAGGGAGGAACCCCGATGATTGACACCCGCGCCGTTGCGCAGGAAGTTCAGGAGCAGCTCACCGCCGCTGTGCACCGCGGCCAGGAGCAGATGCGCAAGAGCCAGGACCAGGTGCGCAAGGGCCGCGAGGCTGTGACGACCGCAGTCAAGGCCGGCAGCGAACTGGCGAAGGCCATCCGCCCCGCGCTGCCTACCTCGGCCCTCCGCGTTTCCTCGCTGACGAGCACAGACAAGCTGAAGGCCAGCGTTCAGGAATTCGCTGAGCAGGTTGCCGCTACCCAGCGGAGCTTTGTTGGCAAGGCCAAGCAAGCCGCTGCGCCCGTTGCCGAGCAGGTTGTCGCCACGCAGCGGAACCTGGCGGGCAAGGCCAAGCAGGCCGCCGGACCGGTCGCCGAGCAAGTTGTTGCGACCCAGCGGAACCTGGCCGGCAAGGCCGTGCACGCCGCCAGCCCGATCGTCACCGACGGCATGAACCGGCTGACGCAGGCAGTCACTGCCTTGCAGGGCGTGCGCAAGTCGCTGCACGCGACTACCCCCGCCGCGGTGGCCAGTGACAAGGCTGAGGCCGCTGTTGCGACCGAGCCCGTTGCGACCGAGCCCGTTGCTCCCGTTGCCGCCGAGCCCGTTGTTGCCGAGGCGGCTGCGAGCGCCGAGTCGACAGCCAGGGTGCGGAAGCCGCGCGCTCCGAAGGCAACCACCGGCACGGCCAAGGCCGCCCAGGCCAAGCCCAGCACGGCCAAGGCCGCCCAGGCCAAGACCGCCACCGCAAAGCCCGGCACCGCCAAGACGACCGCCAGCAAGACGGCTAACGCCAAGACGGGCACGGCCAGCACGGCCAAGGCCAGCACCAGCAGCCGCTCCGCCAAGAAGTAACCAGGTCGACCGGTCCGGAGCAGCAGCGTAGCCGCGTCCTCTGGACCCTGACGACGACAACTCAGCCGCGGCGGGCTGCCTGCGAGCAGCCCGCCGTGGCGCGGTGCCGGGACGGGGGAACGATGAACGAGCCGTGGGATTCGCAGATGGAGGCACTCGGTGCCTTTATCCGCAGCAAGCGCAAACTGGCCAATCTGTCGCTGCGTCAGCTCGCTGAGCGGACAAAGCTCTCCAACCCCTATCTCAGCCAGATCGAGCGCGGGCTGCATCAGCCATCCGTCCGGGTGATCAGGCTCATCTCCGATGCGCTGAATGTCTCGGCCGAGACGCTGCTTGCTCAGGCTGGCCTGCTGCACAAGAGCACCGAAGCCGGGTCACCGGCCGGGACTGCCCGGCCCGATGTCGAGTCCGCGATCCGGGCGGATTCCAGGCTGAGCGACGATCAGCAGAGCGCGCTGATTGCCGTGTTCAGGAGCATGCTGCCAGCCGAGTAGTACGAATCGGTGACTCCCACAGCATTGGTATGAACATCGCAGAACGCGCGCCAACTACTCAGCGGGCCTATTACGATACGACAGCGTGACGGACCTGAGCCAGCCCGCGGTGCCGCCGGGTGAGCCGCTGCCACAGCGCGGCGAGCCACTTCCGCAGCGCGGCGCCCCTCTGCCCCAGCGCGGCGAACCTGTGGACGATCGCACCCAGCCCGGCGGAGACCTGCCGCGGCGCAGGCCAGAGTATGAGTCGTTCCCTGCCGACACCGGCGAGCTGCCCCGCCGCGGAGAACCCTGGCCCGAGCGTGGCGAGTCCCTGCCCCAGCGCAATGGGTCACTGCCCCAGCGCAATGGGTCACTGCCCCAGCGCGGCGAACCGCTCCCTCAGCGAAGCGAGTCGCCTCCCCCGCGAGACGAATCTCTGCCCCAGCGAGGCGAGTCCCTCCCCCAGCGAGGCGAACCGCTCCCCCAGCGCGGCGACACGGGCAGCGGATTTGCGCTACCCCGCCGGACCACCAGAACACGCCCGGCTGGCCGTCACCGTAGCCCGCACCGGCTGTCGGTGGCCTCCGATGCTCCAGCCCTGGTCATCGGCGTACCAGGAACTGCCGAAGCGGACACGGCCGGCATCGGGCCTGACGTCGCGGCAATCGCGGAGCTGTCCTGCCCAGGCGTGAACATCCGCGTCGGGTACCTCGAAGGTGACACCTACTCGCTGGCCGAAGCTCTAGCCGCCCCCGGCGCCGAGTCGGCCGAGCACGATCAGTTCCCCAGCGTGATCGTGCCGCTGTTGCTGAGTCCGAACCCGGCCATCGATGCCGTGTTGCGCCGGGCAGCTGGGCAGCCGGCCGTGCCAGCGGTTCTGGCAGCGCACCTGGGCCCGCACCCGCTCGTCGCCGAGGCCCTGCACTCGAGGCTGGCCGAGGCCGGGCTGGCCCGGCACTCGCGCTCGTCCGGGCTGAGCATCTCGGCCGACGGCCGGGGCATCGTCGTGCTGGCCGATGTCGGCGAGGAAGCGGCCAGTGCCGCAGCGGTGGCTGCTGTCCTGCTGGCTTCCAGGCTGTCGGTTCCGGTGGTGCCCGCGTCGCTAAGCGACCCGGCGAGCATCATCGAGGCGGTCGGCCGGCTCAGTGAATCCGGTGCGCCGCGGCCGGTGCTCGCTCCGTGCCTGATCGGCCCGGAAACTTCGCTGCCTGTGCTGGATGACCTGAGCGCCGCCCTGAGCGCGCCGTGCGCACCAGTACTCGGCGCGCATCAGGCGGTCGGCCAGCTCGTCGCCATCCGTTACGGCGTCGCGCTGGCCACCCTCAGCCTGGCGGGCTGACCACTCCCTTTCGGCATTCCGGCCACAACTGCCCGTTGACACCTGTGCCCGCGTGCGCTGGGCTTGCCTACGTACACCGCACAGTAGTTCACATCCCGAACCCAGGCTGGCCCGTCGTCGTCGCCTTGTGCAGCCGCCGCTGGCCGGCACTCAGCAGCGCTGCGAGAAAGGCACGGACATGAGCGAGTGGAACGCCATGACCTACGAGGGTAAGGACACGATCCTGCGGGTTGTCCGCCGTGAGGCCGACCAGATGTTCGCGCTGGCGGAGCAGCCTGGCGCCTGGGACGCGCCGACCGCCTGCGAGAGCTGGAAGGTCAAGGACGTCATCGGCCACGTGGTCGACACCACCGAGGGCTACTTCGCGGCCTTCGAGACTGCCCGGGCCGGAGCCGACGCCCCGGCCGCGCACGGGCTGGTCCGGATGCACGAGCTGGCCGGGGCATCGGCGCAGTCGTTCGGTGACCTCGGCCAGGCGGAGATGCTGGCCCGGGCCCGAGCCGACCTTGACACGATGATGGGCCTGCTCGAACCGCTGACCGCGGAGGAGTGGGGCGGGCTGCTGGTCTCGCACGCCTACATGGGCCCGGTGCCGGCCTTCGTCTACGCGGGCGGCCAGCTGATGGACTACGGCGTGCACACCTGGGACATCAGGCAAGGCAGTGGCCGCGCCCATGCGCTGCCGGCTGACACCGCCGACCTGCTGGTCCCCTTCATGTTCATCATCTGGCAGTCGACTGTCCGGCCCGACGCTGACCTCAGCCCGTTCACCATCGGCATCAGGGTCAGCGGGCGCAACGCCGGGGACACCGGGTTTCCATCAGCGAGTCCGGCATGAGCTACGAACCGGGCAGCATCGACGATCTGCCCGCCGTCCTGGAATTCGATCCGGGCAGCATGGTGCTGACCGCGTTCGGCCGGGTCAACGGCGGCACCGCGATCGGCGACGCCAGCCTCGCCGACCGGTTCCTGAATCTGTTCTTCCGCATCTGACGGCGCGGCCGCATCTGACGGTGAGCCCGCAGGCGACGGTGAGCGCGCAGGTAACCGTTCTCCGCATCGCTGACGGTGGCCGGCCGGGTCAGGGCAGTTCAGCGCGACGATGCTAGCTGCCCGGCCCGGCGGCCGACTCAGGCCTGACCTTTATCACTGGAGTGGGATCGGATCGGTTGTAGCGCTGTGGCCTGCGGGTTTGCCCGGCGTAGTCCGGCGTACGTTGACGGTCACCCGGACGCCTGGGCGACAATGGCGTGATGGCTGGTGCTGACGGCGGGGACCGGTTGCTGCGGCGGGTCTTCTTGATGTCCCGTCTGGACGGGGTCAGGCCCTCGGGGATACCCGAATGGGTGTCCCCTGTCATCCCCGTTGTCACCCAGGCCGCCGTCGGGGCCGGGTACTGGGCCGCCGGGCGCCGGCAGCGGGCCCTGGCCGCGTGGGCAAGCGCTGCCGGCTTCGGGCTGATGGCGTGGGGCCTCGGCACCGAAGCGCCGACCCAGGCCGAGGCGGACCAGAACATCGAGCAGCAAAAGGACCTCCTGCGCGAGCGTGGCATACCGGTGCCGGCTACCGCCGGGACGACACCCATTGCCCGCCAGCTATCGCGGTACTTCCCTGCTCTCCAGGTCGCGGGGATAGTCCTCGGCGTGCGGTCGGGCCTGCGCCACCCGCGGCGGCTGACGGTGCTCGCGATCGCCGGCGAAGCCCCGACGGCCGTGTTCTGTGTCCTGCGGGTGCCCCGGGCCGTGCAGCGGCGCAGGCCGAGGATCGCCGCCGGCTCAGCCCTGGTCGTGGCCGGAGCGGTAGCCCGGCTGCGGGCAGCATCGGCTGAACCCCTCCGGTAACAGCACGCCCGCAGCGGCCACCCCGACAAGAGAACATCGGGAAACCGCGCGGCACCTGCCTACGAACCCCCATGAGCCCCGGCCACGTAGTCCGGCGTACGTTGCGCACTCATATGAAGCGACTCGTCAAGGTTCTGCTGCTCCTGTGCCTGGTTTTTTGTTGTTTGCGGGGTTGTGGTGTTCGGAGAGCGGGCGTGGCTGTCTGATCCTTGTGTGCCTGGATAGCTGCCGGGGGTCGTGCGGCCGGCGTTCCGGGTCAAGGTGCGCTCAGAGCTCGAGTTTGCCGAGATCTGGAAGCCGCTCCCGAAGGTGGTCTTCTCCACCACGCTGCCGGCGGTGCAGGGCAACGCCCGCCTGGCCTCCGGCGGCCTGGCGGAGGAGATCGAGCGGCTGCGAGCCGAGCCGGGGGAGGGCGACATCGCGATCGGCGGCGCGACTCTCGCCGCCGAGGCGGCCGCGCTGGGCCTGATCGACGAGTACCGGGCCAGGGTCTACCCAGTGCTGGTTGGCGGTGGCATACCGTTCTTTCCCCAGCGCCAGCGCCGGGTGGATCTCGAACTCCTCGAGACCCGCACCTTCAGCTCCAGAGTCGTAGACCTCCGCTACCACGTAGCGCGCTAGCCGATGCTAGCTGCCCGGCCCGGCGGCCGACTCGGCAGCCGGTTCACCGTCGGAGGCTGCCTCCGGCGCCGGGACCGCCGGCATCCGGAACGCCGGCAACGGCGAAGGAAGCAGCAACAGGAATCCGAGCACGCCGCCCGCCGAGGCGATCCACAGCGCGGGCCGCAGCCCGAGCTCGCTGCCGAGCAGGCCGCCTAGCAGCGCTCCAGCTGGACGAGTCCCGTAATTGACGGCCTGGAAGGCGCCGGACACCCGGGACCTGACCTCGCCGGGAATCACCGCGGCGAAGATGGAGCCGATGCTGATGTCCAGCACCATCACGCCGAAGCCCGAGATGAACTCCGCGGCGAAGACCATCCCGATGACGACCGGCTCCGGGCCGCCGGCCAGCGGCACCAGCATCAGCGGCGCGGTGAACAACAGGCAGCCGAGCACGTAGGCCCAGCCGACACCGATGCGGCCGGCGAGCCTGGTCGTGATCGCCGCGCCGAGCACGCTGCCGACGGCCGCGGCACCGAGAACCACGCCGATCAGGCCCGCGCGCAAGTGCAGCTGGTGGACGGCGAACAACAGGAACAGCGCCGAGAACATCAGATTGAAGAAGTTGATGACCGCGATGCCGACGAGGGACGCCCGCACGATCGGCGAGCGGGCGATGAACCTCGCGCCCGCGGTCACCGAGCCTTTGCCGCTGCGGTCGGCAGGTGGTTCAGCCGGGCGGATGCGACGCAGGAAGAAGGCGGAGCCGAGGAAGGACACCGCGTCCGCGAGGACGGCGAGCGGCGCCGACAGCGCCTGCACGAGCAGCCCGCCGATGCTGGGCCCGCCGACGAACGACAAGGCCCGGCTTGAATAGACCAGCGAGTTGCCCTCCAGGTACTGCTCGGGCGGCACGACGGCCACGAACAACGACGAGTTTGACACGTTGAACACGACGCTGAGCACACCGGTGGCGAACGCGACACCGAACAGCTGCGCGAGCGTCAGCACGTGCAAAGCCCAGCAGGCCGGCAGCGTCACCAGCAGGGCGAACCGGCCGAGGTCAGCGCCGATCATGGTGCGCCGTCGCTGCCCGCGACGGTCGACCCAGGCACCCGCGTGCAATCCGAACAACAGGCTCGGCAGCCAGATCAGCGCGGTGAGGTACCCCATATCAGCTGCGCTGGCGCGCAACACCAGCACGGCGACCAGCGGGATCGCGATGCCGGAGATCTGATCCCCGAACATCGAGACGGTCTGGCCGCTCCAGTACCGGCGGAACTGCAGGTCCCGCAGCAGTGGCGGGATCCGCTCGGTGACGACCTGCCCGAGCCTGGTGCCGCCGGTCGTTAGTTGGTCGCTGGCCATTCCGACGAGTGTGCCATCAGCGGCTTACCTAAACCAGGGCAGGGCGGGCTATTCAGGCGCGACGTACCGGACCGACTCGTCGATCTCCCGGTAGATGGACTGGCCGGCCGGGTTGCGCATCTCCTCGGCCAGGTGGCCCAGCAGCCCGGCCGTGCGGGCCAGCAGCGCGAAGCCGCGCAGCAGATCCGGCGGGAACCCGAGGTCCGCCAGCGCCGCCCCGCAGACGCCGGCCCCGTTCAGCGGCAGCGTCCGGCCGATGATCGCCGGATGTACCCGGCCCACCGCGGCGAACAGGCGCAGGTGCGGACCCAGTACGCCAGACTCCTCGGCGATCCTGAAGATCACCGGGGTGCGCGGGTCGCCGTTCTTGTGCACCGGATGCCCGAGGCCGGGAACCAGCCGCCCCGACGTCCGCTGCGCCTGCACCGCCGCGGTCGCCACCTCGTCCCACCCGGCGTCGCTGTCGGGCAGCGGCCCGTTGTGAGCGGCGAGCGCGTCGGCCAGGAACCGCCCGCAGTCCTCGGTCACGCCGAGATACCGCGAGCCGCCGCCGAGCAGCCCGGCCGCGAGTGCTCCCTGTACCGACTCCGGAGCACCGGTCAGCGTAAGCCGGGCCGCGATCACCGACGGCGTGAAACCGTGGTCGGCCAGTGCTACCAGCACCGACTCGAAGACTCGCAGCTCGCCCGCCGACGGCCGTCGCAGGGCCGCCAGCCAGAACGCCAGCTCACCGAAACTGATCTGGCCCATCAGGTCCGTGGCCAGGTTCTCGCCCAGCACCGTGATCGTGGTGGCGTCCGCGGTGCCAATCGAGGTCGGGTACTCGGTCACTGTTCTCCTTCAGTCTGCGTCGTCTGCGTCCCGCCAGCGGGCTGGCTGCCGGGCACGGCCAGCTCAGCGTCGAACTCGCCGTCAGGATGACCGTCCGGCAACCGGTGCTTGGCCACGCGCTGCGTAGGCGTGCGCGGCAAGTCGCCGACCTGCTGCCAGTATCGCGGCACCTTGAACGCGGCCAGCCGGGAGGCCGCGAACGCGCGCAGCTCGGCGAAGTCGAGCTGGTCATTCCCTGCCGCGGGCACGACGAACGCCTTGACCTCCTCCTCCGACAACTCCGACGGCACGCCGACGACGGCGCACTCCTGCACGGCCGGATGCGCCTGCAGCACCTCTTCCACCTCCAGTGGCGACAAGTTCTCGCCGCGGCGGCGGATCACCTCCTTGACCCGGGAGATGAAGGTGTAGGTACCGTCGTCCCGGGCACTGACCAGGTCGCCGGTGCGCAGCCAGTCACCGTGCATCAGAGCGCTGGTCTCGGCCGGCATCGCGAAGTAGCCGGGCGTCAGCACCGGGTTCCGCAGTTCGAGCTCTCCCGTGCCGCCCGGCCCGAGCACCTGGCCGGTATCGTCCACCACCCTGGCCTCGTTGATCACGCCGAGCACGGGGTGCTGGCGGACCGTGCCCAGCGTCCCGTACGGCCGCGAGCCACGGGGCCAGATCAGCCCGTACGGTGACTCCGACATCGCGTACCCGACCACGATGCGCAGTCCGAACCGGCGCTCGATCTCCAGCTGCCGGTCCCGTTCTGGCGCCGGGCCGGTGTAGCACAGCCGCAGCGGCGTATCGGCGTCATCGGGCCGCTCCGGCTGCCGCATCAAGATCTCCAGCATCGCGCCGATGGCGTTGAACTCGGTCGCCCCGTGCCGCCGCGCCGTGTCCAGGAAGGTGCTGGCGGAGAACCGGTCGGCCAGCACCAGCCCGGCACCGCAGGCCAGCGACCCCATCACCGAGTAGGCGGGCGCGTTGACGTGGAACAGCGGCAGCGTGGTCAGCATGCGATCGGCGGCCGTCAGCTCCATCCAGAACGGAAACCCCTCGCCCGCCATCGCGTACGCCCGGTGCGTCTGCATGACCAGCTTGGACCGCCCGGTCGTGCCGGAGGTCGGGATCAGCACCGCCAGGTCGTCCGGGCCGACACCGGCGTCGGGCAGCCGAGCCTGCCCGGCCAGCCGGGCCATCGCAGCCGGCTCATGCCACTGCGCCGGGATCAGGTCCGCAACGTCAACTTCGGCCGGGAACGTGGCCCGTTCGCCGTCCCCGCCGCCGGCCAGGCCGCGGGCTGCGGACACCAGGCGGGCCAGCCCCGCATCGGTCACCAGCAGCCTCGGGCCGACTTGGCCGGTGAGCCCGGCGAGCTCGGCCGCCGAGCTGCGCGGGTTGACCGCGACGGCGACCGCGCCGAGCGAAGTCAGCGCCAGCCAGGTCAGCAGGTACGGCGGCGTCGTGCTCGAGGTCAGCATGATCAGGTCGCCCCGGCGCACGCCGGCCGCGGCCAGCGCGCTGGCGGTCAGGCTAACCGCCGTGACCGCGTCGCCGAACGTCAGCGTGCCGGTGTCGCTGCGCAGCCAGGTCCCGCCGGCGTCCCGGTCCGCCGCCGCCGCCAGCAGCCGGGGAATCGTGCCCGAGTCCGTCACTGCGGCCCGCCCGTCCTGCGGTAACGCGTGGTCATCTCGTAGTCCTTAGCCGGGCCGACCACGCGCCAGGTCTCGGTGAAACTATCGTCCCCTGTCCTGGTCACCCTCACCTGGTACCGGTCAGCCCGGCACAGGTGCTCGGCCTGGCAGTCGCCCCTAGTCAGGTCGAGGCAGAAGAACTCGCGACCGTTGGCGAAGTACACGTCGGCGGCGCCGTCGGCCCGGCCACGGTAGATCAGCGACCGGCTGGCCGGGCCGCGATGCTCGCCGAAGGCCAGCTCGCCCTGCTCGGCGTAGGTCACCGTCCCGGCGGCCGGGGTAAAGCTGGCCGTGCCGACAAAGGTGCCGCCGCGACCGGACAGGCTGTCGGCGATCTGCCGGACCACGTTCCAGTGCCCGGAAAGAAAATCCAGGGTGCCGGCGGGTGCGGGGCCGCCGGAACCGGCCGCCGCCGGAGCGCCGGCGCGGCCGGACGACCGGCCGCCGGGCTGGTCTGCGCTCACGGCCGCACCATACCCCCGCCTGGCCCGGCCAGCGCATCCGGCCATCGTGGTAAGGTCCCGGTCGTCCGGCCGTACCCCCGACGGCCCGCCCGAAAGGCCCGCTCCAATGTCGACTGTTGCCCTTGACAGGCCGCGCCCGCTGGTGCTCGGCGACCTGATCGCGGCGAACCGCGGCCGTGTCGCGCACGCCGTCCGGGACGTGCTGCTGGTGGCAGGCGCGGCGGGCCTGGTCGGCGCGCTGGCCCAGATCTCTCTCCACCTGTCGTTCACGCCGGTGCCGATCACCGGCCAGACCCTCGGCGTGCTGCTGGCGGGCACCGCGCTCGGCTGGCGCCGGGCCGCGGCGTCGATGGCGCTGTACGCGGTCGCCGGGGTCGCCGGGGTACCGTGGTTCGCCGGAGCGACCTCCGGTTACGCCAGCGCCTCGTTCGGCTACATCGTCGGCTTCTTCTTCGCTGCCGCGGCCTGCGGCTACCTGGCCAGCCGCGGGGCGGACCGCTCCGTGCTCAAGTCGGTGCCCGCGATGATCGCCGGCGAGATCATCATCTACGCCTTCGGCCTGACCTGGCTGGCGCTCGACCTGCACCTGGGCGCGGCGGCGACGCTGACGGCCGGGTTCACCCCGTTCGTGGCCGGGGACGCCATCAAGGCCGCCATCGCCGCGGGCCTGCTCCCGGCCGCCTGGAAGCTGGCCGGCCCCGGGCGCGGCGAGCCCGGCAGCCCGCAGGTCTAGCCGAGTTCCGCCCGCCGGCCGCGACTTAAACTGGGCCGGTGAGCGCCGAGGACTGGACTAGGAAGGTCAGCAGCGTCGCCGTGCTGACCGGGGCCGGTATCTCGACCGACTCGGGCATCCCGGACTTCCGCGGGCCATCCGGCCTGTGGACGAAGAACCCGGCCGCGGAGAGGATGTCGACCTACCAGGTCTATGTCGCCGATCCGGACGTCCGGCGGCGATCCTGGCAGTCGCGGCTGACCCATCCGGCCTGGACCGCGCAGCCCAACGCCGCCCACCTGGCCCTGGCCCGGCTCGCCGCTAGCCCGATCGACACGCAGGTGATCACCCAGAACATCGACGGCCTGCACCAGCGGGCCGGCACGCCAGCCGCGCGGGTGCACGAACTGCACGGCACCATGCACGCCGTCGTCTGCACCGGCTGCGGTGCGAGGACCCTGATGACCGCGGCGCTGGACCGGGTCCGGGCCGGCGAGGACGATCCGCGCTGCGCGGACTGCGGCGGCATCCTGAAGTCGGCGACGGTCATGTTCGGGCAACCGCTCGACCCTGACGTCTTCGGCCGAGCGCTGGCGGCCGCCGAGGACGCCGACCTTTTCCTGGCGATCGGCAGCACGCTGACCGTCGAGCCCGCCGCCTCGCTGTGCCGGGTCGCGGCGCAGGCGGGCGCGCGCCTGATCATCATCAACCGGGACCCGACACCGTACGACGCGATCGCGACAACCGTGATCTCCAAGCCGATCGGCGAGGCCGTCCCGGCCCTGATCGATCAGCTGCTGGCCGCCGCAGCCGACTGACGGAAGGCGACGGTCACCAGCCCCCGGAGCCACCGCCGGAGCCGCCGCTGGAGGAACTCGACGCGGCCGGCGCAGGGCGCCCGAGCTCAGCGCCCGAGGGGGTAACCGCCCACCACAGACCGCCCGAGGCCTTGAGGTCGTTGCCATTGACCTGGCCTGCCGAAGTGTCACCGGCGTAGGTGTACAGCGGATGACCGTCATAGGTTGCCTGTGTTTTGCCGTCCGCCCGCTTGATCGTGCCGAAGCCGTGCGGCAGCGATGTGCCCGCCGCGGCAGCCGCCGTCCCGAGGACCGGCGGCCAGTAGACGGCGCACGAGTGGTGGCAGTTCGACTGAGTCGGCGTGTCCTTGGCGAACCAGTACAAGGTGAGCCCGGCTGCATTCACGAGCACGGTCCCCGTGCTCGTTCTCATCTTCTTGACCGCAACCGAGCCGGTTCCGGCATTGGCCTGAGCGGCCACGGACGCGGCTGGAACGGACGTTCCCGGATCGGACGTTGCCGGATCGGTCGGGCTGCCGTTGCTCCCGCAGGCCGTCAGTACGACGGCTGCGGCGGCGAGACCGGGGCCTGCCCACCATCGTGTGCGCATGACACTGTCTCCGTTCGTAGCGTGACCTGGAACCTCGCCATCGCGTACTGCGCTGTTCCGGCCATGAATTTCACGGCAAGCTCGCTGACGCGCGCACCGCGACCTAGCGCGGCACTCGGGGCGGGCAAGGATCAGCAAGCTCCTCACCCGGCGGCAGACTAGGGCCGCCCGGCCCGGCCCGGATAGGGACCAATAACCCTCGGGGGACGGTAAACCCCTGGGGGGGTCCAGCCGCCGACCGCGGGGCACCGGGGGGTCACCCGTCCCCTACGGGGTATTCGTCGCTGTCCGCACAGGACCGGCGGTCTTATCTTGTCGGCGGCGAACCAAACACTTTCTGGTCCGCCGGGGCCATGACATGACCTCGGGAGCGCATGCCGAAGAGGAGCACCAAGGTGACTTACATCATCACGCAGTCCTGCGTCGACCTACTGGATAAGACCTGTATCGAGGAGTGCCCGGTCGACTGCATCTATGAGGGCGAGCGCATGCTTTACATCCACCCCGACGAGTGCGTCGACTGCGGGGCCTGCGTGCCAGTCTGCCCGGTCGAGGCGATCTACTTCGAAGACGACCTGCCACGCGAACTGCAGCACTTCCACAGCGTCAACATCGAGTTCTTTACCTATCTCGGCTCACCGGGCGGCGCGTCCAGCGTCGGGAAGGTCCATGCTGATCACCCGATCGTGACAGCGCTCCCGCCGCAGCCACGGTACTAAGGCGCCCAGCTGAGCTGACGCGGGCGGCACGGGCTGACCGGATAGCCCGGCCGTCCCGCGACAGCCGTTGTCACGGCACGACGGTTGTCACGGCACGACGTTTGTCACGGCACGACGGTTGTCACGGCACGACGGTGACCGGCCACTTGCCGGCCCGGACCAGCCGGACCGCGAGCGAGCCGATGAACCGGTGCCCGGCATGCGCGGACGCCCCGACGACGATGGCGTCGGCCCGGATCTCGCCGGCAATCCGCAGGATCTCGGTATACGGGTCGCCGCGGGCGGCCATGAACGAGATCGAGATGCCGAGTTCAGCGCCCATGACCCTGGCGCGCTGGTCCATATCCTCAGCGCTGGCCCGGAACGCCTCGTCCTGAGCGACTGTCACCGCCGCCCCGCCCGGTCCGGCCGCGCCGAACGTGGCCCGCGGCGCGACGAATACCGCGACGATCCGGGCCCGCTGCCGGCGGGCAAGACCCGCGGCGTACCAGCCCGCCCTGATCGACGTCGTCGAGTCATCGACTCCGACGAGAATCACCGACGGGCCGTCAGTACCCAACTCGAACGCGGCGCCGTCCTCACCCGGTTTGCGCGGCGTCTCGCTGGTGCCCATATCAGCTCAGTGTAGGAGAACGTGCCGGTTCACGTGCTGGCATGATCGCTTCATGAGTTCAGCCGGGCCGCCGGCCCGAGACGTACTGGGCGTCATCGTGGCGCGGATCGACCCGGCGCTGCGGGTCACCGGCAGCAGGGCGCTGGCCGGCGGTGTGTCCGCGCAGGTCACGGCGATCGAGACCGAGCTGCCCGGCGCAAGCGCGCAGACCTTCGTGCTGCGCCAGTACGGCCCGGCCAACCTCGCGCTCCGACCCGCACGCGGCGCGGCACGAGCACGCGCTGCTGACGCTGCTGCACGGGGCCGGGCTGCCGGTGCCGCGTCCCTTCCTCGCCGACGAATCCGGCGCGGTTCTGCCCGGTCCGTGGCTGGTCACCGAATTCGTCGACGGGCAGCCGATCACCGAACCCGCCGCTCCGGCCGCCGGCGTCCTCAGCCAGCTCGCGTCGGCCCTGGCCGCGGTGCATCAGGCAGGCATCGGGCTGGCCGAAGCGCCCTACCTGACCGACATCCGCGACTTCAGCGCCCGCAAGCTGGGAACGTGGCCCGCGTCGCCCGATGACTCCCTGAACGAGGCGGCCGTCCGGACTGCCCTATCCGGTCGCTGGCCGCCGCCGGTAGTCAACCGGCCGCGCCTGCTGCACTGCGACTTCTGGCCGGGCAACACGCTGTGGCGTGACGGCAGGCTGGTCTCGGTCATCGACTGGGAAGACGCGCTCCTGGGAGATCCGCTCGCCGACCTCGGTAACACCAGACTGGAGCTGACCATGATCTTCGGCGCTGCGGCGGCCACGGAGTTCACCCGGAACTATCGCGGCTTGATGGGCGGTCTCGACGTCTCGGCCCTGCCGTCCTGGGACCTGTACGCCGCCCTGCGTCCGGCGGGCAAGATGGCCGGCTGGGGCATGCCCGCGGCCCAGCTGGCCACGATGACGCGGCGGCACCGCGCCTTCACCGGTCAGGCGCTGCGTCAGCTGGCCGACTACCGAGGCGTCACGGACAGCAGCAGGTAGAAAGCTGGTGAGCGCCGCGAACTCCGCCAGGAATACCAGCCCAGCGGGCCGCTGGCGAGATGTCCGGTTGGCCTGCCGCCGGCAGCCTGCTCTTGCCGCCCGGCCGCTGATAGGTTCCACTTCCATGGCGATCGAGTGGTCCGGTTTGGGCCCGGACCTGCTGGTGCAGCTGGACCGGGACAGCAATCAGCCGCTTCGCTCCCAGCTGGAAGCACGCCTGCGCGACGCGATCAGGACCGGCCGGCTGCTCGGCGGCGAGCGGCTGCCGTCATCGCGGGAGCTCGCCCGGGCACTGGCGGTGTCCCGTGGCCTGGTTCAGGAGTGCTACGGCCAGCTGCTGTCCGAGGGCTACCTGACCAGCCAGGCAGGCTCGGCCACCAGGGTCGCCAGCGGCAGGTACCCGTCGCCGCCGGCGCAGCCGCAGCGGTCAGAGCGGCCGCCGCGGCTGGTCGCGGATTTCCGGTCCGGCGTGCCAGATCTGGCCAGCTTTCCCCGCGGCGACTGGATCTGGGCGACCCGGGAAGCGCTCGGCCGGATGGCCAGCTCGGAGCTGGATTACGGTGATCCCCGCGGCAGCGCGACTCTTCGAGCCGTGATTGCCGGGTACCTGCGGCGCGTGCGGGCTGCAGCCGCCGATCCGGACCACCTGATCGTGAGTACCGGATTCGCGCAGGGACTCAATCTTGTGCTGCGGGCGCTGGTCCAGGCGGCGTCCGGTGCGTCGCGTTCGAAGACCCCGGCTACGGAACCGCCGAAGCGAGCGAGACCGTCCGGGCCGCCGGAGCGGTCGGCTTGCGCGCCGTCCATGTGCCCGTGGACGGACTCGGCATTGACGTTGCCGCGCTCGAGGCAAGCGGCGCCCGGGTTGCCGTCGTCACCCCGGCGCACCAGTCCCCCACCGGCGTAGTGCTGGCCGCCCGGCGGCGCAGCGCGCTAGTGGACTGGGCGCGCCGGAACGACGCGTTCATCGTGGAGGATGACTACGACTCTGAGTTCCGCTACGACCGGGACCCCGTCGGCGTGATGCAGGGACTCGCGCCGGACCGTGTCGTCACCGTCGGCACGGCCAGCAAGGCGCTGGCACCTGCGGTGCGGCTCGGCTGGGTCCTTGCCCCGCCTTCGCTAGCGGAGGCTGTCGCGGCCGAGAAGGAGATCAGCGACCGCGGCACCTCTACGCTCGATCAGCTGACGCTCGCGGCCCTGCTTGAGTCAGGCCGGTACGACCGCCACCTGCGCCGGATGCGCGCCGTCTACGCCCGGCGCCGGACCGAGCTCATCACTGCACTGTCCCGGCACGCCCCGGCTGTCCAGCTCACCGGCCTGGCAGCAGGATTCCATGCCGTCGCGCATCTGCCCGCCGCCGCCGACGAGCAGGCGGTAGTGGCGGCCGCGCGCGAGCGGCTGGTCGGCCTGTACCCCATGGCCAGCTTCCGCGCGACCACCTCGCCCGCGCCACCGCAGCTCGTGCTGGGATTCGGTGCCGTCGGCGAGCGCGCGATCGAGCCCGGTATCGCGGCGGTCGCTGATTTGCTCAGCTGACGGGCGCCGGGCTGACTCACATGCGGTGGCCACCAGAGGAGTGCCGGGATCGAGGTCACTGCCGTCCGGCCGCCGGCGTCCAGCTGAGCCGGATTCCGGCACAGATCACCAGATCCTAGGATCAAGGCGTGACGGACCTTACTTCCGGCCCAGAGCACGCACCTGGGCAGGCCCCGGTGTCTCCGCTGCGGGCCTGGCGGGTGCTGGACATGTCCCAGGCAATCTCCGGCCCTTACGCCGGCCGCATCCTGAGTGACCTGGGCGCGGACGTGATCCGGATTGACAGCCCGCGTACCGACGTGACCGAGCTGTTCGGCGCGGTCATCGACGGCCGGGGCATGTACGCGCAGATGAACGCAGGCAAGCGCAGCGTGGGTGTCGACCTGGCCGTGCCCGGCGCGCCTGACCTGATCCGCGAGCTGGCGGCCCGGGCCGATGTCATGATCGAGAATTTCAGGCCTGGCGTGCTGGACCGCTACGGGCTCGGCTACCAGGCGCTGGCAGCGATCAACCCCGGCCTGGTCACGGTGTCGGTCACCGGCTTCGGTGCCAGCGGGCCGGACGCCGGGCGTCGCGCGCTGGCACCCGTCATCCATGCCGAGTCCGGGCTGCTGGCCCGCCAGGCCGACCTCGACGGTCGCGAGCCCGCGGACTTGCCGGTGGCGCTAGCTGACACGGTCACCGCGCTGCATGTGGCGATCGCGATCCTGGCCGCGCTGCAGTACAAGACCGCCACCGGCCGCGGCCAGCACATCGACGTCAACATGCTGGCAGCAGTCGCGGCCAGCGACGACCATGCGCACGCGGCGCTGGACGGCAGCGCGGAGCCGTACTCTTCGCGCGGCACGATCTGGCAGGCGCCCGGCGGGCCGCTGCTGATCGCCGCGCCGCCCAAGCATGCCTGGGTCATGCTGCACCGGCACGGGCTCATCGCCGACCCGGCACCGCCTGGCAGTGACCTGGCCATTAAGTCAGTTCTGCGGCAGCGGGCAATCCAGGACTGGATGAGCGGGTTTGCCGACCGCCGGGAGCTCATTACGGCTCTTGAAGATGCCGGGATCGCCTGGGCCGACCTGGCCGACAGCACCGATGTCTTCGCCGCCGGACGGCACTCGGTCCCGGTGCCGGGTAGCGACCGCCGGGTCGCCGCGCTGCCCTACCTGTTCGGCGGCCAGCTGCCGGGCCCGCGCCGGGGCATCGCGAGGCTCGGGGAGCACAACACCGAGGCGCTCGCCGACTGGCTCGGCCTCGACGCCGCTGCCGTTGGCCGGCTATCGGCGGATGGCGTTCTGTTCACCCGGAACTAGCAGTTGCGCGAG
>CAVQMG010000029.1:0-79738 GCA_963713585.1 uncultured Actinomycetota bacterium | reverse complement strand
GCGCGTCGAGTGATCCGGATGGCCAGCATTTCGCCGAGCCGCCACACGGCGTTGTCCCACCCGTCTGTCACCTTCATCAGGCTCAGGTCGGCCAGGTGAGGAGCCTGTTCTTCGAGGAGCCGGACTATCAGTCCCTCGTCGATGTCGATCTCGGAGACTCTCCTTCAGGCCATGGCCAGCTTCTCGCAAAGCTGGTTACCGGGACAGTTTCGCGGTGGCAGCTGTCGGGCCGATCACCGTGATCTGCCATCGTCGCAGGCGAGCTCACACGGTTCGGTCGCCGTCTATGTCGGCGGTTCGCGTGTCACTGACACCTGCGGTAGCCGTGGGAGACGGCTGGTACAAGCTCAGGGCACCTCGTGTTCGGCTGTGCCGCCGGGCATGTGGCAGGCGGCTGTGAATCATGTTTCGTGAGGCTCATCCCAGTGGGGAGATTCCGAGTCGTTCAGGGGCTCTTGCCAGTGCTCGGGTGGCTCAATCTTGGCATCGACGTCCGCATGGACTTTGAGCAGGTACAGCAGGTGGCTGCCAGAGAGGAGCTCTAAAGGTTTGCCCTTGGCGAACTCGAATGATGCCCTGCCGTATCCGGAGGTTGTGACGAGGATGCCTTTGGAAGCACCTTCATTGTGAACGCTTCCGAAGAGGTCACGGACTGCGCTCACCGGCACGGTATTCTTGTAGCGCTTGGCTTGGATCACGACTTTGCCGCCGAACACCGGCCGGTTGTCGAATGCTACACAGTCGACGCCGCCATCTCGCGATGCCTGGGTCTGGCGGGTTTCCAAGCCCATCTTGGTGAAGAGGTTCGTGATTAGGGACTCAAACTCGCCGGGTTTAAGCTCCATCAGGTTCGGCCTCTGGTCTAGGCCTGACAGGACATCAGCCTCCTCCACGAAGCGCGGGTCGACCATGTCGAACTCCAGAACCGGGCGCACTGGCGTGAGCTCCGCTGGGTTCTTCGAAACGCTCGCGGACAGGTCGAGCAGGCAGGCCAGAGGATCTATACGGGCAAAGTCCCGATCCATGAATGACGTCCTGGTGGTCATCAATGTGACCAGGCACGGGTACTCCTGCTTGCCGGTCGCTTCATTGATCGTGTCGACGTGACCGTTGAAGATGACAGTCTCGGCGATCTCGGATCGATCAGATTCGAAGACCTCATGCAGCGTGCGGACCGTGACGGCCGCAACAACCCTCTTGTAGCGGTCTTGCCGCTCGCGCACAGTGCATGCCTTCAGGGCGACCTTATCCCCGGTCTTGACGTATCTGTACTCAGCAACATCCGGTACCGCATCGAACCCAGGCAGCCTGTACTGGATGACGAGTTGCCGCGACTCGGGCACATAGGCCAGCCGGAAGTCTTGCGGGAAACCTTCAGGGTAGTGACTGCGTTCGAGCACGAGCGCGAAATACTGGACCACGGCGCCCGGCTCGCCGGTTGCAAAGGCAGCCTTAAACGCCTCGACCTCAGCGTGCTGGCGAGCTAGCCGCGCCTCGATCGCGCTAACGGCACGCTCGTGTTCTGCCCGTGCCTGCTGCAGTTGGCTGACTCGCTGGGCCTCTCGGAGTTGATGTTCTTGAACGGCGGCATCGTACTGTCGGTGCGCAGCTTCGTACCGCACCTGGTATCGCTGTTTGGCGCCGGGAACGAGTTTCTGCGCGCCGCTAAGTTCGGGAGGCCGGAAGTCGGCAGGATTAGGCAAGGGCGCGGGCACGGCCAGCGCCCCCGGCTCGAACTGTGGCCGGGGAGCCGCCTCCTTGAGCGATTCGAAGTCGAGGAAATCGTCTACCGCCAGAGTGCTTCGGAAAAGCCCGTCTAACTCCGCGACATCAGCCGTCAGGCCCTCGTTGAGGGCGGCGACCTCCGCGACTCTAGCTTCGGTGTACAGGCGCGCCCGTTCCTTCTGATCCGCTGCCGCCGCTCGCTCGTATGCCCGGCGCGCTCGGACTGCGGCAACTTGTGCGCTGCGTTGAGCTGCCGCTCGCGCTCTCGCATCCCGTTCAGCTTGGCGCTGCATTTGGACTAATACACTCGTGAATCCACGGCTTCGGCCCACCGGGCACCCACCCCTCTCGCTCGGGTTCCGCCACCCAGAAAATATGTCACGAAGCCTCCTGAAAATAGACCAAGCGACAAATCATAATGAAGCCGCCTGGTTTGTTGAGGTGCCCGCTGGAGCGGACGAAGGGAGCTGCAATGCGCGGACATCCCTCGCAGTGCGCGACAGAGCGCTCGGCCGGCCGGCTCGGCGCGCGGCCAGACTAACGGCGTGATGTCCTAAGGTCGGGCATGGGAACGCGCTTAGGTGAAGGGAACTGCCGTGTCATTGAGTATGAGCCGTGCGGAGCGGGAGGCGTTCCTGGCTGACGTGCACGTCGGCGTCCTCTCCGTGGCGGACGGGCAGGGCCGGGGACCGCTCGTCACCCCGGTCTGGTACAACTACCAGCCCGGCGGCACGGTCACCGTTACCACTGGCGGAAGCAGCAATAAGGCCGCAGCCATCGCTGCTGCCGGACGTTTCAGCCTGTGCGCCCAAGACGAGGCACCGCCGTATAAGTACGTGACGGTCGAAGGCCCGGCCGTTATCGAGCCTGCCGCGCTGGCTGAGCGAATTGCGATCGCTCGCCGCTATCTGGGGCCCGAGGGCGGCGACGCTTTCATCGCGGCCAACCCCGATGTCGATGATCTGATGATCCGGATGACGCCCGAGCACTGGCGGGCCGCCGACTTCAGCAAGGCCGAGTGAGAGCGACCTCTGGGGGTGGAGTCTGGCTACGTTCGTTCTGGTCCATGGCGCCATGCTGGGCCTGACCCGGTTTGACGGACATCCACGATCAGGGGTTTGCCCCGGAGAGGATGTCCATCATGGAGACGATGGGGAAGAAGCCCCGCCGTCGTCGGTCGTTCACCACGGAGTTCAAGGCCGAGATCGTCGAGCTGTGCCAGCGCGGGGACCGTCGGTCGGCCAGGTCGCGAAGGACTTCGATCTGACCGAGACCGCGGTGCGCGAGTGGGTGAAGCAGGCCGACGCGACGCCGGGACCAGCGACGGCGGTCTGACCACCGACGGAGCGTGAGGAACTCGCGCAGTTGCGGCGGGAGAACCGGCGGCTGCGCGAGGACGTGGAGATCCTCAAGCGGGCGACGGCTTTCTTCGCCAAGGAGACCCGGTGAACGTGTACCCGTTCATCGAGGCGGAGAAGGCGCAGCAGCGCAACGTCAAGCGGGCGTGCGAGCTGCTGAAGGTCTCCCGGTCCGCCTTCTACCAGCACCTGGCCGGGCCGTCGCGGCGCGAGCGGGCGATGCCGAGCTCGCCGAGCGAGATCCAGGCCGTCCACGCCGGAGTCCGAAGGGCCGCTACGGCGCGCCGCGGGTGCACGCCGCAGCTGCGCGCCGCAGGGCCGCCGGCACGGCCGCAAGCGGGTCGCCCGGATCATGCGCCAGGCCGGCCTGCGCGGCCGGGCGGCGAAGCGGTGGAAGCAGACCACCATCGCCGACCCGGCGGCCGCGGCCCGCGCGGACCTGGTCCGCCGCGACTTCACCGCCGACGCCGCCAGCGGTCAACGCCCGCTGGTGCGGCGACATCACCTACATCGCGCACCTGGGAAGGCTGGCTCTACCTGGCCACCGTCATCGACATCGCCTCCCGCCGGGTCGTCGGCTACGCGATGGCCGATCACCTGCGCACCGAGCTGGTCGCCGGCGCGCTGGCCAACGCGGTCGCCGCCCGCGACCCCGCAGCCGGGCGTGATCTTCCACTCCGACCGGGGCTGCCAGTACACCTCCGCCGAGTTCGCCGCCCTCGCCGCGGACTGCCAGGTCGAGCTGTCGCACGGCCGCACCGGCCAGTGCTGGGACAACGCCCTCGCCGAGATCGTTCTTCGGCTCCATCAAAGGCGAGCTGCATCGACCTGCAGCCCTGGCCCACCCGGGCCGGCGCCCGCCGGCCGTCATCGAGTACATCGGCTGGTACAACGGCACCCGGCTGCACTGCACCCTCGGCTACCTCAGCCCCGCCGAATTCGAAGCCAGCCACCACAACGAGGATCAAGAAGGTAGCCTGACCAAGCCATCAACCCTGTCCGTCAAAGCGGGGCAACCTCAATGCACGGAGGCTGGTGCTGGCGCGAGGTGCGCCGCAGGCTGTGCGCGGACGGACACGAGGCGTACGCGCCCACACTGACCGGTCAGGGTGACCGCCGTCGGGAGCTGACGCCGACGGTGGGGATCGCGGCTCATGTCGCTGACCTCAGCGAACTGTTGTGGTTCGAGGATCTGCACGATGTTCACCTGGTGCTGCACAGCTACGCGGGCGTCCTGGCCGGGCCTATCGCAGAGCAGGCGGCGGGACGGCTGGCCTCGGTCATCTACCTGGGGGCATTCATCGCGCAGCCGGGCCAGTGCCTGCTCGACGTCGAGCCGCCCGAGACAGCGCGGCGATATCGCGAGCTGGCCGCGTCCGGTGGCGACGGTTGGTTCGTACCCGTGTCGCCGTCGTTCCTGGACCAGTGGGGCATCACTGACCCGGACCTTCGGTCCAGGGTGGCGGCCAGGCTGACCGATTTCCCGCTGCGATGCCAGACAGATCCCGTTGAGTACGATCCCGCAGCCCTGGAGCAGATCCGTAAGATCTACATCGGACACACGGACCCCCCGTTGGCCAGCCTGCGCGCTTCGTTCGACCGGGCGGTCACCGCCGGGTGGGAGACTTACCAGCTTCCCTACGGGCATGACCTGATGCTGGTCGCACCCAGCGAAACTTCAGCGCTTCTTGCCGCCATAGCGGGCAGGCCGCACTGACAGGTGGCAGCCGCGCGCGACCCGGCCAGGCTGTCGGTCCCCGTGAGTACTGTTCCGAGGGTGGATACAGGCTTGGATTATGTCGCTCATCTGACTCGCGAATCTGCCCGCTTCGGCGAGGCGATCGCGGCCGCCCGGCCCGACTCTGCAGTGCCGTCTTGTCCGGAGTGGACCGCTGATGACCTGCTCTGGCATCTTGCGTGGGTGCAATCGTGGTGGGCCACCGTCGTGCGCGAAAACCTGACTGGTCCCGACGCCAGGCAGCTCCTGCCGGAACGCCCGCCAGCCCGGCCGGGACTGCTGGAGTTCTATGAGCAGGCAGGCCGGGACCTGCGGCGGATCCTCGCCACGGTGACCGCGGACACGCCGGCGTGGACATGGTCTGATGATCACACCGTCGGGTTTATCCAGCGCAAGCAGGCCCACGAGGCGCTGATCCACAGGATTGACGCCGAGATCACCGCTGGCAACCGCACCCCGATGGACACGCGCCTGAGCGCCGATGGCGTGGACGAGGTGCTCCGCGTGATGTACGCCGGCGTGCCCGAGTGGGGAAGCTTTACCGCCGATGAATCCAGGACACTGCGGATCCAGGCCACCGATACCGGGGACTCCTGGCTGATCACGCTCGGCCGGTTCAGCGGAACGGACCCGGCCGATGGGAACTCATACGACGAGCCCGACTTTCAGGTGGCCGGCAGCGACTCCGGTGCGCCAGCGGCGGCTTTTATCAGCGGGACTGCCGCCGACCTCGATTGCTGGCTCTGGCACCGGCCACCGGCAGACCAGGTAGGAAAGTCGGGCAAAGGCGACGTGGTCGCCGACTTCGAGGCCGTCATCGCACCGGGCATTGGCTGACTCGGCGGGACCGCTGCCCGATCCTCCTCAACACCCGCGGCACGAGAACGGACCAGGCCATCTGGCTCCTCTCTTCCAGCGTTCAGACGCTGCTCGCATCTTCGCTGCTGCCTGGGATGGCCACTTCGGGGCCGCCGCCCGCTGAGCGTGCAACTTCACCGGGTCCTGACGGTGATCCGGAGCTGGCGGGTCACATTGTCTGGCGGGCCCAGTAGCGACCTGGCGGCGGGCGCTGCCGTGCTGCAGCTGCCGCTTTGGACTGTTCCAGCTTCTGGAGCAGCGAGGTCAGCATCCGGACCTCATCGGGTTCCCAGTCCGCGACGAACGAGGCGAACCGCTCCAGGCCCTCATCCGTGAGGGAATGCAGCTCATCGGATCCCGCGGTAGTGAGTGTTACCCGGCAGGAGCGTTTGTCGGCCGTATCTGCGGCGACGTGAACGAGCCCGAGGCGGTCTAGCTCGCGGACCTGACGGGTGATCTGGGAGGGATGGACGTTTTGTGCCGTGGCGATCTCCGTGGGACGGATGCCGGGGGCCGCGGCCACGAGCTGCAAGAGGCCCAGGGTGCTCGCGCGCTTGTTCTGGCGTCTTGCTCGATCCAGCGCCGCGTTAGTCACGAACAGTGCGGTCACCATCGCGCGGACGTCGTCCCGGCTTGCTGTCACACTGGCCATGCTACATTAGTTGCTAGACGCAATCATCATTATCGGGACGGGATACGTCATGAATCCGATCGAAAAGGTCATGGCCAGCAGAAGTTCGCACGTCAAGCTGACTGTGGCGGTGGCCGTGCTGGTGCTGGTCCTGTGGGCAACCGGATCGGCCGTTCAGTCGCTGTGGCTGACGCCAGCGATCGTCTTCGTGCTGTGGACCGCCATCCAGCTCGGGCTGGGGTACCGCCGTCGGCACCACGGCGCGTAGCGCGGCGCGTATAGCGCCAAGCCGGCCGTCACTCGGCAAGCATGCCGGCGCTCGTCGATGAGACAGACGGCCTACTCGGCGGCCAGTACCTCGAATGCCGGATGCCGCGGCGCGATGGCGAGGATCTGGTCATCGCTGGAGTCTGGCCCGGTGCCCTCAAAGAAGACCCCGACCTCCGCCTTCCACCTCTTCAGGTAGGCGCGCAGCACGGGCACCTTCTCATCGTCAGTGAGTTCCCGGCCCCGAAACTCCTCGGCCCGACTGCCCAGCCGCAACTCACCCGTGCCGACGACCCGCAGGTTGCGCACCCATTGAGTCTCACCACGAGGCGCGACGAGATACCGGCGGCCGTCGTAGGTGAGCAGGTTCACCGGCGTAGTACGCCACTGCCCGCTCGTCCGGCCTTTCACCGCAAGAACCCGCGATCCGAGAACGCTCATGCCCCGCCGGGTGAGGAAGGCCACGAACTGGTTGAAGACGTTGCGCGTGAACCAGCCGGGCGCGCGGTAGTGATCGGACATACCAGCCAGCCTAACCAAGGGGCCTGTGCTCAATCCGGCCAGGGCGCATCAGCACGCGCTGGGTTAGAGTCGCCTGGAACGAACGGTCCGGCGCTCTGCGGAGGTTCGGCATGGCAGATGAGCAGCCCGGCCCCGGTACTCATCATCAGGACAAGCCCGTTGGCCTCGACACCAGCGTGCCGCACATCGCCAGGATCCAGAACTACTGGCGGGGCGGCAAAGACAATTATGCCGCTGACAGGAAAGCCGCTAAGCACATCATGGCTGCCTACCCGGACCTCGTGCATTCGGTGCGCGCCAACCGGGAGTTCCTGGCCCGGTCGGTCCGCTTCCTGGCCGGTGAGGCTGGCATCCGTCAGTTCCTCGACATCGGCACCGGGCTTCCGGCCGCCGGCAGCGTCCATGAGGTCGCGCAGGACGTCGCGCCGGAGTGCCGGGTCGTGTACGTCGACAACGATCCGACTGTTCTCGTCCACGCGCGAGCGCTGCTGACCAGCGGCCCGTTAGGCACTGCCGACTACCTCGACGCCGACGTGCGTGACAGCGGGAGGGTGCTTGAGCGCGCCGCGGCGACGCTCGACTTCTCCGAGCCGGTCGCTGTCTTGCTGGTGTCGGTCCTGCACATGATCGAGGATCGGGACAACCCGCACGCGCTGGTGGCGAGGCTGCTGGACGCTCTGGCGCCAGGGAGCTTCCTGGCGCTCACCCATGTTGCGTCCGACCTCGAGCCGGAAGCGATGGCGGAGATGGCGAAACGCATGAACCGGCGCGTTGGGCAGCGGGCCACTCCGCGTGACCTCGCGACAGTGACCCGGTTCTTCGGCGAGCTGGAACTCGTGCCGCCGGGCGTTGTCCGGGTACCCGAATGGCGGGCTGTGTCGGCGGAAGCTGCGGCCTCACCCTCGGCCCAGTGGGGCGGCGTCGCCCGGAAGGCATGACGGTCATACTGGGCCGGGCATGGCGGCCGGCCGCTCGTTATCCGAACTGGCCGGGCTCATAGTCACCGGCAGGCTGCCGGACGATGACGTTCATTCGGTTGTAGGCGTTGATCAGGGCGATGCCCGCCACCAGTGCGATCAGCTGGTCATCGTCGTAATGCTTGGCCGCGTTTGCCCAGGCCTCGTCGGTGACACCACCAGCGGCGTCGGCGATGCGGGTGCCCTGCTCCGCGAGCTCCAGCGCGGCCCGCTCGGGCTCGGTGAAGACCGTCGCCTCCCGCCACGCCGCGACGAGGTTCAGCCGCTGCTGGCTTTCCCCCGCGTGCAGGGCGTCCTTCGTGTGCATGTCGGTGCAGAAGGCGCAGCCATTGATCTGGCTGGCCCTCAGCTTGACCAGCTCTTGGGTGGCGCCCGGCAGGGCCGATTCGCGCAGGGCCGCCCCAGCCGCGTTGATGTGCTTGATGAGCTTCATCGCCAGCGGACTGCCGAAATAATCCAGACGAGCGTCCATCGTCATCCCTGCCTTTCTTGCGGGTCACAGGCCGGGCCAGCGGCCCGGTGGATGGTGTGTTCTTCTCGGCAGTACGACGAGATAGCCCGGCGGAATGTGACGCGGCGCCCGGCTCACACTCTGGTGCGGTGTCTCGTCGAAGTGGTGAGGACCGTGGCGCCCAGGGAAGGGACGACACCATGACGACCGGTTCGGGGTCAGGGGGCGGCCGGCCCGATCCGGCCCTGGACGCGATCATGAGTGAGCGGCGTCACCTCATCAATCTGGCTTACCGGCTGCTGGGCTCGCTGGCCGAGGCGGAGGATGCGGTACAGGAGGCCTATGCCCGCTGGTACGCCATGTCAGGGGAGCAGCAGGATGCCATCGAGTCTCCGGGCGCCTGGCTGACCACGGTCACCAGCCGTATCTGCCTGGACCTGCTGGGCTCGGCCCGGGTACGGCGGGAGCGATACGTGGGGGAGTGGGTACCGGAGCCGGTGCCTGAGCCGGCGGAATGGATCAGCGGGCCGGGCGGAGTCGGGGCCGATCCGGCGGACCGGGTGACCCTGGATGAGTCGGTCAGCATGGCGTTCCTGGTCGTGCTGGAGTCGATGTCCCCGGCCGGGCGGGTGGCGTTTATCTTGCACGATGTTTTCGGCTATCCGTTCGCCGAGGTGGCCAAGGTCACTGGCCGTTCCGCGGTGGCCTGCAGGCAGCTGGCCTCCTCGGCCCGCCGCCGGGTCCGCGGCTCGCGGCCTGCACTGGCTCCGGCGCCACGGCAGGCCGGTCTGGTCAGGGACTTCAAGAAGGCGTGGGAGGCCAAAGACATCGGCGCCCTAGTCAGCCTGCTAGACCCGGCTGCGACGATGACGGCCGACGGCGGCGGCCGGGTGCGTGCGGCGCTGCGCCCGATCGCGGGCGGTGAGCAGATCGCCCAGTATGTTGCCGAGCTTGCCGTCCGGGCTCCCGGCAGCCTGACGATCCTGGAACGCACGGTCAACGGCCAGCCCGGCCTGGTGGCCCAGCAAGACGGCGTCACCGTGACCGTGTTCGCCTTCGAGGTTGCAGACGAGCGGATTAAGCACGTCTGGGCAGTGCGCAACCCCGACAAACTCCGGCCGTGGATGACGCGCTGACCCTGGGTGTCGCCCCGCGCTCGGCTAGGGTCGATTCCATGGTGTCCTCGCCCCGGTACACCCACGGCCATGCCGAGAGCGTCCTGCGGTCGCACCGCACCCGCAATGCCGAGAACTCTGCCGCCTACCTGCTGCCCGAGCTCCGGCCGGGGCTGTCGCTGCTGGACGTTGGCAGCGGACCTGGCACGATCACCGCCGACCTGGCGGTGCGCGTTGCGCCGGGCCGGGTGACAGCCCTGGAGACCTCCGGTGCCGTGCTGCAGCACACCAGGGACGAGGTAGCCAGGCGCGGCTGCAGCACCGTCGACTTCGTCGTCGGCGACGTTCTCGCGCTCGACTTCCCGGCGTCCTCGTTCGACGTTGTGCACGCCCACCAGGTGCTGCAGCACGTCGCCGACCCGGCCGGCGCGCTGCGCGAGATGGTCCGGGTGTGCCGGCCCGGCGGCCTGGTCGCGGCGAGAGACGGCGACTATGGCGGATTCGTCTGGTACCCGCTGAATCCGGGGCTCGAGCGCTGGAACGAGCTGTACCACGCCGTCGCGCGAGCCAACGGCGGTGAGCCCGATGCGGGGCGCCACCTGCTGGCCTGGGCCCGCTCCGCGGGCTGCCGGGACGTGCGGGTCTCATCGTCGACGTGGTGCTATGGCGATCCGGTCAGCCGCGCGGAATGGGGCGGGATGTGGGCCGACCGGATCGTCAGCTCCGATATCGCCGGGCAACTGCTGAGCTCCGGACTGGCCACCGCGGACGAGCTCCAGCAGGTCGCTGCGGCCTGGCTGGACTGGGCCGCGCACGCCGATGGCTGGTTCAGCGTCTTGCACGGTGAGATCCTCATCCGCGCCTGAGGCCGGTTCCTGTCACGACGCCGTCCGGTACGTCACTGGCCGGCTCCTGCCTTCGCGGCAGCGAGGATGAGTTCGGGGCTTGCGGGCGTGAGCGGGCTGGCGTCCCAGTCACCGTAGAGCGAGATGACGGTGAATCCGGCCCGTCTCACATCCGCGCGCAGCGCGGACTCATCCCTGAACGCCAGCGTGTCAGAACTGCTGCGGGTGTCGCCGGTGCGCCTGTTCCGGGAGATGGTGTCGTAGGTGACCAGGGGGAGGTCGACGCCGGTCGTCTCGTGCCAGAACTCGACCGGACCTTCGCTGGTCTCGACGGTTCTCAGGGTCTGCTCCCGGTGCCACCGTTCCCAGGCACGGGCGCCAGGATTGCGCATCTCAAACGCGATCACTCCCGCTGGGCGAAGTCCGCGGTGGATTGCTTGCAGCGTCTGATGCCACTGTGCGGCGGACACGAATACCTGGGATACATGTCCGGACATGACCGCAAGATCTGCCGATTCCGAATCCAGGTCGGAGGCGGTGCCCTGCCGCCAGTCGACCAGGCCGCCGCCGGGGCGCTGGCGCGCGACCCGGAGCATCTCCGGATCAGGGTCGATGCCGACGACGTGCCGTCCGGCCCGTGCGAGCAATGTTGCCAGCACACCGGTTCCGCACCCGATGTCCACGACCCGTCCGGCGTCCAGGCGGTCAGCGAGGCCAGCATAGAACCGGTAGTCGTCATCGCCGGGGTTCAACTGGTCGTAGGCCGCCTGGAAGTCAAAGCCCATGACCCGCTAGTAGACCCATGGGTCCCCGGTGGCGCAACCAGATTTGAGCGAGCCGCTCACTGGCCGGCTACCCAGAACCGAGTCTGCCGCACGGCCGACCCGTGCACTCTTACTAGGCTGGCGTCATGCTAGGAGAGCGGCAGAAGGCAGCGGCGACAGAGCTGGCTCAGTGGTGGGACGGGATACGGCAAGGCGCCATCGGCTCGCATGCTGTCCTGCTCGCCGGACCGGCCGGCTGGGGCCGATCCACTGTCCTTGACCAGCTGCCGGGGATGCATCAGCAGGGCCGATGCCCCGATCAGCCTTGCGGTGCGCATTAATGGCAGGTCGCTGCCGGACGGTCCTGGCCAGCAGGCGACGGCTCTGCACGACGGCCTGCTCGGAGCCGACGTACGGCAGGCAGGCAGCCGCGCTGCTGTGCCGGCGCCAGCTCCGCGGTGCCCCGCGGCTGGGCATTGGCAGCCTGCTGCTGTCCGGGATGGCCGGATCGATCTCGCTCCTGCTGGCCGGCCTGGCGGCGGCCGCGGCGGGCGGCGCAGCGGACGACTGCCCGGCCAGCGAGAACGGCGCCGCCGCCCGTGCTGCCCGGGTCGTCGCGGCAGTGTCGGCATCGGCGCCGGCCCTGGTGGTCATTGATGACGCTGATTACCTGGAACCAGGCCTGGCCGTCACCATGATCGAGAACCTGATCGACCACGACGACAGCCGGGTCCTCGTGGTTGCCGCGGTCGACCTGGGCAGCGACCTCGCGGCGGCCCTGACCTCCCGGGCCCGGTACGGGCCGACCGCAGGCAGAGTGCACCGCGCCGGCGCCGACCCCCGGATGGGATACCAGTCGCGCGCTGAACTCGCGGGCGAGCTAAGCCCGCACCTGACGCCGGCGCAGGCCCAGCATCTCGCGCGCCGAACCAGAACCTTCGCAGAGATTTTCGCGGCGACCAGATCGGAGCCGCTGTCCTGAGCCAGGGCAGCGGAGGCACAGCCAAGAAGACCGGCGGGCTGCGACCCGGCCGCGGACTCGCCGATACTGCTGCGCATGACTACTGAGCTGCGCGCCAGCACGATTACGGCGAACGGGTTGGAGTTCGGTGCCGTGGAGGCAGGCAGCGGGCCGCTCGCTTTGTGCCTGCACGGCTTCCCCGACTCAGCTCACACCTGGCGGTATCTGCTGCCGGCCCTGGCGGATGCGGGTTTCCACGCGGTGGCGCCGTTCATGCGCGGCTATGCGCCGACCGGCATCCCGGCGGACGGCTGCTTCGGGCTGGGGGCGCTGGTCGCCGATGCAGTCGGACTGCACGAGGCCCTGGGCGGCAACGACCGGGCAATTCTGATCGGCAGCGACTGGGGCGCCGAGGCTGCCTACGGCGCGGCTGCGTTCGCCCCGGACCACTGGCGGCGCGTGGTCACGATCGGCGTGCCGCCGCTGGCGCTCGACAGGCAGATCTTCGCGGACTACGACCAGCTGAAGCGGTTCTTCTACTTGTTCTTCCTGAAGAGTCCCGTCGCCGAGTCCGTGCTCGCCGCCGGGGACATGGCATTCCTCGACCGGCTGTGGCAGGACTGGTGTCCCGGCTATGACGCCAGCGACGATCTCCGCGGCGTCAAGCAGTGCCTTCGCGGCGAGGGAAATCTGACCGCAGCGATCGGCTACTACCGGGCCGAGGAGCCGGGCCTGAGCCACTTCGACGCGGATGGTCCGTATGCGGCTGAAGAGGCCGCGCTCGCCGTCACCGGCCCGCAGCCAACTCTGTACCTGCACGGAGCCCGTGACGGATGCATCGGTGTTGGCCTGGTCGGGGACGCGGAGCGGCACCTCGCGACCGGCTCGAGGATGGAGGTTGTCGAAGACGCCGGCCACTTTCTCCAGGTCGAGAAGCCGGCGGTGGTGAATGACCGGATCCTGGAGTGGGTCAGCGCCTGAGTGGCGGCTGTCGCGGAGCCGAGGCAGGCAGCCGCGCCGGACCCGCTGCCTGCCGAGGCGATATTGTCGCGTCGTGAGCTGTGCCGACAGGTACGAACGCCCACCTGACATAGTGGCCGCTGTCTCGGCTCATAAGGTTGCTGACATTGAAGTCTGCTGACGAAGAGGGCACCGAGACTGAGGCTAGCCGCCGCGCAGCCGCGGCCGACTGGCGTGAGCTTGTCGCGCCACCAGACGGCCGGCCGGTCCGGAACTCGAGCCGCGATGCCACGAACCGGGCGGGTGAGTACGACTTCGTGGTGGCCGCGTGCCGGCTCCCGGTCGACCGGGTGGAGGGTCCTGGCGGCACCGCGGAGTGGCGGCCAAGTCCTGGCGGGCTGGTCAGCGCCTTGCAACCGGTTATGCGCGAGGCTGACGGCGCGTGGGTGGGCTGGCCCGGCGCAGCCGGGGAAGCGCCCGAGGCGTTCGATCTGTCCGGCATGCACCTGGTCGGGGTGGGACTGTCAGCTGAGGAGGTCAGCGACTACTACGAGGGCTTCTGCAATGCCACGCTGTGGCCGCTGTATCACGATGTGATCGCCCCGCCGGAATTTCGCAGGCCGTGGTGGGATGCCTACGTCCGGGTGAACCGGCGATTCGCCAGGGCGGCGGCAGAGCAGGCAGCCTTCGGCGCGACGGTCTGGGTCAATGACTACCAGCTGCAGCTGATGCCCAAGATGCTCCGGGAAGAGCGCAGTGACCTGCGGATCGGGGTCTTCATCCACATCCCGTTCCCTGGTTATGAGATCTTCGCCCAGCTACCCTGGCGGCGGCAGATCGTCGAGGGCCTGCTCGGCGCGGATCTCATCGGGTTCCAGCGGGACGCTGATGCCACGAACTTCCGGCGCGCGTGCCGGCGTGCGGCGGGCCTGGCCACTACCGGATCGCTGGTCCGGGTACCAGTGGGGGAGCAGCCGGCTGACGAGACGGCCAGCGTGGCTACGGGTGACCAGACCGCGCCGGGACGCACGGCTGGCGAGACCGTAGCCCCGCGCGCGGTCGGCGGGCGCCGGGCCCACCCGGCCGCCGCCAGCCGCCAGGTACGGACCGCGACGTTCCCGATCTCCATCGACTCGGCTGGCTTCGCCGAGATCGCCAGCCGGAAGGATGTGCGAGACCGCGCGAACGGATTCCGCCAGGCGCTGGGGGAGCCGGACGTCATGCTGCTCGGAGTCGACCGGCTCGACTACACCAAGGGCATCCTGCACCGTCTGACCGCTTACGGCGAGTTGCTGACCGAGGGCCGATTCGGGTCGCTCCGGACATCGCTCGTGCTGGTCGCCAGCCCCAGCCGGGAGCGGGTCGAGCAGTACCGGCTGCTCCGCGACGAAGTGGAGGGCGCGGTCAGCCGGATTAACGGAGACCATGCCGAGCTCGGCAGCCCGCCGATTCACTACCTGCACCAGACCTTCCCGGCCGAGGAAATGGCTGCCTTGTACCTCGCCGCCGACGTGATGCTGGTGACGTCGCTACGGGACGGCATGAACCTGGTCGCCAAGGAATACGTCGCGTGCCGGGCCGACGAGACCGGCGCGCTCGTTCTCAGCGAGTTCACTGGTGCCGCCGACGAACTGACCGGCGCGTTCCTGGTCAACCCGCACGACATTGAGGGAATGAAAGACGCAATCGTGCGCGCGGCCACCGTCCCGCCGGCTGACGGCAGGCGGCGGATGCGCGCGATGCGGCGCAGAGTCCGCGAATTCGACGTTGACCACTGGGCAGCGGCATTCCTCGGGGCACTGGGCCGACCTCCCGCACCCGGTTAAGCCGCAGGCCTGCTGCAAGTTCTTGAACGTGTTCAAAGTCACACCGGCTGGCCGTAGCGCCCGCGCTGCCGCGCGGAGGAATGTTGAACATGTTCAAGAACATCAGCTGTCAGGAGCGGCTATGAGCATCGTCGTTACCTACCTCGCCTATCTCCTCATCAGCATCGGCCTGACCGCGCTGGTCGGCCAGGTGCTGTCCCGCAGCGGCCGGCTGTTCCTGCTGGACGCGCTCGGCGGCAGCTCCGGTGCCGCGAAAGGCATCAGCACTCTGATCGTTGTCTGCTTCTACCTGATCAGCGGTGGATTCATCGTGCTGACCATGCGGATCTCGGCCGACAGCGTCACCGCCCGGCAGGCGATCCAGCTGCTGGCGACGAAGATCGGCGAGGTCCTGCTGCTGCTGGGTGCCGAGTACCTGGCCGGCATCATCACCCTCACCAGGCTGCGCCGCAGGCTCAGGACGCTGTCGGCCGCGGACGCCGCGGCGGCCCGCCGGAGCAGGCGAGGGTGCCGGGTTCGGCATCGCCAGCCGGGCAGACGCCGTCGGGACTATGGCGGCCGGTGAAGAAGCAGACCGCGCAGTGAGCCATCCGGACGAGGCGAAGCTGACCCCGCGGGCGGAGCTCACCAGGGCCGCCATCATCGAGGCAGCGCTGCGGCTCTTCCGCGAGGTTGGCTATGAGGCCGCGACGATGCGGGCAATAGCCCAGGCGGCTGGTGTCTCGACCGGCAACGCCTACTACTACTTCGGCTCCAAGGACGAGCTGATCCAGGAGTTCTACCTGCGCAATCACGCCGAGCATGCGGCCGCATGCCGCAGCTTGCTCGACGCTGAGCAGGAGTTCGCGGCGCGGTTGCGCGGCACGCTGAGGGCCCTGATTCAGGTCATGGACCCCTACCACTCGTTTGCTGCGACCTTCTATAAGAACGCCGCCGAGCCCACCAGCCCGCTGAGCCCGTTCAGCAAGGAATCGAGCGCGGCCAGAGCCGCGTCGATCGCGCTGTACCGGGAGGTGGCCGACGGCTCGTCAGCCAGGATCGACCGGGAGCTCCGGGCCGAGCTGCCGGAGCTGCTGTGGCTCTACTCGCTGGGCATCGTGCTGTTCTGGGTGTATGACACATCAGCGGGCCGCCAGAAGACGTACCACCTGATCGACGCCACCGCGCGGCTGGCCGACCGGCTCGTGTCGCTGACCCGGCTGCCGGTACTGCGCGGCACGACCCGGGAGGTCGTGTCGATCATCCGGGAGATCCGCCGGTGATCGCGCTGCCGGGCCGGACGGGTTCGAAGATATCGGCGCTGCGATCGGCCAGCAGCGGCCGGATCTGATCGCGCGCGATGCCCTCGAAGTGCGGGCTGGCCCGGTGCGCGTCGAAGGCCGCCCGGTCGGCGTACCGCTCGTAGAGCACGAACTCCAGCGGGTTCGACGTGCCGCGCAGGGGCACGAACTCCAGGCAGCCCGGCTCAGCGAGCGTTGCCTCGGCGTGGCGGGCCAGCAACTCGGCGACGCGGTCCCCGTTGCCGTCACCGGCCAGGTACCGCGCCACGATGGTCAGTTCGCCGTCGTCGCTCGTAGCGGCCTCCTCAGTAGAGTCACACTGCCTTGTCCCAGTATCTCCCGGCCGGCTGGCCGCGGCGGAGTTACTAGCACCTGCGTGAACGGCATGGACGCGTTACAAACCTTCGTGCGCGGGCAGGTGGCCGCTCATGAGTGGACTCAGATCTCTTGCCCGGCCGATGCTTGCCTCGATCTTCGTGGTGCAGGGGCTGGAGACGTTCCAGCACCCGGAGAAGGTCGCCAAGGCCGCTGAACCGGTCGTCAAGCCGGTGGCCGGGATGGTGCCGGCTGTGCCCGATGACGTCGAGCAGGCAGTGCGCCTCAATGGCGCGGTGCAGGTTGTGGCCGGGACGACCATGGGGCTTGGCGTGCTGCCGCGGCTGTCGGCGCTGGTGCTGGCCGGCTCGCTGGTGCCGACGACGCTGGCCGGGCACCGGTACTGGGAGATCGAGGACCCGGAGCAGCGAGCACAGCAGCGCGTCCATTTCCTGAAGAACGTGACGATGCTGGGCGGTCTGCTCATCGCCGCCGCCGACACTGGCGGGAGCCCGTCGCTAGCCTGGCGCCGCCGGCGCGCGGCGCACAGCACCAGCCATCACCTTGCTGACGTCCAGCAGTCGCTGGCTGAATCCGGCCGCGCCGCGAGCGAGCAACTCGCCGCCGCGACATCGGCGACCGCCAGCTCGGCCCGGGCGGCCGGGGACCAGCTGTCTCAGCTGAGCCAGATTCTCGCGGACGCGGCCCGGCTGGCCGGCGGCTACCTGGCTGAGGTGAGCCAGACGGTGGCGCAGTCGGCCAGGAAGGCTGGCGACCAGTGGCCCGGCGCGGCGCAGTCAGCGGCCGAGTCCGCACGGGCTGCCGGGGAATCGGCCAAGGCCGCCGCGGATCAGGCGGCGCACGCCATGGCCGGGCCGGCCAGGGCCGCGGCGGAGCAAGTAGCCGAAGCCGCGCACACCGCCGTCGCTGCCGGGCGCCGGACGGCGAGCCAGCTCAGCAGCTGACCGCGCGGCGGACGGGGACTAGCCGCGCGGCGGACGGGGACTGGCCGCGCCCGGCGGACCGACCGGCACCCGGCTGCCCTCCTGCAGGCGGCCCTCCTCCCGGCCGCTACGCCGGGCCGGAAGGCTCAGGCAGGCCGAGCTCAGCCAGGATCGCGGCCGTGTGCTGGCCGAGGGCAGGTACCGCGCCCATCGCTGCCTCACGACCGGGCACGACAGCCGGCGGCAGCAGCGCTTGCACCGGCCCGCCCGGCGTCCCGACCTCCCGCCAGCGATCCCGCGCCGCGAGCTGCGGGTGTGCGGCGAACTCAGCCGGCGTGCGCAGCCGCGCGTTCGCGATGCCCGCCGCATCTAGCCGGGCCGCGGCCTCGTCGGCCGGGATCGCGTGCAGCGTAGCCTCGATGATCGGGGTCAGCTGGTCGTTGTTGGCGAGCCGGTCCGGGTTGGTCGAGAAGCGCTCATCGTCGGCCAGCTCCGGCTGGCCGAGGATGTCGCGGCACAGCACGGCCCATTCACGTTCGTTCTGCACGCCGAGGAAGACCTGGCCATCGGCCGCCGCGTACGGGCCGTACGGGGAGATCGTCGCGTGCCGGGCGCCGGTGCGCTGCAAAGGCTTGCTGCCGTAGACGTCGTAGAAGTAGGGCGCGCCCATCCACTCGCCGAGCGCATCCAGCATGGCGACCTCGACGCTACCGCCCTCGCCCGTCCGTTCCCGCTCGTACAGCGCCGTCAGTACGCCGCTGAACGCGTACATGCCGGCCGAGATGTCGGCGACGGAGATGCCTGCCTTGGCCGGGGTGTCGGGTGTCCCAGTGACCGACAGCAGCCCCGCCTCGCACTGCACGAGCAGGTCATAGGCTTTTTTCCGGGCGTACGGGCCGTCAGGCCCGTAGCCCGAGACGCTGCAGCAGATGAGCCGGGGATGCCTGGCCCGCAGCGTGTCCGCGGCCAGGCCCAGCCGGGCTGCCGCTCCTGGCGCGAGGTTCTGCACGAAGACGTCGGCGCGTGCCACCAAGTCGGCCAGCACCCGCTGGCCGTGCTTGCTCTTGACGTCCAGTTCCAGAGATTCTTTGCCGCGGTTGAGCCAGACGAAGTAGCTCGACTGCCCGTGCACGGCGGTGTCGTAGCCCCGGGCGAAGTCGCCGGCGCCGTCGCGCTCGACTTTGATCACCCGGGCGCCGAGGTCGGCGAGCTGCCGGGTGGCAAACGGCGCCGCTACCGCCTGCTCGAGTGCGACCACCAGGACGCCGTCCAGCGGCAGCGTGCTCGGCATCATGCTCATGGCTCCCTAGCTGGCAGGCAGGAACCGGCGCAGCAGGCCGGCCGCGTTGTCCCAGCTCCAGGTCGTCCAGTCGGTGTCAAGGCCGGCTACGCACTCGGCGAGCTTGCTGCTCAGCTGCTCCGCCGAGGGCGGCCTGGCCGGTGAGCCAGGCGGGAACTGCAGGACCGAGGACACCGCGGCCACGTTCCCGGTATGAATTCTGACCTGCAGCTCCCCGTCCAGAAGCCAGGAACCGCCGGGGTCGAGCGTCGTGTCGACCAGGGCCAGCAGGCGGCGGGCCTCGTCGCGGCGGACGGCGGCGTCAGTGAAGCTGGCGAAGCCGGGGTACCGATCCAGCAACGCAGCGGCGGCCGCATACTCCAGGCTGAACTTGCCCTGCAAGCCAGTGTCAGGGCGGTGATGGATCAGCGGCACGACGGTTCCCGCCGGCGTGCGCAGCTCGATCCGCCGCACGTCAGCAGGGTCGATGCCCGTCTCGGCGGCCAGGTCCGCGAGCGCGCTGATCGGCCGCTGCAGTGCGTAGCAGCAGGGATACATCTTGATCGCCAGCCCGTCCGGCACCGCCGGGCCGGTCAGGTCGAGGGCGGCCGGGTCGCCGCCGACCAGGCTGAGCCAGGCGTCCAGCGCGGCGGGGTCGGCGCTTGCGCCGGCTGCGGCCAGAAGGGCGGCCCTGATGCCGGCGTCGACAGCGAACCCGACCTGGAGGGACTTGGCGTCAGTGCCGAACGCCCGCTGGACGCCTCCGGCCGCCGGGACCGCCAGCGCGATCGCGGTCGCGATCTGCCTGGCGTCCAGGCCGAGTGCTACGGCAGCGCCTGCGGCGCTGGCCGGCGCTCCGGCGGAACAGGTCGCGTGCCAGCCGGCCGAGTAGTGCGGCCAGCCGAGCGCCGTGCCCAGCCGGGCCATCACGCCCGCTGCGGCCAGGTAACCGCGTGCCCCGCCGCCGGTGGCCAGCGAGGTCGGCACGCAGACAGCACTGATGTGGGTGGTCGACGGCATATGCAGGTCGTCGAAGTCCAGGACATGACCGGTGGCCGCCCACCGGGCGCCCTCCGGCAGCCGGGCGGCCAGCTGCGCCACCGGATGATCATGAGCGGCGAGCGTGACCGCGACCGTGTCGAGCAGGGACCTGTCCGCCAGCGCGAGGTCTGCCGGGGTCGGCCGCAGCTCGTGCGCCCACTGGCCGAGCGCGCTGGCAATCGAGGTCACCCGGTCAGTCTCGCATCAGCCCACGGCCGACGGAATGCCCGGCCCGCGAGGATTCGGCGTGGCACCCGGCTCGGTCGCCGAGTGTGACCTGCCCATCATTTAGCTACTGCGCGCAGTTCGTCGGTAACCCGACGGAATCATGGCTGGTCATCCAGGGACTAGTCATTTCGGGTGGTTTGAAGCTAGCTATCTGAGGCCGTCCTGAACCGCTGCGGGAGGCCGCATGTCCTTTCTCATAGGAGTTTTAAGGCCTGGAGGCCGTTTTATTGATCTCATGGCCCGACTGAACTATTTGCTCCAGTTAGCGAGATTCGGCTCTTTCTTCCTGTCAGGATTTGCGCTGGTCACAGAGTCAGGCCCGGCGAGAGGCGCACCCCCGAGTGCTGAGTAGCAGGGCGAAGGAACGGCGTTAGGCAGGTAGTGAGATCCGTCTCACCCCACATTCCCGGTAAGTCAAGGAAAGTCAGCAGCACCGGCCGGCACCGGGCCAGGGCGTCCCGAGCCCAGCGGGCCATCAAGATCATCAGTGCCACCGTCCCGGCGCTTGCGCTGGCCGGGTGGATCGTCGCGGCCCAGGCTCAGCCCGACCCGGTAGACCCGGTGGCCAGTGGCGTGGCCGCGGTGCACCTGGGCAGCACGCTGTCTGGCAGCGCTGTTACCGACGCCGACCAGGCGGCCAGCCTCAGCGACGGTAAGACAACCAGGGGCGACACCGCCAGGGCGGCGGCGAAGAAGAAGGCGGCCCGGGCTCACTCGGCCGCCGGAGCCAGTCCGTCAGCGACCAGGCTGGCCGCCTCGCCCAGGGCGAGCAATTCTGCCGCCACCGGCGCCGCCCTGACCTGCAGCGGGACCGGCGGAACGGGCATGCTGCCGCTGAACTACGAGGCGATCGTCAATTTCCTGGTGGCGCACGGGTACACCGACCTGGCCGCCTCGGGTATCGCGGGCAACATCTGGCAGGAATCCCATGGCAATCCCGAGTCGGTCGGCACGGGTGGCGGGGGCCTGATCGGCTGGACGCCACTGCCGTCGGGGTTTGTCACCGGGAACGTGGCGGCCGACCTGCAGACCCAGTTGGAGGCTCTGCTCACCTACAACCAGGGCTGGGCGCAGTACATCCCGATGCTGAACGCGGCTACCACCGCGGTCGGCGCCGCCGATGTGTACATGAATTACTTCGAGCGACCGGGATTGCCCGCGGCGGCCAACCGCGAAGGCGCGGCGGCCGCCGTAGCGCAGGCCTGCGGCATCACGTCCTGACCGCCGGGCGCCCCGGCCGCCGCGTCGTGACCGCGCCGAGCCCCCGGCCCGACCAGGCCGGGGGCTCAGGCAGCGGCGGCCCGGAACAGAGCCCGGTACAGGGCAGCGGCTACTCTTCATGCAGCGCGTTAGCTTGGTCTCGCGGCACCTGAAGTGCAGTCAAACTGCCCGTAATATGGACTAAGCTCAAGCATCCTCGCAGTCGGTCCGCGCTCTCGGGCAGCAGTGGCGGACGGGCGGGATCGGCGGCCGTGAGCTCGCCGCGACAAAAGGAAGCGTCCGTTCGGCGGGACTGCGGGCAGCCATGCCCGAGTTGTGAATTAATACTATCTTGGCCCGAATGACCGGGAGATAACGCTGATGACGAACCGCCCGCGCTTGACGGTGCTAGGGACTGGTTACCTGGGCATCACTCATGCGGTTTGCATGGCCTCGACGGGCTTCGAGGTCCTCGGCGTCGACATTGACGCCGCGAAGGTGGCCCGGCTGAATGGCGGCGAGTCGCCGATCTTTGAGCCAGGACTGGATGAGCTGCTGCGCGAGGGCCTCAGCTCAGGACGTCTGGCTTTCACCACCTCATACCAGCAGGCAGCAGAGTTCGGTGACGTGCATTTCGTCTGCGTGGGGACGCCGCAGCAGCGCGACGGCCATGGCGCCGACCTCTCCCAGCTGGAGTCCTGCCTCGATGCGCTCGCACCCTGGCTGACCCGGCCCTGCGTGATCGCCGGGAAGTCGACCGTGCCGGTCGGCACGGCCGCCGTCCTGGCCGAGCGGGTGGCCCGACTGGCCCCGGCCGGCGATGCCGTGGAGCTGTGCTGGAACCCCGAGTTCCTGCGCGAGGGGCACGGCGTGCACGACACGCTGAGCCCCGACCGGATCGTGATCGGGGTGACATCCGCCCGGCCGGAAGTGGTCATGCGTCAGGTATACGACTGGCAGATCGACGCCGGGGTCGAGCTGTTCGTCACCGACCTGGCGACCGCCGAACTGGCCAAGGTCGCGGCCAACGCGTTCCTGGCGACCAAGATCTCCTTCATCAACGCGGTGGCCGAGGTCTGTGACGTTGCGGGCGCCGACGTGACCATGCTGGCCCGCGTGCTCGGCGCCGACCCACGGATCGGCTCCGCGTTCCTGCAGCCCGGCCTCGGGTTTGGCGGCGGGTGCCTGCCCAAGGACGTGCGCGCGTTCCTGGCCAGGGCGGCCGAGCTTGGCGCCGCGGATGCGCTCGCGTTCCTCAAGGACGTGGACGCGATCAACCTGGGCCGCCGGACTGGCATGGTCAACCTTGCCTGCGAGGTGCTCGACGGCTCGGTCGAGGGCAGGTCGATCTGCGTTCTCGGCGCCGCGTTTAAGGCGGGCTCGGACGACGTGCGGGACTCGCCGGCCCTCGACGTGGCGCGGATCCTGCATGGCATGGGCGCGGTCGTGACGGTCTATGACCCGGCGGCCATGGCCAACGCCCGGCAGATGTGCCCGGAGCTGCGCTACGCCGACTCCGCCGTGGCCGCCGCTACCGGCGCCGACGTCGTGATGCTGCTGACTGAATGGCCGGAATTCGCCGCCCTGGACCCCGCTAAGCTGGCCGGCGTGGCCGCGGGCCGCCGGGTGATCGACGGCCGGTACCTGCTGGACCCGCCCGCCTGGCGCGCCGCTGGCTGGCACTACCGCGCCTCGGGAATCCCCGCTGTGAGTGACCAAGCGAGCACGGTCAGTTAGTCCAATCCGGGCCACAGTGAAAGCGGCCTGATTATCTCCAGTAAGGTACTGGCATGCCTTTGCGGGACGCGATCGCCTATGTCGGTCATCAGGTGCATTTTTGCCGGTACCGGGAAGCCGGCACGCTGGTGAAGTGGCTGGGCGAGGATTTGCGCGGCAAGCGCGTCCTCGACGTGGCCGGAGGTGACGGTTACTGGGCCGGACAGGCTCGCAGGCGCGGCGCCTATGCGGTGTCGATCGACCTGGCCAGGTCGAAAATGCTCCGCGGCGCCCGGCTGGCCTACGCGCCCGGACTGCTCGAGGCCGACGCGCTGCGGCTGCCGTTCGCGGACGCGAGTTTCGACCGGGTGATGTCCATCTGCGCGATCGAGCACTTCACCGACGGACCAGCCGCGCTTGCGGAGATGTCGCGGGTACTGGCCCCTGGTGGCGAGCTGGTCATGTCGGCCGACGCTCTGACCAGGGCAAGCGAATGGCCCAAGCTGTTCCAGGAGCATTGCCGCCGCTACACGGTGAACCAGACCTACAGCCACGGGCAGCTGGCCAAGCTGCTGGCCGATCGCGGCCTGGACGTGGTGGAGCACAGCTATCTCTTCCGCTCGCGCCAGTCCGAGCACTTCTACCTGGCCATGTCCTCAGTCAAGGGCAAGGCCGCTCCGAACGCCGCCGCCTTGGCCGCGCCGCTCATCGCGATAGCCGATCGGCGGGCTCCGAATGACGGCGGCAGCGTGGTGCTGATCAGGGCGCCTAAGCGCAGCTAACGACTCTGGCGGTGCCGGGTGCGGCTCCGCCGCCAGTCCCTCCGTGAACACTCGTGTTATGCGCTGATTGAAGCTCGGTTTGAACTGCACGACCGAACTGCCAGCTACATCAGGTCCGGATCCACCCGGAGGCGGGGGCCTCGCGGGCCGCGGGCTCCAAGAGTGCCGACCCAGATGACCCCCCGGCAAGACCGGCGTAATAACGCGCCAGAGTGCCTGCGGCGCTCCCCGCAGAGGAGGGGGGCCGGTCATCGGCAGCAAGCATTTCTGGCTCGGACACCACGGCATAGGTGTAGTCCCACATGCTCAGCCCGGCGCACATCCGGCGGAGCCCAGGCCGCGTCCGGTGTGCGGCTGGCGAGCCACACGGCCCGTATGCCTACCTCACGCCGCGGCCGGCCGGAGCCGGGCCGGTATGGGCCGGCCGCTCTGATGGAGGCAGCGCGCCGCTACCTGCAGCGCCGCGAGGTAGCCGAGGCCGTGCTGGCGGAGATCTCGGCGATCAACACCGAGCTGCTGGCCCGCAGAGCTGAGCGATGCGTCGTGTGCTGCGGAGGCGCTAGCCTGGCTCGGGTCCGCCTAGCGCCCCCAGAGCACAGATCCGGTTGCGCCACGGCGAGCGACGCACGCCCCGAGGACCTGGAGCTCGAACTGGCGCTGCTGGCAGCTTCGAGTGCCTGTCACCGGACGGCGGTGATCATCAGATGCCAGCCGACGGCTCGACCGAGTCGACGCCGGATGGCCAGCGGCAGCTTCGTGGTGAGGGGGCCGAAGCCATAGGTGAACGGGTATTCCGACTGGACTTGGACGTTCGAGAAATCGCGAAACAGCTTGCGCGCGCCGCTCCGACTGAACGTGTAGACGACCGGGCAGTGGTCCTTCCGGTCACTCGGCGACTCATAGGGCAGCCGCAGCGCCCGGTGCACGAGGTTAACCAGAGAGTCCCGGTGGTACAGCATCACGTACGCAGTCCCACCGGGCCTCAAGACCCGGTGCACCTCCGCAACGGACCGTTCGATATGGGGAGTGTGGTGAAGCACGCCGAACGAATAGACAGCGTCGAAGCTCTCGTCTGGAAAGTTGAGTTCCTCCGCGTTTCCCAACTGGAAATTGATCCTGACCCCGCGGTGCCCGGCAAACTGCCTGGCCACCGCAAGGGCGTTCTCCGTCAGATCGATCGCTGTCACCCGGAAGCCGCGCTTTGCCAGCTGGATGCTGTCGACGCCGATGCCGCAGCCGACCTCGAGCAGACTCTGATCCGCACCAGCCATCGACTGGAAGAGTTCGGGTAGGTGACTGTGCGTAGCGTACCTGCGCTCCTCGATCTCTTCGAAATACGAGTCCGAGGCCCGCTCGGCCGACGTGTAGTACTCGTTGTTGATGTGTGACTGCCAGAAGTCACGGACACTGTCAACGGTGCTGCCCCGCTGGGGTTTCATGACGTCATGCTCCTTAGACGGCGGCGCGCCGGGCTGGCACAGGCTGGCCTTGAGCGAACGTCTCAAGCCAGGTTTCGACGCCGATCATCTGCCAGAGCAAGAAGTAGTGCCAGCGGAGGCGCTGGTGAGGCTCTGCTTTGAGCACAGCCCGGACGAACTCGGGATTGAAGATACCTGACCGTCGAAGCTGGTCCGGCGACAGCATCTGTCGGGCCATAGGCCCTAGATCCTTCCCGTACTGCTCGACAGGATCAAATGTGAATCCCCATTTCGGCTTGTGCAACACGCGGTCAGGGAGTACCCCAGCCAGCGAGTCCTTGAGCAGGCCCTTGGGCCCGCCCGCGAAGCGGACGCTGTCAGGGATGCGGGCAGCGAACCGGACCAGCTCGAGGTCGAGCAGCGGGACGCGGGACTCCACGGAGTGCGCCATCGACATGGTGTCCTCATTGTGGAGGAGGTCGGAAACCATCTTGGTCGCGAACTCGGCCCGCAGCGCCTGGCTCTCCAGCGGCCGCTCATCGTCGAAGTGCGCGCTGTAGTCCTGCCGGACTGACACCGTGAGGCGGTCGAGGAAATCGGCCGCGTACACGCGCTTGAGCAGCGCGGGGTTGAAGTCCCAGGCATTGCGGAGCAACAGGTAGTTGCGGGCCCCGTCCCCGGAGGCAGCCAGCCACTCGAGCTTGCGGGTGACCAGATCCAGTCCCGGCCGGCCCAGTCCTGCAGACCGGCGCGCCACCCAGTCCAGGACCGGCGCAAGGGCGCGAACCGCGGCACCAGGTGCCCCGCTCCGCAGCCTTCGGGTGCGGAGTATGTAGTCGTAGAAGTCGTAGCCGGCGAACAGCTCGTCACCGCCGAGCCCCGACAGCACCACCGACACGTGCTCGCCGATAAACCGGTGCAGCAGATACAGCTGCAGCGAGTTGACCTTGGGCTCCTCGGTGTAATAAATGGCATCAGCCAGGTGAGCGAGGGCGGGCTCGTGGAGTACTACTTCCTGGTGCTCGGTGCCGAAGGTGCGTGCCACGAACCTGGCGTCGGCGGTCTCATCGGTCGGCTCGTTGAAGCCGAGGCTGAACGTCTTGATAGGCCCGCTCGTGATGCGCCGCATCATGGCCACGATGGAACTCGAGTCAATGCCTCCGGACAGCGAGACACCGACCGGCACGTCCGAGATGAGCTGGCGCTTGACTGCTTCCTGATAATGAAACCTGATGCCCTCGAGCCATCCGTCCCGGCTCATGCTTTCGTCCGGCGTCCAGTCGAGGGACACGTAGGAGAACAGCCGGGCCCGCCCTTCGGAGAACTCGAGCGCCTGGCCCGGCGGCAGGCGCTTGATGTCACGGAAGAATGTCCGTTCTCCGGGGACGTAGCGAACGTTCATCGACAGATGGAGGCTCGCCTCGTCGATCTCAGCGGAGACGAGTCCGCTCGCGAGCACCGCCTTGGCTTCGGAGCCGAAGGCCAGCATGCCATCCTGGATCGTGTACACCAGCGGCTTCACCCCGAGCGGATCCCGGACCAGGAACAGCTTGCGGCGGGATCGGTCGAGCAGGGCAAACGCAAAAATCCCGTTCAGTCGCGCCGCGAACGCGATCCCTTCGTCCTCGTAGAGGTGGGGCAGGATCTCTGTGTCGCAGTTGGTCCTCAGCCGGTGACCCCGGGCCAGCACCACGTCGCGAAGCTGAGGGTAGTTGTAGATCTCGCCGTTGTAGACCACCACGACGGAACCGTCTTCGTTAGCCATCGGCTGAGAACCGCCCGGCACGTCCTGGATCGCCAGCCGGCGGCTGCCAAGGTGGACGCGCTCGTCGCTGTAAAAGCCGTCGCCGTCAGGTCCGCGGTGGGCGATCTTGTCGGTCATGGCCCGGATAAGCTCTTCGTCGCCGAAACCCGCCGTACCCGCTATCCCGCACACGAGTTACCGGTCCCCGCTGAGTGTCATCGAGCACCGGTGAAGGAGGTCTCGAAATAGTCGACCATCCACGCGGTCACGTCGATCTTCTCATCGATGAGACGCTGCCGCGCCGCCCGGTTCGCGAGCGCGGGCCGATCGAGTAGCTCCTCGATGGCGGACAGCGCCATGTCGTATTGGTCCTCGGTGAAGTGCCGCACGAGCCCGTACCGCCTTTCCTCGTCGTCGGTGTAGCCCCGTCCGGTCGTCGCGATGTACACCGCGGGCACCCCCAGCACGGCCGCCTCCGAAGACATCGTGGCCGACTCTCCCACCACGAGCCTCGCGTGGGCGATCAGGTGGTGGATCTGCTCCACCGGCCCGCGAACAGCGAGGTTCGCGAGGTCCGGGGTCAGCGGCGCCTCGGAGGAGACGAGCACTCGCCCGCGGCGCTGGAGTACCTCGACCAGGTGACGCTTCTGTTTGGCCGACAGGCCGCGCTCCTGCCGGTCGTGGATCGCCTGCCAGGACACGAACCGCACGATCGAGTAGGGCTCGTCAGGGCCGATATCGAAGTCGGCGAGCAACGCCGGATCCGGTTTGAAGCGGTTCGGGTGGAGGTAGGCGAGCTCGTGATACCCGGCGTATTGCAGGTGGCGGCCCCGGACCTTGCCCTGGTAGCAGTCCGGTGTGCAGACGCTGTGGGCCAGCGGGTACACGAGCCGGTTCGTCTGCACGGCGAACTCCGTGTCGTAGAACACCACCGCCGGGACTCTCCGCAAGGCGCCCGCTAGCGCGATCGAGGGGCCCATGATCCCCGTCAGCACGTCCGGCATGAATGAGCGCATGACCTTCATCAGGCGCGGCGTTCGCTCGGCCATCTCGAAGGCGAGGCCGACGCCGCCACTCCTTTGCCGCGAGATCTGCTGGCAGGGCAGGTCGAACGCCTGCAACAGCTCGACGGACCGGTCCTTGTCACGAGCGGTTATGCACACATGGTGCCCGCGGCTCTCCATTTCCGCATAGAAGTTCCGGAAGAAGTGAACGTGCGCGGGATGGAGGATGTCGATGAGGACGCGCATGCGATCAGGGCACCTTGCTGGCGGCGCTAGAGGCGCTAGAGGCGCTAGCCACTGGACGCTGCGCCACCGCAAGGACGCCTGCCCCCCACCGCGGCCGGGAGAACTTCCCGAGGTAGGAGACTGCCAGCAGAAGAGGGAATACTACGGCGTACTGCAGCTTGCGGCGCTGGTCAGCGCCGGTAATCAAGTAGGAGATATTGTTCGTGAACGTCTCCACCGCCCCGTAGGTGTACTGGTGGGTCGTGACCTGGAACCCAGCTTCCTGGAGCTTGCCTACTAGCTGGTCGGCCTTGTATCCAGGCCGGACGTGGCCAGGGACGTCGAAGTTGACCCTGCGGCTGAACAGGATCCACCGCCGCTCGTAGCCAGGGACGTGGACCACTAGCCGCCCGCCAGGGCGCAGCGCATGCAACAGCGTGCGCATCGCCTCGATGTCATCTTCGACGTGCTCGAAGTTGTCGACGCTTACCACCAGGTCGAACGCGTCCTCGAAGTCGAGCTTGGTGACATCACCCTCCTGGAAGCTGCAGTTGGCCAGCTGTGCCCGCCGCGCGATCTCGCTGGCCCGGGCTACCAGCTCGGGGTCACTGTCGACGCCAACGACCTGAGCCTCCGGGTGCAGTTTGGCCAGCTCGAAGCTGAAGACCCCGGAGCCGCAGCCGGCGTCCAGGATCATCCGGTACGAGCCCTTGGTGGTCGGCAGCACCCGTCGCAGCCGGATACGCAGCCCGTTGGCCGGCGCGCCGAACACATTCGCGTACAGCCGCTCGAACCTGCTGCGGCTAGGGTCGAGCGACAGCTCCCGGCCTGGAAATCCCCTCACGCTTCGCCTCCGCAGTTCTCGAGGTAACTGGCGAGCGCCCACGACATCCAGCCCTGGCACCAGCGCAGCTCCCGGATGTGTGTCCGGAATCGTCGGCGCCGCTGGTAGTAGAACCACCCGCTGGCCGGATCCCACATGTTATCCAGCGTCCATCGCAGCACCGAGGTGGCCGTTGCGGCGCCGACGCCGAAATGCTCCTGCTGGAGCGAGAAGGTTATGATCCCCTGGGCGCACCCGTGGATGTCGATCGGGTACTTCCGATCGCTCATGAACCGCGCCGCGCCGTTCGCCTCGAACAGCCGTTGCTGGTAGAAGTCGATGCCCCGGCGGTAGGCCGACTCGAACTCACCGCTGCCGGCCGACATCCCATACTGCAGGATTGCGTCAAGGATGAACCCCGTGTGGTAGTTGTCATGGGTGATGTGGCTGGCGGACGGCGGATCGGTGTAGAACCAGGCGCCATAGTCGGTCTGCTTCGAGACCACATAGCGAACGAGCCGGCCGCCCTGGCGGACGAGTTCGGCGTCTCCTGCAATTGCGCCCAGCCGGGCCGCCAAGGCCCCGACCAGGGCCGAGACGTCCATCACAATCCAGTCGATGTTGTGGTCAGGCACGTAGCTGAGGCACCACCGGTCGTCGTCCTCGTACAGCGTCTTTGGGGCTTCGAGCAGGAATCGGACCGCGAGCCTGGTGGCATCGAGATAGCGAGCGTCGCCGAGCGTCTCGTACCCGTCCAGCAGAGCCTGGCCGACAAAGGAAGTGACCACCCGGTTCGGGAAGTCTCGCGGGGCAAAGAACCCGACGTCCTGCCAGGGATAGGGATAGCCCCAGCAAAGCCCTTCGAATCCTGGCGCCGGATGGTCGATCAGCCAGTCGAGCAAGTGGCGCGCCTCGCGCGCGTCGTCGGCTGATCCGGTCATGCGGTGCCGGGCCAGCAGCGCACGGGCGAACAGCGAGAGCCCTTTCGCGTTCCTCGCCTTGCGGACACCGACGATGGGCCGCAGATCCACAGGGCTTCGGGTCACCACCTGGATGGCCCCGAGCCGGCGAAGTCTCGATTCTCCGGCCAGCCGCGCCAGGACGGGCGAGTTCAGTGCGTCGTGCTTGGAGTACCCCTCATACCGGTCTGACCGGGCAGTCTGCAGGACCCGGTCGAGCACCGCCAGGTTGATTCCGGACTCGCGCTGTGGTGCGGCCGTGTATCGGTCATTTGTCATTGCAGTGATTACCTCGCATCTGCTGACTCTCGGAGACCCTTGCGCGGGGGCGGGCCTGGGCCTAGCGCAGACGTCCAGTGGCTGGGCTTCGAAGTACCACTAGAGGCTAGCAGCAGGCGGTCACTCGGCGTGCCTTTGCGGCTAGTTTGTCCGCACCACCGAGGGAACCGTCGGCGAGCGCTACCAGTGAGGTAACTCTGGTAGCGTGGCCCACTGGCGAAATGAGCCGTTGCGACCGTCGACGCACGGTCGGGGTATGTCTGATGACCGAAAGCAGGTTGAGGGTCGGCATGAAGCAGGTGTTCCGTAGGGTGATCGATCGGCGCGGGCGCGTGCTGGTCGCCGACCTCCCTGTTCCGCACGTGGGCCCGGACCAGGTTCTTGTCCAAAGCCATTATTCGCTCATCAGCTCGGGCACCGAGATGGGCACGCTGTCGAAGACGCCGACCGAGCTTGTGCGCCAGACCATCTCAGATCCCTGGATGCGGAACGTGGTCAAGCAGACGATCCTTGCCACGGGCCCCAGCCAGACTGCACGACGGGTCTGGCACGAGGTAGTCACGCCTCGCGAGATCGGCTACAGCGGCGCTGGGACCGTGCTGGCGCTCGGTGACCGAGTCGAAGGGCTCGAGATCGGCCAGACGGTGGCATACGCAGCAAGCGGCCACGCCGAGGTGGCCGCCCCCTCTATCAATCACGTCGTCCCGGTTCCCGATGGCGTGGACCTCCGGCACGCGGCGTTCGTCACAGTCGGTGGCATTGCGATGCAGTCCCTCCGACGCGCTGACCTGAAGTTCGGCGAGACCGTCGCCGTCTACGGCCTCGGCCTAGTCGGCCAGTTGTGCGCCAGCATCGCAAAGGCAGCCGGATGCGTCGTCGTCGGGATCGACATCAACCCGAAGGCGAACGAACTGGCCACTGCCGCCGGCGCCGCTCTGGTAGTCAACCCGTCCGAGCCGGACTGGAAGCAGCGCATCAGCGACTTCACCGGTAAGAACGGAGTCGACGCCGCGGTCATCTGCGCCAGCTCGGACTCGCCAGAGATCATCAACGCGGCGATGGAGATCACCCGACGGCAGGGCCGCGTAGTTATTGTCGGCTACGTCAGGCTCGACATCCACCCCAAGAATTTCCTGTACCGCGAGATCGACCTGCGGTATTCGCGCGCCTACGGGCCCGGAAGCTACGACAACGGTTACGAGAAGGGCCGCGTGGACTACCCGTTCGGGTATGTCCGCTGGACGGAGAAGCGCAACCTCGAGGAATTCATCCGGCTGGTCGCCACGGGGGCTGTCAACCCCGAGCCGCTGATCGCGGGGGTCTATCCCGTGGACAGCGCCCAGGAACCCTTCGATGCGATCCGCGAGCGGACATTGCCCGGAGTGGCCGCCTTGATCTCGTACGGAGCCAACCCAGACCTCAGCCGGACGATTCAGGTCAACCCGCGCCCGAAGAGCGGCGGCAAAGTCGGGATCTCGCTTATCGGGTTCGGCAACCATGTCCTCGGCATGCACCTCCCCAACCTCAAGTCAATGCGAGACGTAGAACTCCGTGGCATCGCGTCGGCGACAGCACGCAACGCCTCTGTCGCCGCGAAGAGCCTCGGCGCCACGATGATCACGACCGACGTCGACGAGCTTCTCGCGGACGAGGGCACCGATGCGGTGATGATCTGCTCGAATCAGCCGGAGCACTACGGGCACATCCGGGCGGCGATCTCGGCCGGGAAGGCCGTGTTCATCGAGAAGCCGATGGTCACCCGCCTCGACGACTTCGGCGAACTGCTCCGGCTGATGGAGAGGCAGCGGGCTCCCCTGGTGACGCTCGGACTTAACCGCCGTTACTCTCCCCTCGTCGACGCCCTCCGCGAGTCGCTGGACGCCCCTGTCGACTTCGTCGAGTACGTGATCGCCCAGCAATCCCTGCCTGCCGACCACTGGAGCCTCGATCCGGTAGACGGCGGCGGAAGGCTGATCTCCGAGGGAGAGCACTTCATCGACCTGTGCAATCTCCTCGTCGGCAAGCGGCCGGTATCGGTGACCGCTCGCGCGCTGGGCAAGAAGCCCGACGACATCCGGACTCTCTGCAACTACGTGGTAACTCTCCATTACGACGGTGCCGCCGCGACCGTCGTCTTCGACGAGTGCGGCGCTCCTGGTTTCCCACGGGAGCGGCTCTCCGTGTTCGCTCGCGGCCAGGTGGCGATCCTGGATGACTTCGGGAAGCTCTCCGAGTTCGGGAAGCGTAAGCGCAGCCGGGGGACCGGCTTGCACAAGTCCATGGGGCATGCCGAGGAGCTAGAGCAGTTCGTCCGCGCCGTGCGGGGCGAACCTAACCATCTGCTGTCCTGGGAGGACTCCTCGCTGGCGACGCTGTGCATGTTCGCAGCGCAGGAGAGCATCAGGCTCGGTGCCGAGATTGACCTCGACCAGTTCCGCCGGTCGCTGCTCGTCTCCGCCGACCCCGCCGAGAACGGCATGCGGGACCATGCGACGCAAACGCCCGGTGACGAGCATCAGATGGTGGTGCAGTGATGGTTTCTCAGGCTTCCAATCGCCTCCGGCGCATCCCGTTCAGTGCCCGCATTCTCATGGAGCGGCTGTCGGGGAAAACGGTCTTCGAGGCCTTCCACTACCGTGAATCGAATCTCACCCGCCTGATAGACCTATTCGCTCATGTCGACGTCGAACGGTGGCGCGGGATGAGGATCCTGGAAGTCGGGGCTGGGCACGGCCGCTTGGGTGATGCTTTCGCCGCCCTCGGGTTTGACGTTACCTCGACGGACGGTCGGGCCGAGCAGGTCGAGGCCATGAAGGCCCGCGGGCGGGCGTCGTTCATGCTGGACCTTGACCGAACCGGGGTGGACGAGGCGGGCGACTTCGAGCTGATCCTCGCCTTCGGCGTGCTGTACCACCTCGCGCATCCCGAGGAATTCCTTCGCAGCTGCGGGAAGGTGGCGAGAGTCCTGCTGCTTGAGACGGCCGTGTGCGATCGCCGCGAGCCGGTCGTCGAGTGGGTCAGCGAGGCCCGTGGATGGCGGGGCACGGATCAGGCACTGAGGGGCCAGGGCTGCCGCCCGAGCCCCGCCTGGGTGGAAGCCACCTGCCGCGACGCCGGGTTCGACATCGTGCGCGATATCTCCAGCCCGCTGGGAGACTGGACCAGCGGGACGTACGGCTGGGAGCCGCGTGACAACGGCGAGTGGCGCCGGGACGGCGTCAACCTGCGCAAGATGTGGGTATGTGAGCGAAGCGGGTAAGTGCGGTGCCGCGCGGCCGGGCCAGGGCCAGGCATTCGGCCGGGCATCACCAGCAGCGAGCCGAGCAGGGTCAGTTGTTCGCGGTGCTGAGCATGCCGCTCGAGCTGCGGTTCAGACCGTAAAATGCCCGGCAGCGCGCCGATGCGGCGGACTCTGCGCACCCGTCCGGTACGGAGGCGGCGCTGGGCTCGGCGGTCGGCTTCACTGGGTTTCCGGGTTCGCCGGTCCCCAAACCCGTCGGCTCGGTATGGCACGATAGATCGCGTCTGGAGGACGGCCGCCGATGACTAGCGCCCTGCGGCGGTCTGAGCGCACCGGCGCCCCCTCGGGTCGGCATGTTCGCGAGCACCCGCTCAAGCCGGGCAAGTTCCGGCCGGACATCGAGGGTCTGCGAGCCTTCGCGGTGCTCTCCGTGGTGCTGTACCACGCCGATCTGTTGGGCGTATACGGCGGGTTTGTCGGCGTCGACGTATTCTTCGTGATCTCCGGATTCCTGATCACGCGGTTGCTGCTGGAGTCGGTCGGCGAGCACGGCATCCGGGCGTTGCCCACCTTCTACACCCGCCGGATTCGCCGGCTGTTGCCCGCAGCCATGACGGTCGTGGTGGCGACCGTGGTGGCCGCTCGCTTGTGGGCTCCGCCACTTTCGATCCGGCCGATCGCCATCGACGGGATCTTCACCACCTTCTACGGCCTCAACTACCGGCTCGCTGTGGAAGGCACCCAGTATCTCAATCAGGGGAATGCGGCATCCCCGCTGCAGCACTTCTGGTCGCTTGCGGTCGAGGAGCAGTTCTACCTGTGCTGGCCGATCCTGATCGTGCTCATGGCATACCTGGGCCGGCGCCACCGCAATGCGCTACTCGGCCTGCTGCTAGGCGCCATCGTTCTGGTGTCGTTCGGCTACTCAGTGTTCCTCACCAGGGTGAATGCACCATGGGCCTACTTTTCCATGGCCACGCGGGCCTGGGAGCTCGGCCTGGGGGCGCTGGTGGCGCTTGGCGCGTCTCGGCTGGCGCTGCTGCCGCGCCGGCTCGCCCTGATCGGAGGCTGGCTGGCGCTGGCCGCGGTGCTCGCCGCCGCCTTCGTCTACAACGATAGGACGCCGTATCCCGGCTCGGCGGCGGCGGTCCCGGTCGTCGGAGCCGCCGTGCTCATCGCGTGCGGTTGCGCGGCTCAGGGCGGTGTGGCGGTGCTGCTGGGCCTGCGGCCATTGCAAATCCTCGGCCGCATGTCCTACTCGTGGTACCTGTGGCACTGGCCGATGCTGGTCATCGCCCCCATGATCCTCGGCCATGCTCTGCGCTGGTCGGAGCGGCTGGCGGTCGTCGTGCTGTCCCTCGCCGCTGCCGCGATCACCTTCAAGCTCATCGAGAACCCCGCCCGATCGCTCCGGCTACCGAACCTCCAGTGGTTCGCCGGCGGACTCGCTCTGTCGGGCTCGGCGATCGTCGCAGCGGTGCTGGTCGTAGGGAACCTTCCGCCGCTCGTCGGCACGGGCGCCAATGCGACACTCGTCCACGCGGCCACGGCCACCCGCACCGTCACCAGGGAGATGAAGGCCGCCATCATCGCGGGGCTCACCACGATGAAGGCGCCCGGGAACCTCACTCCGCAGCCGGCGCATGCGCACGACGACCTGCCCTCCTCGTCGTACGACGGGTGCCACGCCGACCTCTTGGCCGTCGGCCAGGGGCCGTGCATCTTCGGCGACCCAACAGGCAAGTACACCGTGGTGCTGTTCGGCGATTCACACATGCAGCAGTGGCAGCCGGGATTCACCGAGGCTGGCATCCACGCCCACTGGCGCGTCGTTAACCTGACCAAGGGGGCATGCCCGCCTCAGGAACTCAGCATATTCAACGCCAACCTGAACCGTATTTTCTACGAGTGCAATACCTGGCGGGCCCGGACGCTGCGCCGGATCGCGGCGCTCAACCCGACGGTCGTGGTCGTGGCCGGCTGGGACGGTGAGGCAGCCGCGAACGTGTCCCCGACCGCGGTTGCCGACGCTACCGTGTCCACCGTACGCACGCTCCAGCAGACAACCACCGCAAAGATCGTGTACCTCGAGGACACGCCGTACCCCGGCTATAACGTCGCCGACTGCGTGGCTGCCCATCTTGACGACGTCAAGGCGTGCAACCTGCCGCTGAGCCAGGCCTACCCATCTCCGGCCCGCCACCAGGCGATCAACCAGGCCCTGCGGAAGCTGGGGGGAGTCACGCTCGTCAACCCGGCGGCCTGGATCTGCGCGGACAGCGTCTGCCCGGCCGTGGTAGGCAACCTGCTGGTCTTCAGGGACGAGTCGCACTTGTCAGTCGAGTTCAGCGAATGGCTGACCCCGATGATCACCTCCTTGCTGGACGGGCTGCAACCGGGGCACAGGGGCTGACGGGCCAGCAGGAGGCACTCACGACGCAGTCACCAGGCAGGAACCGCTTCATGCGCCTTAAGCGCGAGGACCGGCCGCGGGCACATCACCATGCACCTGCCCCCAGGGTGGAACTACAAGATCACGTTCTTGGAACTGGTCTCCCCGGAAACGATCACGACAATCTACTCGGCGGATTGAGGCTAAGGGCGAGTGATTCTGCTCTCGGTGCTGCGCCGGTAGTCGATCGAGGCCATTACGCTGGCAGAGGGAGAGCGGTCAGATTCCCGCTGGGCAAACGCGAGAGAGGCGCACCCGGCCGACTGAGGGTGGCGACGGCTGGCCCGCAGCACCGTCACGACGGCCGGTACCGGTACAACAGAATGGGTTCGGGGCCAACGCGGATGCTTTCCACCGGGGCGCCCGGCCAGATCGCGACTCCAGGCCTGGATCTCGAATTGCTCCTGATGCGACCGGATGATCCAGATCCGCCCGCGAGCGGAGGGCCGGCTCCGCGGCGATCTTGTTCTCAGCCGCCGCTAGCGCGTTCGCGATGTCCACCGGCTGACGGTTGGTCATCACGACCATCCACGGCAGCTGAGGATACGCAACGCCGTAGCGATCGGGCGCTACGGCGTCGAGCGGGAAGCTGGGCGTCGGGGGGTAGTAATACGCGAACCCGAAGCTGGCGCCGTAGCTGACAATGACGACGTCCCCGCGCCGGAAGTGGGCTTCGAGATAGTTAATCTCAGAATGGACGTCCTCGTTAGGGATCGGGTGGGCGCGGATGTCCCTGTTCGTCGCCGGGACCCAGACCGCAAGGGCCACTGCGGCGACCAGCAGCGGCGCGCGGCGATCGATACGGCTCGCCAGCTGTCCGGCGGCGGCGACCGCGACGGCCATCAGCATGGGGACCGCCACCAGCCAGAACGTAGACGTCCGCAGGTCGCCGAATGGGTACTTGCGGGCCGCGCTAGCGACGACGACGAGCGCCAGCAAGATCGGAAACATGGCGGCCAGGGCATACCGCCGGAGCCAGATCAGCTCTCCGATGCCTGCCAGCACGACCACCACGTCGATGATCAGGTGATGGAAGCCCATGTACGGCGCGAGATGCCGTAGCTGCCGATACAGAAAGTGGGCTGCGGCGGACGGACTTTTGGTGGGCATGTAGTGGGCATTCCAGTCGGTGACGAGCCTGGAGGTAACCCCTGGGTGGATGACGGTCACGTAAATCGCCAGGCTGACAATGAGCATCCCGGCCGAGGCGCCGGCGACCTCGAGTAGCCGCCGGTAATCCCGCCTGACGAGGCACTCGAGCGCCAGGGACGCCATGGCCGCGACTCCTACGAAGATCACGGTGTTGGCGAACAGCAGGCCGACTGAGCCCACGGCGGCGATCGCGATAAGGCGCCGGAGGCGCCACTCGTTCTCCACCCGCGCTACGAGAACCCACAGGACCAGGCACGCGAACGCCTCGGCGGTGTACTGCTTGAGGTCGTCCCTGAGCAGCATCGCCGGCGATAGCAGCACGGCCGCGCCGGTCAAGATCCCCGTGGCAAACCGGGTCAATCGAAGCTCGCGCCCGAACAGGTAGCCCGCAGCCGCCGCCAGCATCGTGAAAGCGAGCGGCACGAGTCGCAACCGCTCCGGACCACCGAATGGCACCAGCCGCAACAGCAACGTCCATCCCAGCGGCGTACTCGATGTCATCGACGGCACGAGCGTGATCCTGGCCCGGACCGAGTCCGCGACCCACCCCTCGTCGACCCACAACGAATGATGGAGCATGTACGGCACATCGTGAACGACGAGCACCGCCAGTCCCACAGCGACGGCGAGGCAGAAGTCGAGTGCGTCGAGCTTCCCAACCGAGCGCAGGTATCTGAGCACGACAGGAACGTGACTGTATACCCGACGCCAGCGAGAGATCGCCGGAGCGGTGTCCTCGCCCTGGCGCGTTGTGACCCTCGTCACCTCACAAGTCTCCTTTGGACCGGCTTGTCAGTGTCATATCCGCTTGCATCCATGGCCTCGCATGGCCCGCGCCAGCTCGCCCTGACCTGGTACTGCCCAGTCGTGCCAGGGAAGGACGATCGAGGCATATGTTATCGCCGGGGACAGATCGCTCTCGGGGACCGAGCGTACTACCGGCGCCGGCATGGCGGGTCGGCATCTTTGAGAGTGGCGAACATGGCACTGGCTCCTGCATCCAGGGCACAGATTCACCGGCGTGACAACGTTGGCGATAAGCCGGTTCTTCAGCGGGCCGAGAGGCCCGCGACTCCGGTCGCCGAGGAACAGGAAGGCCACCATGGAGATCACACAGAGCTGCGGGCCAGGAAGATGAAGACCACCACAGCGGCTATTCCTTCCCCCGACGTCGCTCCGGCCTGAGCAATGGCAAGGCCGCCGCTGATCGCGAGCGGCAGGTTCGCGGGATTAGCGGCGGCCGCGGCGAATCCGAGCCCGACGACCTTGGCTGGCAGCAAGTCGATGGCGCTGAAGATCTTCGGTGGCTTGGACTCGACACCTGGCTGTCCCAGGATGCTGGCTGGTCACCTTCTCGCTCCACTCCTGCAAAAGGCCGCTTAGACGTCACCACGGGACCGGACGATAAGGTCCGCCAGCAGCGCCAGGGTGGCAATGATGAGGCCGCTGACGAAGATCAGCACCGTGTTGACCGCGATCAGCAGCGGGTGAATGATCTGGTCGAATATGCCTTTCGCCACGCCCAGCGTCAGCAGGAAAAGTGCCACCGGCATCAGGACCTTGAGCGGGTTGAAGTACATCACCATCCGGAGCACCTGCAAGATGTACCGGTAGGCGTCGCGGACGAACTTGAACTTAGATTTCCCGGCCCGCTTGGCGTAGCCAATCGGGATGAACAGCACGTCGTGCTGGTTGGACAGGAACGCGATCGTGATCGTGGTGACGCAGGAGAATCCGGGCGGCAGCAGACGCAGGTACGGGAGCGCGACCTCGCGGCGGAAGGCACGCAGGCCGGAGTTGAGGTCGGGGATCTTGGAGTTAGTCAGGATCTCGGCGAGCTTGCGGATCAGCCACTTGGCGGGGACCCGGAGGAACTTGTGCGAGCCCTCCTCGGTGGTTCTGGCACCGACTACCTGGTCGATGAATGGCTCGGTGTCCAGCGCACGGACCAGCTCGGGAATGCGCTCGTTCGGGTACGTCATGTCAGCGTCGGTCCACACCACGACCTTGCCGCGAGCCTGACGGGTGCCGATCCGGCGGACGGTGCCCGAGCCGCCGTTGCGCTGGAAATGCACGATCCTCAGCTTCGGGAATCGCGGGGCCGCCCCTTCCAGCGCCGCCAGTGTGCCGTCGGTGGACGCATCGTCGTATGCCACTACCTCGTAGTCATACTCGCTGGCGTCCATCGCCGCGCAGATCCGCTCGACCTCGGCGACGACGTGGCCTTCCTCGTTGTAGCAGGGGAGGACGATCGTCACGTAAGGAGAGCGCGCGGCGTCGGCGACCCGCGCCAGCTCTGTGTCCGGGGTGGCCTCGATTCCGGAGGCGAGCTGGGAATCCTGGCCGGAGAGGACAGTGGTCATTTCGGGAGCTCCAACATCCAGACGCTGATCTTCAGTCTCGTACGGTAAACCGGCGGCGATTCAAGCTGGTGCGCATCGCCGCGAGTCCGCAACCTCATAACGCGCACGGGCTGCTGCTGGTGCGTGGCATAGGGCAGCAGGTTGGCGGTATCCCCACCCAGCAGGACGGGCTGCCGTCCGGCTCGCCTGATGCCGGCGACGATCTTGTCGATCTGCAGCGGACTGCGCAGCAGAGCCAATGCCGTCGGCACCCCGCACATTCCCCGGACTACCTGCGCCATCGAATTGCCGACCCGGTCGACGAACACGACGGAGGCATCAGCTGGAATCTGTCCGCATAGGTACTGTACGGCAGAAATCTCCCCGCCGAAGGTGACATGGCTGGCCAAGCCGGCCGCGATCACGCCCGTGCCTGGCTTGTTCACGATCCCGAATGTCGTCTTGATGGTCGGCAAGATGAGCGCGGCCGCGATCAGGACGACACCGACCCCGCGGACCACCAGCGGGGCACCACGTCCACGGAGCCAGCCGACCGCCCAACTCGTGGCCCACAGCCCGAGGACGATGAAACCCGGTAGCACGCCCGGCACCAGCCGCCTGCTGGCCCAGGGCTGGTCTGGAATGATTCCCGGCCTGTACAGCGTGGAGACGATGATCCACGAGAAAGCCATCAGCGGAAGTGTCCAGGCAGGACCCTTGCCGCTCAGGCAACGGCGGGCCAGGACGGCCGCCCCGACCGTCGCGAGTATCACGGCGGGAATGCCGAGGTACCAGAAGACCCAGTGCAGGCTGAGCTCGAAGTACACGCGCCCGGGCTGAACCGGCAGATGCTGCTTGCGCTGCAGCCTGGCCATGTCCATGAGCCCTTGCGGCGTGTTCTTGTAGACGCACCGTCTGCACATAGGGCCGGATCGCAAAGGCGAGCGTGACCAAGAAGGCCAGCGTCGCCGCGATGTTCGGCAGCCAGTCTGTTCGCAGCGCCGGGCAGGCCCCGGCGCCACAGCAGCCCCACTGCCACTGCTGTCACCAGCAGGGCGAAGCCGACGATGATCAGCAGCGGTCTCAGCGAGCCGCCGATCTCGTGTAGGTACGGGTAGCTGAGCACGACACCGTCGACGACACCGTAGAGGACTCCGGCGGCTAGGCCCGCGATCAGCGGCCAGGCTTGCCGGCAGCGGCCCAGTACCAGCAACCCGCAGTACGGGACCAGCGGCAGCAGGTCGCTAGCGCCGTCGATCCTGACCAGCAGGGTGAGGCCGAGGGCCAGCCCGCCGAGCGCGGCGACCTTCTGCCGGGCGGCTCCGGCAGCCGAGAAAGAATCAATGACCAGGCACAGTCCGCCCAGGAGCAGGACCTGGGTCAGGGTCTCGCTATAGGTCGAGCGGCTGGTGAACTGCTGGGGCAAGGACAGCCCGAGGATCAGCGCGCCGAGCGGCGCCCAGCGCGGTCCGACCAGGCGCCCGACCAGTCCGCCGAAGACGAGCACGCCGCAGGCTCCCAGCAGCGCTCCCGTTGCCGTCGCCGCGTGGATCCCGCCGACCCAGAAGGAGGCCGCCAGGGTCATCGGCAGGCCCGCCATGAACTGCGGCACGACCACCGAGCCGACCTGGTAGAACGCCGCGGTGTTGAAGGACAGGCCGGGGTTGTAACCGCCGAACGCCGCGCGATCCTGCGGGATCGGCAGCGAGCCGTGGCGGGCGATCCAGTTGCCGAACTGGATGTAGGAGCCCGGATCACGCTGCACGATGATCTGCTGCGAGTGATAGACGAACTGATCGGCGCCGAAGGCGACAGCCACGACGACCAGGGCGATGATGACCCACCACGGTGTCAGGGCCGGCGCCCCGGCCCTCGCCGCCAGCAGGCCCTGTGACGGTCCGCAGATCCATCGGTAGCCCAGCGTGAGCAGCACGGCGGCGAGCGGTACCGCAATGGCCACCATCAGCACCGCCGTGAAATGGCCGAGCAGCAGCAGCGGCAGGCCGACCAGCAGCCAGGCCATCGCCAGCAAGGTCGGCACGACGGTCAGCTGGCGGAACGTCCGTCCGGCCAGATCGGCTGGCCCGGCGTCCGGCTCCGGGTCAGTCACGTCCGATCCGGCGTCTGTCGTTTTAGCACCCAGACTCATCTGCGAGCCCCCTGCGAGGTTGCCAGCGGGCCTCCCGGCTCCGCCCGGTGCAGCACGACGTAGCCGTCGTCCTGAAATACGATCTTGTACCCACTGCGCATCAGCAATGCGACCCGGGCTCGCTCAGCGCTCAGGCTGGCGAACGTCAGTTCCTTGTGCTGGGTATCGGCGACGATCCACGGATCGCCGAGCGGCGGCTGCTCACCGTCCCACATCAGCACCGTGTCCCGGCTCGACAGCTCCGGGCCGAGGCTATTCGCCGCTTCGACGACGACTCCGCTCGGCACGTGATCGTCGGCTGCGGCCGCGGCCCGGGTCCGAGTGGTCTGGGCGAAGAAGCCTGCGTGCAGGGCCTTGCCCAGCGCGAAGTGCGGGATCGAGTACAAGGTGGCACCGAAGATCGCCAGGCAGCACACGAGCGCCGCCACGCCGGCTCCCGGCCGCCAGCTCGCCGACCGGGCCGGGGCACCGGGCGCGCCTGGTGCCCCGGGCACCGGGGCAGGCCCGGACTGGCCGCCATCCGCGTCCGGCTGCTCGCTGGCGGCGGTGGACGGTGCGGCGACAGCCGGCTCGCCTGCTGCGCTGCTGTCAGCCGCCCTCCCGCTGGTAGCCGCGCTGCTGTCAGCCGCGACGGCCGGAGCGGTCCTGGCCCGGTAGGCACTCCAGCCACGGGAGACCCAGCGGTCGATGCGCGCGCTGCCTTCGACGGCCGCACAGGCCAGGATGATCACCAGGTAGGCGTTGTACTGGAAGTGGGTGATCCACCAGTCGTGGTACCTCGAGTTCAGCATCCGCTCGGCCAGCAGCGGGAGAACGGCAACCACCAGGGGCGACAGCAGCGGCAGGAAGCAGAAGGGCAGCAGCAGCCACTTCAGCGTGTGCAGCTTGGCATGGGGCGTGACCAGCATGCGCAGCGTGCTCAGCGGGTGACGGATGATGTGGGCGATGACCTGCGGCACGTTGTTGCCCAGGGCCGAGTAAGCCCAGTAATAGTCTGATCGCCCGCCGAAAGCGGGGATGAGAACGTAAGTGGCCAGTGCGGCGCAAGCCGCCCCGCCGACGATCAGGCCCGCGCCGACAATCCGCTGGCGGCGCACGGTCGGCGTCAGGGAGATGATCAGTGACAGGCCGATGCCCGCGACGAGGAAGCCCATGTCTTCCTTGACCAGCAGCAGGCCCGCCAGCGCGATAAGCGCAGAACGCAGCTTGCCGGCCTGGAAACGCTCGAGCGCGATGGCCGTCAGCACCGGGGCGAAGGCCACCTCATGGAAATCGAAGGCGACGGCGGCGGCGATCGGCCAGCTCAGGCCGTAGGCAGCAGAGACAAGGTAGGCGGCGGTGGTCGCCTTCCAGCCGCCGCCGGAGAAGGCCCGCCGGGTAAAGACCCACAGCGGCGGGATGGCGAGCGCGAACAGGACGGGCTGGGCGATCAGCAGGGTCTGCGGGCCGTCGTAGATCCAGTAGAACGGGGCCAGCGCAGCCAGGATCGGCGAGAAGTGGTCACCGAGCTCGGAGAAATGAGGACCGAATAGGTTGTGGACGCCCTTGATTACCGAGATACCGGGATGGAAGTGGGCGTAGGACCTGACCGTCTCATCGAAGATAACTAGGTCATAGTTACTGTCACGGAACAGCGCGTAGTTGACGAGCGCAAAGACAGAGTAAATTGCTGCTATCAGGGCAGTAAGCGCCCCGACACCGCACACATGCGCAGCGCTCCACTGACGCAGTTTGACCCGTTGCCGACCAGCACGAAGCGGGCTCTTCGCGACGGATTGAATGCTCATCGGCGCCAACCTTACTGCTAAGGCGGCGCCACCGTCGCTAAATCTATCTCTCCTACGGACAAAGTAGATAATTTGCCCGCCTCACTCGCCCGACCCGGCCGGACATATGAACTCGGACCGGACGCATACGCTAGCGTCGCCCGGCAGGAGATATTCCGCTCTGGGCCGGAGGCAGCGGCTCGCGAGATGACAGGCTGTGCAGGTGCCAGAACTCAAGGCAGACCCGATGGGCAATAAGGCGGCCGGCGATGTAGCCAGCCCGTCTGGCCGCCGTCGTCGGCTCGCGGTCATAGCCCGGATCGCGGGCAGCCGGCCGGTTCGCTGGGGCTTTGTCGCGGCCGCGCTGGGCCTGGCGGTTTACGCAATTGTTAAGGACTGGCGCCACATCGGGCACGATCTGGCGCTCCTCGGAGTCCTGGATATCGCCGGCGCGCTCGGCGCCGTCCTGCTGGCGCTGGCCATGACGGCCGTGATGTGGCGCTACCTGGTCGCCGCGCTTGGGTCGCCGCTGCCGCTGCGCACCGCCGCCCGGATCCTTTACATCGGCCAGCTCGGCAAGTACCTGCCGGGCTCCATCTGGCCGGTGCTCGCCCAGATGGAACTCGGCAAGGCGCACGCAGTGCCGCGGCACCGCTCAGCGAGCGCCTCGGTGCTGATGATGCTGCTCACGCTGATCGCCGGCCTGCTGACCTCGTTGCTGACGCTCCCATTCGCTGCCGGAACCACGCCCTACCGGTGGGCGCTGCTGGCCATCCCGGTGCTGCTGGCCCTGATGTACCCGAAGGTGCTCAACGGCGTTATCGGCAGGCTGCTGAAGCTGGCCAAGCAGCCATCGCTGGAGACGCCGCTAAGCGGGCGCACCGTGCTGGGGGCGCTCGGCTGGTCCTTCGCCGGCTGGGTCTGCTACGGCCTGCAGATCTGGATTCTGGCCACGAGGCTCGGTGCGCCCTCTGGCGAGACGGTCCTGATCGCCATCGGCGGCTTCGCCTTCGCCTGGAGCCTCGGCTTCATCGTGATCTTCGCGCCGGCCGGCGCGGGCGTTCGGGACGTGCTGTTGCTGCTGGTACTGGGCCCGGTCCTCAGCACGGCCAGCGCCACGGTCGTCGTCCTGATCTCCAGGGTGCTGCTGACCGTCGGGGACCTGCTGTGCGCTGGCGTGGCTGCCGCCTTCACCCGCAAGCCCGGGCCGGCCACGGCCGAGCCACCGGACGGGGCCAGCGGCAGCGCTAGCGGCTGAGCCTGGCCGGAAATCGCGCCGTCCACGACCGCGATGTAGTCCTGCCAGGCTCCCTCGGTGTCAGCAGGCCGGACGCCGGCCTGCAATCGCTCCAGCGTGCCCGGCTCATACAGCGTGTCGATCGCCCGCCGCAGGTCCCCAGCGTCGCCGGGCGTGCAGAGCAGGCCGTTCACGCCGTCGGTGACCGCGTCCGCGATCGCGCCTGCCCGGGTCGCGATCACCGGCATACCGAACTGGAACGCAATCAGGGCGTTCTGCGACGCTGTGGCCGATCGGTAAGGCAGGACCAGGGCATCGGCTTCCCTGAACAGCGAGGGAACGTGGTCTGCGGCTACGTAGCCGTCAGTCAGGGTGACGCGGTCGCCGAGCTGAAGGTCGGAGATCATGCTCAGCAATTCCTCCCGGTCCTCCCAGATCTCGCCGGCCACCGTCAGCGTGACATCCGGCTTGACTTCGGCCAGTGCCTGCACGAGCAGGTCCAGTCCCTTGTAGCGGCGCACCATCCCGAAGAAGAGCAGCCTGCCCTGCGCAGGCCGCTGCTCGCCCGGCCACGTTCCCGCGCTGTCAATCTTGGGCAGGTGCAGCGGCAGCGCCGCGACATCGACCGGCGTGCTGGTCAGCGAGCGCGCGACCGCGGCCTGCTCGGCCGAGTGCACGATCACGGCATCGGATGCCCGCAGCAGCGCCCGCATGGCGGGCTCGTCGAACCGGCGGCGCTCGTGCGGCAGCACGTTGTGGCACAGGGCAACCACGGCGCAGCCACGCGCCCGCGCGGCCCTCGCCAGCACGACGTAGGCCGGGACCTGGATCGGGGTGAAGACCGAGACAATGACGGCGTCGTAGCCGCGGGCGGCCAGCCGGCGGCTGGCCAGCCACCAGCCGTCCGGCCGGTACCAGGCCAGCGGCCGTTCGGTGTCATCGAACAGCGGCACCTCGGGGCCGTCGACGGTGAGCTGGCCCGGGTACAGGAACCTCGGGTACTGGGCGTGCCAGGAGACGAGCGTGACCTGGTGACCCGCGGCCGAGAGCCGGTGCGCCAGCTCGGTCGTGTGCTGGGCCGAGCCACCTTTATAAGGGTGGGCAGGGCCGACGATGGCGATCTTCAGCCGGGATCCCCTCGCAGCCGCGGCCAGGACAAGCTCTGAGGATAGCGTGTCAGGCGGTCGCGGCGGGCCTGCAGTCTGTCACCGACCGCCAGCTGCTCAGCCAGGTGCGCTGGCATGCCGGTGGCTGCGAGCAGAGCATGCAACTCTTGCTGCTCGGCCGCGCTGACCAGGGCACCGTTCGTCAGGAGCGTGGCGGTGAGCTCGCCGTACTCGCCTCCCTCGTTCATCAGCAGCAGCCCGGCCACCGTAGCCGCAGGCAGCCGGCCCGCGAACTGATCGGGCAGCGCGCCTGCCTTCCGGGCGATCTCGTGTGCATCCATGAGGGGTCCTCGACTGAGTTCCTCACGACGCCGGGAGAGCCTTCACGCGGCCACGCGGTCCAGACCGATCCGTCCGTCTCGACGATAGCGACGATTTCCACGCCGTCGTGCGCGCCGCTGACTCGCCAGCGGTCATTCCAGTTCTGGCGAGCTGGTGCCTGATCGGGATCGCGAGCCGGGCAGCTCGCCGAGCCGCGCCCGCAGGTCGCGTGCACCTCCGCGGCCTGGCCGGTCCGGTTCTGATTCCAGCCTGCCTGATCGGCTGTCGGCCGGTGCTCATCCCATCGCGGGTGACCCGGCCTGGACATGAGATCTCACACAGCACATCCTGCGTCGCCGGGCTCGGCGTAGCCGACGGCACTGGTGCGCTGGCCACCCCATGTCACAGCCAGGCGATGCTGGGGCTACTGATTAAGCCCGGACACCAGGAAGTGCCGCAGGCCGTCAGAGCAGCTGGCTATCAAGCTCTGCCACGGGCACAACCTCGGGCGGGCGTGGCGCCGGGGCCGCCCGGCCGAGCGCGGGAACGTACCGCCACGCGAGGCAGGCCAGCGCTCCGCCGGGAATCGGCGCCAGGTACGTGACGGCCCGGTACAGCAGCACGGCTGCCGTTACCTGGGCGGTGACCTTGTGGTCGGCACCCGCGGCCAGAATGCTGACCAGCCCCAGTTCGGTAATGCCAGCACCGCCGGGCGTCACCGGCAAGACGGTGAGCAGCCGGGCGAACGCGAAAGCCGCCAGGGACGTCTGCCACGACACCTGGCTCTGGGACAGCCCGAGCCCGCGCAGGCTCGCCAGCAGGACCAGCCACAAGGTGATGGTGCTGGCCGCCGTGGTCGCGGTGATGCGCCAGCCGCGCTGAGCCAGCAGCCCGGCAGCCCGGTCCCGGAAGTCCAGCAGTGACCCGGCGGCCGCCTGTGACGGCGGCTTGCGCATCAGTTTGCGGGCGAGGGCCAGTAGCCGCTGGACAGCGGCGTCCGCGCGGACCGCGAAGGACTTGCTGCGCAGCATCAGGCCGAAGCCAGCCGCGGCGGCGAGGAGCACGATCAGCCCCGCCACTGAACCGGCGATCAGGCCGGCCGCGGGCGGCTTGCCGTCATGATCAGCAGCAAGGCGATGACCGGCAGGCCGAGCCGGGCGAAGGTATTCCAGATACCCGTGATCAGCGTGTAGAGCACGTATTCCTGAGCGCTGACCCGCCAGCTGGACAGCATCGCCCAGCTGACGCCCATGGCGAGGGCGCCGCCGGCCGGAAGCGTATTGGCTACCGCCGTTGAGCCAAGGTTGACCGCGGCCGCCTGTCTCAGCCTGATCGAGGGCAGCACCGAGCAGATCAGCAGCCAGCCGGTGACCAGGCTGGCTGCCGCCGCGACGACCACCAGCAGGATCTGCGGCCACGTCATCGCCTGGATGCTGGCCCAGACGCTGCCGTAGGACGCGAATCGGGGGATGGCGAAAGCGAAGATGGCAGCGACCAGCACAGCAGAGGCCGCCGCGCCGATAATCTTGCGCGCGCGACGCAGCCTGCTCCGGGGCACGGCCGGGGCCTGGCTGATGACCGGAGGTCTCAGCGGTCCGCAGTCGCGACGTGGGCGGCCGTCGCGTCGGCTGGCGCCCCGGCGGGCCGGCGGCGGTGCTTCTCCAGCCGGGCAGCGACCGGCCAGCGGACATTGGTCACCCAGCCCGCCCGTTCGAAGACGCGGATGAGCTCGGCCGACAGGTCAATCTGGCCGCGGTCGACGCCGTGCCGGGCGCAGGCCGGGTCGGAGTGGTGGGTGTTATGCCAGCTCTCCCCGAACGACAGCACGGCCATCGGCCACAGATTGGTCGCCCGGTCATGCCGCCGGGTGGTGTAAGGCCGGTTGCCGATCAGATGGCACAGCGAGTTGACGCTCCAGGTCACGTGCTGGAGCAAGAAGATACGGACCAGCCCGGCCCACAGCAGTGCCAGCACGGCACCGCGAACGCCGCCGAAGGCCCAGCCGATCGCGAACGGCAGGGCCAGCGAGACCACGCAGAGGGCGGGGAACGCGCGCGAGATCGCGCACATCGCCCGGTCGGCGAGCATGTCGGGAGCGTAGGTCTGGCGCGAGGTCGGGTCGCTGCGGAATAGCCAGCCGGCGTGGGCGTGCAGGAGACCGCGCAGCTGGCCGGCCGGGCCGGTGCCATACCGGTACGGGGAGTGCGGGTCACCGGGCCGGTCGGTGAAGGCGTGATGACGCCGGTGCACTGCGACCCAGCCGTTCACCTCGCCCTGGAAGCTCATCGAGCCCACGACGGCCAGCACAACGCGCAGCGCGGGCCGGGCGGTGAAACTGCGGTGGGTCAGGCACCGGTGGAATCCCACCGTCACGCCGAAACCGGTCAGAAAGTACAGGAAGACCGCGAGGCCGATGTCGGCGAAGCCGACGCCGTGACCCCACAGCAGCCAGACCGCGGCGATCAGGCCGCCGAAGGGACCGACCACGAGCAGCGCGGTCACCGACAGCTGAAGGGCTCGCTCACCCGGCGTTTGGACGGGCAGGCCGGAGTCCGGAAAAGAGTTGGTGCCGTCGTATACGTCCGGCAACAGATCTGCGCTCATTGCTCGCCTCGCTATCCGGGTTCGCAGCGAGGCGGCTCTAGAGCAAGCGCAGTGTCTGGACTAGATCGGGAACTCGTTCAAGCTGCCTAACAGGCTGAATTACCGTCAGGATACGCGGCCCCGGCACCAGGCGCTACGGCGCTGCCGCGCGGAACGGGTCACAATACTGGAACCTGATTGCTAGTATTGTGAGACTAGGGACAGCGTCGGAGACAGGCGCCGATCTCAGCCGCCGAGCCGGCCAGGTCGTCATGCGCAGTGCTGCGCCGTCCTTCGCGCTACTCCAGCATCAGCTCGCATTGCGGACACCGACGGCAGGGAGCTGTTTTGTGCCAATGACCTACGCTCTGCTCGGCACCTATCCGCCGACGCAGTGCGGACTGGCGACGTTCGCGGCGGCGCTGCTGGCGCACTTGCCGCTGCCGGGCGATCAGGTCGCGGTCGTGCGGGTACTCGACGAGCCAGCCGCGCGCCCCGGCCGCGAGGTCGTTCATGACCTGGTGGCGGGCTCGGTTGCCAGCGCCGCGGGCGCGGCGGAAGTCCTCAACAGTTCCGACGTCGTCATCGTGCAGCACGAGTACGGCATCTACGGCGGCCCGGACGGCCAGGACGTCGTGCCGCTCCTCGAGGCTCTGTACGTGCCGACCATCGTGGTCCTGCACACGGTGCTGGCCCAGCCGTCGCCGCGGCAGCGCTCGATTCTCGACGCGGTCATCGCCGCGGCTGGCGCCGTTGTCACGATGACCAATACTGCCCGGACGCGGCTGCTCGATATCTACGGCACCGACGCGGGCAAGGTCTTCGTGATCCCGCACGGTGCCGCCGACAACCGGTCGGCGGCGTCGTCTCCGGCGGCCGGCCGGCCGAGTGTGCTGACCTGGGGGCTGCTCGGGCCGGGCAAGGGCATCGAGCATGCGATCGACGCGATCGCCCTGCTGCGCGATCGCGGGCTTCGAGCTGATTACCTGGTAGCCGGCCAGACTCATCCGCGCGTGCTGGAGCGCGAGGGCGAGGCCTACCGGCGGGCGCTTGAGTCGCGCACACGGGACAAGGATGTCGAGGACCGGGTGCATTTCGACCCGCGATTCCTGCCGACCGCTGCGCTGGGGGAGCTAATCGGCCGCGCGGACGTCGTCTTGCTGCCCTACGACTCGCCGGAGCAGGTCACCTCCGGAGTCCTGATCGAGGCGGTGACTGCTGGCAAGCCCGTGGTGTCGACCCGCTTCCCCCATGCCGTGGAGTTGCTCAGCGGTGGTGCCGGCCTGCTGGTCGGCCGTCAGGATCCGGCCGCCATCGCGCATGCGCTCGGCCGTGTGGTCACCGAGCCCGGACTGTCGGCGCAGATGCGCAGTTACTCGGCGGACCTGGCGCCGCGGTTGCTGTGGCCGGCCGTAGCCGGGTCCTACCGGGTACTCGCGGCATCGATAGCCGCGGAGCGGGCGGGAGCACCGGCATGAGCTACCCGCCGCCGCCGTTCCGGCACTTGCAGCGTATGACCGACACCATCGGCCTGCTCGAGCACGCCGAGGGCATCGTGCCCCGGCATGAGCACGGCTATTGCGTCGATGACGTCGCTCGCGGCCTGGTCGTGGTGTGCCGCGAGCTGTCGCCGTCGCAGGACATCATCACGATGGGGCGGCGGTATCTCTACTTTCTCGCCCAGGCCCAGGCGGCCGACGGACGTTTCCATAACCGTCTCGGCTACGACCGCCACTGGCATGACCAGCCGGGCACGGAGGACTGCTGGGGCCGCGCGTTGTGGGGCCTGGGCAGTGCCGCCGCACGGGGACCGACGGCCGGGATTCAGGAAGAGTCGCTGAGCCGGTTCGGCCGCAGCGCGCAGGTCTCGTCCGCCTGGCCGCACGCGATGGCCTTCGCGGCGCTCGGCGCCGCCGAGATACTCGATCGCTGGAGCGACCATGCCGGCGCGCTGTCGATCCTCGACAAGGCCGGCGCGATCATCGGCCAGCTGTCGGCGGACCCGGCGTGGCCGTGGCCAACGCACCGGCTGACATACGCCAACGCCGCCATCGCCGAGGCCGTGATCGTCACCGGCTGGAAACTCGGCCGGGACAAGACGCTGCAGAACGGCCTGCGCATGCTCGACTGGCTGATGACCGTCGAGACTCGGGATGGCCACCTGTCGGTCGTGCCGACCGGAGGCTGGGGACCGGGCGAGCCCCGGCCCGGCTTTGATCAGCAGCCAATCGAGGTAGCCGCGCTGGCGGATGCCTGCATGCGAGCGGCGGCGGTCACCGGCGACAGCAGCTGGCTGGCCGGAGTGCAGATGAGCGTGTCGTGGTTCCTGGGCGACAACGACGCCAAGGTGCCGCTGCTGGACGAGCGAACCGGCGGAGGTTGCGACGGACTCAGCCGCGACGGCCGCAGCCGCAACCAGGGAGCCGAGTCGACGCTCGCGATGATCTCAGTCCTGCAGCTAGGGCACCGGCTGGCCGCGATGCCGGCGCTGCCGCAACCCCGCTCATGACCGGCCTTCTCACGCGTACCACGCACGAGCTGAGGCCGGACTCCTCGCGCACGCTCTGCCCGGCTGTTCGTGCCCGGCCAGGAAGCGCTGATCCAGGGTGAGTCACGCGCGATGGCGGTGATCGACCGGATCCTCGGCCTGGGCGAGGAGGAGATCGACGACACCGTCACCCGCACCTTGGCCCGGTTCTCCGGCAGGTACCGCGACCTGGCCGGGACACTGGAGCATAATTTCCGGCTGGTCGCGAACCGCCTCGGCGGCGAGTTCCCGGCCGGGTCGGCGCGGCGGCAGCTGATCGGAGCGTATTTCACGCAGGAATACGCGCTCGAGGCCGCGGCGCTGTTCAACCCGTCGATGGTCGCGCACCCGGACCAGTCCGGCTGCCAGCCGGGTGACACCCGCTTCATCATGAGCCTGCGTGCTGTGGGCGAGGGCCACCTGTCCAGCATTGAGTTCAGGACCGGCACGATCGGCGAGGCCGGTATTCGCCTCGAACCACCGGGCCAGTTCCTCGACACCGGCCGCAGCGACCACGTTCCCTATGATCGTGATCTTTTCCGGGCGAGGCTTATCGATCTCGCACCGGAAGACGAGAACGCCCGCTTCCTGTGGAGCCTCCTGCCGGCTGTGTTCACCATGGCTGACCTGGACCGGGCGCTAGCCAAGCTGGCCAGGACCGGCGAGGATTCAGCGGCGCTCGCCGAACGAGCGCGGAGGGTCGCCGGCTCCAGCTACTCAGTCGAGTTTGACGAGCACGCGGCTATGTCCGAGCGGGTTCTGTGGCCGGCGCAGCCAGGCGGAGAGCAATGGCATGGAAGACGCGAGGTTCGTGCGCTTCTGCGACGGCCAGGACGCTCTTTACTACGCGACCTACACGGCCTTCGATGGCACCCAGGTCGAGCCGCATCTGCTGGAGACCACCGACTTCCGGACGTTCACCGTCTCCCCGCTGTCGGGTCCGTCGGCCAGGAACAAGGGCATGGCGCTGTTCCCGCGCCGGATCGGCGGCCGCTACGCCGCGCTGTCGCGCTGGGACCGGGAAAACAACGCGATCGGTTACTCGGCGGACGGTCACCACTGGGGCGAGGCCATCAGGTTCCAGACGCCGGTCCGTCCGTGGGAGCTGATCCAGCTCGGCAACTGCGGCTCGCCGATCGAGACGCCGCAGGGATGGCTGGTCTTCACCCATGGCGTCGGGCCGATGCGGGAGTACGCCATCGGCGCGGTCCTGCTCGATCTGGATCAGCCCGAGCGCGTGGTCGCCGCGCTGGCTGAGCCGCTGCTGGTCGCGGACGGTTCGGAACGCGACGGCTACGTGCCGAACGTCGTCTACTCCTGCGGCGCCATGCTGCACGGAAACACCATCGTGCTGCCGTACGGCTGCAGCGACTCCTCCGTGCGGATCGCCGTCATCGACCTCAGCCTGCTGCTCGGGCGGCTCACGCCGGCCCGGCAACACTGACGACAGGCACGCCGGCGGCGGCCAGGATGGCCTCGGCCCGGCCGGCGTCACGGCCGGAGGAGGCCAGCCGGAGCGCTTCCGCCGCGGCGGAAGGCTCAGCCTGCGGCGGGACTATCAGCAGGACAAGGTCGTCACGGCCGTCGGCCATGGTCAGGATCACCGTGCGGGAATTCATGTACCTGAACCAGGCGACGCGCACTTTGCGGCCGCCAACGGTGAGCAGGCGGGGGATATTGCTGAACGCCTCCGCCTGCAGCGCCACCCGGGTCACCCGCCCGGCCTGGCTGCTTAGCTCGCGCAGCAGCCCGGGCAGCTCAGCCGACGCGTCCAGGGACCGTGGCCACCATCCGCCGCTGATGCCCGGCTGCCCTGTCCCGGCGGGGCGCATGCTCAGCCGCGCCGCGGCGGATTCGGCCTGACTGGCGGTGCTGGCCGAGGTTGGAGTGATGTCCGGAGCGGTAGCTAGTGCCATGTCGCAGGCCTGTCCCCGTCCCGCGGGACGGCGTCATCGTGCGCCGCGGGCGGCGCCAGGCCTGGCTGTCGGCGTGCAAGGGGTCCTCGGTGATTTCCACTGTAGTCCGGTCACGCGGTCAGCAAGACCAGCCGGAGGCTGGCGCGGCTGGCCCGCCAGCGAGCGGCGGCATCAGGACTGCGACTGGCCCGGGCCGACCAGGCCGGTTTCGTAGGCGAGCACGACGGCTTGCACTCGGTCTCGTAGCTGCAGTTTGGCCAGGATCCGGGCCACGTGCGTCTTGACGGTCGCCTCGCTCAGGGTCAGCTCGGTCGGCGAGTTCGGCATTGCTCAGGCCCCTGGCCAGCATGCCGCAGTACCTCGAGCTCCCGCGGGGTCAGCTCGGACAGGTCGGCGTGCACGCGCTGCCGCGGTCTGCGGGCGGCGGCGCGAAGCGCTCGATCAGCCGCCGGGTGATCGACGGCGCCAGCAGCGCATCGCCGGAGCGGACCATGCGCACGGCCGCGACAAGCTGCTCGGGAGAGACGTCCTTCAGCAGGAAGCCGCTCGCGCCGGCATGTCAGCGCCGCGTAGACGTACTGGTCGAGGTCGAAGGTCGTCAGGATGATGATCCGGCAGTCGGCGGCTGGCCGGGCGCGGCCAGGATCCGGCGGGTCGCCTCCAGCCCGTCCATCTCCGGCATCCGGATGTCCATCAGCACGACGTCGGGCCGGTGCTTCAGCACGGCCGCGACCGCCTGCGCGCCGTCGGCCGCCTCGGCGACGACCGGGATGCCGGCCGCGCCGAGAATCATCCGGAAGCCGCCACGGACCAGGGCCTGATCGTCGGCGATCACGACCCGGGCGGTCCGGTGTCGGCGGTCGGCGGCCCTCGGCTGACATCAGACGCGCATCGAGCCGGGGCGGCCGGCGGCGGACGTTTCTGGCTGCTGACAGCGGCTCGAGCGGGAATGCGAGCCTGGACTCGCCAGCCGCCGCCGGTCCGCGGCCTGCATCCAGTTCGCCGCCGTAGAGCGCGACGCGCTCGCGCAGGCCGAGCAGTCCGCGCCCGGTGCCCGCGGGACAGCGGGCGAGGCGGGACCGGCCGTCCGCCAGGACCGGCCGTCCCGCGTCGGTGACCTCCAGCAGCAGATCGCTCGTCACCGAGATCGAGCCGGACGCTCGTCTCGGCCTTGCCCGCATGCTTGATCACGTTGGTCAGCGCTTCCTGAATGACCCGGAACGCGGCCAGGTCCAGCCCCGGCGGCAGGTCATGCGGGCAGCGCGCCGACCTCGGAGCTCGACCGGCAGGCCGGCGGCGGTCACCCGGTCGACCAGCGCGTGAGCTGGCCGAGACCCGGCTGCGGGTGCAGGTCCTCGGCAGCTGACCGGCCGGCCGGCCAGGTCGCGCCAGCTGGCCGGGACTGAGCAGGCCCAGCAGATGCCGCAGCTCCGTCATGGCCGCCCGGCCGCTGGCCTCCACGGCCAGCAACGCCTGCCCTGGCCTGGTCCGGGGCGCTCGCCAGCACCTGCCGGGCGGCGCCGGCCTGCACGATCATCACGCTGACGTTGTGCGTGACCACGTCGTGCAGTTCGCTGGCGATGCGGGCGCGCTCGAGCTGCAGCGCGCGCCGGGTCGCGGCCTCGTGCTCGGCCTTGCACCTGGCGGATCCGGTCGCTGGCGTAGCACCGCGGCGCCGACGATCGCGATCGAGACCAGCGACACCAGGACCAGCAGGCCCGCGAGCCGCCAGCGGTCCGTTCGCGCGCGATCTGCAGCCCGGCGAGTGCCAGGGGCCGATCGGGCCGCATCCGGCAGTGCGCGCCGTATCAGCCGTCCTGCGCTCCGCCGGCTTGTGAATCCGAGCCGGGCTCGAGACGCTTCCAGAAAATGGCGGCGATGAGAGGCCAGCCGGGCGCATGGTCAAGCAGGGCCGCGGCCCGGTACCGGCTGTGAACGACCGCCGAGTACGCGGCGATGACGATCGACCAGGAAGGTGACGTCCGTCGCGAACATCCGGGCGGCCAGCGCAAGCGGCAACGACCAGGCCGAAGGCCGCCAGCGGGAATCGCCGGCGGACGCCAGCGGGGCGGATGTCACCGCGGCAAGGTATGCGGCGTGGTGAAGCTGAGCCTGGTCAAGCGCTCAGCGCCAGCGGCCGCGACCAGACGACGGCGAACGACAGCGTCGCCGATGATCGGCGCGCCGGGGCAGTTCGGTCCTGGGCTCGACTGACCGGGCGAACGCCGCAGCTGGCGCAGCTGGCCGGTGCCGCTACCGGCCGTGACCTCACTCATGACCCATTGTCGCCGCAGTCGCGCCGGCCTGCCGTCGCGCAACGCGAGCGTAGCGGTCTACATCGCAAGGATGACCGAGCCGCCGGAATCCAGCTAGGTGAGTGCCGCGATTGCACCTGTCGGCCGACGCTCAGCGCACGGCCGCGCCGGCCTACCGTTCCCGTCATGGACGCTCTGGTACAGCTGAGCAAGTGACCAAGCGCTATGACCATGACGGCCACCCGGCCGTGGACGGCGTCAGCCTGACGGTGCGGACGGCGAGGCCGTCGCGGTCATGGGCCCGTCGGGCAGCGGCAAGTCGACCCTGCTCAACCTGATCGCCGGCCTGGACCGGCCGACCGCGGCTCGGTGACCGTCGACGGGCAGCGGATCGACACCCTCAGCGAGACCGGGTGGCCAGGTTCCGCCGCCGCGAGGTCGGCATGATCTTCCAGTTCTTCAACCTGCTCGACGACCTGACCGTTGCCGACAACGTGCTGCTGCCGGCCCAGCTCGCCGGTGCCAGCCAGCGGCCGGCCAGGACCAGGACAGCCGAGCTGCTGGCCGCGCTGCGGATCGAGCGGCACGCGGACGCCTACCCGGGCCGGCTGTCTGGCGGGGAGCGGCAGCGAGTCGCGATCGCACGGGCGCTGGTGAACCGGCCCGCCGTTGCTGCTGGCCGACGAGCCGACCGGCGCGCTGGACACCGCCACCGGCGAGGAGATCGGGGCCTGCTGCTGGACCTCAACTCATCGGGCCAGACCATCGTGCTGGTCACGCACAACCCTGACCTGGCCGCGCGGTACGCCAGCCGCACCGTCCAGCTGATCGACGGCCGGATCGCGGCCGACTCGGCCGCCGCTGGCGCGCCCGCCGCGACGTGTCGCCAGGCGGCGTATGAGGCCCGGACCGGTCGCCCGGGCGGCGCGCGGCGGGCTGACCCGCCGGCGGGTGCAGACGATCGTGATCGGCCTGGTCCTGCTGGTGTCCACGGGGGCGTCCGTGCTGGCGCTGGCCCTCGTGGTCGACTCCAGCGCGCCGTTCGACCACGCGTTCACCGCCCAGCGTGGCGCCGACGTGCTGGCGGTCATCGACCCGGCCAAGGCCACGACAGCTCAGCTGGCCGCCACCAGGAAGCTGCCCGGGGTGACCGCGGCCGCCGGGCCGTTCGCCAGCAACGCCCACGGCCAGCGGGCGACGGGAAGCTCGCCGCAGACAGCGCCGCGGCGCCCGCGGTCCCTGCTCACCGGGTGCATCGCTGCCGCCGATGACGCTGGCCGGACGGGCCTCGCCCGGCGGCGCGGTCGATGACCTCGACGCTGCAGTCCGGCCACTGGCCGGCCGGCCGGGGCAGGTCGTCCTGGCATGCGCGGCGGGGACCGGCAGCTTCCCGCTCGGCACCAAGTTCACCGTCCATGGGCCGCTGCCCGGCAATCCGGTGCTGACCGTGGTCGGCACGGCCATCTCGGTGACCGGATCGGCGGCCGGCTGGGTGGCCCCGGGCGAGATCGCAACGCTGCGCCGGCAGGACGCACGCTCCGGCGGCGACGCAGATGCTGTACCGGTTCCGCAGCGCAGGCAACGCGAACGGCGTTCAGCGCCGACATGAACGCGCTCGCCGGCGGCGCTGCCGGCCGGAGCGATCACCGGCACCCAGTCCTAGCTGGCCGCCGGCTGCGCCGAGACCGGCAACATCGCGCCGTTCGTGCCGTTCCTGATCGCTTTCGGGGTCATCGGCATGGTGATGTCGGCGCTGATCGTCACCAACGTCGTCAGCGGCGCCGTGTCGCCGGCTACCGCCGGATCGGGATACTCAAGAGCATCGGCTTCACGCCCGTCGCCAGATCGTGGCGCGTACACCGGCCAGGCCGCGATCCCCGCCGTGGTCGGCTGCCTGGGCGGCATAGTGCTCGGCAACGTGCTTCGCCGCCCGGTGCTGCACAGACCGCCAGCAGCCTACGGCGTCGGCTCGCTGCCGTCCCGGTCTGGGTCGACGTGGTGGTGCCGCGCGGCGTTGTGCGCCCTGGTCGGGCTCGCGGCCGTGCTGCCCGCGCTGCGAGCAGGCGCGGCTGAGCGCCGTGCAAGCGATCGCGATCGGGCGCGCACCCCGGACCGGGCGCGGCTACGCGGCGCACCGGCTGTTCGGCCGGCTGCCGCTGCCCAGGCCGGTAACGATCGGCCTCGCGGCCCCGTTCGCCCGGCCGGCCCGGCACGACGATGACGCTGGCCGCCATGCTGCTCGGCGCGACCACGATCACGCTTCGCGGTCGGCCTGGGCTCGCTCGTTGCACCGGGTCGTGGACGCGCTGTCGCACCCAGGCCGTGCCGGTCTCGGTCGCGCTGCCCACGTCCAGATCCGGTGCCGGTCGGCCGGACTGGTTCAAGGGACCGCCGGACTCGGGCGGCGGCCCGGTCCACCGCGGCCCGGCCAGCCGGGGCGTCAGCAGCGCGGAGGCGAGCGCCGAGCGAAAGTCACGCGCTGCGCGCCCAGCCAGGCACGCTGCGCTACGTCGCCCAAGCCGACCGGCACGTCACCGTCTCCGGCCTGGCCGCAGCAGGTCGCCCTGACCGCGTTCCGGGGCAACGCCAGCTGGACCGGCTACGCCCTGATCACCGGTCACTGGTACACCGGGCCTGGTCAGGCCGATGTGTCCAGCCCACTTTCTCACCGTGACCGGCAAGTCGGTCGGCGACACGTGTCACCATCGTCATCGGCGGCCGGCACGGTCACCGGTGCGGATCGTGGGCGAGGTGTTCATCACCCGCGACCAGGGCCTGACGTGATCACCGACTGGCCAGACCCTGGCCGATGCGGACCGACCCGGGGCTTGCCCCGACCAGTACGACGTGGCGCTGAAGCCGGGAACTCGGTCAGCGAGTACGGGCAGGCGCTCGAGAACCGGCTGGGGGACGCCTTACTACTTCGTCATGCTCAACAACCAGGCCTCGGACGTCGTCGACCTGATGATCAGCCTGATCGGCACGCTCACCCTGCTGCTGGCGATCGTCGCCGGGCTCGGCGTGCTGAACACGATCGTGCTGCACACCAGGGAACGGGTGCACGACCTGGGCGTGTTCAAGGCGGTCGGCATGACGCCCGGCAGACGATCGTCATGGCGGTGTGCTGGGTCGCCGGCATCGGCCTCGTAGCCAGCGCTGATCGCGGTGCCGGCTGGGCATGCTGTTGCACGGTTCGTGCTCCCGGCGATGGCCCACGCCGCCGACCTCGGCCTTCCGGCCAGCTTCCTGAACGTCTACAACCCGGCCGGGATCGCCGGGCTTGGGCTCGCCGGGATCGCGATCGCCGTGGCCGGGTCGCTGCTTCCGGCGAGCTGGGCGGCCGCGACCAAGACCGCAGCGGCCCTGCACGCCGAGTGACATCCCAGGCGGGTAAGGCGGGACCGGAAGGTGCTACGGCGACGGCTCGGCGTCGAGGTGAACGAGGCCCACTTCGGTCACCCGCTGCGGGTCGCGCGCGTACAGGACAACCAGGTAGATCAGGCCGAGAACCATCCAGCCCGCGACGACCGGAGCCATATAGGAGAAGGGCGGGGCCAGCGGCGCAATGAACGAGAAGACCTTGATTCCCGCAGCGGTGAGCCACGCCGGCACGAAGGCGGCAATGCCGAGCATCGGGACGATGAAATGCGAGAACCAGTTGAAGCCACTGCCCCGGCGGGCGAAATACCCGATGCACGCCGCGTTCATGAGAATGTAGACCGCTACCAGCGGGATGACGATCCCCACGCCCACCATGGCGAACGCGACCGTCGGGGTGTACTTCAGGCCGAGGCCGAGCGTGACGGCGACCGTCACGACAAACGCGACGACGATCGCGGCCACGGGCGACCGATGGCGCGGGTGCACCTGCGCCAGGAACCTGGGCAGCGCGCCGATCCGGCCCATCGCGTATGCGGTGCGGCTGGACACATTGATGCCGGCGTTCGAGTTGGCAATCGTCGAGTTGACGATCGCCAGGAACACGAAGAACCAGAAGATGCCGTAGAGGGACCTGGCCAGCCCCTCCCAGGAGGCCGACCCGGTGCCGGCGGTGAAGGTCGAGAACCGGCCCGGCCCGAACGCCACGTCGACCGCGTAGGTAGTAAACACGTAGAGCGCGCCGATCAGCAGCGTGGCCAGCAGCACCGCTCGCTGGATCGTCCGGCGCGGATTCCTGGTCTCCTCGGCCAGCGGCGCCGCGCCCTCGAATCCGCCGAAGGCGAGGATGGTGTACACCGAGCCGCCGACCACGCCGGAGATGCCGCGGAACGCCGACGGCGTGTAGCCCGTACCGAAGACCGACGCCGTGTTGTGGCTGCCTGCGTGCACGACCAGGAAGATCGCCAGCACCAGGAACACCGCGATCTCGCTGACGCCGAGAATCGTGCCCAGGCGAGCCGACGTCCTGATGCCGTAGAAGCCTGCGGCCAGGATGATCACCGCTCCGAGCAGGGACCACGGCCACCACAGGTTTGCCGGGTAACCGGAGAACTCAGAGTTGATGGTCGCCGCCGTGGTGAAACCGAGCTGAAGGAGCACCAGCGGCGGGATCAGCAGGCCGACGAGCACGTAAGCCCAGGCGACGAGGTAGCCGATAGCGGGATGCAGGCCGCGCGCCGCGTAGGTGGCCATCGAACCAGCCGCGGGCAGCTCGCGCGCGAGCAGGCCGATGCTCCAGGCGCACAGCAGGCACGCCACCAGCGCGAAGACCACCGACAGTGGCAGCGAGCCGCCGGCGAAGGCAACGCCCGCCGGGATCGATGCCGCGATGGCAGCACCGGGCGCCATGTCGGTGATGCTCTGGAACAGAACCTCACGCAGTCCGATCGCGTCCCGGCGCAGCCCGGTCTGAGTTGCGGCTGGAGCGGCTGGAGCAGATGCGGCCATCGCTGTCTCCGTTGCCTCTGAGGTCTTGGTTACGGCGATGATCTCACGTCGGAGTCGCCGGAAATAGCCGTTATTTTGGCCGTCTTTCCTGGCCGCGCGTCCCGGCTCGCCGGCGGCGTCGTCATCGGGCAGCGGCGAGTGCCTGGCGTTGCCTGAGCCGGTGGTTGGCCACGTTGACGTGGTTGGCGCAGCGAAGGCCGCAGAAGTGCCGACGCCCGTTGCGCGAGGTGTCGAAGAAGGCAGTGGCGCAGCCAGCACGGCTGCAGACCCGCAGCCGGAGCGCGGCACCGTCGTCGATCGCGTGCGCCAGCCCGGCCGCCGTGAGCGCCTTCACCCGGGCCGCCAGGCCCGCCCGCACGGACACGTAATGCAGGTGGTACGGCAGCCCGGAGCCGTGGCTGACGAGCCTGGGCCGGCAATCCGCGGCACCCAGCAGCGCGTCGGCACGCTCGGCTTTGACCGCCGCTGCGTCGGCCGCGAACACCTCGCGCAGGTCGGCTGCCCAGGGCCGCAGCGCCCGCGCCTGGGCCGCGGTGGTACCGGGGTCGTGCACGTCATGGCTGGCCAGCAGGCTGGCCAGATCTGAGGCGCTGGCCCGCGCGTTGTTCGCCAGCCAGGCGGCGATCTGGACGCCTGAGTACGTGTAAGTGTTGAACTGCATAAGACCATTACAGCAGACTAGGACAGGTGCTAGCGGGTCGGAACGAAGGCGGTGGAAGGGTCCGCGTACCCGGAGCAATCGCCAGCGGCCTGATCGCGGTCATCCTGTGGGGTCTCGCGCCGGTCGCCACCAGGGGACTCGTCGCGCACCTGGCCCCGCTGCCGCTGCTGGTGGTCCGGCTCAATCTGGCGGCCGTGGTGCTGCTGCCGTGGGCCGTGCCGGTATTCAGGCGGCTGCAGGCCCGATCGGCCGGGCGGCTCGCCGCCGCCGGTGCGCTCGGCTTCATCGGCTACAACCTGCCGGTCACGGTCGGGCTGCAGTGGCTGCCGGCCGCCACCGCCGGGCTGCTGCTGGCCACCGAGCCGGTCTGGGTGCTCGTCCTCGGCCGGATGTTTCTCGCCGAGCGGCCACGGCCGCGAGCATGGCTGGGCAGCGCGGTCGCGCTAGCCGGCGTGGCGGTGCTGGCCGGGCCCGGCGCTCTCGCCGGTGCCGCCGGGCACCGGGCCGTCTCCGGGGCACTGCTGGTCCTGGCCGGCACTGTCTGTTTCGGCGCTTACACCATCGTGGTACGGCCGCTCAGCACGACCTTCGGCGCGGTGCAGGCGACCGCTGCCTCTGCGGTGGCCGGCGCTGTCCCCTACCTGGCGTTCGCGGGCTCGGTATCGGCGTCGCGGCTGGCCGCGCTGCCGGGGGAGGGCTGGGCCGAGCTGATCTTCCTGGCCCTCGGCAGCACGGTAGCCGGGATGCTGCTGTGGAACCGGGCCGTCTTGTCAGCGGGCTCGGCCGGTATCAGCCGGCTGCTCTATCTCGAACCCGCGGTCGCGGTCGCAGGCGCGGTCGCGCTGCTCGGGGAGCGCGTCACCACGATCATGATCGCCGGCAGCCTGCTCATCCTGGCCGGTGTCGTGGCCGCCGGCAGTGCGGGCGCGGTTACCGGTGCCGGCACTGGCGCCGGCGCATCAGGGCCCTGACCGCGGCTTGACTCTCCCCTGGCCGGAGATCTGAGGCTCGGGGCATGGCACACACGGACCTAGCTCATCGCATCGCCAGGCCGCCGTCAGGTGGCTCCGCTCCGGCCCGGGACCGGCGGCCCGGCAGCCCGCTGACCGTCTCAGGTCGAAGCCAGGCATCGCCAGGGGTCACTCTTCACAGCCCTCTCGGCACGCGTGTAACACTGAGTAAAAGCAACCTGACGCCGAGTGGAGGACCGCGTTATGAGTGCACCGACCGCCTACAAGGAGTCGGTCACCGTGCCGCTGCCTTCTGACAGCGATATTCGCACGGTGGTCGGCGAGGACTACGACCCCCGCTACCAGGCTCAACGTCTTGAAGATGTTCGCGGGGACCGAGGAGTTCTACCCCGTGCTGATCGACATGGTCCGGGCGATCTTCGGCACTTCCGACATAGACGACAAGCACCGCGAGATGATCATCCTGCGCGCCGCGTCAATCCTCGACGTGCCCTACGAGTGGCAGGCCAACAAGGTCATGGCCGCCAACGCGGGGCTGACCGACACTGACATAGAAGCTGCGGCGAACGACGGACCCGTCTCCGGAATAGCACCCGATTATGTGCTGATCTGCGCCGCGACCGACGAGCTGCTGCGTACTGGCACCCTCACCGACAGCACGCTGAGCGCCGTGCTTGACCGGTTCGGCGAGGTAGTGACCCGCAAGTACATCGTCACCATCTCGTGGTTCAGCATGCTGAGCCTGTTCCTGAACGGCACGCGCACACCGCTGGAAACAACCGACAAGATCGGCAGTCACACCAGCCCACTTGGCTGACGCGATCTTGGGCCAGGTCGACGTCTTCACGGCGGGCCTCCCGGTGACGGGCGGCCGATCCGCGAGTACTACCTGGTGTCGCCGCTGGACAACGACGACGAATCGCAGTGGATGACAGAGGTGTGCTGGCCGGTGTTCCAGACCAGGCCAGCGCCTGCTGGCTGACGAGTTTGGCGCGGACCGATGAGTCGACCTGGCTCCGCCGGTATGTATTCCCGAGGGCACCGCGCCGGACACCGCAGCGGGGGCGCACCTCCGGGACTGTCCGGCGGCCGGCCGGCTGTCTCGTCGTCAGCCACTGAGGAGTGAACCATGACAACGCTCAACACACTCGACCGCGCGACCGACGAAACCGCCATCGCAGATCTGCTGGGACGCACGGTCGCCACCTGGGACGCCCAGGATGCCGACGCCTATGCTGAGCTGTTCACCGAGGATGCGACCCTGGTGATCGCCGGCGTGCAGCAGCAGGGCAAGCAGGAGATCCGGGCATTCATGGCCGCCGTGTTCGCCGGCCCGCTGACGGGCACGACGTTCCGGGAGGAGTCGCCGCGGATCCGCTTTGTCGCCGCGGACGTGGCGATCATCACCAGCCTCGGCGGCGTCGTCCTGCCGGGCGGGACGGCCGTGCTGCCGAGCCACCAGCGACGGGAGACCTGGGTATTCAGCCGGGCTGGCAGCGGCTGGCTCATCGAGTCCTTCCACAACTGCGCGGCCAGCAAGGACTGACAGCCACGCGGGCCGGCGCCGGAACCAGGGAAAGGGCTTGACGAGATGATGCTCACCGACAAGGTTGTGGTGCTCTACGGAGCCGGAGGTGCGATCGGTGGCGCTGTCGCCCGTGCCTTTGCGAGCGAGGGGGCCAGGGTTTTTGCCACCGGGCGCCGGCGGGAGCCGGTTGACGCAGTCGCGCGGGACATCGTCTCCGCTGGCGGATCCGCCGAGGCGGCGACCATCGACGCCCTCGACGAGCAGGCGGTTGACCAGCACCTGCGGTATGTCAGCGGGCACGCGGGCCGCGTCGATATCTCGTTCAACGCGGTCGGCCTGCCGGACGCCGAGGTTCTGGGCGTCCCGCTGGCCGACATGAGCGCCGAGCAGTTCTCCTTGCCGATCGCGATCTACACCACGTCCTACTTCCTGACCGCGCGGCTGGCCGCCCGGCACATGATCCAGCACAAGTCAGGCGTGATCATGACTGTCACCGCACTCCCCGCGCGGACGGGCACCCGGTTGAACGGAGGCTACGGTCCGGCGCAGGCCGCTAAGGAAGCACTCACCCGGGACCTGTCCGCTGAGCTCGCGCCCCAGGGCATCCGCGTGGTGAGCTTGCGCCCGCATGGCATGTCGGAGACGGCCACGATGAGGGAAGCTTTCGAAGCCAGGCCATCAGGCATTACCTGGGCGCAGTTCAAGGAATACCTCGCCAGCACGACCCACCCCGGACGGGTCATGACCCTGACCGAGGTAGCGAACGTGGCGGTCTTCATGGCGTCCGACAAGGCGAGCGGGATGACCGGAACTACTGTCAACCTGACCATGGGCAGCCTGGATGACTAGCGTGTCGGTGAGCGAAGACTTCGAACAGCAGACCGCTGGTTTCCAGCGCGAGTTGCTCGCGCACTGTTACCAGATGCTCGGCTCGGTCCACGACGCCGAGGACCTCGTGCAGGAAACGCTGCTGCGGGCCTGGCGCGCTTACGACCGCTTCGACGACCAGCGCGCGTCGATGCGCACCTGGCTCTACCGGATCGCCACCAACGCCTGCCTGACGGCACTGGAAGGTCAAAAACGCCGCCCATTGCCGTCAGGACTGGGCGGTCCGAGCGAGGAACCGCAAGGGCCGATGGTGGCGGCCCGCGATCTGGACTGGATAGAGCCCCTGCCGGACGCCCTCCTCGGCACCCGCGAGACGGACCCGGCCGCCGTCATCCTGGCCCGTGGCCAGCTGCGGCTGGCGCTCATTGCCGCGATGCAGCTTCTGCCGGCCCGGCAGCGGGCCATCCTCATCATGCGGGACGTGCTCGAATGGCCCGCTACCGAGGTCGCGGCCGCGCTCGACACGACACCAGCGGCGGTCAACAGCGGCCTGCAGCGAGCCAGGGCCCGGCTGGGCGAGCTGGGGATCGGCGCCGACCAAGTCGGCGAGCCGGCCACCGCCGCGCAGCGGGACAGGATCGACCGGTACGTCACGGCGTTCGTCGACGCCGACCTGACAACCCTGGCCGGCCTGCTGACCAGGGATGTGGTGCTGGAGATGCCGCCCGTACTCAACTGGTACACCGGCCGCGAGAACTACGTTCAGTTCATGGCCCACGCATTCGAGATGCGGGGCACAGACTGGCGGATGACTCCGGCGGCGGCCAACGGCCAGCCGGCGGCCGCGGCCTACGTGCGGGCCGGGGACGGGTACGAGATGCATTCCGTGCAGGTGTTCTCCGTGACCGCGTCGGGCATCGGGCACAACGTGGTCTACGTCGATCCGGCGGTCATCGCGACATTCAGCCTGCCGGGCCGGCTCGCGGCCGGAGGTTAGCTCAGAGCCGGGCGCCTGGCGATCGACTGAGCATGGTGGAAGATATTCAGCGGATCGAAACGGGCCTTCACGCGCTGGAGCGCGGGGTAGTCGCCCTTGTAGTACAGCACGGGCCAGCTGGACGGCAGGTCGACGTCGGGGTAGTTGATAAAGCACCCGTCGGTCACCCGGTTGGACGCAGGCACTCCGCCGCTGGCAGCGTAGACGCTGGCATAGAAGTTCCTGATCCAGCGCAGGTTGGCCGCGTCGTCGGCGGGCGACGTCCAGTACGTCTGGTACTGCAGCTTCATGACCGAGGAGCGCTGCGCGACGGCCGTGGCGCCCGGCGGCACCGCGTTCACCTGGCAGCCATAGGAGTCGACCTGCAGCAAAGCCTGCGGGTTGGCGAACCGGGCGTCCGTCAGCGCGCGATAGATCGCCGCGATCTGCTCATCCGGGAACGTGGCCTTCATATACGCGGACTTGTACTTGGCTCGCTGATTGGGGCCGGACCCGTTGAGCGTCTGCGTGGCCTGCAGCCAGGTCAGCGTCTCGTCCGACGTGGCGCCGCCCGGCACGCCGCGGCCGACGGCGGCGAGGAACGACGGCAGCAGGCCGAACGCCGGGCCAGCCGCCTGGGTGATCATGGTGACCTGCCCGGCGGCCCGGTGCGACAGCTTGAGCAGGGAGAACAGGCCGCGGAACGGGCTGGCGGGGGAGCTGTGCTCCGCCATGAAACGTCCGTAGTTGCGCAGCAGGGTGGCGAAGGCGGCCGGAGTCAGCCCGGACCACGGCCATGTCGTCGTCGCCAGCCGCACCTGCACCGGCGGATTCGGCAGCCGGCTGAAGTAGTAGGCCGTCACGATGCCGAAGTTGCCGCCGCCGCCGCCGGTGTGCGCCCATAGCAGGCGGCCGGTCTGCGGGTCGTCCTTCCTGGCCCGCACCAGCCGGGCCCGGCCGTGCCGGTCGACGCAGATGACGTCCACGCCGGTCAGGTAGTCGACGGTCAGGCCGTGCTGCCGGGACAGCAGCCCGTAGCCGCCGCCGACGATATGCCCGCCCGCGCCGACCGAGTAGCACGATCCCCCCGGAAGCGCGAGGTTGTAGTCGCGGAAGATCGTCTCGTAGACGTTCCACAGGGTCGCGCCGCCCTCGACCCGGATCGCGCCGGACCGGCCCAGGCTGACGCCCTGCATCCCGCTCAGGTCGATGATGACGCCGCCGACGTTGCCCGCGGAGAAGTTCTCGTAGCAGTGCCCGCCACCGCGCACGGTAATCCGCAAGCGGGTGTCAAGAGCGCGCTGGACCGCGGTGAGCGCCTCCTGCTCGGTCCTGACTACCTGGATATAGGCGGGGGAGCCGGTCCAGCGCCGGTTGAAGCCCATCCGCATGGTCGCGTACCGGGGATCAGCGGGATAGACCGGTGGTAGCAGCCGTCCGGCTGGCACGCTGGCGGCCGCGGCGGGACTGACCGCGCCCGGCAGGGCGAGCGCGCCGGCGCCCGCCAGCAGCCCGCTGCCGACGGCAAGGAATCCCCGCCGCTCCAGCCCGGATGCAGCCGCTCCGGCGCGGCCACCGTCAGTGGCCACCGCGCCGTCAGTGTCCGATTCTCGGCCCCGCATCGCCCGCTGCCCCTCGCCCGCTGCCCCTCGCCCGCTGCCAGGACAGGCCCCCGGCGAGCCTGGACAGCGATCCGATTATGGTCAGGGCGCGCGGCTGACGTGCACATGGCCGACATCTGGCCAGCCCGGCTGAGTTACCGCCAAACCGTGCCGGATCAGGCCTGCTCGCGGGAGCACCACCAGGTCGTGCGCCCGCCGACGGCACCGTGCAGCATCGGCGCGCCGCACCGCGGGCAGGTCGCCCCGGCGGTGCGGAACGGGATGACCGGCAGCGTATGCACGCCGCCGTCGGCTACGGCGGACTGGACCGAGTAGCGCGTCGCCCGCAGCAGCCGGCCGACGTCAGCCTTGCTCAGCTCGCCGACCGGGCGGGCCGGACTGATCTTCGCCTGCCACAGGATCTGGTCAGCGAGCAGGTTGCCGATGCCGGCGATCGTGTCCTGATCGAGCAGCCGAGCTTTGACCGGCGCGGTGCCGCGGGCAAATGCGGCCCGGAACTGGGCCGGCGTGATCCGGAGTGCGTCCGGGCCGAGCGTCTCGACCGGCGGGTCGAGCCGGACCCGGCCGAGCCGGCGGGGATCGACGAGCAGCAGCGAGCCGCCGTCGGCGAAGCGCAGCGAGAACCGGGCATAGCGGTAGTCGCCCTTGGCCCGGCCGCGCTCCCAGTAGTCACCGCCATCGATCTCATGTCCCTGCCCGTCGGCGATCACGATCTTGCCGGACATGCCGAGGTGAATCCCGAGGGCAGGCCCGGCCGCGCTGGACCCGCCGGTGCCCGAGGTCTCGCACCACATGCTCTTGCCGCGCCGGTGCACCGCAGTGAGCTCGCGGCCGAGCACCGCCGCCCTGATCTCGCCCGGCTGGTGCGGGCGGCACTCATAGGAGTCGCTGTCGTCGACGTCGGTAATCACACGGCGCAGCGCCGCCCGGTCGATGACGGCACGGGCCGACTCAACCTCAGGAAGCTCAGGCACGCCGATCCCGTCCGCAGCGGCGGAGGTCACGCTGGCGAGAACCTGTTGTCACCGGACGACCCTACCGCCGGGAGCGGTGATCGACGGTAGGTCATCCGCGCTGGCCGCCGCAGCCTGGTTATCCTGGCCCGACCGCATCCACCCGCTCTTGCGGCTCATCCGGGGACAGGTAATGACCGATCAGCCGACCGTGAGCACGACCCTCGGCACGCTGCGCGGTTGCGCCGAAGAGGGACTCTGCGTGTTCCGCGGCGTGCCCTACGCTGCTCCGCCGACGGGGGGCGCCCGGTGGATGGCCGCCCGTCCGCACCAGGGCTGGGATGGCGTCCGCGACGCGACTGACTACGGGCCGTCAGCCCCGCAGCCATGGCGGCCGGGCGGCATGCCGCCGCTCGGCGAGCACGGGGCGCCCCCGTTCGGCGAGGACTGCCTGACACTGAACCTGTGGACGCCCGGCATCGACGGCGCCCGCCGTCCGGTGCTGGTCTGGATCCACGGCGGCGGCTTCCTCACTGGATCCGCCAATCTGCCGTTCTACGCCTGCGACACCTTCGCCCGGCACGGTGACGTCGTGGCGATTTCCGTCAACTACCGGCTAGGCCCGCTGGGCTTCCTGTCCGGCGTCGGGGACGCGAACCCCTGGCTGACTGACCAGGTCGCGGCGCTGCAGTGGATCGTGGCTAATGTCGCCGCCTTCGGCGGCGACCCGGCGCGCATCACGCTGGCCGGGCAGTCCGGCGGCGCGTTCTCGATCGCCGCTCTCGCCCAGCACCCGGCCTCGCGCGGCCTGTTCCAGCGCGGCATCCTGCAGAGCCCGCCCTTCGGGCTGCACCTGCCCACCGGGCAGGAAGCGCTGCACCGGACCAGGTCGCTGGCTCGCCATCTCGGCCATGACGACGTCCGAGCGCTGCGCTGCGAGCCCTGGGAGCGGCTGATCGGCGCCACCATCGGCGTGCTCGGCGAGTACGCGCAGTTCGGCGAGTGGGGACTGGCGTTCCTGCCGGTCATCGATCAGGCAACCATGCCGCGGCACCCGGCTGCAGCGCTGGCTGATGCCGACATCGACGTGATGATCGGCTGGACCCGTGATGAGGCGTCCTTCGCGTTCGGCCTGGACCCGCAGTACACCGCGGCTACCCGTGACCAGGTCACTGCGCTGGGCCGCCAGGCGGCACGGCGACCAGGCCGGCGCCCGTTACGACGCGTACGCGGGCGGGAACCCGCAAGACAGCCCGCGGGCTGTGCTGATCCGGATGGCGACGGACGGGCTATTCCGGTCCGGCGCGCTGGCGGTGGCCAACGAGCGGGCCGCATCCCGTCCGGTGCACGCCTACCAGTTCGAGGTCGCCTCGCGCCTGCTCGACGGGACGCTCGGCGCTCCCCATTGCATGGAATTGCCGTTCACCTTCGCCAACATCGGCCGCTGGTCCGCAGCCCCGATGTTCCAGGCCCTTCCGGCGGCGGTCATCCAGCGAGTCACCGCCGCCGTGCACAACGCCTGGATCGGGTTCATTCGCGATGGCCGCCCCGACCACGGCGCACTACCGGAATGGCCGTCGTACACCGCGGAAGAGCGCGCCGTTCTGGTCATCAGCGAGGACGACGTCCGCGTCGCCGGGTAGCGCTTGCCCGGGCCTGCATCTGCCTGGTCTGGTCCTCGGCCCGCTGGATCGCCAGGGTCAGGGCATCCAGTCTGGCCGGGCCGGCATCAGGTGGCCGGCCAGGAACTGCGCGGCGGCGCGGTCGACCGTATCCGGTCAGCGCGAAGCGCGCCGCCGAATGGCACCACCATCTGGTAAACGCGGTTGACATCGGGTTGATCATCGCGCGGACGCGCCGCTCGACCGTCGTCATCCCTCGCTCCCTCCGCGCCGCCGGCTCGACACCATGAGGCTAACGCCGGGCAGTCCGCTGAGATCCCGGAGCGCTGGCATCGGCAGGCGTCAGGTCGTCTTGATGAGCCCGCCGTCAATGACGTAATTGACGCCGGTGACGTTCGCGATCCGGTCGGAGGCCAGGAACGTGATGAGGGTGGCGACCTCTTCCGGTGTTGTGAACCTGCCGGTGGCGAAACCCCCGATACCCGAGATGATCGTCGCACGGGCTGTGTCCGCGTCTACGCCGGTGGCCCTGGCGACGGTCTGGGCAACCCCATGCTCGCCGAGCCATAGTTCGGTGGATACCGGGCCGGGGGAGACAGCATTGACCCGGATTCCTCGCGGCCCGAACTCCTCGGCCAGGGTCTTGGTCAGGTTGACCAGTGCGGCCTTCGCCGCCCCGTAATCGATCGTGCCGGCGTCGGGCTGAAAGAAGGCATTGACGGATGCGACATTGATAATCGCACCGCTGCCCTGATCCACCATTGCTGACAGGGCGGCACGGCTGGCTCGCAGCGCGATGAAGAAATTCATCTGCATCGCCCAGGCGAAATCCTCATCGCTGGTGCCGAAGAATCCTTCTAGCCGCATCCGGACGGCCCCGACATTGTTGACCAGCACGTCCACGCGGCCGTACTGCTCGATCGCACGGCCGACCAGCTGCGCCGGTCCATCGGCCGCGGACAGATCCAGTGCCACCGGCGTGACGCCCGCGAGGCCGTCAATCGCGTCTGTGGCGCGCGATCCGGCGACGACCAGCGCACCCTCATCCGCCAGTGCCACAGTGACGGCCTTCCCGATGCCCTTGCCTGCTCCGGTGACTACCGCGACCTTGCCAGCGAGGTTAAGGTCCACTGGACTTCCTTCCGTCGATAGATCTCGTTCCCCCGGCCTCCGGCGCCGGCTCTGTTCCGGAACGCCAGTCCTCGGTCCTGATACCCGATTCACCGCGCCCGATAGCGGCCTGACCCCGGCCTGATCCCGCCCTTATGAGGTGAGGAACTCCGCCAGAACCGGGGCGAGCGTGGCCGGGTTCACCTCATGCGGCTGACCCTCGAGCACCCGCAGCCGGCCCTGCGGAATCACCTGGCTCAGCACCCTCGCCGCGTCGGGCATGAACGGAAGGCTCGCGGTGCCCGCCAGCACCAGGGCGGGCACTGCGACATGCGCGGCCAGCTCGGCCGGCACGGACCAGGGCTCGCCCAGGATGGCGGCGTGGTCGTAGGCCAGCGTCGGCGCGACTGCTTCCATGCCCGGCCAGAACGGTGCTCGGCGCATGCCGTCGATCTGTTCGGCGGGCGTGCCGGCAAATCGCAGGAACAGGGCCACCGCGTCGCCCCGGCGGCCTTCGGCCAGGGCGCCTCCAGCTGCCTGAGGTACTGGCTCCAGGACTCCTGCGCGGCAGGGTCGTTGTTGTAGGGCGGCTCGTACATGGCGATCTTGGCGACCTTGCTGCCGAGCCTGATCGCTGCCCGCATGGCCAGCGGCCCGCCGGACGAGTGACCGTAGAGGAACGCCGAGCCGCCGGCGCGGTCGATCAGCGCCTCGATGTCATCGATCTCCCGGTCCACCGAGTACGGCAGCGTGTCCCCGCTGTCGCCGCGGCCGCGGCGATCAAAGCCGTAGACCGTGAAGTACGGCGCGAGCAGCGTCGCCAGCTCCGATCCGGAGCCGGACGAATGAACGGTCAGCGCGCCGTCGACCAGGATCAGGGCCGGACCGTCGCCGTGCTTGTCATAAGCGATCGTCGTGCCGTCAGGTGAGTTCAGCGTGTTCATGATCGTCCCCATTCCCCGCGCACCCCCTGGGTAAGACCGGATCCCGTGCATCGCGCCTGCCGGACGCGATGCACGGGATGCTGTGTGGTCACCCGGACCGGCAGCTAACCTCCGCTCGTCGGTGTTCCCGAGCCAATCGCCAGAGCGAAGATATGCAGGGCATTGATGCCGTTGCCGGCGCCGCCGCCCACCGTGGGCAGTGTTACCGAGGCCACAGTCTTGCCCGCCGCCAGCGGCACCGAGGCGAAATAGATGCTGACTGGATGCTGGGTTTGGGTACTGCTGGCGAAATTCCAGCTGGATGTGGTGTCAGCAACCTCATCACCGGCGACCGCGGCGTTGTTGTACCAGTCCGCCATCACCAGGCCGAACGACTGAGTGCTGCCGTCGGTGTAGGTGATGGTGCCGGTCCCGCTCGCCGCGCCGAACGCGCCGGCGCCGAGGAAGCCGAGATCGGTCCCGGACCCGGACAGGTCGATGGTCTGGCCGTCGGCGATCACGTCGTCAGGCGCACCGGCAACGCTGGGCCAGGTGAAGGTCGTCCCGCCGATGGTTGCCTGCCCGCCCGCGAGCAGCGGCGTCGGGGTGCCTGCGGCGAGGGCCTGCGCCGAGAAACTATCTCCGGTGCCGTCGAAGTCAGCTGCGGCCGGGTTGGAGTCGTCGCTGATCCCGGCATTGTCATACGCGGCCGCCAGGGACGAGTACGGCGCTCCGGTCGTCGGAGTGCCGGATCCGATGGCCATCGCGAAGATGTGCATCGCGGTGGTGCCGCCGGCCCGTTCAGCGTCGGAACAGTGACAGACGTGACCCGCTTTCCCGGCCGCAGCGGTACCGAGGCGAAATACACGCTCACTGGGTGCGGGCCGAGCGAGTTGGTCTGGAAATTCCAGCTGGACGTGGTGGTGAGCAACGTGTCACCGACTGCCGGGCCGTTGGCATACCAGTCCGCGATGTTGAGATTGAAGGACTGGCTAGTGCCGTCGGCGTAGTTAACGGCAACAGTGCCGGTCGCGGTCCCGTTCTGGCTCGAGCCCAGGAAGCCGAGGTCGGTCCCGGTCCCGGACAGCTCCACGGTCTGGCCCGCCGCGACCAGATTGTCCGGGGTGCCGGATGCAGCCGCCGGCCAGTGGAACGTGGTGCCGCCAGTGGTCACCGCCGCGCCGGGTGTTAGCGCTGTCGGCGTGCCGGCGGCGAGCGCCTCGGCCGAGAAGCTGTCGCCGACGCCGTCATAGTTGGCAGCGGCCTCATCGGCGTTGTCGCTGATCCCTGCGTTGTTGTAGGCAGCGGCTAGCGAGGAGAACGGGACAGCCACTGTGGCCGACGCCTCCACCAGGGCCGGACCGGCGCCGGGCTGCTGGCCGCTGATCCTGCTGGTGAGCGTCCGGGTGCCAGGTGGCGCATTGGCAGGCACACTCACGTTGAAGCGTGCCGTCACCGTCTGGTGCGGGCCGACCGCGCCGGGGACTGGCCCAGCAGGCGTCACCGTCCAGCCGCGCGGCGCGGCCAGTGCGAAGTGAGCCTGCGCAATGGCGTAGTCCCCGTTGTTGACCACTGTCGCAGCGACCGTCGACGTCGACCCTGCGGCCATGACCGACGGCGCCTGCACCGTTGCGTAGCGCGTGCCCAGCGTCCGGGTGACGGCGATGCTGCCCCGCAGCGGCAGGTTGGCCAGCGCCGAGGAGTCGCCGACGTAGATCCCGAACCGGCCGTCGGGCACGACCCAGCCGTTCGCCGTGTCGTCCCAGTACGACAGGTCGTGGCCGGTGAGGCTGAACTTGACAGTCGTGGACTGGCCGGGCTGCAAGGTGACCTTGTCGAATCCCTTCAGCTGGCGGGGCGGCTCGCTGGCCGCTGCTGGGTCGCCGAGATAGAGCTGGGCGACGTCCGATCCTGCCACTGTGCCGGTATTGGTGACGGTCGCGGACACCGTCACCAGGTTGTCCGACTGGCCGTTGCACCCGCAGTTCGTCGCGCCCGGATCTGAGGTCTCGTTCTGAACCTGCTGCTGGCTGATCCTGAGCTGGCTATAGCGGAAGTTCGTGTAGGACAGCCCGTACCCGAACGGGAAGAGCGGAGTCTCGTTGCTGGCGTCGTAATAGCGGTAGCCGACGTTGATGCCCTCGGAGTAGAGCACCCGGCCGCCGGCGCCGGGGAACTGACTGGGGCTGGCCGCAGGCACCTGCGAGAGGTCGGTGGGGAACGTGACGGGCAGATGCCCACTCGGGTCCACCTGGCCGAACAGGACCGCCGCGAGCGCGGTGCCATTGCTCTCGCCGGGGTACCACGCGTCGACCACGGACGCGACCTGGCCGAGCCAGGGCATGACCACCGGAGCGCCGGCGTCGACGACCACGACCGTGTGCGGGTTAGCCGCGGCGACAGCTGAGATGAGGTCGTTCTGCGCGGACGGGAGATTGAGGCTGGCCCGGTCGGCCGCCTCCGACTCGGTGTCATCGGACACCACCACGACCGCCGTGGTGGCCGACTTGGCAGCGGTGACCGCCTGGGCGATTCCGGCAGCCAGGTCCGACGGCATCGCCCAGCTCAGGTTCGCCGACGGGCCGCCGCCAGACAGCTGCAGCGAGTATGTCTGGCCAGCCTGCAGGTTGATTCCGACTGAATAGGTCGATACCGGTGGCGTTCCCGGGTTGGACAGGAGTTCCTTGCCGTCCAGGTACAGGTTGGTGGCCGTGTACGAGCCAGGGTTCTGGAACGCCAGCACATAGGTCCCGGTCTCGGGGGCCGTGAGCGTACCGGTATAGGTCCCGCCGTAGCCGGTGCTGCTGTAGGCCGGGCTCAGGTCAGAACTCGGGATCGGCACGAGAGATGTGTCGGTCGGCAGGCCTTGCGCGTACTTGACCGTGGTACCTGGCCCGGCTGCCGCCTCGATTCCGGCCAGTGGGGTGACGTTGAAGCCGGACGTCACGTACGCGCTGCCGCCGCCAGTGTCGGTCGGATCCGCCGAGGCAGCGGGCCCGATCACCGCTACAGTGCCGCCGCCGTTAGCCTGCAGCGGCAGGGTCCCGCCGGAGTTCTTCAGCAGTACGGTGCCGTCCTCGGCCACGTCGGTCGAGACCGCCTGGTGGGCCGGGGTCGTGACGGTCGTGCTGGTTGATCCGGTGGGCGGGTTAGTGAACTCGTTGAACCGGAACATCTCGGTCAGTGTTCGCGCCACCATCTGGTTGAGGGTGGACATGCTGACCTGCCCGGATTGCACCGCTGCCTGCAGTGCCGGGCCGTAGAACTGCGACGCCGGCATCTCCTGGTCCATGCCTGCATCGGCCGATTGCACCGTCGAGTGCGTGGCCTGGTAATCCGAGGTCACGAAGCCGGGGAACCCCCACCTCTGGTCCAGGGTCGTCTGCATCAGGTACTGGTTCTGACAGGCTGCCTGCCCGTTGATCGTGCTGTAGGCGCACATCACCGACGACGCCTTGGCCACGTTCGTCGCGGCCCAGAAGGCCGGCAGGTAGATCTCGTGCAGCGCTCGCGTGCTGACGACTGCGTCGTCCGCCGGGGTGTTGCGGTTCGTCTCCTGGTTGTACACGGCGAGATGCTTCACCTGGGCCATCTCGCCCTCGCTCTGCACCCCGTCGATGTCGGCGGTGGCAATTGCTGAGTTCAGGTACGGATCCTCGGTGTAGGCCTCGAACGACCTTCCCCAGCGCGGATCGCGGTCGACATTCACGGTCGGGCCCAAGTCGACCATGGCGCCCTTGCCGCGCTCCTCAGACCCGACGACCTGTCCGTATGCTCGCGCGAGCGATGGGTCGAAGGTAGCCGCCAGCGATACGGCGCCGGGCATCTGGGTCACGCCGGTCAGCCCGTCGCCGACGCCCACCGGGCCGTCCTCCTCGCCCATCGCGGGAATGCACAGGCTCGGGATCGGCGAGATGTAGAAGACGTAGGGCTCGCTGAACCCGGCGCCGGTGACCATGTTCACCTTGTCGGCCAGCGTCATCTGCGACAGCAGCATCTGCACGCGCTGATGGGCCGGCAAGGACTGGTTGAGCCACGGGCACGACGGGCTGGCGGACGCTGCCGCGTCGGCGGGCACGCTCGCCGCGGTCGCGGCCATGGCGAGCGGGACGGCCAGGGCCAGCGCAGCGGCCAGCGTGGTCATCCTGCGTAAGGGGCGACTGCCGGTGATGGCGACAAGCTTCATGAACGGCCTCCGATACCTGCTCAGCAGTTCAGGTGCTATCTCAGCACGCCCAGGCCGGAAGGTGAGCTTCGCGGCGATAAGGACGTTATAACCGCTCCTGCTAACGTTCTCCGAAAATTGGGCCCTGTCAAGAAACAATGTATTAGCTAACAAACCCGCCAGAGAGCTCCCGGTGGCGGCGGACCGGAACATCACCTCGTCACTAGTCGAGATCCGGCAGGCCGAGGTCGGCATTCGCCTGCTGCAGACCTCCGTCGACCTCCAGCACCTTGCCGGTGACAAAGCTGCCCGCCGGCGAGGCCAGGTAGAGAACCGTCGCGGCGATGTCGTCCGGGTCCCCGATCCGGTGCAGCGGCGTGGCGTCCTCCATCGCGGCCCGCATCTGGTCGTCGCCCAGCACCAGATCCAGCGCAGACGTCGCGACGGACCCGACGGCAATGGCGTTGACCCGGATCCGCGGGGCTAGGTCGGCGGCAGCCAGCCGGGAGTAGTGGCTCAGCGCCGCCTTAGCGGTGCCGTAGGCGGCGAAGCCGCGGCCCGAAATCCGGCCCATAACCGAGGAGATGTTGACGATCGCGCCTCCGCCGTTAGCCAGCATGAGGGGCGCAGCGGCAGCGGTGAGCGCGTGCGCCGTGGCGACGTTGAACCGGAAGGCCCGTTCGAGAAAACCGGCAGTCGTGTCGAGCAGCGGGCGGGGGTAGGCGCCTCCCACATTGTTGACGACGATGTCGAGCCTGCCGAAGGTATCCGCGGCCGTACCTGCGAGCGCGGCCGCGGCGCCGGGTTCGCTGAGGTCAGTGATGACGACACGCGCCCTGCGGCCAGCGTCGGCGATCTTGCCCGCGACCACGTTCAGATCGGCCTCCGTGCGAGCCGCGATCACCACGTCGGCGCCTGCCTGCGCCAGCGCGACCGCGGTGGCGGCACCGATGCCTCGGCCCCCGCCCGTGACGATGGCGACCTTGCCGGTCACCAGGAAGCGCTCCAGAATGCTCATCCGAAATCCTTGCCTGCGCAATCCGTGCGGAGGGTGACCGGTCAGCCGCCAGCGTGACAGCACGGCGCGGGATTTGTCACCCTGGCTGAAAGCCCGGCCGGCCGCGTTGGCGGCGTGCCCCGAGCGGGTGGAAGATCCGGGAGCGTGCCGTTATTACTGGCCAGCGTGCCGCCGCCGGATGGAGGACCCTGAGCTTCGTCTACCCGAAATATCCCTTCGCGCCGTAGGATTCGCGTGGCATTGCAGCGATGGACGGCACATGAAGGGTGCCTGTGCCGAGCAGGTGCGCGCGGGGTCGGAGGCACGCGCGCTGGAGGGGGGCGTTGAAGTTCATGCGCGGTGAGCGGCTTGTTCGTGCGGCTCGGTCGTCCTGGGTGGACATTGCCTGGGTTCTGTTCATCGGGCTGAACCTGCTGGCTATGCGCCTGCTCCCCGGCTGGCAGACTGTCCCGTTCCTGGTCATCTGGGTAAGCCTGACCGCAATTTATGGCTTCCGCTTGTGGCGCCTGGGATCTACTCTCGTCACGGTGCTGACGGTGACCATTGCCACCGGTGGCCTGATCGGCTGGCAGGTCATCAGGGGTAAGCAGGACGCGGACTACCTCGCGGAGGTCCCCTTGCTCGCCATGATGTTCGTCGTCATGGTGTGGCACTCCCGCAGGAGGATCGCGGCCCTGGATGACATGCGGCGCGTCTCGGAGCACAACATCCTGCTGCTGGATCAGCAGCGGCGGTTTCTGCAGGACGCCTCGCACGAGCTGGGAACGCCGATCACCATAGCCCTTGGTCACGCTGAGCTGATCGAGCAGGCTGCTACCGATCAGGCCATCGCGAGGGATGCGCGCGTGGCCGTGGATGAGTTGCTCAGAATGCGCAGGCTGACGAGCCGGATGCTTTTGCTGGCCTCGTCGGACGGACCGGATTTCCTTCGCGCAGCGCCGGTAGAAATCGGGGACCTCGTCCGAGAGACCTTCCTCAGGTGGCGGCACCTGCCCCGGCAGTGGGCGCTAGGCGCGGTAGCGGAGGGCACGGTGCCCGCAGACGCGGACCGGCTGACGCTCGCTCTGGACGCGCTCATCGAGAACGCGGTCAGTCATACCGACATCGATGCTCGGATCGAGCTCAGTGCCCGCCGCGACGGCCATTACGTGGTTCTGGTGGTCACGGACTCAGGCTGCGGGATTCCAGCTGGCGAGCTTGACCGAATCTTCGGTCGCTTCTCCCGGACCGACTCTGGCCGGGACAGGACGGTCCGCTTCGGCCTCGGGCTGGCGCTGGTCAAGGCGATCGCCGAGGCCCACGATGGTTCAGTTCACGTCGACAGCACGGTCGGTCAGGGATCGACATTCGAACTGTTCCTGCCCGCACCCGGGGCGACCGCGCCAGTTCCGCAGACGCTGACGCCAGGACGAGTCGCTGGCTGAGCCGCTGTTGCCCTCATGACGGCGCGCTCACGCTGCCCGTCAGTGCGCGGTAGGCAGCCGTATCGTCGGGCTGGTGCTCGCCGTCCAGCTGGGCAGCCACCCAGGCCCGGTAGCGTGCCAGTTCGCGCTCCGTCTGGTCCGGGCTCCAGCCGAGTTCGGCTGCCATCAGCACGGCCGCGGTGGCTGCCGCCGTGACGCCCCGGTCACGGACCTCGATGGCGGTGCGGGTCCGCCTTGCCAGGACATCGCCCAGGTGAAGCGCTCCCTCGTGCGTGCAGGCATAGACGACCTCGGCCTGCAGGTAACCGCCAGCCCCTGGCAGGAGCTCGCGGAGCCCCGGGCGTGCGGCCATCAGCTCGAGCAGGTCGTCGGTGCACGCGCCGTACCGGTTCAGCAGCCGTTCGACCTGACCAGCGGGCAAGCCGGAATCGGCTGCGAGCTGATGTCTGGTCGCCCATCGCTGCGACCAGCCGTCAGCACCCAGCAACGGGATGTCGTGCGTCATCGACGGCCCGGCGGTACGGCCCGCCAGGTCGCGGGCCGCGGCGTCGATCAGGTCCCGGGCCATCACCCGGTAGGTCGTGTACTTGCCGCCGCCAATGACCGACAAACCGGGCGCGGGCGAGGAGATCGTGTGCTCCCGGCTGAGCTTGGTGGTATCCGCTGCCGGGCTCGAGGCCACCAGCGGCCGGAGGCCGGCGAACACGCCCTCGACGTCGGCCTCGCGCAACGGCTCCCGCAGCATGCTGTTGACCTTGGCGAGCAGGTACTCGATATCGGCCCGGTTCGCCGCCGGGTGCGCCGGCTCATGCCGCCACTCGGTGTCGGTGTCGCCGATCAGCCAGTGCTCGCCCCAGGGGATGACGAACAGGACGCTCTTCTCGGTCCGCATCAGCAGGCCGGAATCCATCGCGATCCGCGACCTGGGCACCGTGATGTGCACGCCTTTGGACGGCCGGACGCTGAGCTGCTCGCCGCCTGTCCACGCACCTGTCGCGAGGACGACATGGCGGGCGCGGATAGTGAGGTCGGTCTCGTGCAGGGTGTCGCGTGCGGCCACGCCGATCACCCGGCCGCCAGCTGCCGGGCCGCCGTCAGCGCTCGCACGCAGCAGCCGGTCCATGCGCACGTTGGTGGCCAGCGCTGCGCCGAGCCCGGCGGCGGTCCTGGCCAGCACGGCGACCATCCGGGCGTCGTCTTCCTGCGCGTCGTAGAACCGGACGCCGCCGATCAGGGCGCCTGGCCGCAGGCCCGGCGCGACAGCCAGCAGCCGGGCCCGGCTCAGCTGCCGGGCCCGCGGTACCGCGCGACGGCCGCCCATCGTGTCGTACAGCAGCAGGCCGGCGGCCAGATACGGCCGCTCCCAGATGCGGCGGGTCAGCGGCCAGACGAATGCGACCGGCTTGACCAGGTGAGGTGCGAGCCTGGTCAGCAGGAGCTGACGTTCTCGCAGCGCCTCCCGCACCAGGGCGAAGTCCAGCATCTCCAGGTAGCGCAGCCCGCCGTGGATGAGCTTGCTGGACTTGCTCGAGGCACCGGCCGCGTAGTCGCTGGCTTCGATCAGCCCGACGGAGAGGCCGCGGCTGGCCGCATCGAGAGCCGCGCCGGCGCCGGTGACCCCGCCGCCGACGACCAGGACGTCGAGTGTCTCGGCTGTCAGCCGCCGCAGCGACGCAGCCCGGTGCGCCGGATTGAGTGCGGTGGCCTGAGGCTGGCCGGCTCCGGTCATCCTGATTCCTCCCGCTCGCTTCCCCGCGCCCACCCGGCC
>CAVQMG010000028.1:0-178305 GCA_963713585.1 uncultured Actinomycetota bacterium | reverse complement strand
AGTTCAGGTCAGGGCAGCAGCGCGAGCTTGCCGGCCGTGTGACCGGTCATGATCGCGTGATGGGCGTCCGCGACCTCGTCCAGGCCGAAGGTCCCCGACACCACCACCTTCAGGTCACCGGCCCCGGCCAGCCTGGCCAGCTCCAGCCGGGCAGCTGCCCGGATCTCGGTACCCGGATCGGCGCCGGGCCCGCCGCCCAGTGCCTTGATCCCGAGTCCCGCCGCGCTTCCGGACGCGGCGATGGTGGCGATCCGGCTCCGGTCAGCGACCAGCTCGGCCGAGACCTCGAGTGCCTCCTGGGTACCGACGAGGTCGAGGGCCACGTCGATTCCGTCTGGCGCCGCGGCCCGGACCCGCTCGGCCAGGCCCGGACCGTAGGTCACCGGGATCACGCCGAACTCGCGCAGCAGGTCGTGCCGCGCAGGCCTCGCGGTGCCGATGACCAGCGCACCGCGCAGTGCCGCTAGCTGGCTCACCATCAGGCCCACGCCCCCGGATGCGCCGTGCACCAGCACCGTGTCACCGCCGCCGGCCGCGGTCGCCGCCAGGCAATGCCAGGCCGTCGCACCACCCAGCATCAGCCCGCTGGCCTGCGCCCAGTCCAGTCGCGGCGGCCTGGGCACGATCGAGGCGGCGGGCGCGACCAGCTCGGCCGCGTAGCCGCCCGACACCCGGTAGCCGATGACCTCGTCACCGGCGGCGACCGGGCCAGCCGGGCCGATCGCAGCCGGGCCGGTCGCGATCACCAGGCCGGCCACCTCGAGGCCGAGCCGCATCGGCAGCAGCCCCGGATTGGCGCCGAACGCGCCGCTGTAAACTTTGTAGTCGATCGGGTTCACCGCGCACGCTCGGACCTGCAGGACGACCTCTCCAGGACCCGGCGCCAACGTCGGCTGGTCGATGACGGCCAGCACCTCGGGACCGCCGAAAGCGGTTGCCACCACCACTCGTGCCATTGCGCAACCCTACGCGGCGGGCGGCCGACGCTGCCGGGCGACGCTGCCGGGCGCCAGTTCTGGCCAGCCCGGCAGCGTCCCGGCGAGGCGGGCTAGCCGCCCGGCGCCACGAAGGTCGGGTCGATGTACGAACCGCCGTTGGTCACAGTGCTGTAGTCGTTGTTCTCGTCCTGGCCGGCCGGCGGCATCTCGCCGCCGCCGCTGGCGAGCAGCAGCGTCTGCAGATCCGGCGGCGCAGATCCGGACACGACCACGGTCAGCGTGATCAGGTCCTGCTGGCCGGCCGCCAGCGTGACTCCGCCGTTGGTGTGGCAGCTCACCGCGGCCACGCTGCACGACCAGCCCGCGCCAGCTACCGACACCGCTGTCAGCGCCGGCCGGCAGCTCCGCCGCGAAGCTGACTGTCCCGGTCGTCGCCGCGTAGCCGTCGTTGGCCACGGTGATGTGGTAGGTGTCGCCGTGTCCGGCGCCGCGCAGGAATGGCCCGTACGGCACGCCGCCGCCGGAGTCGTAACTGCTCACTGTCAGTTGCGGCAGCTGCTGGACGGCCGTGCCGTCGGCCGCGGTGGCCGGGCCGGAACTGCCGCCGCCAGTGACGGCCACCTGGTTGCTCACCGCCGGCTGGGCGTTATTCGCGACTGCGACGTCCAGCGTGATCGGCGGGAAGGATTGCCCGGCCGCCAGTGTGCCGAACCGGAAGCAGACCGGCTGCGGCTCGTAGGTATTCGGCACCGAGCTGCGCCGCGACGTCGACGCCACGATCGCGATCGCGGGCGCGAGCGAGCAGGTCCAGCCGGAGCCGGACATCTGCACCGGGGTCAGCCCGGCGGGCAGCGTGTCGGTCACCGTCACCATGCCCGTCGCCGGGCCGGAGCCTGCGGTGTTGCTGACCCGCAGCGTGTAGGCGTCGGATGCGTCGCCCTGGGCGAAGCCGCCCGGATGCGTGCTGGTGACCGTCAGCGCCGGGGCAGCCGGCGGAGCTGGCGGTGTGCCTGCCTGGCCGGTTTGCGTGATCGTCGTCGGGTCGGTGCCGGTCTGGCCGCCAGCCGCCGTTGACGATCCCGTTCCGCTGGTCATGCCGCCACCGGCCACCGTGACCGAGTTGGTGACCGACGCCGGAGCGTTCGCGGCGGCCTGCACCGCCAGCGTGATCGCCGGGTAAGACTGCCCGGCCGCCAGCGCGTCACTGCGATAGCAGGTGACGGCGCTGAGCACGCACGTCCAGCCGGTCCCCGAGATGCCGGTCGCGGTCAGGCCCCAGGGCAGGCTGTCGGTCACCGACACCAGACCGTAGGCCGGGCCGCCGGACGTCGGCGCATTCGGCCCGTCGGTGTTGGCGACCGTCAGCGTGTAGCTGCCGGCGCCGCCCTGAGCGAAGTCGCCGCTGTGGCTGCTTGCCGCGGTCAGGTCGGCCGCTTGCTGGATCGTCGTCGGCGCGGTGACATTCGAGGAACCGGCCTGGCTGCCGCCACCCGACACCGTCACCGACTGCGTGACGGAGGCGGCCGCGTTGTTCGCAACGCTCACGACCACGGTGATCGGCGGATATTCACCGTTCTCGCCCGCCAGCACGTCACTGCGATAGCAGGTATCGGCCGGCTCGGCTTGCGGCGTCGTAATGGCGCCGGCGTTGCAGGTCCAGCCGCTGCCGTACAGCGCCTGGACGGTCTCGCCGGCCGGCGCGGTCACGGTCGCGGTGACCGGGTCGGCACTACTGCCGCTGGTGGCGGCGCTGCCATCGTTCACCACGGTGATCTCGTACCGGTCGCCGGAGTCGCCCTGGCGGAAAGCGCCGTCAACCGCGTCGTCGGCAGTGAGCTGCGGCACGCCGACGATGGGGGTCGGATCGGCCCGCGACACCGACGGCGCCGACGGACCGCCGCCGCTGACCATGATCGCGTTGGTCACGTGCAGACCGTCGGTTGAGTCCTGGTTGCCGTAGCCGGCGCCGAGCGGCACCTGCACGGTGACCGTGATCGGCGCATACGACTGGCCAGGCTGCAGCACCGCCGGACCACCACCCGAGCCGCCCGTCTGGGTGCAGACGAGCGTCGGGTTGTTGCTGTCGTCACAGCTCCAGCCGGTGCCCGAGACCGACGTGTAGTTGAGGTTCGGGTCGAGGATGTCGGTGACCGTCACCGGCGTGGAACCGTCGGTCGGCGCCGTGCCGGAGTTGGTGACGGTCAGGGTGTAGGTATCGGCGTCGTCGCCTTGGGTGAAACTGGTCGACGGTGTCGTGCCCGGCGAGCTGGCGACGTCGCTGACGGTCAGGTCAGGACCGGAGGCCGGGTGCGCCGCCGCCGCCGCGGTCCCTGGCGCGCTGCCGACACCGGGAGTGGCGGTGCCGTTGGCCAGCGGTACTCCGGCCACGTTCCCGAAATGCTGGACGTTCTTGGTTGCGGACGCGGCCTGCACGGCCGCGACTGCGGCCGCCGTCTGCGGGGCCGCGTAGACGTTCTGCGGCACGTTCCAGCCCTCAACGCTGACCACCGGGCTTGCCCCGGCCAGCGCGGCTGACTTGTAGCGGACCGTGAGCGTCTCGGACTGGCCGGGCCACAGCGTGATGTCGTCGTCCGACCAGGTAACCGGCCGCACCTCGTTGTCGCCGGAGGCGGCCGTGCCGCCTGCGGTGCCGCGGCGGACGTCGGCGCGCAGGAAGAACGCCACCGCTGAGTTCGACGACGGGTTGGTGATGGTCACGTTGGTAGCCAGGTTGTCGCCGTTCGGCCCGGCCTGGTGCACGGTGTCGGCAGCGACCTGGACCGGCTCTGACGGCAGGGTCTGCAGCGCGGTCATGTCGGCGTACTGGCTCAGCGGGTCGCCGTTGTCGGCCTGCGGGTTGCCCTGAGTACTGTCCCAGTCGATCACGTCCTGCTGAGTCGACAGCCAGTACACATTGCGGTCGATCACGACACCGTTCTGGCGAAGGTCCAGTTCCACGAAGTAGGTCGTGGCCGGCGTCGGTGGCGTGGTCGCTGCGGGCACCTGCGGGGTCAGCACGCCGTTGCGCACCTGCTGCGGCGCCAGCGTTACCGGCGCGGTCATGCTCTGGTTGTCCAGCACGTGCCCGGCCAGGTTGTAGACGCGCGACTGCACGGTCAGGCCTGGCTGCTTGACCCCGGTCAGGTTGTCGATGGTGACCTTGCCGGTGTCGTAGGCGTACAGGACGTGCACGTCCTCGTTGGCCTTCTTGGCGCCGAAGTAGGACCCGGCCTCGTCGTAGTCGTAGTTGTACAGGTCCCACAGCAGCGTGGGCCAGCCCTTGTTCATCTGCCAGTAATCGGTGCCGGTCGACGGGTTGGCATCATTCCAGTGGTCGATGTACGCCTCAAACTGGGCGCGCACGTCCTCGTAGTTCTGCACCTGAGCTTCCTGCACGTACTGCGCGAGGCTGTTCCACTGGCCGTACCGGTTCTGGATCGCGGTATCGAGGTTGTCCAGCGTGCCGAACGAGTACCCCGAGTGCGAGCCGTCGGTGGACTCGTAGTTCAGGTGGAACTGGTGGCCGTCCGGGTCCTGCCACAGCGTGGCCTGGTCGGCCGGGGACATGAAACGGCTGATCGAGTCCATCGTCGGGACGGTGTCACCGGGGCTCTGCTCACTGTCAAGACCCCAGGCACCGCCGACGTTGGTGAGCGTGTTGTCCTCATCGTCACCGTTGTTGCTGGAGTGCGTGTTGTCGTAGAAGTACGACGGCGGCACCCAGTCGTACGGGCCTTCTTTCTCGCCGGCCGGACCGTAGATCCCGGCCGGGTTGTACTCGGCCGAGGAGATGACCGGAAGCGTGAACCCGGCCTGCGCGAAGCCCTCGTTGGTGATGAGTTCCTGCTCGGGGATCGGGTTGTTGTCGCTCCAGCTGAAGTTGAGCACGCTCGGATGGTCGCGCAACTGCTGGCCGATCGTGTACGCCGACTCGTACATGACGTGGTAGTCCTGCGTGGTCACGCCACGGCCATTGCCGGACGGCTGCCACTTGTCGCAGCACTGGTAGCCGGCGTCGATCAGGATGCCGGCCTTGTCCATCTGCTGGTAGAAGTCCTGCGGCATCTGCTTGCCCTCGGTGCGGATGGCGTTGACGCCCATGCTCTTCATCAGGGTGATCTGGTTCGCCAGGTCAGCACCGTCGTAGTGCAGGAACAAGTTCTCCGACCAGCCGCCCGCCCGCAGGTCGAACGGCACGCCGTTGACCTCGAAGACCCGGCTGCCCTCGGGCAGCAGCGTGCTCGGCTTGGTCAGGTAGGTGTCGACCGTGCGGATGCCGAACTCGCCGGCCGGGGCACTGTCCGAGACTCCGCCGCCAGCCGCGACGCTGACCTGGTAGCCGTAAAGCGGCTGACCGCCCATCTGGTACGGCCACCACACCTGGGGGTGATGAATGAGGAGCTGGCCGGCCTGCGACGGGGCGACCGTGACGGTCTGGCTTGCGCCGCCACCGAGACTGACCGGCTGCGACACGCGGATCGGCGCGCCGCCGCCCGGCGGGGTGATCGTCGCGGTCACGACGCCTGCCTGCCGGACCGGCGTGTTGTTGGTGACGTCAGCGTGCACGGTTAGCGCGGCCGTGCTCAGGTCGGTCGCGTCCTGCTGGCTGACATAGGTGTTGGTGACCGACAGGGCGTCCGAGACGTGCAGCTGGACGGGGTACTGGATCCCGGTGTTGTTGTCCGGCGGGATCTGGCTCCAGTCCACGTCATCGAGGGTGAACTCCGCGCTCGGGTTGTTCGGGTACAACTCCAGGGCCAGGGTGTTCGTGCCCGGCCGCAGCAGGCTGGCGACGTCAAAGGTGAAGCTGGTGTAGTCGCCCTCGACGGTCGCCTGCGTCGCGACCTCGGTGCCGTTGACCCAGACGTCGGCCTGGCCAACCACGCCGTTGATGACGAGCCTCGCGTCCTGGCCGGCCTGGAGCTGGGCGGTGAAGCTGGTGCGGAACCACCAGGGCATGTCGAACAGCGGGTCGGTGTCGGCCGCCGGGTTTGTCATCGGCGCGCCGAAGCAGCTGGTGATGTTGTCGGAGTAGAAGATGCTGGCCTGGCCCGCATCGCTCTGGTTGACCGGTTGCAGCGAGGGGTCGTCCGGGCAGATGCCGTGCTGCAGCAGCGCCTCGACCTCGGTGCCGACGCCGCCGGCGTCGTCGGGCTTGACGCTCAGCCAGCTGCTGGTGTCGAATCCGGGCTCGGAGATCTGGCCGCCGCTTTCGGTGGCTCCGGTGCCCGACGTCCACTGCGTCGTGGCGGCGGTGCTCTGCACCTGCCAGCCGCCCAGGCCGATCGTCGACGTGCAGGCCTGGCTGGCGCTCGCCGGCGCGCTGACGACGCTGCCGGTCACGCTTGCGGCCGGGCCGGCCGTGGCTGCCGAGGCGATGGCGGGCACGCCCAGGACAGCCAGACTCAGCACGCAGAACATGGTCCCGGCGACGCGCAACTTGGCGGACATGCAGCCTCCCTGAATGCGGGCAACTCAGGCTCGGAACCGATTTTCTTTCAGTCTGAAAAATTATCGATTCGGCTGCACTCTAATGAGCCAGGCAAGTCAGGACAAGACTTGCCTTGACCCGAATATTGGGTTATTAGCTCTGAAAGCGTCGGCGGCCGGCTAGCTGGGCCGGGGCGTCCTGTTCCGATACCATCGCCAGCGCACGCGCGATGGCGCCGATAACCGCCGCGTTCGGTCCCAGCTGGGAGATGACGATCTCCGGCGGCTGGAACACCCTCGACTGCACCGTGTCGCGAATCTCCTGTAGCCACGGCTCCAGCGCCCGCCCGATGCTGCCGTCCAGGATCACCCGCTCGGGGTCTATCAGTGCCGTTGTGCCGACCACGGCCGCGGACACGTGTGCCACCAGGTCGCCGACAACTCGCAGGCCAACCGCGTCTCCGGAGGCCGCCGCAGCGAAGATGTCGGAAACGCTGAAGCTGGCCGGCAGCGAGGATCGGGCCCCGCCGGCGACGAGGTCCGCGGCCTGCCGCCGCAGCGCCGGGCCCGAAGCCACTTCCTCAAAGCCATAGCGCCGGCGGCGAACCGGCAGGCCGCCGACCGGCAAGAAGCCGACTTCGCCAGCAGCGTTGTGCCGGCCGCTGATCAAGTGACCGTCGATCACGATGCCGCCGCCGATGCCGGTGCCCAGTGACATCGTCACGAAGGAGTGAACACCCCGGCCCGCGCCGCGCCACGCCTGACCGAGAGCGCTCAGGTTCGCGTCGTTGTCGACCTCGAAAGGCTCCGCGAGACTGCCGGCCAGGATCCCCATCAGGTCGAAGTCCTGCCAGTGCACATTCGGGCCAGGCCGTGGCCAGACCAGTGCGCGGGTCGATGAGCGCAGGAATGCCGACGACCACGGCCCGCACCGGCAGTGCCTGGGCTTGCGGGCTGGCCCGCAGGGCCGCCATGCAGTCGAGCAACGCGGCGGCGGCGCTGCTGCCCTCGCCGGTTGGCCGGAAGTCCTCAGCTACCGGCGTCCCCGCGAGGTCGGCGAGCGCGCCATGACAGCGGGTACCGCCGAGGTCGACGGCGATCACCCCGCCGGCTGCGCCGACGAACCTGAGCATGGTCGGCGTCCGGCCGCGGGCCGACTTGCCGCCCGGTTCCTCGGCGATCAGCTCTGCGAGCAGCAGCCGCTGCACGATCCGGCTCACCGACGCGTCGGAGAGGCCGAGTTCGGTGGCGAGCTGACGCCTGGTGAGCTGCCCGCGGGACCTGATCGCGTCCAGGACCAGGAACGAGTTCAGCTCGGCGATATTGCGGACGTCCATGCAGCGCGTCAGCGAGCAGACGATCCGGAGCCGGACGCACGGGGCCTGCCGGGCTCGGTCCTGTCCGGGTCGCGCATCATCCAGCCTCCCTCGCTCCGCATGCCCGCAGAGCAGGCGGCAAAAGGCTACCCGGACATGACCGCCGCACTGGTGATCGGAGCGGATCCGAGACCACGCGTCCCGAGGCGGCCACGCCGGGCCCGGTCACTCACCCGGTCGCTGACCGGTTACCAGGGCATGGACGTGCTGGTGAAATGCGTCAGGCCATCGATGTCCTGCATGACATGCACGTGCCGCGGCGGCGTCTCGAAGGTGGCATACGGCCGCACCCGGATGACCACCCGCTGCTCATCGCGTGCCATCTGCGCAATCTGCGGGAGGCGTTCGGCCGGCACGTCTTCGCCGGCCATCAGCGCGACGACCCTGGTCAGCACGTCAGTGGCAAGGTCGGGGTCTCGGTCGACGACAGCATCGCCATACACCTGCAGGTACGTCAGCGGCCACTGCTCATCCAGGATGCACATGCTGATCCGCCCGTTCCTGGTCACCGCCTTGGCCTTGCCCCGCTCGGCCATGGTCGAGACCAGCAGATCATCGCCATCGGCGAGGTAGTAGACGACGGTCATGGCCGGCCCGTGTGCCTGGCGGGCATAGCCGAAGATGCACGTACGGTGCTCGGACACGAACTGCCGTCGTTCTTGCTGGTTCATCTGCGCCCCTCGTCAGGCCCGCGACCAAGCCGGCCTGAGCCGGGTGACGGCAGGATAAGTCCGCCGGACTGGACAGTAGCTCCGCCACCCGGGCCAGCCATGAATCCGCGCCGGCCGCAATGGCCCGCTGGGCAGGCGACGGGTCAAACGCGTCCGGGCCGGTCATCGCGAAAGGCGGCTGAACAGCGCCGTTCAGCCGCAGATAGGTGTCGCCGGACCGGCAGGCCCGCAACGTCAGCCCGAGTTCCAGCACACGCAGCGGCAGGCTGCTGCCGGCCACTGCCTCCAGGTGTATCGGCAGCATGACCATGCCGGTGCCCGTCATCGGCTCTTCCAGCCGGACCCGGACCATCCGCGGCACCGGAAGTACCTGGCCGGCTGGCACCGGCAGCGCCGCGAGTAGCTCGACGAATCCGTTGGCGTCGGTAAGCCAGCTGCGGTTCATGAGATTGAACAACCGGATCCTGCTGGAGACGAAGCCGACGTCCAGCACCAGTTCGCGGCTGCCGAACGTCAGCGGGGCACCGTTGAGATCAGCCGAGCCGCCATCAGCGGGATAGGCGTGCATATCGGGAAAGTGAGTCACCAGGCATGCTCCAGGGCGTCAGCAGGGCGTTGCGCCGAGTCGCCAAGGTCCGGAGCGACGCAGTTAGCCGGTCCCGTCGCGCGTCGGCACAAGCCTTGCGGCCCGCCGCGCGGGTGGTGCCGGTTGAATCACGGCAACAATCGTAAACGCAGCGCACCGTGCAGGCCAGTCAAACCTGGCGCTGAACTGCGCGCGCCGTAGCCCTGTCCGGCCGGGCTCGTCCTGGGCGGGCGTAGCGTTAGTAGTGAGAAGCCAGGTGGTGGCTCGGGACGTACAGGCGATCCGGCGCTGGCGCTTCCTTCTCCGGAGGCGACAGCGGATGAGCGAAAACACCGTGGCACTGCGAACCATGCCGTGGCCAAGCCGGCCCTCAGGTGGCATGAATGCCTAGTCGTGACGGGCTGCCGCGGATTTTGTCTGCGCTTACTGACGGCCAGGACACGTGGTCATCCGAGAGGATATGCGCTGTTTGTCCCGAGATTGCCGGAGTGAATGGCGCGGGGGTGATGCTCATGGCCGGAGACGTGCCGCGCGGGTCTTTGTGCGTCTCTGACCAGGTGAGCCAGCTGATTGAGGATCTGCAGTTCACCCTCGGCGAGGGCCCCTGCGTGGATGCCTACCAGCAGGACACCGTCGTGTCGGAGCCCGATCTGGCCACGCCGGCGACCAGGCGCTGGCCCGCTTTCACGCCTCCGGCGCTTCGCAGCGGCGTGCGGGCAGTCTTCGGGTTCCCGCTGCGAGTCGGCACGGTCCGGCTCGGGGCACTCAACCTGTACCGGGTCGAGCCCGGTCCGCTGACCAGTGATCAGCATGCCGACGCGCAGACGGTGGCGGACGTGGCCGCGAGGTGGGTGCTGAACGCGCAGTCCGGTGCGTCCGCCAACAATGTTGCCGCCGAACTTGAGGCCGGCGCCGATTTTCACTTCTCCGTCCACAATGCGGCCGGCATCGTGTCCGTTCAGGAAGACATCAGCGTCGGCGAGGCGCTGATCAGGCTGCGGGCATTCGCCTTCAGCAATGACCTGGCCATAGCGGACGTAGCCAGGGACATCATCGCGCGGAAGCTGCGGCTGCGATGACATCCCGACCGGCCGGCTGCACCGCGTGGGGTCCGGTTCGCCAACCGGATCTGCCGATGCCCCGCGCGGCCCTCGGTTCGGCAGGCGAGACCAGCAGGAGCTCGGGATGGTGGTGAGCATGACGCGGGAGTCTGAAGTTGTCCGGGTACTTGTCGAGATGGCGGACACCCTTGTTGACGACTACGACGTCGTCGAACTGCTGACCGGCCTCGCCGGGCGCTCCGTCAGTATGCTCGGTGCCTCAGCGGCCGGGGTGATGCTTGCCTCGCCCGCAGGCAGTCTGGGGCTGGTGGCGTCCTCGAGCGAAGCCATGCGGTTGCTGGAGCTCTTCGAGTTGCAGGCCAGAGAAGGACCGTGCCTCGATGCCTTCCGGACCGGCGAGCCGGTCGGTCACGAGGTCCTCAGGGCCGGCTCCGGCCGCTGGCCGACATTTTCCGAGGCCGCCTTGGGCGCCGGGTTCCGCTCGGCCTTCGCCCTCCCGCTGCGGCTGCGGGACGTGACGCTCGGCGCGCTCAACCTGCTCATGACGGGCCAGTCGCCCATGGACGAGGCTGACGTCATCGTCGCCCGCGCGTTCGCCGATCTGGCGGCGGTCAGCATCGTTCAGCATCGGGCCAGCGCGCAGGCGCAACTCGTCAACGAGCAGCTGACGGCCGCGCTGAACAGCCGGATCGTCATCGAACAGGCCAAGGGTGTGCTGTCCGAGCGGGCCGGGGTGGACCTGACTGAGGCCTTCGCGCGGATGCGGGCCTACGCGCGCAACGGAAACTTCCGGCTCACCGACGTCGCCCAGGCGGCGGTGGACGGGACGCTCGATCCTCGGGCCTGGGCAGGCACCTCGGATACCCGCTGATTAGTCCGTGCATAACGTAAGATCCGGGTTACTATCCGCCGCCAGCTGATCCAGGCGGCCTGGCCCTGCTGCTCCAGACCTCGGTAGCGCTGATCTGGCGACTCTCGCTGCGCCGAGGAGACCAATGACAGCTCGTGCTGCTGCGGGCCTGTATGACGCCAAGCGTGCGCTCTACTACGACAAGCCCGCACTGCGCGGCTGGCTGCACCTGCTCTGGTTCGGAGCATCGGCGATCTTCGGCGTGCTGCTGCTGCTCGGCGCGCACGGAGCCGCCCAGCACAGCGCAGACGCCATCTACGCGGTCAGCGTCACGGCCTTGTTCGGGACCAGCGCGCTGTATCACCGGGGCAACTGGAGTCCCGTCTGGCGCCGCCGCCTGCAGCGCGCTGACCATCTCATGATCTTCTTCCTGATCGCGGGAACCGCGACACCCGGTTTCCTCCTCGCCACCAAGGGTGCCCTGGGGCTGACCGGCCTGATCGTCATCTGGACGGTCACGCTGGCCGCCGCCGCTATCCACCTGACCTGGATGAACGCACCAGAACTCGTGGTCGGAGCTACCTTCGTGGCGCTCGGCTGGTCGGCCGGGCTGGCCATGCCGGGAGTGTGGCTGCACGAGGGCATCTGGCCGGGCGCGCTCATGGTCGGAGGCGGGCTTCTGTATACCGTGGGCGCGCTCGCCTATCACCGTCGCTGGCCCGATCCGTACCCGTCGGTCTTCGGCTATCACGAGGTCTTTCATGCGTGCGTATGCGCGGCGGCATCGTGCCAGTTCATCGCGATAGCGATGTTCATCAGCTGAGTCCTGGCCCGAGCTTCCTTCTCACTCGGCACCACGGCTGTCAGGTCTGCGGTAGCTCCAGCCCTGCCTGCGGTCCTGCCTCGGCAGCGGGCCTGATCTCCTGCATTCGATCGACTTCGGCCAGCGCCGGAAAGGCCCGGCTCCAGGTCACCGCGATCGCCATGGTGATCAGGCCGCCGCCGACAACGGCGGGCACGGTGCCGACCAGCGAAGCGGCCAGCCCGGATTCAAATGCGCCGAGCTGGTTGGAGGCGCTGATGAACACCATCTCCACTGCCGACACCCGTCCGCGCAGCCGGTCCGGCGTCGCCAGCGCGACCGTGGTGGACCGGATATTCATGTTGAACATGTCAGCGAAGCCGCTGACCGCGAGCATCAGCAGCGAGAGCACGAAGCTCCGGGAAAGCCCGAACACGACGATGCTCGCGCCGTAGATCACCACCAGGAGCAGCAGCCGGCGTCCGGCCTTGCGCACGACCGGCCTGCGGGTAAGCAGCGCCGCCGCCAGCAGCGCTCCGACCGCGGGTGCGGCGCGCAGCACGCCCAGACCCTCGGGACCGACGTGCAGGATGGACCGGGCGAACACCGGAAGCAGCGCGACAGTCCCGCCGAAGAGCACGGCCAGCAGGTCAAGCAGGATCGCGCCCAGCAGCATCTGGGTCCGGCCAACGAATCGCAGGCCCTCCAGCACGTTCTCAAGGCCCGGCGCGCCGGGCCTGACCGCATCGGCCTGGCCGATGCGGAGCCGGATCCGCCGGCCTGGCCGGATCCGCCGGCCTGGCCGGATTGGCCGTCCATGCTGCCTGCCGCGACGAGATCATCAGCACGGAGACGGCTGCGAGCAGGCACATGCCAGCCGACAACAGGTAGACCAGAGCCGGCGAGAAGCCGTAGAGGAGCCCGCCGAGGGCCGGGCCGAGGACCTGAGCTGTCTGCCCGGCGATGGCCCGGAGCGTCATCGCACTCGGCAGCAGCGCGGCCGGGACAAGTGTCGGCGGCATGGAGCGGGCTGCGGGCGAAGCGATGGCCATGACCGTGCCCGCTCCGGCGGCCAGCACCAGATAGGGCAGGACCAGCGACACCCGCTCCAGGCTCAGCACCGCCAGCCCGACTCCGACGGCAATTCCGACCACGAGCGCCATCGCGAATACCAGGCGCCGGGGAAACCGGTCGGCGAGGTGTCCGGCCGGGATCGCGAGCAGGAACATCGGCACGAACTCGGCTAGCCCGATCCAGCCGAGGTCAAGCGGGCTGTCGTGCTGGGCATACACCTCCCAGCCGATAGCGACCTCGAGCATCTGCAGGCCGGCGTTCATGGCGAGCATGGCCTGCCACCACAACCGGAAGTCGCGGTGTTCCAGGGCCGGCCCGAGACGCGCCAGCAGGCGGTTCACTGCTGGCCCCGCGGATGAGAGGAATGGTGCTGGATCACGTGCCCGCGGACGCAGCGGCAGATCTGGCCGGATCAGTCGTTAGTTTCAGGCTGAACCCCCAGTTCAGCATGCGCGCTGCTGCCTGGGCTGCGGAATCGGGGCCGGTCGCCGGACTGCCGAGGGCCACACCGATCAACGTGACGCCATGCCGAACGGCCTGGAAGAGCAGGCAGTGCTTGGCCGCGTCGGTATAGCCGGTCTTGATGCCGTCAGCGCCCTGATAGCTGCCGATCAGGTCGTTGGTGTTGTTCCACCAGTAGGCGTGATGGTGACCGCGGCTGCGTTTCAGCTGGTAGAAGTGCTGGCCAACGATCGAGCGGAACACCGGCAACTTCATGGCAGCCAGGCCGAGCTGCAGCAGATCCGCCGGGGTCGAGTAGGTGGAGTACTCGGTCGGGTACGGCAGGCCGTCCGGGCTGGTGAAGTGTGTGTGCTCCATGCCCAGCTGCGCAGCGGTGGCATTCATCTTGGCCAGGAACGCTGTCATCCCCGGCCCGTAGCTGGTGGCCAGGACATAGGCGGCATCGCAGGCGGACTGGAGCAGCAGGGCTTCGAGCAGTTGCCGCGCCGTCAGCACATCACCAGGACGCAGGCCCGCGCTTTCACCCTGGTACTTGGCGACGTAGTTAAGCACGGCCCGCGGTATCCGGATCTTGCGGTTGAGGTTCCCGGCCTCCATAACAACCAGCGCCGTCATGACCTTGGCGATGCTGCCGATCGGGCGCTCTGTGTTCGGCTGCCGACTCCACAGCAGCTGCATCGCGCCCGCATTCGCCAGGACAGCCCCTGTCGCCTTGACCCCTTGTGGCGCCGAGGCCAGCGAGACCGGGCGCAGGGCGGGCTGGACCGAATGAGATGCCGCTGCCTCAGAATCGCCGGCCGATGGCCGCGGTGCGCCGACCGCCCCGGCGCAGCCAGTCAGGGCCGCGGCAAGGATGCAGCCTGCGGCCACCAGTGATCTTCCGGAAGCGCCGACGGGCGCATTTCTGTCCATACTGGGCGGCAACTGCACGGCACGACACTACCGTGGCTGCCTAAGCGAGAGTTCCCGCCGGCACCAACCCGGTAGACGGCGGCCCGAAGTCCGTCGCCGCCGCGCCTACTAGCATGTGGCCGTGTGACCCCTGCACAACTGGCCGACGCCGTCCTGGCGGCCGCCGCGGCGGCGTTGAGCGACCGTCAGCTGGATTCCTTTGGGCTGCCAGCGGCGGCGACCCTGGAGCGACCCAAGAATCCCGATCATGGCGACTATGCCTCGGCGCTAGCGTTCCAGCTGGCCAGGACGACCGGGGTTCCTGCGCGTGAACTCGCGCAGGCGATCGCTGACAAGCTCATGACCGACGCTGCGATTCAAAGCGCGGACGTTGCGGGCGGCGGATTCCTGAACATCCGGCTGCAGCCATCGGCGGCCGGAGCGGTCGCGGGCACCGTCATCGAACAGGGCGCAGCCTACGGACACGGCACGAAGCTCGCAGATCAGCGGGTGAACCTGGAATTTGTCTCAGCCAACCCGACCGGGCCGATTCACATTGGCGGCGTCAGATGGGCTGCGGTGGGAGACGCGCTGGCACGGCTGCTACGCGCCGAGGGCGCTGCCGTCACCACTGAGTATTACTTCAACGACGCTGGCGCGCAGATTGACAGGTTCGCCGCCTCGCTCCTGGCGGCAGCCCGGCATGACCCGGCACCGGACGATGGCTACGCCGGTGAGTACGTAGCCGAGATCGCCGAGACAGTACTGAGAGATCATCCCGGCGCGCTGGCCGGGCCGGCCGGGGATGCACAGGAGATCTTCCGCAGCGAAGGCGTGGCCCTCATGTTCGCCGAGATCAAGGCCTCGCTCGTCAACTTCGGGGTGCACTTCGACGTGTATTTCGCCGAAAAGGACCTGCATGACAAAGGCGACCTCACTGCGGCTCTGGCCAGACTCAGGCAGCTGGGCCACGTCTACGAAGCTGACGGCGCCACCTGGATCCGCACCACCGACTTCGGCGACGACAAGGACCGCGTCTACATCCGCAGCAATGGGGACTTCACCTATTACGCCTCAGACTGCGCGTACTACCTGGACAAACGAGCGCGTGGCTTTGACAAGGTCGCCATCATTCTCGGCGCCGACCACCACGGTTACGTCGGCCGCCTGCGCGCCACCGCTGCCTGTTTCGGCGACAATCCCGATCAGACACTCGAGATCCTCATCGGACAGTTGGTGAACCTGGTCCGCGATGGTCAGCCGCTGCGAATGTCGAAACGGGCCGGCACGATCATCACCATCGACGACATCGTTGACGCGATCGGGGTTGATGCAGCACGTTACGCGCTGGCCCGGTACTCACTGGACTCGGCGATCGATCTCGACCTGGACGTCTGGACGCGGCGAAGCAACGATAACCCCGTCTATTACGTCCAGTATGCGCACGCCAGGATCGCCTCTCTGCTGCGAAACGCCGCCGACGCCGGCATCACCCGCGGCAGCCAGTACGACCCGAGTCTGCTCTCCCACGACCGTGAGAACGACCTTCTCAAGGCGCTGGCTGAATTCCCGGCCGTCGTCGCCAGCGCGGCTGAGCTACGTCAGCCGCACAGGGTCGCGCGATATCTGGAGACCCTGGCCGGCACCTACCACCGCTTTTACGACGCCTGCCGGGTTTTGCCCCGTGACGGCGGCCCGATCGACGATCTCGGCCGGGCCAGGTTGTGGCTCGCTGAGGCAGCGCGGATAGTTCTGGCCAACGGCCTTCACCTGCTCGGCGTCACCGCACCCGAGCGCCTGTAGCGGGATGCCGGCGATGACGTTCATCGGCAGGTCCATGCCCTTGCTGAGCCTGGGGCCGATTCACTCCCCGAGGATGCGCTTCTTCTGGGCCTGGAACTCGTCCTCGGACACTGCGCCCCGGTCACGCAGATCGGCAAGTTTTGCGATTCGGTCCACCGGGTCCGCAGTCGACGGGCCCGGCGCGCCCGCCACCTGGGCACCCCCGGGCAGATGTGCTGACGCATTGCCTCTGGCCCGCATCGTCTCGGCAAAGGCCGCGGGGTCCGCCAGCGCTTGCCGCATCAGCTCCTGCGGTGAGCCGTCCCCTGTCGGAGCAGCCGAGGCTGACCCGCCCGCAGTTGCCAGCCGGGCAGCCTCAAGCCTTGCCGCCGTTCTCATCTGGACCCTGTCTCGCAGCGACGGGATCTGATCCCAGATGATCTCGACTCGGGTCGGATTGCTCCGGTCGAGGACGACCGGCAGCACCTGGTTGATCTCAGGCCACTTCCCGGTCTTGGGCCGCGCCGTGATGTGGACCATGTACGCGGGCATGCCCTCGGCCTCGATCATCAGGTCCAGCGGGCAGTGGATTGCTTGGCCAGGGATGCTGTGCATGCCGTCGTTGTCAACGACGCGCGCTGTCCCCGTGACTGGATCGTGCATCTTCTTGTCGAACAGCGCCATGGCCGTTGTTCCTTCTGCCGACGATCAACGGGCCTCGCCACATCGACGTAGCCGCACTAGGTACGCAAACAGGAAAGGAAGGGACCGATGCGTTCGTAAGAATCGTCGCCTGGCAGACCGTTGTCAACGTCCGCCTCCGCTGGCGAGGCTGGCGAGGCTGGCGAGGCTGGAAGAGTGGTCCCGTCACCGAGGGGCGGACTACTCGGCTTACCCCGTCGGGTCAATGGGCGGCTGCGCCAGCTACTGCGGTCCGGCCTGCTGCCAGCGCGCCCGGAGTCGTTGCGCCAGTACTTACGGCGCGAACACCAGAGCTATCGGCGCTTTGGGCACGGAAATGGGTTTTCCCGCTGCGCCGGCGCCGACTCGGATCGGAAATAGCGCGTACTTGAAATAACCGAGCGTCAGTTTGCCGCTGACGTACACGGTGGAGCCATCTGGGCTGACCGCCATGGCGGAGGGAGTGGACAGGCCCACCCGGATCGGCGTGAGGGCCGTATGAGAGGCAGTCCTGATCGGAACGACCGCGGTCCCCCTCGCCGTGCCCGGCGCGCCTATCGCGACATAGGCCATTCGGCCGTCCGGCGCGAAGACGACGTTGCCGAGGGCCCAGAACTGCGCCGGGAGCCTGATAGGCGTGAGCACCGTCCGGGAGCCCAGGTCAATGGGCAGCAGCACGTACCTGCCCCGCGTGTACGCCGTCACGTAGGCGGTCTGGCCATCCGGGCTAATCGCCAGTGCCATGACCGACCCTGGCACTGTGATCGGGTGCTGCGCGGTGTTCGTGGCCGTGCTGATCGGCGTTAGCTGGCCACTGTTGCTGGTAGGGCTGCCGCTCAGCACATAGACGGTCTTGCCGGTCGGGCTCATCTCCATGTCGGGCGAATCGCGGCTGCTGGAGCCGGCCGGGATCGGTGGCAGCGCCGTATCGGTTGCGGTCCGGATCGGGACGACGCCACCAGATTCGCCGAGCACGTCGAGAGTTCGGCCGTCGGGCGTCATGACGAGCTGGGTCGCTGCGATCCTGATGAGCTTGCCGGGGCGCTTGCTGACGAGGCTCAGCGGGACCAGCCCGACCCCCACCTCCATCACATAGGCCGTCTTGCCGTCCGGCGTGATCACGATGGCGCCCGGAATGTAGTCGTGCGACGTCATCCGGATCGGACGACCCGCCGTCTGCGTCACGGTGTAGATCGGAATGACTCCCCGTGTGGTGGCCGCGTAGATGACATGGTCCGGCGCGACGGCCGCGGGAGTGCCAAACGAGCCGGACATCCCGGCTGTCTGGATCGTCTCTCCGGCTACGCCGGAGCTGATAGGTACCAGCTCGCCGTAGGAGCTAACCGAGTACAAGGTCTCCGACAACGCGGCGTGGCGCCGCGTGGCAGGAGCCGGGTGGCTGAGACCCCCGAAAGCGGCCGGGCCGACCGCAGCGATCAGGCCTACGGCCAGAGCAGTCGCGGCCGCGCCGTAGATCCGGCGGCGTCGCTGGAGCTTCTTGCCGAGCCGCAGGGACCCGTCCACCAGTTGCGGAGTCGGCGGCCGGGCTGCCACTGCGCGCTCAAACAGCGCGGTGAGTGATGACTCGTCCATGCCCGTCCTTCCCAGTCGCTTCCGGCTCGCTGCGGGCTGGAGCCGGAGGGCCGGCTTCGGCCATGCTGGGTCGAGCAGTCGTCGCAGCTTGTCCAGGCCGCGAGCACTCTGGCTCTTCACGTTGCCGGTCGAGCATCCGACGAGCGCCGCTACCTGCTCGACGCTCATGTCCTCCCAGTAGCGCAGTACGACGATGGCGCGGGCTCCGGCCGGGAGCCTGGCCAGCGCATCGGCCAGGTCGAATGTGTCCTCCGGGCCCGGCGCATCGGCCGACACCTCAGGGAGTTCGCTGGTCAGCACCTCGCGCCAGCGCTTTCCGCGCCGGTCGATCAGGTAGGTGTTGACCAGCGTGCGCCTGGCATACGCCAGGGCCGCGTCCTTCTTGCTAATCCGGTGCCATGACACGAATACCTTCGCCAGCGCCGTCTGGGTCAGGTCCTCTGCCGTATGCCAGTCCCCGCAGAGCAGATAGGCGGTTCCGAGCAGTCGCGAGAACGTCGCCTCTGCAAACGAGGTGAATTCAGCATCTACGTCAGACGCCACTCGAGACGCCCCTTCTGTCGCCGACACCCTTCTGCCAGGCCAGCGACTCGGTCTTCGCTGAGTAGATGCACCGCGCCCGTCGGCAGGTTGCAGTGGCCACCGAATTCCCGGAAATTGCCCGGTTCCGGCACCCGATGACGGCGGGGCCAAACCGACTGCTGTCGGCGCTTCGATCAGACGAGCGGGTCGAACATGAACTCCCGCACCTCTTGCGCACAACGGCAGGCAGCCGCGATCTTCGCGGCCCACTCGAGGGCAGCCTCCCGTGTGGGCACGTCGACGATGGTGACGCCTCCGTTCAGCTCCTTGGTCTGCGGGTAGGTGCCGCCGGTGACCGTCCCGTCACCGGCCACCATGACGGGCGCAATTTCCTCGTCCAGCCCGCCGGCGAAGAGGTACACACCGGCATCTTTGGCTTCCTGCATGACCGCGTGTGCGGCCCTGCCCACCTCCGGCTCGTCCTCGGCGGGGATGTGGTTCATCGCGTCGCTGGGAAACGAAATCATGTATCGCGTCATCAAAGACTCCTCTCGGCTCGGGGGCCTGCTCCGGCAGCCTCTCACCCGCTAGATGAGTGAGTCCGATTAGATCTTGCTGCGTGTCGCTGCCCGGAAAGAGAGGCGGAGGGTGTCGAAGATCGTTTTGTGACGAACAACCTGGACACCCTCCTGACCGCACTTTACGTGGAACTCACTGATCGCGTGCTGCCTGCGCTGGGCTGGTCCCGGGATCGCGTGCCTGGCCGCAAGCCGGCGCTGGATGATGCCGAGCTGGTGTGCCTGGCGGTGGCGCAGCAGCTGCTGGGCGTTGCCAGCGAGCGGCGGTGGATCCGGTATGCCCGCGCGCACCTGGCCGGCCTGTTCCCGGCACCTGCCCGGCCAGTCCGGGTACGGCAAGCGGCTGCGCCGGTCCGGGCGGCTGCTGGCGGCGGTGATCACCGAGCTGGCCCGCGACACCGCGTCCTGGCATGACCTGCTGCGGCTGGTCGATTCCACGCCGCTGCCGTGCGCCGCCTCCCGCGAGACCGTAGCGCCGCAGCGACCTGGCCGGGCACGCTGGCTACGGGTACTGCGCCAGCCATTCCCGCTGCTTCTGGGGGTTCCGGCTGTACCTGATCACCACCGCCGACGGGATGCCGGTCATCTGGGGACTGGCTCATCCCGGGATCGGCGAGCGGGAAGTGACCCGGGCGCTGCTGGAAGCAGACCACGACCTGGTCCGCGCCGGCCAGGTCATCCTCGGCGACAAGGGCTTCGCCGGGCGTGACTTCGAGAACTTCATCACCAGCCAGCTGGGAGCGCACCTGATCCGGCCCGACCGCAAAGACGAGCAGCCACGCTTCGGCGCCCTCGCCCGCCAGCGGCAGTGGATCGAAGCCATCATCGACACCCTCAAAGGCCAGCTCACCCTCGAAGACCACGGCGGCCGCACCCTGGCCGGCGTCTACGCCCGCGTCGCGGCCAGGCTCCTCGCCCTCGCCGCCGCCATCTGGCACAACTGGCGCACCGGGGCACCCGTCAAGCGCTCGCTCCTCGCCTACGACCACTAAAGATCAATAGGACTCATTCATCTAGACGAACGCGTCGCTCGCGATCCGACACTTTTCAGAAGTTCCGCCGAGACCTCCACCGCACGCACAGGCCGCGAGGCCATCATCGGCCAGACAAGTGCCTGGTCAGCACGCCATGTGTCCGACGCGGCGACGAGGATCACCCTTGCCGGGTGACTTATCCGGGCGGCAACCTGCCTACATTCAGTCCCAGTGGGTGACAGCGCCGGGTTGGTCATGACCGATTTACGGCCAGCGCAGGGGCACGCCGTCGAGGGACCGGGGGCACGGGCATGGCGGGTCAGAGCAGGGATAATGCGCTCGATCACGTGGTCGTCGTGGTGTTCGAGAACCGGTCGCTGGACAACGTGCTGGGCCGCCTGTACGGGCCGGGCGACGGCAAGACCTTTGACGGCGTGCTCGGCAAAGACCTCAGCAATCCGATCCCGGCCTGGGCCGAGCATGGTGCCGACCGCGAGGTAGTGCCGTACACCGTAGCCACGGACATGGACAGCCCCAACCCGGACTCCGGCGAGGAGTACCCGCACACCAACACCCAGCTGTTCGGCATCCAGGACGAGCAGAACCGGTTCAAGCTCGGCGAGGACATCTCCGCGCCCTACAACGCGCCCGCGCCAGGCCAGGTCCCGACGATGGACGGCTACGTCACCGATTTCATCAGTTGCTTCACCGCCGAGATGGGACGCCAGCCCACCTACGAGGAGTACTCGCAGATCATGACCGGGTTCACACCCGGAGCAGATCCCGGTGCTCAGCGGGCTGGCCCGCGGGTTCGGCGTATTCGATCACTGGTACAGCGAAGTGCCGTCGCAGACACTTCCTAACCGGTCGTTCTGGACCGCCGCGAGCTCCTCAGGGTTCGCCGTGAACTCGCCGGTCAAGAACTTCGTGCAGCACAACGCCACCGAGACGATCTTCAACCGGCTCGATGATCACGGCAAGACCTGGAAGGTCTACATCGCTGAGCCGATGCGGCTCTCGGGCACCGGCCTGACCCACTTCCCGCGGCTGAAAGACAAATTCGCCACCCACTTCGTGCCGTTCGCCCAGTTCGGGGCCGACGCCGCCAACGGCGACCTGCCCGACTTCTCCTTCATCGAACCCGCGCTGGGCGTCGGCCACAACGACTATCACCCGGCCTGCGGGCGGGCCCTCGGGCACGGCATCGCGGTCCAGAGCCTGGACCCGCCCTCGTCGATCCTGGGCGGCGAGGCATTCCTGGCCCGGCTCTACGACGCCTACCGGGGCATGCAGTCGGCGCAGGGGTCCAATGTCTGGAACACGACCTTGCTGATCGGATGGGACGAGCCCGGCGGAACCTACGACCACGTCCCCCCGCCCGAGGTGCCAGCACCAGACCCGTCCGCGCCGGCGGGCCAGGACGGCTTCACATTCAACCGCTCCGGCTACCGGGTTCCGGCCGTCATCGTGTCGCCCTGGGTAGCCGAAGGCGAGGTCTTCAACGAGGAGTACCGGCACACGTCACTGATCGCGACACTGCGGGAGCAGTGGGGCCTGGGCGAGCCGTTTACCGCTCGCGATGCTGCCGCGCGGACGTTCTTCCACGTCTTCACCCTCGACACCCCGCGAGATCCCGCCAGCTGGCCCGACCCCGATCCGCGGCCAGTCCCGGAGTTCATGGAGGACGACACAGCCCTGGGCAACAGCCTGTCCACACTCGGCAAATCCCTGTACCAAGGGATCCGGGAGTACGCGGACCAGAACCACCTGAAGATCGAGGGCCTGCCCGACGATCCCAAGACAGACGTTCCCCCGGAAGTCGCGCTGAGCGTGCTCCGGAACTTCCTCGCCGAGATCTTCCCGCAGCTGGCCCCGGACGCTCCGGATCCGGGCGTCCCGGAGACGGTCTGAGACCACGCCGATACCCGCGTCACTGCCTGGGCTGCGCGGGATCCTGTAACCCGACGTCATCTTCTTCGGCGAGCGCTGACCGGCCCGGCCGGCGACTGATCTCCGCAGCCGGACCGGCCGACCCAGGAATCCGTCGACGCCGGCGTGCTTGTGCGCACCGGAGGGCTGCCAAGCAGGCCGCCGCCTGCCGCTGCGCGCAAGAAGTCCGGGAGTTCGGGCCCGACCCTGAACTAAACGCGATGTTCCGCCAGCCTGATAGACGACGGTGACGTCCCGCCGGATCCGTTTGTGAGCACAGGCGTCTACACGCATGTCTCGTCACCGCTGGCCCAGGACGCTGCAGCCCGGCTCGGCGGGCTCCAGCTGCCGGTTTGTCCGGCGCGCCATCGTGCTGGGAATCCCCGTCGCGATCATTAACCAGAGACCGGCCAGGCGACGCCGACCCTGAGCAGGCCCCGCGGCCAGCAGCGCGGTCGCGGCTCATTCCGCCAGGCCGCGCCGCGCGTCCTCAGAAGATAAAGGGGATCAGCATTTTCGTGGACTGCTGGTACTCCGGATAGGCAGTGGGGAAGAGGCTGGTCATATTGCGCTCCTCCACGAAGGCGCTGTAGATGAAGTACCCGCCGATCAGTCCCGCGGCGATCAGCCACCAGACGCTGGCGGCGATCGCCGAGCCGATGATCGCCAGCAGGATGCCGGTGTAAATCGGGTGCCGGATCGTCCGGTACGGGCCGGATGTGACCAGCTCGGGGTCCTCTTTCGTGGATGTCGGCATTCCCCAGTTCCGGCCGAGGTAGATCCGCGCCCAGACGGCCAGTCCCAGGCCGAGGACCCAGATGGCGAGGCCGACGCCCCACAGAACCGGGTCTCTGACGTATCCGACGCCATGCCCCCTCAGCACCCGCAGCCGTACCAGGAGCACGACAACCAGGATGAGCAGCACCCGGACGCCCGCGAAGCGCGCCCAGTTGCCCCGTCCCCGCTGTCCCTGCTTAACCCCGGCAGATGCAGCGAACCAGCCCACCCAAAAGATGACCCAGCCTACGCCGACCACGATGTCAACCACTCGCATGGAAGTACCCTTCCGTGTCCGGATCGCCGGCAGCGCGCACGCACCCGCCGCTGACCGTCATTGCCGTCCCCGCGATCCCGAACACCAGCAGGAACGGCCCATGATCATTCCCGGCGCCGGGGTCCGGGGTACGGCGACGCGCCCGGACCGCCGTCATCCGCGTGACTGATCGTTGAACGGGGTGGCTGCATCCAATCGGCGCCGAACCTCGGGCGTGTTCACGCCGAGAGCGCCCAGCAGCACCGCCGCAGGATCTGGTGGCTGGAGAGTGAGGATCTGGGCCAGCACCTCGGGGCCGGTGACCTGGAGCTTCCGATGACCCTTGGGCTTGTACGCCTCCTCGAGCACGTTCTTTGCCGCGGGCGTCATGCGGAGGCGATCCTTTTGCGCGACGTCTCTGAGCCTCGGATTCTTGGGGACGGCCCGCATCGGCAGTGCAGGGGCGTCGGTGCCGGAGACCATGCCCAGGGCGCCCAGGGCTTCGTGATCGAGCGACTCATGGGCGTGACGAGCTTGCTGCAGGGTCACGCCAAGCTCGACTTCGATCGAGGGATCCTCCAGCAAGGCGAGCAGGAGGTGATCGGTGCCGGTTCGGCGATCACCTCGGCGACGGGCCTCCTCACCGGCCTGCAAATAGATGGCCCACGCATGATGCACCTCTGGTGCAGCGGATTCGGTGGTCATGATCACTCCGTGTTGTATTTGGTGTGCACTGACTGGCGGGTGACGCCCAGAGCGTCTCCGATCTGCTGCCACGACCAGCCCTTCTCCCGGGCTGACGCGACCTGGTGCGCTTCGACCCGCTCAGCCAGGCGATGGAGCGCCAGCGAGGCGCGAAGCCCGATTGCCGGGTCATCCGACGAGAGATTCAGGCTGAGTTCTTCGATGTCCACATCTGTCAGTTTAGACTGACATCCTGGATTGTCAATCCAAACTGACACAGCAGAAGCGCCGCACCGGAGTGCCCAGATGGCCGGGCGACGGACACACTTTCCTGGATCCAGACGCTCCAATGCTTGCTTCCACGTCCAGGCGTTCATGACCGCTCATAACTTGCCTGACGTGAAGGTCATCGCGGACGCCGGACTGGTGTCGGACGCGAAGCAGCAAGCGATCGAGGACGCGGGCCTGTCGTTTATCCTCGGTGCCCGTGTCCTCGGCATCCCGTATCCGGTGGCGCAATGGCGCGACGGCGCGGGAGATGCGCCACAGCTTCGTATCGGCTGCTGACCGACTCGGGCGTACCCATCGAGAACTTCGCCCGCCACGCTGGCCACGCTCGGGTTCGACGTCACCGAGACGGTCGCCCGGCAGCAGGTACGTCCGGTCCTCCTGGAAGGCGCCGAGGTCATGGACCAAATCTGGGCGAACGCCTGCCGAGCGGGCTCATAGTCACTCAGTCGCCTGAGGGCCGTGCTTTGAAGGGCCATACAGGGCCTGTGACCTGGAGCCGCCTATCGGAATTGAACCGATGACCTATTCATTACGAGGGTAAGACAACAGTTTGCTGACCTAGGCCGATTCAGGCTTTGAGCTGGGATTTGAGTCCGTGAGCGTCCACCGAGGTAGGACAGTGAACGCTGCGATTGTCACTCAGATTGTCACTCAGGACACTTTCCAGCCTGAGAGCGGCGTGGGCGGGACAACCGTCTTCGTAGACGGGGCGAGCGCCACCGCGACCGTCAGGTTCTAGGTGGCGCGGAGCGGCCGATGGACAGTTCCCAGATGCCTGCCGCGAGCGTTATAGCGGCACCCAGCAGAAAGAGCTCTCCCCACGCGAACGCTTCCGCAGTGAAATGACCACTGAAGAGGGTCACGACGCCTAGGACGGCCACGCCGCTGCCGGCGACGATGCGCGCGCTTGCCCAGAACTGGAGGTGACGGAATTCCCATGGCGGGAAAATGCGCCGCATGCCGGTCCGCAGGAATGCGTTCTTGTCATCGTGTGCGGTCATTGAGAGACCTCCTGTTGCTTGCTACGTCCGAAACGCGAGGCGGCATAGCACTGCCTTATCACAGTGATATCAGATTAGCGAGGTTTCCGTCAACGGTGACGCTGGAGAGTCACGGGCCAGTGAGTTTGTTCGACTCCCCACCGTCCTCCTGATAGGCGCCGGGATCTTGCCGAGGAAGATCACACTCAAGTCTGGCGCGGAGCGCCACCGTCCGGCGTGAGCGGAGCGAGCGGCCTTGACTGTGATCTGTGCACGGCGACAGGATGCCGGAGCGCGGGAGTGCGGCCGGTCAGATCTTGCGCGGTATCCGCGCGAGTACCGGCGCATGCGTGACGGCGCGCAACCGCCGCACGTCGGGTGCCTGCTCGGGAACCCAAGCGCTCATCCGCCGGTTCCGCCGTCGGTCATGGTGTGGCGATCCGTCAGGTCCGCTGGCGACACCAAGACCCGGAAGTCGCGGCGCACCCTGGCGCTGCCGCACCGGTGCGTCGATGCCCTCGTGTTCCAGCGGGACTGAATCGCGCCGGGTTTGGTGGGGACTTCCTTTCTTGGAAGGATCGTCCTCATGCCGAAGCAGTATCCGAGGGAACTCCGCGAGCGGGCGGTGCGGCTGGTCGCCGATCACCGGAGCGAGTATGAGACTGAGTACGCGGCGATCCGGTCGGTCGCGGCCAAGCTGGCCATCTCGACGCCGGAGACGCTGCGGAAGTGGGTCCGCCAGGTCGAGGTTGACGGCGGGCAGCAGCCCGGTGTGACCAGCGAGGAATCAGCTGAGATCAGGCGGCTGAAGCGGGAGAACGCTGAGCTGCGCCGCGCGAATGAGATCCTCAAGGCGGCGTCAGCTTTCTGTGCGGCCGAGCTCGACCGGCCACAGCAGCGCTAGTGCGGTTCATTGACGCGCATAAGCGGGTGTTCGGGGTCGAGCCGATCTGCCGGGTGCTGACAGAGCACGGGATGCCGGTCGCACCGAGTACCTATTACGCCGCCCGGTCCAGGCTGCCGTCACCGCGGGCGGTCCGTGACGAATGGCTGAAGGCCGAGATCAGCCGGGTGCACCGGGCCGGCTCGATTCACGAGTACAGCCACGCCGCCCGCAGCCTCTCGGCCGTCCGCTGGTCGCGCGGGCTACGTGCCGCGATGCTCGGACCGTCAGAGATGCCAGAGAAAACCGACGTCGAGCTGGCTGCGGACGACACCAACGGCGAGCTAGTAACCAGGTTCGCTGCTGGCGCCTGGTCAGCTATGCGCCTCGCTGGCCTCGATCTTGCCCTGCTGGCTGCGGCTGAAAGCGGCGGCGACTCGGCCGTTCATTTGCTGATCGCAGCCGCAAGCGCACAATCGCTCGCTTAACCCGAGGTCAAGGCCGCCTACTGGGCCATCTTCGATCCCACCGGCGAGCCGCCCGGCGAGCGGTCGATCGCCGTCGCCCGAGCCCGGGCCAAGGACTTCTCGACCACCTTCGGCCGGCGCTTCCCCTCCGCCGTCGCGTGCCTCAACGACAGCCTGGCCAGCCTGTTCTGTTACTAGGTTTCCCCGTCTGCCACCACAAGCGGCTGCGCCACCCGAACTTCATCGAGCGCACCTTCGGTGAGACCCGCCGGCGGGTCAAGGTCATCGGCCGGCTCCCCGGCGAACGCTCCTGCCTGGGCCTGGTCTGGGCCGTGCTCAACCGGGGCAGCCGCGGCTGGCGAGCGTCACCATGACCCCCGCCACCGTCCGCCGACTCCAAGAACTCCGCCGCCAGCTACTCCACCCAACCGCCGCCAACGAAACCGTCACACCCGCCCCCTAACATCACTACCAGCAACCTCCGCCCGTCACCGATTTTCCACCGGAACTGGGACGCCGACATGAAGCTTCTTCTCACCTCCGCCGGCATCAAGAACACGAGCATCGCCAACGCGCTCGTCGAGATGCTGGGCAAGCCCATCGCCGAGGCCAGCGCCCTGGTGATCCCAACGGCGGCTTACCCCGCGGGGGGTCCCGCTGCCGCGTGGCGCATCGTCTCCGGCCGCGCGATGACTCCGCTATGCGAGATCGGCTGGAAGTCTCTCGGCCTGCTCGAGCTCACAGCGCTTCCCAGCATCGACGCGGCGCAGTGGATCCCCATCGTCCGGGAAACCGACGCTCTTCTGGTGGGCGGTGGCGATCCGCTGTACCTGGCGCACTGGCTGCAGCAGTCCGGCGCGGCTGACGTCCTGCCTTCGCTGCAGGACACGGTGTGGGTCGGGGTGAGCGCCGGGAGCCTCGTGGCGGCGCCCCACCTAAGCCAGGACCTGAGTGACTGGCAGTCGCCGACGGGCAGCGTCGAGGCACTGGGGCTGGTCGACTTCAGTATCTTTCCGCACCTCGACAACCCGAACATGCCGGAGTTCGGCCTAGCCGACGCGGAGCGCTGGGCCGCCGCGCTCGACGTGCCGGGCTACGCCATCGACGACCAGACCGCCATCACCGTCATCGACGGCGAGGTCGCCGTCGTCTCTGAGGGTCACTGGAAGCTGTTCGACTGACCAGTCCTGCTGGACGTGTGTTCGAAGAGTTGCTCCAAGCAGGGTCAAGGAGAAGAAGTTTTCCTACCCGCAATGAGGTTCGCCACAATCTGGAGGCTATGAGATACGGCGCTTCCCATGCCCTTTATGTCCTATCGGCAGTCAACGTGGAGCGTGCGGACCCTCCGCTATGCAGCGGAGGAATGCCACTATGCCTGCCGCGCTGGACAATCGAGGCCATGCCGACCATGCCGACGCGGAAGCTGTGCTCGGCAATCGTCTCGGGCTGCGGAACTCCGAGCAGGAGCCATCCGGACCGTGGCACTCGCTTGAGGGTGGCCCATCTCGAACAGGAACGACGCGACTCCGGCCAGCGGGTGATCGTTGCGCCCGGGTACCGGCAGGCTCGCCAAACTGCTACCAACGACCACGATCGCTAAGACGCTCGCGGTGTTTCCGCTGGTCAGGTGGAGCCGCCTATCGGAATTGAACCGATGACCTATTCATTACGAGTGAATCGCTCTGCCGACTGAGCTAAGGCGGCGCGCGCCCGGCGAACCGTGCGAGCTATCGGATTCTACCGGTCCGCCGCGGGTTTCCGCGCACTGGTGTGCATGGCTTCGTAGGCCTTCCTGGATCCGCACACGCTCGCCTTCGGGCAGGCCGTCCGGCGGCCGTCCTCGGCCAGCCGGACCACGATCTGATCGGCGGGCACGTTGTGCCCGACCACCGTGCCAGGGCCGTCCGGTGTCTCCACGAGCTCGCCGTTTTTCGGCGCCGAGGCGTGAAAGTCCTGGTAGAGCGGGTGCTCGTATTTCAGGCAGCACATCAGGCGCCCGCACGCCCCGGCTATCCGCAGCGGGTTGACCGGCAGGTCCTGGTCCTTGGCCATCCGCACCGAAACCGGCTCAAAATCTTTCAGGAACGTGGCACAGCACAGGTCGCGGCCGCAGGGACCGATGCCGCCCTGAAGCCTGGCCTCATCCCGCGGCCCGATCTGCCGCAGCTCGACCCTGGCCCGCAGCCGGGCGGCCAGGTCCTTGACCAGTCCGCGGAAGTCCACCCGGTGCGGCGCGCTGAAGTACACCGTGAAGACGTTGCTCTTGTCCAGGTAGTCAATCCCGATGACCTTCATGCCGAGTTCGTGCTCGCGCACCAGCCTGCGGGTCGCCACCCTGGCCTCAGCCCGGCGGGCGCGGTTGGACTCCTCCCGGTGCAGATCCTGCTCATCAGCCAGGCCCGCGCAGACCGGAAGTCCGGCGATGTCATCGTCCACCCATTGCGGTGCCCAGACACATTCGGCCACTTCCGGGCCGGCGTCGGTCGGCACCAGCACCTTGGTGCCGACCGTGGGCTGATAGGGACCCGGATCCAGGTAATACAGCCGCCCGCTCCGCTGGAAGCTCACTGCCATCATCATGCCCACGGGACCACATTACGGGGCGATAACGAGATTCGCCTCTCCTCAGCCAGCCCGATCGCCGGGAAGGGCCCGCCCGCACCTCAACGCGGGCTGCATCAGCACGGGCTACGTCGGCACCGGCTACATCAGCGCGAGTGTGAGTTCCTCGACGGCGAGCAACGGGGCCGCGTTCAGCTCGAGCCGCTGCCGGCACTTCATAATGGCCTCGATCCGGCGCACGGTGTCCGCCGGACCCGATGCCGACGCCAGCGAACGCAGTTCTTCATCCCGCGGCTCGTTGGCCATCTCCACCGAGGCGCCGACCTGAAGGGCGAGCACGTCCCGGTAATAGCCGGCCAGATCCAGCAGCGCCCGGTCCAGCGAATCCCGCTTCAGCCGGGTGGCCCGCGACTTCTGCCGGTCCTCCAGGTCCCGCATCGCGCCCGCGCCGCCGCGCAGAGCGGTCGCCACGCCCTTGCCCGTCGAGCCCTCGCCGAAGGCACGGCGCAGTGCGTCCCGCTCCGGCTCGTCCAGTTCCTCGGTCGTCGCGGCTGCTTCGGCCTCAGCCGCCTTGACCAGCGCCGCGGCCGCCTTCAGCGCCTGACCGAGGCTGCCGACCTGGCCCGCCACCCGCAGCGCCTCGCCGCGACGCAGGCCGGCCTCCTCGTCGTTGGCCAGCCGCCGGGCCCGGCCGATGTGGCCCTGGGCGGCCAGCGCGGCGGTCCGCGCCCGGCTGGGCGGCACGCCCTCACGCTCGAGCACCTCGATCACCGCGTCGGTGCGCGGCGTCACCAGCGTGACCAGACGGCATCGCGACCTGATCGTCGTGGGCAGATCGTCGGCATACGGGGCGCACAGCAGCCAGACCGTCCGCGGGGACGGTTCCTCGATCGCCTTGAGCAGCGCGTTCGCCGCCTGCTCGGTGGACCGGTCGGCGTCCTCGAACAGCACAATCCGCCATCTGCCGTAGACCGGCGACGTGGCCGCCTTCAGCACCAGCTCCCTGGTCTGCCGGACGCCGTAGGACAAGCCATCGGGCCGGACCAGCAGCAGATCCGCGTGCGTGCCGCCCGCGACCTGACGGCAGGACGGGCACTCACCACACCCCTGCCGGTCACACAGCAGGGCGGCAGCGAACGCGCGCGCGGCCAGCGACCGTCCGGACCCTGGCGGGCCGGTGAACAGCCAGGCGTGCGTCATGCCGCCCGACGGCGCCCCTGGCTGGGCTCCGTCGACGGCCCGCTGCAGCTGGTCGACCACGATCTCCTGGCCAGTCAGTTCAGCGAAGACCGGGGCGATGACTGGCGCCGGATCCGCCATTACTCGCGAACCACCGGGAATGAGCCAGTGTTCGCCTCGGTCGCGAACGGGACCGGGTCGGGCAGCAGTTCCCGGACCCGCTGCTGGATGTCCCGGCTCACCTCGGCCTCGGACCGGTCCGCTGCCAGCACCAGGTACCGGGCGGGGTCGGCCTCGGCCAGGCTGAGGAACCCGTTCCGCACTCGCTGGTGAAATTCGACCGGCTCCGCTTCCAGCCGGTCCGCCGACGACAGGCGGCGGCCCAGGCCCATCATCGGGGGCACGTCTAGCAGGACGGTCAGGTCCGGCATCAGCCCGCCGGTCGCCCACCTGTTCAGCTCGGCGATCTCGGCGACCGGCAGCTGGCGGCCGGCCCCCTGGTAGGCGAGCGAGGAGTCGACGTAGCGGTCGGTCACCACGATCGCGCCACGCTCCAGCGCCGGCCGGATCACCGCCTGGACGTGCTCGGCCCGGTCGGCCGCATACATCAGCGCCTCCGCCCGCGGCGCCAGGCCGGTGTGCGCGGTATCCAGCAGCAGCGCGCGCAGCCGCATGCCGATCTTCGTCGCGCCGGGCTCGTGCGTCGTGACCACGTCGAAGCCCTGGTCCCGCAGCCAGATCGCAAGCAGCCTGGCCTGGGTGGATTTGCCCGCGCCCTCACCGCCTTCCAGCGCGAGGAACACGCCGGGCAGCCGACGGGGCACGGGCGACTCGTGCACCCCGTTGCTGGCGGCGTGCTCGGCGGGCTTCTTGCCATTACCGCGGAATATCGAACTCAGGTCGACTCGCAACGGCACTCCCTTCCGGTCGTCCATCTGCCGGTAGGACAGGCGGCCGAGCAGCACGGCTACGACCGCAGCGACAAGCAACACCAGGTTGTAACCGATGTTGCGGTAGGCGACGCCGCCGACATGCAGGTCGGCGATGCGCAGGGCACGGGCGGCCGAGTTGAAGCCGCCCGCCAGGCTCGGCGCGATCGCGATGACGGCGAACAAGATGACCCGGATCGCCGACTGGAGGAAGGCGAACGTCCGGCCCCTGGTGTCATCGTCGACCTCCAGCCCGATGATCGTATAGCCGGTGACGTAGGCGACGCCCGCGCATGCACCCAGCACGATGGTCAGGATCGTGGCCAGGACCAGACTCGGTATCAGCGCGACCATGGCCAGCGGCAGCGCCGCGAACGCGATCGACGCGCCGAACAGCCGCCGCCGCGAGAACCCGCGCAGCACCCGCAGGCCCAGGAACATGCCGATCGCCAGGCCCAGGAAGATGGCGGCGAACACGGCCGCCCAGCCCTCCGTACCTCCTTGCAGGGTGTATTTCACGTACGACGGGCCGAGACCGACGACAGCGCCTCCGGCCACGAACGCGCCGGTCATGCCGAGCACGATGCCCCGGACAACCTTGGTCTTGCCGAGGAACTTCCAGCCTTCCCAGATGGACTTGAGCACCGACGGCGAGGAAATCGGATCGGTCGGCCGTCCGCGCAATTCGCGCAGCACGTAGATGGTCGCCCCGGACAGCACGAAGGTAGCCGCGTTGAAGTACATGACCAGGTCGACCTGGTGCTGGCTGCCAGCGAAGAACGGCGACCGCGTGACCGATCAGGCCGAGCAGGAACAGCAGCGCGCCGCGACCGGCGCGGTGCCGTACGTGGTGAACAGGCTCAGCTGGTTGGCCTGCTCCAGTTTGTCCGCCGGGACCAGGTTCGGCACCGAGGCATCCTTGGCCGGCGTCCAGAACAGCGACGCGCAGGACGCCAGGAACTGGACGATGTACAGCCAGCTCAGCGGTTGGAGAAATGAAATGCCAAGTTCAGCGGGATGGTGAGGTACAGCACCGCCCTGATCGACGTCACCGATGATCATGTTCAGCCGGCGGTCGAACTTGTCCGCGAACGCGCCGGCCAGCGGCCCCAAGATCAGCGCAGGCAGCAGCGAGGACAACCAGACGCCGCTGACGGCGTAAGCGCCGCCGCTTCGGCCGCCGATCGTCGCGGCCAGGCCCGACAACGCGAGCAGGCTGATCCAGTCCCCCAGACTGGACAGCGAAAGCGCGATCCACAGGCGCCGGAAGGCGTGATGGCGAGCACGCTCGACCCACCGGCGCCCAAAGGGGATCTAAAGTTCACTGCGCTAGGGTATAGGCCCGGCTAGGGATGGGTTGCTCGCAGCGCCAAGCTGCCAGATACCCGGCCAGGCCAATTCAAGCGGGAACGTGGCCGTACTGGCCCGCCCTGCGCCGTCAGCCAGTCCCGTCCCGGCTGACTGCACAGCCGCTCCGGGGCTTCAGCGGCTCGCCTGCGCGGGCCCGCCTGGCCGGTTCCGGAACTAGCTGTCCTGTCCATCCTGAGCAGCGGCCTTCTTCGTGGCGGTCTTGGTCGCAGTCTTGGTCCCCGTGCTCTTCTTGACTGCGGTCTTGGTTCCTGTCTTGGCAGCGGATTTTGCGGTTGCGGTCTTCGCCGAGGCGGTCCTGGCCGAGCCGGCCGGGCGGGCGCCGGGCTTGCGCTTCGGCGCCGGGGCGGCCGCCCGCCGCTCGGCGAGCAGCTCGATCGCCCGCTGCGGCGTGATCGATTCGATCGTGTCGCCCTTGCGCAGCGAGGCGTTGGTCTCGCCATCGGTGACGTAGGGACCGAACCTGCCTTCACGCAGGACGATCGGCTTCCCGCTGACGGAATCAGGCCCGAGCTCTTTCAGCGGTGGCGTTGCCGCGGCCCGCGCCGCCCGGCCGCGCGGCTTGGGCTGGTCGAGCAGGGCCTTGGCCTCATCGAGCGTGACGGTGAACATCTGATCTTCGGACTCGAGCGACCGGCTCTCGGTGTCTCGCTTGACGTACGGCCCGTAGCGGCCGTTCTGCACCGTGACCGGCAGCCCGTCGATCTCACCCAGCGTGCGCGGCAGCGTCAGCAGCCGCAGCGCGTCGTCCAGGGTGACGCTGTCCAGCTCCATGCTCTTCAGCAGCGACGCGGTCCTGGGCTTGCCGGTCTCGCCTTCTTCCAGCACCTCGGTGACGTACGGACCGAACCGGCCGGCCTTAGCCACGATCGTCTTGCCGCTGTCCGGGTCAGTGCCCAGGATCTTGTCGCCGCTCGGCCGGTCCAGCAGTTCAGCGGCGAACTCCGGCGTCAGCTCATCCGGTGCGGTGTCCTCGGGCACGTTGACGCGCTGGCCGTCGCGCTCCAGGTACGGGCCATAGCGCCCGACCCTGACCACGATGTCAGTGCCGGCCAGCGGGAAGGAGCTGACATCACGGGCGTCGATGTCGGACAGGTCGCTGACCATCTCCTTCAGGCCCTCTTCGCCGTCGGCACCGAAGTAGAACCTGCGCAGCCAGGGCACCCGCTGGGCATCGCCGTTGGCAATGTCGTCGAGTGCGTCCTCCATCTTGGCGGTGAACTCGTAGTCGACCAGGTGCGCGAAGTGCCGCTCCAGCAGGGTGACGACCGCGAAGGCGACGAACGACGGGACGAGGGCCGTGCCCTTCTTGAACACGTAGCCGCGGTCCAGGATCGTCCCGATGATCGAGGCATAAGTAGAAGGCCTGCCGATGGCACGGTCTTCCAGGTCCTTGATCAGCGTCGCCTCGGTGAACCTGGCCGGCGGCCTGGTCGCGTGCTCGGCGACGTCCATCCGGACCAGGTCCATGGGTCGCGCTCGGCCACCGGCGGCAGCCGGCGCTGGTTGTCGTCCAGCTCGGCGTCCGGGTCGTCCGAACCTTCGACGTAGGCCTTGAGGAAGCCGTGGAACGAGATGACCTTGCCGGACGCGCCGAAGTCGGCCTGCTCGCCCGTGCTCGAAGCACCAGTGACCCGGACCGACACCGACTCGCCGGTGGCGTCCTTCATCTGGGAGGCGACCGTGCGCTTCCAGATCAGCTCGTACAGCCGCAGCTCATCGCCGTGCAGACCTGACTGGGCCGGAGTCTTGAAACTATCGCCAGCGGGCCGGATGGCCTCGTGCGCCTCCTGCGCGCTCTTGACCTTGCTGTCGTAGGTCCGCGGCTTGTCCGGCACGTACTCGTCGCCGTACAGCTGCCGGGCCTGCGACCTGGCGGCGTTCAGTGCGGTCTGCGACAGTGTGACCGAGTCGGTCCGCATATAAGTAATGTGGCCGTTCTCGTACAGCCGCTGCGCCGTCGACATGGTGAACTTGGCCGAGTAGCCCAGCTTCCGCGATGCCTCCTGCTGCAGCGTCGTGGTCCGGAACGGCGCATACGGCGAGCGCCGGTACGGCTTGCGCTCGACCGACTTGATGGAGAAAGCAGCGCTCGACAGCCGCCCTGCCAGCGCCGCCGCGGCTTCGCCGTCCAGATGCAGCAGTCCGGCGTCGCCCTTGCCGTCCGCCTTCAGCTCGCCGATGGAAGAGAAGTCACGGCCCTGCGCGACTCGCTGGCCGTTGACGGACACCAGCGTCGCGGTAAAGGAGGAGACGTCAGCCGCGGCTGCTTTGTCCTGCGGTGCGAAGTCCGCTTCCAGGTCCCAGTACTGAGCCGGGCGGAAGGCGATCCGCTCCCGCTCCCGGTCGACGACCAGCCGGACCGCGACGGACTGCACGCGGCCGGCCGACAGCTGCGGCATGACCTTCTTCCACAGCACGGGCGACACTTCGTAGCCATACAGCCGGTCCAGCACGCGCCTGGTCTGGTAGGCCTCGACCAGCCCCTGGTCGACGTCGCGCGGCGAGGCGACAGCCAGCGCTATTGCTTCGGGCGTGATCTCGTGGAACACCATCCGCTTGGCCGGCACCCTGGGCTTGAGCTCCTCCATCAGGTGCCAGGCGATAGCCTCGCCCTCGCGGTCCTCATCAGTGGCCAGCAGTAGTTCGTCGGCGTCCTTTAGCAGTGCCTTGAGCTTGGTGACCTGCTGCTTCTTGTCCGAGTTGACGACATACAGCGGCTCGAAGTCGTGATCGACGTCGACGCCGAGCCGAGCCCACGCTTCGCCGCGATACTTTGTCGGTATCTCGGCAGCCCTATCCGGCATATCGCGAATGTGGCCAATGCTGGACTCGACCGTGTAGCCCTTGCCAAGGAAGCCTGCGATCGTCCGCGCCTTCCTCGGCGACTCGACGATGACAAGCTTGTTACCGCCGTTGGCCCCGGCCTTCGGAGCCCCGGCGGTTTCCTCGGTCCCTGTTGCCACGTGTCACACCCTTTACTTCCAGCAAACGCCCAGGAGGCTACCGCAGGTAAGCCCACAGCCACCCCGCGCTCTGGCCTTTCATAGGGAACCCCGGCCCGACCAGGTGGATGACCCGATCGTGTGCGAACCCCGTTCCCCTCTCCAGGAAGTTAACTTGCTGCCCTGGGCACGATGTTCCCAGGGCCCGGTTAACTCGTGCCGCGAGCCGTTCCCTGAGGCACCCGGGTCAACCGGGCATCTCCGAGGTTTCCGTCACGGCGCCTGAGGGCGGCCGCGGTTTCCTGAGCCCGCGCTGCGGATTCCCTCAAGGTGATTGAACCATCCGGCAGAGCGCGCACAATAAGTTGATGGCGGAGTATTCCTACTTGATGCTGTACTTGCCGCGCGGCACCTCGAGGGACGCGGCACGTCGGATACTGACTGATCACGCCGAATATGGCAACTGGGAACTGTCCAGGCTTCGCCTTTTCCCTGATGGCAGCCGCAAGGCGACTCTGCGCCGGATGATCATCCGGCAGAGCAAGATCCAGCTCGACGCGGTCTCCGACCCCGAGGCAGGCGGCATGCGCCGGGACCGGCGCGGACAGTTCTTCCGGCAGTGGGGCGACGGCTGCGGCAAAATCGACAGGCCCGTCCGGGGCTGGTTGACGGGCCTGCCGGTCTACGTCTGCGTCACATCGGACTGCGTTGTTCAGTCGTGCGCGGCCACTCAGTCGTGCACCGCGAGCGGATGGAAGGCGAACCGCCCGGCCACCCTGCTAGCGATGCCGTTTGACGGCGCCGCGTGCCGCCCCTGGCTGCGCCTGATCTCCGGCCGCCGGTCGCCGGGCATCGAGTCAGATTGACGGTGCTTGCTCCGGTAACCGGCGCCCTTCGGTTCCGGTCCCAGTTCCTGGAGGAGCTGGCCGTCGGCCGACACCACGACCTCCGCCGACTCGTCAGCGAACGGGTCGGTCAGCGTCATCGCCATCGCATACTCAGGCTGCACCGGCTCGCTGCCGACCAACATGCCCTCGCTCGCCGAGACCTTTCTGCGGCGCAGACCGCGCTTGGGCGCCATCACCATCAGGAAGCACAGCCCGGACAGTAAGGTGCCGACCGCGAACCCATCCACTGCACTCGGCGCGATGCCCGGCAGCAAGCTCGCACCCGAGGCCACGGCGACCTCCTTGGCCGCAAGGGCAGCGAGTCCATTCATCTGATCTTCTCCTTCTTCATTAGCGCGCTGGGCGTTCTGTGCCGTCTGAGCTCCGGCGCTCTGCGTCCCTGCTCACTTACTGAGAGTGACGTGGTGAGAGCCGGATGGGCTCCGCCCGTTGCCGCAAGCCGGTCGGATGCCGGGCTGGCGAGCCGGGTGAGCTGTTGTGCAGGGATGGAACTGTGCTGGATGGAGCAAGAGGAGCTAGCGCGCGGGCCGGACCGCGGGCGTTACGCAGATAACGAGTTGGCGGTGGCCACGGCCAGGCACGCCATCGTGGCAGTGCCGGCGACCGTGGCCACCAGAGCGGGCGAGTACCCGCAGCCGACAGTGAGAGTCAGGTAGCCCAAGCGCGAGGTCCGCGCGCTGCTGAACGCGGCGCCGTGCCGCCGCGAATCTGCGCGGCTGCGGACCCGCATTGCCAGGCTTCGACCCTGTTCCGGCAACACAGGCGACCCTCCTTATCGGCCGGCTGGCGCTGGCCATCCAGAGGTCTTCCAAATGACCCGCCAGGATGCGAGGCCGTTGACCAGAGCGCGGTAGAAAAGGGGGTTGCTCTCCGGGTATATCAGCCCCGCACAGTGAGTCACGATAGCACTACTCACCGTGCATGCGTCAATAAACGATACGAGGCCCGCGTCCAGACTCGTCCCTGCTCGGCGGGATGATCCGCCAATCCGCCATTGACCAGGCAGAACGGTTAACAGCGATCGAGGAAATTGTCCAGGACCCTGGTCCCGAATTGGAGAGCGGAGACTGGCACTCGCTCGTCGATACCGTGGAACATGCCCGCGAAGTCCAGTTCGGCGGGCAGCCGCAGCGGCGTGAACCCGAAACAGCGAATGCCGAGCCGGGAGAACGACTTGGCGTCAGTCCCGCCGGACAGGCAGTAGGGCACCATCCGCCCGTCTGGGTCCTCCGACCGCAGCGCGTCGACCATCGCGCCGACCAGGTCTCCGTCGAAGCTCGTCTCGACCGCGATGTCGTGGTGCACCTGCTCGCGCTTGACGCCCGGCCCGATCAGTGCGTCGATTTCGCTGAGGAACTCAGCCTCGTGCCCCGGCAGGAACCGGCCGTCGACCTGAGCGCTGGCCACCTGAGGTACCACGTTCACCTTGTAGCCGGCCGACAGCATCGTCGGGTTGGCAGTATTGGTCAGCGTCGCGCCGACCATCTTGGCGATCGGCCCGAGCTTGCCCAGCACCGCGGCCGGGTCGGCCGGGTCGAACTCGACGCCAAGCGCCTCGCAGGCCTCCCGCGCGAACGCGAATGCGGCTTCGGTCTCCCGGACCGGCCATTCATAGCGACCGATACGCGCGACCGTCTCAGCCAGCTCAGTCACGGAGTTGTCGCTGTTGAGCATCGAGCCGTGCCCGGCTGTGCCCTGGGCTGTCAGCCGCATCCAGGCCATGCCCTTCTCGGCCGTCTGCAGCAGGTAGAGCCGCTTGCCGCCGAGCGTGACGCTGAAGCCGCCGACCTCGCCGATGGCCTCCGTGACGCCCTCGAACAAGTCCGGATGGTTGTCGACAAGCCACCGGGCGCCATAGCTGCCGCCTGCCTCCTCATCGGCAAGGAAGGTAACGACGACATCCCGCGGCGGCCGGCGGCCCTCGGCCAGCCGCTGCCGGAGCACCGCCAGGATCATGGCGTCCATGTCCTTCATGTCGACCGCCCCGCGACCCCAGACACAGTCCTCGGTGATCTCGCCCGAGAAGGGATGCACGCGCCAGTCCGCCGCATCGGCCGGCACGACGTCAAGGTGGCCGTGGATCAGCAGGGCTGGCCGGGTGGAATCGGTGCCTTCGATCCTGGCCACGACGCTGGACCGCTTGGTGTGTGACTCGTAAATCGTCGGTTCCAGCCCGGCCTCCGCGAGCAGCGCCGCTACGTACTCGGCCGCAGCCCGTTCACCAGGGCCCGAGTTATCGCCCGGGTTGCTGGAATCGATCTTGATCAGGCCGCTGGCCAGCGCGGCGACCTCATCCTGGGCTGCGGTACCCCGTGCGGCCGGGGCGGCGGAACTCTCGGTCATCTCGCCATCGTTGCACCTTCTGTACCCTCCCGCAGGTGCGGCCCCGCCGAACCCCGCTAGGCCAGGCGTCTTAAGCCACGTCGCAGGAAGGTGCCCGGATTTGCTATCGTGAGGCCGGCTCGGCTTCTGGCCGGCAGCCCACGTCCGGGTGGCGGAATTGGCAGACGCGCTAGCTTGAGGTGCTAGTGCCCCAAAAGGGCATGGGGGTTCAAGTCCCCCCTCGGACACGTCATGACTTAATATTACATATGCGTATCTTGGGTTCACCCCCTGCGGCCGGTGATCGAACACCGACCTGGAGCGGATTCGGCCTGGTGCGTCGGTGCGGACATCCTCCCATCCGCAATCTGACGGATCACGTCAGTCATATTCGCGATCAGGGCAGACCGAGCACGGTTCCGCATCGGGATCATTCGCCCGTGTGCCGAGGGAGTCGCCAGGCCAGGGCTACACTGACGAAAGCGCCGGTCTCGAACTGTTGGTTGAGGAGTCACATGCCCGCGCAGGCCGAAGACATGATCCTGGTCCCTCGATCCGAGCTAGAAGCGCTGCGGGCGGAGAACCGGCGTCTGCGGCGTGAAGCCGGGGATCGCGAGGCGCTGCGGCGCATCCGATCGGATGAAGGCAACGGCCGGACATTCACTCGCGAGGAACTGGCGGAGGCCTGGGGAATCAGGTGAGTGACCGGGTCCTACGCTTCCCGGACAGGACCTGGGACGAACTAGAGGGGCTGCCGCAGCCACTTCGGCACGCTGCGCACCAGGCAATCTTTCACCTCCTGCAGGAGCCGGTCCCGACGCTTGCCGACCCGTTTCCCGAAGACGACCCGCTGCCGGGCGCCTACCGTCTCTATCTTCCATCGGACGGCCTGACCATCTGGTACACGGTCACCGAGACCAAGGCCAAGCAAGTCGTGATCGTCGTGCAGTATGTCAAGGCTGACACCTGAAGGAGTGCCCTCCGGAAGATTGCGGTCCGCGCCCAACACCGTATCGGCCCATTGACTCCCTCCCGCGACCCGCACCGGGCTGCTCAAGGAGGTCAGCCACCCTCTGGGGCGCGGAACTCATTTCGGTATCGCGTGTGCGGTCCGCCTCTCATCGGTGGCGATGCACGACCCACGTCGTACCGACCCGCACTGTCGGTGCTGCTCATTAGGCTGAGCACAGATAAGCACGGAGGGTCTATGGACCATAGTGACGTTGAGCGGCTCCGCGACCGCCATCCGGCCTGGCGACTGCTTCGCGCCGCCAACGCGCCGCTCATCCTGGCCTTCCTCGGCCGCTTCTTTGTGGAAAGTAACCACGGTGCTACATCCATGTCGGATCTGGCCGTGGCGCTGGACGACGAGCTCTATGCGCTTAACTCAGCTGACCCGAGTGCCGCGCGGTATCCGAAGTCAGCGATCGACTATATGGACGACTGGGCCCACCCGGATGCAGGCTGGCTACGCCGCTTCTACCCGCTCGGGTCAGACGACGTGCATTACGACGCGACTCCGGCCTTCGAGAAAGCCTATGGCTGGGTCATCGGGCTGGGCGTCCGCCCATTCGTTGGCACGGAATCGCGGCTGCATACAGTAGTTGAGCTATTGCGCCAGATCGTGCACGGCACCGAGACCGACCCGGAACTACGCCTGGCTGAACTGCAGCGCCGCAGGGACGAGATCGATCAGGAGATAGCGACGGTCGAGGCCGGGCAGCTGACCCTTCTCAGCGGCGCCGCGCTCCGTGACCGCTATCAGCAGTTCGCGTCCACGGCCCGGGAGTTGCTCTCGGATTTCCGTCAGGTCGAGGAGAACTTCCGCAGCCTCGATCGCGCAATACGCGAGCGAATCGCATCCTGGGCGGGAAGCAAAGGCGACCTGCTGGCCGAGCTTGTCAGCAGCCGCACCGACATCGACGGCTCGGATCAGGGCCAGAGCTTCCAGGCGTTTTATGACTTTCTGTTGTCCGAGACACGGCAGGACGAGCTAGCGCACATGCTGGGCCGGCTGCAGGCGCTGGACCAAGTTGACACGGACCGGCGGCTGCGCACCGTGCATCACGACTGGTCCGAAGCCGCCGAGCGTACCCAGCGAACCGTGCGTCAGATTTCCGAGCAGTTGCGCCGCTTCCTCGATGATCAGGTTTGGCTGGAGAACCGCCGCGTCCTCGATCTCGTCCATTCGATCGAGGCCAGCGCGCTCTCCTGCCGGGACGCGCCGCCTGCCATGGGGCTTGAGGTGTACGAGCCGGGAGTCAGCATCGCCCTGCCGTTCGAACGGCCGCTATATGACGCTCGCCCCAGCGCGCGGGTCGAGAGCTTGCTGGACCCGACCGCTGAGACGGAAGCGGATGTGAGCGCCTTGTTCGAGCAGACTTTCGTGAACCAGGCACGACTTGCCGCCAACATCCGCTCCGCCGTGCCAGAGCGCGGCTCGGCGCTGCTGAGCGACATCGTTGCCGCCTATCCCGTCGAGCAAGGCGCTGCTGAAATCGTCGGCTACCTGGCGCTAGCGGAAGACGATCTCGAGGTCTCGGTGGATGAACATGATGAGACGCGCATCGACTACGTCGCTGGCCAGGGAACCCGTCGGGCACGGTTGCCCAAGGTGACGGTGACCCGAAGGTGAGATCCGCCGAAGAACACGCCACAGCCGCCGCGATCATCCAGCTGATGCGGGGCGTCATCTACCGGGAGCAGGATGACACGACCTGGGCCACCCTGGGCCGCAGTGCGCCGCCGATCCGTGATCACTTTGCTGCGATTGGAGTCGACGTGGTCGTCGACGCCACCGAGGGCTACGCCTACCTGCAGACTCGGCCGGACGTCGACGGCGAGGATCCGCTGCCGCGACTGGTAAACCGCCGCACTCTCACCTACAACCTGAGCCTGCTGCTGGTCCTGCTCCGCAAGCGGCTCGTGGAGTTCGAGACGGCCGGCGCCGAGGGCAAGCTTGTCCTGAGCCGCGATCAGATCGTTGAGATGCTGCGGCTGTTCCTCACGGAATCGACCAACGAGGCCCGGGTGGTCGATCAGGTCGATACCACCATCCGGCGGGCGGCTGACCTGGGATTCCTGCGCCAGCTCCGCGGGCGTTCCGACCAGTGGGAGGTGCGCCGGATCCTGAAGGCCTACGTGGATGCGCAGACGCTCTCGGACTTCGCCGGGAAGCTCACTGAATACGCCGCAGCAGCGTCGGGTAAGGCAGCGCCCGGTGAGTGACGGCCTCTTCTCGACGATCGAGCTGGGCGCCGGGGGCCCGAAGGCCGGCTATCGCCTGCAGCGACTCGAGGTATTCAACTGGGGGACCTTCGACAAGCGGGTCTGGCGGCTGTCCGCGGACGGCGCCACCTCACTGCTGACGGGCGACATCGGCAGCGGCAAGTCGACGCTGGTCGACGCCCTCAGCACGCTGCTCCTGCCGGCTCACCGGATTGCCTACAACAAGGCAGCGGGCGCGGAGGCGAGGGAACGAACCCTGCGGTCCTACGTGGAGGGTCACTACAAGTCCGAGCGAGTCGAGGCTACCGGCACGTCCCGGCCAGTCGGACTTCGCGATCAGCGCCACTACTCGGTCATCCTCGGCGTATTCGCCAATGACGGCTTCGATGAGTCGATCACGCTGGCCCAAGTGTTCCATCAGAAGGACCGGGCTGGCCAGCCGGATCGGTTCTTCGTGACCTCGCAGAAGCAGCTGTCGATCGAAACGGACTTTACCGACTTCGGCTCGGATCTGACGGACCTGCGCCGACGGCTCCGGGCAGGCGGGGCCGAGATCCACACCGTGTTCCCCGACTATGCACGCCGGGCCCGGCGCCTGCTCGGGATCAAGTCCGAGCAGGCGATGGAACTGTTCCACCAGACCGTCTCGATGAAATCGGTCGGCAACCTCAACGAGTTCGTCCGCAGCCACATGCTGGAGCCAGCGGACGCCGCCGACAAGGTGCGCGACATCGTTGCGCACTTCGAGGACCTCACGAAGGCGCACGACGCCGTCAAGCGCGCCCGTGAGCAGCTCGATGCACTACAGCCGCTGGTCGCCAGCAGCAAGCATTACGACGGTGCACTAGGACGACGCGGCGAGCTGGAGCGGCAGCGCGACGCGGTGCGCCTGTTCATAGCCGAGCTGCGAGTGCGCCTGCTGACCGAGGAAATTGTCGCGCATGAGGTTAAGCGCGACCGCCAGACCAAGGCCGCGGAGGCGGCCCGGGAGATCTGCGACGCGCTCGTCCGCGAGCGTGAGTCGCTGATCATCGAGCGCGCGGCGGCCGGAGGCGATCGGCTTAGCCAGCTCGAAGAGCAGATCAGGGCCGCGCGCACGCTGGCGGCCGAACGGCGCCAGCGGCGCCAGGATCTCGACACGCTCACCCGGACCGCTCGGCTGCCCGGTGTCACCGACCTGGCGGCATTCGCGGCGCTAGGCGACGCGGTGGCCGACGCGCGCACGCAGCTGGAGACCGCGTTCCTGTCGGTCGAGGCGGAACTCGAAGCCGTGATCGCGTCGCGCCAGGAACTTCGGAGAGCCGGCGAGGAGGCGCGTGCCGAGCTGATCAGCCTGGCGAGCCGGAAGAACAACCTGCCTGCCGCGCAGCTCGAGGTTCGCGCCCAGCTCTGCAGCAATCAGGGCATCAGCGAGGACGAGCTGCCGTTTGCCGGCGAGCTGCTCGACGTCGCGCAACAGTTCGCGACCTGGCGGGGCGCCGCTGAGCGGGTACTGCGCGGCTTCGCGCTGTCGCTGCTCGTTCCCCAGCACCACTACGATCGCGTCTCCCGCTGGGTGAACGAGCACCGGCTCACCTACCAGCGCAGCGACGGCCGCACAGCTGGCAGCAGGCTGGTGTACGAGCGGGTGTCATCTCGGCGGGTGCCGCTGCAGGCACGAGCCGGCAGCGGAGTCTTGCTGCTTGCGGACACCATCGAGATCGCGGCGGGCCCGTTCCGTGACTTTCTGCGGGACGAGCTGATCCGCCGGGCCGATTTTGTCTGCGTTGACACGATCGAGCAGTTCCGTGACGAGCACCGGGCTGTCACCCGCGAGGGACAGATGCGCTCAGGCGACCGCCATGAGAAAGACGACCGGTCGCGCCTCGATGATCCGCGCTCATGGGTGCTCGGCTGGATGAACGAGCGCAAGATTGCCGCGCTGACGGATTACATGACGGGCCTGCAGGCCCAGCTCCTGGAGGCGGATGCGCAGTACGCCAGGCTTCGCGGTGACCGCGAAGGCCTGACCGGCCGCCGCTCCGCGCTGGACGGCCTTGCCACCTTCCGTTCGTGGAGCGAGGTCGACTGGGAAGAGGCAGAGGGCAGGGCTGGCGCCGCGGAACAGGAACGACTGCGACTCGTGTCGGGATCTTCTGCGCTCGCCGAGGTCGAGCGGCGACTCGAGGAAAACAAGGCGTCCACTGATGAGTCCCAGACCGCCTTCCAGAAGCTGAGCGGGGATGTTCGCGTCCAGGAGGAGCTGCTGCGGCGCGCGACCGAGGCGCGGACGGCGGAGCAGCACTATCTGGCCACCGTGGAAGCATCACGCCTGACCGCAGCCCGCCTTTCGTTTGACCAGCTCAGGGAGCGGCTCGGCGAGAGCATGCCCGACGCACCCGAAGCCTGTGCGGCCGCCGGTGAGTCGCTGACGGCCGGGCTGCAGTCGGCGATAGACCGGGTCGGGCGCGAGCTTGTCGGCCACGCCCAGCGGTTGATTCAGGCGATGACTGAGGTACGCCGCCGCTGGCCCGAGGCCACCACGGAGATGGACGCCAGCGTCGAGGCCCGCGACGAGTTCCTGGCGTTTCACGGCCGGGTGGCAACCGACGACCTGCCGCGCTTCGAGAGCGAGTTCAAGCGTCAGCTGAACACGAATACCATCCGTGAACTCGCGCAGTTCAACAACTGGCTACGCCGTCAGGCCGAGGAGATCCATTCCAGGGTGGATCGCATAAACGAGGCGCTGGGCGCCATCGACTACAGCCCGGGCCGGTTCATCCTGCTCGTCACTGAGCGCACGGTGAACACCGAGGTGCAGGACTTCCGCAGCGAGCTGCGGGCTGCTACCGACGATACCCTCTCGGTCGATGATGATCATTATTCCGAGCAGCGGTTCCTGGACGTGCAGCGGATCATCGAGCGCTTCCGCGGACGCGAGGGCCACGCAGACGCGGACCGTGCCTGGACCCAGCGGGTCACCGATGTCCGCTACTGGTTCACCTTCTCCGCGTCCGAGCGTGATCGCGAAACCGACGAGGAGTGGGAGCACTACCGCGACTCCGATGGCAAGTCGGGCGGGCAGAAGGAAAAGTTGGCTTACACGATCCTTGCTGCCTCTCTGGCGTATCAGTTCGGGCTCGAATGGGGCGTCGAGAAATCTCGTGACTTCCGTTTCGCCGTCATCGACGAAGCATTCGGCCGCGGCTCGGACGTGTCGACCCGCTATGCGCTGGAATTGTTCGCGCGCCTGGGCTTGCAGTTGCTGATCGTGACTCCGCTCCAGAAGGTGCACGTGATTGAGCCGTATATCCGCGCCATCGGCTTTGTCGACAACCCCGCCGGGAACTACTCGCGGCTGCAGACTCTGACGATCGAAGAGTTCCGCGAACATCAGGCTGGTCACCCGGCGTGACGGCCTGGACGACGGTTTCGGACATCCGCGCCCGGGTGCGCAGACGCTGGGATGACGGCTCGATCCTGACCGCGCTGGCCCTGGAGTCGCCGTTCCCCGTCATAGACGTGCCGCTGCGCGGGCCTCGACCTGGCGGGATCGGCGACGACATCGAGGCGGTCCGCGTGTGGATCGCGGCACTGAAGGCCGGTAGCCACGACGGTGTCTGGTACACGCTCCGATACTCGCCAGTCGGCGGCCGACTGATCGGCCGTAACGAGCTGCCGAGCCGCGCCGTTGTCGAGTCATACGAGCAGGCAGCCGCGCTGACGGGGGTCGCCGAGAAGGTCCGGGCCTATCGGGCCGTGCTATCCGCCGTCGCCAGCGAGCCAGTCATCGCGGCGTGGGTTACGGCAAATCCCCTGCGGGCGCTTGAGGTCAGCGCATCGTGGCCAGCCCTCTTGTCCGCGTACGGCTGGCTGAGCGCCGCACGAGGCGGCGGGCATTACCTGCGAGAGATCACCGCACCCGGAGTTGACACGAAGTTCGTGGAGCGCCACCGCCAGCTACTCGCCCAGTTGCTCGGCGTTTCCTCGACCGCATCCGGCTTTCTCACCGCGCTGGATTTGCGCACCAAGCCCGACACACTTCGGATCCGGCCCGATCCCTCGCTGGGGATTGCCTCCGGGCTGTCTGATCTCACGGTCAGGGTGGCCGAGCTAGCCCCACTGCCCGTCAAAGCGAAGCGAGCGCTGGTCATCGAGAATGAGATCACGTTCCTCAGCGCTCCGGTCCCCCGCGACGGAGTCGCGTTCTGGGGCAAGGGCTTCGAAGTCGATCGCGTCGGCGCCCTGCCCTGGCTAGCCGACGCCGACGTCATCTACTGGGGCGATCTCGACACCCACGGCTTCGCGATCCTGAATCAGCTGCGCGCCTGGCTACCCAGCACACGGTCGCTGCTCATGGACCGCCAGACGCTGCTAGCGCATCGTGACCGATGGGTCAGCGAAGCTTCGCCCGCCATTTCCCGGCTGGATCGGCTCACCGCCGATGAACAGGCGCTGTACCAAGACCTGGTTACTGACCGCCTCGGGGAACGCATCCGGCTCGAGCAAGAGCGCATCGACTGGAGCTGGGCAGCCGGGCGACTTGCCGATCAACTCCTGTAGCCCTGAGCGTTCGTCGCTGCTCCGTCACCGCACATTTCTGAGCGAGAACTCACCCGTCAGCATGCATTGGCCTATTGGCGCGCTCCCCCCTCGGACACATGCAGGTTGTCAGTATTTGTCATTAATTTCGCTTCAGGCCCGTCAGTAACCGCTTTCTCTCCCTGAGACCTGAGCGGTGGCCGCCCTGTCGGTCCGTCAGCCGGTCGAGTATTCCGCAATGTCTGGGACAGCTGCGCAAGTGCATGTGCAGGCAGGACACGGTCCCGGCGATCAGTGCCAGCAAGCCGGCCCTTCCGGAAGTCGTGCGCCGAATCCCGCGGTTGGCCCGCGGGCGCGGGCTGTACGTAAACGGTTCCGCAAACCGCCGCATTACGGCCTCCACTACGACCGTTTACGTATTGGCGGTCGGAAGCACGCGGATAATACCGACCAAAGGGACAGCTACCGCGGGCTGCCGCGGCCGGCGCGCCCGGAACTGCGGTGGAGCCCGGCAGTCACCAATGCGGGCTTCCTGAGGCGCGCCGATTTCGGTCAATCTGGCCCGAATGTTGGGGCGCTGGCGCGGCCCGGCTTCCGGCATGGTCGTAGCGGATCTCCAGCCGGGGCTCCTCGAACAGCCGGCCGGAGGGCGTGTCGCCTGGTTGTCCGGCGCGATGTCACAGGAGCGTAGGGGCGGCGTCATATATGCATGCGAGAACACGACAAGGAAACTGTGGTGGTGATCGGCGCCGGGCTGGCTGGGCTGACTGCTGCGGCAACCGCCGCCCGAGCGCGGAAGCCAGTGGTCATGGTGGAGGCAGACACCGCCGGAGGCCGGGCCCGCACCGACGAACTGAGCGGCTACCGACTCAACCAGGGGCCGCACGCCCTCGGCAAGGGCGGCGAGGCCTGGCGGATACTGCGCGAGCTGGAGGTCCCCCATCGCGGCCACCGGCCGCCGCTGCGTGGCGCCCGCGTCGTGCGCGACGGCAAGCTGGCAAGGGTGCCGGTAGGCCAGATGGGCTCGCTGGTCGCCAGGCTGCTGACGGCATCTGCGGCGCGATGGGCGGGCCGGACCGCAGAAGAGTGGGTCGAGTCTCTGGGGGGAAGTCGTGACCTGTCTGACCTGGCCCGAATGTTGATACGAGTGACCACCTACGTGACCGACCTGGGGGGCATGCCGGCCGATTTCGCTATCTCCCGGATGAAGGGCGCCCGCCGGGGGGTGTCGTACCTCGACGAGGGATTCGGGAGCCTCGCGGAGGGCCTCTCGTCGGCAGCGTCGGCGGCTGGCGCGATCATTCGGGAGCACCAGGCCGCCGCCGGTGTCAGCGCCGTTCCGTGCGGATGGGAGGTCGCGCTGACCGGCGGCGAGGTGCTGCCTGCGGCCGCGGTGATCATCGCCGCTGGCGGCCCGGCCGCGGCCCGCAACCTGCTGCCGGCCGACCCGGGCTGGCCCGAGCTCGGCCGCCCGGTCACTGCTGCCTGCCTGGACCTCGGGCTGCGCGGGCCTCACCCTTCGGTAGTGATAAGCGTCGACGAGCCCTTGTACCTGGCATGTCACTGCCCGCCGGGTGACCTGGCCCCCGCCGGCGGGTCCGTTGTGCACGTCATGCGGCACGGCGCCCGCGACGCGGGACTGGACCGCGCCGAGCTTCACCGGTTCGCCGCCCTGGCGGGAATCACCGACGATCAGATCGTTGCGGAGAGGTTCCTGGCAGTCCACGTCGTCACTCACGTGCTTCCCGGTCCCGAAGACGGCCTGGCCGGCCGCCAGCAGTCGCGGTGCCCGGCTCACCTGGGCTGTACCTGGCCGGCGACTGGGTGGGGCCGACAGGGTGGCTGTCGGACGCGGCCATGGCCAGCGGCCAGCAGGCCGGCCTGCTCGCCGCCGGGGCGCCCGCGGAGGATCGCGCCTATCCGGGGGCGGCGTGAACCCGGCTTCGGCACCGGGCGGCCTCGAAATCTTCGAGGGTGAGCGCCCGCGCCTGACCGGCCTGGCCTACAGGATCACTTGCTCGCTGGCCGACGCCGAGGACGTGGTGCAGGAGGTGTGGATACGGTGGGCCGCCCGAGACGCCGCCACCGTGGACAACCCGGCCGGCTGGCTCACGACCGTCACCTCGCGCCTGGCCCTCGACCGGCTGCGGGCTCAGCGCCGGCGGCGGGAGGTGTATGTCGGGCCGTGGCTTCCGGACCCGGTGCCCACCGCTCGGGACGTCGGGGAAACCGCCGGGCTCGCTGACTCGCTGACCCTCGGCTTCCTGATCCTGCTCGACTCGCTCGGCCCGTACGAGCGAGTCGCTTTCCTCCTCGGTGACGTGTTCGGCGAGCCCTATACGGCCATCGCCCAGATCCTCGGGAAAAGCGAGCCGGCGTGCAGGCAGCTCGTCTCGCGCGCCAGGCGAAAGCTGCACTCGGCCCGGCCGAGCGCCGGGACTCCCCCTCCGTCCCCGGCCTCAGCCGAACTGCTCGAGCAGCTGATGGACTCCGTACTCGCGGGCGACGAAGAGCGGACCCTGACCCTCCTCCACCCCGACGTCGTGCTCATATCGGACGCCGGCCCCGCCCGCCGCGCAGCCAGGCACCCAGTTCTCGGCGCCGAGCGGGTGCGGCAGCTCCTCAGGGGCAGCTGGAGACTTCTCGGGTTCAGGACCGGCTTGAGCCCGGACGGGCGGCCCCCTGCACGCGTTCTTGAGGTCAACTCGGGCCCTTCGCTCGTGCTGGATACGGCCGAGGGGCCGATCGTGATCACCGGCGAGGCCGTCCGTGGCCAGATCACCTCTATCTGGGTCCGGCTTAACCCCGACAAGACCGGGGCGCTCGAGGATCCGCCGCCTATCGTCTGAGGCACCGCACGACAGCAGCACTCGCCTGCTACGCGCACCGCCGGGACGAAGATGACCCGCCCTAGGCGAAAGCGCTCGATACAAATCCACGGGCCTACATGCGGAAGGGACTGCGCTTCGGCACCAAGCGGCCTGACTCGATCCTGACTGTGGCGAGCGCGGGCAGTTCGGTCTACGCACTCGGCTAACTACGCGGCTGCTGACAGTGCTGGCCCATCCCGGCTTCGTCGGGGCCGCTTGCCACCCGATCCGGCGCCACCCGGACCAGGTGTGCCCTGCGCTGCGGGCGCGTAGCGCCCGTTGGCAGGAGGCGTGTACCAGGCGGGTTTGTCACCGTCCGGTTGCCGGGTCGCCCGGGCCGTCCGTGGTGCACGAGATAGTCGTGCTGCGATGGCCTTTCGGGTGACGTGCAGCCACCAGCTCTCCCATTCGCTCGGGGGAGCCGCGGAGGCTGCTCGGCGGAGAGCAAGGGATCCCCGCAGAGCGGGCACCGGCTGTCCTGCCTGGTCGAGCAGGCGCAGCGTGTAGCTGTCCAGCGGGGGTTTGATGCGTCGCCGCCGCGCGGCCCAGTAGTCGGTCAGGGCGGGGTCGTCGGGGGACGCCGTGCCTTTGACCGTGCTGGTGCCGGACGATGTTCGTCCAGGAGAACTTGATCAGGTGCGCGACGCCGCCGCGCGCGCTGACGATCGCGGGGTCGCCGAACACCCACCGGTCGTTCCTGAACTTGTTGAACTTGCCGAAGTAGCGGGCGACCACCCACGTCTTCGACTTGTTCGGGTGGCTGTGTTTGGCCCACTTGTAGGTGAGCTTCCACATGTAGTTGTCCAGCCCGGAGAACATCTTGCTGGACACCGCGCCCCGGTAGTAGGCGGCCCAACCCCGGATGATCGGGTTGAGCCGCGGCGATGACCGCCGCCGCGTTCGAGCCGCGCAGCGCGCGCATCTCGGTGCGCGAGCCGTTTCCGGAGCCGCCTGATGGCCGCCTTGCTCGGCTTGATCAGCAGCTTGCCGTCCGTAGCGGCGGATGTTGAACCCCAGGAAATCGAACCCCGTCGGACAGGTGCACGATCCGGGTCTTGTCCTCGTTGATGGCAAGACCCCGGGGTTCCAGCCACTCGGCCAACCTCGCCTTGATCTGTTCGGCCTGCTGCCGGGATTGGCAGCACCGCGAACAGTCGTCGGCGTATCTGACCACCACCGGGGCAGCCCGGCATCGTTATCCCGGCCTGCGGGCCGGTTTTGCGATATCGTACGCCGGCGGCTTCCTCCAGCCCGTGGAGTGCGACGTTCAGGAGCAAAGGGCTGATCACCCCGCCCTGGGGAGTTCCCTCCTCGGTCGGGGCGAACCCCTTGCCCTTCTCGAACACGCCCGCCTTCAGCCAGGCGCGGATCATGTCCCTGGCGGGAAACGAGCCGAGCATGTAGAGAAGGTGGTCGTGGTCGATTCGGTCGAACGCCGCGGCCAGGTCCGCGTCCAGCACCCACAACCGCTTCGCGTTCTTGGCCGCTGCAGTCGTGTTGAACGGCCTCGATCGCGTCCTGGCAGCTTCGACCCGGCCGAAACCCGTACGACTTGGGTTCGAACCGGGCCTCCCATTCGGGTTCCAACGCGTTACGCGACCCGCGCCTGATGGCACCGGTCCATGATCACGGGAATGCCGAGTGGGCGCAGTTTCGCCGGTTACCGCCTTGGGTATGTACACCCGCCTGACCGGCCGGGGCCGCCATGACGAGCTGCGTCGCGGTGCACCCGCACCGCCAGCTCCATCCTGGCCAGGGAGGTCAACGCGACCTCCCCATCGACCCCGGCCGTCTTGCGGCCAGCGTTGCGCTGCGTCGACCTGCCGCACGCTGATCAGCGTGTTCCACCAGACTCCGCAGCATCAGCTTCTGCAGGTTCCTGACCGTGGCCAGGTCCCCTTCCTGCGCCGCCTTGAAGATCCGCTGCCGCAGCCGCCGTACGTTGTCCTCGTGGAGCGCGCCAGTCGACGGCGTCCCAGTCGAGGTCCACGTCCTCCGGTCCGTTCACTCGTCCCCCCCATGAGGTCATGTGTCTAACTTGCCCTTCGGTTCCGGCGGTTCACCGCATCGCTTCACAGGCTCACCTGCCCACGTCAGCGCCCTTTCGGGGCCGGGCACCAGGCCCGGTATCCGGCCAGTTATCCAGCAACGACGGCCTGGAGGAGCCAGCCACGATCGTCGCGGTTTCCTGTCGGCTTTCGCCCGCCGGCATTCGCTTCTTGGGCATCCTGTTCCCGCCAGAGGATTCCGCTCTCCTCACGGTCGGCCTACCGGCCCGCCATCGGCGGCCCGGACTCTGTCGGGGTTCCCGTGTTCCGCACGCATGAGATACGACCGGGGTGGGTGCCTTCTTTACTCCGGGGCGGCGGTGTCCTCCCGACCAGCGCAGCCTCTCTGACCGGCGCCTGCCGCTTCTCAACGGCCAGCCCTATACCCCGCTGAAACATCCCATCGGCGGAGCTGCTGATAACGGAGCATACGAAGATTCACTCGCGTTCACCCGTCCGGTCTTCCCCTCGCCCGTCACCCCCGGATGGAACGGGACGGCTTCGGCTTTCACCCTGGGCTTCGCACCCCGCAGTCACCCACGACGCACGCCAGGGCGGGGACGGCCCTTCCGACACTGGACCGGGTCACACCCTCATCAATAACCTCCAATCGGCGTGATCACTCATCACGTGCGACCTCACGTCGCACGGCTGCCCTCAGCTTCACCGCCCTGCTGCAACAGGACGGAGGCGAAGGTCTCCCACCTCCACTCGAACCAACGGCGCCTCACGGCGCACCCGGCGGCAACTGAAAACTGAGCACCGCGCGGCAAGCCGACAGCTGCCCAGCTTCGGTTGCCGTTGACAGTGCTCCCGCCGACAGCGACATGCAGCGGCATGTATGCCGACCAGCCGGGACGACAGATAAGGCCCGCGCACTGACCCGACTAGGGGACGATTCCGCTTAGTGAAACTCGGCGTTAGCACGCAGGAGCGGGAGGTACAGAGGTTGCCTGAGCGGGCTGATCCACGACGACTGCCGCTGCTGGAGGATGAGGACCTGGCCAGTGAGGCGGTCATCGAGCCTAGCCGCTTGATCCGTCCTGTCGATGCGCCAACGGTTGCCGTGGCGTGCTTCTTCCGAGATGTCGTCGAGGAACTCTCTAGCCGAGCAGACGCGAGGGCAGTGTGTCGCCTGCACAGCGAGATGGGCCCGGCATCGTTGTGGGAGATCGAGCATCGGGGTGTGCGGCTGGGCGTGTTCCATCCCGGAGTCGGGGCGCCGCTGGCCGGCGCGATGCTCGAGCAGGTCATAGCCCGTGGAGTTCGCGGAGTCATCGCCTGCGGCGGGGCAGGGGCGCTGATACCACAGCTGGTGATGGGGCACGCGGTGGTCTTGACCGGCGCTGTGCGCGACGAGGGCACATCCTTCCACTACCTGTCGGCCGGCCGGGTGGTCTCGGCTGACCCAGGTCCGGCACAGGCCCTTGCAGACGCGCTCACTGCAGACGGCGTTGAGACGATGCGCGGCCTGAGCTGGTCAACGGACGCCATCTATCGCGAGACCCCAGGCCGGGTCTCGCGCCGCGTGGAGGAAGGGTGTCTTGTCGTCGAGATGGAAGCGTCGGCACTGATGGCGATCGCCCGCTACCGCTCCATCCCGTTCGGAGAGGTCGTGATGGCAGGAGACTCGCTGGCCGGACAGGAGTGGGAGCACCGTGGGTGGATGACAGCCGAGTCCGCCCGCCAGCAGCTGTTCGCCTCGGCCGCGGCCGCAGCGGTCGAGCTGGGGGAACGTATCACCCAGGTGTAGAGGGGATGCCTGCCTCCTTCATTGATGTCGTCCCGTGGATCCGTCCGCGCAGTCGCGCGGCCTGCGGCCGCGGTTTTACCTAGTCGCCTACAGGAGGGTCAGTCTCGCCCAGGCGGGTACCCACGAAGGGACTACGGGCCTTTCTGTTTGCTCGGACGACTCTGTTTTGCTCGGACGACCGCCCTTTTGCTGACGGCACAGCGTCAGCCTGCCCATGGTGTCCCAGAGGCTCGGACCACTCGATCGGGGGTCGGCGAGGCCTGTAGAGGTTCTCGCTCCAGCCGCCGTTACCTGCTACCGTCCGCACGATCGCTCGCAGCTCGCAATCACTCAGGAGGTTCGCGGTGCCGGACACCACCTGCCACATGTCGATCTCGCTGGACGGCTTCGTCGCCGGGCCGGACCAGAGCCGCGAGGACCCCCTGGGCAAGCGGGGGCGGGAGCTGCACGGCTGGCACATCGGCGACCCGCGAGCCAACGACGCCGACAAGGTCGCGGCCGAGTGGCTTATGCGCCCGCGGGGCGCGTATGTGATGGGTCGGAACATGTTCGGCCCGATCCGCGGGGACTGGCATGAGGAATGGACCGGGTGGTGGGGTCCCGAACCGCCGTATCACGCGCCGGTGTTCGTGCTGACCCATCACGGACATGACCCGATCCAGATGAACGGCGGGACTACCTTCCACTTCGTCACCGAGGGCTTCGACGCGGCCTACTCGGCAGCGTGCCAGGCCGCCGGGGACAACGGCGTGGACATCGCTGGTGGAGCCTCAACCGTCCGGCAGGCACTAATCGCCGGCGTGATCGACGAGCTCACCCTCGACATCGCACCGGTCCTGCTCGGTTCGGGCGAGCGCATCTTCGAGGGGATTGAATCCTTCGACTTCGAACCCGCCGAGGTGCTTCACTCACCGCTGACCACCCACATCCGCTATCGCTGCGTGAGCTGACTTCGCAGGCGCTGCCGACCCTCCTGCGCAACAGGACGGTTGTTCACCCGCAGGTTCGCCATCCCGGTGACAGCGGCGCTGAACGTGGTATCGGGGTGCCGCGACAGTGCCGCGCCGGTCTGGTGCAGGTCGCCGGGAGTGACGGTGAGCCACAGATAGGCGGTTGTGTGGAACCCGAACAGCATGCGCGGGCGACGTGTTGACGCAGCGGTGACTGGCGTTGACGGAACCCTGTCCGTTTATTTCGTTCAGACCTTGACGGGTCATATTTACCGCATATACAACTACAGCCGGAGCCTAGTCGGCCGGTCGTGGCCAGAACGGAGCCGTCTGTGCGACACCGCCATCGCCTCGCGCTCACTGCAGCGGCAGCTGCCATCACTGTCACGGCGGCCGGCGTCACCGGGACGACCGCCCTGGCGGGCACCCGGCCCAGTGATCATCATCACCGGCTGCCAGCGCAGGTATACGCGCCGTATTACGAGTCCTACCTGGCCCCGAATACCGCGTCAATTTCGGCCGTCGCACACAGTTCCGGTGCGCGCTATTTCACCCTCGCCTTCCTGCAGACCGCGAAGAAGGGCTCGTGCGCACTGGACTGGAACGGGACCAACTCCCAGCCCCTTGCGTACTACGCAGGTGACATCGCCCGGCTGCGAAAGATGGGCGGTGACGTGATCCCGTCATTTGGCGGCTACAGCGCGGACCACGACGGAACCGAGATCGCGGACTCTTGTAAGAGCGTCAGTAAGATCGCGGCCGCCTATGAGTCGGTGATCCGGATCCTGCACGTGACCCGGCTGGACATGGATGTCGAGGACAACTCACTCACCGACAAGGCGGGCATCGAGCGGCGCAGCGAGGCGATCCGGATCGCACAGGCCTGGGCGGCCCGCTGCCACATACCGCTACAGATCCAGTTCACGATCCCGATAGAGCCGTCCGGCCTGGACAGCGACGACACCGCGGTGCTGAGCAGCGCCATCGCGGCCGGCGTTCGCGTGCATTCCGTCAACATCATGGTCTTCGACTACTACCTGTCGGACAATGAACCCAAGCTGAACATGGGGGCCGAGGCGGTAAGGGCCGCGAACAATACGCACCGCCAGCTCGCCTCGCTGTACCCGCATGCCTCGGCCTCCCGACTGTGGGCGATGATCGGCATGACCATGCTGCCCGGCATCGATGACTACACGCCCGCCAGAGAGGTGACCTACCTGCGCGACGCCCGGCGAATGCTGAACTTCGCGGCTAGTCACCGGATGAACTTCCTGTCGATCTGGGGGATCCAGCGGGACAACGGCGGCTGCCCGGGCGCGTTTGACAGCGATACCTGCTCCGGGATCAAGCAGCAGGCCTGGGCGTTCAGCCATCTGCTGGAGCCCTTCACGCGATAGGAGGCACTCGCGCGAGCCTCGGCGTGCTGCCAGAAGCCGCGCTCAGCGACTTGGGAAGGAGCGCGCTGCTCCGGCTGCTCCTGATAGTGGCGCCTCTCGTCGATTTGGCCGGGTTGGAATGGCTCATTGCTATTCCTGTGTAATGGCCCGCAGCTCTAGACTTCGCTAATGACCGACAAGAGCTGCAGTGCGGCCGGTCTTTGTCTCCGGCGTTGCCGGACTAGCTCGCCGGCCTCCCCGTGACGTCCGTGGCGCCACAGCAGGTCGAACTGCGGCAGTCCGCAGCCAACTTGCTCGGCCTCCCGATTCTCATCGCGGTGTGCCTGGTCGCCGTCAGTATCAGACAGCTATTCGTACACCCGCCCAGCGCGATCATCCTTGGTGTCTGCGCCGGAGCGGCGGCCCTGGACATCGTCCTCGCCGTGTATCTCCTGCGCAATATGGGTTCGACGTTGACCGTCACCGCGGACGACATCACGTTCACTCGGCACCGACGCAGCGGCCCGGCCCCCCAGCAACTTATTCACCGTGCGGTCGATAGCACGCTTAGCTTCCGCATGGCCGCCAACGGACCCGTCGGCATGGACTACACCGGCTATGCATTGAAGCTGCGCGACAACTCGACGGGCCAGGAGGTCTATGCCGGCGCCTTCGGCCGCCGTAAGGTCCAGCAGGTCTGCGAGTCGCAAGGATGGTCGTTCTCCTGACGCTAAGCGGCGGCTGGTCAGCTCCGAATCTCGCCATAACCAAAGACCACTTGTCAGGCGAAGGAACGGAGATCCGCGGCTGAGTTGCCACGTTTGCTTCAGTTGGCCGTGTAGTGAAGTCGTGCGGCTCCGTCCGGACTCGCCCGGCAAGTCGGACCCCCGTGCTGGCATCCTCTGCCTATGGACAAGGCTTTAGTGCCCGCGCGTGACCTCACGGACTCCAGCCAGAACCAGGCTGTGCTTGATGCTGCTTCGGCCCTGGCCGACGGCAGCGCGACGGCGGCCGGGGTGACCGCCAGTCACGGCTCGGCGGTAGCCGCTGAAGCGCTCGCCTCGGCTCACTCTCGACAGCGCCTGAGTGAGCTAACCGTTGCCGTCCACATCACCGTGGTGTGGGCCATGTACAGCGAGACAGGTCGTATGGTGCCGCGCGCGGAGCACCCGCACGGCGAGGACTTTGTCCGGGTCAAGGTCAGGCAGCTGGACTGGCTGAGCGCCGGCCTGCCCGGCGTGACATGGAGCATCATCGCCGCCGACGACGGATGCCCGGACCGCCCCTCCAGCGCCGAGGTCATGACGGACATCGTGAAGGCCGAGCACTACCCGGATCACGGGCACCGGAGCGTGACGGTCCTGAAGCTGGCCGACGTCATCAGCGGCGGCATCTCGATCAGCCCTGCCTTCGATCAGCTGACCTCGACTGACCAGTCCCGGAAGGGCGGGTCGATCCTGGCCGGCATGGACGCAGCCATCAGGACCGGCCCGACGCAGGCGAACAGCGCCGGCCTGCATGTGGTGTGCTACACCGACGCCGACTTGTCCGCGAACCTGGCCCAGCTCGGCTCGCTCGCAGCGCCGATCGTATCCAGCGGCAGGGCGATCGGGGCGCTCGGCCAGCGGTATGGCCTCGATGGCGCGGTACTGGTCCGGCCCGACGGGCCCGTCACCGAGCCGCACAGCACCGGGGACAAGCCGGACAAGATCATCGTCTTGTTCCGTCACTTTGTCCGGGCCTCGCTCATCCCGCCGCTAGCCGGAGTGCTCGACACCCAGGCTGGCTTCAAGGCGTTCGACGCGGCCGCGCTGCGCCCGGCAATCGCCCGGATGGCGTCGTTCAACGAGACCTTCGACGTCGAGTTGCTCATTACTCTCGCCCAGCGTTACGGGCCAGGCGCCCTGGTCACCGAGCCGATCGTCTTCACCGAGGACTTCGCCGCGACCAACTTCCCCTCCGTTGACCCGGGGCAGCGCCACCTGGCGATGGTGCGCCAGGTGGTCGAGGTCTATGACCGGCTGGTCGCCCCGGTCGCCCCCGTCTCCGGGTCGGCAGCCGACTTGCTCGCCCTGGTCAGGACGCTCGACGCCGATAGCTACGTGCGGCTGATCGAGCAGCTCCGCGCCGAGGACCAGGGTGACCCGACGCTCTTCGACCGGCAGTGGCCCGTGCAGCACCTGCGTGACATCCTCGCTCGCTGACGGCTGGGTCAGGGGAGCAGCCGGTAAGCGAGGGCATCGGCGAGCTGCCGGCTGACGACAGCACGTTGATCAGGTGGAGCGCCTCCAGAATGATGTCGGCCTTATCGGGCTCGACCGCCAGGACGACTAGGGCGCGAATATTCAGCGCACGCCCTTTTTGCATAACGTCAGCCGGACCTCCGTGCATCTAGCAAAGAGGCGGCGGCACCATAATTGGTGCGCTCGTCAAAGCGATATGCATGACGTCGCCGCGACTCTATTTCGCGGGCCTGACTGGTGTCCTCGGTCCGGTTGTCCTGGGCCCATCGCCCATGCCCCTAGCCGTACGTCCTGCCGGGCCATCCAGCGCCTCGAACCACGAACCCAACCTGCCAGCCGGTGACCTGTGCCGGGCCTTCAAGGTCTCCGGGCACCCCGTCATCGCTGGCTGCAGTGTCTGGGAACGGATGCTGGCGTCAGGTGTTTCGGTTCGCGCTGTCAGGCCTCGGCTGGTACAGCGGCGCGCTTCCGGCTGGGGCCGGCAGCGTTGCCGGGCTGACGAGCGAGCTTCCGGTCGGCCCGGCGACGACGGCATCTCCGGTGGCGCTGCCCCTGAGCCACTTCGGCCAGGACATGAACCACTCGGTCCAGCCATTGCCAGGTATACCGGCGGCTGGGCTGCCGGTGACCGTGACCGGATCGCCGGGCTCTGCCATCTTGTAGTAGGTCTCAGCATGCGCGGGCGACGTGTTGACGCAGCCGTGGCTGACGTTGACGGAACCCTGCTCGCCCACCGACCAGTAGGCGTCGTGAATGAAGTCGCCGCTGTAGGTGAAGTCGACCGACCACGGCACCAGCTCGTCGTAGCCCGGACCGATCATCCGTTGCGGGTTGTTCTTGAAGGTCGTCAGGTACGTCCCGTCCGGCGTGTCCATGCCCGGCCGGCCGGTGCTGATCGGCCACCTGCCGAATAGCCGGTTCTTGTAATACACGTTCATATAGTGGGTGCGGGTGCCCGCCACGACGATCAGCGAAGGCCCGATGGAAAAACTCAGGTGGGCATCGCGGCTGCCGTAGACGCCGGGAGCCGCCTGGACGCCGTCGAAATTGCCATCGACGCTCACCGTCGTGTACTGCGGCCAGTACTGCCGCGGCCGGAAGACTACTGTCTTGTCGCCCATCCAAGACCAGGCACCCACGACGGGCTTGGAGGTGCGCAGCTGGATAGCACGCTCTACCGCAGCCTTGTTGGTGATCGGCCGGTTGAACATGATGGTGATCGGGATGCCGACACCGAACTCCCGGCTGGCTATCTCGGAGCTGATGTTCTGATCCGTGCCGAGCGTGGTGATCGTGGCCCGGAACGTTCGCTGCGGTGTGAACGTCTGGAATGTTGCCGAAGAGCTGATCTTCCTCTGGTTCGCGCCGACAGCGGTCGCGGTCACGGTGTAGCTCGTGCCGGTGGCAAGCGGCTCGGAGCTGCGCCATGTGCCGTTGGCGGCGAGGGAACCGCGGACCGGGCCTGCGGCCGTCGCCACCGTGACGTCCCGCAGCTGCCCGTTCTCTGCCGCGACGACGACGGGTGCTCCGGGCAGCACGTCTCGCGAGCCATTAGCCGGCGAAATTTTCAGCGACGGGGGCGGGATCGCCTTGGCATCGCTGGGCGTGCAACTTGCAGCAGCCAGCGCAGCGACTGACAGCAGCAACGCGAACGCGACCGGCCGACGCCGGCCCTCAGACCTGAATTCCCCCCGCAGCACGTTTGACCGCCTTCCCTCTTGCGATTGCCCCCCGGCGGGCCGGTCGATACCCCAGTCGGACGCCCGGCATGCCAAGCCCGGCAGAGCCTTTACCTCGCACGCGCAAAGACTTCACCTGGACGCCCGCCGAGACAGCATTACCGCGCTGACCTGCACCATCCAGCCGACAGGACGGCGGCGTGGCTAACGGTCTGCACACGCTCGCGCATCCCGGCCGTCCGGTACGACCGTCGTAGGCCGAAGTCCGCGACCTCCGCACCACGGCGGAGTCCATTGCCGCCGCCTACTGAGCGAAGTGATTCGAGGTAACCCATCTGGCAGTTGCTACCGGTCAGTGTTACGATTCAGGTAACATAGGTAGATGGAGCTGCGGTATGCCTCACGAAATCTTGAGCGCATATGCACGGACGAGCGGCGAATGGTTCGGCAGCTCGGGGCGCAGGTGACCAAGGCGCTCAAGCTGCGTGTCGCCGAGTTGCAACGCGTGCGAGAGTTCGCAGATCTGCTGGCCGGCACCGGCCGCTGGGAACCGCTCACAGCGGACCGCTCGGGACAGTGGTCAGCCCGGCTGACAGCGAATTACCGGCTCATTGTGGCAGAAGAACGCGATGGCCTGGCGATCGCGCTCGTCATCGAGATCACGGACTACCACAAGAAATAGCGAGAGGAGGCGACCATGACCGCGACACCGAACTACATCGTCACCACCGGTGACTTCATATCCGAGTGGATGGAGGACGCTGGCATCAATGCGGCGGAGCTTGCTCGTCGCCTCGACGTCACGCCCAAGCACGTCAGTGAGCTACTAAGCGGCAAGGCACCCCTATCTGCGCACCTCGCTCTTGCCCTAGAGCGGGTCACGGGCGTCCCCGCGCGTCTGTGGAATATGTACGAGGCCGGCTATCGCGAGGATCTCGCCCGTCAGCAGGCCGTCGGGGATCTCGACGCGCAGTACGAGCAAGCCAAGGCGTTCCCCCTCGGGTACCTGCGCAAGTTCGGATTTATCAAGGCGTCGGCACGAGATCAAGCTGGCACGGTTCGCGAACTGTTGACCCTCCTGGGCGTCGCTTCGTTCGATGCGTGGCGGGCTACCTGGACCCACGGCAGTGTTGCTTACCGGCGTACTGCCGCCGGGCGCGATGATGCTCCGGCCCTGTCTGTTTGGCTGACTATCGCGGAGCGCGGGGCTGACCCAGACTCACTGGGACCCTACGATGACGCCGCGCTGCGCGAGCTATGTCCCGCGGCTACGTGCCTGACGGTCGGCGATCCTGCCAGCTCCGTGGCAGAGGCGGCACGGTTGCTCCGTGAGGTCGGCGTGGCCTTGTGTTTCGTGCCTGCGGTACCAGGCCTCGGTATTCACGGCGCGACCCGTTGGGTTAATGGGCATCCCGTCATCCAGCTGTCACTCCTGTGGAAGTGTGACGACCAGCTCTGGTTCACTCTGTTCCACGAACTAGGACACGTGCTCCTGCATAGCAGCAAGGAACTGTTCCTGCTCGGCGAGCACACCGCCGCTGAGTCGGAGGCTGATGCCTACGCGGCACGGCTACTTATCCCTGACGAGTACGTCGCGCGACTGCCTCGTGAGCGCAACCTCGCGGCTATCGAGGCTCTCGCGTCTGAACTCGGCATCGCGCCGAGTCTCGTGCTCGGCCAGGCCCAGCACGAGACTCGCGACTACGCCTGGGCACTCTCTCAGGCGGAAGGTCGACTTCTCCGGCTAGGTCCGGAGCTCCCGTTCGCTGCCGCGTTCTGGCTCACCGGGCCTGGCTCGCCGCGGGCGGACGCGGTCCTCATCGTCCTCCGCCTCTCAAAGCCACCGCCTTCGGCGGAGTCCTTAGCGACTCCGTCCCCTCCGGCGGCGTGATCGTGACGAATCGGGAGGAACCTGCCTGTGAATATGCTCCTGGCTGCGTTGTACTGGTCACGATCGTCGCACCGCCAGGGAGCCTCACAACGGTCTGGGTGCTGCCGTCGGGCAGTCGCGTCGTGATCGATCCGTCGGGGTTGACGACCGAGTTGCCAGAAGCGGACTCTGCCGAGTTGCTAGGCGCGGCCGCGACGGGGGTCGCTCCCCAGGCCGGCGGCTCGTTCACAGCCGACGGCTCGTTCACAGCCGGCGGCTTGTTCACAGCCCGCGCGTCGGCCAGAACGCCCGCGTCGGCAGCGGCCATGCTGGGGCCCGCCTGTGCGCACGCCGACTCGGCTCTGGAGCAGTGAACGTCAGCCCGGGGTGAGGATCCGCCGGCGCCAGCGGAGACATCGTGCTCGACGCGTCATCGGCCTGCGTCACCGTCGAGCCCTCCGGTGCCGTCGAGCCCTCCGGTGCCGTCGAACCCTCCGGTGCCGACGTGGGTGTGACGGTCGTGTCTTCCAGCGGCGGAGCGTTGACCGACACGGTGCCGTCGGGATGGGTGATCGTCGTCGACCCGTCCGGATTGAAGGTAAATGCGGGCATCGGCTCGGGCTCGTTCATGGCCCGGATACTAGTCGCGTCAACCTGCGCGTTAAAGGCCAGCGCCATTGCTCAGGGCCGGGAGCACGTCGCCGCCGAGTTTGGTCACGGCCGCGACCGGGTCCGGACCTAGCGGGGGACCAAAGGACAGGTGCGTCGTACCCGCCGCGACCAGCGATCGGCAGCGGTCGATGATCGCGGCCGCATCACCGGCGATGCCGAGCTTCAGCATCTGCGGCGTGATCAGCTGCCGGGCCGTCGCCGCGTCCCCGCGCTCCAACGCCGCGGCCGCGGGCTGGAAATCGGCCGGAGTTAGCCCGGCGTCGGCCAGCTGCGTCGCCGAGATCGAGGGACCGTAGTAGGCGAGCTTCTCAGCCAGCGGCGCTGCGGCACGCTCGGGATCGTCGTCGATGGATACCCAGAAGCAGGCCTGGCATGTCCACGTCGTCAGGATCGCGCCCGGCGGCACGAGCGGCCGCGCGGACGATTCCGGCCGAGGCCGCCGCCCGGTCCGGCGGGAAGGACAGCCCGAGAACACCGTCCGCGAGCTCGCCGCCGAGTGCGAGCATCTTCGGCCCCATCGCGCCTAGGTAGATGGGTACCGCCGGGCCGTCGAACCGCAGATGCGCGCCGGGCTGCCAGCGATCCAGCAGATCGGACGGGCGGCCGCGCTGCAGCAGCGCGCGGCAGGCCAGGATCGCTTCCCGGCTCGCGGCCAGCGGGCGCGGCCGATCCAGGCCGGCCTAGGCGAGGAAGTCCTCGGCGCCCGCGCCGATACCGAGCAGGAACCGGCCGCCCGTCAGCTCCTGCAGCGTCGCCGCGTGCATCGCCAGCTCGGACGGATGCGCCGAGAACGGGTTCGACGATGCCGATCCCGAGCTTGACGCGTTTTGTCACCGCCGCGGCAGCCGCCACGAGCACCGGCGCCGACCGCCAGAACAGGTCATGCGACACCCACACCTGGTCGAAGCCCGCATCGTCGGCTGCCGCGGCCAGCTCGGCGAACTCGGTGACGCGCAGATCGTCGTCGAGCCGCAGGCTGAACCGCATCGCCTCCCCTTTCACTGCGACCGGCGTCACTGCGACCGGCGTCACTGCGACCGGCGTCACTGCGACTCCCCGGACGGATCAGCCCAAGCGTCAGCCTCCGCTTCGACCAGGATGCCGTCACCGATGAGGCTGTGCACGTACAGTGTCGTGTTGGCCGGCGCGACATCCCCTAGGACTTCCCGGTGCGCGCTGCTGGCCTCTTCCCAGTCAGCGCCGGGAGCCAGGAACAACCGCGTCCGGTAGATGCCTTCCCTCGAGCCGCCGAGCTGCTCGACCGCCGAGACCAGGCGCCGGAGGCAGTCAGCCGCCTGCGCCTGCGTTCCGCCGCCGATCACCTCAGGGCGGCAGGTAGTTCCGCTGATCGCGATCATGGTCCGTTCCGCGCGGCGCGCGAGTAACCGGCCGCCTCCTCGAAGGAGCCGCCCTCGCGGAATCGCTGCCGCCGACCGTTCACGCGCATCCCATCGTCCAAGGTCACGGGGTCAGTTTGCCGCGGCGACGGGCTCGCGCAGCGGGAAGTGGCAGGCCGCCCGGTGCCCGGCACCGAACCGCCGCAACGGCGGCTCCTGCTCCGCGCAAATCTCCTGCGCCAGCGGGCACCGGGTCCGGAACCGGCACCCCGACGGCGGATTGATCGCCGACGGCAGTTCCCCGGTGACGACGATCCGGGCGCGGCTGCGGGCCTGTACCGGATCAGGGACCGGGATCGCGTCAATCAGCCCCCGCGTATAGGGGTGCACTGTGCGCTCGTACAGGTCGCGGGCCGGCGCGACCTCGACCAGCTTGCCGAGGTACATGACCGCGATGTCGTTCGCCAGGTACCGGATCACCGACAGGTCGTGCGAGATCACCACGTAGCTGAGCTCGTGCCGTTCCTGCAGCGTCCGCATGAGGTTCAGCACCTGAGCCTGCACCGACACGTCCAGGGCGGATACCGGCTCGTCGGCTACGATCAGCCGCGGGTTCAGGATCAGCGCCCGGGCCAGGCCGACCCGCTGCCGCTGGCCGCCGGACAGCTCGTGCGGGTACATGTCGGCAACCCGGTCGGCCAGGCCGACCTCGCCCAGCATCTCGTACACCCGCGCGGTCCGTTCGGCCTTAGTGCCGATGCGCTGGATCACAAGCGGCTCGGCCAGCAGCGCCGCGATATGCATCCGCGGGTCCAGTGACGAATACGGGTCCTGGAACATGAGCTGACGTTCCCGGCGCAGCAGCCGCAGCTTGTTGCCGCCAAGGTCAGTGACATCCAGGCCGTTGAAGCTGACCGTTCCGCTGGTCGGCTTTTGCAGCCCGGCGATCACCCGGCCCAGCGTCGTCTTGCCGCAGCCGGATTCGCCGACGAGGCCGAGAGTCCGGCCGCGCTGCAGCGTGAGCGAGACTCCCGAGACGGCCTTGACCGCGCGACTGCCCGGACCGTGCAGCGAGAACTCCTTCACCAGCTCGCTGGTCTGCAGCAGGACGGACACGGCGGCATCGCGGGCCACGTTCCGGTCCTGAAGGTCCTGGGCACCGTCCGCGACGGACAGGGCCGCATCCACCGCCGGCCCCGCCTCAACCGGGCCTGCGGCCACCGGATCCGCGGCCACCGGGCCCGCGTCCACCGGGCCCGCATCCACCGGGTGAAAACACGCGACCTCATGCTCAGCCTGCGCCCCAAGCTCCGGCTCCAGAGCCGTGCAGTCCGCCTGGGCGTACCGGCAGCGCGGCGCGAACCGGCAGCCAGGAGGCAGCTGCGCCAGGTCGGGCGGCATTCCGCTGACGCTCGGCAGCCGCTGGGCCGGGTCGTGATCGAGCCGCGGGATGGACTGCAGCAGTGCCTCGGTATAGGGGTGCCGCGTCCGGGCGAACAGGGCGTCGGTCCCGGCCGCCTCGGCGACCTTCCCGGCGTACATGACCAGGACCCGGTCGGCCCGCCCGGCGATGACGCCCATGTCGTGCGTGATCAGGATGACCGACATTCGCAGCTGCCGGCGAGGTCGTCCAGCAGGTCGAGGATCTGGGCCTGGATGGTGACGTCCAGCGCCGTGGTCGGCTCGTCGGCGATCAGCAGTTGCGGGTCGCTGGCCAGCGCCATCGCGATGATCACCCGCTGGCGCAGTCCGCCGGACAGCTGATGCGGGTAATCGTCCATGCGCTCGGCCGGCTTGGGCATGCCGACCAGGCCGAGGACCTCCAGCGTCCGCGCCCGGGCCTGCGCGGAGGTGACCTCGCTGTGCAGCCGGACAGCCTCGCTGATCTGCTTGCCGACCGGCATCGTCGGGTTCAGGGCCGTCATCGGGTCCTGGTAGATCATGGCCACTTCGCTGCCGCGCACGTCCTGCATCTCGCGCTCGGCCAGCGGCACCAGGTCCCGGCCGTTCAGCACGATGCTGCCGCCGCTGATGTGGCCGGTCGCCGGCAGCAGCCGCATCACCGACAGGCCGGTCGTGCTCTTGCCGCAGCCGGATTCGCCGACCAGCCCGACGCATTCCCCGCGCTGCACAGTCAGGCTCACGCCGTCGACCGCGGTAACCGAGCGATGCCGGAGCCGGAACTCGGTCCTCAGATCCCGGATTTCCAGGACGGGCTGGTCCGCCGAGGAGGGGGACGGCAACGGCAGCGAAGCAGTCGCGGACGCCATCAGCAGCTCCGCCCGCCGCCGGTACGCATATCCGGCGTAAGCTCAGTTTCCCGCGAATTCAGTGCCAAGATGTTCCGCTCACTAGGTGCAGCAGCGCGGCTGGCCGCAGTCGAGCCCACAATAACCGCTTATGTCCCTGTTTATTAGAATTCGAAACTTCGCTTCTTCGCGTTTATCCGCTGGTAGAGCATCATATGTAGTATCGTCAGCGGTCGTCACGTTAACGCAAGATAAAACAGTTACGTTACGGACCAAAGATGGGCATGTGGTGGCAAAACTTACCAGTAGGACTGGTCTCACCAGGAAGGCCCGGCTGACCGGGCCAGTACTGATCGCGACGGCCATCGCCGTCTTCCTTGCCGCCTGCTCAGGGTCGAGTGGCGGCTCTTCCGGGTCATCGGGCAACTCCGGCTCGACGACGAAGAGCTCGGCCAGCGTCCAGGGGATCACCTGGGCGGAGCAGCCCGCCTCGGCCCCCAACTGCATCTTCCCGCTCGGCCCGCTGACCTGCGAGACGGTCCAAACACCGGCAACTTCCAGAACCTGATGGACCGGCCGCTGTACTGGCTCGGCGACAACGGCTCGCTGTCGATCGACCCGAACCTGTCGCTGGCCAACCTGCCAGTCTGGAACTCTCACGACACCGCGCTGACCATCACGCTGAAGCCGTTCAAGTGGTCGAACGGCACCCCGGTCACGGCCCGCGACGTCGTCTTCTTCTTCAATCTCATCAAGGCCAACAAGGCCGACTGGGAGCCGTACACGCCGGGCAACTTCCCGGACAACGTGGTCTCGTTTACCGCCACGAACGCCACGACCATCTCGATCAAGCTCAACAAGAGCTGGAACCCGAACTGGTTCCTCTACAACGAGCTCACCCAGATCTCGCCGTGGCCGCTGGCGTGGGACATCACCAGCTTCCCCTCCGGCGTGACCGCGACCTCGGGCACGCTGCCGGCCACGCCGTCCGGAACACTGCCGGACTCGACCCCGGCCGGTGCCCAGGCGGTCGGGAAGTTCCTCTCCGGGCAGTCCACGCACACGGCCGACTACCTCACCAGCCCGCTGTGGAAGGTGGTCGACGGCGCATGGAAGCTGAGCCAGTTCAGCTCCAGCGGCCTGGTCACCTTCAGCCGCAACCCCGACTACAGCGGCCCGAAGGGCAACTCCGCGCAGACCTTCACCGAGCTGCCCTACACCAGTTCCATTCGGCCGAGTTCAACGAGCTGCTCAGTCCTCCACCGGCACTACCAGCCTGCAGTCCAGCTCGGCCAACTCCGGTAACGACATCTCGGTCGGCTATATCCCGGCGCAGGACCTAGCCCAGAATCGCCCGTGTCACTTCCGAGCGGCTACACCACCAGCACCGCCTATCCACGCGCCTTTGACTTCATCGTCGTCAACATGCAGAACGCCCAGGTGGGCCCCATGCTCAAGCAGCTGTACGTCCGGCAGGCCCTGCAGCACCTGATTGACCAGCCCGACGTGGATCAAGACGCTGATACTCCGGGGTCGCCGTGCCGACCTACGGGCCTGTCCCGCTGGAACCGACCAACACTTCGCCGCAGCTATTCGAGAACCTCCCTACCCGTTCAGCATCGCGGCGGCGAAGACCCTGCTCACCGCGCACGGCTGGTCGTCAAGCCGGACGGGACGACGACCTGCGCCGTCCCGTGCAAGTGCGGGCCCGGCATCACCGCAGGCGAGGCGCTGAAGTTCAAGCTCCTGTACGTCTCCGGTAACACCGCACTGAACAACGAGATGGCCGCGCTGGAATCGAACGCCAGCCAGCTCGGGGTCGGCCTGCAGCTGTCCTCTGGCCCGTTCTCCCAGGTCACCGGATCGGTCGTGCCGATCTGCGTGCCCGGCAACAAGTCGACGCATTGCGCGTGGCAGATGCTGGACTGGGGCGGCTGGGTCTACGGCGGTTACCCCAGCGGCGAGCAGCTGTTCCCGACCGGCGCCCAGGGCAACTACGGCGGCTGGAACAGCGCCACGACTAACCAGCTGGTCGGCGCGGTCGAGACCACTCGGCGCCGCCAACTCCGCCCAGGCCATGAGCGCCTACCAGGACAACATCGCGGTCAACCTGCCCGGCATGCTGTTCATGCCGACGCAGGGCACTGAGGTCGCGGCCGCGACCGGACTGCCCGGCTACTCCAGCAACCCGTTCGGCTACCTGGCCCCGGAAACGTGGTGAGCGGCCGCTGCCGCGACGGCTGCCCTGGCGGCCGTCGCGGCGGCAGCTCGCCCCGGTCGGCGGCATGACGGCGAACGACGCGCTGCGCGGTCCGGTGACCGCGGCGGACCTGGTCCGGTTTCCCGAGATCGGGGCCGTCGGCCTGTCGGCCGACGGCCAGCTGGTCGCCGCCATCGTGTCCGTGCCTGACACAACCGACAACCGTTATAGCCGGAACGTGGTCGTCGGCACCGTCGGTGGCGACGCCCCGCCGCAGCCGCTGGCGCCGGCCGCGGACGGCCGCGAGGTACTCGCCGTCTGGTCCCCGGCCGGGCACAACCTGGCGACGGCCCGGCACGACGAGGATGGCTGGAGCATCTGGGTCCACGGCGTCGATGACGGCGCCGCCCGCCCCGTCGTCACCGGCTGGCCGGATCCGGTCGAGGAGCTGTCCTGGTCCCCGGCCGGCGACCGGCTGCTGTTCGTCGCCCGCGAACCTGTTGACCGCGCCTGGTGGCAGCTCGCCGAGGACCGGCGGCCGCCACTGCGGATCACCACGCTGCGCCACCGTGAGGACGGCATCGGCTGGACGGTGAACCGGCCGCGCCAGGCCTATGTCGTCCAGACCGCGCCGTCATCCAAGCCGCGGAAGATCAGCGCCGACGGCTACGACGACGCCGGATTCGGCTGGCATCCGGACGGCCGCAGGGTCGTCTTCGTGTCCCAGCGCCAGCCAGATGCCGATCACACGACCGTGAACGACGTCTTCCTTCAGGACGTCGACACCGATGCCGCTCCGGTCCGGCTGACCGCGACGACGCACGAGTGCGCCCAGCCTCGTGTCTCGCCGGACGGGACACTGGTCGCGTTCACCGCCACGGACGTGCCGCATTTCCCGGCGACGGCCGCGCTCGCAGTCGTCCCGGTGAAGGGCGGCCCGGTGACAATCCTGTCCGCCGGCCTGGACCGGGACTGCAGCAATCTGCTCTGGACCGGCGCCGGGCACGTGACCGTGCTGGCCGACGACCGCGGCGCGATCCACGCCTACCGGTTCGACGTCAGCGGGCCGGACCAGCGCGAGCTGATCATCGGCGGCGAGCGCCGCGTGAGCAGCCTCGACCAGCGCGGCGGCATGCGCGCGTTCGTCATCACGGCGCCGGACCAGCCGCCGCAGCTGGTCGCGCAGTCCGGCGACGGCGGGGAAACGGTGCTGCTGGCCCCCGGCGCTCCCGCCGCCGCAGCCCGGGACATACGCGGCCCGGAGCACCAGCAGGTGCGGGCTTCCGACGGGACCGCGCTCGACTCGTGGCTGACCCTGCCCGACCCGGAGCGCTGGCAGGCGCCCTACCCGCTGCTGTTGTGCCTGCAGGGCGGCGGCTCGCAGTACGGCTATCAGTGGTCGCCGGAGTTCCAGGCGCTGCTCGGGGCCGGGTTCGCCACCTTGTACCTGAACCCGCGCGGCTCGGCCGGCTACGGCACGGCGTGGATGCGGACGGTCAGCGGACCGCACGCGGCGACGCCCGGCACCGGCTGGGGCACCGTTGACATCCAGGACGTGCTGACCGTGGTCCGCGACGTGCTGGCGAGCCTGGCCCGAGCTCGACGCCAGCCGTGTCGGCGTGCAGGGCGGCTCCTACGGTGGCCTCGTGACCACCTGGCTGCTGGCCGCGTCCGACGATTTCGCGGCCGGGTGGGCCGAGCGGGGCCCGTACAACCTGTTCAGCCTGGCCGGGACCAACGACGAGTCGCCGTGGTTCTTCCAGGCCTACCTGGGCCGCAGCGTCACCGCGGACCCCGCGGCGTACTGGGCGGCCTCGACCCTGCGGCTGGCCGAGCAGATCACCGCGCCGGTCGCGATCGTGCACTCCGAGGAAGACCGCCGGTGCCCGATCCAGCAGGCCGAGGAGCTGTTCATGGCGCTGCGGCTGCTGGGCCGGACCGTCGAGTTCTACCGGTTCCCCGGCGAGAGCCACGGCCTGTCCAGGACCGGCAGCCCGGTTCACCGGGTCCAGCGGACCGAGCTGCTGATCGAGTGGTTCAGCCGCTGGCTGTCACCGAAACCAGGAGGTGCCCGATGACCACCAGCCAGCCGGTCATCCTGGACGGCTGCTCGGTGATCCCGTGCACCGAGGCTGACCTGATCATCGGCGACGCCGCCATCGCGATCGAGAACGGCAGGATCACGGCGGCCGGGCCGCGCGCCGAGGTGCTGGCCAGCGCGCCCGCAGATGCCAGCCGGGTTGACCTGGACGGCTCCTTCGTCATTCCCGGCCTGTGGGACAGCCACATCCACCTCGGCGCCTACGTGCCCCCGTACGAGCAGGCGTTCGCGCACGAGTCACCTGGTCACCACATGATCCGGTGCATCCGCAAGATGCAGGACAACCTGCGCTGCGGCATCACCTCGGTGCGGTCGCTGGGCGAGGACAACGACGCTGACCTGATCCTGCGGGACGCCGTCGAGTCCGGCGAGATCGAGGGCCCGCGGATCTTCGCCAGCGGCGACATCATGTGGACCAGGACGGCGGCGGGGCCGGACGAGTTCCGGCGCAACGTGCGGCGCGCGATCGCCAGCGGCGCCGACTCGATCAAGCTCTTGTCCTCGGGCGGCATCCCCTGGCGGTCGGACACGATCGGTCACACCCTGCACTCCTACGAGGAGATCGCGGCCGCGGCCGAAGAGGCGCACCGCTGGGCCAAACCCCTGGCCGTCCACGCCATGGGTGACGAGACGATCATCGCGGCCGCCAGGGCCGGCGCTGACACGATCGAGCACGGCTTCGTCGCCACCGAGAAGGGCATCGCGGCGATGGCCGCCGCAGGCACGATGTACTGCCCGAATCTCACCGTCACCGCCGCGTGGGACCCGGCGATCCTGGCCGGCAAGGGCTACCCCGAGTGGTTCACCGCCAACGCCGCCGAGGCCGCGGCCCGTCACCATGAGATGTTCCGCGAGGCGATCCGGCTCGGCATCCCGATCCTGGCCGGGGTCGACGACCTGCCAGAAGGCGCCGGACCAGTTGGCATCGAGATGCACGACGATCAGCTCGGGCTGATCGCCGAGCTGAAGCTTATGCACGCCAACGGCATGACCACCGGGCAGGCCCTGCTGACCGCGACCGGCAACGCGGCCCGCGCCGTCCGTGCGGACGCCCGGCTCGGCACGCTGGAGCCCGGCAAGCTGGCCGACCTGGCCGTCCTGGGCGGCAATCCGCTGGAGAACCTCGACCGGCTGGCCGACGTCACGAGCGTGCGGAAGAGCGGCCGCGTTATCCGGCTCACTCCCGGCCTGGAACCAGGCTGGCGCGGCGGCGGCATCCGCTAGCCCGCACCGCTACCCGCAGCGCAGTCAGAAGCGACCACGAAAGGACCAGGCCACTGCTCACCGTCATCGCCAGCGAGAACGGCGGCTACGGGATGCCCGCCGCGTGGTCTGCCCTGCAACAGGGCGGGACGGCCCTGGACGCCGTCGAGGCCGGCACCCGCGCCGTGGAGGACAACCCGGACGACCACACCGTCGGTTACGCCGGTCACCCCAACATCGACGGGACCGTGGAGCTGGACGCCTCGATCATGGACGGCGCGACCCGGCGAGCCGGAGCCGTCGGCGGCCTGCGTGGTTACCGGCATGCCATCACCGTCGCCCGGGCGGTCATGGACAGCACGCCACACGCCCTCATCACCGGCGAGGGCGCGGCCCGGCTGGCCGCCAGCATCGGCGAGCCCGCCGAGGACCTGCTCACCTCGGAAGAGCGAGAGCGGTGGGCGGCCGGGATCAAGGACGGCAAGGCCGACTTGCTGTCGCAGGTCCGGCTGCTCACTCATGACCCGCGCGAGGGCGCCGGAACTGTTGACTTCGTCGCGCTGGACACCGCTGGTCACCTGGCCTCGGCCGTGTCGACCAGCGGCTGGGCGTTCAAGTACCCGGGCCGGCTGGCCGACTCGGCCATCATCGGGGCCGGCAACTACTGCGACGACCGCTACGGCGCCGCCGCCTGCACCGGCTGGGGCGAGCTGGCCATCCGCGCGTCCACCGCGCACACCGCGGTGCAGTCGATGGCGCGCGGCGCTTCGCCCGCCGAAGCCGCCGAGATCGCGCTGCGCGACCTGTTCGACCTGCCGACCGACGGCATCCTGCCGATGATGTTCATCGTCGTGCTCAGCCCGTCCGGGGAGCACGCCGCCGCGACGACGGTGCCGGACGGCGCCCGCTACGCCTGGCAGGACGAGAGCACCAACGGACTGGTCATCGCCGAGCGGACCGTGGTGCGGCCGTGACCCGAGCAGTGCCCCTGACCGCCGGGGACGGGCCGTGACCAGCTTCCTGCTGCGACGCCTCGGCCAGTCGCTGATCGTCATGATCGGCGTCCTGCTGGTCGTGTTCCTGGTCTCCCACCTGCTGCCCGGCGGTCCCCGGTCGCTGCTCGGCCTGCAGGCCAACCCGGTGACGGTCAAGCAGTTCTACATCGCCAACGGCTACAACCGCCCGCTGCCGGTCCAGTTCGTGCTCTACGTCAAGCGCCTGTTCACCGGCAACCTCGGCTTCTCGTACCACTACAACGAGCCGGTCTCCACCCTGATCGGGCAGGACCTGCCCAAGAGCGTGCTGATGGTCGGCCTGGCCTACGTCGTCGGCCTCGCCGTCGCGCTGCCCATCGGGGCGCTGCAGGCGGTCCGGCACAACAAGCCGGTCGACTACGTGCTCACCGGCGGTTCCCTGGTCGCCTACTCCATGCCGACCTTCTGGCTCGGGCTGCTGACCATCCTGATCTTCGCCGTGAAACTGCGGCTGCTGCCTGCCGAGGCGCCGCAAGGCGCGACAGCCAGCGCGATGCTCAGCGACCCGAAGGGCCTGATCCTGCCGGTCCTGACCCTGGCGGCCGGGACGGTCGCGGTGTTCAGCCGGTTCATGCGCGCCTCGGCCCTGGAAGTCCTCATCCAGGACTACGTCCGGACGGCCCGGGGCAAGGGCATGGCCGAGCGCCGGGTGCTGGCCCGGCACGTGCTGCGCAACGCGATCCTGCCGACGATCACCCTGATCGGGCTCAGCCTGCCCGCCGTGCTGTCCGGCGCGATCGTCGTCGAGTCGGTCTTCAACTACCCCGGTATGGGGCTGCTGTTCTGGAACGCGGCCCTCAGCCACGACTACCCATTGCTGCTCGGGTTCACGACCGTCGTCGCGGCGGCGACCATCGCCGGTTCCCTGCTGGCCGACATCTTGTACGGATTCGCCGATCCGAGGCTGAGGGTATGAGCAGAAACGCGGGCGCGTCATGAGCAACCTGCTCGAACTCCAGCCGGGTGCGGTCCGGCCAGCCGGCCGGCCGGGCAACTTCCGCTCATTCCTGCAGCACCGGCTGGGAATCATCGGGCTGACAGTGGTGGTCATCATGATCGCCTTCAGCTTCCTCGGCCCGGTTTTCTACCACACCGACCAGGTCCACACGAACCTCAACCAGGTGCTGATCCACCCCGGCGGCAAGTTCCCGCTCGGCACCGACGACCTGGGTTTCAACGTGCTCGGCCGGCTCATGGTGGCCGGCCGGTCGTCGCTCGAGGTCGGGGTCACCGCGGCCCTGCTGGCCGCACTCGTCGGCACGATCTGGGGCGCGGTGGCCGGCTACGCGGGCGGTGCCATCGACGCGGTGATGATGCGCGTCGTCGACACCATGCTCGCCATCCCGGCCCTGTTGCTGCTCCTGCTGCTGGCCAGCGTGTTCACCCCGACCATCCCGGTGCTGATCTTCGCCCTGTCGTCGGTGTCCTGGCTCGTCACGGCCCGGCTCGTGCGCGGTCAGGCACTCGCCATGCGCGAGCAGGAGTTCATTGAGGCGGTGGCCGGCTTCGGCGGCCGCCGGTACCGGATCGTGCTGCGCCACATCGTGCCGAATGTGGCCGGCACCGTCGTCGTGCAGGCCACATTCGAGATCGCGAACGCGGTCCTGCTCCTGGCCGCGCTCAGCTTCCTCGGACTTGGCGCGCCGCCGCCGGCCACGAACTGGGGCAGCATGCTCAACAACGGGCTGACCTACATTTACAACGGCGACTGGTGGCTGATCTACCCGGCCGGGCTCGCCATCGTGGTCACCGTCGTCGCGTTCAACTTCCTCGGCGAGGCACTGCGCGACACCCTGGAAGTCAGGCTGCAGGCACCCTGACAGGCTGTGCCGGGTCGGGCCGGGAATAACGACATGGCGCGCATTTTTGACTCCAGCGTGACGAGACAGCCTGACGACGATGCGCGCTTCGGCGAGGAATGGGCGGCCTGGCGCCGGCAGCACGAAGCGCAGGTGGGCGACCCTCACGGATACCTGGCCGCGACCGGGCTGCACTGGCTGGAGCCCGGCCCGGAGCGCTACGACGACGCACCGGGAGCCTGGTCCGCCGGCCCGGACGGGGTCGAGGTCGTCTTGTCTGATGACGAGGAGATCACCGTCGGCGGGCAGGTGATCCGCGGGCGGCATCGTTTCGGGCCGCTGGCGGAACGCGAGGCCATTCGCGTCCTGGCTGGCGACGCCGTTCTGGAGATAGCGCGGCAGGGCGGCTCCGACTTCCTCCGGCCGCGGCACCCGGACAACCCGCTGCGCGCTAACTTCCGCGGCTGCCCCACGTTCCGGCCCGACCAGCGGTGGGTCACCAGCGGCCGGTACGTGCCGTTCGACCGCCCGCGGCCGGTTGCCGTCGGCGCGGTGATCGAGGGACTGCAGCACGTCTATGAGTCGCCGGGCCGGATCGAGTTCAGCCTGGCCGGCGCGGCCCTCTCGCTCACGGCCTTCAACGGGTCCGTGCCCGGTCGCCTGGACCTGGTCTTCACAGACCGGACCGCCGGGGTGACGACCTACCCGGCCAGCCGGGTGCTCCAGGTCGCCGCGCCCGGTCCCGGCGGCGTGGTGACGCTGGATTTCAACCGCGCCGTGAACCTGGCCTGCGCCTACACGAGCTTCTCGACCTGCCCGCTGCCGCCGCCTGAGAACAGGCTTGCGATCGCGGTCGAGGCAGGCGAGCAGATTCCCTGGGAGCGGTCAGCGCCAGGCGGCTGATCAGACGAAACCGCCGCCCTGCCAGCCCGGCTCGAGCCCTGGCACCAGCCGGATCTCGCGGCCGCCCTTCCAGACGCTTTCAGGTCGGCCAGGGCGTCCAGGTCATCGAGCGGATTGCTCTTCAGCACGATCACGTCGGCCATTTTGCCAGGCTCCAGGGTGCCGAGGGAGTCGCTGGCGTAGGCACTCTGCGCTGCGTGACGGGTCGCGGTCAGCAACGCTCCGCCGTTGCCCAGCCCGAGGCCGGACATCAGCTTCAGCTCGGTGAGCAGGGCCATCGCGCCGTCGTGCATCTCCATCCCGACCGGGGCCTTGCCTTCCGGCAGGTTGTCCACGCCCGCCAGCATGGTCACGCCGAGCCGGATGGCCTCAGCGGCCATTTCGTGATGATGCTCGGCTGCCTCGCGGGCGTTGCCGACAAACCAGTCCGGGTACCCCCGCGCGGCCAGCTCGGCCGGATCCCAGGCGACGGTGACCGCGAGGTTCGGGCAGAACATCGTCCCGGCCTCGGCCATGGCCTGGACGCCCTTCTCGGTGACGACGAATCCGTGCTCGACCGAGTCCGCGCCGGCCCTGGCGGCGGCGATGACCGTGTCATCGCCCATCGCGTGGACGGCGACCGGCTTGTTCCAGCCGTGCGCCTCCACGACGGCCGCGCTGAGCTCCTCGTAGGAGTGCAGTGTGCGGCCGATCGTGTCGGACCGCCAGGGGATGCCGCCCGAGGACAGGAGCTTGACCAGGTCGACGTCCTTGCCGATCAGGCGCCGCACGCCCTGCCGGAACTCCTTCTTCCCGGTGGCCATGCGGCTCCACATCATGTCGCCGGCGGCGAAGATGCGCGGGCCCTCGATCTCGCCTGCGTCGACGGCATTGCGCAGGACGATGTCACCGTCGTTCTGCTCGCCCAGCGACCGCAGCGACGTCACCCCGCTGCGCAGGTTGTCCTGGGCCTTGCGGATGCAGCGGATCATGTGGTGGGCGGTGCTCTCATGGGCGTACTCGGCCTCGTAGGGCGGCACCACTCCGCCCAGATGCGCGTGGGCGTCCCAGAGGCCGGGCAGGACGTAGCTGCCCGATGCGTCCACGCGCCTGGCCGCATCGAGGTTGCTGTTGCTGATCACATCGGACCGGCGCCCGACCGCCCGGATACGCCCGTCCTCCATCAGCAGCGCGCCGTCGGTGACGGCCTTGCCCGGCTCGGTGCAGTCGACGATCGTGCAGCCTTCCAGCAGGACCGGCTCCGGCTGCGACGAGGTCTTCCGCCCGGCGATGCTCATGTGGTGTCTGCTCCGCTCATTTCGCTGTCTGCTCCGTCGGGACAGTGGCGGCCGGCGCCAGCCAGCGCTCAAACCACTCGATCATCCAGATCCAGCCGCTGCAGCTGGTGCACCGGGCTGCCGGTCCTGGACAAGTCATGGCCCTCACCGGGAAACCGCAGGAACTCCACCGGCCGGCCGAGCAGCTTCAGCGCCATGAACAGCTCCTCGGCCTGCTGGATAGGACAGCGGCGGTCTTCCTCCGAGTGAACGATCATCAGCGGGTCGGTGATGCCGCCCGCGACCCGCAGCGGGGATGAGGTCCAGTAGGCGGCCGGATCCTCGACCTGCGTGCGTCCCAGGAAGAGGGTGAAGGACCACGGCGACTCGTCGTTGGTACCGGCCAGCGTGTAGAGGTTGTAAGGTCCCCGCTCCGCCCACCCGGCCCGGAACTTGTCGGTGGTGGCCAGCAGCCAGGTCACGACCAGCGCTCCGTACGAGCCGCCCAGTACGCCCACCCGGGCCGGGTCCAGCTCGGCATGCTCCCGCAGCGTCGTGTCGAGGACAGCTACCACATCGCCGGTGTCGTCAGTCCCCCAGCCAGTGCCGGGCACGGCCGCCTTGGCCCCGACCACGGCCTTCATCCACGCGGTGCCGTAGCCGGCCGAGCCGCGCGGGTTCAGGCAGAGGACGGCAAAGCCGGCCGCGGTCAGCGACTGGAACTCGTGTGACCACTGGTAGCCGTACTGAGTCAGGCCGCCCTGCATGCAGACCAGCAGCGGGAATGGCGCCTGCCAGCGGCCGGCGTCCGGGAGCGTGAGCCAGTAGTCGACCTCCGTGCCGTCAGCGGCCGCTGCCCGCCCGCGCACAGCCGGACGCACATCGCGGTCGCCCTGCAGGTCCGCGTTCGGCGCGTAAAGCGGCCGTTCCGCTGCACTGCCAGGCCGGCTGAGCAGGGCAGGCGGCTCACTCGGCGACGACGCCGCGAACGCGAGAGTCCCGGCCCGGGCATCAAGCGCGGTGACCTGGCGCTCGCCGGCCAGGACGCGCCGGAACTGACCTGGCACGTCGGCCCCGAACTCATATCCGTGAACGGCCCCGGCGGTCTCGATCAGCACGATCAGCGTGTGATCGTCCGTCCAGACGGGGCCGTCCATCACCGGCGGGGCGCAGGTGCAGTCGCGGTCGAGCTGCTCCGAGAGCATGGTGACCTCGCCGCCATCCGCCGGCAGCACGGCCAGGCCGCAGGTCGACGGGAAAGACGGGAAGTCCGTGGCGGCCACGGCAATCCTGGTGCCATCGGGAGAAAACCTGGGCTGGCCGTAGAGGTGGCCAGTCGAGGTGAGCCGCACGGCGGCATTCGTGCCGCCGGGATCCGCCAGGTCCAGCCGGTAGATGTCATTCATCAGCGTCAGCTCGGCGTCAGGCTGACGCTGCGACACGAACACAACGGACCGGCTGCCCGGGTGCCAGCCGAACTCGGCATCATCGTGGCCACCGGAGCTGAGCCTGGTCACCGCACCCGACGCCGCGTCGGCCAGGTAGGCCTGGCGGGGCCGGTTCACGGTCCAGCCGATGCCGTCCTCGTAGTACCGGAGCCTGGTCAGCCGCAGCGGCGGGCGACGGCTGTCGGGCAGCTCCTGCGCAGCCCGGTCGACCGGTACCCGGCACACGAACAGCAGCCAGCGTCCGTCCGGTGACCAGGACAGCTCCTCGACCGGGTCGGGCCACGAGCCGACGAGCACGACGCTCGAGCCGGCCGTCAGATCGTGGATGCGGAGTTGCCAGCTGCCGCCGTCCTCCTCGGCCGCCGTGGCCAGGCCCCGCCCGTCGGGCGACCAGCGGGGCAGGATCTCAACCCGGCTGGCCGCGGGCAGAACGCGAGCAGCCGACTTCCCGTCGGCCGCCGCGACCATGACTGCCGCATCGCGATGGTTATCCGCCAGGTCGCTCGTGCGCACCACCGCGGCAACGAGACTGCCGTCGGCATTCACCCGCACGTCGCTGATAGCCGCGATCCGGCCAAGGTCGGCGGTTTGCACCGGCTCTCGTGGCATTCCTCAACCTGCTTCCGAGCAGTGGCGTCTGAGCTTCGGGAACGGAACTGGATCATCTGCCCAACCGAAATCCAGGCCGCAAACTAGCCGGACCGAGAAAAATGTGCCAGCCCGGTTATCGAAGCCTCGCCCAGCTCGGTGCGGTTCCAGCCAGGTAGCTCTCGTGCAGGTCGGCAAACCGCCTTCACACGGTAGATGCGGCTATGCCGGGCTGTCAACGGGCGTCACAGCCGCAACATACGGTGTGACCAGGGTCACTTCCGCCCCGATCAAGGCGACGCTCCAGTACATCTGACTCAAGCGGGGCCTTACGGCTTATTTCCTGCCTTGTGCATCGACGACAGTGCGGACTATGCCGGTGTTGACGTCGTAGACATGCCCGGAGACTCGGACATTCGGCGGGATCTCCTCCGCCCACAGCACCCGCTCGACGTCGGTCCGCACAGTGCGGGCCGGGTCAAGAACGGGCGTATCAGCCAGGGTCCGCTCATCGGTGCCGATGCGCTCGGCGAACCCGTGGCGCAGTTCGTCGTCAGCGAGCAGGGTCGAGCCGCAGTCCGTGTGGTGGACGATCGCAACCTCGAAGTAAGGGCCTTCTGGTGCCTTGGCGTCGACCAGATATCCGACGTAGGCGATATCAGCAATGATGGCCGCGGTGATACGGCCGCCGATGTTGCGCTGGACGAGGGCTTCGCCGAGCTTGACCCCGAGGATCTGCGCCGGGTCGACGCGGCAGTCGATGCAGGTGACGATATACAGGTTCAGGTTCGGGATGAACGGGAGCCGAGGCATCCCCTGGCGTGCGCCGGGATCGCCGGCGAAGGCCCGGTTGCGGTCCAGAAGCGGAGCGATGTTCGACATGTCAACACCGCAGGCTCATCAGGCCAGCCGGAACAAGGCCGTCGCGTTGCCGGAAGCGATCTTAGAGCGGTCTGACGAGTCCGGGATCGCGGTGAAGAAGTGCTCGACCGCCGCCGCGTCGGGCCGGTGGAACGGGTAGTCGGTAGAGAACAGCACCCGGCCAGTGCCGGTGAAGTCGAGGGCGTGGCGAAGCAGGCGCTCCTGCAGCATGCCGCTGCTGGTGACGTGGATGTTGGTCGTGATGTAGTCCGACACCCGCCGTTCGAGGTGTTTCGCGATCCCGGAGAGGCTGTCGGCCCGGTCCATCCAGAACAGCAGCATCTCGCCCCAGTGGCCGAGGACGAGCTGAAGATCGGGGTAGCGGTCGAACGTGCCACGCAGGATCAGCCGCAGCGCGGACAGACCGGCGTCCATGTGCCAGCCCCAGCCGAAGGTCGCCAGACCGAGGTCGATCAGCGGATCCAGGCCGCGGTACGCGGCGTCGCGCAGCTCGTTCGACGGGATCTGCGGGTGGATGAAGATCGGCTGGTGCAACCGCGCCGCGGTAGCGAACAGGTCATCGTAGGCGGAATCATCCAGCGGGCGGGTACCCGCTCGTCCGTGAACCATCGCGCCGACGTGACCTAGCTGTGTGGCGCACCGTTCGAGCTCCGCCGCTGCGGCCTGCGGATCGCTGGTCGGCAGCGTCGCGAGGGCGCGCAGGCGGGCCGGATGCGCCCGGACGGCGTCGGTGGCCTCGTCGTTCGCTGCCCGGGCTAGCGCGATGGCTTCGCTCGCGGGGAGCGCCTGGGTGGCGGGCGTCACGACCGACAAGATCGAGAGGTCTATGCCGGCGGCGTCCATCGCCTCGATGCGACCAGGGCCAATATCCTCGAGCCGGGCCTGGTTGTCGCCCATGGTGTTGAAGGCGACACTGTCGTCTCGCGCCTCGCCCTGCAGCCGGTCGAGCGCCTCGCGGATACTGACGCTGTTCCAGTGCTCTTCGATCGCGATGATTGTCATATTGCTGCCCTCCACAGATCAGAGCGGACCGCGCTACCAGCGGAGGTCTGACCCTGGTACCTCCTGGCTCGGGGCGGGCTGTCTCGCCGCCTAACTCACTCATCGTTTGTTGAGTCAACTGTACACGGTTCACTCAACAACGGTAGAGTGAATGATGTGAGCGAGCCGAGGACCAGAGCCGCGAAGCGCGCGGCAACCGCCCAGCGCATCCTGGACGCGGCGCGGGCCGAGTTCGGGGAGCGCGGCCTGGAAGCTGCCACCATCCGCCGCATCGCCCAGCGCGCGAACGTCGACCCGTCCCTGGTCATGCAGCACTACGGATCCAAGGCGGCGCTCTTCGCCGTCGCCATCCAGCTGGGGGACGCCGCTCCGGACGAGATTGCGGCCCACCTGCACGACGTCCTGGATGTCCGGCTCGGGGCCCTGCCCCCCGAGACCAAGGCGCTCGTCCGGTCCATGCTCACCGCGCCCGAGGCCACGGCGTCGATGAGCGCGTTCCTGAACGAGCGGGTCGCCAACCTTAGTCGCGCCATGGGCGGCGACGATGCCGACCTGCGCGCAGCGCTGATCGTCAGCAGCATCCTCGGGCTCACCATCGCCCGCCACTTCCTGACACTTGACGCGTTCACTGGCGCCTCCGGCGCTGACATCGCCCGCGTCGCCCGGCCCTGGGTCACCACCGGAGTCGACTCACCTGCGAGTAACGTCGCCGGAGATCCAGCCGGGCCGTGAGTCCTAGCCGGGCGGGGTTGCGGTGTCGCCGAGTTGCCGGACGGCGAGTCGCGCAGCGGCGAATCCGACCTCAGCCAGCAGCCCCGGCGCGGCGGATTGATCTGTGGCGACGGTGAGGGAGTTGCCGCGGCTGACGGCTGGGCGGTCGTGCCATGTCGTTCCGGGCGGATCTACGGCTCCCGTGCAGTTCGTACGCAGGGAGCTTCGGTACCACTGCACCGCACCGCGCCAGCCGGGCCAGGACTGATCCAGAAGGCGCTGAACTCGGCGTTCGGCGTCGGTTTTTCGCTCGCCGGGGCCGCACGCGGCAGCGATCTGCACGAGTTCACGCCCGCGCGGGGCCAAGGTCGGATCGCAGAGGCTGTAGCGGGCGGCGTAGATCCGGTCATCGAGATCTATCACCCGGAACCAGCCTGGGCCGGTGTCCGCCCGCAAGCCCAGGTCGAATGTCGCCGTGCGGGCGCTGGGCCAGGTCAGCGATCTGTCGCCGGTGAGCTGCCGCGCTGTGGCGAGACTCATGGCCAGGATCGTCGGGCCCGCGGGCAGCGCCGGTACCCGCGTCCGGGTGCGTATCTGCGCACCGAGGCCAGCAGCTCGCTCGGCAAGAAGGCCGACCAGGGTGGACCACCCGCCGGCCACATACCGGGCGCCGCCGGCCATCGCCCGGCGAAGGCGCTGGTGAGCGAACGCGGCCGACAGCCGGCCGGGGTCGTGGTCGAAGGTGAAGATGAACACGACTCCGATGATTGCCTCTGCCATCGTGGCATCGACGTGCCGGAGCAGCCAGCCGCGGAACGATTCCTCCGCCGGGGCCTCGGCGGGCAGCGCGGCGATGGCCCGGCTGAGTTCGGCTGGCCACGGGCCTAGCCTGCCTCCGGCCCGCACGAGGCTGGCATAACGCGGCGCTGCCACGATGGGCGGGGTGAGGCCGCGCCGCTCCAGCCACGACCACCACGGCCCGTCCACGTAGATGGCGTGCGGGCCGGCGTTGGCCCGGAAGGGTGGCGCGAGCGAGCGCGCCCGCCCGCCTGGCCGGGAATGTGCCTCGGCAACGGTCACCCGCCAGCCACTCTCGGCTGCCTCGATGGCGGCGGTCAGCCCGGTGAGTCCCGCGCCGACAATTGTCACGTCCGGTCTCACAAGACAGGCCCCTCTCCGTCGTCTCCTGCTGGCTGGAAAGTGGCAGGGAACCTCTGAAGGGTTCCGGCTAACCTTCCTGGCGTGGACCCGAAGGACGTCTCGGCTGCGCAGCAGGGAGACGCGCTCGCGTTGGACCGGCTTCTGGACGAGCTGGCTCCGTATGTCCGCCGCTTGTGCGCACGGATCGCGCCGGCCACGGCCGAGGATGCGACCCAGGAGGCCCTGCTGGCAGTCTTCCGGGGCCTGCCTTCGCTGCGTGCCCCAGAGGCGATCATGACCTGGGTACGGTCGGTCACCGTCCGGACGGCGATCCGCGTGGGCCGCCAGCATGACCTGGAGGTCGCTACGGACGGAACCCTGCTGGACCGCTACACCTCCTCGATCGAAGGGCTCGTGGACATCGATGATGCCCTGGCCCGTCTGCCGGTCACCCAGCGCGTCGTGCTGGTCCTGCGCACCCAGGAAGGTCTCAGCGAACGGGAGATCGCCACCACATTGGGGATCCCGGCCGGAACCGTGAAGTCCCGGTTGCACCGGGCCAGGGCCGCATTCCGGCAGGGGTGGGACTCGTGAACGATCCGGCGGCGGTCCCAGGCCTCGACCCGGTCGACCGCCTGGCCATTCTCGCGGCGGCCTTGCCCGGCGCCGCTGTTGGGCAGCGCCGCGTCGCCGCGCCTTTCGACGCTGTGTGGGAGGTCATCGCGGACCTGGAACACGCGACTCCGCACTACGAGCCCGGCGTCGCTCACGTGCATGTGCTCGAGCACCGCGGCGAGCTGCTACGCCTGCTGGTGCAGGACACCGCTGGCCGCGAAGAGACGATGGACGCCAGGCTCCGGCCAGGCTGGTGCGTTATGCAATCCGCCACCGTCGTTGTTGCCTTCGCCGCTCGCCGCCTGGGCGATGACACCCTGCTGGCGCATCTTGAACACCGGCGCGTGCAGGCCGGAGCGCCCGGCCGGACCGGGTCATCAGACCGCCGGCCTGCCCTCGAGAAAATCGACCGGGAACTCCGCACTATCGAAAGGCTCGCTGCGCGCGGCGGGAGCTGAGCACGCGCCCGCGCTCTTATGCAGTCCTGAGGTAGGCGAGGACGGCGAGCACCCGGCGGTTCTGGGCGTCATCTGGCGGCAGGCCGAGCTTGGCGAACACGTTGCTGATGTGTTTTTCCACCGCGCCGGCCGAGACCACCAGTCGTTGTGCAATGGCTGTGTTGGAATGGCCCTCGGCCATCAGTGCCAGAAGCTGGCGTTCACGCACGGTCAGCGTCGCCAGAGTGTTGTCCCGGCGCTGTCCGGCCAGCAACTGGGCAATGACCTCGGGGTCGAGCACCGTCGCGCCGCGGGCGACCCGGTGCAGCGCGTCCAGGAACTCCTCGACCCTGGCGACCCGGTCCTTCAGCAGGTAGCCGACGGCTCCGGAGCCGTCCGCGAGGAGGTCGGCGGCATACGACGCTTCGACATACTGGCTGAGCGCCAGCAGGGGGGCACCGGGCAAGTGCGAGCGGACTGTGATCGCCGCGCGCAGGCCCTCGTCGGTGTGAGTGGGTGGCATCCGCACGTCGACGACCGACACATCCGGGCGGCATCTGAGTACGGCCTCGACCAGTGCGGGCCCATCGCCGACCGCGGCCACGACCTGGTGACCGTCCTCGGTGAGCAGGCGGACCAGGCCCTCGCGCAGTAGTACCGAGTCGTCGGCCACGACAATCCGCAGCGGGCTGCGGGCTGCCCGGTCGGGCCGTGGTCCGGCCGCGGCTCCGGCCGCGGCTCCGTCCGCGGCTCCGTCCGGAGTCAGCAGCACGGCAGTTCCGCGGTGATCGTTGTCGGTCCGCCGCGGGGACTGGTGACCCGCAGCCGCCCGCCGACCGCGTGCAGCCGGTCGTCCAGCCCGGCCAGTCCGTGTCCTTTGTCCAGGGCGGCGCCGCCCACTCCGTCGTCAGTGACCCAGGCCTGCAAGGTTCCCGCACCGTGGCGCAGTCCAATCGCGCACCGCTGGGCGCGGGAGTGCTTGGCCACGTTGGTCAGCGCCTCCGCGATCACGAAGTACGCGGCCGTCTCGGCGGCCGGGTCCAGCCGCGACAGGGTTCCTGCGTCGAGCTCAACCGGGATGGTGGAGCGCGCGGCCAGGGCGGCGAGCGCCTCGCGCAAGCCGCGGTCGACGAGGATCGGCGGGGCGATGCCACGCGACAGGGCGCGTAGCTCGTCTAGCGCCTCCTGGGTCTGGACGATCGCGTCGGCGAGCGCCTCCCGGACGACCTCCGGCCTGCTGTCGAAGTGGTGCTGGGCCCGGCCTAGCTCCATCGCCAGGCGGACCAGCCGCTGCTGGGGTCCGTCGTGGATGTCGCGTTCGAGCCGGCGCAACGCGGTCGCCTCGGCCGTTACTGCGGCGACAGTCTGCGCGCGGGCGGTGTCGCGCTCCCGTTCCAGCCCGCTGATCCTGCGGTGCAACGCGGACGCGTCAGATAGCAGCGCCTGCCCCAGCGCGGTCTGGGCGGCAACGCACACCCGGGTCACCAGCGGCAGGGTGAACAGGAGCAGCAGGCCGACCACGGTCCCGAAAACGACCCGCCCGGCGGGCGAGGTCAGTCCCAGGCTCACGGCGATGTGAGACTGGGTGCTGCCCGCGTACATGGTCATGGGCCGCAGGTGCAGCGACCGCGAGGACGTGTCCTGGTAGCGCAGCGAGGCCGTCGCCGCGCCGAGGCCGACGAACCACCACAGCGCCGTCACCACGGACGTGATCAGGGCGACGGGAAGCACCACCACCGCGTGCGCCACGTCGAGCCACAGCCCCGGGTCGGACGCGGTCGTCTCCTGCGGTCTCGGCCGCTGACCCGCGACCTGCGGCCCGGCGGCACCGGCGCGCACTTGGGCGATCCGCCATCGTTCCACGTCGGCAAACCACCGCGCCGGCGCCAGGACGCCGGGCGTGACAGGCGACCCGCCCGGCACCAGCAAGCCGGCTGTTGCGACGCACAGACCGCCGAACACCAGCAGCAGGCCTGCCGCAGCGATCACTGGCGCGGTGAGCAGGTAGAGCGAGTCGACAACCGTGCGACGGCCCAGGCGGAGGAGCGACCTGGGCCCCGGACGCCACCTGTCCCGGAGCGCGGAGGGATACGACCAGGTCATTGCCTCAGCCTAAGCCCGAGGCCAAGGGCGCAGCAGGTCGCCGAGAATGGCCGCGTCACCGGTCGCCGTTGCCACCGCCAGGAGCTCGGCTCCGGCTGGACCGGTCCAGGAGCCGGTCGGCCCAGGTGGGCGTATTAGCAGCATTAGTCCCATTATACGGCCGCCCGCCCCCTGGTCAGGCGTCTCGCCGGGCCAGCATGACGCCGGCCACGCCGAGGGCGGCCACCGCGTACAGGCTGAGCATGGCCAGGCCCGCCCACGGCGACAGCGAGAACGGCTCAGCTTTGACCGCCGTGATCGAATCTGCCGCGATTACCTCCGGCAGGAAACGCTGCACGGAGTGCTGGGCGCCGCCGGCCAGCACTGCCAGCACGAGCGGCAGCAGGAAGATAAAGCCGACAACAAGAGCGATGGCCGCGGCCGCGTGCCGCACGATAGTGCCGATGCCCAGGCTGATCAGGGCCACTAGCGGCAGATAGGCGCCGGCCATCAGGACGGCGCGCAGCACGCCCGGCTGGCCGAGGGCGGCGTGCGGTGCCGGGCTGTGCAGCGCGGACTGGCCGGCCAGGAAAGCCGCGAAGGCCGTGACCTCGCCGATGACCAGAGCGAACAGCCCGACGATGGTCGCCTTCGCGGCCAGCACCAGGCCGCGGCGGGGCACCGCAACCAGCGTCGACTGGATCATCCCGGAGGAGTACTCGCCGGTGACGGCCAGCAGGCCGAGGACGGCCACGGCGAGCTGGGAAACCAGCAAGCCGGGGTAGCTGGCTCTGTTAGTCGGGTCAAAGGACGCCCGGTCCCCGGCGGACAGGCGCGGCCAGTCCGCGGAGTAATGGCGCAGCACCAGGATTGCCACACCGATCATCGACATGACCACGACCGCCGTGATCCACCAGGTAGATCGCAGGCTGCGCAACCTGATCCATTCCATCTCAATGACCCCGCGCAGGCCGTACTGCCCGGCAGTCAGCTCCTTGGCCTCGCTCATGACCGCCCCGATTCCGCGGCGCGGTACTGGACGGCGTCCTTGGTCAGGCCGAAGAACGCCTCCTCCAGCGACCCGGCGCTGGCCGCTAGCGCGCGGACCGAGGTGCTGGCCAGCAGCCGGCCGCGGCCGATCACCACGAGCTCGTCCGCCATCAGCTCCAGCTCAGAGATCAGGTGGCTGGATACCAGCACCGTGCGGCCCTCCGCAGCCAGCGAGATGAGCAGCATGCGGATCCAGCGGATGCCCTCCGGATCCAGGCCGTTGACCGGCTCGTCGAGCACCAGCACGCCGGGATCGCCGAGCAGTGCGGCAGCGATGCCGAGTCGCTGGGCCATACCAAGGGAGAAAGTCCCGGCGCGGCGCCGGGCCGCGTCCTGCAAGCCGACGAGGCCCAGGACCTCGTCCACCCTGGACCGGCCAATGCTGTTGCTGGCCGCGAGCGCGGCCAGGTGGCTGCGAGCACTGCGGCCGCGCTGGAAGCCGCGGGCGTCGAGCATCGCTCCGACCTCGCGCAGCGGCCAGCGCAGCTGCCGGTAGCGGCGGCCGTTGATAGTTGCCCGGCCGCGATCAGGCGCGTCCAGGCCCACGATCATCCGCATGGTGGTGGACTTGCCGGAGCCGTTCGGGCCCAGGAATCCGGTCACCACGCCCGGCTTGACTTCAAAGCTGAGCGAGTCCACTGCCACTGTCGAGCCGAAGCGCTTCGTCAGGCCTCTGGCCGCAATCATCGGATCTCCGTTCCGCACGCTGGTGCGTGCCCGGAATTCACGCTAGAGACGGTGCTGGCCAGGCGGAATCCGGCTACCGGCCGTCCTGGCCGGGGGGTTATCCCCAGTACCGGGACCAGCAGACCCGGGGCGCGATCGTTGCCGGTCGTTACAATGGCGACCCGGCCCGCGGGCCACGACAGTCAGCGCGGCACTGAGTGCCGCCGCCAGTTGCCAGAGCAGGAGCAGGCTTGACCTACACCCGCGACACCGGCGAGATCAGCGGCCGCCTTGTGCAGGCCAGCGAGGTCGAGGAGATCAGCAGGCGGTCTGGCGCCACGACCCGGTTCGTCGCGCCAGGCACGGCGACCAACGGACAGTTCGGCCTGTTCGAGTGGCACATGCAGGCGCACGCGGGCGGGCCTAGCGCGCACTTCCACCGGACGTTCTCCGAGTCGTTTTACATCATGACCGGCACGGTGGCCCTGTTCGACGGCAAGGCCTGGGTGAATGCGACGCCCGGCGACTTTCTCTACGTGCCGGAAGGCGGGATCCACGCGTTCCGCAACGACGGCGACGAACCGGCATCGATGCTCATCCTGTTCGCGCCGGGCGCGCCGCGCGAAGCTTACTTCCGCGAGACCGCGCAGATCGCCGCGACCGGCCGCCAGCTGACCGGCGACGAGTGGACTGAGCTGTTCGCCCGCCATGACCAGTACCAGGTCACGTAGGCGTCCCCTCCGGTCAGGTGATCCTTTTTCGGAACGTGGTCGGCACGGTCTCGGCCGTCCTGGCGAAACACCTCGTCAGAGCTTGCTGTGCAACTCCTCGACGATCTGGGTGCCCTGTGCGGGTGTCACGTAGACGAGGCCGCTGATCTTGATGTAGGTCTCTCCGAAGACGGCACCGAAGCTCGCGAAGGAGGCGGCGCCGGCTGATCCGGCATTGCCCTTCGGATCTGGCTCGGCGAAGGCCTCGTCGCCCACGCCGGCCACTTTATTCGGGCCGTGACCGACTGCCTTGAGCGCTGTGATATCCGCGCTCATGTCGCCGGGTCCGTTCTGCGTGGCGACCGACACGTCCATCTCGGTCAGGTGACCCTGATATTCGCAGTCGAAGATGACGCCTTCCACATTGCTCGGCTTGGTCGTGGTGAAGGTCGTTCCGGTGATCTGCGACATGGTCGCGGCCGGCAGTGCGCTGCACACATCAAGTTTGCTGACCGATGCCGCGGACCCGGCCGAGCCGCCGGTGCCCTGCGATCCCGCGGCCGCGGTGGCGGTCTTGGCCGCGGGCGCTGCCGCGCCCGGGCTTGACGCGCCCGAACACGCGGTGGCCGCAGCCGCGAGAAGGATCAGGCCGGTACTGGCGCAGACGGTGGTGAGTCGCATTTTCTCTCCTCAACGGGGCCGCCTTCGCAGCGCTCGGCGACAGATTCAGGCTGTGCTGCTGACGTTAGGATCAGCGTCGGCCGGAGGAATCGGGGATAACCCTCGGCCTGGAGGCCGCATCTGGCGGCAGGGTGCCGCCCAGCCCTACGGTCGGCCCATGAGCGGGTTCATCGTGGAGCGGTACTGGCCAGGCGTGACCGAGGCGGACCTGCGGCTAGCGGCGGTGGCACTGCGTGCCGCCGACAATGCGGGCGTCCGCTACCTCGGCAGCATCCTGATGCCCGGCGACGAAGTGGCACTGTTCCGCTTCGATGCAGTCAGCGCGGGACAGGTCGTCGCCAGCGGCGAGCTAGCCGGACTGCGCTGCGATCGCGTCGTGGCGGCCGTCTTCCTCGACGAGCCTGAGGCCGGCCGGTAGCGGCGGACCTCAGGGCTCGGGCCTGCCCATCCGCGCGCCGAGCTCGGCACGCGAGGCGATGCCGAGTTTGCGGTAGACCCTGGCGAGGTTCGCCTCCACCGTCTTGACAGCCAGGAAGAGCTGCTGGGCCACCTCGCGGTTGGTCCGGCCGGCCGCGGCCAGTTCGGCGACGCGCCGTTCAGTCTCGGTCAGTGTCGCGGGCCCGGCTGGCCGCAAGTTCACTCTGGCGAGCTCTGCCGTCGCCTGCCGCGCCCAGGCTGCGGCTCCGAAGGCGGTGAACTCGCGGCACGCTTCGGTCAGCACATCGTGTGCCATCCGCTTGGCCTTGACCCGGCGGTGAATCTGACCCGCGATCAGCAGCGTCCTGGCCCGGTCGAACCGCAGCGGCGAGGTGTCGTACCAGGCGAGCGCCTGCTTGATAGCTGCCAGCGCTTCGTCCGCGCGAGCGCTGGCCGCGTGCACCATCGCGCGTCCGGTCAGCGCTACCGCCGCGGCCGAACGCCGGCCGGAGCTGGCGACCAGGCCATCGAGATGATCGAGGAAGGCCACCGCGTCGGCCAGCCTGCCGGTCGCCACCAGGGACGTCAGGTAGTCGAGGTGCCAGCGGCTGTAACCGGGCTCGTTCAGGTGCATGCCGGTCAGCACGGCGTGCCAGCGATCGAGGTGCCCGGCGGCGGTGACCGGATCACCGCCGGATAGTGCGGTGAAACCGAGCGCGCCGTGCTCTCGCTGCCGGTCCCAGTTGGTCACCATCGGTGCGTCCCGGAGGCTGATCAGCGCGGCGGTTGCCTCTTCCAGCCGGCCTTCGTAGGCCAGCACGACAGCAAGGTTGTGGCGGGCCTGCCCGGCCTGGGCGGCCAGGCTGCCCTGCTCCGCGACATCGAGGTGTTCCTGCGCGAGCTGCCGGGCCCGGCCGATCTGGCCCTGCCAGAGCGCGATCGCCGGCAGATGCGCGAGCAGGTAGGCGATCGAGGACAGATCCGCCGACTCGCGGGCCTCGGCGAGCAGACCGAGCAACCGGGCCTCGGCCCCATTCAGATCGTCGGCGTACTTCAGCAACGCGGCGTAGCTGGCATCGGCACGATCGGACAGCCGGCGGCTCGGCTGGCTGCGCTCGAGTTCGATGGCGCGCGCGAACATCTGGTGGTCCAGCCCGCGACCCGCCCGGAACCGGGCGCCGGCGGCCTGCGACAGTGCGCCGGACATAACCGCCGGATCGGGCTGGCCGGTCTGTTCCAGCAGCACCACCGCCTCGGTGGCGGCGGCGTCAGCACGTTCGATGTCATCGGTCACCGCCGCCAGCGTGAGCAGCGCCTCGGATCGCACGACCGGGTCCGCCGCCGCTTCAGCCGCCGCGGCCTGAAGTTCGTCGGCGGCCGCACCCCAGCCGATGACTTCCGTGGCCATCTCGGCGAGACGGATGCGCCGGCGGGCCCGCTGCGACACCTCCGGCGTCAGCGCGATCGCCTGCTGCTGTGCTTGCACCGCCCCCGGGCTGTCGCCGGCCCGGACCAGCGCATCGGCCAGGCGATCCAGTCTGGTCGCGCGATCGCCGTCGGTATCGGTGTGCTGCAGTGCGAGCCGCGACAGTTCCGCCGCGATGTCCGGAGCGCCGGCCGCCAGGGCGGCCGCCACGCCCGTGTCCAGCGCGCGGGCGATGCCGGGATCAGCCTCGGTCGCCGCCAGTGCCGCGTGCCTGGCCCGTTCGAGCGGGTCCTCGGAGCTGGCCGCCAGACGCCGGTGCAGCGCGCGCCGGCCGGCGGCCGGCAATGCCGCGTAGGCGGCGGCACCCACCAGCGGATGGGCCGCCCTGATGCGCGGCGGCCGCCGAGAACGAGCGCCTCATCGGCGATCACCAGTCCGGCTTCGACCGCCCGGTCTACGGCGCTCAGCCGGGAGCCCGGCGTCAGTGAAGCGGGCACGACGCCGCCGTGCCGGCCGCGATTTCGAGCTCGTCCGGTCGCGAGCTGCGGACTCGCTCGGCCACCAGCTCTTCCAGGCTCGACGGCACCGCCAGCGGAACCCCGGCGCGCGGCACTATCTCCAGCCGGTCCAGGGCGCGCGCCAGTTCGAGCGCGTACAGCGGATTGCCGCCCGAGGTCTGGTGCACGCGCAGCAGCACCGGCCGGGCCAGCCGCAGGCCTACCCTGACCGCGAGCAGTTCGAACAGCGCGCCTACCGTCATCGCGCCGACGTCAACTGCCAGCACCTGGTGGCCGGGCAGGCCGTCCAGCGGCGCCCAGCGCGACCCGTACCCGCGCGCACTGGCCACCAGCCGCACCCGGTTCGCCGGCTCCATCCGCCGCAGTGCGAACCGCAGCGCACCGGCACTGGCGGTATCCAGGTTGGGCAGGTCGTCCAGGGCAATCAGCACCGGCCCAGTGGCAGCCCCAGCAGAAAGGACCGACCACAGCGCGGTCCCGACCGTCCGCTCGTCGACGACCGCAGCAGATTCTGACTGCAACATCACCGCGTCCAGCGCGCTGCGCTGCGGCGGCGGCAGACCGGCCAGCACGGCCGACGAGGTCGTCCGCAGCAGGTCGGTCAGTGCTACCCAGGGCAACCGCGCCTCGGCGACACCGGTGCGGGCCGTCAGGACCAGGTACCCCGTGCTGGCGGCGAGGCCGACTGTCCATTCCCAGAGGGCAGTTTTACCGATACCGGCCGGACCGGTCAGGATCGCGGCCACGTTCCCGGCCTGGTGACCGGCGGAACCCGCCACCACCGGATCGGTCCGGATCTGAAGGCCGTCGTCCAGGAAGCTGGCGAGCACGACGCGCTCAGCGTCGCGACCCACGATCACCGGCTCGGCAGGCGGCCGACGCGCAGGCCCGCCCATGTATCTCCCGGTCACCGTGGTCAGCCGTGCTGGTGGGGCGTTAGCCGCCGCACAACGTCATAGTGGCAGGCCGGGTCGGACGATCCCAACTTTTCCGCGGCATGATGAACGGCGGTTAGGCTGTCGTCAAGACGGGAGACACCATGGGCTCGCCCGGTTCCGGCAGCTTGCGGTTCGACTCACTGCCGATGCAGGACAGCAGGACGACCGCGTACGAGCTGATCCGCGCTGCGGGCCCCATCGCCCGCACTCCGCGCGGCAGCTACATCCTCATTTCCAGCGAGTACGTCGAGTACGCGCTGAAGAACCCGGCCCTGTTCTCCTCCAAGCAGGCGTTCGATGCCGTCGGCAGTCCGCTGCCGATGGTGCCCATCGCGTTCGACCCGCCCGATCATGCGCGGTACCGCCAGGTGCTGCAGCCTTTCTTCAGCCCGCGCAGCACTGCTCACTGGCAGCCGCGCGTGCGGACCCTGGTCACCGAGCTGATCGACGGATTCATCGAAGCGGGCAGCTGCGACCTGGTGACTGATCTGGCCGTGCCGCTGCCCGCCGACGTCTTCCTCGCCTTGTTCGGCCTGCCGATGGACGACCGGGACCGGCTGATCGGCTGGAAGGACCGGCTGCTGGCCAGCCCGGTCCTGACCGGCGCAGGCCGGCCGTCGGCCGAAGTGGTGCAGGCAGGCGCGGAACTGTTCGAGTATCTGGTCGGGCATATCGCGCAGCGGCGCCGCGACCCCGGCACCGCGGACCTGCTTGGCCAGCTCCTGGCTGACGACAGCGACGAGCGGCTCACCGACGAGGAGCTGCTCGGCCTGTCGTTCCTGTTCGTGCTGGCCGGCCTGGACACCGTGACGTCCGCGCTCAGCACGGCCTTCGCCGCCCTGGCGGCGCAACCCGGCCTGCGGCAGCACCTCGCGGCCGATCCAGCCGCTATCCCGGCCGCGATCGAGGAACTGCTGCGGATGGACGGCCCGGTCGTCTTCCTGCCCCGGGTGGCCACCCGGGATGTGCGGCTCGGCGAGCACACCATCGCCGCGGGTGCCACCGTCAATGTCGCGATCGCCGTGGCCAACAGGGACCCGGCCGAGCATCCCGACCCGGATCAGATCGACTTCCGGCGGCAGGAGCGGCACCTGGCGTTCGGCGGCGGTCCGCACCGGTGCCTCGGCTCCCATCTGGCCAGAATGGAGATGCGCGAGGTCCTGCAGGAATGGCACCGTCGTATTCCTGAGTACCAACTCGCGCCCGGCGTCACGCCGCGAGTCACCTGGCCGACAGGCCTGGTCGGCCTGGATAGCCTGCCCCTCGTCTTCCCGGCGGGCGCGGCTACCGGGTGAGCGCGCTGTCGGCGGCGCTAGCGTAAAGCTCGGCGGCCCGCCAGCAGTACCAGGCCAGGACTGACCGGTATGGCCGGTACGGATCGCCGAGCGGCTCAAGTTCGCGCGCGGTCGGCGTCGGCACCTGCCAGGCGAGTCCGTAACCGCGGCGCACGCCAAGATCTCCGGTCGGCCAGACGTCGAGCCTGCGCAGCTGGAAGAGCAAGAACATCTCAGCCGTCCACCGGCCGATGCCGCGCACCGCCGACAACCTGGCGATGATGTCCTCGTCGCTCTGCCGGGCGAGCCCGCGCGGTACCAGCATGACCGTTCCGTCCAGCACCTTGGTGGCCAGGTCGCGGAGCGAGGCGGCTTTGTTGCGGGACAGCCCGACGGCGCGCAATGTCTCGTCGGAGAGGGCGACGAGCGCTTCGGGCTGTACATCGCCGCCGAGTGCCTCGATGAGCCGGCCATGAATGGCGGCGGCCGCCCGGCCCGCCAGCTGCTGGTACACGACGGCCCGGACCAGAGTTGCGAAGTGCGACTCCTGCGGCCGGCTCAGCCGCGGCAGCCCGGTCTCGGCCACCAGCCTGGCGATGACGGGATCCCGCTCGGCGAGCAGGCGGGCCGCCGCCGGGTAGGTCACCTTCCGGCCGCCACCATGCTCAGTGTCCGCGTTCATGGCAATGATTCGCGTTCATAGCCCAAGTCTGGCCTACCGAGGGACGTAGGTGTCAGGACAGTCCCGCCCGGACGCCACTAGTGACGCGACCCGGCCGCCTGACCTGGGCAGGCGGCCCTGACGCTATCAATCGCTTTGCCGGATTATTGTAATTCCACGCAATTGCTTAGTCAGGTAGCTTCAGGCCTATGTCGTAGCAATAGCGCGTTTTAACCCACAAAGACGTGACAGCCATTAGCAGTATTTCCCGGTACGAGACGGCTACGGAGCGTACCGTGGGGGCGTCAAAACGTACATAGTGGAGGGGACAGCCAGATGCGGGTAACTAGCCCAGCCACCGGAGGAAAGGGTCGCCCGGCACGTAGCGTCTGGCGCAGGAAGGCCAGGCTTGCTGCCGCCGCCGCGGTCGTCGCCGGCGCCTTAGCCGGCACCTCGGTGGTCGCGGCGCCGGCCGCGTCCGCCAGCTCGAGCGAAACGGTCATCGTCACCTCGTCCGGACTGTTGAGTCCGGTCTCAGCGGTGCTTGAGCGTGCTGCGGCACCGTGCTGACGCCGTTCCACCTCATCGACGGGGTCGAGGCCACGATCCCGACCGCGCTGGAGCCGGTGCTCGCCACGCTGCCGGGCATCACCGTGACGCCCGATGTCTCGGTGAGCGTGCAGTCGACGACCGAGTCGACCGGGCCGCACACGCCGTCGGACGCGTTCCTGCAGCAGACCGGAGCGACCCAGCTGGCCGCCGCCGGCGACACCGGCCAGGGCGTCACCGTGGCCGTGCTGGACACCGGCATCGACAACCTGCCCGACTTCTCGGGCCGGCTGATCGGCGGCGTGGACCTGACCGGCGGGGACAACCCGTTCCAGGACAGCTACGGCCACGGCACCTTCGTGGCCGGCCTGATCGCCGGCAACGGGGCCTCGTCGAACGGGCAGTACTCGGGCGAAGCCCCGGGCGCCAACCTGGTGTCGATCAAGGTGGCCGGCGCGAACGGCACGACCGACCTGGCCACGCTGATCCTGGGCCTGCAGTGGGCGGTCGACCACCAGAGCACCTACGGCATCAAGGTCCTCAACATGTCCCTGGGCTTCCAGCCGATCGAGTCCACCGTCATCAACCCGCTGGACCAGGCGGTCGAGGCGGTCTGGAACTCGGGCATCGCGGTGGTGGCCTCGGCCGGCAACGCCGGGCCGTTCAACGGCACCATCCTGTCGCCCGGGCGACGACCCGCTGGTGATCACGGTCGGCGCCCTGGACGACATGGCCACGGCGTCGGCCAGCCGGCGACGAGATGACCGACTTCAGCAGCGTCGGGCCCACCGTCGCCGACGGCTGGGTCAAGCCCGACCTGGTCACCTCGGGCCGGTCGGTGGTCAGCCTGGCCGCGCCGGGCTCGACGATCTACAACCAGCAACCCGTCGGCCCTGATCGGCTCCGGCGAACTTCGTCGGCTCGGGCACCTCGTTCAGCGCCGCCATCACCAGCGGGCGCGGCGGCGCTGGTCCTGGCCGACAACCCGGGCCTCACCCCGAACCAGGTCAAGGCCCGCCTGCTCGGCAACACCAGACCCTGGCCCGGTCGGCAACCCCTTCGTCGACGGCCACGGCGCGCTCGAACGCCTACGCGGCGGCCACCTCGGGCCCGATGAACCTCGGCCAGTCGGCCGCCTGCCTGCTCCCGACCCTGCCCGGGCTCACGGTCTCGCTGTCGCCCGCCGGGGACCCGTCGACACCTGGAACGCGAACCTGTGGTCGGGGATGTCCCTGGACTCAGGCGGCCCTCCGGCGCAGGCCGTGGAACGGCTGGCGCCTGGAACGGCAGGCCTGGAACGGCTGGCGCCTGGACCGGCCGGGCGTGGAACGGCGGCGGCTGGACCGGCGCAGCCTGGAACGGCGCAGGCCTGGAACGGCGGGCCGTGGAGCGGGAGCCTGGAACGGCTACGCCTGGAGCAGCGGCGCCTGGAACGGCGCCGCCTGGACCGGCTCGGCCTGGAACAGCTCGGCATGGAACTGACCCGTGCGCTGGCGGGCCGCCGAGCCATGAAGATCCCGCGCGCGACCCGGGCGATCGTCGCCGCGTCGGTCGCTGGGCGGCGCGCTGACGCTGTTCATGGCCGCGCTGGCGGCAGCCGCGCGCCCGGGCACGTCGACGAGAGCCAGTGGATCGTCGCGGCGGCGATGGGCGCGCCTGGCCCTGGGCAGCTGGGTGTGGCCGGTCGTGGTGTACCGGGGCGGCGAGTCCGAGGCCTTCAACATGGACGAGGGCTTCTTCGTGATCCTCGCCCTGCTGGTGCCGCCGCTGGTCACGCTGGGCACGCTGGCGCCTGGCCACCGATCCTGGCGCAGGCCATCCGCCGGCGCCCGCTGGTCAAGTCGGCCTTCAACGTCGGGCAGGTCCTGATCGCGGCGGGGCTGGGACTCGCCGTCAGCCGCGCGATCGCGGCGCCGTCGGCTTCGCTCACCGCGCGGCCAGGTCGCCGCCATCGTGCTCGGCGTCGCCGTGTACTTCGTCGTCAACACCCTGCTCATGGCGGTGCGTGATGGTCGTCGATGGGCACGACCTGGGCGGAAGTTCACCAGCGACCTCCCGATCCAGGTCACGCTGGCCGGCGCGGGAGCGCTGGCCGGCGTGGTGCTGGCGCTGGCGATCCAGGCCCACCTGTGGGCGGTGGCCCTGGCCGTTCCCGGCCTGGTCATGGAGCGCCGGCTGATCAGCGCCCGGTTCGCGGCGCTGTATGACCGCGCCCGGATGGAGGGGCTGTACGAGGTCACCCTGGAGGCGAACCGGGGACTGCGGCAGCAGGCGGTGCTCGACACCATCCTGGGCTCGGTGCGGCGGCTGCTGCGCAGCCCGGAGGCGGCGCTCATGACCCGACGATCCAGGGCCCGACCGGCTGGCCGCGCCGATGACCGTCGCCGGCGAGCAGCAGTGGCTGGTCGCGTCGGGCCGGCGCCGGGATGAGCCCTTCGACGACGCCGACCGGGGCCTGCTGCGGGCGCTGGCCGCCGTGGGCAACGGGGCGCTCAGCAACGCCGAGCTCTATCAGCAGGTCCATGTCGAGCGCGAGCGGCTCGTCCTCGATCACGCTGAACATCGGCGAGGGCGTCTGCGCCATCGCCGCCGACGGGACGCTGACGTTCGTCAACCCGGCCGCCGCCGACATGATCGAGCTGCCGTCGCTCGGCATCGCGGATCGACGCCCGGCGGCGACGGAGACGCTCGCCGCGCCCGACTTCCTGCTCGCGCCCGGCCCGCGAGGCGATGCGGACCGGCCGCACCATCCGCGAGGACGACGCCACGTTCCGGGGCAAGAACGGCGGCCCGATCCCGGTCGCCTATACCGCCTCCGCCGTGATCAGCGACGGCACGCCGTCCGGCGCGGTGATCGCCTTCCGCGACATCACCGAACGCAAGGCCTTCGAGGACGAGCTGCACCATCACGCCTTCTACGACAGCCTCACCGGCCTGGCGAACCGCCGGCTGCTGGTCGAGCGGCTCGATCAGGCGCTGCAGCGGTCGGCGACTTGACCGCAAGACCCACGCGCTGATCTTCGTGGACGTGGACCGGTTCAAGAGCATCAACGACAGCCTCGGGCACGTGACCGGAGACGAGTTCCTGGTCGCGATCGGGGCCCGGCTGAAGGGCGTCGTCCGCGGCCACGACCTGCTCGCCCGGTTCGGCGGCGACGAGTTCGTCGTGCTGCTCGAGGACGTGGCCGGCGTGGACGAGGCGGTCGTCGCGGCCCGCCGCATCTGCGCCGCGGTCGAGCAGCCGATGGTGCTGCCGGACGGCTACGAGATGGTCGCCACCGTCTCGGTCGGGCATCGCCCTGACCGAGCCGGGCAAGTCGGCCGATGACGTGCTGCGCGACGCCGACGTCGCCATGTACGACGCCAAAGCCAAGGGCGGCGGCGGCATCTACAAGGTGTTCGACCAGGCCTCGATGGGCACCCGCTCCTCCGAGCGGCTGCAGATCGAGGCCGACCTGCGCAAGGGACTCGAGCGGGGCGAGCTCGAAGTCCACTACCAGCCGTTCTACTCGCTCGACGGCGCAGCAGATCGTCGGCGCCGAGGCGCTGGTCCGGTGGCGGCATCCGGTCAACGGCCTGATCAGCCCGATGCGCTTCATCCCGATGGCGGAGGAGACCGGCCTCATCCTGCCGCTGGGCCGGTTACGTGCTCGAGCAGGCGTGCCGCCAGGTCCGCTCGATCCGGGACCGGCTCGACGTCGACCTGCCGATCAGCGTCAATCTGTCGCCGCGCCAGTTCCAGGAGAGCGGGCTGCTACGCAGGTGGCCGCCGCGCTCGACGCGACTGGCCTGCCCTCGGAGTCTACTCATCTTCGAGATCACCGAGACGATGGTGATGGAGGACCTGTCCGGTGCCCGCGAGGTGATGAAGAAGCTCAACCGGCTCGGGGTCCGGCTGGCCATCGATGACTTCGGCACCGGCCACTCGTCGCTTGCTTACCTCAAGCAGTTCCCGGTGCACGAGGTAAAAGTGGACCGGGCCTTCGTCCAGGGCGTCGCGCAAGAGCTCGGTCGACTCCGCCATCGTCCGGGCGGTCATCGACCTGGCCAAGGCCATGGGCATCTCGGCCGTCGCCGAAGGCGTCGAGACCTCGATCAGGTCGCCGAGCCTGCGCCAGCTCGGCTGCCAGATCGCGCAGGGGTTCTACTTCTCGCATCCGCTGTGCGCGGACGAGTTCGACACCCTGCTGACTGCTCATTTCGCACGCCCCGCGGTGCTGGCCGGACCGGAGCCAGGACTGCGAACCAGTATCCGGCTCGCGTCCGGTTCCTAAGCCGACCCGGCCTCGGGTCACGACCTGGAGGGTGGCCTACCACCCGTTGCCGGGACCGACCAGCTGTTGCCGGGCCGAACACCCTGAAATGACACGGCGCAATTGAAAGTGCGCGCGAATTGAACTCCCGGTAAATTGATCTGCGAATCGGCGGACGCGTCCGGAGGCCTCACCTAAACTTTTTCAGGTGCAACGCCGTGCAACTGACCGGCGTTAGCGCCAACCGCGTTGAAGTGAGCGGGCCTGATTTCAGATTTCCGATCTGTTGGATCTGGACGGGGAACTCCGGGCATCGGGAGCAGGCGACTTCAGCGCGCCTGCAGTTACCTGAGTCCCGGCGCCTTCCCCCGGAGGCGGGGACATGAGCTCGAAGAACGTGCAGGCCAGCGGGCCAGCATTCCGGTCCGGCGACGATGGCCTGCAGGTGCCGCCCGGCGCGGCGGCCTGCCCGCCGGCGCGGCCGCGCCGTGGCCAGTGGGGGCGACGACCGGCGGACCGAGGCGATGCCGGTCGTGCCGAAGCCGGTCAGCGACCGGCGGATCGCCATGACCAGGCTGGCGATCATCGTGACTGTGACTGCCTGGATCGGCTACTGCCGTCACCTGGCTGCTCAACGACTTCCTGAACCCGATGCTACTCCAGCACCATGTCACGGGCCGAGGCGATCGTCTACCTGCTCATCATCACCATGCTGACGGCGTCGGCGCTCGCCTACCTGCTGAGCCGGCTCGGCTTCTGCTACCGGACCCGCAGCCATCACCGGGCCAGCCGGGCCTGCTCTGACCACTTCTTCGACGACCGGGCGCCCACGCTGACCGCGATCGTGCCGTCGTACCAGGAAGAAGAGCACGTCATCAGGAACACGCTGCTGTCGGCGGCGCTGCAGGAGTACCCGCACAAGCGGATCGTGCTGCTGATCGATGACCCGCCGGTGCCGAAGACCAGCCGGGCCAGGGACCAGCTCGACGCCGCCCGCGCCCTGCCCGGCAAGATCGAGATCTGCTGGCCGAGCCCAAGGCCCGGTTCGTCGCCGCCGCCGCAGAGCTTCGAGGCCAGGTACGCGAGCAGTGCCCGTGGCCCGACATCGCAGGCGATGCTCGACGCTGTCCCCGCACTACGAGGCGGCCGTGACCTGGCTGCGGCAGCTGGCCGCGAGCCTGGAGGTCACCGACCACACCGACGCGTTCTTCGGCAACGAGGTCGCGCACCGGCTGGCCGGTGACCTGCAGTCGGTCGCCTGGGCCGCTGCGGGACGCGGCCGCCGAGGAGTCGTGCTCTGGATCAGCAGCACATGCGGCGCCTGTACCGCCGGCTGATCTGGATCTTCCGGGCCGAGGTGACCAGCTTCGAGCGCAAGCAGTACTCCTCGCTGTCGCACGAGCCGAACAAGGCGATGAACCTCAACAGCTACATCGGGCTGATGGGCGGCAGCTTCCGCGAGGTGCGGACGGTCACCGGCCTGGTGCTGGTGCCGGCCGACCGCGGCCGACGCGACCTCATCGTGCCCGATACCGGACTACGTGCTGACCCTGGACGCCGACAGCGTGCTGCTGCCCGAGTACTGCCTGCGGCTGGTGCACCTGCTCGAGCAGAGCGAGCACCGCAAGACCGCGATCGCGCAGACGCCGTACAGCGCGTTCCCTGGCTCGGCCACCAGGCTCGAGCGGATCGCTGGCGCGACGACCGACCTGCAGCACATCGTGCACCAGGGCCTGACCTACTACGACGCCACGTTCTGGGTCGGCGCCAACGCGATTATCCGCAAGCGCGCGCTCGATGACATCGTCGAGACTGTCCTACATCGGCGACTGGGAGATCCGGCGCTACATCAGGGACCGCACGGTGATCGAGGACACCGAGTCCACGATCGACATGGGCATCCACGGCTGGCGGCTGTTCAACTATCCCGGAGCGGCTCAGCTACAGCGCCACCCCGCCCGACTTCGGCTCGCTGTGCATCCAGCGGCGGCGCTGGGCCAACGGCGGCCTGCTGATCCTGCCCAAGCTGCACCGGCAGTGGCGGGCCAGGCGGGCAGCGCGGCGAGCGGACCCGGTTCGGCGAGCTGTTCCTGCGGTGGAACTACATGGCCTCCATCTGCTGGAGCTTCGGTCAGCCTGCTGGTACTGCTGGCCTTCCCGTTCAGCGCGACGCTGATCAGCCCGCTGCTCGGACTGGTCGCCCTGCCGTACTTCATGGCGATGGCCAGCGACCTGCGGTACTGCGGCTACAAGCGGATCGACGTCGCCAGGATCTACGGCTTCAACCTGATGCTGCTGCCGGTCAACCTGGCCGGCACGGTGTCGTCGCTGGTGCAGGGCATCACCGCGTCCAAGGCTGTCGTTCGCGCGCACGCCCAAGGTGCGGAACCGGACCGTTGCGCCGCCGTTCTTCGTGGTCGCGCCGTACCTGCTGATCGCGCTGGCCGGGTTCACGTTCTACTCGGCCTACCGGCACCACTGCATCGAGAACATGGCCTACGCCGCGCTGAACATCGTGCTGGCCGATCTACGCGATCGTCGCGTTCATCGGCATTCGGAACTCGATCGTGGATGCCTGGATCCATTTCATCTCGCTGCTCTACAAGCCGGTCAGGCCGCGGAAGCGGCGCTCCTTCGCCGGGCCAGGCCAGCCGACCCGGCCCGCCGTCGACTGGCGCTCCGTGCTGCAGATTGATCCGGCCGAATCTGGCTTCAACCCCGGCCCGGGCGGCCGCCAGCGGCAGGAAGCCGGGGTACCCGCGGCGGCCCGGCCGAGTTACCGGGCGGCCGAGACGTCGCCGGAGCACACCAGGCCGCTGCCGGCCATCCGCAGCCCGAAGGAGCTGGACCCGGTCCGGGCGAGCCGGGCATACCAGACCGCGGTGCCGAGCCCAGAGCCGCGCCGGCGCCGAACGACTCACCGCGCTAGCTCAAGCCTGGGCGGCCCGGCCGCCCGCCCCGGCCGACGATCCGCTGACGCGCCGCGACTGGCCGTCCGGCGGCTCGTCGCCGGCCGGCCACCCGCCGGGCGGCCGTGACCAGCGGAGCGACTTCCGGCCCGGCGGCCACGGACCAGCCGGTCGTGGTGGCCAGGGCCCGGGCGGGTGGCCCGCATGACGACGCGCGAACCGGGGCGGCCGACCACGCTGTCGGCCCGCCCTGACACCGGCTCGCCGCTGGAACCCGACGATTGCTGTTTCCGCCTGAGCAACCGCACCGGCGGCTCTCGGTGCTTCCGGGTCCTGCTCGCGCTGGTCCTGTTCGCCGGCGGCCGGCTACGGCGGTTACTCGCTGGTCAAGTCCAGGCTGGTGGCGCAGGTGCCGATCAGCAAGACCTGGTTCGCGCCCTATGTGGATGTGACCCTGCCGCCGGTATTCCAGTTCCAGAGCACCTCGGCCGATCCGGCGCGGCAGACGGTGCTCGGCTTCGTGGTCGACTCGCGCCGCATGCCAGCCGTGCACGCCGAGCTGGGGCGCGCCGTACTCACTCAAGCAGGCAGACCAGGCAGCTGGCGCTCGGCTCGAGGATCGCGCAGATGCAGCAGGACGGCGCCCAGCCGATCGTGTCGTTCGGCGGTCAGGCGCACACCAGCCTCGACGTGGGCTGCGCTAGCGCGGCCGCGCTGGCCAGTGCCTACCAGTCGGTGATCAGCCGGTACCACCTGACCACGATCGACCTCGATATCGAGGGCACCGCGCTGGGCGATTTCGCCGCCGGGCAGCGCCGGGCGACAGCCATCGCGCAGCTCGCAGCGCACCGCCGCGCAGGCGCACCAGCCGCTGGCCGTCTGGCTGACGCTGCCGGTCGAGCCGAACGGCCTGCAAGACGACGCGCTCTCGGTGTCTCAGCTCGATGCTGCGCCGGCCGCGTCGCCATCGCCGGCATCAACATCATGACCATGGACTTCAGTACCTCGCCCGGACACGGCACGACGATGCTGCAGCTGGTCGAGGACGCGCTCACGGCTTCGCACCGGCAACTGTCTGGCCTGCTGCCCCGCTACGGCCTCAAGCTGCGCTCCCCGCAGCTGTGGCAATGGCTCGGCGCGACGGTCATGATCGGCCAGAACGACGTCCGCGGCCAGAACTTCACCGTCGCCGATGCGAGCGCGCTGACCAAATTCGCCGCCCGCACCGGCCTGCGCCGCATCTCGATGTGGTCGATCAACCGGGACAGCCAGTGCGGCGCCTCGTTCCCCGAACTCGGCCTGCTGTCAAATAGCTGCAGCGGGGCGGCACAGTCTGCGCTGCAGTTCACCGACGTCTTCGGCGCGCTCGGCGGGACAGCGTCCGCGCTGCCCGCCACCTCGGCGGCGCAACTCGTACCGCCCGCGCCAGACACCAACCCGGCCGATGCACCGTACCCGCTCTGGTCGCCGGTCCAGCAGTACCCGACCGGCTACAAGGTCGTGGAAGCACGGCGAGATCTACCAGGCGCAGCTGGTTCAACTCAGGCGACGATCCGAAGACGGTCGTGCAGTACAGCTACCAGACGCCATGGGAGCTGCTCGGGCCGGTGCTGACGTCAGACCGGGCACCCAAGATTGTCAGCCAGACGGGCAACTATCCCGCCTGGAGTCGTGCCGCCCGGTACGCCGCGGGGACCAAGGTGGCGTACAACGGGCTGCCGTACCAGGCTCGGTGGGCGAACGAGGGCGTGCCGCCCGCCTACACGACCGGCACGACTGCCGACTCGCCGTGGAGCCCGCTGTACTCGATCCCCGGCGAGCCATCGGGCTCAGGCTGAGCCGGCCCGCCAGGAACTGGTTCGTGGCGGTCCGCGTCACTGTCGGCGGCCGCTGGTAGCCTCTCGCTCCTGTGACCGTCCCCGCACCCGCCACCCGTGACCAGCGGCCGACCGGCCTCGAGCTGGCCAGGCCCGATTTGCTGCGTACCCTGCGCGCCTGGCAGAAGGACGCGTACGCGGCCTACTTCCGCGGTGCTCAGCGTGACTTCCTGCTCGTTGCGACACCCGGCGCTGGCAAGACCGCCTACGCGCTGACGGTGGCGGCCGAACTGCTGGCGCGGCGCGAGGTCAGCGCGATCACGGTCATCACGCCAACCGAGCACCTGAAGCATCAGTGGGCGCAAGCAGCGCACCGGATGGGGATCGCTCTCGATCCGGCCTTCACCAACGCCCAGGGTCAGGCATCGGCGGATTACGCCGGCGTGGCCGTGACCTACGCGCAGGTGGCCGCTCATCCGGCGCTGCACCGGCAGCGGACGGGCAGCCGCCGGACGCTGGTCATCTTCGACGAGGTGCACCACGCCGGCGATGCATTGTCCTGGGGCGAGGCGGTCCGCGTTGCCTTCGAGCCAGCCACCCGGCGGCTCGCGCTGACCGGAACCCCCTTCCGCAGCGACACCAACCCGATTCCGTTCGTCACCTACCAGCGCGGCACCGACGGCAGCCTGCGCAGCTCTTCGGACTATGTCTACGGCTACGGTCCCGCGCTGACGGACGGCGTCGTGCGGCCCGTTATCTTCCTCGCCTACTCCGGCGAGATGCGCTGGCGCACCCGCGCGGGCGACGAGCTAGCCGGAACGCTCGGCGCGCCGATGACCGCTGACCAGCTGGCCTATGCCTGGCGGACGGCGCTGGACCCAGATGGCGCCTGGATCATGCGGGTGCTGGAGGCAGCGGACCGGCGGCTGGCCGAGGTTCGGCGCGGTATGCCCGACGCGGCCGGGCTGGTGATCGCGACTGATCACGCGGACGCGCGCGCCTACGCCCGGCTGCTGACCCAGATCACCGGCACCAGGCCCGTCGTCGTGCTGTCCGACGACCCGGCCGCCAGCACGAAGATCGGGCGGTTCTCGGCATCGGCTGACCGGTGGATGGTCGCGGTCCGGATGGTGTCCGAAGGCGTCGACATCCCGCGGCTCGCCGTCGGCGTCTACGCGACCAGTGTGGGCACTGCCTTGTTCTTCGCGCAGGCGGTCGGCCGGTTCGTGCGCGCCCGGCGGCGCGGCGAGACTGCGTCGGTGTTCCTGCCGTCCATCCCGTCGCTGCTGGGCTATGCCGCGGAGCTGGAAGCCGAGCGCGATCATGTGCTGCATCAGCCTGGTGAGGCGGAACCGGACGAGCGCGAACTGGACGAGGCGCAGCGGCGCCGCGATACTCCGGACGAACTCGACCTGGGCCCGTTCCAGGCGCTGGAAGCGTCCGCGCATTTTGACCGGGTCCTGTACGACGGGAACGAGTTCGGCGTGTCGGCCGAGGAAGAAGACTTTCTCGGCCTGCCGGGCCTGCTGGAGCCTGACCAGGTCAGCATGCTGCTGCGCAACAGGAAGTCGGGCCGGGCCGCGGCCGCCAGAACCGGCACGGCCGCCGCCAGCGTGCCAGCCCAGGGCGCCGCGCCTGAGCCGACGGCACGGGAAACGCTGGCGGCGCTGCGCAAGGATCTCAACGGGCTGATAGCCGCCTGGCATCACCGGACCGGCCAGCCGCACGGGGCGATCCACGCGGAGCTGCGCCGCACGTGCGGCGGGCCGCAGCTGGCGCAGGCGACCGCCGACCAGATCAGGGCCAGAATCGAGATGATGCGCAAGATGGCCAGGTCGCGCTAACAGTGACCGGACCGGTGCGGCGAGGTTTGCGCCCAGACCGCCCGGACCGTCCGGACCGCCCGGACCGCCCTGGCAGCAAGGGCCGCGGCTCGCCCGGTGGCAGCGGCGCGGCGAAGCCTGGCGTAACGTCGTACCCATGTGCCGCAGCATCAAGACTCTCCGCGAGCCGTACACCGAGCAAGTCACTGACGCCGATGTGCGCGCCGCCGCGCTTCAGTACGTTCGCAAGATCAGCGGGTTCCGCGCCCCCGCCAGCCACAACGCGCAGGCCTTTGAGCACGCCGTGGCGGCAGTCGCGGCCGCGACGCAGGATCTGCTGGATCATCTCGAGGTGCGAGGTCAGCGCACGGCTTAAGGACCGGCACCGCCGAACATGCCGGGCATCGATCCGGCGCTCAGGGACGAGCACGACCGGAGGCCAGAAGTGACTGACTGGAACACCAAGATCATCGAGGAGTTCCGTGGCAACGCCGGCAAGGTAGGCGGCCCCTTCGAAGGCGCACCGCTGCTGCTCCTGCACACGACCGGGGCGAAGACTGGCCGCGAGCACGTCAGCCCGATGATGTACCGCAAGGTCGACGGTGGTTACGCGGTATTCGCCTCCAAGGCCGGAGCGCCGACCAACCCGGACTGGTACCACAACCTGGTCACCCATCCGGCCGTGCAGGCCGAGATCGGGACGCAGACGGTGGACCTGACCGCCCGGGTTGCCGGCGACGCCGAGCGCGAGCCGATCTGGACCGCGCAGAAGTCCGAGTATCCCGGTTTCGCCGAGTACGAGCAGCAGACGACGCGGCAGATCCCCGTCGTCATCCTCGAGCCAGTCAGCTAGCGGCGCAGCGCGACCTCGACCCGGCTGATCGCGCCGCTGGCTTCGTCCACATCGACGGAGAGCTCGGCCGCGCCGGTCGTCCCGGACAGGCGCACCGTCACGCTGCTGCTGCCGTTACCGGACAGGTAGCAGTCGAGGTCGCACGTCCCGGCCCAGGCCGCAGCCAGCCGCAGCTGGCGCAGTGCCCGAGCGGGTTCGAGTCCGGCAGCGAGCGCCAGCCCCTCCGGCCATCCGGCCGGGCCAGCGCTGATGGTTGCTATCAGCTGCCCGAGTATCCCCGCCAGCACCGAGCCGGCCGCCGGCGGGATCGCCACCAGCAGCTGCTGGACCAGCGGCTGCCGGAGCGGCGGCAGCTTGATCTGCACGGCCACCGTCCCGCCGGTGCCGGTCAGCCACCAGCGGCAGTGCGCCGGCGAGTCGCATTCGAGTGGCCGGGACGGGTCGGGCCGGAACGCTCCGATCCGCTCGCGCAGCCGCTGCACGTCGGCCTGCCGCTGACCGAGCGGGCGGTCAAGGTCGACGTTCGGGGTAAACAGCCGGGCGGCCACCTCGACGTCCCAGTCCTGCAGGAGCGCGCCGACCGCATCACGGGCCGTCAGTATCTCCGGCCAGGGACCGCCTGGCGCCGGCACCGGGCCAGCCGTGACCGGTGCGCCGCCCGCCCTTGCCTGGCCGGCCTCGGATTCGAGCAGCGCGGCCAGCAGCTGGCTGGCCAGCCCCCCGGCATGCGCGTAGGTGCTGTTGCACAGCACGATCGCGCCAAGCCCGGTATCCGGATGCCAGCGCATCTGGCTGCCGTAGCCGGGATACCCGCCGCTGTGCTGCACGATCGTGCCGAAGGCGGAGTCATCCTCGGCGAACAGGCCGAACCCGTAGCTGATCGAGGCCGGCCCGGTGAACCTGGCGATGGTGCCGTCACCCCCCGAGTCGATCGCGACCTGAGACAGCTGCATCTCCCGGCGCGAGGCCCGGCTGAGCGGATGCGGCCCGGCGCTCGCGTCGTCACGGGCCGGGAACGCGTCGGCGAACCCGGCGACCCAGACGGCCAGATCGCGGACGGAGCTGAAGATCCCGCCCATCGGCGCGAACGCGCCGCAGGGATCGGGCTGAAGCTCCCGCCAGGTGTCGCCGTCGCGCTGGTAGCCGCGCGCCAGCTCGGCCGGGTCGACTTCCTCGGCGTGGTAAACGGTGCTCGCCATCCCGAGCGGGCTGAGCACGTGCTGCCTGACCGCCGTGGCGTAATCGGTGCCGCAGACGGCTTCGATGACCTTGCCGAGGATCGCGTAGCCGAGGTTGGAGTACTCGAACCTGGTGCCCGGCGCCCAGGCCGTCCGGATGCCGTCGGCCGCCAGCAGCCGGGCGAACTCAGCCGGGTCAAGTCCCTGCTGCCGGTCACCCCACGGGTCGTCGGTGGGAAACCCCGCCGTCATCGTCATCAGATGGCGGATCGACACCGGCGGGCAGTCAGCCGACGGCAGGCGCAGGCCGCGCAGCTCAGGGACGTAGCTCACGGCCGGATCGTCGAGCCCGAGTTGACCGCGGTCGCGCAGGATCATCAGCAGCGTGGCGGTAAAGCTCTTGGTCATGGACGCGATGCGGAACACAGTGCCGCCGTCCGGCACCGGACCGTCGCCGCCGGACCCGGTCCGCCGGACCCCGCAGCCGCCGGAATGCACCAGCGAGCCACCCGCCACGATGCCGTAGGCGAGGCCGGGCTGGGCGCCGCCGGCCGCGAACCTCGCCGCGATGGCATCCAGGCGGTCGGTATCGATCGGCATTGTCGTCCTTTCGTCGCCGCGCTAGTGTGCCGGGCCGGCCAGCGCTGACTCGGCCGCGACCAGATCGTCGGGCAGGTCGAGCAGGTGGCATCCGGCCCTGATCTCAAACCGGGCCTGAGCCGGGGAGGCAACCCCGGCCAGCCAGCGCCGGGTCGCCGCACCGAAGATAGCCTGCACCACCGGCAGCAACTGGCGCTGCTCGGCACTGACCGGCCGGCCTGCTCCGGCCACATGCTCAAGCATCTGCAGGTGCAGGTGCTCGACCCGCTCGATGATCTCGCTATAACTGCGGCTCGTCTCGCTGATAACCCGGCTGAGCGCCGCGGTCAGCCGGGGCTCGCGCTGCTCGGCGCGGAACTCGCGCAGCAGGTGCCGGGTCACGCGTTCGCGCGCGGTCGCGCCGTCCGGCACTTCAGCGGTCACCAGGGCCAGCGCGGCCGAGTACCGGCTGAGCAAGATAGCCAGCAGGACGTGATCTTTCGCCGGGAAGTACCGGTAGAGCGTGGCGAGCGAGACCCCGGCGCGCTGTGACAGGTCCTTCATCTGCAGCGCGTCCTCGCCGCCGGCCGCCAGCATGGCGGTCGCGGCGGCGAGGATCCGGTCATGCCTGCCGTGTTGCGCGGCAGTCGACGGTATCGCCGGCCCTGCCTGTGGCACCGCGCTAGCTCTCTTTCTGAAACCCGTTCTGCTTTTGCCCGGGCTCCGGTATCACCGCACTCTAGATACCGAGCGAATCCGCCAGCCGGTCCAGCTGGTCGCCGGGACCGCCGAGCAGCACCTTGTTCGACAGCCCGTTCTTGTAGTAGAGATGCGCGTCGTGCTCCCAGGTGAAGCCGATCCCGCCGTGCAGTTGCACGGTGTCGACGGCGGCCTCGCCGTAGGCGGTGGCGAGCAGCACCCGGGCAACCGAGGCCGCGACCGAGAACCGGCCAGGGTCCTCATCCCCGGCCCGCGCCGCGTCCCGCAGCGCGGCGTTGCCGAGCTCCCACGATTTCTCCATGTCGGCCAGCTTGTGCTTGACCGCCTGGAACGCTCCGATCGGCTGGCCGAACGCAATCCGGATCCGGGCGTACGCCGCGGTCATGTCCAGGCAGGCCTTCATCGCGCCGGACGACTCCGATGCCAGGGCCAGGTTGGCCAGATCGGCCGCGGCCGCCAGCGCGGCCGGCCCGTCCCCGGCCAGCGCCCTGGCCGGGGTGCCGGCCAGGGTCAGCCTGGCCAGTGACCGGCTGTGGTCGACCGCGGTCAGCCTGGTACGAGTCAGCCCGGCCGCGTCCGCGGCGACCAGGTACACCGCGACCTGGCCGTCGTCGCCGGTCGCCGGTACGAGCAGCAGCCCGGCCTCGGCGCCGTTCAGGACCGGGGATACCGAGCCGGTCAGCGTCACGCTGCCGCCGGACCCAGCGGCGGTCACCCGGCCGCCCGCCGCGCTGGCGACCGCGACGGTCGCGATCAGCTCACCCTCGGCAATCTTCGGCAGCAGCTCGGCTTTAGCCGCCGCGTCGTCCAGCCGCAGCACTACCTCGGCGGCCAGCACACTGGCCAGCAATGGTGAGGCGACCAGGCCGGCACCGAGCTCGGTAAGCGCCACCGACAGGGCCGACACGCCGGCGCCGGCGCCGCCGAACTCCTCCGGGATCGCCAGGCCCGCCAGGCCGAGCTGGGTGGTCATCTGCTTCCACACGCCCGCGTCGTACGGCTCGCCGGAGGCGATAAGGCCGCGCAGCGAGGTAAGCGGGCTGCGGTCGGCGACGAACTTGCGTACCGAGTCGGCCAGCGCCAGCTCGTCATCGGTCAGGATCAGTGCCATCGGGATTCCCTCTACTGCCTTCCAGTTCTGACGCTGCGTGCCGACGCGCAGCTGGTTGAACGGGGTGGACCGGTCGACTCCCGGATCCTTGGCCAGGCCGAGTACGCGCTCGCCGATGATGTTGCGCTGGATGTCGCTGGTCCCGCCGGCGATGGCGTTGCCCGGTGCCGCGACGATCGACGTGGTCACTGCCGCGAACTCGTCGGCGTCGTACCCGGCTAGCTGGTCACCGAGTACGTCCGCGGCCACGTTCCCAGCGAATCTGCCCAGCTCGGACCCGGCCAGCTTGGCCACCGAACCGCGGGCGCCCGGCAGGCGCCCGGCCATCGTCTCCTCGCGCAGCAGCAGGGCGAACAGCTGCATCGCCTTGCCCTGCGCATACAGCTGAGCCAGGTCGCGGCGGACGCCCTGGTCGCTGGTCCGGCCCAGGCCAGCGGCCAGGTCGCGCAGCGATTCGAAGGCCAGCGGGTTACTGCGTGACCCGCCCATGGTGCCGATCGCGATCCGCTCGTGCCGCAGCATCACCACGGCCGCGTCCCAGCCTTTGTTCTCCTCGCCGATCAGGCGCGTCGGCAGGGATCCGCACGTTGTCGAAGAACACCTCGTTGAACGGCGAGTGCCCGGTCGCAACTTTGAGCGGCCGGACCGTGACGCCGGGCGCATGCATGTCCACGATGAACATGCTGATGCCGTTGTGCTTGGGCTGGGACGGGTCGGTCCGGGCCAGGATCGCGCCGTAGTCGCTGTACTGGGCGCCTGAGGTCCACACCTTCTGGCCGTTGATGACCCACTCGTCGCCGTCCCGGACGGCGCTGGTCTGCAGGCTGGCCACGTCCGACCCGGCGCCCGGCTCGGAGAACAGCTGGCACCAGATCTCCTCGCCGCGCAGCATTGGCGGCAGGTAGCGCTGCTTCTGCGCCTCCGAGCCCGACTTCCAGGATGGTGTTGCCCGGCATGCTGATGCCGATGAAGAACACGCCGGTCGGCAGGTCGTAGTCGCGCGACTCCTGGCTCCAGGCGATCTGCTCCGCGCTGGTCAGGCCCTGGCCGCCGTACTCCTTCGGCCAGGTGATGCCCGGCGAACCCGGCGTCGTACAGCTTGGCCTGGAACGCCTTCTGCTCGGCCAGCACCGAAGCCTGGCCCCTGGCCTCGGCTTCGGCCTCATCGTCGCTCGACCGGCGCGTGGCGTTGGCCGCTAGCCACGCCCGCGCCCTGGCGCGGAAGTCGTCGCTCATCGGCGCACTCTCCTTATTTGCTGTGCACAGCCCCTGGACACCGGCCCAGGGCCGGAAAACTGAAATCAGTTATACTTCTTGCCTGGCTCAGAGCGAAGCATGGCGCCAGATCCCATGTCAACCAGAGCGTGCGTATCCGCCACGTTTCCTTCACGGGAACGTGGTCGCCGGCCGACCAGGCCTGGCACGCCGCTCACCGCCCGCTGGCGCGAAGGGATGCAGGAGCGGATGCAGGTAACCGGCACGCGGCAGCGTGACGCATGGCTGAAGACCGAGTTCCCGCCGGTCGAGAACGTGACCGGCGGCGTCTGGTCGGTGCCGGTGCCGATCATCGGCAACCCGCTGCGATACGTGCTCAGCTACCTGATCGAGCACGACGCACGGCTTCGTGATGGTCGACCCGGGCTGGAACCACCCGGACAGCTGGCAGGCGCTGACCAGCGGGATGACCCAGTGCGAGATCCCGATGACCGCGGTGACCGCCGTGCTGATCACCCATGTCCACCCCGATCATCACGGCCAGTCGGGACCGGTGAGGGACTCCTCCGGCGCCTGGGTCGGCATGCACCCGGCCGAGGACGCCTTCCTGGACCTTCGCGGCGAGCGAGCCATGCTGCGCGACGGCATGGAGGCATATCTGCGCTGGTGCGGTGCACCGACGGAGCATCTGGCTGAACTGGTGGCGAGCAGGCAGCACGCCGGGCAGATGGCGCCGATGGTGCGCGCAGACCGGCTGATCGAGCACGGCGAGCTCATCGATGTGCCCGGCCTGCGGCTGCGCGCCGTCTGGACTCCCGGCCACACGCCCGGCCACCTGTGCTTCCACGACGAGACCAGGGACCTGCTGCTGACCGGCGATCACATCCTGCCGCGGATCACGCCGAACGTGTCCTCCTACGACATGACCTCCAATCCGCTGGAGGCGTACCTGGGCTCGCTGGCCAAGCTGCGCGGTCTCCAGCCGGCGAGGTACTGCCAGCTCATGAGTACCGGTTCACCGACCTCGACTCGCGGCTGGAAGCCCTGACCGAGCACCACCAGGAGCGGCTGGCCGAGACCGCGCGATCTGCTGGTTGGGGCGGGCGAGGCTGGCCTGCCCTCCTGGCAGGTAGCAACCGGCGTTACCTGGTCGCGGGCCTGGTCGGACCTGGCCTCGTTCCAGCGTCAGGCCGCCGTCGGCGAGGTGCTCTCGCACCTGCGCTACCTGCAGGCGAAGGCCGACGGCCGAGGCTGACGTCGACGGCGTCGGCATCTGGACCGCGACGGGCCGCTGACCGGCCCGGGCTGGTCCACCCATACTGCTATTTTCAGAGCAATACTCCCGGCGGACAAGAGGTGGCCTTGGCAGCGGATCGGCACGCGTGGATCGAGGAAGGCGCTTTTCTCGTCGCGCCAGGCGTACACCGGATTCCGCTCCCGCTGCCTTCTGACGGGTTGCGCGCGGTGAACGTCTACGCGATCGAGGCGGCCGACGGCCTGGTCATGATCGACTCGGGCTGGGCGCTGGCCAACGCACGCGACCAGCTGGAGCGGTCGCTGGCCGCCATCGGCGCGGGCCTCGCGGACGTGCGCTCGTTCCTGGTGACCCACCTGCACCGTGATCACTACACCCAGGCAGTCGAGATCCGGCGGCTGTTCGGCACGCCGGTCGCCCTCGGCGAGCAGGAGCAGCAGTCGATCGACCTGATGCTGTCTGGCGGCTCCGGCCGCTCGGCGCGCAGCTGGACGTACTGACCGCCAACGGCGCGGCTGAGCTCGGGCGGCAGCTGACCGAGCTGACCGCCATCGACCTGACCGGCGCGAACCTGACCGGCGGGGAGCCGACTGGCGGGAACCCGACTGGCGGGAACCCGACTGGCGGAGACCTGACTGGCGGCGGCCGGTCCGCGGAGGTGCGCGGTATCGAGGTACGCGGCATCGAAGTACGCGGTGCCGAGTTCGGCGCGCCCGGCCATCGGGCGCTACGGCCGGCCATGACCTTTGCCGCGGCGCTCGGGTACGAGGCACCCGACGTATGGATCGCGGCCGGGCAGCGATTCGACCTGGGCACCCGGACGCTGACGGCGATCCGACACCCGGCCATACCCGCGGCCACGTCGTCTTTACCGACACCGACGCCGGACTGCTGTTCGCGGGCGATCATGTGCTGCCGCACATCACCCCGTCCATCGGGTTCGAGGAGGCACCGCCGCCCCTGCCGCTCGGCGATTATCTTCAGTCGCTGAATGTGGTCCGGCAGCTGCCGGACATGCAACTGCTTCCGGCGCACGGACCGGTCACGCCGAGCGCGCATACCCGGATTGATGAGCTTGCCGCGCACCACGCGCACCGGCTGCAGGAGATGGCCGGCATCGTCGCGGGCGGCGCGGAGACTGGGTACGACGTTGCCCTGTCCATCGGCTGGACGTCGCGGCACCGCAAGCTCGCCGACCTTGACCTGATGAATCAGATGCTCGCAATCTGCGAGACCGTCTACCACCTCGACCTGCTGGTAGCGCAGTCGGCCATCGTCAGCCAAACCGGAGAGGACGGTGTCCGGCGGTACCGGCCGCTCCCCCGTGATGAGCAGATCGACGCATGACGCAGGTGCTGTCCGGCATCCCGATGTAGTCGCCGCCGCGACAGTTGGCAAGCCGGACGAGAGGTACGGCGAGAGTTGGTGCCTTCGTCCAGCTGGTGCCCGGTAGCTCCGTCACTCTGGGCCGAGCTCGTCGCCGAGGCCGTGACCTCCCGACCGCCACCCCCCCCGCGGTCCCACCCCCCCGCGGTCCCGTCACCCCAGTCAGCCCGACTCGCACCCGAGTCGCACCCGAGTTCTGCCCGGCTATACGTAAATGGCTCCACAAATAGGGGCATTGCGGACCCAGAAGCAACCGTTTACGTATTGCCGCCGCCGACGCCGGAGGCGCGCCCGTTTTGCCCGGCAGCGACCGCCGTCCGGAGGGTTTCGCGCCGGGTTCTGGCCGTTTGCCGATAGCGACCGCCGTCCGGAGGGTTTCCGCGGCCAGGGCCGCACGTCTTGCCGACGGCAAACAGCAACCGGGGCCCGGAGCGTCAGCTCCGGACCCCGGTTGTCCTGCTGCTACAAGGTCGGCCGCAACGATTAGCGGCCGTCGCCCGGCATCGCCGGGCCGGAACCCGGCTGGCCGCTATCCGGCAGCCCACCGTCGGGCAGGCCGCCGTCCGGCATACCGTGGCCGGGCTGGCCGGTACCCATGCCACCCTGGCTCGTGCCCATGGACGAGGTGCCGCCGCCCATCCGGCCGGAACCGCCCATGCCCTGGCCGCCGCCCATGTTCTGGCCGCCCATGCCCTGGCCGCCCATGTTCTGGCCGCCCGCGCCGCCGAACCTGGCGGCACCGCCGCCGAGGCCGGAACCGGTCTCGATCACCAATGTCCTGGCCAGGTGGTCACCGATTCGCTGCCGGTGCCGGGAACACAGGATGACGATGAATCCCACTAGACCGGTGAACGGCCAGGTGTACGGGATGGCGTCGAAGATCAGGCAGATCCAGCGAATGAACAGCTGGGTCATGTTGGCCGGTCCGCCGTCCTTGCTGATGACGCGCAGGCCGAGCAGCTTCATGCCGAAGGTCTGGCCGTTGTGCGAGTGCGGCCTGAGCACCCAGTACCAGAGACCGATCAGCACGAACAGGACGAAGAAGACCACTCCGCCGAGGATGTGCAGCAACCGGCTGCCGCTCCGGTCGAACGGAATCGACACGAGCGACGGGATGAGCGCCACCAGGAAGGCATCGATCAGGTACTGGACGACACGACGGCCAGTAACCCTGGTCTCGATCTCGTTCACCGGGGTGTTGCCACGGCCCGGCCGGCTGCCCCACTGACTTCCCGGCCCGCCCGACGAGCCCTGCGACTGCCCAGGGATATTGCCGGATGGCGCGCCGTACTGCCCCTGGCCGGGCGTTGCGCCCTGGGGAGCCGTGCCCCATTCGCCGGGACGAGCGCTTTGCTGGGTGCTGCCGCTTCGCTGACCAGGCGCGTCCCGCTCAGGCGTGCTGCTCATCTGATCCCCCGATCCACGCCCGCCGTGACGGCGTTTTGCGGCAGCTTCCGAACGGGCTGCCGCTAGGCGTATCGGCTTCGTACCCACGGCTACAAACGGAACACATTCGGTCACATTTTGTGAGCAGCGAGTAATCCTGGCTGGTCAGGCCGACAGCTTGATCACCACGATCGGGGTGGTCGTGGGCTTGGTTGTGCCGCCAGCAGGCTCGACGGTGACCCCGAGCTGGTCGCCCGGTGCCAGGCCGTTTGCCAGTTGGGGCGCCGTCTTGCCGCCCGACAGCGTCGCCAGCAGGCCGACCGAGGTCGCGCTGCCCTGCGGCCCCAGGATCCAGAGCTGATACACCCGTGAATCGGACAAGACCGGCAGACCGTTGCTGGTGAAGATCAGCTTGTGCAGGCTCGCCGCGACCACCACGGTGGCCACGCCGCCAACCGAGGTCGGGGCGGTGACCAGCCTGGCACCGGGCGCGTTCAGGACCGCAGCGACGGCGCGCTGCTGAGCGGTCTGCGTCGTCAACTGATGCCGGGTCACGGTGAGCAAGACGGCCAGCACGATCACCACCACGAGGCAGGCGGCGGCGAGCGGGACGGCCAGCCGCCGGGTCCAGCCCTGCAGCGAGGCCGGCAACGGCCGCGGATCCGGCAGCGGCGGGTCCTGGCGGGTCCTGGCCACCGCGGTTAGCACCCGCTCCTTCATCTGCTCGGGCGCAGCAACAGACTCCGCGATCGCCATCCTGGTCGCTGTGTCCTGCAGGCCGCGTACTTCATTGCCGCACGACTGGCAGCGAGTCAGGTGATGCTCGAAGCGCTCCCGCTCGGGTCCGTCGATGGCATCGAGCGCGTAGACGCCGGTGAGGGTGTGCAGATCATCGGAGAACAGCTTCACGAGAGCACCCCCATGCAGTCACGCATCCGGATCAAGCCGTCCCGGATGCGGGTCTTGATGGTGCCGAGGGCCACGTTCAGTTTCCCGGCGACCTCGGGATAGCTGTAGCCGCCGTAATAAGCGAGCGTGACCGACTCGCGCTGGATCTCGGTGAGCGTGTCCAGACAGCGCCGGACGCGTTCGCGGTCCAGGTTGGCCTCCACCGTCTCGGCGACCTCGTCGACCGCGATTGCGGTGATAGCCGCCGACTTCTGATCCCGCTCAGTCTGGGCCGACACCGACCGGACCCGGTCGACCGCCCTGCGGTGCGCCATCATCATCGCCCAGGTCATTCCGCTGCCCTTAGCCGGATCGAACCTGGACGCGCTGCGCCAGATCTCCAGCAGAACTTCCTGCGCTACCTCTTCTGACTGAGCCGGATCCCGCACTACCTTGCGGATCAGCCCGTAGACCGGTCCGGCGATCCGGTCGTAGACAGCCTCGAAGGCCGTCTGGTCGCCGCGGGCGACGTGACCAAGAAGTGAGTCGAGATCCGGTTCAGGTGGGCCCTCGGCCGGGCTCGGGAACGGTACCGACGCTGGCATGTCGGGTGTTCTCATACCAGCAATTCGGGACCACGCAGCGGCCGGATCGGTCCGCGACGCGCCGAATTTACGGGAATTTGCCGATCAGCCGACGTCGGCCCGTGCGCTTTTCTGGCATTCGCCGCTCTTTTCGGCCGGCGCCGACCCAAGACCGAGTCAGGACAGCCCCGCCGCGAGCGCGCTGCCACCGGAGGCGTGGTGTGATGACGATTCGCTGTTATCAGGCAACGGAACGTGGTCGAGTCGGGGGATGGACACATGCGCGCGAGGCTCACCGGGGTCACAGCGGCCGCGATCGGTCTCGCTCTGACCGCAGTCGCCGCCTGCGGGTCAGCGGGAACCGCGGCCCGGCAGGCCCGGCCGGTGTCCTCGATGTCGCCGCCGGCATACCCGAAGACCGGGGCCGCCGCCGGGACCTTTGGCACGGCCTGCGCCAAGCTGCCCGCGAGCGGGTCGGGGAGCCTGCGTGATCTGGCCAGCGCCCCGGTCGCCAGCGCTTTGTCGCACGATCGGCAGTTGTCCGAGCTCACCCATGCCATCCGGGTGGCAGGCCTGACGAACAGGCTCAATTCGGCGAAGTCGATCACGGTCTTCGCGCCGGATAACTCGGCCTTCGGCAAGCTCGGCAATGGCAACACCAGCACGCTGCTCGGCAGCAAGGCCGACCTGCGCGCAGTACTGAGGTCCCAGATCGTGGCCGGACGCGTGACTCCCGCCGACCTGGCCAGCCGCGCTGCGCTCACCACGCTTCGCGGCACCAGCCTGCATCCGGCACGGCACGGCCACAGTTACCAGATCAACAACGGCTGGGTGGTGTGCGGCAATGTGCGGACCGTCAATGCGACGGTTTACATCGTCAGCAGGGTGCTGATTCCGTGAGTGCGGCACCCTGCTCGCGCGGCCGGCCGCGTAGCGTAGAGGCTCGGAGACGCGATGAAACTCAAGCTCGATCTGCACGACGTCTACAACCGCGGCCAGGACATCGACCGCGCACTTCGCGGTGTCATTGACGAAGCGGTCAGGACCAGGGCCCCCCTGGTAGAGATCATTCCTGGCAAGGGATCCGGGCAGCTCAAGAAGCACGTACTCAGGTTCCTGGAGCAGAAGGAAATCAAGGCGCTCTATCACCGGGTGGAGAAGGATTCCAAGAACTTCGGCCGCGTCTTCGTGCACTTCCGCTGGTAGCGGTGCACTGGGCCCGTGGCGACGCGCCCCTGCTCGGGTCAGGCCGAGCGCCGCGACCCGCGCCGGCCGGCCGCGTGGGCGCCGGGGACCCGGTCAGCTGACTCGGGCCGGGAGAGCAAGGCAGTGAGCATCGGCTGACGCTGGCCATGCCGCCCGCTCGCCGTTGCCCGGCCGCGGCGCGACGGCCACCGGCTGTCCGCCAGCTCAAAGCTCAGCTGGTCACTCCGGCGGTCATCACTTCGACCATCACTATTCAGCCGGTCATCTTCAGGATTCCAGGCAAAACCCATCTCGCTCCCCCGAGCGCCGTGCAGTTCCCCAGGCGATAGTCGCAGCGCGGCACCCGGCTGTCCAGCACCGTGATCAGAACGATGCTGGTGTCGGCCACATATCCGAATATCTGACCTATTGACCGACGGTGCTGCGGCCGGACCGGCGAGATGCCACCTGACGATCATTCTCGAAGTGATTATGCCCTTTTAGTCGGCCATGGCAGTATGTCCGCATGAAGCTCGTGCTCCGCATCCTGATCCCGGCGGCCGCCCTGGGTGTCGCCCACTTGCTGATCTCCGGCATTGAGCTGCGGGGCGGCAGCGACTGGTCGAAGGCCGGCACCCTCATCCTCGTCGCCCTGATCTTCGGCCTCGTCAACGCTGTACTCAAGCCGATCATCAAGACGATCGGCTGCGCGCTCTACGTCCTGACTCTTGGGCTGGTCGGTCTCGTAGTCAACGCGCTGCTGTTGTGGCTGTGCAGCTGGCTGGCCGGCAAGCTGAGCCTGCCGTTCCACATCACTGGCTTCTGGCCGGCGTTCTGGGGCGCGATCATCGTCGGCGTCGTCGGCTGGCTGCTGAACCTGGTCTTCGACGACCGCACGGCCTAACCACGCCGCTGTCCGGCCTGGCGCCGCGCGGAGGCCAGCGAAACCTCCTAGGGTTCGGTCCAGGAGGTTAGCCGGTGTCGCAAGGCTGGGCGGTCGTCGACTTGTTCTCCGGCGCGGGCGGCATGAGCTGCGGGTTCAGCCGTCTCTCGGAGTTCGAGCTGATCGGCGCCGCGGACGCGCAGCTGGGCAAGCCGAGCGCCGTCCCCGGGTCGCTCGGCTGCAATGCCAGCTATACGGCCAACATGGCGCTGGCACCGGTGGCTGCCGATTTGGGCCGCGCCGATCCAGCACAGGTGTGCCAGGCGATGGGGCTGGCCGGCCGGCGGCCCGCGGTGCTGGCCGCCTGCCCGCCGTGCACCGGGTTCTCGCGCGCGATCGCGAGCAATCACCTACGCGACGATCAACGCAACGGGCTGGTCGGCCGGGTCGCCGACTATGCCGAGCTGCTCCGGCCCGACATCGTGCTGATGGAAAACGCCCGCGAGCTGGTGACCGGCCGGTTCAGCGGACACTTGGGCGAGCTCCTGGCGCGGCTCGGCCGACTCGGCTACCGGGCGGCGGCCGGCACTCATTTCCTCACCGAATTCGGCCTGCCGCAGCGACGAGAGCGCGCGATCGTCATCGCGGTCCGCCGCGAGCTGCCAGTCCGGGACCTCCCGGCGCTCTGGCAGGGCTGGCGGATCGACGCCAAGGCCACGCACGTCCGGCGGGCCATCTGGGACCTGCCGCCGGTTCCGGCCGGAACTGCACACCCCGCCGATGCGCTGCAGGTGGCACCCGACTTCCGGTCGGAGCTGAACCGGCGGCGGCTGGCGGCGGTGCCGGCCGACGGCGGCGGCTGGAGTGACCTCATCGGACGCCCGGACGCGGCCGACTTGCTGACGCCCGCGATGGCCAGGCGGGCCGCCCGCGGCGACTTCGGCAGTCACCCCGACATCTACGGACGGCTGTGGTGGGACCGGCCCGCCGTCACTATCAAGCGGGAGTGCGGACACATCGGCAACGGCCGCTACGCCCATCCCGAGCAGGCCAGGCTGTGCACTGTCCGGGAGATGTCAATCTTGCAGGGATTCCCGCGGGACTACCGGTTCGCAGGCTCGGTGGCGAACATGTACCGGCACATCGGTGACGCGGTGCCGCCGCTGATCAGTTACCAGCTGGCGCGGCTGTGCGAGTGGATCCTGTCCGGAACCAGGCCCGGTCCTGAGCAGCTGCTGCTGCCCGGCTGCCATCTCACCGAGGCCGACCTGGTCCGCGCCTGACCGGGCGGCTGGCGATAGCCGTCAGCCGCCCGCGTCGGCTAGAGTCAAGGCATGCAACGACTGCAGTCCAGCACCTGGTGGTGGCCGCTCTAGGCGGCCGCCAGTCCTTGCATTTTCCGACGGCGCGCCCGCTGGGCGGCGCCGTTTCGCGTGAGACGGGCGTGCTTCCTGGCGGGCTACCACGAACCCAGGAGGCTTTCCCATGCCCGCTACCATCACCGACTCACTGCTGGCCAGCCGGCAGCGAAGCACCGGCCTCGAGCAGGCCGTCCGGGAGAATCCGGGCGCGTTCCGGATCCTGACCGGCGACCGGCCTACCGGCGCGCTGCACATCGGCCACTACTTCGGCACCCTGGAGAACAGGGTCCGGCTGCAGGATGCCGGCATCGAGCTCATGGTGCTCATTGCCGACCTGCAAGCCATCACCGACCGGACTGCGTCGGCGGACGTCGCGCACGACGTGCTCGGCCTGGTGGCTGACTATCTGGCCGCGGGCATCGACCCGGCCCGGTCAGTGATCTTCGCCCATAGCCAGGTCGAGGCACTGAACCAGCTCGTGCTGCCGTTCCTCAGCCTGGTCAGCGTCGCCGAGATCAGCCGGAATCCGACTGTCAAGGATGAGATCGCCTCAGCAGGCCCGGCCGGGCTGAACGGCCTGATGTTCAGCTACCCGGTGCACCAGGCGGCCGACATCCTGTTCTGCCACGCCAACCTGGTGCCGGTTGGCAAGGATCAGCTGCCGCATCTGGAGATCACCAGAACCATCGCCCGCCGGTTCAACGAGCGCTACAGCCCGGACCGGCCGTACTTCCCCGAGCCGGACGCGCTGCTCAGCACCGCGCCACTGCTGCTCGGACTGGACGGCACCAAGATGGGCAAGAGCCGGAACAACTCGGTGCCGTTGCGGGCGACCGCCGACCAGACCGCACAGCTGATCGCGCGAGCGAAGACCGACTCAGAGCGGGTGATCAGCTACGAACCCGATCGCCGTCCGGAGGTCGCCAGCTTGCTGACCATCGCGGCACTGTGCCGCGACGAGACGCCTGAGCTGATCGCCGCACAGGTCGGCGCCGGGCGGCGCGGCGGCGCTGAAGGCCGTTGTGACCGAAGCCGTCAACGACAAGTTCACCCCGGTCCGGGCGCGCCGAGAAGAACTCGAGGCAGACCCCGGCTACCTGCGGGCGGTCCTGGCTGATGGCAACGACCGCGCCCGCTACGTCGCGGCCCGGACCCTGGCGGAGGTCAGGCAGCTGATGCATCAGGACTACTGACCAGCTCACCCGCCGGTCCGGCCACGTTCCAATATCTTGTTGGAGTTATATATGGTAGCGTTTATATATGCAGATGCAGGCCACGCTAGAAGCGGTTACCGAGCCGGCCAGGCGCAGGATCATGGAGTTGCTGGTGGCCGGGGAGCGGCCGGTCGGCGAGCTGGTAGCCGAGCTGTCGATGAGTCAGCCGGCCGTATCGCGGCACCTGCGGGTGCTGCGCGAGGCCGGGCTCGTCGCCGCGCGGACTGACGCGCAGCGACGGCTGTACCGGGTGCAGCCGGCTCCGCTGGCGGCGCTGGACGCATGGCTTGAGCCGTACCGCCAGATGTGGGCAGCAAGCCTGGAGGCGCTGGCCGCGCACCTGGACGTGATGGACGATGACGAGCAGGAGGAGCACAGATGACCAGTACTGAGGATCTCGGCACGCTGGAACGCGGCCAGGGCGAGGTGACGGTGCGGTTCGCCCGGCGCCTGCCGCATCCGCCGGAGAAGGTGTGGCGCGCGCTCACCCAGGCGGAGCACCTCGCGGCCTGGTTCCCGACCACGATCGACGGCGAGCTCGTGTCCGGCTCGGCGCTGCAGTTCAGGTTCCGCGAAGTGAACATCGCGCCGATTGACGGCCTGGTGCTGAGCGCCGATCCGCCTAAGCTGCTCGAGTACACCTGGGGTGACGAACGGCTGCGGTTCGAGCTCGCCGCCGACGGCACCGGGACGCTGCTCGGCTTCTCCGCGAGCTTCGCCGACCTAGCCAAGGCGGCCAGGGACGCGGCCGGCTGGCACGTGTGCCTCGACCAGCTGGCGTTGGCGGTCGCGGGGCAGCAGGCGTCATGGACCGCAGACGCCAGGTGGCGCCAGATCATCGGCGCCTATCAGGACAGTTTCGGCCCGGAGGCTTCGGTGGCCGGGCCGCCGCAGGAGTGGGAAGACGCTTACGGTCCGGTTAGCGGCTAACTGCCCCTGTGCGAACCGTGCAGCCGGCGCAGCGCAGCCAGCTCGCTGAAGCCGGCACGCTGAAAGGCCGGCCGACCGCTGACGCGGCCAGCCGGCCTTTCTGCCTTACTGACTGATAAGCGGGATCAGGCGCCGCCAACTCCTAGCTTCGCCAGCTCCGCCTCGCACCATGGCCTCGTGCTCCGCCTCGTCCCGCTGGGCGTCGCGCGGACTTCCACCGGCCGCGCAGCAACGGAATGCTGAGCAGGAAGAAGATGATGCCGCCGAAGCAGATCCAGTACCAGGTCTTCCACTGGCCGCCGGTCTTCGGCCGCCGCCGCCGGCACCGCGGCTGCGTGCGCCGCCATGTAGGCGGTCACCGACGGGCGGAACCTTGGCGCAGCGCCGCCAGCTCGGCGCCGACACCCGGTGCCGAGACCTCGGCGATGACCGGCGACGGCACCTTGGACAGCGCCATCAGCTGGGCCGCGAACGGCGGATCTTCTGCAGGTCGGCGCGACCGCGATGACGCCGTTGATCGCCGCCTGGTTGGCCTGGATCGTGCCCAGGATGCCCAGGCCCTTGGCGCCGCCGCCAGCCGCGCCTGACCGCTTGGCGCCGCAGCGCGGGCGGAATCTTGCTGGCTCGGGTACTTGGCCGCTTGGTGAACAGCGCCGGGTTGGCCTGGATCACCGCCAGCTCAGGCGCGAACTTCTGCGCGTTGGCGATCTGGGCGGAGTCCTTCTGCGCGAGCGCGACGATGTCCGGGTGCGCCGCAGCGAACGCCGAGCGGCGTGCGCGTACTGCGTCGCGTCCGCGATGATCTGGCCGTGGGTGCCCGCCCAGACCAGCGACGGGTACTGCGCCGCATATCCCGCGACGGTGCCGCCGTAGTTGACCAGCGGGGTGACCGAGGTGATCACGTGCGGGATCAGCAGGAACGCGACGAAGATGACGACCCGGATGATCCAGCCCCAGATCGCCAGGCCGGTCGCGGTCAGCGCCGGGTTCCGGTCCTCGACGGTCTCGGTGAAGCTGGCCATCCACGGGGTGTAGGCGACGCCGAGCCCGAGGGACAGCAGCCGCCAGGATGATCGCCAGCGTGTAGTAACTCGGGTGATGTCCGGCCTGCATCAGGTAGACGATGACCATGACCGCGCCCAGTGATGCCGCCGATCACCATGAACGGCTTGCGCACCCGGAACCGGTCCGAGATCACCCCGATCACGATCACCGCGATGGCGTTGAAGCCCCAGTTCCAGTTGCCGAGCCCGTTGGCGTTCTTCAGCGACTATCGAAGACCGTCGACAGGTAGATGACGCTGAAGCCGACCGCGGTGTAGTAGATCAGCAGCATGATCGAGACCGCGAGAGCCGAGACGACGATGTCGGCCTTGATGCAGCTGACGGAACGGGTTCTTCAGCGCCGACTCGATGTCGATGCCCTTGGCCCGGGCCTCGATCAGCGCCCGGTCCCGCATCGTGACCATCAGCTGGTCGCGCAGCTTGCGGCGACAGTTCCTCGCAGCCGCGATCAGGGCGACGACGAACACGACGATGCCCGCGATAGCCGCAGATGCGGTACTCGTGCGTCCAGAACCGGGGTCGTTCACGACGGCCGGGATGGTCGCGCGTGCCGACGACCGCCACGATCAGGCTGCCGAGCACCGGACCGCTGGTCCAGAAGCCCATCGCGGTGGCCCGGCCGACCTGCGGCGAGAAGTCGCGGATCAGCGCCGGGGTCGCGACGAGGCAGATGCCCTCGACGACGCCGACCACGAAGCCCTCGATCGTGAAGACCCACTTGCTCGTCGCGGCCGGCAGGATGAAGGCCACGAACACTGCCGGTGAACAACAGCCCGAAGACCACCAGGTTGGCCCGGCCGACCGGTCGGTCAGCCCGGCGAACAGCGAGCCGAATGCGCCGATCAGGTTACCGAAAGCCAGGGTCATGACGAAGAACGTGAAGCTCATGTGCAGGTTGGTGCAGGATCAGAGTGGAGACGGATCCGCCTACGTACAGCTCGTAGTACAGCATCACGGTGGCCAGCACCGTGATCGCCAGATACAAGATCCTGGCGTTCGTGTTCGGATACGAATTCAGCTGGCGGTGAATCAGCGAGGAGAACAATCCCCGTTGCCCGGAGACTGGATCCGCGGTGGTAGCTGTCATACGGCCCTCCTTGCTGTGACCGGATGTCGTGCCTGGATGGAGTACATGCCGACTAGACGGTATCCTCAACGTCGGCACGAAATCAACGGTCTGTTTTGGGCTATCTCGTCGCCGTGAGGGCCACTGTGGCTTTGCCAGCCGGTTACCGAGCAGCCACTTAATCTGTCTGACTCCGCCTTGTTACCGTTCTGTTAACCCCGCAGCGTGCGGCCTGAATGCTGGCAGCGGCGGCTATCCGGGCCGACTCGCGAGGATGGCGTAGCTGGCCGGCAGCCACCCCGCCCGCGGCCCGAGCCCCGCGTACATGGCCGGGACCGGATGTTCGCTGACATGTGTCAGTTGCAGTCCCGCCGTCAGCAGGCTCATGATGACGTCGGCGAGCGGCCAGACGAACGACGTCAGCTCGGCCTCGGGCAGCCAGCCGCCCGGCCGTTTGCTGGCGTCGGTCTCGGCCAGCGAGTGTGGTTGCCGGGCGAAGTAGTCGAACTGCGCAGTGAGCGTGCCGTCGGCCGCCGTCAGGACCTCCCACAGCGGATGGTGCTCGAACACGGCGGCCGTGCCTCCGGGCCCGAGGGCGGCTGCCACGACGCCCGCCCAGCGGTCCAGATCCGGCATCCAGCAGATACCACCGCCGCTCATGTAAACGAGGTCGAAGGCCGGCAGGCCGGCGGGCAGGTCATAAATGTCCGCGCACAGAAAGCTGGCCGGCAGGCCAGCGGCCGCCGCCCTCCGGCTCGCTACCTCAATGCCGGCGGCGCTGATGTCGACGCCGGTTACGCGTGCGCCGGCTGCCGCCAGCGAGAGGGTGTCGTTCCCGTTGGCGCAGGCCAGGTGCAGCACGCTACGTCCGGCGACATCGCCCAGCAGCGCGGTCTCCCAGCTGTCCAGCGTGGTGTTGCCATCGAGGAAGAACTGGGCATCCTGCGCAGGCCGCCGGCCGCGAACTTGTCCCAGCCGGTCCGGGTCTCTTGCCTGTACTGCGCGGTTTGGTCCATCCGTCAGAAGCTAACGGCCGCGGCAAGACCGGGAAACCGGATTACGGGACGGCCATCCTGGCATGCTGCAGCGTGGCGGGTGCCGCCGCACGCTGAGCGGGCCATCCCCGGCTCTGAGCCCAGTGAGGCAGAATGCGCCTGCCGCTGTGAGCCGTAACGTTCCGGGGACGATCCGAGCGTAGCGTTGAGTCTCGTGCAGCAGGAACAACCGGTGGGCGGCCATGCACAACGTGCAGGAGCTACCCGCCGGTTGCGTCTGCCGTCACCGGGGGCCGCGGTGATGCTCGCCGCCCTGGGGCTGGTCCTGGTCTTGTACGGCGCGTACTTGGTGCTCACCTTCCTGGCCAGGGACTTCCGGGGAGCCGCTGAGAACGCGGCGGACATCCCGGCCCTGGTGTTTGCGGCGCTGGGCGCCGTGGTGGCCCGGAATCAGCCGCGGAACCCGATCGGGTGGCTGCTGGCCGCCTGCGGCGCCTTGTATCTGCTGACCGATGTCACCGCGCTCTATGCGGTGCTGGACTTCCGGGTCCGTCACGGGACGCTACCGATGGGCAGGGCCGCGATCCTGATCGGGGCCAGCGTCTTCGGAATCGGGGTGATTATCGGCCTGGTCATCGCGCTCTTTCCCGACGGCGCGCTTCCGTCGCGCCGCTGGCGGCCGGTGCTATGGGCCTATGCTGCCGCCTGCGCGATGTACGTGGTCCACCTGTTCATCGGCCAGTCCACTGTCCTGGCGGTCTCCCATCCTCAAGTCGGCTACAGCGGTTATGCGCTCAATCTCCCGGCCCCGTCGGGCGCCGCGGCGCGGGTGGCCGCCATCGGCGGCCACTTCTTGGTGGTCATCTTGGCCTGCTGGGCGTGTTTCGTGGGCCGGCAGGTGCTCAGCTACCGGCACGCCGCCGGGGAGCGCCGCCAGCAGCTGAAGTGGCTGATGAGCGGGGCCGCGATCTGCATCGTGGCCGGGGTGGTCATCATCTTCGCTGGAGGGGCTGATTCGCCGGGTGCTCAGGCGGCGCAATTCGCCGGGTCGCTGGGGATCGCGGCGCTCCCGGTCAGCATCAGTATCGGGATCTTGCGGTACCGGCTGTACGACATCGACCGGATCATCTCCCGGACGCTGGCCTACGCCATCGTCAGCGGCCTGCTGATCGGCCTGTACGCGGGACTAGTGCTGCTGGCCACCCGGATCTTGTCGGTCCATACCCCGGTGGCGGTGGCCGCGGCCACGCGGCCGCCGCGGCGCTGTTCAATCCGGTGCGGCGGCGGGTGCAGCAGATCGTGGACCGGCGGTTCAACCGGGCCCGGTATGCGCCGACCAGACCGTGGCTGCGTTCGCGGCCCGGCTGAAGGACGCGGTGGACCTGGACTCGATCCGCGATGACCTGGCTGGAGTTGTGCACCAGGCACTGGAACCCGCCCATGTGTCGGTGTGGATCCGGCCAGGCGAACGGCATTGACGCGGCACCGCCGCGCTGGACGGCGATGGCAGCAGGTTGGGCAGTAGTACGGACGACAAGGCCGTCTCGGACGGCGGCTGAGCTGGCGCGCTCGGAGGGACTCGAACCCCCAACCTTCTGATCCGTAGTCAGATGCTCTATCCGTTGAGCTACGAGCGCAGGCGGAACTCGCATAGTGTACGGCACCTCGAGCAGGGCGCGTTAATAGTCCGGGTGGCTGGCCACTCAGATCGGCGCCATGTCGACGAAGCGGCTGTAGTGGCCCTGGAAGGCCACCGTCACTGTGGCGGTCGGGCCGTTCCTGTGCTTCGCCACGATCAGGTCCGCCTCGCCGGCTCGTGGTGATTCCCGTTCGTAGGCATCCTCGCGGTGCAAAAGGATAACTACGTCCGCATCTTGTTCGATAGATCCACTTTCCCGAAGATCAGCCAGTAGGGGGCGTTTGTCGGTTCTCATTTCCGGACCGCGGTTGAGCTGCGCCAGCGCGACCACAGGTACGCCGAGTTCTTTGGCCAGCAGCTTGAGCGACCGGGACAGCTCCGACACTTCCTGCTGCCGGTTCTCCACCCGCTTGGGCGAACTCATCAGCTGCAGGTAGTCGATCACTACGAGCTTCAGATCGTTGCGCTGCTTGAGCCGGCGGCACTTCGACCGGATCTCCATCATCGACATATTCGGCGAGTCGTCGATGAACAGCGGCGCGTCCACGACCTCGCTCATCCGCCTGGCCAGCCGCGTCCAGTCTTCCTCGCCGAGCTGCCCGGTACGCATGGCGTGCAGCGGCACTCTGGCCTCGGCGGACAGCAGTCGCATGGTGATCTCGTTGCGGCTCATTTCCAGGCTGAACAAGACCGACGTCATGCCGGCCTTGACCGACGCGGCCCGGCAGACGTCCAGTGCCAACGCGGAGTTGTGCGTCGGGATCATGGAACGACTGGCCAGGTAAAGGCTGTCAGCCGCGTCGACCTGGACACATCTGACTGGCACACTGGCTACCTCGCGCACGTCGGTGATCATGCGTTGGCGAACCCGTGGAGTCGTACTCGCAGGCCGCCGCTCTTGATGCGTCTGGCGTTTGCGGGTGAGCCGGAAGACCTCATCGGTGGTAGTGAAAGTGATCGTGTAGGCGGTTGAGGACGCTTCCGTCCGGCCCCGGACGCTCTTGAGCCAGGTCCCGCAGCGGTAACCGAGGCTCACAATCAACTCTCTGACGTCAGCGGCAAGCCGACTCGACGTCGTTGTGAACTGAACTGAACCTGTGCGGTTGACAGTGCCGTCGGTATCGAGCAGGCCGGCGAGCAGCGCCATTCGCTGATCGCGCTGAGCCCGCAGGTACTGCAGCGGAATGTGCTTGTTGTCGAGCACGCCGAGCTTGCGCAGGATTGGAGACAGCGTGCCGTGATCTTTCCAGCACGTCGTGCAGAGAGACCCTGTCACGCTGCGCTGACCGCAATCGGGGCACGTGGGCGCCAGCACCGGCACAGTGACCCTTGCCTTGCCCCCGCACCTGCGGCCGCATGTCCGTACCTGAGTTGTGCGGGGCTGAAATGACTCACCGCACACGACGCACATCCGGGCCGGCGGCGCTGGCTTCCTCGGCAACTGGAGCGTGTAGCTCAGGTACTGCTTGCCTGCCTTTACATTGACACCTTCGCTGCCGATGAGGTCTGCCATCTCCGGATCAGCCGAGGTGAAGGTCGCCGTCGACCTACGCCCGTCGCCAAGCCACACGCCGAGTACAAACGGCGGAATCGGGAGATCGGCGCGGGGAAGGTCGAGCGGCTGCGTTACTGGCACCGCATGGTTCGAGTGGCCATCGTGGCGCTTGAGTGTTGCCCCGATCTCAACCGTCGTGCGGACCGTGACAGGAGTCCGGTACTCGAGGGAACTGGCTGGCGCCTTACGTCCTGCTGCGATCTCTTGAGCGAGCCTGCGGTCAGCTCGTGTCGTCGTCACCCACTGGTGTTCGGCGTCAGCCACGATGCTGGTCTTGTCGTCGAAGACAACTTCGTAGCACGGACGGCCGTGCATGACCTCGGTGGCGGCGACGACTGTGACCGGGCGGCCGTCGGCGCCAAGCAACTGGTCGCCGACCGCGACCTTGCCCATGGTCGTCCAGCCGGTTGGCGTGGGCAGCGGCGTGTCCAGCGCCAGCGCCTTTCCCATAGCTGGGCGGGCTGCGATGACGACCATCTGACCTGCGTGCAGTCCGTTGGTGAGCGCGTCGAGGTCGGCGAATCCGGTCGGCACGCCTGCCAGCGTCCCGCCGCGGCTGCCGATCGCCTCGATCTCGTCCAGCGCTCCGGGCATGATCTCCGCCAGCGGCAGGTAGTCCTCGCTCACCCGCCGGTCGGTGACGCCGTAGATCTCCGCCTCGGCCCGGTCCACCAGTTCATCGGCATCGCCGTCGCCGGTGTAGCCGAGCTGCACGATCCGGGTGCCGACCTCGACCAGGCGGCGCAGGATCGCGCGCTCCCGGACGATCCGCGCGTAGTAACCCGCGTTCGCCGCGGTCGGTACCGAGGCGATGAGCGTGTGCAGGTACGGCGCACCGCCGACGCGGGCGATGTCACCGTTGCGAGTCAGCTCGGCTGCCACCGTGACCGCGTCGGCCGGCTCACCGCGTCCGTACAGGTCGAGAACGACGTCGTGCACGAGCTGGTGGGCCGGCCGGTAGTAGTCCTGGCCCTTGATGACGTCCAGCACGTCGGAGATCGCGTCCTTGGACAGCATCATGCCGCCCAGGACGCACTGCTCGGCCGCGAGGTCGTGCGGTGGTGTCCGCTCGAACTCCTGGCCCCGAGGAACGATCTCCGCGACGCTCACCCCGTTGGACCTCCCCTGTGTTTGCCACTAGCTGTAGCACCAATGCGAACGACGAGCCCGCCAATCCGCGCCCGCAACAGCCGCCAATCCGGCCACGGCAGACCCGAGGTTCCAGGTCTGTTCTATCGAACGCCTCCGACAGTCTTCAGCCAGTCGGCTCTGCCGTCGAGTCGGGGTGTGCACAGCCCTGTGGACAGGCTGTGCAGACACGCCGCACGCGCTGTGCGCAGCCTGGGGACACGATTGTGGATACAGCCCTGAATAGCTGCCGACATGCCCCCCCGCCTGCGAGAACGTTCTGCACGGGCTGTGCATACAAGATTTATTGGCCGTGGGAGAACGCGCACGAGGGCCATAAGTTATCCACACTAGGAATTTGACGTCCAACGTCACCCAGGAACTCTGCCGGGCCCGTGCGGGGCAGCCAGCAGATCCGCCCATTTGCCGGGCAGCCGTCGGCGGCGGGCACTAGAGTTCGAGCATGTGTTCGATAGGCAGCGAAGCGGCGGCGGCCGAGCCAGCGCAGACCGACCTGGCCGCCCGGCTTGCCCGCGCTATCGATGATTTAGCGGCCGCCGCAGCCGCGGGCGACGGCGAAGACGGCCAGGACGTCGCGGGGTTGCTCGCCCGGGCATGGGCCATGGTCGCGGCCGCCGACCCGCAACTCGCCGCCCGTACCGCCCGATATAACCATTAGCCGGGAACGTGGCCGTCTGGCCCAGTGCTGGACCTACCGGCCCCGGCGCCACCGCGCTGCCTTGCGGTCGGCAAGCACCTGGCGGACCACGTTCCGGCCCGGAATGCCGGTCACCCCGCCGCCACCGTGGGTGGACGAGCCCGCCTGATACAAGCCAGGCACCGGAGTCCGCAGGTCGGCGTAGCCGGCTGCGGGCCTGGCGTGGAACATCTGGCCAAGGGTGAGCTCGCCATGGAAGATGTTGCCGCCGATGAGGCCGTACTCCTGCTGCATCTGCCGCGGCCCGATGATCTGGCGGTGCAGAACCGAGCTGGCGAAACCGGGCGCGACTGTTTCCATCCGCGCGATCGCCCGGTCGGCGTAGGCGGTCAGCGCGGCCTCATCGGTCTGCTCGGCATAGCTGTCCGGCACCCATTGCGTGAACATCGAGATCACGTGCTGGCCGGGCGGCGCCAGGCTGTCGTCGAACACGCTCGGGATGCAGATGTCGGCGAACGGGAGCCTCGACGGCTGCCGGGCCGCCGCGTCCTGGAACGCGCTCTCGATGTCGTCCAGGCTCTCGGCCAGCACGATCGTGCCGCCGTGCACCTGCGGATCGAACTGCGGGTGACTGGCGAAGACGGGCAGCTTGTCCACGGCCAGGTTGATCTTGACCGTGCCGCTGCGCGAGTGCCAGCCGCGGATGTCGGCGAGGAACTCGGCCGGCAGCACGGCCGGGTCGAGCAAATCGAGGAAGGAGATCTTCGGGTGCGCCGTGGTGATCACCGTGCCGGCGTCGATCTGCTCGCCGCTGACCAGCGTTACGCCGGAAGCGCGGCCGGCCGCGGTGTTGATCGCGGCGACCGCGGCCCCGGTCCGGATCTGCGCGCCGAATGACCTCGCGGCCGCGGCCAGGGCCGCCGTGACGCCGCCCATTCCGCCCCGCGGGAAGCCCCAGGCGCCTGCCTGACCGCCGGCGTCGCCCAGGTGATGGTGCAGCGTCACGTAGGCGCTGCCGGCCGAGCGCGGGCCAGCCCAGGTCCCGATGACGCCCGATACCGACAGCAGCCCGCGCAGCGCGTCGCTGTCGAAATACCCGTCCAGCAGGTCGGCGATGCTGCCGGTAAGCAGCCGGGTGATGTCCACTGCCGTCCGGGTGTTGACCTTCCGCAAGTGCCGCAGCAACAGGCCCTGCTTCAGCAGGTCCTGCGGGCGGCGGGAGCCGAGCCGGGGCGGGATCTCGGTCAGCATCGGGCCGAGGATGGCTCCGATCCCGGCCATGAAGGCCTCGTACCGGTCATAGTTCGCGGCATCGTGGGCGGAGAACTTGGCGATCTCCTCGCGCCGCTCCGCCGGGTCATGCGGCAGCCGCAGGTAGCGGCCGTCGGCCCGGGGCGCGAAGTACGGTCCCTGCGGGAACACGTGATACCCGTGCCGGGCTAGCTGCAGGTCGCGCACCAGGTCCTCGGGCAGCAGCGACACCACATACGACAGCGACGTCACCGTGTAGCCGGACCCGAAGGGCTGCTCGCTTACCGCGGCGCCGCCGACCACATCCCGCGTCTCGCATACCAGCACGCTGAGCCCGGCCCGGGCCAGATACGCCGCCGCGACCAGCCCGTTATGCCCGCCGCCAACAATGACGACATCAACCCGAGCACCCACCGACAGTCCCTTCCTCACCGACCGAGCGCTAGCTAACGCCCGCGAACCCCGGACAAGCGCACCGAGGATAAGCCACCCATTGCCCTAGTTCGGCCGGGAGCTTGTGAGCCGCCCCTGCAACGGAGAAGGCCGGCGCCGCACCGGCCCCGGGCCAGCCGTTTCCCTTGTGGCTAGCTCGGGCGCCGGTTCGGCACCGGCCTTCGTTTGCTCCTAGGACAGCACTAGCTGCCCGAAACCTCGATATCCAGCTTCGCGCTGACCTCGGGGTGCAGCCGGACCGCGACTTGGTGCGATCCGATCGTCTTGATCGGGTTCGTCACCTCGATCTTGCGCTTGTCCAGGTCCGGACCGCCGGCGTTCTTCACGGCCGCGGCAATATCCGCGGTCGAGATCGAGCCGAACAGCGGGCCGCCGGTGCCCGCGCGGGTATGCAGCCGGACTCGCATGCTGCCCAGCCGTGCTGCCGCGTCTTTGGCATCGTCCAGGCTCCGGATCTCGCGTGCCGACCTGGCGCGCTTGATCATCTCGATCTGCTTCTCCGAGCCGCGGGTCCACGGCATGGCCAGGCTGCGCGGGACCAGGTAGTTGCGGCCGTATCCGGCCTTGACCTCGATTACGTCGCCCGGCGCACCCAGGCCAGTGACTTCCTGGGTGAGGATGAGCTTCATCGGCTTACCGCTCATGGCGTCAGTACCTCCCTCGGCCTTAGCGAGCCGTGCTCGTGTACGGCAGCAGCGCCATCTCACGCGCGTTCTTGATCGCCGTGGCGACGTCGCGCTGATGCTGCGTGCAGTTACCGGAAACCCGCCGCGCGCGGATCTTGCCGCGGTCGGAGATGAACTTCCGCAGTAGCCCGGTGTCCTTGTAGTCCACCCGGGTCACCTTCTCCTGGCAGAAAAGGCAGACCTTCTTCTTAGGCTTGCGGATCGGTGGCTTGGCCATCGTGGTGCTCCTTCGCAGTCCCGGCTCGCGCCGGGATGGTAGGCAGCCCCGCCTGCGGCGGGGATGGTCGGTTTGTTCAGTTAGTTAAGGGCTAGAACGGTGGCTCGTCGGAGAAACCGCTGTCGCCGGGGTCTGCGGCCCACGGGTCATCATTGGTGCGCCCGGCGGCGCCCCCACCATACCCGCCCTGGCCACCGCCCTGGCTGGACGGACCGGACGGACCGCCAAAGCCGCTGCCGCCACCGGACCGCTGTGACTTGGTCACCTTGGCGGAGGCGCTGCGCAGCGACGGGCCGACTTCGTCGACCTCGATCTCGTAGACGGTGCGCTTCTCGCCTTCCTTGGTCTCGTATGAGCGCTGCTTGAGCCGCCCGGAGACGATGACGCGCATGCCGCGCGTCAGCGACTCCGCAACGTTCTCCGCAGCCTGCCGCCACACGTTGCAGGACAGGAACAGGCTCTCGCCGTCTTTCCACTCATTGGTGTTCCTGTCCATGTACCTGGGCGTTGAGGCCACCCGGAAGGTAGCGACCGCCTGGCCGGTCGGGGTGTAGCGAAGCTCAGGATCATTGACCATGTTGCCGATGATCGTGATGGTGGTGTCGCCTGCTGCCATCGGGGATTCTCCCGCTCGCTCGGGTCGGGTTTGATGTCGAGCCGACAGCCGAGACCAACGTGGTTAGTGCTGGTCGGGCCGCATGATCTTGGTCCGCAGGACCGCCTCGTTCAGGTTGAGCTGGCGGTCGAGCTCCTTCACCGTCTCCGGCTCCGCGTTCAGCTCGACAACGGTGTAGATGCCCTCGGACTTCTTGTCGATCTCGTAGGCCAGCCGGCGGCGGCCCCAGACATCGACCTTGTCGACGGTGCCGCCCGCCGACGTCACAACCGTCAGGAACTGGTCGAGAGACGGCTGAACGGTACGCTCTTCCAGCGAGGGATCGAGGATGATCATCATCTCGTACTGGCGCATAGAAATTACCTGCCTCCTTCGGACTCTGGCGGTCACGGTATTTCCGTGACAGGAGGAGCTGCCTCCCGCAACGGACGCGGTCTCCAGCAGCCGGGCCAGCTTACCAGCCAGGTACGACAGTGCCAGCCAGGTACGGCCGTGCCAGCCAGGTACGACAGTGCCAGCCAGGTACGACAGTGCCAGCCAGTCCGCCCGCTACCAGTGCGGCCAGCCGGTATCTGGGTGGTTCCCTTCCGCCCGCTACAGGACGACACTGGATTCACAAGCGAACGTGATCCGTCGTGGAGGGTAGCAATGCCCGAGGCCATCAGCACCGCAGTTCCGGACCGCACCGCAATACCGGGCCGCGCCGCCCGGCTCACCCTGAACAGCGACGGCGGGCGGCATCCCGCGCTCAACGCCGCCGTCGCCTTTACTTTTGTCTTCGGGATACTGGCCTTCCCGCTGGGCCTCATCGTCAAGGACCACCTGATCGCCAGTGTCGTGGGTATGGCCTCGTTCGGCGTCGGCATGGTCGCGCAGCTGCTCTCCGCGACCAGGGAGCAGCGCATCCTGCTGATGTGCGGCGTTGTGGCGGGATTCGTCGGCATGGGCCTGGGCATCGCGCACGGCGGCTTCTAACCCGGCACCGTTCCAGCCGCTGCCGGGTCGAGCAGACGATACGGGCGGCCCGGCTGTCGGCGCCGCCCGATACGCTCGGATGATGACTCGGATCGGTGCGCATCTGCATGACGGAGACCCGCTCGCCCAGGCGCAGGAGATCGGCGCCGACGCGGTCCAGTTCTTCCTCGGTGACCCGCAGGGCTGGAAGGCACCCACCTTCCCCGGCGGCGACGCCGCCCAGCTGCGGGAGGGCTTGGCAGCGGCCGGCATCGACGCTTATGTACACGCCTACTACACGATCAACGTCGCCTCGCCGAACAACCGGATCAGGATTCCCAGCCGCAAGCTGCTCGACCAGCAACTGAAGGCGGCGGCATCCATCGGCGCCAAGGGGCTGATCGTGCACGGCGGCCATGTCACCGCCGGGGCCGACCCGCAGGAGGGGTACGACAGCTGGCGCAAGGCGGTCGAGCGGATTGAACGGCCGCTGCCCATGCTCATCGAGAACACCGCCGGCGGCGACGGCGCGATGGCCCGCGGCCTGGATGCCATCGCCCGGCTCTGGGATGCCATCGCCGGCGACGTGGATTCCGGCGGCGAGGTTGGCTTCTGCCTGGACACCTGCCACGCCTTTGCCTCAGGCGAAGAGCTGGCCGGGCTGGCCGACCGGGTCAAGGCAATCACCGGCCGGATCGACCTGGTGCACTGCAACAACTCTCGCGACGAATTCGGATCCGGCCGGGACCGGCATGCCGGCCTGGAGTCCGGGCAGATCGACCCGGCCCAGATCCTGGACCTGATCAGGGCTGCCGGGGCTCCGGTCATCTGCGAGACACCCGACGCTGCTGCCGACGTTCGCTGGTTGCAGGCCAGACTCGGCTAGCGCCCGGTTATCCGCCCCGGCTGACGGCGTCGGCGCGGATCCGGTCGATGACCTTCCACAACTGCTGTTCCTCGGCAGGCTGGATCGTGGCCGAGAGCAAGGTCGCGGTCGTGCCTGCCGACGTGACGTTCAACGTCGCGTCGGTATGTGCCGGATTGCAGGCGGGCGGCAGGCCGATGCAGGAAGTCGACGGTGACGGTGACGGCCCGCAGGCCTGCCCGGTACCGGGCCCGCACGATGGCGACGGCGACACCGATGGCGACGGGCCGCCGCAGAACTGTCCGGTGCCAGGACCGCACGACGGGTTGGGGTTCGGGTTCGGGTTGCCGCACTGCTGGCCTTGCGGGCACCTGCAGTTCTGGAACTGGCCGAACTTGCAGGTTGGCTTCGCCTTCTTGGCCGCCTGCGCCTGAGTCCACTTGTCAAAGCCGGTGAAATCAGGCGTCGGCAACTGCGCCACTGGCACATTCTGGAACTCGTTGGTCATGTACTGCTGCCACAGGTACGTCGGCCAGGCGCCACCGTATCCGCCCTGCTGGCCATTGATGTTCGGCAGGATGTTGAGTGTCTGCGAGCTCGACGGACTCTGGTTCTGCTCGGTGGTGAACATGCCGACGGCCAGGGAGTACTGCGGGATCGCGCCGATGAAGAACGCGTCCTGCGCGACGTTCGTCGTTCCGGTCTTGCCGATAGTCGGCCGGAACGGACTGAGCACGCCGTTCGGGTAGGCGGTGCCGTAGACGGTGTCCTGGCTCAGGGCGTAGTCAACGTCGGCCGCCTGAGTAGGAGTCAGCACCTGGCGATGGATGATCTTGAGCGGAACCTTCTGGTTGTTCTTGTTCGTGATCTCGGCGACGAAGTGCGGCGTGACGTACTCACCACTGTTGGCGAGTGAGGCGAAGAACGTCGCTTGCTCCTCCACCGTCAGCGAAGCCGCGCCCAGCGCGATGCCCGACTGCCCGACCATGTGCTGCAGGTCAGAACCGTTGGGGTAGTCGCCGGTGTTGACGCCGAAGTCGCGGGCTATGTCGATGACGTTCTGGGTGCCAACCCGGTGGATGAGGTCGCCGTAGGCGGTGTTGAGGGACAGCGCACTCGCCGTCGTCGGGCTCACCGGCCCGTTCGATTCGCCGATGCTCTCGAAGTTGTACCAGCCATACGGGGTCGAGGGGCAGGCAGTGTTTCCGGTGCCCTTCACGGTGACCGACGGCATCTGCGGGAACTGGTCGTCAGGCGAGCAGATCGATTCGAAACCGTCGAGCTCGCTCGTCTTGGTGTTCATGTTCTCTTTGACTGCCTGGGCAAGCACGTACGGCTTGAACGAGGAGCCCACCTGGTTCCGGGCCTGAGTCGCCATGTTGTCGTCGCACAGCAGCTTCGCGCATTTGGCCTGGCTGATGCTCATGCCAGGGCCGCCGTACATCGCCAGCACCTTGCCGGTACCTGGTTGCTCGAGCAGCGCGCCGATGTGCGCCCAGGACGGCAGCTTCTGTCCGTCGCCCTCGCTGGCCAGGGTCGCGATCTTGGCCTTGACCTGGCCTACGGTCTTGTAGAGCTCGCTTTGCATCCGCTGGTTGATCGTGGTGACGACGTGATAGCCGCCGGTGCCGAGATCGGCCTTGGTGATGCCGTAGGTGGTCAGCAGTTCCTGCTCGACCGAGTTCATGATGTAGCCGTCGTAACCGCTATATCCCGAGGTGTTCTGGTCCGTCTTGATCTTGACGTACTTGTTGAACGAGGCCTCGGCCTGGGACAGCGAGCAACTGGCGCAGTAGGTGGCCGCCTGCTGCTGGGTGATCGCCCCGTCGCGGGCCATGTTGGTCAGCACGTACTGCCAGCGGGCGACCAGCGAGGTGTAGTCCGTGCCGGCGCTCGGACTGGGATTGAAGACGCCCGGCTCGTTCGGCATGGCGGCGAGCATGGCCGCTTGCGGGATGGTCAGGGTCGCCTTATGGCTGGCCAGGTTGACACCAAAGTAAAACTGCGAGGCCGCCCCGACCCCGTAGATCGTCGGGCCGAAGGGGACCGTGTTGAGGTACTGGGTGAGGATCCACGGCTTCGACTTCTGGTGCGCCAGCTTCACGGAGATGAAGATCTCCTTGATCTTCGTGCTGGCCGACCGGGAGTCCCCGATCTCCTGGTAGTAGTTCTTGGCGTATTCCTCGGTGATCGTCGAGCCGCCCTGCAGGCCGCCGCTGCCGAAGATGTCCTCGAAAGCGGAGCGCGCGATGCCGGTGATCGAGATGCCGCCCTCGTGGTAGTAGTTGCGGTCCTCGGCCGCGATCATGGCCTGGTTCATATCCGCCGGGATATCGGCCGTGGCCAGGATCTGGCGGTTGATGCCCTGGTTGTTGGTGACGTTGCCGATCAGCTTGCCGTCGCTGAAGTAGATCGACGAGGACTGCCAGCTGGCCGCGGCCGCCCCTGCTGCCGGAATCGGCGTCATCTCATAAACGAGGAAGAATCCGAGCACGCCGAACAGCAGGCAGGCGGCGATGCCGCAGCCCAGCACGCCGAGGGCCTTCTTCCAGGTCCAGCGCCGCCACCAGCTGCCATACAGCAGCCACTGCTTGAACCGCTCACCGCCAGTACGCGGTACACCGTCGCCGTCCCCGCCGCGACCGCCACCCCGGCCGCCGCCAGGCCCGCTGCCACCGCCGCCGCCCGGGCGTCCTGGCTGCAGGTTGGGGTCCGCCAGCCTGGCCCGCTGTCCGCGCCGGCCAGCCCGCTCGCCGTCCCAGCCGTCACGCAAGCGCTCCCGCAGCGCGGTGCGACCGCCGGGCTGATCGCCGTAGTCGTAGCCGTTGCCGTTGTTACCATCGCCATAGCCGTTGCTACCGCGGCCGTAGCCCTCGCCGTTGCCACGATAACCGCTGCCGTTGCCGTTGCGGCCGTTGCCGTTGCCGGCGGTCCCGTTGCGGCCGTTGCCGTTGCCGGCGGTCCCGTTGCGACCGTTGCCGTCGCGACCGTTGCCGTTGTAGCCAGCGCCGTAACGATCGCCAGCGCCGTAACCATTGCCAGCGCGCCCGTTGCCGTTGTAACCGCCACGGCCGTCGTCGTAGTCGCCGGCGCCGTTGGCGCCGAACTCGGGGCCGAAGGCCGCCGGGCCGCGTCGTCCGGCCCGGTCGGCTACCCGTCGCCGCGAGCCACTTCCGTCAGCTCCGGGTCCGCCGGGCCCGGCGCCGTTGCGGGCGGCCGCGCGGTCCTGGCCGGTCCGGGACCGGAAGGCATTCGTCATCGTCTCGGCAGCGGCGCGGCCACTGCTCAGCCGCGATGGCCGCCGCTCGGAGTCGGACCAGAAGGCTTCATCGGGCTGCTCTTGCGGCGTGACCGGCCCGCGGCCGGCCGAACCGGCTGAGCCCCGGCGGCCCCGGCCCGCGGCGGAGCCGCGCAAGCCGAGCCGGTTTCGAAGGTCGTCGGCCGTGTGGCTGAACCGGCCGCCACGGTCCGCGGCGTCCCAGTCATCCTGCGCGGCCGCCCGGCGCGACTTGCCCGCCAGCATGTCCGGCCAGGAGTCGTCGCCGCGGCTGGCCCGGCGGGTGCCGCGAGAGTCCGGCGGGACGTCCTGGTACTGCTGCCCCGAGTGCCTGGACCGGCCACTGTCACGGCCACTGTCACGGCCGCGCGGGCGTTCGGCGCGAACCGGAGCCTGCTCGACCCGGCGGTCGTCGCGCCAGAAACGCTCGTTATCCCACGGCGAATCGTCTGGCTGCGAGCCTTGCGGCCCGCCGCGCCGCTGCGCGGCGTAACCGGCTTCGTCCTGCCAGTACGGCCCGGGCAAGTCTGGGTTACTCACGCGTCCTCGCTGGTCGGGGGAAAATATAAGGCGGTCGCTAGCGAGCGGCGGTCCACCAGGAAAACACGTTACCTGGCGGTACCAACTATCCCGGCACGTATTGCGTCATCTTGACGAAAGCCAAGCTCACGGTGCAGGGCTTCACGCAGCCATTGACCCGCGTACTACTCGCTGGCTCTGGCTCGCCGACTGCGCCGGGGAGTGGGTTCGCCAGTGCCCAGAACGTAGGACGATGCGAGGTGGTTCCAGGCACAACTCTGGCAGACCTCGACGACGTAGACCTGGAACTCCGCATATTCCATGGCCATTTCGTCCAGTTCTGGACCGCGCTTGACCCGCCCGGTGTACCGGCCGAGCTCATCTCCGTAGACGTAGGTGACGTGGGTCAGCTTGGTCTTCCGGCAGATCGGACAGGTGATGTCGGTGCCCTCGCCGTGGAATTTGGCCGCCCGCAGCAGATACGGGTGCGCGTCGCACACATCGGTCACCGTGGTACGGCCGGACAGCACGGAGGCAAGGGTTGCCCGCCTCGCCAGTCCGTAGTCGACGACCGATCGCCTCATGTGCGACAGGTTACGACGGAACTGCCCGGAGCAGGAGACCTGACTAGCTCATCGGCTAGCCGCGAACACATCTGGTCCTGATCGCGCGCGAACGTCAGCTACGGGAGGACTTGCGCCCAAACAACGCACCGCATATCGTTGCGATGTATCAACTCGATACATCGAGTTGACAGTTTAAGTCCGCAGGCTAGGCCAGCGGAGCAACGTCACAAATGGTAACTGTGCGGAGAATGTGAGGTGCGGGCGGGTATGAGTAACCAGCGTTCTGGCGTACTCGAACTCGCAGTCCTCGGCATCCTGCACGAGACCCCGATGCACGGGTACGAGCTGCGCAAGCGCCTCAACTCGCTGCTCGGAGCCTTCCGGGCGTTCGGGTACGGCTCGCTGTACCCGGCACTGAAGGACCTGCTCGGCAAGGGACTGATCACGGACGACTCCGTGGCCGATCCCGCCAAGCCGCTCGACCGTACGCGCCGGTCCAAGATCGTCTACCGGCTCACCGCTGACGGCAAGGAGCGGCTGAACGACCTGCTCGGGCAGTCGGGCCCGGCGTCCTGGGAGGACGACGGATTCGGCGTGCACTTCGCGTTCTTCGGCCTCACTCAGGCCGAGGTCAGAATGCGGATTCTGGAAGGCCGCCGCAGCAGGCTCGAAGAGCGGCTTGACGGATTCCGCGCGGCAGCGACCAGGACCCGGGAACGGGTCGACAGCTACACCCTGGAGCTGCAACGGCACGGCCTGGAGTCAGTGGAACGAGAAGTCCGCTGGCTGAACGAGCTGATCGCCTCAGAACGGCAGTCGGGCGCAGAGCCTGGCAACCAGGGGCCAACGAAGAAAGCGGCGGAGCGACCACCGTCGTCTAGAGACCGGCGAGCAATCGTCGCTGCCGCGGCAGAAGATAAGGAGCAATCCTCATGGGTTCGGTACGGGTAGCCATCGTGGGCGTCGGGAACTGTGCAAGTTCCCTGGTCCAAGGGGTTGAGTACTACAAGGACGCCGACCCGGCGAGCCGGGTACCGGGCCTTATGCATGTCCAGTTTGGCGACTATCACGTGCGCGACATCGAGTTCGTCGCTGCCTTCGACGTGGACGCCAAGAAGGTTGGCCGGGACATCGCCGAGGCCATCGTGGCGAGCGAGAACAACACCATCAAGATCTGCGACGTACCGCCGAGCGGCGTCACGGTGCAGCGCGGCCCGACCATGGATGGCCTGGGCGAGTACTACATCGAGATCATTACTGAGTCTGACGAGCAGCCGGTCGACGTGGCCCAGGCGCTGCGCGACGCCAAGGCGGACGTGCTGGTGTCCTACCTGCCGGTGGGCTCCGAGCAGGCCGACCGTTACTACGCTCAGTGCGCGATCGATGCCGGCGTAGCGTTCGTGAACGCGCTGCCGGTGTTCATCGCCTCCGATCCGGTCTGGGCGCAGAAGTTCACCGACGCGGGCATCCCGATCGTCGGCGACGACATCAAGTCCCAGGTTGGCGCCACCATCACCCACCGGGTGATGGCCAAGCTGTTCGAGGACCGCGGCGTCGAGCTGCTGCGCACCTACCAGCTCAACTTCGGCGGCAACATGGACTTCATGAACATGCTGGAGCGCAAGCGCCTGCAGTCCAAGAAGATCTCCAAGACCCAGTCCGTCACCTCGCAGATCCCGCACGAGATGGCCAAGGCGGACGTGCACATCGGCCCGTCCGACCACGTGCCGTGGCTGGACGACCGCAAGTGGGCTTACGTCCGGCTCGAGGGCCGGTCCTTCGGCGACACGCCGCTGAACCTGGAGTACAAGCTCGAGGTCTGGGACTCGCCGAACTCGGCCGGCGTCATCATCGACGCGGTCCGCGCCGCGAAGATCGCCAAGGACCGCGGCATCGGCGGGCCAATCCTGTCCGCGTCCTCGTACTTCATGAAGTCGCCGCCTGAGCAGTACAGCGACGACGTCGCCCGCGATGCGGTTGACAAGTTCATCCGCGGCGAGGTCGACCGCTAGTCCGGACATCGCGGGACGGGAGCCCGGGTCGCTGGCTGACCCGCGCTCCCGTTCTGCTGCTCCGGCCCGCTGCCACGACGGGAACGTGGCCGCATCAGGCCAGTGCCCCACCGGAGCTGCGGCAGACCAAGCTCCCCGTAGGCTGATGCCGTGTCCAGCCAGGAACCGACTACGCCGCCGACGGTACCGTCTCCGGCCACCGCCGAATCAGGCACTACGGGCCGGCCACGGCTCAGCCCGAGCGGCGCTCCTCGTTCTGGCACGACCTGCGGATCCTGTGGACCACCGAGCCCGGTTTCCGGCGCCTGTTCCTGACCAGGCTGGTCTCCCAGACTGGCGATGGCGCGTTCACCGTCGGGCTGGGCACCTATGTGTTCTTCAACGCGACCAGCTTTCCGAATCCAGAGACGGCGGCGGGCGCGTTCGCGGTGCTCTACGTGCCGTACTCGGTCATCGGCCCGTTTGCCGGGGTCTTCATCGACCGGTGGTCGCGGCGGCAGATCCTGGTTTGGTCGGCGGTCGTCCGGGCCTGCTTCGTAGCCATCACCGCCGTCCTGGTCGCCTCCGGCACGCTGGGCCTCCCGCTGTACGCGGCCGCGCTGCTGGTGCTGGGCGTCAACAGGTTCTTCCTGGCCGCGCTGCCGGCCGCGACGCCGCACGTGGTCCCGCCGGACAAACTCGTCATGGCCAACGGCGTGTCACCCTCGGCCGGCGGCATCATGTCCGCGGTCGGCTCGCTGATCGCGCTGGGCGTGCACGTGGTCACCGGCGGCGGCCAGTTCGGCTCGGCCATGACCATGCTCGCGGCCGGCTGCCTGTACCTGCTGGCCGGGGCGGTGGCGCTGACCATCGGCCGCAACCAGCTCGGGCCGGACCGGGTGGCGGCCGGCACCCGGCAGGTCATCAGTGAACTGGCCGCCATCGCCCGCAGCATCGCCGACGTCGGCAAGGGCCTGGTCGCCGGCCTGCGGTATCTGCGACAGCGGCGGGCCGCGGCGGCAGCGCTGTTCGCCGCCGCCGGGAACAAGCTGTTCTACGGGATCTTGTTCCTGATGTCGATCTTGCTATTCCGCAATTACTTCTATTCGGGCAACGCGAACTCTGCGCTCAGCCACTTCGGTTCCTTCGTCGTGGTTCCCGGCGCGGTCGGCTACGCACTGGCCGCCATCATGGCGCCGGCCGCGACCCGGCGCTTCGGCAAGCCGGGCTGGATCGTTCTGTCGCTGGCCATCTCTGGCCTGGTGACCGGGGCGCTGGGCTGGACCTTCGAGCAGTTGCTGTTCGGGATCATCGCCTTCGCACTGAACGTCACCGGCCAAAGCGTTGCCATCAGCGCCGTCACCATCATCCAGGAGGAGGTCGCCGACAGCTTCCGCGGCCGGATCTTCTCCCTGTACGACATGATGTCCAACGTCCCGCTGGCCGCCGGCGCGGCCATCAGCGCTGCCTTCATGCCGACCGACGGCAAGTCGCTGCCGATCGTCACCGTGGTGGGAGCTGGCTATCTGCTGGTGGCGGGCGGCTACTGGCTGCTCTCGCACGGGCGCCCGGCGGCCGGGCCGGTCAGCCGGGTGGCTTGATCCCCTGGGTCGCCGCCCAGCTCAGCAGTTCGGCAACCGCGGCATCGTGGTCGAGCGGCCCCACCTCGATCCGCAGCTCCCGCAAGTGCTGGTAGGCGCGCCCCACCAGCGGACCCTGCGGGATGTCCAGGAGGGCCATGATCTCGTGGCCGTCCAGGTCGGGCCGGATGCTGTCCAGCTCCTCCTGCGCGGCCAGCTCGGCGATCCGTGCCTCCAGGCCGTCGTAGGCCCGCTCCAGCCGCTGCGCCTTGGCCTTGTTCCTCGTCGTGCAGTCGGCCCGGGTCAAAGCGTGCAGCCGGGTCAGCAGCGGTCCGGCGTCGGTGACATACCGGCGGACCGCCGAATCGGTCCACTCGCCCTCGCCGTAGCCATGGAAACGCAGGTGCAGCTCGACCAGCCGGGAGACGTCGGCGACGATCTCCTTCCGGTACCGCAGCTGGTTAAGCCGCTTGCGCGCCATCCTGGCGCCTTCCACCTCGTGGTGGTGGAAAGCGACCCGGCCGCCCGGCAACAGCGACCTGGTCCTCGGCTTGCCGATGTCGTGCAGCAGCGCAGCCAGCCGGAGCACGATGTCGGGCTGCAGCGAGTACCTGGCCTCCAGCTCGATGGCCTGGCTCAGCACCGTGAGCGAGTGCTGGTAGACGTCCTTATGCCGGAAATGCTCGTCCTTCTCCAGCCGCAGGGCCGGGATTTCCGGCAGTATCTGCTCGGCCACGCCCGTCTCGACCAGCAGCGAGATGCCGGCCGCGGGCCCGCCGGGCAGCGGTGACAGCAGCAGCTTGGTCAGCTCGCCTTCGATCCGCTCGGCCGACACTCGGGGCGGTCCGACTAGCCCGGCCAGCTCGGTCATCGCCCGCCGGACATCATCCGTGACGCTGAAGCCGAGCTGGGCGGTGAACCTGGCCGCGCGGAGGATCCGCAGCGGATCGTCAGTGAAGGACTGCTCGGGTGAGGCGGGTGTGCGCAGCAGCTTCAGCCGCAGGTCACGCAGGCCGCCGAAGGGGTCGATCAGCCGGTAACCGGGCACCGTGGCCGCCATCGAGTTCACCGTGAAGTCACGCCGGGACAGGTCATCTGCCAGCGATGTGCCGTAGGCGACGGTCGGCTTGCGCGAGGTGCGCTCGTAACTCTCGCTCCGGTAGGTCGTGATCTCCAGCGTGCGGCTGCCTTTGCGCAGCCCGATGGTGCCGAAGTCGATGCCGACCTTCCACACCTGGTCGGCCCAGTCAGCCGTGATGGCCAGGATCTGGTCAGGCACTGCGTCGGTAGTGAAGTCGAAATCTCCTGACTCGCGACCCAGGAAGACATCCCTGACCGGACCGCCGACCAGGGCAAGTTCGTGCCCGGCAGCGGCGAACAACGCGCCGAGTTCGTCCGCCAGCGGCGAGACAGCCGACAGCAGCGCAGCTGCAGCCTGCAGCTGGCGCTCATTGAGCTCATCTGGATCTGGCACGGGCCTAGAGATTAGGTGACGGGCGTAGCCTGACGGAAACGGGTTACTGAGAACCGGGTACCTGTCGCAGGATACTGGCGGCGGAGCGATGAGTTCGGTCTGCCACGGGCACTCTGTTACCCGGAATAACATTCTCGGCATGCCACCACTGCCCGCACTCCGCGCTGCAGCGAGTCGGCTACCTGCGGTAACAGGCGGTGACGTCCGGACCGTTATGACGGACTGGTGGGAGATGGCGGCACGAGCGGCCCGGTCACGGTTCCGGCCCGGCCGGGCGACTGTCCGGGCTGGTGTGGCGCTGGCCGTGCTCGGCGTGCCCCTCGTGCTGGGCGCCCAGGGCAGCAGCGCGGCCGCGGCAACCGGGCAGAGCGCGTCCCTGGTGAGCCTGACCATCACCAGCATGTCGCCGACGTGGGCCTCGCCGGACTCGACGATCACCGTGACGGGTGCGCTGCGCAATACCTCGAGCCAGCAGACCGAGAACCTGACCGTGCAGTTGCTCGGCTCGGGCACTCCGGTCACCAGCGTGCCGGCGCCGGGAACCTCGGCTCAGGCCGGTTCTGCTGCCGTCGAGCCGCTGCCGGGCGCGGCCTGGCACACCAGCGGTGAGCTGGCCCCCGGCAGCTCGGTCACCTGGTCGGTCCAGGTGAAGGCGAGCAAGCTCGGCATGACCGGCTTCGGCGTGTACCCGCTGCAGGTCCAGGTGCAAAGTGTCCTCGGCACGCCGCTCGCCAGCCAGACGACCTATCTTCCCTACGAGCCCGCCAAGAAGAGCGGCTACGCCCGGCCGGCCGCGCAGCAGGTCGCCTGGTTGTGGCCGCTGATCGACAAGCCGCTGCTGAGCCAGCCCTGGCAGAACGACTGCCGGGGCTCGCAGGCCGCCCAGCTTGCGCGCAGCCTGCAAAGCGGCGGGCGGCTGGATGACCTGCTCACGGCCGGCCAGCTGACGGCTGGCACCGCGCAGGCCTACACCAGTCAGGACGCTCGCGGCGGCTCGGCCGCCAGCCAGGTAGCCAGGTCGCAGCAGTCCCAGAGCCTGGCCGGGGCCGACGGCCTGACCTGGGCCATCGACCCGGCGCTGCTGGACGACGTGCACGCCCTGGCTGACTGCGGCAGCCGGCAGCCACAGTGGGCGAAGGCAGCGTCCGCCTGGCTCTCGCAACTGCAGCAGGCTACGGCCGACCAGCCCATGTTCGCGACGCCCTACGGTGACGTGAGCCTGACTGCCCTCATCGCGCAGGGCCATAGCGCCGACGTCACCCGCGCCTTCCAGCTGGGCCGCAGCGTCGCGACCAAGGACCTGCGCCGGGACCTGAACCCGTCGGCGGACGCCGGCCAGATCACTGCCGCCGCCTGGTCACCGGACGGCACCGCCAGCTTCACCACGCTGGAGAACCTGGCCGCATCCGACGGTGTGCGCAGCCTGGTGCTGTCGGCCGCTGAGCTGCCCGACGTGCAGGCCACTGTTGCCAGGGCAGTGGACGGCGGCGGCAGCCTCAACGGCGGCGGCAGCTACGTCACCCTGCTGCTGGCCGACGCCTCGCTGACCCGGCTGCTGGCCTCGCCCGGCACTGGCGCGGCCGGCGCGTTCGCCACCTCGCAGGAGTTCCTGGCGCTCACGGCCCTGCTGGCCCAGCAAGACCCGGGCCAGCCGATCATCGTCGCGCCGCCGCAGCGCTTCGACCCGCCGGCCGGCCTGGCCGCTGACCTGCTGGCCGACACGACGTCGGCGCCGTGGCTCAGCCCGGTCACGCTCAGCTCGCTCACCACGGGCCCGCACATCCCGAATGTCACGATGCCCGCGACGGCAGCCTTCCACCGTTATCACCGGCACCTGCTCGCCGAGCTCGGCATGCTCGCCCGGCAGGTCAACGAGCTGGAGACCATCAAGGTCAAGCTGGACCCCGAACCGTACGAGGCGCTGTTCGACATCGAGTCCTCGGCCTGGGACGGCAACAGCGCTATGGCCCGGGCGATGGTGACCCAGGTGTCCGGCGGCCGGTTCGGGATCGCGACCCAGCCGCAGAACGTGCGCATCGTCGCGGCCAGCCGGATCACCCTCGGCGGCCTCAAGGGCAGCGTGCCGGTATCGATCGACAACAGCCTCAACTACGCCGTCCAGGTGCGGCTGGGACTGCAGTTCACACAGTCGGGCGGCCTGAAGATCAGCAAGACACCGGGTCTGATCACGGTGCAAGCGCACACTGACCTGCCGCTGCGGCTGCACGTCCAGCTCACCAAGTCCGGGGCGAGCACGATCACGGTGAGCCTGCTGGACCGCAACGGGCACACGCTGCCCGCCAATGCGGTCCGGATGACCGTGCAGGCCACCCAGGTCGGCATCCTCGGCATGATCATTTTTGCCGCGGGACTTGGCGTCTTCCTGCTGGCTTCGGCCGGTCGGGCAGTCCGGCGCGGCCGCCCCGTTCCGCCCGCTGACCTGCCGCTCGAGCCCGGCCACGGCGACGACCAGGAAACTGAGGGAGGCGAAGGAGCGTCCCGACCGGATACCGTCGTGCCTGAGCGAACTGAGCTGGGAGCAGCCGGTACACCCGGACTGTGACCAAGGAGACCGATGACCAGCGCCGGGCCTGAGTCCGACCCGTACCGCGCCGCGAACTGGGAAGTCCAGCCCGCGGTGCCGGGCTGGAGTGCGGGCCAGGACTTCTACACCGGCCCCATTTACGATGACACTGGCTGGCATATCGACCTGTCCGACGTGGACTGGGGTCCCAGCGACACCGCGGATTCCGCCAACGGGACGGCACCGGCCGCCTCGGCCACGTTCCGATATGAACGGAACGTGGTCCGTCCGGGGCCGGCCCGCTACGAACGCTCGCCTCAGCCGCCGGGCCCGCCGGCCGTGCGCGGGACGGGACGGCACCGGCAGGCCCGGCCGGCCGAGGCGCCCCGGCGCGACTACGCCGAGCCCAAGCTGCGCCGGCCAGCACCGCGGCCGGAAACCGGGAGTGTCTCGATCGTCCGGTCCAGCGGCGCCATGGCGGTCGGCACGCTCGGCTCCCGGCTGACCGGGTTCCTGCGCACCATCGTCCAGAACGCCGCGTTCGGCGTTGCTGGTGTCGCGGCGGCCTATAACCTGTCCAACACGCTGCCCAACGTGGTCTACAACCTGGCCCTGGGCGGCATCCTCACCAGCGTGATCGTGCCGCTGATCGTGAACGCCTCCACGCGGGACTCCGATCGCGGCCAGGGCTACGACCAGCGGATGTTTACTCTGGTCACGGTGGCGCTGCTGGGCGTGACAGTGCTGGCCATGCTGGCCGTGGTGCCAATCGTGCACTTGTACGCGGGCAGTTCGATCGCAAATTCGCCGCCGACCATCCACCTCGCGGTGATCTTCGCGCTGTTCTTCATCCCGCAGATCTTCTTCTACGGGGTCAGCTCGCTGATCGGCGCCATCCTGAACTCCCGCGGCAGCTTCGCCGCCCCGATGTGGACGCCGATCGTCAACAACTTCGTGGTGATCGCCGTCCTCGCCCTGTACGTGGTGGTGGGCGGGAAAGGCCGCGGGCATGCGGCCACGATCACCGGCTCCGAGGTCTGGCTCCTGGGCCTCGGTACTACTCTCGGCATCATCGCGCAGACGATCGCGCTGGTGCCGGCGCTGCGCCGGGTCGGGTTCCGCTGGCAGCCGCGCTTCGACTTCCTCCAGGGTGAGGTGCGCGAGATCGGCCGGATGGCCGGCTGGATGTTCGGGTACATCGGCGCCACCCAGGCCGCGTTCCTGGTCACCACCAGGGTGGCCGGTGACGCCAGCCTGGCCGGGATCACCGAGTACAACTACGCCTGGCTGCTGTTTCAGCTGCCGTACGCAGTCGTCGGCATCTCGGTGATCACGGCGTTGCTGCCCCGGATGAGCGCGCACGCGGCGGAAGGCCGGCTGGGCCTGGTCCGGGCCGACTTCTCGACCGGAGTCCGGCTGGCCGCCGGGATCGTGGTGCCGTGCTCGCTTGTGCTGGCCGTGCTCGGGCCCAAGATCGGCGAGGTGTTTTTCGCGCACGCCGAGACCAAGGCGGGCGCAGCCAACTACATGGGCGTGATCTTCGCGCTGTTCTGCCTGGGACTGCTGCCCTACATGATCTTCCAGCTCCAGTTGCGGGTGTTCTACTCGCTGCACGACAGCAAGACTCCGGCCCTGATCGGCCTGGTCACGATGACGGTGAACATCGTGGCGAACCTGATCGCGCTGAGCTATGTGTCCAAGCCCCACCTGGTGGCCGCGCTCGGGGCGGGCTTCGGCCTGGCCAACCTGGCCGGGGCGCTGGTGGCCTGGCGGATCCTCACGGTCCGGCTGGGCGGCCTGGACGGCTGGCTGATCGGGCGGTCGCTGGTCCGGATGCACGCCGCCACGATCCCGGCAGCGCTCATCGCGATCGTCGTAGCGTCGATCACCGGCAATGCCTACGTGGTGGTCATCATCGGCGGCGGGCTGGCGCTGGCCATGTACCTGATCTTCGCGCGGGTACTGCGGATCGAGGAGCTGAATAGCCTGACCCGGACCCTGCTCGCGAGGGTCGGCCGATGACCGGGCGCGGTAACGGTTTACCTGCTGGTGGGTCGGCGACCGCCGATCCGCCCTAGCATGGTGTGCAGCATCATTGTCTTATCTGGGACTTGTTGACCGACTACGGCACGCGAGGGGAGGTTCGAGGGCTCCCGCGCCATTGCCATGAGCACCTACACGTCTGAGCCCGGCACAAGGCTCGGCGGCCGGTACCGCCTTGAGGACCGTCTCGCCGCGGCTGGAGGCTGGGCTGCCTGGAAGGCCATCGACGAGATCCTGGCCCGGGCGGTCAGCGTCATCACCTTCGCCCCCGGATTCCCCCGGCTCGAGCAGGTCGTGACGGCGGCGCGCGCCGCCAGCCGGCTCACCGACACCAGGCTGACGCAGGTCTTCGACGTCGAGGACAGCTGGGAGCACGCCTACATCGTGCTGGAGTGGCCGGTCGGCGAGACCCTGGCCGATCTGCTGTCCGGCGGCCCGATGGACCCGGTGGCGGGCGCCCGGATCGTGGCCGAGGTGGCGGCCGCACTGGCTGGCGCGCACGCGGCCGGGCTTGCTCATCTGTGCCTGCGGCCTGAGTCGGTGCGCTGGACCGCGGGCGGTGGAGTCAAGGTCACCGGCCTGGGCATCGACGCCGCGCTGTCGGGCGCCATGGCCGACGATCCCGAGCTGGCTGACACCCGTGGCCTCGGCCAGTTGCTGTACGCAGCCCTGACCGGCCTGTGGCCGGACGCGGGCGACGACGACAGCGACCTGCCCGCCGCCCCGAGCCAGGACGGTCTGCCCAGACGGCCGCGCCAGGTCCGTGCGGGCGTGCCGACGTTCCTCGATGATGTGGCCTGCCGTGCGCTGGCACTGCCCGGTCGTGACGGCGAGCCTGCATTCTCCGCCCCGTCACAGCTGGCCTCGGCACTTGCGGCCGGGATCCCGCCAGTTCAGGTGCCGCCCGCCGAGCCCGGCGCGGCCGGGCGCTGGGATGGCGGCTCTCGGAACTCGGGCGGACGGAACTCGGGCGGACGGAATTCCGGCGGGCGGAACTCGGGCGGACGCAACACCGAGCGGCTGAACCGGGATGGCCGGAGCGGCGCGCCGACTCGTTCCATTGACCGGCCGGGCCGTCAGGCGCCAGACCGGACCGGACCGCAATGGCAGGATAACCAGGGCCGCGGCTACCAGGCACCGCGGCGCCATCACGGCCGGAATATCGGCCGGGCCGCGGTCGTGGCACTGGTCGCCGTGGTCGCCGTGGTCGCGGTCAGCGCCGGTGCCCTGCACCTGCTGCACAAGTCGCCGGGATCAGGCTCGCCAGGGACCGGGTCGAGCTCCAGTTCAGGCTCCAGTCCGTCCGCCTCGGCCTCGGTCATCACCCCGGTCTCGGCCTCCGGGTTCGACGCGCTGAACCCGACCGGTGACGCCGGCAATGAGAACTCCAACCAGGCCAGCAACGTGCTGACCGGCAATGCCCAGGGCTGGAGCACCCAGTTCTACGACAGTGCCGAGCTTGGCGGGCTGAAGAAGGGCACTGGATTCATCCTGGACCTCGGCAGTTCGGTCCAGCTGCGATCGGTCACGGTACAGTTCGGCACCCAGCAAGGCGCGGACGTCGAGCTGAAGGTCGGTGACTCCGAGGCCAGGAGTCCGGCTAACCTGGACTCGATGGCCACGGTGGCCAGCGCCACTGACGTGTCGGGTTCGCATACCTTCACCATTTCCCGGCAGGTCAAGGGGCGTTACCTGGTGGTCTGGTTCACCAAGCTGCCGCCGATGGCCAAGCGGTCTGGCAAGTTCATGGCGCAGATCTTCAGTGTCGCCATCCGCGGCGCGTCCTGATCGTTCACTATCATCGGGCGCGTGTCGGCCTGCTGCTGACCGGGGAGATCACCGACGTCCGCGGCGATGGGGCGCCGGCCAGACGGGGAAGGATCCGCAGCTAGCGGATGGGGGTGACCATGACCGAGTCGCATGATCAGGCGACTGGTCGTTACTCCCTGCCCGAGCCCAGGCCGGCCGCCGACCAGCAGCGCCCTGAGCTGCGCACCTCCCTGCTGCACGACGACGGCAGCCCGTCCGATGCCGAACTCCTGCAGATGCACGTCGACGGCGACCCTGACGCCTTCGGAGTGCTGTTCCAGCGCCACCGCGACCGGCTGTGGGCGGTTGCCATCCGAACGCTCGGGGACCCCGAGGAAGCGGCCGACGCGCTGCAGGAAGCCATGATTGCGGCGTTCCGCCGTGCTTCGAGCTTCCGCGGCGATTCCGCGGTGACAACCTGGTTGCACCGTATTGTGGTTAATGCCGCCCTTGACCGGATGCGACGACGGAATGCCCGGCCGACAGCTGGCGGTCAGGATGAAGAGGCGCTAGATGCCCTGGCCAGCTCGGGCCAGCCGTTGTCGGATCCGTCCGGAGTCACCGATACCGCGCTCGACGTGACCGCGGCACTGCGCCGCCTGGTGCCTGAGCAGCAAGCAGCCCTGGTCCTGGTGGACATGCTGGGCTACTCGATCGCCGACGCGGCCGCGGTACTGGGGGTCTCCGAAGGCACGGTCAAGAGCCGTGCGGCTCGCGGGCGGGCCAAGCTGCTGCCCCGGCTGCAGCACCTGCGACCTGCATCAATTCCGGAACAAGGGAACCGATCGACTAACCAGCGCGTCCAACCAGCGCAAGAGGGGGGTGACGAAGCGCTGTGAGAAGGCATGCCAGCGCCGAGGAGCTAGCCGATCTTGCGGCCGGATCGCTGAAGCGCAGGAAGGTCGCCAGGATCGACGCGCACCTGGCGATTTGCACGCAATGTCAGCATGTCAGCCATGAGTTGGTTGGCGTCTCGACCCTGCTCGCGACCGCCAGCGTGCAATTCCCTCCGATGCCGGACCGGTTCGAGGTTCGCATGGAAGCCGTCCTGCGTACCGAGGCCACCCAGCGGCTTTCCAGCGAGCCCGCTACGGAGGGCGGCCGCAGGGACCTGCCTGGCCGGCGGAGCCACGCCCGTAGCTCACGCCGCGGCTGGCAGATTCCCGGCCTGTCCGGCCGGGCGACCCGCCTGGTTGCGGCCGCCGGTGCCCTGGTCATCATCGGCGCTGGCGGCTATGCGATTGCCGCGAACGTAGGCCCGTCCGGCCCGAACTCCGCAGCTAGCAGCGGGTCAGGCGCTGCGCTTCCGCATGCCGCACCTGTTCAGCCCGCGATCGGCCCCAACGTCAGCTACCACGCCGGCGGGACGACCCACAGCATCCGCGCGGTGCGCACGGATACCAACTTCGTTCAGGCTACGCTCGGCGTTCAGGCGGCCGCTGCGGTCAATCAGGCCCGGCAGAGCGGCGTCTTTCCGATGCACGTGCAGCGCGCGAGCGCACCGGTGCCTTCCGCGGGCAAAACGTTCGACTCGGGTGTTAACGGGCGCTCCACGCTATCCGGCGGTCAGCTCAGCGGATGCGTCGCGAATGTGGCTGGCACCCAGAATGTCCTCCTCGTCGAGCTCGCCACGTATGAAGGCCATCCGGCCACGATCATCGTGCTGGCCAGCGCCCAGCACCGGTCAGCCGAAGTCTGGGTCGTCAGCGACTCGTGCTCGGCAAGCGATCGGCACGCTCTTGCCCACCTCAAAGTGGTCCGCACGTAGGCTTGCCCCCAGCTAGCACCGGCCCCGCCGGGGAATCTCCGGGCCCGGCCGGTGGTTGATGCCGGTGCATTCGAGAGGGGCAGGACTACCAGTGACCGAGGTTCGGGATGTCATCATCATCGGCTCAGGCCCTTCGGGCTACAGCGCTGCGCTGTACGCCGCCAGGGCCCGGCTGAACCCGCTCGTCTTCGAAGGTTCGGTGACTTCTGGCGGCGCATTGATGAACACCACCGACGTGGAGAATTTCCCCGGCTTTCCCGATGGTGTGCTCGGCCCCGATCTGATGGATCAGATGCGTAAGCAAGCCGAGCGATTCGGTGCTGAGCTGATCGCCGACGACGTCACCGAGGTCGACCTCAAGGCGACTCCGAAGCAGGTCAAGGTTGGCGAGGACACCTATCTGGCCAGGACCGTCATCATCGCGACCGGGTCCGCTTACCGCGAGCTTGGCGTGCCAGGTGAGAAGCGGCTCTCGGGCCACGGCGTCTCCTGGTGTGCCACGTGTGACGGCTTCTTCTTCCGTGAGCAAGACATCGCGGTCGTCGGCGGCGGCGACTCGGCGATGGAGGAAGCTACCTTCCTGACCCGGTTCGCCCGCAGCGTGACCATCGTGCACCGGCGCGACACGCTGCGCGCGTCGAAGATCATGCAGGACCGGGCTACCTCCAACCCTAAGATCAAGTTCGCCTGGGACAGCGAAGTAGCCGAGGTACTGGGTGAGGACAGGGTCAAGGGCCTGCGGCTGCGAAACCTGCAAACCGGCGAGGAGAGCGTGCTCGAGGTGACCGGGATGTTCGTGGCGATCGGTCACGATCCGCGTAACGAGCTGTTCACCGATCAGCTGACCACCGACGATGAGGGATACCTGCTGGTCGACCACCCGTCGACCCGGACCCAGATCGACGGAGTCTTCGCGGCCGGGGACGTGGTGGACCGGATCTACCGGCAGGCGATCACCGCCGCGGGGACTGGTTGCGCGGCCGCTCTCGACGCGGAGCGCTGGCTCGCCGACCACGAAGACTAAGCCCGCCGCCATCACGAGCTGCCGGGCGTGCCCGGCGAACGACAACCAAGGCCGCTGGCCAAGACCGGCTAACGGCGACAACAGAGGGAAGGAAGTCCCGACGTGGGCGCAACCAAGGCAGTGACCGACGCGACCTTCGAGGCCGAGGTGCTTCAGGCCGACAAGCCGGTCATCGTTGACTACTGGGCCGAGTGGTGCGGGCCCTGCCGGATGGTCGGCCCGGTGCTCGAGGAGATTGCCTCCGAGTACGCGGAGAAGATCAACATCGTCAAGCTCAACGTGGACGAGAACCCGGTCATCGCCCAGCGGTACGGAATCATGAACATCCCGACGATGAGCGTCTTCTCTGGCGGCCAGGTCGTCAAGGAGATCGTGGGCGCCAAGCCCAAGTCCGCGCTGCTGCGCGAGCTCGCTGAGTTCATCTGATTCGACGTGTGCCCCGGCGCGCACGGCAAGGCAGCCGGCCGCTGTGATCACCACTATCACCCGACTTGGTCCCCTTTCGTGCGCACCTCGGTGCCGGTAGTAACTCCCGGCTCAGCCGCGGTCGTGCAGGGTCACCTGATAGCCGTCGGGGTCCGCGAACGTGAAAGTGCGGCCGAACGGCCCGTCGACGGGCGCTGAGACGATCGTCCTGCCGGCGGTTACGAGGGCGTCGTGGATGTCCTGCGCGTCGGGGGCGTGCAGCCACAGCGCCATCCCCTGCCCCGGCTGCGCGATCGCATCCAGGTCGACGCCCGCGACAACGTCGCGGACGGCGAACGCGATCGGCTTGGTGTCGAACACGACGGCGTGCGGCGGTCCTGCGTCGGAGCGCTGCAGCCCCAGGTACCGCTCGTAGAAAGCGGCGGAACGCTCCAGGTCGCGCACCTGAAGTGAAATGAAGTCGGGTCCGGTAACGGCCACGATCCTTACCTCCTCATCGCATGTCAGTCTTCTGACACACCACAATGTATGTCAGACTACTGACATGAGTCAAGGTGAGCCCGGAGTCGAGCTGGACACATCGCTGGGGTACATGCTGAAGGCGGCCGCGAGCGCCCTGCACTCCGCGCTGGAGGCCGTGCTGAGGCCGCTTGGCATGACGATCACCCACTACGCCTGCCTGGAGCTGCTTGCCCAGCGACCGGGTCTGTCCAACTCCGAGCTTGCCCGCGGCGCCTTCGTCACCCGGCAGTCGATGAATGTGCTCCTGCAGGCCCTCGAACGCCAAGGACTTGTCATCCGTCCGGCACAGGCACCTGTCGGCAGGGCCCTGCCGACCGAGCTGACCGCCCGCGGGCGCCGTCAGCTTCAGGTAGCCAGCGCCGTGGTTCGCCGCGTCGAGCAAGACATGCTGGCCAATCTGGAAGTCAGCGAACAAGATCAGATGCGGCGCCTGCTCACTGCATGCATCGCCTCACTGGCTGAACCGCCCGCATCGGCGACCTGACTCCTCCGGACCGGCCGGCTGGACCAGGTCACGTGGCGCAGGCAACGCTGCCCACGCTCCGGGCCCGTATTAGCGCGCAACTTCGGCGGTCGATAGCAGCAAACTCGCAGGTCAGCGACCCGCGAACGAGATCAAGTCCACTTCGTGGCCGAAGACAGGTCTCCGGCCGGTCACCGCTGCTGCAGCGGGTTGTTCCGTTCCGCCGGCAGGGCTGTGGCGGCAAGGCAGGCAGCTGCTGCGATCACCACTATCACGACGCCAATCACGTGCAGGGCATGCACGGGTCCGTGCGCAGCCTGCTGGCGGGCGTAGAGGGCCGCGATCAGGCCGATGCCAAGCGAGCCCGCGATCCGCTGGCAGATACTGAAGAGCGTGCTCCCGTCGGTGAGCTTCGTGACCTCCAGCCGACTGGTCAGCAGGGCCAGCAGCGGCGCGATGACCAGACCGATCGATACCGACCGCACGGCCAGCAGCGCTGCGGTGAAGGCCAGCGGAGTCCGGGCATTAATGGCCAGCACGCCCGCGCTTGCCACCGCTAGCAGCGCGAATCCTGCCAGTACGGTCGTGCGCACCGACACCACCCGCAGGGCCCGCTGTCCCAGCGTCGTGGACAGCCCGGTGACGATCCCCTGCGGCAGCATCGCCAGGCCGGTCACGAGGGCGCTGTGCCGTTGCACCGACTGGACGAACACCGGCAGCAGAAACACCACCGCGAAGGTCACCACCGACGCGGCCGCGCAGAGGGTCAGGGCAAGCGCCGTGGCGCTACTGCGCACGAGGGTCAGGTCCAGAACTGGCTGCCCAGTTTTGCCGGCCCGAGCGGCATAGCTGGCCAGCAGCAAGGCGCCCGCCAGCACGGGCAGCCAGCAGGCGGGTGATGCCCAGCCTGACGTTCCCGCCAGCGTGATACCGAGCAGCAGCGATACCAGCCCTCCGGCCAGCAGCAGCAAGCCCGGCACGTCCAGCCGGTCCGCAGCTTCCTGGCGCGCAGCCGCCAGCTCGGCCGGGATCGCCCGGATGGTGAGCGCCGCGACCAGGCCGACCGGGACGTTGATCAGGAAGATGCTGCGCCAGCCAACCGCGCCGATCAGAGCGCCGCCAACACTCGGGCCAAGCGCCGGGCCGAGGAACAGCAGCATCCCCGCCGTGGCCGGCACGGACCTGGCCGAAGCGCCCCGGCCGAACAGCATGCTCATCGCCAGGGGCACCAGCGGAGCCGCGGCCAGGCCCTGAAGCACCCGGGTGACGATCAGCGCCTGTACATCTGGGGCGGCAGCGCACGCGGCCGAGGTGCCCGTGAAGGCCAGCACGCTCAGCTGGTAGAGCCGCAGCGTGCCGAGGCGGCGCGACAAGTGGGCGGTCACGGCCAGACCAGTGCCGAGCGCTAGCAGGTAGCCGCTGACGGCCCACTGAACCACCGGCAGGCTCGCATGCAACTGCCGGGCGATGGGCTCGACCGCGACGTTGACGATGCTGGAATCGAGCATCGACAGCAGCGGCCCGGCCAGCAGCGCGTATTGGACGGTCGGCCGCAGCCGGGCCGGTACTCCGCCGGTCCCGACACCGGCCGGCAGCGCGGTGGTCACGGCTGACCGGGCGTGATCACTGGCTGGCTACCACCACTAGCGAGCGGAGGTCGGCCAGCCAGGCGCGTTCGTGCTCAGTCCGGCGGATCAGCTCGGTGGTGACCAGGGCGCTCCACTGCTCGCCGCCAGATCGCTCGCGGAGCTCAGCGAGCCGGTTCAGGCGCTCGGCAAGTGCCGCGTCCCGCTGGTCGAGGACCACTGTTTGCTCCGGGGCACTGAGGAACTCGAACTGGCCCAGCCGGGTGAGGAACTCCAGATCGTCGCCCGCCTGGTCCGCGGGCAAGTCGGCCAGCATGTCGTGCAGCAGTTCCTGGCCTACGTCGGTCAGCGCATAGACCAGCCTGGAGGGCCTGCCCTGGCCGGACTGCGGCGTCTTGGTGACCGCCCCGGCCTCCTCGAACCGGCGCAGGGCCGGATACAGCGAGTTGTTGTGCAGCACGAACCCGGTGACGGACTCGACCCGCTTCCGCAACTCGTAGCCGTGCGCCGGGCGCTTGGACAGGTGCCGGAGGATCAGCATCTCGATGTACGACACTAGTCCAGTCTGACATAGGTCACACTGGACTAACAAGCGGCCGACGCTACCTACGGACCACGTTCCCGGCCTTGAAGTCGCCTTTACCCGGCGCTTTCGTCGTGCCGCCAACGCTGGTACAGATCCATGAAGTCGCGGCGCATCTCCGGGGTCAGATCGTCGGGCGTGACGGTGCCAGTCACCGCGATAGTGGCCCTGACCTGGGCGAAGTACTCGGTGCAGTGCGGGCAGCCGGCAAGATGGCGCTCGAACCGGCGCCGGTCACGGCTGCTGAGGGCGCCTTCCAGATAGTCGGTGACGAGTTCGACAGCCTGCCGGCAGACGAGGTCGGGCCGCGAGAAGCGCAGCATCACGCCCTCCCGAACTCAGACTCGAGCAGCTGCCGGAGACGGCTCCGGCCGCGGTGCAGCAGAACGCGCTGATTCGCTTGGGTGATCGCAAGCACGTCGCACACCTCCTCGCTGCTGAGCCCTTCGACATCCCGCAGCGTGACGACTTCGCGTTGCCTGCCGGGCAGGTCACACAGTGCCGTCCTGACCCTATCGGCCATCTCCCGCGCCACGAGCCGGTCACCGACCTGATCTGTCCACGGCTGCGGAGGAGCACACCAGCCGCCAGCTGAGTCAAACCGGCCTCCGTCGACGGCCGCTTCGACGTCACCGACAGCCAGCGACCGGCGTTCTCGTGTCCCCGCCGTCCGTGCCCTATTGACCAGGATCCGGAAGAGCCAGGTTCGCACCGAGGACCGTTCTTCAAATCGGTCCAGGCCCCGGAGAAAGCCCAGCCAGGTCTCTTGCACAACTTCTTCGGCTACTGCCTGGTTGGGTACGTCGCCGGCCGCCAGCCGCAGCATGGTTGACCGGTGCCGTTGCACCAGGATGATGAACGCGCCCTCGTCACCGCACCTCAGCCGACCGAGGAGCAGCGCGTCCGGATCCGCCGCTTCGTTCATCGGCACGGGTTCATCCGCACTCACTGCTGCACACGCCGGCTGTCTCCGGTCGGCGGCGGCGTTTCGTCATGGTCGGCAGGTACCTCCGGCTGCTATTCGGCGCAGACCGCGACACCGGATTGGCCTGCGGTGTCGCAGCCTGCATCCGGACGACGGCTTTAGCTGGCCGCGATGCCTTCGCCGCCGATCGCGCCGGGAACCAAGACGCTGCCCACCCCGGTGAGCGCCCCTGACGGTCCGACCGCGAACTCGTCGACGTTCCCCGCTGCTCCGGCCTGCACGTACAGGAAACGCCCGTCAGGACTGACGACGGAGTCGACCGTGCCGCCGTCGGTCGCTGTCTGCCCGTGAAGTGAGAGCGAGCCGCCTGTGTCCGACACGGCGGACACATTGCCGCTGCCGGCGTTCGAGGCGAACAGAGTGCCGCCGTCACGGCTCACCCAGCACGTCGCAGCCTGGCCGGTGCCGGCCACGCTGACCGGTGTCACGCTGCCGGACGACTTCAGCACGAACGTCGCGACGGCGTTCGTCCCCGCCTCGGCAATGACCAGGTGCCCTGAAGCGTCATAGGCGATCGCGAACGGAGCCGCACCTGGCTCGGAGTTCACGACCGGTGACGCTGACAGGTCGCCGGCAAAATCAACGCCGAACACATCGATGTCGCTGCCATTCGCCTTGGTGGTGACGACAAGCTGGCGTCCGTCCCGGGTAAAGGCGACCTGGCCTGGCGTGTTCAGGAATTGCGGAACCGCCGACGGGTCCAGTCCCAGCGGCCGGGTCGAGCCGGGAAGAGGGGCGAGCCTGCCGAACACGATCCGGTAACCGTGGATGTTGCCGCCCCCCTCGGCATTCAGTACGTACACCAGGTCACCGTGCACGGCGATGCTGACCGGGAACGTGCCCCCGGATCCGATGACCTGCCGCAGGGCCAGGTGCGCGCCATTCACACCGAACACCGACAGTGTGTTGCTGCCGGCGTTGACGGCGAACAGCAGGCCCGCAGCGCGGTCGAGTGCCAGCGAGCCCTGCGATGCGAGATGGTCGACGACAGAGCCGGTCAGGACACCGCCAAGCCCGCCAGTGGGGTAGCTGGCTTCTTCGGTGAGGGTTCCGGTGGCAGCGCGGCGATAGGACACCACCGCGTTTCCGGCCGTGTTGTCGGTCTGGGCGAAGACGGCATGCCCGCCCCACCCCACACCTCGGTGAACTGGATGCGCGGCCGTGGCGAGCGCGGGGCTGGCGATCGCAGCCACCATGGCCGCGCCCAGCACGGCGGCGCCGCCGAGCCGGTTCAGTGCTCTCATGCGTCCTCCTGATCGATGGTTTGGTCGCGCTCCGACTAGGAGCGCGCGATGCACAGTCCTCGCCGAGAGTCAGGCGTTACGCGTGGCGCGGCCATTTCTCGGACAGGCCGGATTGGCTCGATAGAAGGAGCGGAGAACTGTCGGTGGTCGCCACTACGATCGATATCAGATTCGAGGAATTCCGATCCCGAAGGAACCGCCGCACACAGATCCCGGAGCCCGGAGGAGGTGGCCGCCATGTCCGTGGATACGACAGCCCACGTCGGCCCGGATGAGCCGCGCACCGAGATGCCGGGCTCGGAATGGCCGGGCTCGGAAGTGCCTCCTTCCGGCACCGCTCCTTCCAGCACCTCCGAGGCCCTTGCGGCTGTGCGCGCCGGGCTGGGCTATCTGGCTGGGCTATCTGGCTGGGCTCGCTGCCGCGGAACTGCAGGCGGCGGAGCAGGCCGACTGCCTGCGGGCCCTGTCGGCCTGCGAGTCCGTCCACCTGGCCGCGACGGCCCGGATTCTCTCGGCGTTCAACGCCGTGGGCGCGTGCGCCGATGACGGCGCAGCTACGACACGGTCCTGGCTCCGCTGGCAGACCAAGAGCACCAGCGCGGCCGCGGGTGCGGCTACCGGATGGATGCGGCGCCTCGAGGGTCACCCGCTGGTGGCCGACGCGCTGGCGGCCGGCTGCCTCTCCCCGTCGTGGGCACGGGCTATCTGCGAACTCACCGACCGTTTCCACGGTGGCGACCGTCTGGCTGCCGACAAGATTCTGCTGGACTCTGTCCTGGGCGGCGCGGTGCTGGCCGACTTGTCCGCGCTGGCCGAGGAGATGTGGCGCCGGTCCGCGCCGCCGGATACTGACCCCGCGAACGACCGTCATGGGCTGAGGCACCTCCGACTGACCCGGCACTTCGGCGGCTATGCCCGCCTCGACGGCGAACTGACTCCGGCCGCTGCTGCGTCCCTGCGGGCGGCGCTGGACAGCCTTAACACCGACTCCGTCCCGGAAGACACTCGCACGGATGCTCAGCGCGACCACGACGCGCTCGAGGAGCTCTGCCGGATTCTGATCGCCAGAGGCCTGCCCGACCGGGCCGGGCAGCCGACGCAGATCCAGCTGCATCTGACTCTCAGCCAGTTGCTGCGCCTACCCGAGGCCGATCAAGCGACAGCCGCCTGGATCGCGGCGAACGGCGCGGCGGCACCTGCCGGTGCGGAGTGCGACGCTGTCTTCGTTCCGCTGGTGACCGGTATCGTCGACGAAGACGCCGCTCGGGCCAGCGCGACCCGGCTCGGCAACTCCACCGCCGGCATGGGCGCACGGGCGGCGCGGCAGATGACCATCGCCGAGGCCACGCGGGTCTTGTCCGGGCCCGGCGGTCTAGCGTCGTGGCTGCGGACCAGCCAGCTCGGCGGCTGGCCGGCCGGCTCAGCGAGCTTGCCGCTGGATATCGGCAGGGCTACCGAGACGGTCCCGGCCTGGCTGCGCCGCGCGGTGGTCCGTCGTGACCAGCACTGCCGGTTCCCGGGTTGTGATCGCCGGCCAGTGCGCTGCCATGTCCATCATCTGATCCCACGTGCCGAGGGTGGTCCCACGAGCCTGAGCAACTGCATTCTCGTCTGCACGTTCCATCACCAGGTATCGATCCACCGTTGGCGGTGGACTCTCATCTTGAATCCGGACGGCAGCACCAGCGCCACCGATCCGGGCGGCAGCCGCGTCTTGCATGACCGGGTAGCCGGCATAGGGCGCGGCCGGGCCCACGCGTGCTCGACTGACGCCGTACGCCAGCAGGTCGTCCTGCGGTCGTTTCTCGGTGCGGGCCTGGCGCCAGGCCCGGCGGCGGCGGCGGCGTCCGGCGCGGCGTGACGTCCGGCGCGGCGTGATGTCAGGCGAGGCGGAGAGCGCGCTCGGGCGACATCGAGCCGAGTAGCCGCTCGAGCGCGACTTCGACGTCCTCGCGCCAAGACAGCGCGGTCTTCAGCTCAAGCCGCAATCGCGGGTAGCGGGCATGCGGCCTGACGGTCTTAAAGCCCACCGAAAGGAGGTAGTCAACCGGGACGACACACGACGGCTGCGTCCACTTGACGTCACCGAAGGCTTCGATCGCCTTGATTCCGCGCCGCGTGAGGTCCTTGGCCAGCCCTTGCACGAGCATCCGACCCAGGCCACCGCCCGCGAATTCGGACATGACATGGGCGGTCATCAGCAGGACCGCGTCGGCACTGACCGGGCTTGTCGGGAAGGCCACAGATCGCGGCGCGTAGCTGGGCGGTGCATAGGTCATATAGCCGGCCGGCACGCCGTCGACATAGATGATCTTGCCGCAGCTGCCCCATTCGAGCAGCACGTTCGAGATCCAGGCCTCTTTTTCCAGCGCAGGATCACCGACTTCGATCGCGCGCGCCTGGCTGACCGGGTCGAGTTCCCAGAAGACGCACCGCCGGCACCGAGGCGGCAGGTCGTCGAGATTGTCGAGCGTGATGCTCGCAAGTCGGCGCGACACGTTGGTTTCCCCTGACGTGTGGAGATGCCATTGCCCACATGGCAGGCCCGCGGTGTTCGCATTGCGGCCCTGCGGGCCATCGTACCCATCTTGGCCCAGCCTGGACCCTCTCGATCACGGCTTCGTGACTAAGTTGCGCCCGTCAGGTTTCACGTGAAACGAGGGTTGCCTTAATGGCAGATGCGAGCGCGTCGACGTCCTGCGGCGCCGTATCGAACGCCGTCATCAAGCGCACCACGCAGCGGTCGCCGGGGCCTTCGGCCCATACCGGCAAATTCCAGTCCCGCTGCAGCTGCTGGGCCTCAGTGCGGCCGATCTCGACGAAGACGCCGTTCGCGTGAACGGGATACGCCACGCGCGCGCCCGGCAGCCCGGATAGAGCATTCGCCAGCCGCTGCGCCATGGCATTGGCCTGCTCGGCAGTGCGACGCCAGAGGTCATCGGCCAGCAGCGCGTCCATCTGCGCGGACAGGAAGCGCATCTTGGAGGCCAGCTGCATCTGCTGCTTTCGCTGGTACTGCGCTCCGTCGCCCATGCTGTCGGCCATCACTAGCACCGCCTCGACTCCGAGCCCGCCGTTCTTCGTGCCACCAAAGCTCAGAACGTCGGCGCATGCGGCAATCTCCGCGAGGGAGCAGCTCGAGGTAAGCCGCGGCGTTAGAGATTCGCGCACCGTCCAGGTACAGGAGCAGTCCCTGGGCGTGGCAGAACTCCCGAGACGCCCGCAGTTCAGCGAGGGTATAGCACGTACCCAGCCTCGGTCGCCTGGGCCAGCTGCACCACTCTCGGCTGGGCCCGATGCTCGTCGCCCCGGCCCCCGAGCGGCTCTGAGATGAGCTCACACGTCAGCTTGCCGTCCGGTGTCGCGACTGTCAGCAGCTTGCAGCCCAGGACCCGTTCCGGCGCCCCGCACTCGTCGACGTTCAGGTGCGAAGACTCCGCGCAGATAACAGCCTCGAATGGCCGTATCAGCAGGCTCAGCCCGAGCACGTTAGCCGCAGTGCCGTTGAAAACCAGGTACGCGTCCCTGGCCCCGGTCGCGGCGCACAACCGCGCGATCGCGCGCTTCGTCAAAGCGTCTTCGCCGTAGGCCACGACGTCACCACTGTTCGCGGCCACCACGGCAGTCAGTACATCAGGGTGGACGCCCGCGTGATTGTCGCTGCCGAAGCTCTTGCCCGAGGTTGTCACCACGACTGGCTAGCCTAGGGGAGCCAGCGGTGTATCCGCGGCGCGTGGAGCCTCCGGCGACATGCTCTGGATGATGCGCTCGAGATCGTCGAGGGAGGCGAATTCCACGACGATCTTTCCCTTGCGCTGGCCGAGCTCGACTTTCACCCGGGTATCGAAGACATCCGACAGCCGATCGGCAAGGTCCTTCAAAGCTGGCGCGACCGGTGCCTTCGCTGCCGGTGAGCGCGGGCCCTTCGCAGGCCGCGCGCCGAGCGCGACGATTTCCTCGACCGCGCGGACGGACAGCCCTTCGGCCACGATCCTGTGCGCGAGCTGCTCCTGGGCCTCCGGGTCGTCGACAGCCAGCAGGGCACGAGCGTGTCCGGCACTCAGCACACCGGCGGCTACCCGCTTCTGCACGGCGGGCGGCAGGTTAAGCAGCCTGATTGTGTTCGAGATGTGCGGCCGCGACCGCCCGACGCGCTTGGCCAGCTCCTCGTGCGTGGCCGAGAAGTCATCCAGCAGCTGCTGGTACGCGGCTGCCTCCTCAAGCGGGTTGAGCTGCTCGCGGTGCAGGTTCTCGATCAGGGCATCCCGCAGCAGCTCATCGTCAGAAGTGTGCCGCACGATCGCCGGGATCACGTCGACGCCAGCGAGCTGGCACGCTCGCCAGCGCCGCTCACCCATGATCAGCTCGTATCGGCCGCCGGGCGCCTCGCGCACCACCACAGGCTGGAGCAGGCCGACCGCCTCGATCGACGCCGCCAGCTCAGCGAGAGCGTCCTCATCGAATATCTGCCGCGGCTGGCGCGGGTTGGCACGGATGGCGCCGACAGGGATCTCTTCGAGATAGGCGCCGGGCACTGCCCGGGCGCCCGCCGTCGCCTCGCCGAAAGCGGCCGGGCCGCGCGGCCCGTCAGCGCCGGGAGGCGGCGCCGTCGGGATCAGGGCACCCAGTCCCTTGCCGAGTCCGCGTTTTGGCTGCGGCATTGCAGGCTCTCCTCGCCTTCCAGTCAGCTGCTCGCACAATCCTGCCAGGTATTCGTCGCGCGCCGACCTAACCCGCAGCCTCCTGGAGGTTACGCCGAGCCAGTTCCCTGGCCGCCTCGAGGTACGCCTGCGCCCCGGAAGATCCCGGGTCATACGTCATCACGGACTGCCCGTAACTCGGCGCTTCTGAGACCCGGACACTGCGCGGAATCACCGAGCCCAGCACGACAGCACCGAAGTGATCCCTGACCTCGTCGGCTACCTGAGACGCGAGCCGGGTCCGGCCGTCGTACATGGTCAGCAGAATGGTCGACACCGTCAGCGACGGGTTTAGGTGACTGCGGACCAGCTCGACCGTCCTCAGCAGCTGCTCCAGGCCTTCCAGTGCGTAGTACTCGCACTGAATCGGGATCAGCACTTCCGGGGCAGCAACGAGCGCGTTGACCGTCAGCAGCCCCAACGAGGGCGGACAGTCGATCAAGATGTAGTCGAGGTTCGAAGAGTCATAGCCAGCCACCGACCGGGCCAGCCGGGACTCTCGTGCTACCAGCGGCACCAGCTCGATCTCAGCGCCAGCCAGATCAATGGCCGCCGGGGCGCAATACAGCGCGGGGAAGCCCTCCACCGGCCGCACAACCGAGCTCAGCGGCTGCCCGTCGACGAGCACGTTGTACACCGACGGAGTCCCGGAGTGATGATCCACATCCAGCGCCGTTGACGCATTCCCTTGCGGGTCGAGGTCGATCACCAGAACGCGAGCACCGTGCATGGCCAGGCTCGCCGCCAGGTTCACGGCAGTGGTCGTCTTGCCGACGCCGCCCTTCTGATTCGCGATGGTGATCACTCGGCACGACGATGGCCGTGGCCAGATGTCGCCCCCGGAGCGAGCCACTACGGCCGCCTGCGCCGCACGGGCGATCGGCGTATCCGCCGAAGCCTCGGGAATTGCGGGACTGGCCACCGGGACCTCGCTCTCGTAATCGGCAGCTGGGCTCTCTGTCAGCGGTGCCGGTCCGACCGCCACGCTCTGACGTGACATCGTCTCAGTTGAAACCGTTTCACGTGAAACCGCGGCCAGTGCCTGCCGGACCCGCTCCGGTGTCGGCGCCGGCGCTTCGCCAGACGGTGTCGCGGTCCATGAGCCTAGGCCACCTTCGTCGTCCGAGCGACCTCCATGGCCGGCTTCCGTGGCACGGCCGAGCTTCCGTCGCGCGGTCGGCTTCGACGGCCCATCCGCCACCTGCTACATCCCTCTCCGGCTGACCGGTCTGCCCGGCCGTACCGGGCCGGCCAACGTCGGCAGACTCCGGATGCCGAACGGCGTACGCAGCCTCCGCCGGCTGCGGAGCCTGGCCAGGCTCCGCAGGCTCACCGGGCTCCAGGATCTCGGGAGGAACTGCGGCACCGTCAGACGGCGCTGCGCCCACAGCGGCTGCCACCCGAGATACGGTCGCGGCAGGCTGGCGAATCTCGTGGGATGACGGAAGTGCCGCCGCCAAGTCAGCCGGCTTCGCATCGGGCCCCGAGCCTGCAGGCCAGCCAAGACCTATCTCAGCGATCCGTCGAGCGGACCGTTCCGGCAGAACGCCGCTAACCTGTCCATACGACAGCAAAGCGCCGTCTTCCACCCAGCTCTCGGCCGCGACGCCTACCGGGCCAGCAGCGGATCCGCCAGCTGCATTTCCCGGCCAGCCAAGGCCCGGCACGGAGTTCGTCATGGTGAAGCTCTCCTCATCGAGCCGGGCCGCGCCGCGGTAACGACCTAACCACCGCCGCCGCGACGGCTATTGGGCTGCCGCGCCTTCTTACCGCCCGCGCCCGGGTAACCGGAACCGCCGGGCCCGCGTCCGGACGAGCGGCCACCGGACAGGCCTGCCGACCGGCCGCCCGAGTTCGACGAACTCCGGTGCACGGGCGCAGTGAACGTCACCACTGTCGCAGTCACCGCACCATCCGCGCTACTCGCCTGAACCACGCGCGCGTCGCTCACGCCGAGGCGCCCGAGCACCGGCCGAGCACGCAGCAACTCGGCCTCCGCCGCGGCGCCCTTAATCGCGAGCACCTTGCCGCCGGGCCGGGACAGCCCCAGCGCAAGCCCGGCGAGCTTATCCAGGGGCGCGATCGCCCGGGCCGTCACGACATCCGCGGCTACTTGCCCGGCAAGATCTTCGGCGCGCCCGCGCAGCACTTCCGCGTTCTCCAGACCCAGCTCGGCCAAGCACTCTTCCAGGAACTCCACCCGGCGGGCCATCGGCTCCAGCAGGGTCACCCGGACTCCGGGCAGCATCATGGCCAGCACGATGCCGGGCAGGCCGGCGCCGGACCCAAGGTCGACCAGCGAGCCCTTAGCCGGAATAAGCCTGGCGACGACTGCGCAGTTCAGCAGGTGCCGGTCCCAGACTCGCTCGGCTTCAGCCGGGCCTACGACGCCTCGCTCGACGCCCGGTCCCGCCAGCAACTCCGCGTATCTCTCCGCGAGTCCGATGGCCGGGCCGAACAGCTGCGCTGCTACTGCCGCCGTTCCGGCAGCATCCAATTCAAGATCGGTTGACTCAGGCACTTCAGGGCACGCCTCCGCCGCTCAGGGGTCGATCAGCCAGCGGGCAGAACGACTACGCGCCGCTGCGGCTCCTCGCCCTCGGACTCGCTGCGCAGCCCAGCGGCCGCTACCGCGTCGTGGACGATCTTCCGCTCAAACGGATTCATCGGCCACATCTTTTTCGCCTGACCAGTCCGGAGCACCTCGTCAGCCGCGTCCTGGCCCGCCTCTGCGAGCTCAGCCCGCCGACGCTGCCGGTAGCCGCCGACATCTAGCATCATCCTCGTCCGGTTGCCAGTCTGCTGGTGCACCGCGAGCCTGGTCAGCTCCTGCAGTGCCTCCAGCACCTCGCCGCGCCGCCCGACCAGCTCGTCGAGAGTCGCCCCGACGACAGACACGACGGCGCGCTCACCCTCGACGTCCATGTCGATGTCGCCGTCTAGGTCTGCCACATCCAGCAGGCCCTCGATGTAGTCGGCCGCGATCTCGCCCTCGAACTCCAGATCCGCCACCGACGACCGGGCCTGGCCCGACTCGGAATCCCCGTCGGCTCCGGCGTCGTCAGCACCGCCGTTTTCAGCAGCGGAGTCGCCGGCGTCCGCGTCCGCGTCGTCTGCGTCCTCCTCGTCGAAGTCTGGCTCGTCCGCGTCCAGGTCAGCCTGATCCGCAGCGTCATCCGCAGAACTCACGGCCTGCAACGAGCTGGCCTCGTCGTCCGCGCCAGCCGCGTGCGCCACCATGTCCTCCTGCTGGCTCATGCCAGGCTCCTCCTCGATCCCCAATGTGCAAACTGGCCAGGCGCGCGGGCCGTGCCGCGGCCCGGCTTAACGTTTACCGGACCGCTTACTTCGCGACTGCCGTGTCGTCTGGTGCCTCACGAGCTTAACCTCGGGCACATCAGGCTCGGGTTCGGGTTCGGAACGCTTGCCTAGCCGCTTCAGAACGCTGGTCGCGCCGGCCGTCCCGGTCCCGTTTGCTGGCGCCTTTGCCCCGTTCTGCGGGCCCTTCGCGCCGTTCTGCTGCCCCTTCACCGCGCCACCAGTGAGTGACCTGGCAGAAGATGCGGCCGGCTTGCCGCCAGTGGCCCTGCCGCCGGCCGGCTTCGCCGGTGCCGATGCTGCGCCGTCGACCGGAGCAGGCGGCGTGTAGGGGTACTTCAGGCCCAGCAGGAACTGCTGACCCAGGGTCCAGATGTTCGTGGTGCACCAGTACAGGACCAGACCGAATGGCCAGTACAGGCCGGTCAGCGCGAAGAACGGCATGATGTAGGTCATGTACTTCTGGGACGACGCCATCGGGTTGTCCGGTGTCGCCGCCGGCATCATGCCGCGCTTCTGGCTCTGCCGGATGGTGAGGAAGGTGGTCGTCATGCTGATGACGACAGCGCAGCAGATGATGATCTTTGCCTCGAGCGGCACATGCAAGGGCCCGGTGAACAGCACCTTGTCGTAGAGCGTCGCGCCGAGGATCTTCGCCTGACGGCCCGCTTCCACCATGGACAGCGGCAGGCCGTACTTGGGCGTGGTGCCAGGTACATAGTCAGCGATCGCCCGGAGCACGCTGAAGAGCGAGAAGAACAGCGGTAGCTGAAGCGCAAACGGCAGGCAGCCCATCAGCGGGTTGACGCCCGCTTCCTGGTAGAGCTTCATCGTCTCTTGATTGAGCGTCTGCTTGTCGTTCTTGTACTTCTTACGCAGCGCGGCCATCTGCGGCTGCAGCGAACTCATCGCCCTGGTCGTGTGCATCTGCTTGATGAACAGCGGGACCATGATCAGCCGCATCAGGCAGACCAGGATGACGATCGTGAGAGCCCAGGTCCATCCGCTGGTAGGCCCAAAGGCCGGCTTGAGCACGTAATAAATGTGCGTCAGCACCCAGCCGACTGCCTCATAAAGGGCATTCAGTGGATTTCCCACCCTGCTAGCTCCCTCGTGCTTTGCTCGCTGCGTTGATGTCCATTAGGTCAACGCCTGAGAGTTCAGTTCTTGTCCCCGATCCGGGAACTGGATCTAGTCCCCCTGCATGGAACGGGTGACAACGACTCAGCCGGCGTGCTGCCAGCCATGAGCCCCGCAATGCGCCGTGCAGCTGCACGGCCTCCAGTGCGTAGGCACTGCACGACGGGTAGAACCTGCACCTGGGTCCCAGCAGCGGGCTGATGAACTTCCGGTAGAAGTTCAGCAGGCCCACGAGTAGCCAGCCAGCAGCCGACAACTTGCCGGAATCCCGGCCCGATGCGGTGCTCATTGGCTCCTCACCCCACCTTGCCGCCGAAGCAAAGCTCCGATTACCAGGTCGAGGTCGGCGGCGAGATCCGCCTGGCAAGCCGTGGCTGCGCGCGGTGCAGCGCGCAATACAAGCAGGCTACCCCCCGGCAGCGAGCCGAGGTACCCGCGGGCGAGGTGCCGCAGTCGCCGTTTGACCGTATTGCGCACTACAGCTGACCCCACCGCCCTGTTGACGATGAAGCCAACTCGCGGCGGGTCGCCGGTATCACGCCTGACCAGCAGGTGCCCGGAGACCAGCGAACGGCCTGCTCTGCTGCCCCGGCGCATGGCCAGCGTGAAGTCGGCGCTGCGCCGCATGCGCGCGGCCGCCGGAAGCATCGCACCAGCCCGGCGACAGCCGTCAGACGCTAACGCGCTCGCGGCCCTTACGGCGGCGGGACGACAGGATCGCCCGGCCGGCCCGGGTCCGCATCCGCAGCCGGAAGCCATGGGTCTTCGCCCGGCGCCGGTTGTTCGGCTGAAAAGTACGCTTGCTCACTGGCACTCCAGGTGCGGCAGGTCTGTCAGTTATCTCAGGACGAGATGCAGGTCACAACGGCAGCTCGGCTCGGTCAGCACTGCTAGATCAGCGATGCTGGCGAACTCAGCGACTGGCCTTACCTGCGTCAGGCCGTGACGTAGCTGCACCGGGGCAACCGGACTACACCAAGTTACTTGCAGCCCAGCTAGCGGGTCAAACCAAGATGCCGATAGCATGCTCGGCCTGCACCTAGGCACGATTGCTCAGTTCCCGGCAGCGAGGCCAAGCACTGCCCTCGTTTGCCGAACGGACCGTGAACTCCAGCCCTAGGCTGTGGATAGCGCAGCCCGGCCTGTGCGGCTGGCCACACTGGCCAGCCGATAGCAGCCGAGCCCGTGCCGGTTGAGCGGCTGGGTAGCTGTGGCAGCTATCCGGCTTGCAACGTGCACATGCTGTGGAAAAACCTGTTGATCACATGTGGGGGGCTCGGGTGACCGGCCGATGAGCGACGATGACCTGACAGAAGTATGGGCCCGCTCGCTGGCCGATCTGGCCGAGATGAACATCGAGCCGCATCAGCGCGCCTGGCTCCAGCTCACCAGGCCCCTCGGCCTGGTCGAGAACACTGCGCTGATCGCTGCCCCGAACGAGTTCGTCAAGGAGCAGCTCGAGACCAGGCTGCGCGCTCTCATCACCAACGCGCTGTCTCGTGAGCTCGCCCGCAGTATCCAGCTCGCCGTCACCGTCGATCCGGCCGCGACCGCCGACCTCGGCGAGCCCGCCATCGGCCGCGCCGCAGGCGGCCAGCATGCTGACCCACGGCATCCGGACACACGGCATGGCGACGCGCGGCACGGCGACAGCCTGAACGGCAACGGCAGGCACTTGCTCAGCGAGTCACTGCTTGATCTCAGTGACGACGACATCACCGGGCCGATCGGCACGCCGGCGATCGACGGCAGCGGGCAGTACGGCAACGGAATCCCGGCGCAGCCAGGTACCGACTCCGGCATGCACCGCAGCCGGGCCACGTTCCCGCCCATGATGGGTTCGGCGGGCAGCGGCCTGCACCAGGCGGCCGAGGCAGGCCGGGACCCGGGCGGCACGCCGCCCACCGGGGTACCGCTGCAGCGGCAGGCCGGCGCGGGCTCAGCCCAGCCACCACGGCCAGGCCAGGCCAGGCTCAACCCGAAGTACACCTTCGAGACCTTCGTCATCGGTTCGAGTAACCGGTTCGCGCACGCGGCCGCCGTTGCCGTCGCTGAAGCGCCCGCCAAGGCCTACAACCCGCTGTTCGTCTACGGCGACTCCGGTCTGGGCAAGACGCACCTGCTGCACGCGATCGGCCACTATGCGCAGAGCCTCTACCAGGGCCTGAAGGTGAGGTACGTGAGCTCAGAAGAGTTCACCAACGACTTCATCAACATGATCAGGGACGGCAAGCAGGACGGCTTCCGCCGCCGCTACCGCGACGTCGACGTGCTCCTGGTGGACGACATCCAGTTCCTGGAGAACAAGGAAGGAACCCAGGAGGAGTTCTTCCACACGTTCAACACCCTGCATAACGCCAGCAAGCAGATCGTCATCTCCTCCGACCGGGCGCCCAAGCGGCTCGTCACGCTGGAAGACCGGCTGCGCAGCCGGTTCGAGTGGGGCCTGCAGACCGATGTGCAGCCGCCCGAGCTCGAGACCCGGATCGCCATCTTGCGCAAGAAGGCAGTCCAGGACCGGCTGAACGCGCCGCCCGAGGCACTGGAGTACATCGCGTCGCGGATTTCCACCAACATCCGCGAGCTTGAGGGCGCGCTGATCCGGGTGACCGCGTTCGCCAGCCTGAACCGCCAGTCGGTTGACCTGCAGCTCGCCGAGTTCGTGCTCAAGGACCTCATCGTCGAGACGCACGGACCTGACATCACCGCGGCCACGATCATGGGGCAGACCGCGTCCTACTTCGGGCTGTCCATCGACGACCTGTGCGGCACGTCGCGCTCGCGGGTCCTGGTGACCGCCCGGCAGATCGCCATGTACCTGTGCCGCGAGCTCACCGACATGTCGCTGCCGAAGATCGGTCAGCAATTCGGCGGCCGCGATCACACCACGGTCATGCACGCGGACAAGAAGATCCGGGCCCTGATGGCCGAGCGCAGGGCGATATACAACCAGGTCACCGAGCTCACCAACCGCATCAAGCAGCAGGCGCTCTCCGGATGAGCGGCATCAACCCCGCGCGGTCAGACTACGCAGAGTGCACATGCGGATACCCAAACTTCGCGCCGCACGCAATGTACGCACACAGGCTGTGGATAAGCCTGTGGACGGACGTGGGACATTCGGAGGAAAACCCCGGCCGTCCGGGGGGTAACGCGGGGGTTACATCCGCCCGGCCCGCCGCCGCCCACAGGCGCACTGCCGGCCGCACCCGGGCCGGCCACAGGTGCTGTGCACGGCCACGACGGCCGCTAGCTGCGCGGACACCGGTTATCCCCGGGATCCACCGACCCTATGACGACTACCAGTTTGTTATTGCCGACAGATCAAAACCCAAGTAGGCCAGCTGACCCGGCCGGGCCAGCACTCGCAGTAATCCCCAGACCCGATCAGATAAGGAGGGCGACAGGTGAAGATCGTCCTTGAGCGAGACGTCCTTGCCGAGGCAGTCGCCTGGACAGCCCGTGCCCTGCCTGCCCGGCCCACAGTGCCGGTGCTGGCGGGCATCCGCCTGCAGGCTGGCGAGGAGCTTGTGCTCTCCAGCTTCGACTACGACGTCTCGGCGCAGGCCACCGTGCCGGTCAGCACGGAGCAGCCAGGCTCGGCCTTGGTATCGGGGCGGCTGCTGGCCGAGATCAGCCGCAGCCTGCCGGCCAAGCCGGTGCACATCAACGCCGAAGACGGCCGCGCGGTCCTCACCTGCGGCAGCGCCACGTTCACCTTGCTGACCATGCCGGAGGAGGAATACCCGGCGCTGCCGGAGATGCCACCCGCGGCCGGCACGATCGGCAGCGACGCCTTCGCCACCGCGGTCAGCCAGTCGGCGACCGCCGCCGGCCGGGATGACACCTTGCCCGCGCTGACCGGGGTCCGGATCGAGATCGACGGCGAGACGCTGACACTGGTTTCCACCGACCGGTACCGGCTGGCCATCCGCGAGCTGCGGTGGACCCCAGCCACGCCGGACATCACCGCGGCGATGCTCGTGCCGGCCAAAGCGCTCGCCGACACCGCCCGCTCACTCACCAACGGAGCTCAGGTGTCGATCGCGCTGGCGCTGCCGGGCAGCGAGGGCTCGGCCGGTGACGGCATGATCGGGTTCGAGGGCAACGGCCGCCGGACGACGACCCGGCTGCTGGGCGGTGAGTTCCCCCGGTACAGCTCGCTGCTGCCCAAGTCAGTGAATGCATCCGCCGAGCTGACCACCAGCTTGCTGGCCGAATCGGTCAAGCGCGTCGCGCTGGTGGCCGAGCGGAACACGCCAGTCCGGCTCAGCTTCAGCGCCGGTCAGCTCATGCTCGAGGCAGGCACCGGCGACGAGGCCCAGGCCGAGGAAGTGATCGAAGCGGAATTCTCCGGCGACGATCTGTCGGTGGCGTTCAACCCGCAGTACCTGCTGGACGGGCTGACCGCCATCGACTCCGACACCGTCCGCATCGCCTTCACCGAGTCCGGCAAGCCGGCCCTGTTCACCGGTAAGCCGGGTCCCGACGGCAACCCGGAGTTCCGGTACCTGCTGATGCCGATCCGGCTGGGCTAGTCTTCCGGGCGTGCACCTGACCCGGCTCTCACTGACCGACTTCCGCAGTTACCAGTCGGCCGAGGTGACGCTGGGACCCGGTGTGACCACCTTCATGGGCTCCAACGGGCAGGGCAAGACCAACCTGGTGGAGGCGGCCGGATACCTGGCGACTTTTGCCAGCCACCGGGTCGCCACCGACGCGCCGCTGGTCCGGCAAGGCGCCGAGCGGGCAATCCTGCGGGGACTCATCGCATCGGCCGGGCGGGAGAGCCTGGTCGAGATCGAGATCAACGCCGGCCGTGCGAACCGGGTCCGGCTGAACCGGGCTCCGGCACCGCGGCCGCGCGAGGTCATCGGCGTGCTGCGGTGCGTGCTGTTCGCCCCTGAGGACATCACCGTCGTCAAGGGCGATCCCGACCAGCGCCGTCGCTACCTTGACGACCTGCTGGTCGCGATGCGGCCGCGGTACGCCGGCATCCGGGCAGACTACGAGCGAGTGCTCAGGCAGCGGACCGCGCTGCTGAAGTCGGCCAGGGCCAGGGGTGCCGTGCCGCCGGGGGCGCTGGAGGTCTGGGACGACCATCTGGTCACCGCGGGCGCGCAGCTGACCGCAGGGCGCCTCCGGCTGGTGCAGGAGATCCGCGGCCTGGTGGCGGGCTGCTACAGCGCGGTATCGGGCACCGAGCGCGATACCGGCCTGCGATACCGGATGTCGGCTGCGGACACCGCGGCCGCGGACGATGACGATCGCTCATCCGGCGGACCGTCCGGCAACCAGTCTGGCGGGCAGTCCGGCCGCCGGGCCGGCGACGGGAACGCCGAGCCGGCCGCCGATCCGCAGCACCTGGCCGAGATCCTGCGCCAGGCACTTGACGTCCGGCGGCGGGCGGAGCTCGAACGCGCGGTGTGCCTGGTCGGGCCGCATCGCGACGAGCTGGAGCTGCAGATCGGCGGACTGCCCGCGCGCGGCTACGCCAGTCACGGGGAGTCGTGGTCGCTGGCGCTGGCGCTGCGGCTGGCCGGATTCCAGCTGCTGCGCGCCGGCGGCGAAGATCCGGTCCTGATGCTCGACGACGTGTTCGCCGAACTGGACAGCGGCCGCCGGGACCGGCTCGCCCAACTCGTCGCCGATGCCGAGCAGGTGCTGGTGACCGCGGCGGTGCCGGATGACGTGCCAGCCGGGCTGGCCGGTGCGAAGTTCCGGGTGGCGGACGGGGTGATTGCCGGTGAGTGACGGGCGGGCAGGCGAGCCCGGTGGACGAGGCCAGCCTGGTGACGGCGGCCAGCCTGGTGCCCGAGGCCAGTCTGGTGCCCGAGGCAGCGGGACCGGCTCCGGGGACCAGATCAGGCTGGCCCGCGAGGCACTGGCGGCGGTCAGGGCCGATGCCAGGGCCAGGGGCCTGCGTCCGGTGCCCACGCAGCGGCGGCCTGCTGACGGTCCCGCGCGGTCTGGCTGGGACGACGAGGGCGCAGAGCCCGGCGACTCCGGTGCCACCGGCGCGGCTGATGCGGCCGGCCGGGTGTCGCGGGCCCGGGTGTCGCGGGCCTGGGTGTCGCGGGCCTGGGTGTCGCGGGCCCAGGTGACGTGGCGAGCCCGGCAGATCCGGCGGGCCTGGCCCGGCCCGGTACGGCCAGATCCAGGCCCGGACGCCGGCCAGCCGCCAGACCCGGATTCGCCCCGCAGCCCCGCCGGGACGACCCCAAGCCGTTGTCAGCCGCGATCGGCGGCCTGCTGGACGCCGAGGGATGGGCGCTGGCGGCGGCGACCGGCTCAGTTTTCGGCCGGTGGGCCCAGATCGTTGGCGCCGACCTGGCCGCTCATACGACGCCGGAAACGCTGACCGACGGCGAGCTGACGGTGGCCGCCGACTCGACAGCCTGGGCGACTCAGGTCCGGCTGCTCGCCGCCCAGCTCGTCAAGCGGCTCAACGCCGAACTAGGCGATGGCACGGTGCTGCGCGTGAAGGTCCGCGGGCCGTCCGGCAGCACCCGCAAAGCCGGCGAATGGAGGGTCCGCGGCGGGCGCGGCCCGCGTGACACGTACGGCTGAGGCGCCGCCTGTATGCAGGTAAAATGAACAAGCGCACTAGGACATACGCCGGGCGGGGGTGCTAGCGGCGGGCTCTAAGTGCTGCCCTGTTCTAGAGGAGCTTTAGCTTGTCCTACGATGCACGTTCGATCACGGTCCTAGAAGGCCTGGAAGCCGTCCGCAAGCGTCCCGGTATGTATATCGGCTCCACCGGCGAGCGCGGTTTGCACCAGTTGGTCACCGAGATCGTCGACAACGCGGTCGACGAGGCCCTGGCCGGGTTACGCCGACTCGATCGATGTCACGCTGCTGGCCGACGGCGGAGTCCGGGTGATCGACAACGGTCGCGGCATCCCGGTCGACGAGCACCCGGTCGAGCACCGGCCCGCGGTCGAGGTGATTCTTCACCACACTGCATGCCGGCGGCAATTCGACAGCCAGTCCTACGCGGTATCCGGCGGCCTGCACGGCGTCGGCGCGTCGGTCGTCAACGCGCTGTCAACGCGGCTGGAGGTCGAGATCCGCAAGGACGGCTACATCTGGCGGCAGTCCTATGCGATGAGCGAGCCGACCGGCGCGCTGGTCCGCGGCGAGAAGACGGACGAGACCGGCACGATCATCACGTTCTGGCCGGACGGCAGCATCTTCGAGACGACCGAGTGGTCGTTCGAGACGCTGTCGCGGCGGCTGCAGGAGATGGCCTTCCTGAACAAGGGCCTGTCCATCACCATCACCGACGAGCGGCCTGAGCATCAGACCGGCGAGCAGCTGGCCACGGTCACCTATCACTACGACGGGGGCATCGCCGACTTCGTGGCCTACCTGAACGCGCACGAAGGATCCTGTGCACCCGACGATCATCGACTTCGGTGACGAGGCCGTGGGCATCTCCGCCGAGGTCGCGATGCAGTGGACCGGCGCCTACTCCGAGTCCGTGCACACCTTCGCCAACACCATCAACACGGCCGAGGGCGGCACGCATGAAGAGGGTTTCCGCGCCGCCCTGACCACGATCGTCAACAAGTACGCCAGGGACCAGAACTTCATCAAGGAGAAGGAACCGAACCTGCTCGGCGAGGACATCCGCGAGGGCCTCACCGCGATCATCCACGTCAAGCTGTCCGAGCCGCAGTTCGAGGGCCAGACCAAGCAGAAGCTCGGCAACACCGAGGCCAAGTCATTCGTCCAGCGGGTCTGCAACGATCACCTGAAGGACTGGTTCGAGCGCAACCCGGGCGAGGCCAAGGCAATCGTGATCAAGGCCAGCCAGGCGGCCAGGGCCCGGATCGCCGCCCGCCAGGCCAGGGACCTGACCCGCAAGAGCGCGATGGGCGGCTCAGGCCTGCCGGGCAAACTGGCCGACTGCCAGTCCGGCGACCCGTCGATCTGCGAGATCTACGTGGTGGAAGGTGACTCGGCCGGCGGCTCGGCCAAGGGCGGCCGGGACTCCAAGTTTCAGGCCATCCTGCCCATCCGCGGCAAGATCCTGAACGTGGAGAAGGCCAGGATCGACCGGGTGCTCAAGAACAACGAGGTCCAGTCGATGATCACGGCGCTCGGCACCGGGATCCATGACGAGTTCGACATCTCCAAGCTGCGTTACTTCCACATCATCTTGATGGCCGATGCCGACGTCGACGGGCAGCACATCACGACGCTCCTGCTGACCTTGCTGTTCCGGTTCATGAAGCCGCTGATCGAAGCCGGCCACGTGTACCTGGCGCAGCCCCCGCTGTACAAGATCAAGTGGGAAGGCCGCAACGTTGCCGCCGGGCTACGCCTACTCCGAGAAGGAGCGCGAGGTCGTCATCGAGGCCGGCGTCGCCGAGGGCCGCAAGGTCCAGCGCGACGGTGTGCAGCGGTACAAGGGCCTCGGCGAGATGAACGCCAGCGAGTTGTGGGACACCACGATGGACCCGGCCAAGCGGGTACTCAAGCAGGTCACCGTGGACGACGCCGCGCAGGCCGACGAGATGTTCAGCGTGCTGATGGGCGAGGACGTCGAGGCGCGCCGGTCATTCATCCAGCGCAACGCCAAGGACGTCAAGTTCCTCGACATCTAAATCAGGAACGTGGTGGCGGCGAGCCGGTGCCGTACCTCGGCTCGCCGTCAGCAGGAGGAAGGAATCAGTAAGTGCCTGACGTGACCACACCCGACGCACCGTCGGAGGGACGGGGCCGCATCGAGCCCGTCGACATTCAGGTCGAGATGCAGCGCAGCTTCCTCGACTATGCGATGTCGGTCATCGTCGGCCGCGCGCTGCCCGACGTCCGGGACGGCCTGAAGCCCGTCCACATCCGCATCCTGTACGCGATGTACGACGGCGGGTACCGGCCGGATCGAGGCTTCTTCAAGTGCGCCCGCGTCATCGGCGACGTGATGGGCAACTACCACCCGCACGGTGACTCGGCGATTTACGACGCCCTGGTCCGGATGGCCCAGGACTGGGCCATGCGGATGCCGCTGGTAGACGGCCAGGGCAACTTCGGCTCGCCGGGCAACGACCCGGCGGCCGCCATGCGGTACACCGAGTGCCGGCTCACTCCGCTGGCCATGGAAATGCTGCGGGACATCGACAAGGACACCGTCGACTTCCGGCCGAACTATGACGGCAAGTCGGCCGAGCCGGTGGTCCTGCCGGCCAGGTTCCCGAACCTGCTGGTGAACGGGTCAGAAGGCATCGCGGTCGGCGATGGCCACCAAGATCCCGCCGCACAACCTGCGTGAGGTCGCCGCCGGGGCGCAGTGGTGCCTGGAGAACTTCGAGGCCACCGACGAGGAACTGCTCGAGGCGCTGCTGGAGCGGGTCCAGGGCCCGGACTTCCCGACCCGGGCGCAGATCGTGGGCCGTCGCGGCATCCAGGACGCCTACCGCACCGGCCGCGGCTCGATCACGATGCGCGCGGTCGTCGAAGTCGAGGAAGACAGCCGGGGCCGCACCACCCTGGTGGTGACCGAGCTCCCGTTCCAGGTCAACCCGGACAACCTGATCGCAGAAGATCGCCGAGCTGGCCAAGGACGGCCGGATCCCCGGCATCGCCGACGTCCAGGACGAGTCCAGCGCCCGGGTCGGCCAGCGGCTCGTGATCGTGCTCAAGCGCGACGCGGTGGCCAAGGTCGTGCTGAACAACCTGTACAAGCACACCCAGCTGCAGGACACTTTCGGCGCGAACATGCTCGCGCTGGTCGACGGAGTGCCGCGGACGCTGCGGCTGGACCAGATGATCAGGTACTGGGTGCGCACCAGATCGAGGTCATGGTCCGGCGCACCCGTTACCTGCTGCGCAAGGCCCAGGAGCGGGCGCACATCCTGAGTGCGCTGCTCAAGGCCATCGACCAGATCGACGCCGTCATCGCGCTGATCCGGGCCAGCGAGTCAGCATCAGCAGCCCAGCAAGGCCTGATGGACCTGCTGGAGATCGACGAGATCCAGGCCCGCGCCATCCTGGACCTGCAGCTGCGCAGGCTCGCCGCGCTCGAGCGCCAGGCGCTGACCGATGAGTTTGAGCAGCTGAAGGCCGAGATCGCCGAGTACGAGGCCATCCTGGCCTCGCCGGAACGGCAGCGGCAGACCGTCAGCACCGAGCTCGCGGAGATCACCGAGAAGTACGGCGACGACCGGCGGACCGAGATCATCGCCTACGACGGCGACATGTCGATCGAGGACCTGATCGCCGAGGAAGACGTCGTCGTCACCA
>CAVQMG010000027.1:0-31349 GCA_963713585.1 uncultured Actinomycetota bacterium | reverse complement strand
GTCACGGGACGCCGAAGGCCAGGAACGCATCTACGCCCTGACCGAACGGGAATTGCGCGCCCACCCCTGAGCCGGCGGTCACCTACCGATGAGACCCGCCGACAAAGAGCTCACGCAAGCGGTGCGGGCGCTACGTGATCCTCGCTCCTGGGGTCGGCGGGGCGTTCCTGGGCCCGTCGCCAAGCGCGCCGACGCCATCGCCGGAGCTGCCGCTCACACCCAGGGCCCAGTCCGTGACGGGGCGGCACTCGCCCCGCCCACATCACCTATAGGAATTGCGTCGTGGCAGACTTTCCCGCCCCAGCCGAGGGCATCGTGCTCACCCATTTCCTCGTCTCCGACGATGTCGACCGCTCGCTACCTGACCCCAGGCCTGGGCAGCCGCACGCTCACCGGTCTGTCTGTCGTCAACGTCCAGCGCTTCCTCGACAGTCGCGTGGAGGCGGGCGACTCGGTCCGGAAGGTCCAGATCATGCGCACCGTGCTCAGTGCGGCGCTCACCCGCGCGGTTCGCGAGGAACTGATATTTCGCAATGTGGCGCGCTTGGTTGAGCTGCCGCAATGGCAGCGGGGGACAATCCGGCCATGGTCCGGCGACGAAGCCAAGTCCTTTCTGGCTGCGGCTAAGTCCGACCCGCTACATCCGGCGTTTGTCGTTCTTATCTTCTATGGCCTCCGACGCGGCGAAGCGCTCGGTCTGCGCTGGGAAGACATCAATTTCCATGCAGGAACCATCAAAATCCGCCAGCAACTCCAGCGAATCCGAGGCGACCTGCTTCGAGCGCCTGTCAAGACCAGTGCTGGCAAGCGAGACCTGCCGCTGCTGGACCTCGTCCGCGATGCACTCAAGCTCCAGGAAGCCCAGCAGGCTGCCTGCCGGCTTGATATGGGATCGGCATGGCCAGAAACCGGGCTCGTATTCACCACCCGCACCGGCCGCCCGATCGAACCGCGCAACCTGGTCAGGTCGTTCCGCCGCATCTGCGACAGCAACGAGATCAGGGCCATCAAGGTCCATCACCTGCGCCATACGGTCGGATCGCTTCTCAAGGATCTGAAGGTGCCAGCTCGCGATGCTCAGACGATCCTGGGCCATACCCGGATCAGCACGACCCTGGAGATTTACACCGACACCGACGAGGCCGCCCGCCGCGAGGCGCTCACCAAGCTCCATGACCTGCTCGATGACCAGCGAGAACTGAGTCCGTTGCTACAGGAAGTGGCTACAGTCGGGCAGTTCTCGATCTTGGAAACCGGTGTTTTGGCTGGCGCGCCTGGCAGGACTCGAACCTGCGACCGGCTGCTTAGAAGGCAGCTGCTCTATCCGGCTGAGCTACAGGCGCCTAAGCGCACATTGTGCCCGATGCAGGTCACCTGGCGGACACGCCTTGTCGTGACGGTGCCTGATTTCCTGGCCGCGATTGCCTATCGTCGTGTCTCATGTGCCCTCGCCCGACGCCGTTACTGCCGGCCGCCCGGACCTGCCCGCCGCCCGCCGCGAAGGCTGCCGCCCGGCACCGGGCTGAAGGCCGGCCGTGAAGGGCGCGCTGCTGGTAGCGGGCACGACCTCGGACGCGGGTAAAAGCGTGGTCGCGGCCGGGCTGTGCCGGTGGCTGCGCCGCCAGGGCGTCAGCGTCGCGCCGTTCAAGGCTCAGAACATGTCGCTGAACTCGTTCGTCACCGCCGACGGTGCCGAAATCGGCCGGGCCCAGGCCATGCAGGCCGCTGCGGCCGGCCTCGAGCCGGACGCCCGGATGAATCCGGTGCTGCTCAAGCCGGGACTCACTGGCAGCCAGGTCGTGGTCCTGGGCCAGGTCGTCGGTGAGGTGGACCAGGCCGGCTACGCGGAGAACGCCGACCGCCTGCTGGCCGTGGCTCTGGACAGTCTCGGTCAGCTACGCCAGGAATTCGACGTGGTGATCTGCGAGGGCGCCGGCAGCCCGGCCGAGATCAACCTGCGCGCCACCGACATAGCGAACATGGGCCTGGCCCGGTCGGCCGGCCTGCCCGCGATCCTGGTCTCCGACATCGACCGGGGCGGCGCGTTCGCAGCCCTCTACGGCACTGTCGCCTTGCTCGAGCCCGAGGACCAGGCTCTGATCGCGGGTTTCGTGATCAACAAGTTCCGCGGCGACCGCGCCCTGCTCGCGGGCGGTCTGGGCATGCTGCGCAACCTGACCGGCCGCCCCGTGCTGGGCGTGCTGCCGTGGATCCAGCGCCTGTGGCTCGACGCAGAAGACTCGCTCAGCCTCGACGCCCGCCGTCCGCCGCTGACAGCCGGCCCGCCGCTCGGACACGACGTGCTGCGGGTCAGCGTGATCCGGCTGCCGCGGATCAGCAACTTCACCGACATCGACGCCCTGACCGCTGAACCCGGCGTGCTGGTCCGGATGGCCGCCAGCGCCGAGGAACTGGCTGACGCCGACCTGGTCATCATTCCGGGCTCGCGGGCGACCGTGGCTGATCTCGCTTTTTTGCGGGAACGTGGCCTGTCGGATGTCATTGCCGCACGGGCGCTCGCGGGACGTCCGGTACTCGGGATCTGCGGCGGCTACCAGATGCTCTGCCAGGAGATCGCTGATGATGTGGAGTCGGGCGCCGGGACTGTCTCCGGACTAGGCCTGCTGCCGGCCAGCGTCGTTTTCGCGGAGAGCAAGACCCTCGGCCGTCCGTCCGGAACTGCCTACGGGGTCCCCGTCAGTGGCTATGAGATCCGTCACGGCCAGGTGACGGTGACGGGCATCATGGCCGAGCCGTTCCTCGACGGCTGCCGCAGCGGGACGGTCTGGGGGACCAGCTGGCACGGCACGCTGGAGAACGACCAGTTCCGCCGGGCGTTCCTGACTGACGTGGCCGGTTTCGCGGGCCGGGATTTCAAGCCGGCCCCGACACCAACTTCTCCGCGCTTCGCGAGGCCGGCCTGGACCTATTGGGCGACCTGGTGGCGGACAACCTCGACACCGGCGCGATCCTCCGCCTGATCGATGGCGGCCCGCCGCCTGGACTGCCGGTCCTGCCCGCCGGGCACTGACGCTGCCACGCAGTGCCGCCGCGGGGCAGTGGCGCCGTCCGGCGAGCCGTTCTTGCTACGCCGCGCTCTCCTGCGGGGTCGCCGCGAGCTGGCCGTCAATCGGCCCGGTCAGGGTCGCCTTGCGCAGCGCCGGGATCATCGCCCCGAGGACGAGCGCGCCTGCTACGCAGGCCAGCCCTCCGCTGACTACCGAAAACACCGGCGAGACGAGTCGGGCGACCCCGCCCGCTTCCACGTTCCCCAGCGCGGGGGCGCCGGTGACCTGGGCCAGGTACAGGCTAGAGACCCGCCCGCGCAGCTGGTCGGGGGTGTAACGCTGCAGCAGCGAGTTGCGCAGCACCTCGGAGATCAGGTCCCCCATGCCGGCCACAGCCAGGAAGACCAGGGCCAGCGGCAGGCTTCTGACCAGGCCGAACGCGGCGATCGCGGCACCCCAGACGATCCCCGCGCCGATGATCACGAGCCCTGGCCGCCGCAGCCGCCCGGTCCAGCCGCTCGTCGCCGCACCCACCATCGCGCCGAGGCCGGGCGCGGCCACCAGCAGGCCGAACGTGGCCGATCCGCCGTGAAAGTGCGTGCTGGCCAGCGCCGGGAACAGCGCCGACGGCATCCCGAACAGCATGGCGTTGGTGTCGACGAGCAGCATGCCGCCCACCACGCCGTTGTGCCGGACGTAGCGCAGGCCCTCGGCCATGGAGCGCAGGCCCGGCCGCTGGCCCCTGGTAGCCGGCGGCAGCGGCCGCAGGCCGATCAGCGACAGGCCGAAGATCGCGAAGCAGATGGCGTCGATCGCATAGCAGCTGGCCAGGCCGGGTCCGGCGATCAGCAGGCCGGCCAGGGCCGGGCCGCCCAGCTGGCCAAGCTGGCTGCCGGTCGCGTTCAGCGCGGACGCGGCCGGAAGCCGGTCGATGCCGACCAGGGAGGGTGTCGCCGCGGACGAAGCCGGCGAGCTCAGGCCGGAGCACAGGCCCATGGCGAACGTGATCACGTACAACGGCCACAGCGACGGCCGGCCGAGCAGGCTGTTGACCATCAGCAGCGCCGCCAGCACCGCCTGCGGCAGCTGGACTGCCATGATCAGCTTTCGGCGGTCATGCCGGTCGGCGAGCATGCCGCCGTTGAGCAGGCCGATGAACATGCCGACGCCGGAGGCCAGCGTGAGCAACCCGACGGCCAGGGAGTTATGAGTCAGGCTGTAGACCTGCCAGTTCGCCGCCGTGGTGGCGACAGCATTGCCGCCCATCGACACGAAGCGCCCGGTGAACAGGCGCCGGTAGTCACGGCTCTCGCGCAACGGGGCGATGTCGATCGCGATCTGCCCGATGCGCATTCCGGCTCCGACTCCGTGCTCAGCGACCAGGCTGGTCAGCCTGGCCGCGCGCCTGCGAGGGACCGCGGTCGCCCCAGCAGGTTACTTGCCGACAAGCAACGGTAAGGCCAGCGCGCGAGGGCCGCCAGTCAGGCCTCGGTCACCTCGGCCTGGGCGAATTCCCAGAAGGCGCGCAGCGCGATGAGCTGGCCGGCTCCGTTGCTGCGGTAGGTATAGACGCCGTGCACGACCGCGACGTGCGTGCCGCCCGGCAGCACGGTGCGGATCACGCCGACGTCGGCGACTTCACTGCCGCACAGGTATGAGTTCTCGATCTCGAAGGTGATCAGGTCATTCGGAGCGATGACCTTGTCGTAGAAGGCTGCGATTGCCTCGTGGCCGCGGTGCCCGGTGCCGTCCGGGTCGAACGGGGACGGGCCGACCGGATCCTGGACGATCGCGTCCGGCGCCCACAGGCTCAGCCAGGCCTCCCGGTCCTTGGCCTTGACGGCCGCCTGGGACCGGCGGGCCAGATCGCGCGCAGTGCACGTCTCGTCGGGCATGACCTCGTGTCCTCCTGCGGGCGCGTCGCTGGCAAAAGTAGAACAGGTTCTAGGCCGAAACTCAACCGCCGCGGTGGCGTGCCGTTAGGACGATTCATAGTGATCAAATGCGCTCGCAACCCGTGCCTGACCAGCGGCCACGCCGCTGACCAGGCACGATATCCGGGCGCAGGAACGAGGCGACACGACCCCGGATACCGCTCCTAGCACGGGGTATGTGGGACAGTTGATCGACTCAACCGAAGGAGTGACATGGCTCTGCCAACACTTACCCCGGAGCAGCGCGCCGATGCGCTCGCTAAGGCGCAGGCTGCCCGTAAGAAGCGCAGCGAGCTGCTGGCGTCGGTGAAGGCCGGGAAGACGAGCATCGCCCAGGTGCTCGCCAAGACCGACGACATCACCAAGAAGACCAAGGTTGCCCAGGTCATCAAGGCCATGCCGGGTTACGGGCCGGCGAAGGCCGCCGCCGTGATGGAAGAGGCCGGCATTGACGACAACCGTCGCGTTGGCGGCCTCGGCGAGCAGCAGCGCAAGCGGCTGCTGGAGGCTGTAGCAGGCTGAGTGAGCCCGGGCGGCCGGCGTGACGAGTCCGCCGCCGCGCTGCCCGGCTCGCCAGTTCAGCGGCTTCGCGCACCGGCCAGGCCTGGCAGGCGCTGGTCCGGGGGGAGTCTGCCGGTCGGGCTGTGCCGCCGGACCCATCCGGGCATTTCGTCGCGACCGGTCAGACATTGTTACGCCTGAGCGGGCCACCACAGTCACTGAAGCCGTGCCCGCTGTGCGTGGGCGCGATCGGCTGCTGACATATCTGGGCGCCGATCGGTTTCAACGGTGCGCCAGATCCTCGTCCCATGTCGCCTATTTCCGGCACCGGGGCTGGGCAGCCGGTGCCGGGTGGCGTTCTGCGACGTCCGGCCAGACTCTGCTGGCTGCGGTCTAGTCGGTCACTGCTGGGAATGATGAGCTCAGGTCGTCCGCAGCCGAAGGAGCACGTCATGCATCAGCCGCCTATCCCGCACGTGGCCGGCAGCGACCCGGACATCGCTGAGCTGATCCAGGGCGAGGCCCGGCGGCAGCGCGACAAGATCCGGCTGATCCCGTCGGAGAATTACGTGTCGGTCGCCGTGCTCGAGGCGAGCGGGTCGGTCCTCACGAACAAGTACTCCGAGGGCTACCCGGGCCGGCGGTACTACGAGGGCCAGCAATTCATCGATCCCATCGAGCAGATCGCCCGCCAGCGGGCCGAGCAGGTGTTCGGCGTTGAGCACGCCAACGTTCAGCCGTACTCGGGCTCGCCGGCCAACCTGGCCGTGTACCTGGCCTTCATGGCACCGGGCGACACGGTGATGGGCATGGCCCTGCCGATGGGCGGCCATCTCACCCACGGCTGGCCTGTCTCGGTGACGGGCAAGTGGTTCCGGCCGGTTCAGTACGGAGTGCGGGCCGACAACGGCCGGCTCGATCTGGACGAAGTCCGTGAACTGGCTCTGCGGGAGCGCCCCAAGGTGATCTTCTGCGGCGGCACGGCCATCCCGCGGACCATCGACTTCCCGGCTTTCGCGCAGATCGCGCGCGACTGCGGCGCGGTGCTGGTGGCCGACATCGCGCACATCGCCGGGCTGATCGCGGGCGGCGCGCACCCGTCGCCGGTCGGGTACGCCGACGTCATCACGACGACGACGCACAAGACGCTGCGCGGCCCGCGAGGCGCCATGATCATGTCGACCGCCGAGCATGCAGCGGCCGTGGACAAGGCAGTCTTCCCCGGCCTGCAGGGCGGTCCGCATAACCACACCACGGCCGGCATCGCGGTCGCGCTGCGCGAGGCGGCGCAGCCCTCGTTCCGCGCTTACGCGCAGCAGGTCGTCACCAACGCGAAGGCGCTGGCGGACGCGCTGGCCGCCCGCGGCTACACGCTCGTGTCCGGCGGCACCGACAACCATCTGATCCTGCTCGATCTCACCGCGCAGGGCATCGGCGGCAAGCCCGCTGCCAAAGCCCTGGACCGGGCCGGCATCGAGGTGAACTACAACACCGTGCCGTTCGACCCGCGCAAGCCGTTCGACCCGTCCGGCATCCGGATCGGCACCCCGGCCATCACGACCCGCGGTCTGACCACGGCGCACATGGACCAGGTCGCCGCCTGGATGGACGAGGCCATCGGCGCGGCCGCCAAGGATGACGAGGTCGTCATCGAGCGCATCGCCGGCGAGATCCGCGACCTGCTGGCCGGCTTCCCGATGCCCGGCTGGGCGCACTAGCGCTGCCCTTCCCGCTGCGCTGTCCTTTGAGTGCTGGGCGGCGGGAGCTCACGCGGGAGACCGGCTGGTCCGGCCACGTTCCTGGGTCGAGAAAGCGCTCTTGCCCTTCGCTGCAAGCGAATGTATGTTCGAATGTAGTAAGCCTGCCTGTCTTCCCCTGGGCAGTACGGCGGCACCCGGAGGTTCGGGTGCCCGGCGCCAGGGAGTGGCAGCATGCGCGGCATCCGCGGTGAGCCAGCCGACGTCTGGATGCGGCATGACAAGCCCGCCAGATTCGTCTGGCGCGGGCGGATGCACACGGTGCTCTTCGTGCTGGACCACCGCAGCGCCCAGGAACGGGAATGCTGGACCGTGGAAGCGACGCCCGAGCGGGGCGTGCCGCCGGTCATTTATGAGCTGTGCCGCGACCCGGCCGCCGATCGCTGGACTCTCTCCCGCGGCTGACTTCGGGCCGAAGCCGGGAAGTCGCCGGCTACCGGGCGAGTCGCGGCGCCAACTACATCCTCGGCAACTAACCTAATCTCCTTGAGCGCACAGGCTTGCTAGCGATCACTGCCTGCACGGGATCAATGCCGCTACTCATGCGCGGCCCGCTCTGATCCTGCGCTCGGCGCCTTTGTCGGGGGGACAAGGGCATACGGGGAGGTCGCGGTTCGTCATGGCGGGGGAAAACCGAGATGAACGCGTTGAGCCGCCGTCAGCTCTGGCGCGCGCGCAGAAGTTAGGCCTGACCGCGAGTAGACCGGCTGGCGCCTTGCCGCCAGCCGCCGGCTTATTCACAGCCGCTTAACTCGTCGGCGCTCCGGGACAGAAAGCCGGTACAGGTCATGCTTCGTCGTTGGTTCATGCAGTGGTCGCTTGCGGTCGCCGGGATCGCCGCCGCCGGGCTCGTGCTTCCCGGCTGGCCCGCCGCAGCGGTCGTGGCGGCCAAGGTGAAGGCTGTTCACTACCTCGGCTATACGTTCGAGGTCCCGTCTTCCTGGCCGGTGTTCCGGCTTGCCGGGCACCGATCGACCTGCGTGCGCTTCGACTTGCACGCCGTTTACCTGGGCAAGCCCGGCACGAATCAACGCTGCCCGAGCTGGTTACTCGGGGCGACCGAGGCAGTCGTGATCGAGCCAGGTCCGCCCGGTGCGCAGCGCAGTGCGCAGGAGAACCCGGTGTCTGATCAGATCACCGCGCAGGCACCTGGCATGGAGCTGACCGCAACCTTCGACACGGACCCGACGTCGGTCTACCAGATCCTGGCCAGTGCCGGCCTGCCCGCTCCGCTGATCGTGGCTCCGAACCCGGCCCGGCTCACCGCCGCCGTCCCGTCCGGTGTGCCCGCCTCGGGCGCACAGGAACTCACCGTCTCCGCGGCCAGCGCGAGCAGTTCGGCCCAGGGCCGATCCGTGGCGGCGCCGGAATTGCCGGCCACGGTCAGCAACGACGTCGGGCTGGGTTTTGACGTGTGCGCCGCGCCGAGCGCCGGGTTCATGAGCGCCTGGAAACGCCACTCGCCCTACGGCGCGGTCGGCATCTACATCGGCGGCTCGGATCGCGCCTGCGATCAGCAGAACCTGACACCGGGCTGGGTGCGGCGCGAGGCGGCTGCAGGGTGGCGGTTCTTCGCCATGTACGCCGGCCCGCAGGCCTCCTTCGGCCAGCTGAAGTCGCCTGCCGATCAGGGCACGGCGGCCGCTGATGACGCGGTCGTGCAGGCGCAGCGCCTCGGCCTCGGCCGCGCACGCCGCTGTACTACGACATGGAGGCCTACGCGCCGTCCTCTACAGGCTCGGTGCTGCGGTACCTGTCGGCCTGGACCACCGAGCTGCACAAGCTGGGCTACCAGTCCGGGGTCTACAGCAGTTCTGACTCGGCGGTCGTGGACCTGGCCCGCCAGTACAAGAAGCATCAGTTCGCGATGCCGGACGTCATCTACGACGCGCTGTGGAACGGATCGCGCACTGTCGCTGACAAGGTCTTCCAGTCTGGCGAATGGACGGGCGGGCGGCGCATGCATCAGTTCAGCGGCGACGTGCTGCAGACCTTCGGCGGCGACACCATGGATGTCGACCAGGACTACCTGGATGTCACCCGCCCGGCGCCAGGCGGCACGCTGCAGGATTCGCCGGGGTCAACTAGCGCCAGCCGGGCCAGCAAGCTGTTCTACCAGGGCACCGATCACCGGCTGTGGGAGAGTCGGCCGCTTCGGCCGCCGCTGCGATCGCACCGATCTCGGCGGTTACCTGACGTCGGCGCCCAGCGTTGTGCAGCTGGGCGCGAAGAACCTGGACGTCTTCTACCGCAGCCGCGGCGGGCTGCTGTGGGAGCGGTCGTGGAACGGCAGCAAGTGGACGGCAGCGAGGAAACTGGCGGCCATGGGTGACCTCGGCGGCGCGCCGCGCGCGGTGGCTCAGCCCAATGGGGTCATCGACGTGTTCTGGAAGGGCTCGCACGACCCGCACTTGTGGCATGCCCAGTACAACCCGCACCGCGGCTGGGCCTGCCCGCAGAACCTGGGCGGTGACCTGGAAACCTGGCCGTATCCGGTGGAGAGAGCGCCGGCGCCGTGCAGGTGTTCTGGGAAGGCACTGACGGTCACCTGTGGCACGAGGCACGCGGGCTGGGCAAGTCCTGGAGCGGCCCGCAAAATCTGGGCATGGACCGGCTCGGCGGGGCGCCGCACGCGGTGGCCTTGCCCGGCGGGGAGGTGGACGTGTTCTGGCGCGGCTCGACCAAACCGCACTCGATCTGGTCCGCCATGCTCCGGCCCGGCAGGCGCACCCTCGGGCCGGCCAGAGTCGGCGGCACGATCTCCGGCCAGCCCTGGCCAGTTGCCTCCGGCGGTCACGAGCGGGTGCTGTTCCGCGGCACCGACGGGCGCCTGTGGCTCGTCCAGCGCTCCGACGGCGGGCACTGGGCCGCCGCGGTCCGGGCTCGCGGCACAGGCCAGGTGAAGGCGTCGCCGGTCGTCGCCGCCGGTCCGCAGACGGTGCCGCTGCAGGTGTTCTGGACTAACTCCAGGCGCCGGCTGGTGACCGCGCAGCTTGCTGTCGGCGGCGGCCTCAGCAGACCGCTCAACCTGGGCGGCAGCGTGACACAGGCGACGGGGTCCAGCTGATACCGGGGCGGTTCTGCGGACGTCGCTGATGTCGGTCGCGGCCCGGTTCGCCGATGCTGACCGTGGCCCGGTTCGCCGCAGCTGACCCCGTCCGGCCCATGTGTCGGCCATGTGCCGGTCGTGTCTCGGTCACGGGCTCTCACCCTGTGCCGCCCACCGAGACCGCTGTCCTATGCTGGTTGATCGTTGACCAGTTCAGCCACCCCGGCAGCGCCGTCACCGGCCAGATGATGCGCGACTCCTGAGCCGCAGCCAATGCCGCAGCAGGGCCTATCCCGGGGCAGGAGGGTTTCCGGCGAACCCCTCCGCGGGTTCCCGTACTGTAGTTCTGTCTGACCCAGCGACAGCCTTCCGTCGAGCTAGGAAACTCATGACATCCGCACCGGACAAGATCGGTCAGGCCTGCTTGCGCGTGCTCCCCGCGCGTGTCCAGCGCAAGCTGCAGACAGAAGCAGGAATGCGATTCGCCCGGTTCGTTCCGGTCGCGGTGGTCGCCGTGATCACCAGCCAGGTCATGCTGGGCTTGCTGACCGGGCCGGTTAACCTCAGCGCGGGCGCCTCCGGCGTGATCGCCTCGATGACGGCGGCGCTGGTGAGCTACCTGCTCAGCCGATGGGCCTGGGACCGTAAGGGCAGGCCAGACCTGCTGCGGGAGACACTGCCGTTCTGGGCTGTCTCCGCCGCGGTCTGGGCCATCCTCGGCCTGACATCCCACTTCGCGAGTACCTGGGCGCATTCGATGGGTTACACCCATCTGAAGAAGCACCTAGTGGTCCAGGGCGCTTACTTCCTGATGAACTGCATCACCTTCGTGGTCCGCTTCCTGATCTTCCATTACGTGCTTTTTGCCAACAAGCGCCCCGCCGAGGTGCTCCCGCCGCCGCGCGAGTTCGCTGCGGCCGAGGCGAGCAGCAGCAGCAGCGGCGGCGGCGACACCGGCCCGATGGCAGCGCTCGTGCCGGGCGACACCGGTCCGCAGCCCCGGCCGCGCCGCTGACCCGGCCGCGCCGCTGACCCGGCCGCGCCGCCAGTTCCGCCGGGCGGTGCTGACGGCCGCGATGGCCAAACCAGGACGCGCCCGCTGTGCCATGCTGGGATGCCGACTGCGACGCGCGAGTCCTGGGAGGTGGGAGCGGCGTGACCTGGCCAGATGCGGCGCCGGCTGTCACAAGCCAGGCGACGGAGGAGTCGTACCGGATCCTGCGCTCGCGGCTTGATCTCTCCCCGTTGCCGAAATTCTGCCGCGATGTTACCGAGCGCGTCATTCATGCCAGCGCCGACTTCGACTATTACACCGACCTGGTCTGTGACGAGGAAGCCCTGGCCGAGGGCGTGGCGGCCCTGGTGGCCGGAGCTCCGGTGATCGCCGACACCTCGATGGTCGCGGCCGGCATCACCGGCTGTCCGGTGATCTGCAAGATCAACGAGCCGCTGACTCAGCGGCTGTCCAGGACGGCCTCGATTACCAGGGCGGCGGCAGCGGTCCGGCTCGCTTTCGGCGAGGCCGGGCCCGGAGCGGTCTGGGTGGTCGGCGGCGGCCACGCTGCGCTGACCGAGATTCTCAGCCGGGAGGCCGACCCGGCCTTCGTGGTGGGCTTGCCAGTCGGCTTCGTCGGCGCCGCCGAGGCCAAGGATGCGCTGCGTGCCAGCGGCTTGCCCGGCGTGAGTAACGTGTCAGAGAAGGGCGGCCCCGCGGTTGCGGTGGCCGCCTTCAACGCGCTGCTGCGGCACGCGCTCGCGGCCAGCGGATCGCGGGCAGGCTGGGGCCAGGACGGGCCGCCCGCCACTGCGGTGGAGGACGACGGCACGGGCTACTGACACGGAGGGCGCAAGTGACGCGGGAAAACCGGGCTGAGCCGGCTGGGATCTGGTCTGCCGAGCGCAATGCCTTCCCGCCCGAGCAGCGGGAGGCGGTCTACCGGGTCATCGAGGAACGGCGCGACGTCCGGCGGGACTTCTTGCCCGATCCGATCCCGGCCGACATGCTGGAGCGGGTGCTGGCGGCCGCACACCGCGCGCCATCGGTCGGCTTCTCCCAGCCGTGGGACTTCATTGTCATCACCGACCCGGAGCGACGGGCCAGGATCAAGGCGCTGGCCGAGCGCTCCCGGGATGAATTCGCCGCGGCGCTGCCGGCCGCCAGAGCCCGGACGTTCGACCGGCTGAAGACCGAGGCGATCCTGCAGACGCCGGTCAACATCGTCGTGACCTGCGACCCGACCCGCGGCGGCCGTCACACGCTGGGACGGCATGCGCAGCCGCAGACAGCGGAGTACTCCAGCGTCCTGGCGGTGGCCAACCTGTGGCTTGCGGCCAGGGCTGAGGGCCTCGGGGTCGGCTGGGTCAGCTTCTTCGACGAGCGCGAACTGGCGGCCGAACTCGGCCTGCCGGAGCACCTGGAAGTAGTGGCCTACTTGTGTGTCGGCCAGGTCGCCAGGTTCGCGCCGGAACCTGAGCTCGAGCTGGCCGGGTGGGCTCGCCGGCGGCCGCTGGGCTGGGCAGTGCACGCGGAGGAATACGGCCGCCGCGAGCTTCCCGGCCGCGAGGCCGTCAGCCTGCTCGATGACGTGATGTCGGCGATCAGGCCGCTGGACGCCGAGGCGCTGGAGGCGGCCCGCCTGCGCCAGGCTCAGCTGACCAAGCCAGCCGGATCCCTTGGCGTGCTGGAAGACGTCTCAGTTCAGCTGGCCGGGCTGGCCGGAAAGTGCCCGCCGCCGATGCCGGAGCCAGCGGCCGTGGCGATCTTCGCCGCCGACCACGGGGTGCATGCCCAGGGCGTGTCCCCGTGGCCGCAGGAGGTCACGGGGCAGATGGTGGCGAACTTCCTGGCTGGCGGGGCTGTCGTGAACGCCTTCGCCAGTCAGGCCGGCGCCGAGGTGGTGGTCGTCGACGTCGGAGTCGCCTCGGAGCTCGGCCAGGTGCCCGGCCTGCTGCCTCGCAAGATCGCCAGGGGCACGCGCGACTTCACGGCTGGACCGGCGATGGATCAGGACCAGGCGCTGGCTGCCCTTGGCGTCGGAATCGAAGTCGCCAGGGATCTGGTGGCGGCGGGCAACCGGTGCCTGCTGACCGGTGATATGGGCATCGCGAATACCACGGCCTCAGCCGCGCTGATCTGCGCCTTCACCGGCCGGGACCCGGCGGAGGTGACCGGCCGCGGTACCGGGGCCGACAGCCAGACACTGGCCAGGAAGGTTGAGGTTGTCCGCCGCGGCCTGGCCCTGCACCGGCCAGACCCGGCTGATCCGGTGCGGACGCTGGCGGCTTTCGGTGGGTTCGAGCATGCGGCCCTGGCAGGTTTCATCATCGCCGCGTCGGCGCTGCGGGTGCCCGTCATCCTGGACGGCGTCATCGCCGGCAGCGCGGCCCTGGCTGCCTGTGCGCTGGCACCTGGCGCCGTCAGCTGCCTGATTGCGGGACACAGGTCGGTCGAGCCCGGCCACAGCGTTGCCATGGAGCACCTCGGCCTGCGGCCCCTGGTTGACCTCGACTTGAGGCTGGGCGAGGGCACCGGCGCATTGCTGGCACTGCCGATCGTGCAAAGCGCGGCCAGGGCCCTGCGCGAGGTAGCGACCTTTGACTCGGCTGGCGTGACCGAGAAGCAATAGCGGCGGCTGTTCGAACATTTGCCCTATAGCTTTGGCCTAGCTGCTAAAATCGGTTACTAAATGCGTCCCTGGCCCAGGTCGCGCCGGTTTCGTCGCATGCTGAGCTGGCGGCGGGTCCCGGTTAGTGCCTGCGTCTGTACATGTTGGGCCATAGCTGCCGGTAATCTGCGCTAGCGGCGCACAATTACCTCAAGGCCGGATACAGACACACCGGAGCTGGACAATGAGAAAGCCAAGTCGTCCTCATACAGCCGTCCTGCCTCCGGCGACCTGTGCAGATGCGGCCGAATGGACTTGTGGCTCAGGGTAGTGACAAGGCAGTAACCACCACGATGAGCGATCGGGCTGGGTAGGAGACCCGGAAGTATGACCGAGGGACAGCAGGCAGCCGCGGCACCCGTGCCGCAGGGCGGTGCGAGCGCGGCGCCCCCGGACGGGGCCGGCTGGTCGCTGCGCGGTCACGCCCGCGTGCCTGGCTCCGACCCTGCTGGTGCGGCCAGCGTTTCTGAACGACCGGCGACCGGACCCGGCTGGGCAGCAGCGCCGCTGGCTGAGCCAGCTATCGCGGCCGCCGACCAGGGCGGGACGGGCTGGCCGGGCGCACAGCCCGGCGACGCGGCAGCGCCCGGCAGCGGCACACCAGGTCGCTCCGGCCCGACTGCGGCCGGGCGCGGAGCAGGCTGGCCGGAAGCCCGCGGTGCCGCAACCGCTCCGGCCCGCACCGGTCCCGGCCAGGCTGGCAGCGTGTCCGGTGAGACCGGCGGCGCGTGGTTCGGCGCCGCGCCCTGGCAGGAGGCTGACGACGCTGATCCCGCCGACGACCAGCCCTTTGCCAGAGTCGATGCGAAGAAGCTCGAGGCCGCGCTGCTCGGACTCCGGCATCCCATCGTCACGGTTCCCCTGCTCCTGCAGGCACCGGGGCTCAATGAGGCACGAGCTGAGCGAGTCAAGCTGCTGAGCCAGATCGACGACTACCTGCTGCCGAGGCTCCGCCAGTCCGGCGCGCCCATCCTGGTCGCTTTGGTCGGGTCGACCGGCGCGGGCAAGTCAACGCTGATGAACAGCCTGGTCGGCAAGCAGGTGAGCGCAACCGGGATCCGCCTGCCCACGACCAACAGCCCGGTGCTGGCCTGTCATCCCGACGACATGCGGTGGTTCGCGGAGAACGTATTCCTGCCGACGCTGCCGCGGGTCCGCCAGCAGGGGCTGGCCATGCCAGGCCGCGACGGGCTGCTCGTGCTAGCTGCCAGCGAAGGCATGCCGAAGGGCGTGGCGGTGCTGGACACGCCGGACATCGACTCGGTGGTGCAGGCGCACCATGACTTTGCGCACCAGTTCCTGGACGCCTCCGACCTGTGGCTGTTCGTCACCACTGCCCGTCGCTATGCCGACGCCGCCGTCTGGGAGATGCTCAAGGATGCCCGGGACCGCGGCGCTGCTCTGGCGATCGCGCTGTCTCGGGTGCCGCCCGCCTCCGCGCGCGAGCTCGGTACCCACTTCGACGCCATGCTGGACGCGAACGGCCTGCGCGAAGTGCGCAGGTTTGTCATCCCCGAGACCGTGGTGACCGAGGCGCGGCTGCCGGCCGAGGTGGCCGCCCCGGTGAAAGACTGGCTGACTGACACCGCCCGGCGCGAGGACCGCCGCGTCGCGGTGCTGACTCAGACGATGTCCGGGATGCTCGACACCTTCCGGGACCGGGTTCCCGCTCTCGCCGACCAGGTCACCGGCCAGCTGGCGCTGCGCCGCAACCTGCAGGCCGATATCGAGGACGCCTACGCGGCCGGCCTGGCCGACTTCGACGAGGCAACCAAGAACGGATCACTGCTCAGCGGCGAGGTGCTGGCCCGCTGGCAGGATTTTGCCGGCACCGGGGACCTGTTGCGCACCTTGCAGGTGCGACGCGGCCGCGGCGGGAAGCAGAAGAAGCTGAAGACGCCAGCTCGTGCCATGGCGCTGCGGGACGCGGTCCAGGTCAGCCTGGAGTCGCTGATCAGCGCGGCCGCCGACCGGGCCGCGGAGCAGGTCGTGTCGGCCTGGCGGCGCCAGCCTGCCGGCGCGACGTTGCTGGCTGACCTGGACATCGCCGCGGGAGTGCGCGGAGGCGTAGCGGGCAGCCTGGGCGAGGCCGAGTTCGTGGCGACTGCCCTGGCCGATCTGGGTGTCGCCGCCACCGCCGGGCTGGCGGGCCACGGTACCGACTCGGCGGCGCTGTCACGGGCCACCGAGGAGCTCGGGCTCGCGGCGACCAGAACCGTCAGGGCGTGGCAGCAGCACGTGGTGCAGCTGGTGACCGAAGAGAACGTCACCAAGCGATCGATAGCACGGGTCGTCTCGTTCGACGAGGAGTCCCTGGCCTTGGTGCTGGTGGTCGGCGTTCTCGGTTACCGGCCCGACTCCGACGTCGCCGACAGTCCCAGTGCCGTCCCGCAGCGGCTGCTGACCTCACTGTTCGGCACGGCATTGCTGCGCGACCTGGGCTCGCGCGTCCGGCACGATCTGAGTGAGCGAGTTGCCGGGTTGCTCGACAGCGAGGAGCGGCGTTTCTTCGCGGTGATCGACTCGGCGGGCGTGGCCGATGAGGCCGCGGCCAGCGACCTAATCCAGGCCAGTTATGTGCTGGAGGACGCCCGGTGACGGCCACCATGACGGCGCGGATGTCGGATGCGGACCAGCGAGCCGGGTTGTCGGCCCGGCTGAACGCGCTCGACCGGCTCGTCCAGGCCGAGCCTCCGCAGCGGTCCCGACGGAATCAGCGAGGACCTGCTCAGCCAGGCCGAGGACGTGCTGACCCGGGCAGGCCAGCGGCTGATGCTGTCGTCCGGCCACACCGTCGTGTCGCTGGCCGGAGGCACCGGGAGCGGCAAGTCGTCGCTGTTCAACCAGCTGGCCGGAGCCGACTTCTCCACCGTCGGCGTGACCAGGCCGGTGACCAGCGAAGCGCACGCCTGCGTGTGGGGCGTGGCAGGCTCAGGCCCGTTGCTGGAGTGGCTCGGCATCCCGAGGCGGTACCGGTACGCGCGGGCGAGCGCGCTGGGCAGCGGCGAGGAAACGATGAACGGGCTGGTCCTGCTCGACCTGCCCGACCACGACTCCGTGATGGGCCACGCGACCGACCTGGTCGACCACCTGGTCGGTCACTCCGACCTCATCGTCTGGGTGCTGGATCCGCAGAAGTACGCCGATGCCGCCGTGCACCGGCGGTTCCTGGTGCCGCTGTCCGGTCATTCCGAGGTGGTGGCGGTGGTGCTGAACCAGGCCGACCTGCTGACCGAGGCGCAGATCGAGGACTGCATTCATGACCTGCGGCGGCTGCTGGACTCCGAGGGCCTGCAGGACGTGCAGGTCCTGGTGACGTCGGCCAAGACCGGCGCTGGCCTGAGCGAGCTGCGCAGGCTGCTCACTAGCGCGGTGTCGGCCAGGACCGCGGCCACGGCCCGGATTTCCGCCGACGTGGACAAGGTGGTGACCGGATTCGAGCCGTTCGGTGCCTACCTGGCGGTTGCAGACGGGACTGATGACGGTGACGCCGGCGACACCCGACTGCCGGCCGGTACCGCAGCCGGGCTGGCCGCCTCCTTTACCAGTGCGGCCGGCGTCCCGGCGATCGGCGACGCGCTCACCAGCGCTCGCGAGCTGCGCGCGATGGACTACGTCGGCTGGCCGGTCAGCTGGCTGGTGGAGCGGCTGACCAGTCCCGACCCGGCGCGCAAGATCAGGCTCGGGCAGCTGTGGGCGGAGCTTCGCGACATCACCGCCGGCCCGACCGGCGCGCAGCAGGCAGAGATCGACAACGCCCTGACCGAGATGGCGGACCGCAGGGTTCCGGCGTTGCCGAGGCCCTGGTCGGACACGGTGCGGGCGGCTGTCAGATCGAGGGCCGAGGAAATCCCGGCGGCACTTGGCTCCGAGGTGGGCGCGGAGCTGCCGGCCAGCCCGGTCGTGGACCGGTGGTGGCGCGGCATCGGCGTGCTTCAGGGCCTGCTGCTGGGCTGCGTCATCGTCGGCATCGCGTGGCTGGCTGCCCTGGTAATTTTCGGCGCGGCAGGGGTGGGTACGAGCCTGCCCAGGCTCTTCTCCGACGTGTGGCTGCTGCCCTGGGCTGTGGTGATGATCGCCGCGGGCCTCGGATTCGGCTGGCTGACCGCCCGGATCTGCACCAGAACCGTGGCCGAGGCGGCCCGGCGTGAAACCGATCTGATACTTGCGGAGATCGGCCGCCGGATGACCGGGGTTGCGCACGACTACGTCATTACGCCGGCCGAACTTGAGCTGGCCGAGCTCGACCGGTTCCGCTCCGACCTGCGGATCGCCGCCGGGTCCTGACCGGCAAGTTTCACCGACTGAGAAGCCAGGCGATCGCGGCCAGCGTGCCGAGCGAGAGCGTGGTCGTGACCAGGACAGCCCGGCTCGCCAGGCGCTCGCCGACGTGGTGTTCCTCAGCGAAGATGAAGGTGTTCTGCGCTGTCGGCAGGCCGGAGCAGATAGTGACCGCCAGCAATTGGGGCCTGGTCAGGTGCAGTGCCAGGGCACCGAAGGTGAACGCCGCGGCCGGCTGGGCGACGAGCTTCAGCGCTGTGATCGCGGCCAGTTCCGCCAGGCTGGACTGGCCGCCGGCTTCCGCCGCCGGTCTCTCGGGCCGGGCCGGCTTGCCCGAGTGCAGCGCGGCGCCGAGGGCGATCAGGCCCGTCGGCACCGCCGCCCCGGCCAGCAGGCTCAGCGACGTCGCCAGCACGCCGGCCGGGCGGTACCCGGCCGCCGAGGCCAGCACGCCAAGCGCCGAGCCGAGGATGATCGGGTTGCGCGCCGGCAGGGTGACGATCCGTCCCAGCCGGATCCGGCCGTCAGCGTCGCTGCTGCGCTCCAGCGCGATCAAGATGATGGGCGTCACCACCAGGTTCTGCAGCAAGACGACCTGAACCAGGAAGGCGGTGCTATGCAGTACCCGCAAGGCGATCGGGATGCCGAGGTTGGCGGAGTTCACGTAGCCCGCCGCCATGGCCCAGATCACCTGCTCACCGGGCTTGCGGTGCAGCCAGGATCGGGCGAGAAGCCAGCCGGACGCGATCACGAGGGCGGCGCCGGCGCCGAAGGCAACGATCGGCAGCCCGGAGAAGTCTGAAATCGGCGTCCTGGCCATCGTCAGGAAAAGAGTGGCAGGCATCGCGAGGTGGAAGACGAAGCGGCCGAGCACGCTGGTGGCGGTGTCGTCGAGCAGGCCGAGACGGCGGGCGGCGTATCCGAGAGCGGCCAGGATCCAGATAGGCCCGAAAATCGAGAGCATCGGTAGCTAGACCCGTTTTCAGACTGGAATCCATGACGTCCGCCGCAGTGACGGTATCAGGCCCGGCTGCGGGGATTTCCGCTCCTATCCACAGGGATGGGCTGGCCGCCGGAGTTATGCACAGCGCCCGGCTGACGGCTGCCTTGTCCAGGCCGGCTAGCCCAGCCTGGATGGGCGCGCTGGCGGCGTCCGGCTGCTGACGCGGCGAGCCCTGGGAGGTCCGGAAATGGTGAATGAGGCAAGTTTCAGCGTGTCGGGGTATGTCGCCACGCAGCCGTCGCTCAGATTCAACCCGCTTGGCGAACCGTCGGTGTCCATGCGGGTCGGCTGGACCCCGCGCCGAGTGAGCAAGCGGACGGGTGAGTGGGAGGATCAGCCGAGCTCGTTCGTGAGCGTGGTGTGCTTCCGGAAGGTCGCTGAAAACGCGGCCAAGTGCCTGCACAAAGGCGAGCCAGTGGTGCTCAGCGGCACGTTGCAGGTCCGTGAGTACACCGACGCCAGGGGCGAGAAGCGGCTATCCGTGGATGTGGTCGCGCAGACGCTTGGTCACGACATGTCCCGCGGCCTCAGCCACTACGCGAGAGTGCAGACCTCGGCCGGGATGACCGCGGAAGAGGCCTGGCGGGCGGCGCAGGCCGCTGCGCAGGCAGCGGGCGGTTCTGCGCCAGACGGTTCTGCGCCAGACGCTTCCGAGCCAGACGGTTCGGAGCCAGCGGACAGTTCCGGGCCAGCGGACAGTTCCGGGCCAGCGGACAATTCCGGGCCAGCGGACGGTTCCGGGCCAGCGGACGGTTCCGGGCCGCCGGCGCTGCCGGGTCGGGCCGCGCTGGGTCGGGCCGCGCTGGGTCGGGCCGCGCTGGGTCGGCCCGCGCTGGGTCGGCCCGCGGTGCCGGGCTGGCTGACACCAGCGGGCCGGACGAGGACACCGGCCGCGACGCGGACGATGACCGTGACCTCGACGACGACCGGGACGAGTCCTTCAGCTCGATGGATGAACTTGAGGTCCCCGACAGCCCTGAAGGCCTGTCCGTGCCCGCCACGGCCACCGTCTGACCTGCCGCGAGGCGACCCGGGCCCGGCTGCGAGGCCTGTTGCGGCCGGGCCTAGGCGGCTCGGGCGGCGGCGGGTTCGAAGCCGGGTCCGATAGCCCCTACCCTTGTGACATGCCCGAGTTCATCTATCAGATGAGCCGTGTCCGCAAGGCGCACGGCGACAAGGTCATCCTCGATGACGTCACGCTTGCTTTCCTGCCCGGAGCCAAGATCGGCGTACTCGGCCCCAACGGCACCGGCAAGTCGACGTTGCTGCGCATGATGGCCGGCGTCGAGCAGCCGTCGAACGGCGACGCCAGGCTGATGCCCGGCTTCACGGTTGGCATCCTGGATCAGGAACCAGAGCTGGACGAGTCCAAGACGGTGCTCGGCAACGTCGAGGACGGCGTCGCGGAGACCAAGGCGCTGCTGGACCGTTACAACGAGATTGCCGAGCAGATGGCGACCGACTACTCCGACGAGTTGCTGGCGGAGATGGGCCAGCTGCAGGAGCAGCTGGATCACCGGAACGCCTGGGACCTGGAGAGCCAGCTCGACCAGGCAATGGACGCGCTGCGCTGCCCGCCGCCGGACGCGGACGTGACGGTGCTGTCCGGTGGTGAGCGCCGCCGGGTCGCGCTGTGCAAGCTGCTGCTGTCGCAGCCGGACCTGCTGCTGCTGGACGAGCCGACCAACCACCTGGATGCCGAGAGCGTGCAGTGGCTGGAACAGCATCTGGAGAAGTATCCCGGTACCGTCGTCGCCGTTACCCACGACCGGTACTTCCTGGACAACGTGGCGGGCTGGATCCTGGAACTCGACCGGGGCCACGCCTATCCGTATGAGGGCAACTACTCCACCTACCTGGAGACCAAGGCGGCCCGGCTCAAGGTCGAGGGCCAGAAGGACGTCAAGAAGCGCAAGCGGCTCGAAGACGAGCTGGAGTGGGTTCGCTCCAGCCCGCGGGCCCGCCAGGCCAAGAGCAGGGCCAGGCTGCAGCGGTACGAGGAGATGGCGGCCGAGGCCGACCGGAACAGGAAGCTGGACTTCGAGGAGATCCAGATCCCGCCCGGCCCGCGGCTGGGCACGCTGGTCGTCGAGGTCAGCGACCTGGCGAAGGGCTTCGATGACCGGGAGCTGATCGAGAACGTCAGCTTCAGCCTGCCGCAGGGCGGCATCGTTGGTGTCATCGGCCCGAACGGGGTCGGTAAGACGACCCTGTTCAAGATGATCATCGGCGAGGAGAAGCCGGACGCGGGCACAATCAAGATTGGCGAGACGGTCGAGATCGCCTACGTCGACCAGTCCCGCGGCCGGATCGACCCGGACAAGAACGTCTGGGAGGTCATCTCGGACGGCGAGAGCTACATCAAGCGCCGGCAAGGCCGAGATCCCCAGCCGGGCCTACGTCGCCGCGTTCGGGTTCAAAGGCGGCGACCAGCAAAAGCCGGCCGGCGTGCTGTCCGGCGGCGAGCGCAACCGGGTCAACCTCGCGCTCACCCTGAAGCAGGGCGGCAACCTGCTGCTGCTGGACGAGCCGACCAACGACCTGGACGTCGAGACGCTGTCATCACTGGAGAACGCGCTGCTGGAGTTCCCCGGCTGCGCCGTGATCACCAGCCACGACCGCTGGTTCCTGGACCGGATCGCGACCCACATCCTGGCCTGGGAGGGCGGCGCCAACTGGTTCTGGTTCGAGGGCAACTTCGAGTCCTACGAGAAGAACAAGATCGAGCGGCTCGGCGCCGAGGCGGCCAGGCCGCACCGCGTGACCTACCGCAAGCTCACCAGAGACTGACCTGGCCGGCTTGAGCCGGTTATTGCGCATATGCTCGGCGGCGTACCTAGCGGCGATCGGAGCGAGTCCCGGCATGACCACCAGCCACACCACAGCTGCCACCGCCAGCACCAGCGCGCGGCTGCCCGACCGGGCCCGCGTCGTCGTCATCGGCGGCGGCATCATCGGCACCTCGGTCGCCTACCACCTGGCCCACCTGGGCGTCGAGACGTCGTGCTGCTCGAGCGTGACCGGCTGACCTCCGGCACGACCTGGCACGCGGCCGGGCTGATGGCGACCTTCGGCTCGACCTCGGAGACCTCGACCGAGCTGCGCAAGTACACCCGTGACCTGTACCTGCGGCTCGAAGCCGAGACCGGCCTGGCCACCGGGATGCGCCAGGTCGGCCTGATCGAGCTGGCGATCGAGCCCGGCCGGCTGGAGGAGTACCGCCGGGTCTCGGCCTTCAACCGGCACTGCGGCGTCGAGGTGCACGAGATCTCCGCCAGCGAGGTCGCCGAGCTGTGGCCGCTGGCCAGGACCGACGACGTGCTGGCCGGCTTCTACATCCCGGCCGACGGCCGGGTGAATCCCGGTCGACGTGACGATGTCGCTGGCCAAGGGCGCCCGCCAGCAGGGCGCCAGGATCATCGAGGGCGTCGCGGTGACCGGCTTCCTGACCACGCACGGCGACGGTGACCGGCGTCCGGACGGCGCACGGCGACATCGAGGCCGAGTACGTGGTCAACTGCGCCGGGCATGTGGGCCCGCCAGCTCGGCGAGCTGGCCGGGGTCAGCATCCCGCTGCAGGCCGCCGAGCACTACTACCTGCTCACCGAGCCGATCGCCGAGGTCAGCCGCGACTGGCCGGTGCTGGAGGACCCGGCCAACTACGGCTACTTCCGCGAGGAAGGCGGCGGCCTGATGCTCGGCATGTTCGAGCCGGTCTGCGCGCCGTGGCGGGTCGACGGCATCCCGGCCGACTTCTCCTTCGGCGAGCTGCCGCCCGACTGGGACCGGATGGGCCCGTTCCTGGAGAAGACGATGTCCCGGATCCCGATCTCCGCGCAGGTCGGCATCCGCAAGTTCTTCTGCGGCCCGGAGAGCTTCACGCCCGACCTCGCGCCCGGTGCTCGGCGAGGCGCCGGAGCTGCGGAACTACTTCGTCGCGGCCGGGCCTCAACTCGATCGGCATCCTGACCGGCGGCGGCATCGGCCGGGTGATGGCGCACTGGATCGTCGACGGCCGCCCGGACGTCGACGTCACCGGGATGAACATCGACCGGCTGCACGCCTATCAGGCCAACCCGGAGTACCGCGCGACCCGGACCGTCGAGTCGCTCGGCATGGTCTACGCCACGCACTACCCCGGCAGGTCGATGCGGACCGCCCGCGGCGCGAAGCTGTCGCCGGTCCACGACCGGCTCGCCGCAGCAGCGTGCCTTCTTCCGCGACGTCAGCGGCTGGGAGGGCGCCGACTGGTACGCACCCGCAGGGTCCGATCCGGCCGATGGCGCCGCGCCAACGGCCGGCGAGCTGTCCTGGGGCCGCCAGGACTGGTACGGCAACTGGGAAGCCGAGCACCGCGCCTGCCGCGAGGGCGTGATCCTGATGGACATGTCGTTCATGGCGAAGTTCGCCGTGCAGGGCCGCGACGCCGGCCGCGAGCTCGACCAGCTGTCGGCCAACGCGGTCAACGGCGAGCCCGGCATGATCACCTACACCCAGTGGCTCAACGACTGCGGGCAGCTCGAGGCCGACCTCACCGTGACCAAGCTGGCCGACGACGAGTTCTACGTCGTCGCCTCCGACACCGCGCACCGGCACGCGCTGACCTGGATGCGGCGGCAGTTCGCTGCGACCGGCGCGCACGCGTTCGTCACCGACGTGACCTCGGCCTACGCGCAGACTCAACATCCAGGGCCCGCGCTCGCGCGAGCTGCTGGCCGCGGTCACCGAGCGCCGATGTCAGCGACGAGGCGTTCGGCTTCCGGGCCGCCCGGCACATCGACATCGGCTTCGCCCGGCTGCTGTGCGTCCGGATCACCTACCTCGGCGAGCTCGGCTACGAGCTGCACATCCCGGCCGAGCAGGCGGCCGCACGTCTACGACCGGCTGGTCGCGGCCGGCGCGCGCGTTCGGGCTTGCGGCACGCGGGCCTGAAGGCGCTCGTCCAGCCTGCGGATGGAGAAGGGTTACCGCGACTACGGGCACGACATCGACAACACCGACACCGTGCTCGAGGCCGGCCTTGGCTTCGCGGTCGCGCTGGACAAGCCGGGCGGCTTCATCGGCCGGGACGCCGTCGCCGCGCAGAAGGCCGCCGGCCCGCTGACCCGGCGGCTGGTCGCAGGTGCTGCCTGACCGACCCCGAGCCGCTGATGTTCCACGCCGAGATCGTGCGCCGCGACGGCGCCGAGGTCGGCTACATCCGCGCCGCGTCCTACGGCTGGACGCTCGGCGGCGCCGTCGGCCTGGCGATGGTCGAGTCCGGCGGCGAGCCGATCGACCAGGCCTAGCTCGATCCGGGCGAGTGGAGCGTGCAGGTCGCAGACAGCATCGTCCCGGCGCGGGTCTCGCTACGTCCGTTGTACGACCCGGCCAACAAGCGGATCAGGATGTAGCGAGCCGCGGCAGCCGTCCGGCCCGCCGCGGGGCGGTCAGTCGTTGGTCTGTTTCACGCTGGTGGAGCTGATGACGCCGTTAGTGACCGTGTACGTGCCGGAGTAATCCTTGACGGTGCCGTCGGTCTGGTGCGCCGCCAGGCTGGCCGTGACCACGTTGCCGTTGGTGGACTCGATCGTCACCGTGTCGTGCAGGGTTCCCTTGAAGCCGGCCTTGAACGCCGCGAACGTGCCGGTCCGGCCGCTCAGCCGCCAGGCGACCGCCCACCGGTGGTGGTTGATCGCCGCGAAATACTCCTTGACCGTGGTGGCCGCTTTCGCGCCCGACAGCGGCGGCACCGTGGTCGTGACGGTGACCTGCGGGCCGCCGGTCGTGGGGTGGTGCTTGAGCTTGTAGCCGATCACCCCGACGGCCGCCAGCCCGACCAGCGCGATCAGCACTCCGACCACGACGTTACGGCCCCGGTGCCGGCCGCGCACGGTCTGGCTGCCGCCGGACGAGGTCGACCACGTTCCCACCAGGTCGTTGTTGTTATTCCGGGCCGGCGTCTCCGGCCGGTAGCCGCTGGCGGGCGCGCTTTTAGCCGGAACGTGGCCGGACGGGCTGGCGGCCGGAAAATCGCGCCAGCCGGGTCCGGCGGTGAGCTCGGCCTCGGGGACGGCCGCGTCGGCCGGCGGCCAGGCCTGCGCGGCCGGCTCGATCCAGGTCGGGTCCGGGACCGCGGCCGGGGCCGGCTCGGGCCGGGACGAGGCTGGCGCGGGGGTCTGCACGTCCCAGCCAGCGTCGGACCATCCGGCACCGGCCCAGCCCGGCCCGCCGGACGAGGCCGGCGGCAGGTCGATCGCGGTCTGCTCGGCGAGCGGGACGTCCAGGTCCGGCGCGGCGTACCCGGCGGTGCCGGCCCGTTGCGCCTCCGGCAGGCACGCGGTGGCCAGCGTGGCCGCGAACTCACGGCAGCTGCCGTACCTGCTGTCGGGCCATTTGCTCATCCCGGTGGTGATCACTGCGTTCACCGCAGCCGGCAGATCGGGCCGGCGGTCGGTGAGCCTGGGCGGCTCGGCTTCCAGCTGGGCCCACATCAGCGCCATCGTGTCGTCGCGCTGGAACGGCGGCCTGCCGGTCAGCATCTCGACGACGGTGCAGGCCAGCGCGTACTGGTCGGCGCGGCCGTCCACCGGATGGCCCTGGATCTGCTCCGGCGAGACGTAGTCAAGAGTGCCCAGGAACTGCCCGGTCGAGGTCAGCGTCGACGGGGTCAGGGAGTGCTTGCTCAAGCCGAAGTCAGACAAGTAGACGTGATCGGCATCACCGCTGCTGGCGGGGGTCAGCAGGATGTTGCCCGGCTTGACGTCGCGGTGCACCAGGCCGTGCTCGTGCGCGCAGTCCAGGGCCGAGGCGACCTGGCCGGTGATCGAGATCACCCGGGCCGGGTCCAGCGGGCCCTCGGCGTCGATCAGCGTCCTGACATCGCCGTGACTGACATAGCGCATGGCGATGAACAGCATGCCGCTGGCCTCGCCGGCCTCGAAAACCGGGATGATATGCGGGTGATCGACGCCGGCCGCAGCCCGTGATTCCCTGATGAAACGCTGCCGGAATGCCTCGTCCTCGCTCAGGTTCGGCGCCAGCACCTTCAGCGCGACGAGGCGGCCGAGCCGCAGGTCAAGTGCACGGTAGACGACCGCCATCCCGCCGCGGCCAATCGGTTCCTGGATCTGGTACCCAGCCAGCTGATCGCCGGGGACCAGGCCCTGCGGAAGCGGGCCTCCGGGTCCGGAGCGGACGTCCTGTGTCAACTGCTGGCCTCCAGTTGCGGGCCTGCTCGGCGGCCTGGGCTAAGCGTTGGCGTGCCGGTCGTTCCAGGTGATCACTCATGCAGGAGATAAAGGGGCTGTCCCAGTATCTGGGCCAGGCGCGGTTGCCGCAAATGGCATCGCAAACCTCACTGCGAAAGTTCGCATGCTAGACCGGGCGGCACAGGCCGATTCCGCCCTGCTGGCCGGGCTCCCTGCTGGTCAGGCCGGGGTAAGACCGAGGTCTGGCCCGCTGCCCTCCGGCTGCCGGTTGACCAGGCTGTTTGCGGCCATCACCAGGTAATCCCACAGCTCCTGGTCATATTCGGGGGCCAGTTCGAGCTCGTCCATCGCGGTGCGCATATGTCGTAGCCAGGCGTCCCGCTCGGCCTCGCCGATGGCGAAATGAACGTGCCGCATCCGCAGCCGCGGGTGCCCCCGCCGCTCGTTGTAGGTGGCCGGGCCGCCCCAGTACTGGATCAGGAACAGCCGCAGATGCTCTTCGGCCGGCCCGAGATCCTTGCTCGGGTAGACCGGCCGGAGCTCCGGATCGGCCGCGACCTCCTGGTAGAACCGGTGCACGAGGCGGCGGAAGGCCGGTTCCCCGCCGATCGCCTCGTACAGGCTCGGTGCGTTCGTCTGCGTCATAACGGCTCCAGGTTAGCCGCTCGGCGGCGGCGCCGGTCACGGCGCAGGCGCCGGTCACGGTGCGGAGTCCGCGGGGTCGCGGGGGCCCGGTCACGGCGCGGGGGCCTGGTCATTGCCCGGGCGGCTCGTCGGCCTGCTGCGGCACGGCGTCGGCCAGCCGGACCGGCGCCAGGCCGGTGTCGCCGGTGTCGCCGGTGTCGCCGGTGTCCAGGGCATCTTTGAGCCGCTCCCGCAATTCCCTGGCCACCTCGAGCTTGCCCTGCGGCGAGGTCCGGGCGGCCACCCGGATGACGACCGTGTCGGCCGTGATGTCCTGCACTCCCCAGACCTCGGGCCGGTCCAGGATCACCTCGCGCCAGCCGGGCTCCTGCCAGAGCCCGACCGCGGCCCGCTCCAGCGCGCCCCTGGCCGCCGCGACCGGGACCCGATAGGGAACGGGGAAGTCGATCACCGCCCGGGCCCAGCCGTGCGTCTCGTTGCCGGCCCGCTTGATCGTGCCGTTGCGGATGTGCCAGACCACGCCGTTGATGTCCCGCAGCCGGGTGATTCGCAGGCTGACCGCCTCGACCGTGCCAGCCACGCTGCCCATATCGACGGTGTCGCCGACGCCGTACTGGTCCTCCAGCAGCATGAAGATGCCGGCCAGGAAGTCCTTCACCAGGTTCTGCGCCCCGAACCCGATCGCGATGCCGAGGACGCCGGCGCTGGCCAGGACCGGTGCCAGGTTCAGGCCGAGGTCACCAAGAATGATCACCGCCGCGATGCTGAAGATGGTCACGGTGGCCGCATTGCCGAGCAGCGACGCAAGGGCAGTTGCCCGCTGACTGCGGCGCTCACCGCGGACCCGCCGCCGGGCAGTGCCCGCGTCGGCGAGTTCGCCGGCTCCCTCGCCCGTCCCCGTCCCGGCGGCAGCGTCCGGACTGGCCGCGGCCGTGCCGGTGTCCGCGTCGCCCGTGCCCGCGTCGCCCGTGCGCGGGTCGGCCGTGCCCGGGTCGGCCGTCTCCGGCGGCTCGTCGTCTAGCTGGCTGTCGGCGGGACTGAAATATCCGACCGACTCGTCCCCGCGCCGTCGCCCTCGCCCCTGGCGGCTGTACCCGGCCGCGACCCGGCTGGTCAGCCGCACGATGAGCCGCTGGGCCGCCATCCGGAGCAGCACCGCCAGCAGCAGCACGAAGGCGATCTTCAGGATCAGCCGCACGGGACCAGCCAGGTACACCGTGGTGAAGTCGGCCGCGTGCATGCTGTGCGTGAGGTCCCAGGCGAGCCGGCAGGAGATGCCGGGCGCGCGGCCGCAGGCGCGAGCCAGCACTCCCGTCGCGACGGGATCGGCCGGGAACGTGCTCATCGCAGTAACTGCCAGCGCCACGCGCCGATCTTATTGGAGAGCGCGCGCGCAAATTCACAACCAATTTTTGCGATGTGCAAGGGACTATTGAGGAAAGGGCGGCTGAAAGGGACTAACAAGACGCGATCAATAGATTACAATGCGTTAACATTGTGATCCGCTCGGGTGGCTCGGGGGCAGAGCATGAGGCAGCAGGGGGAGACGACCGGATGTCAGAGAGCGGAGCGCGGTGATGGCCGCCGGGACAGGCCAGCAAGCTGCCGGCACAGAGGCGGGCAGCCGCCAGGAGGCCGCCGTCGCCCGTCAGGTCCGGGCCCGGGCGCTGGTCGCCGGGACTCAGCCTGCTGACATCGCGGCCGAGATCGCCAGCCAGTGCGGCAGCAGCCGGATCAGGGCCTACCGCCTTGCCCATGGCATCGCCCTCGCCGACGTCGTCGCGCAGGTGCGGGCCGGTACGAGGCAGACGGCCGGCCGTGCCGCGATTCAGCGAGACGCTGCTCTCGGCTTACGAGGGCGGCCAGAAGCGGCCAGGTTCGGAATACCTGCATTACCTGTGCGCGATTTACCAGGCCGATCCCGCCGATCTCGGGTTCAACGGCAAATGCCTGTGCGGCCAGTCGCACCAGCCGCCGTCGCCTGCCGTCCCCGGTCAGCGGGCCAGGGCGGCCGGCCATCGGCGGTCAGGCCCCGGCGCCGCGCCGGTCGGTCAGGGTACGGCGGGCGGTGCTGGCGCCCCGCTACCGGGCGTCCCGCTACCCGGCACTGCGGTGGCGGGCACAGCGGTGGCGGCGACAGGGGGCACGGCAGTCCGGCCGCGGCGCGGACGGGCACGCCCCGGCCAGGAACGGTGCTGCCGGATCCAGCCCGGCCGGGCACGCCGCGGCGAGCCGGTCCCGGCGGTGGTCGGCTGCGCCGGCGCAGCGGGGCCACGATCTTGCCGCCGCGCTTCCGCCGCTGCCGACTTCGCGACGCAGCCGATCAGCCCGGTGCCCGGCACCGCGCCGGGACCGGAGGCGCTGGGACACGAAGACGATGAGCTGCGCACCATGCTGTTGCGGCAGATGGCCGATCCCGCAACCGGCGTCGACAGCAGGTTCCTCGGCGCTGTCGACCGGATCCGCCGCCGGATGGATGAGGCACTGCTAGGCGGCACGGTGTCGGCCACGATGATCGACCGGTGGGAACAGAGCACCACCGGGTACGGGCGTCAGTACATGACATTGCCGCCGCTGCGCCTGCTCTGCGACGTGCTGCTCGACTTTGCTGACGTCCGGCGCACCTGCGAGGACCGGCAGCCGCTCGAGTTCTCCGAACGGCTCTGCCGGCTGGCCAGCCAGCTCGCGGGCCTGGCCGGGATTACCATGCTCGATCTGGGCGACCATCGGCTCGCCAGGTCGTTCTTCCGGACCGCCAGGGCAGCCGCTGACGAGACCGGCGACCGCCGGTTGCGCGCCTGGGTGTCGGTGCGCGAGTCAGTCGTGCCGTTGTATTTCGGGGATCCGCGAGAGGCGGCGAACCTGGCCGGAACAGCCGGCGACCTGGCCGGGCGGCATTTGTGCGTCGCGGCAGCGATGGCCCCGGTCATCGAGGCCAGGGCACTGGCCAGGCTCGCGTCGGCGGCATCGATCGGCCGCGGCGGCAGGCGGGAGCTACTTGACCGCGTCCGCGCCAGCCTCGATCGCGCCCAGGACATGCTGGGCGACCTGCCCGAGGAACAGCGCAGCGATACGGCTCTGGGCTATACCGAGCGGCAGCTCTACTTCCACATGGGCGACACCCTGGTATCGCTCGGCGACTGGCAGGGAGCCAGCCGGGCCTTCGCCCAGGCCGGGCAGATGTACTCGGGCTACGAAGTTCTGGACTGCGCGCTCATCGCTCTCGGCCAGGCTCGCTGCCTGCTGGAGTCCGACGAGCCCGGGCAGGCACTGCTAGCCGGGCAGCAGACTCTGGCCAGGCTGCCAGCCGAGCACCGGACCGACGTCGTGCTGCAGGTGGCCAGAGCGCTCGGCCAGCAGGCGGCCGAGCGGGATCCTAAGCTGCCCGCGCTGGCGGCCTACCGCGAGGCCCTGCAGGCTAGCTGACGGCGCGTCGCCGGCGCCTCAGCTGACATGGCGCGTCAGCTGACGGCGCGCCGGACAGCGGCAGGCGGCCGGATCAGCCCAGCGCCAGCCCGGTCTGGGCCGCCAGGAAGGTCAGCGTCTCCGATGACAACCCGACCGTGCGGCTGATCGCCCGCGCGCCGTGCCCGACGTTCGCTTCCGGGCGCAGCAGCACCGGCCGCTCGGCCAGCGGCGCGGACGTAGCGTGCTGCAGGGCCGCGCACATTTCCGTGCGTGCAGCGGGTCGACGCGGGTGTCACCGTCGAACACGGTGAACAGGATCGCCGGGTACCGGACCCCCTCGCCGACGTGGTGATAAGGCGAGTAGGACAGCAGCCAGCCGAACTCGGCCGGGTCCGCCACGGTGCCGTACTCGTCGTTCCAGGTCTCGCCGAGGCCGAACCGCTCGTAACGCACCATGTCGAGCAGCGGCGCGGAGCAGACGGCGGCCGCGCTCAAGTCGGGCCGCTGAGTGACGCGACGCGCCCACGAGCAGCCCGCCGTTGGACCCGCCCATCACCGCCAGCTGACTGCTGGTGGTCCAGCCGCCGGCCATGAGCTTCTCGGCAGCGGCGTGGAAGTCGTCGAACACGTTCTGCTTGGGCTCCCGCATGCCCGCGCGGTGCCACCCCTCGCCTTCCTCGCTGCCGCCGCGCAGCCCGGCGACGGCGTAGACCCCGCCCGCCTCGACCCAGGCCAGGATCCCGGCGGAGAAGGCAGGCGTCATGCTGACGTCGAAGCCGCCGTACCCGTAGAGGATGGCGAGCTTTGGCAGGCCCGGAACGTGGTGCTCCCCGCCCGGCCCCCTGGCTCCCTCGCCGTCGTCCCCGGCCGCTGACAGCACCACCATCCTGATCGTCGTGCCGTCCTTG
>CAVQMG010000026.1:0-56168 GCA_963713585.1 uncultured Actinomycetota bacterium | reverse complement strand
TAGCGACCAAGGATCGCTAGTCAGGCGTCAGGACTCGCGCCACAACTGCAGCAGGTACTGCTCCAGGCCCTCAAGCTGCTTGCGCGCCTGCTGGAACTCGTCGCTTAGCGGGTCGGAGTGCTGCTGGAACAGGTCGCTGTAACTCTGCCGCGCCACAGCCCGGTTGCGGGTGTAGATCCGCACGCCGTAGTCGCCGACGCCGCCGGACAAGCGCAGCGCGCTGACGGCCCGGCCAGCGGGGCCCATGTCGATGCTGAGCTGTCCGCGCAGGTACAGGACGCATTTCGCCTCGTCCTCATAGCCGTCGCTGAACGGCGGCGGCGCGTCGTCCCATTCCTCGACTGTTAGCTGAACGCCGAGGTGCTCCTGCGCGCAGGACACCAGCAGCTGATCGCGGCTGGTGCTGATAAGCGAGTCGACCGGTAGCGCTGGGCCGCCCGGGGTGTCGAGGTCAGCCGCCGGGTCGTGCACCCGGAACATCATGCGTTCGGGGAGGACCGGTATCTCCAGCCTGAGCAGCCTTCGGCTCATCTGGCCCCCCTCTGGGCAGTTCGATGCTCCGCGGCAGAACGGCCCACCGCGGACCCTGTCTACAGGATGCTCCGAACTGCGACTACTTGCGTACCCAATCGGCCAGAAAGACTGTTATGGCGGCGATCTTCGCAGGGTGTGACCGCCGCTGGTCTATTCTCTCGCCATGACGGACCCAGGCGCCGCGATTCCCCAGATCAACCACCGCCACGTCCAGGCGGGCCGACTGAGCATGCACATCGCCGAGGCCGGCCAGGGCCCGCTCGTGCTGCTGCTGCATGGCTTCCCGGAAAGCTGGTACTCCTGGCGCCATCAGCTGACCGCGCTGGCGGCGGCGGGATATCACGCGGTCGCGCCCGATCAGCGCGGCTACTGCGAGACCGGTCCGCCAGGCGGGCCCGGCCAGCAGGCCGACGTCGGCGAGTACACCATGCTGCACCTCACCGGCGACGTGATCGCGCTCATGGACGCGCTGGGAGAGGATCAGGCGGTGGTGGCCGGCCACGACTGGGGCGCTCCCGTCGCCTGGCACACGGCGCTGTTCCGGCCGGACCGGATCCGCGGTGTCATCGGCCTGAGCGTGCCGTACCGGCCGCGTGGCAGCTCCGCCCCGATCGCCACCTTGCGCGGCCTGCTCGGCGAGAGCTTCTACATGGTGTACTTCCAGCAGCCGGGCGTGGCCGACGCGGAGCTGAGCCGCGATCCTGCGGCCACGTTCCGCAAGGTCCTGTTCAGCCTGGCGGGCGAAGCGCCCGGCATGGGCCTCATCCCGGCCGGCGGCGGTTTCCTCGACGCCGCGGCTGACCCGGCGGAGCTGCCGGACTGGCTGACGGAGCGCGACATCGACGCCTACGTCGCGCAGTACGCCCGCTCCGGTTTCACCGGGCCGCTGAACTGGTACCGCAACATGGACCGCAACTGGGAGCTGACCGGCGCCTGGCAGCACGCTCCGATCACCGTGCCGGCCTTGTTCATGGCCGGCGACCGGGACCCGGTCATCAGCTTCGTCAGCATGGACGGGATGGCGCAGGTGCTGCCGAAGCTGACCCGCTCGGTCATCCTGCCCGGCTGCGGGCACTGGACTCAGCAGGAGCGGCCGGACGAGGTCAACGCCGCCATGATCGGCTTCCTGGCCGACCTCTAGCGAATGAACACCTCCGGCGGCGGCACCGGCGCGGGCACCGCGTAGGCATCCGTGGCCGGCTTGGCGCCGGCCACGAACCGGTCAAGCTCACTGCCGTCCAGCAGCCGGGCCGGGAACGGGTCGGAGGCGACCCGCCTGGTCAGCGCGGCGACGGGCAGCTCGTGGTTCGCGGCGGCGAGCACCAGGTTGCCGAACCGGCGGCCGCGCAGCACCGGCGCGTCCGCCATCACGCAGGCCTGACTGAACACGGTGCGCACGGCCGCGATCCGGGCCCTGGTGTGCGCCAGCGGCGGGCCGTCCCCGATGTTGACGGCGAACACCCCGGCCGGCGCCAGCACGCGGGCCGCCGACGCGGTGAACTCGGCCGAGGTCAGGTGCGGCGGAGTGCCGGCTCCGGCGAACACATCGCTGATCACCACGTCGAAGGTGGCCGGCGCCAGTGACTCCAGCACGACGCGCGCGTCCCCGACCCGGATCCTGGTCCGGCCCGCCCGGCCCGCGCCGCGCCGGGCCGGCTGGCTCAGCGGCAGCCGGGTGCGGACCAGGTCCAGCACCGCCGCGTCCGAGTCGACGGCCAGCTGGCTGGATCCCGGCCGGGTGCTGGCCACGTAGCGGGCCAGCGTCAGCGCTCCGGCGCCCAGGTGCAGCACCCGCAGCGGCACGGCCGGCGGCGCGGCCAGGTCCAGCACATGACCCAGCCGCCGCACGTACTCGAACTCCAGGTACTGCGGGTCGTCAAGATCGACATGAGACTGCGGCGTCCCGTGCACGAGCAGCGTCCAGGCCCGCGGCCGGTCGAGGTCGGCCAGCAGTTCGTACTCGCCGACCGGGCGCAGCACGGGCTGCCGGTCCTCGGCGTCGTCCACTCAGTCGACCGGGATCTCGGCCGAGTCCGAGAGCCGCAGCTTGCGCCGCGCCCGCTCGTAGAAGGTGCTGCGGGCGAACCGGACGACGTGCGCCGCCCCCGGACGCGGCCGGACCTCGATCCGGTCGCCCGGACTGACCTCGGCGGCGAGCTGACCGTCTACCTCAACGGCGAGCCTGCCGCTGTCCATGAGTACCTCTAGCTCGAGGCTGTCCTGCAGCGACAGCACCAGGCCCCGGTTGTACGCCGAATGCGGCGCCGCGGGCGTGACCAGCAGGGCATCGACCGCCGGGCTGACGATCGGGCCGCCGGCCGAGAAGCTGTAGGCAGTCGAGCCGGCCGGCGTCGCGACCACGATGGCGTCGGCGGCATAGCTGACGAACGGATGACCGCCCGCTACCACCGCGACCTTCGCGGTCTGGTGACCAGGGAACCTGACCAGCACGATGTCGTTGAACGCCGTGACGACGCGTTCGCCGACGACGGCGTCGACAGCGAGCCGGGGTTCGTTCGTGTAGTCGCCGGGCATCCACCTTGGTCAGGGCGGCCGGCAGGTCCGGCACGTCCACCTCGGCCAGGAAGCCCAGCTTGCCCAGGTTGACCCCGAGGACCGACGGCCGCTGCCGGTCGACCAGGCGCATGGCCCGCAGCATGGTCCCGTCGCCGCCCAGGCTCACCACCAGGTCAGCCTCGCGGCCGAGCTCGTCGTCGCTGACGCCGACGGCAGTGCAGTTCAGCCGCTCGATTTCCGCCGAGATGCCGATCACCTTGATGTTCCGGCGTGCGGTCCAGTCCATGATCGCCGCCACCGCCTCGGCCGAATCCCGCCGCGGATGCAGCACAATCCCGACAACATGCACGTCAGCCGCCCAGCCGCAGCCGAGGCGCCGGTCCGTGCGGCGGCGGAGTCCGACCTGTCATCCGCCCATGATCTCGCGTGCAGACGGTTCCGTCATCGCGGACTGGTCGGTCTTGGGACTGATGGTCGGTCTGAGCCCTGGCCGACCGAGGTCGCCGGGCATAACGAGGACCGTGGCCGGGTTAGCCCGAGCCTGACGAGAGAGCCGATCAAGGGAGTGGCGTGATGAAGGCTGTTCGGTTCGATGGGTACGGGGCGGTTGATGTCCTGAAAGTCGTGGATGTCCCGCAGCCGGAGCCGGGGCCTGGCCAGGTGCTGGTGCAAGTCAAGGCGGCTGGGATCAATCCGGGTGAGGCGAAGATCCGGGCTGGCGCCCTGCACGAGCGGTATCCGGCGACCTTCCCGTCCGGGCAGGGCAGTGACCTGGCCGGTGTCATCGCTTCGATCGGGCCTGAAGTGACCGGGTGGGCGGCCGGGGACGAAGTGATCGGCTGGACTGACAACCGGGCCAGTCACGCCGAATATGCGCTGGTCGAGGCGGAGAATCTGACGCCGAAGCCGGCCGGGCTGCCGTGGGACGTAGCCGGCTCCCTGTATGTGGTTGGTGCTACCGCCTATGCCGCGGTGCGGGCGGTCGGACTCGCAGCCGGCGACACGGTCGTGGTAGCCGGCGCAGCTGGAGGCGTCGGGTCGCTGGCGGCGCAACTCGCGGCCCGTGCGGCCGGGAGCGTGATCGGGCTGGCCAGCGAGGCCAACCATGCCTGGCTTGCGCACCACGGCATCGTGCCGGTCACCTACGGCAACGGAGTGGCCGGGCGGATCAAGCAGGTCGCCGGCTCCGTCGACGCGTTCATCGACACCATCGGCGGCGATTACGTCGATCTGGCCCTCGATCTGGGCGTGGCCCCGGCCCGGATCGACACGATCGCCAACTTCGCCGCGGTCGCCGAGCACGGCGTGAAGGGTGAGGGCAACTCAGCCGGGGCCAGCGCAGGCGTGCTGGCCGAGATTGCCGGGCTGATCGCCAGCGGCGCGGTTGAGCTGCCCATCGCGGCCACGTTCCCGCTCAGTGCGGTGCAGGACGCCTATCGCGAGCTGGCGCACGGACACACGCGCGGGAAAATCGTCCTCATTCCCTGACGGCCGGCCTCGGGCAGGGCGGCCCGGCAGCGGGCCTCCTGCCACAGGCCGCGTATTGCAGGGCGGCCTGGCTGCGCGGTGCAAACGCGGCCACGGGGGCGCGCCTGACCGCCATCTGCTCGATCACCGACAGCGCCGGAATCGCCGCGACGGCGAAGTCCTTGCGGCTGGCGGGCAGGTCCGTGGCGATCTGCTTGTGCAGTCGCTTGCGCCGGTCCAGCATCGAGAAGAACGCCAGGATGTCGGGCCGGTGACCGGCGAAGCCATCCACGAAGTCGGTCAGCTGATCCAGCGTCCTGACCGACAGCGTCGTCGGGATCAGCGGCACCAGCAGCAAGTCAGCTGCGTGCAGCACGCTCTCCGACAACAGTGAGATGCTCGGCGGGCAGTCCAGGATGACCACGTCGTACTCGTTCTTCAGCGGCGCCAGCAGGCTCGCCAGCCGCCTGGCCGGCCGCTTGGCCGAGTCCAGCACGAGGTCCAGGTTGCGGTAGGTGAAGTCGGCCGGCAGCAGGTCGAGATCGTCGAAGTCCGTGCCCTTGATGGCGGCGCTGATCGACTTGGTGCCCTGGATCAGCGCCTTGCCGCCGCCCTTGACCCGCGGCTTGATCCGGAACAGGTAGCTGGCGGCGCCCTGCGGGTCCAGGTCCCACAGCAGCACCCGGTAGCCGTCCCTGGCAGCCAGGTAGCCCAGGTTCACGGCTGTCGCTGTCTTGCCTACGCCGCCTTTGATGTTGTACGTCGCGAAGATCTTCATGCCACCGTCGTCCTCGCCAGCGCGGCCAGCCTGGCCTGACTCGCGGGGCTGGCGAAATCCGCGAACCGGTCGTCGAAGGTGCTCCTGGCCCGCCGTTGCCGCAGCGCCAGGCCAGCCGCGATCTCACCCATCGCCAGCAGCGTCGTGGCCGGGGCACTGCGGGCGGCGAGCATCTGGTCGGCGAAGGCGCGGATCTCGCCGCGCTGTACCTCGGCGTCCTGGAACTCGCCGAGACAGTCCTGGAGTGCTTTCAGCTCCCGGATGGCCTGCCAGCGCTGCGCCGGATCGTACAGCGAGGCGAACATCTCCACCAGGTAGCGCAGCTCCTTACATCGCTTGCGCAGGTCATGCAGGCTGTCCGGCGGCGACGACGCGGTGATGAGCTGACCGGACCGCAGTGCCTTGCGGCAGGCCGCCGCGATCTTGGCCTCGGCCAGCTGCGCCACCGACGGGCGCTTGCGGGCCGGGCGCACGTCCGCGAGCGCTGCCCGCCAGTCATGGCCGAGCCGGGTAAACCGGGGCGAGCGCAGCGCCCGGCCGAGCTGGCGCTGCGCGGTGCGCCGGGAAGCGGCCAGGTAGTCGCGGAACGGCTGCAGCTCATCCGGGCTGGCGCCGACCAGGCCGGCTGCCATGTCGTCGAATCCCAGCAGGTAGACGTCCAGATCCCTGGTCGGAGTGGTCAGCTGGCCGAGCCAGCGGAATCGGGCCGGAAGCCGGCCGCCAGCCCGTCCGGCAGCACGGCGCCGCACAGTTTGAGCGCGGACCGGGTGCGCCGGACCGCAATCCGCAGATCGTGCAGGAACTCGGTGTCGATATCGCGAATCGTGCCGGGCACGTTCGCCTCGAGCGAGTCCAGTTGCGATGTCAGGATCGCCGCCAGGGCGGCCCGGGCCGGCAGGCCGGGGACAAGCCGCAGGGCAGCGGCCTTGCCGGGGATCTCCCCGGCCCGGCACCCGGCCGCGGCCAGCGCGGTGTCCAGCGCGGTACCGCGGCCCGCGCTGATGCCGGGCAGGCCGGCCAGTTCGCGGCCGAGCTTGTCGGCCTGGCCCTGGTAGCCCCGGACCGGAGCGAGGCTCAGCCGGGCCGGGGCCTGCGCCCTGGCCGGGAAGGTGACCGACATCCGGTCGACGGCCAGCCGGGCAATGGTCTTGTCGTCCTCATTCAGCGCGCGCAGTTCATGCACCTTGCTGGTCGCGCGGGCAACCGGCATCAGCGCGCGCACGCCCGCCACCGGTTCCAGCAGCTCACGCAGCGGCCCGGCGGGCAGCGCGGTCAGCAGAGCCGGCCAGTTCAGGGCAGCTGCTGGTGCCTCGGCGGCCAGCACGGTGCCGTCTCGCCCGGTCAGCACCAGGCGGCCCGGCTGGCTGGCCTGGCTGACAAGCTCCAGCGTCAGGCCGGCCCGGTACAGCCGCCAGTCAAAGGTGTCGAGCCAGGTGCGGCGGAAAGTGCCGGCCGGCGGCCCGGCCGGGAGACTGGCGGTCCGGGCGCTGACCTGGCCGCCATCGGCCCAGGAGAACCCGTTGCCGTCGTGTTCGGAGCCGCGCAGCAACTCGAGATCTGTGCCGGCCCTCGCGTCGCCGCTGAGCACGAACTCGCGCGAGCCGCTACCCACTATGTAAGCCTCTGTAATCCGGATTGCTTTAAGCGATGATATTGCTTTTCGCCGGATTATTAGTAAACAGACATCCAGCGTTAATCTCGTATTAACTATCCTAGCAATAAGCGAAGTAGCTGCATAGGAAAGTTCGGCGTGCCCGGCGGTAACGCTATGCGACGGTTCGATACGGTAGTCCGGTCATGATGGACTGGGAGACTGTCTCGTCGCTGGCCACCGCCGGCGGCACGCTCGTGCTGGCGGTGGCGACGTTCAGCGCTGTCCGCTCGGCGAATAAGGCGGCCAGGGTCGCCGAGCAGGCACTGCTGGTCGGGACCCGCCCGCTGCTGGTCGCGTCCCGCCTGGATGACGTGCAGCAGAAGGTCTTCTACGGCGACGGCAAGCATGAGCGGCTCGAAGGCGGCCGCGGCGTGGCCGACTACGACAAGGGCAACGTCTACCTCGGCATCTCGGTGCGCAACGCCGGCCGGGGGATTGCCGTCATGCACGGCTGGCAGTTCCTGGCCGGCCGACAGACGAGCCTGGAGCGGCCGGACCCGGCCTTGTTCCGGCCACAGCAGCGCGACCTCTATGTTGCCCAGAACGATGTCGGCTTCTGGCAGGCGGCCTTCCGCGATCCCGCCGATCCGCGCTACGACGAGGCGGTTGCCGCGGTCACGACCGGTGACGTGCTGACGATCGACGTGCTCTACGGGGACCATGAAGGCGGCCAGCGCGCCATCACCCGGTTCACCCTCCAGCGGCCCGCCAGCACGGGCGAGGACGGCAAGCAGTGGCCCTGGATTGCCTCGGTGGTCCGGCACTGGAACCTGGACCGGCCCGATCCCCGCTAGCGCCGCGGCCGCAGTCCCGGCGAGGATGGGGGAGTAAGCGGAGTTCGCTGGCGTCAGGAGTGTTCATGCTGCAGGTATTCGGATTCGAGCGGATCGGCGTCGTCGTGGGCGACATCTACTTCATCGACCCGTCGCCGGCCAAGGGCCAAGAAGGCCCGGAGCACGGCGTGCGGCTCGAGGTCAGGATGCTGCAGCCGGGAGAGCTGACCGGGTCCATCTACTCGGCCAGGCCGATCACCGTGGCCGAGCCGATCTGGCGGGCTGACTTGCTGGAAAGCGTGGACGGGACGCCCGGCAGCTTCGACCGGACTCATCATCATCCGCATGTCAACGGCTGGGAGCCTGGTCACCGCGTGTTTGAGCGCGGGCTGTCCAGCGACCCGGTCGGCTGGGTAGGCATCAAGCTGGCGGACCTGGAGGGACTGCTGAGCCAGGCCGGCTTCGAGGTGGACGCCGTCCTGGCCGCCGACGCCGAGAGCCTGCGCAGTGCCGTCCCGGACGTGCAGCGGACCGTGTCGAGCATGCTCGATCAGGTCAAGGCGGGCGTCCTCGGCGCGGCACCGGCGGGTGATGATCTGGCCAGCGCCCGGGTCAGCTGGCTCTCGCCGGCAATCTCGGCGCAGGGGGTAGCGCATCCGGCCAGCGGGTTGCATGCTGTTAGTGCGCGCCCGCGGCTCGCCGGTTTCTCACGGCGGCAGCGAGGCGCGCACCAGCTTTCGCTGCGGTTCAGAACGGAGTGCTGGCCAGCCATCCGCTGACAAGCGCGGCCGCACCCGTCACGCTGACTGCGGGATCCGCGGCCGGGGCCCGGCGCACCAGCACCTGCAACAGCCGGTCAGCGGGACCGCTGACCGCCGCGTCGGCCTGCCCGGCCTCGCGGTCCAGGGTGTCCCCGCGGTCGACGATGACTCCGTCCGCGGTCCCGGTGACCAGCCAGCTGGCGGCATCGGGATCGCCAGCCACAGCCGCGGTCAGCCGCAGCCGCTGCCCGGCCGGCAGCGGCCCGGCGCCGCCGCCCCGGCCGCGCGCGATCATCGACAGCCACTCGTCGATGCCGTCCGCCGCCAGCTGCTGCTCGAGCACCACGGGCCGGCCGGCCGCTAGCTCGGCGTCGGCCCGGTGCATCATCGTCTCGTGCGCCTGGCGGCGGGCCCAGAAGCTGGCGGGCGACCCGGAGCCGAATGCCCACAGTGGCTCCTCGCCAGCGTCGGCAAGGGCGTCGATCAGCCGGCCAGCCCCGGCTGTCAGCCATGCGGCCCGGCCTGCCGGATCGTCGGGGTAGATCCCGTCGGGCGCCGCGCGCATCGGGATGGCCTCCTGTGATCTGGTCCTGACTATCTCGCCGACCCACCGGTGCACCCGGCCCAGGTGGGTCGCCAGCTGGCGCAACGTCCAGTCCGGGCACGACGGCACCGGCAGTTCGTTGTCGCAGCTGCCGGCGATCTGCGCCATCGTCGCGGCGCTGGTCCGGATCTCCCCGAAGTACTGGGCCTGGCTGGGTGGCTGCATCGCTGTCCTCCGGTTGCGGCTGTGCTCAGCCTAAGCCGGGCGCCACTACCGATCTCGGCATTACCTCGTCAGACTGGAGCAGTGCATGACTTCGACGTACTGGTGATCGGATCGGGCCCTGGCGGCCAGAAGGCCGCGATCGCGGCGGCCAAGCTCGATCGGCGGGTGGCGATCGTGGAGCGGCCGGACATGCTCGGCGGAGTCTGCCTCAACACCGGCACCATCCCGTCGAAGACGTTGCGCGAGGCCGTGCTCTACCTGACCGGGCTGGATCAGCGGGAAATGTACGGGCAGAGCTACCGGGTCAAGGACGAGATCACCATCGGCGACCTGACGGCGCGCACCCGGCACGTGGTCAGCCGGGAGAACGACGTCGTCCGCAGCCAGCTCAGCCGCAACCGGGTGTCCATTCATACCGGCACTGCCAGCTTTACCGGGCCGGAGGCGGTCACGATCACCGACGCCGCCGGGCGCACCCGCGAGGTCACCGCGGAGAAGATCATCATCGCCACCGGCACGAAGCCGGCCCGGCCGGACACCGTCGCGTTCGACGATCGCACCATCATCGACTCCGACGGGATCTTGCACCTGGAGCAGGTACCGCGATCGATGATCGTGGCCGGGGCTGGGGTGATCGGCATCGAGTACGCGTCCATGTTCGCCGCGCTCGGCACCAAGGTCACCGTGGTGGAGCAGCGCGACCGGATGCTGGAGTTCTGTGATCTCGAAGTCGTCGAGGCGCTGAAGTACCACCTCCGGGACCTGGCGGTCACCTTCCGCTTCGGCGAGACCGTGACCGGCGTCGAGTCCCGGCCCGAAGGCGCGATCGCGGCCCTGGCCAGCGGCAAGCGCATCCCGGCCGACACCGTCATGTACTCAGCCGGCCGGCAGGGCATGACCGACGCGCTCGACCTGCCCGCGGCAGGCCTGTCGGCGGACGCACGCGGCCGGATCAAGGTCGGCGACTTCTTTCAGACCGCCGTGCCGACGATTTACGCGGTCGGCGACGTCATCGGCTTCCCGGCGCTGGCCGCCACGTCCATGGAGCAGGGCCGCCTCGCCGCTCATCATGCCTGCGGGGAGCCCATCCACGAGGTCAGCCAGCTGCAGCCGATCGGCATTTACAGCCTGCCGGAGATCAGCTTTATCGGGCGGACCGAGGACCAGCTGACCCGCGACTGCGTTCCGTTCGAGGTGGGCGTCTCCCGCTACCGGGAGCTGGCCCGCGGCCAGATCATCGGCGATTCCTACGGCGTGCTCAAGCTGCTGGTATCGCCGGCCGATCGGACGCTGCTCGGCGTGCACGTCTTCGGGACCGGGGCGACCGAGCTGGTGCACATCGGCCAGGCCGTCATGGGCTGCGGCGGAACCATTGACTACCTGGTGGACGCGGTCTTCAACTACCCGACGCTGGCCGAGTCCTACAAGGTCGCCGCGCTGGACGCGACCAACAAGATGCGCCAGATGCAGCGCTTCTCGTCCTGCTGAGACCAGCTGCGCGCTCAGCCGCAGCCGCAGGCTCCGCCACAGCAGCTACCGCCGCCGCCCGAGCGCGGCTGGCCGCCCTGGCTCGCCCGGCCGCCGACGGCAACGGTGGACAGCAGCTTGACGGTGTCAGCGTGACCCTGCGGGCACGGAGCAGGCGCGGACGCCTCGCTCATCGGGCGGGTCTGCTCGAAGGTGTCGCCGCAAGCGCGGCAGCGGTACTCATATCTGGGCACGCTGCGAGTCTACCGTCACCGGGGACGCAATCGCCGGTGTCGCCGCCGGGCCGGTCCGGCAGCTCAAGGTAGGTAGTTGCCAACAAGCAACCATTTAGCTGTAGGCTCGGCTGACGTGGGTGTGATTTCGAGGCCGGCGCCGGCCGAGCAGACAGCTGACCAGTCGTCCGACCGGTACAAGTGGGTGGCTCTTTCCAACACCACCCTCAGCATCACGATGGCCACCATCGACGGCTCGATCGTCATCATCGCGATGCCCGCCATCTTCCGCGGCATTCACCTCAGCCCGCTGGCCCCCGGCAACATCACCTACGTGCTGTGGATGATCATGGGCTACCTGCTGGTGCAGGCGGTCCTGGTGGTCACCCTGGGCCGGCTGGGCGACATGTTCGGCCGGGTCAAGATCTACAACCTCGGCTTCGTCGTCTTCACCATCGCCTCGATCGCGCTGTCCCTGGACCCGTTCACCGGGGGCTCCGGCGCCATGTGGCTGATCTTGTGGCGGGTCGTCCAGGCCTTCGGCGGCGCGATGCTGATGGCCAACTCTGCCGCCATCCTGACCGACGCGTTCCCGGCCAACCAGCGCGGCATGGCGCTGGGCATCAACCAGATCGCCGGCATCTCCGGCCAGTTCATCGGGCTGCTGCTCGGCGGCCTGCTGGCCGCCTGGGACTGGCGCGCGGTGTTCTGGGTCAACGTCCCCATCGGCTTGTGGGGCACCATCTGGGCGTACCGCAGCCTGCGCGAGACCGCCGCGACGAGGAGGGCCAGGATCGACTGGCTGGGCAACATCCTGTTCGCTGTCGGCGCTACCAGCCTGCTGGCCGCGATCACCTTTGGCATCCAGCCCTACGGCGGCCACCCGACCGGCTGGACCAACCCCAAGGTGGACGCCGGGCTGGCCGGCGGCGCGATCCTGCTCCTCATCTTCGGCATCGTCGAGACCAAGATCGCCGAGCCGATGTTCCGGATGAGCCTGTTCAAGATCCGGGCGTTCGCGGCGGGCAATGCCGCCAGCCTGATGAGCTCCATGGCCCGCGGCGGCCTGCAATTCATGCTGGTCATCTGGCTGGCCGGCATCTGGCTGCCGCTGCACGGCTACGACTACACGGTGACTCCGCTGTGGGCCGGCATCTACATGCTGCCGCTCACCGCGGGCTTCCTGATCGCCGGGCCGGTATCCGGCTACCTGTCCGACCGCTACGGCGCCCGGCCGTTCGCCACGGCCGGCCTGCTGGTCGCGGCCTGCGGCTTCACCGGCCTGATGCTGCTGCCGGTGGACTTCCCGTACTGGGCGTTCGCCGGCCTCATCTTCTGCAACGGCATCGGCTCGGGCTTGTTCGCCTCGCCCAACACCTCCTCGATCATGAGCAGCGTGCCGGCCCGCCACCGGGGCGCGGCGTCTGGCATGCGCTCAGTCTTCATGAACTCGGGCATGTCGCTATCGATCGGGTTCTTCTTCTCGCTGATGATCGCCGGGCTGGCCAGTACCCTGCCGGCGTCGCTCAGCCGCGGCCTGGAAAGCCAGGGCGTGCCGGCCGCCGCCGCGGTGCACGTGGCGCACCTGCCGCCGGTGAGCACGCTGTTCTCCGCACTGCTCGGGTACAACCCGATTGCCGGGCTGCTCGGCCCGACCGGCGTGCTGGCCAAGCTGCCCGCCAGGAACGTGGCGGTGCTGACCGGCCATCAGTTCTTCCCGCACCTGATCTCGGCCCCGTTCCATCACGGACTCAAGATCGTCTTCACCGCGGCCATCGTGATGTCGGTGGCGGGCGCGCTGATCTCGCTGCTGCGCGGCAAGCAGTTCTACTACGCCGAGCCGGGCACGGCTGCAGCCCCGGATGTCGCGGCACCCGGCCAGCCTGCCCCCGGCACCACCGCGCCGCTCGCGGACTAGCACCGCAGCCAACGCGACACGCCCGGACAGCTGCCGGGGGAATCCCTGCAACCGGGCGGCGCAGGGCATGGTCTTAAGTTGCAGGAGCCGGGCAATCCGGCTTTCGCGCCGGACGGAAATGCCCCCGGACGTCTTTTCTGAGCACCGCCAGTAACCGGCTGCGGCTGGATGCTGCCGACCTTGATCAGCAACCCAATTGTGCAATCCTGGCGGCGCAATAGCAGCCATTGAATCATCGGGGCAAGCCCGAAAAGTTAACCGCCAGTTAACTGCATTCTGCCCATCGTGAGCCAAGGCTGCCGTATCGCCCCCGACCTGCAGGAGCACTGCGAAATGCGGTGTCACGGGCGATTGTCATTACTCAGGAGAATCCGCCGCCTGAGCCGAATCGCGAGTTGCGGTCTGCGATTATCGCGGTGCGCTCAGCTCAACCGGGCCTGGTCAGTAGCTGACCACGCGTTCTGCGAATCACGAATGGACCGCGACCGTGCAGCAAGAAATTCACGCTATTGACACCAGGCGCCCGCCTGCCCGTGTCCGCAAGCCCATCCGCAAGCCCCGCCTGACCGGCTGGATGGTCGGCCTGCTGGTGCTGGCGGCCCTGGCCGTCGCCGGAGCCGGGATCGTGGCCATCGTGCGGCTGCCGCACGGCGGCCCGGCCACGTCCGTCCGTACCAGGCTGAGCCTGCCGCGCGCCGCGGTCCTGACCGGCGACCCGGCCGAGATCAGCGCGGCCGCCGCCCGGGCGCTGCTGTCCTCGGCGCCGGACGCGGTCGTCGCCAACAGCAACTCCCGGGCCGACGTCGTGGCCGGTGCGGCAATCGCGGTCACACTGCACGCGCCGCTGCTGCTGGTGCAATTCCCCGCCCCGGCGCCGGAGGTAACCGATCTGCGCGCGGAGATCACGTCGCTGCGCACCACGACAGCAGTGACCGTTGGCGTGCCGGCCAGGACGGTGTCGGCCGAGTTGTCGGTCCGGGCCGTCGGCAGCACCCGCCGACTGCCGGCCATCGGCGCGGCCACGCCACTGCGGCACGTCGCCATGCTGGTCCACGGCAGCACCTCGGTCACGGCCATCGCCGCCGCCGCGACCGCCAGGGTAGCCGGAGCGCGCGTCATCACCGTGCGTGGCTACGACCCGCGAGCCGACCCGGCCGCCATCGAGGCGCTGGCCGCGGCCAAGCCCGCCAGCGTGGTCGCCGCGGGCGCGGGATTCAGGTCCGCCCGGCTGCTGGCCGCCCGGCTGGCGGTCGCCGAGACCGGGGTCCAGCTGCCGGGCGGCGGCCAGGTGCTGTTCCCCATGCGCAAGATCGTCGCCCTGTACGGCAACCCGGAGTCGGCCGCCCTCGGCGCGCTCGGCCAGCAGAACCTGCCGGCCAGCGTCAGCCGGGCCGAAGCTGTCGCCGCCCAGTACCGATCACTGGCCAAGGTGCCGGTCGTGCCGGCCTTCGAGATCATCGCGACAGTGGCCCAGGGCTCGGCCGGCCGGGACGGCCTGTACTCCTACCAGACCCCCGTCTCCGAGCTGCGCCGCTACGTGCAGGCCGCGTCGGCCGCGCACCTGTACGTGATCCTGGATCTGCAGCCCGGCCGGGCCAACCTGCTGACCCAGGCCAAGCTCTACCGGCCGCTGCTGCGGCTGCCCGATGTCGGACTGGCGCTCGACCCGGAATGGAAGCTGCAGCCGGGACAGGTGCCGCTCCAGCAGATCGGCAGCGTCAGCATCGCCGAAGTCAACAGCGTCGTGAACTGGCTGGCGGGCCTGACCGCGCGGAATCACCTGCCGCAGAAGCTGCTGGAACTGCATCAGTTCCGGCTGTCGATGATTCAGGGCGAGTCGCGGCTCAACACCCGGCATGACGACCTGGCCATCGTGGTCAACATGGACGGCCAGGGCGCGCCCGGCACCAAGCAGGACACCTGGAACGGGATCACCTCGGCGGCCCCGAAGGGCGTGTACTTCGGCTGGAAGGACTTCTACGTCAAGGACGCCCCGATGCTTGATCCGGCCGACACCATCGCCCACAAGCCTCAGCCCGTCCTGATCTCCTACCAGTAGCCCGGCCGCCCGGCCACCGGACCTGCGGCGGCCCGGCCCGGCCGGGCGCAGCTGCACGCAACCAGGGCGAGGGGAGCAGGCATGGGCGCCGGCGATCCGGACGAGGACGGGCCCTCGGTCATCTTCGGCCGGCCGGGAGGTCGCGAGCTCAGCTTTGTCGCCGACGCGCTGCGGGCCGAGACCGTCGGCGGCGGCCTGCTGCTCGGCGCCGCCGTCATCGCCATCGTCCTGGCCAACACCGGCGCCAAGAACTGGTACGAGCACCTGCAGCACTACGCGTTCGGCCCGTCGGTCCTGCGGCTGCACCTGAGCCTGGAGGCGTGGGCAGCCGACGGGCTGCTGGCGATCTTCTTCTTCATCGCCGGCCTGGAACTCAAACGCGAACTAGTCGCGGGGGAGATGCGGCACCTGTCCGCGGCCCTGGTACCGGTGGCTGCGGCGTTCGGCGGCATGGTGCTGCCGGCCCTGATCTACCTGGCCGTCAACCTCGGCCAGCCGACGGCGCGGGGCTGGGCGATCCCGGCCGCGACCGACCTGGCGTTCGCGCTGGCCGTGCTCGCGGTGACCGGACGGTTCCTGCCGACCGCCCTGCGCGCGTTCTTGCTGACGCTGGCCGTCGTCGACGACATCGGCGCGATCGTCGTGATCGCCGTCGCCTACACCAGCGATATCAGCCTGCTGCCGCTGGCGGGCGCGGCCGTGCTGCTGGCGGTGTTCTGGTACCTGCAGCGCATCCGGCTCACCGCCTGGTGGATCACCGTGCCGCTGGCCGTGGTGATCTGGGCCCTGGTACATGCCTCGGGCGTGCACGCGACGGTCGCGGGTGTCGCGCTCGGCCTGCTCGTGCCGGTCACCGTGACTGACACCGGCCAGTCGCCCGCCGAGCACCTCGAGCACCTGCTCCGGCCGTTGTCGGCGGGGCTGGCGGTGCCGGCGTTCGCGCTGCTGTCGGCGGGCATCACCGTCTCCGCCGACACGCTGCAGCAAGTTTTCACCGGCCGGGCCGGCATCGGCATCCTGGCCGGGCTGGTGGCCGGCAAGGCCGTCGGCGTGTTCGGCGGCGCGTATCTCACTGCCCGGTTTACCAGGGGCACTTTGAGCTCCGGCCTGACCTGGTCAGACGTGTTCGCCGTCGCGGTGCTGTCGGGCATCGGGTTCACCGTCTCGCTGCTGATCTCCGACCTGGCCTTCGGCGCGGACTCAGCCGGGGCCGACATCGCCAAGACCGCCGTCGTGGCGGCCTCAGTGATCGCCAGCCTGCTCGCCTGCGGGCTGCTCGGGCTGCGCAACAAGCACTACCGCGAGCTGCAGGCCGAGGATTCGGCCGGCGCGGCCAGCTAGCCGCAGCGCCAGCGGCCCGGCGCTAGCTCAGCTGAAGCTGCTGGCGCAGCAGCAGCAGGTCCGGCTCCATGCTGGCGACGGTGGCGCAGTCGTCGGCGAAGATGATCAGCACATCGACGTGCTCGCCAGCCAGCACCAGCGGCAGCCAGTACTTGGCGTCGTCCCACATCAGCTCGAGCGGCAGCTGGTCCTCGGCGAACCACCGGGGCGCGACCTCGTCGGACTCCTCCGGCTGGCCCTGGAAAACCGAGGTCAGGAAGACCTCGGCGGTCTGATCCCAGGACGGCCTGGCCGGGAACCGGAAGTCGATGTGCGCCAGGTGCTGCAGCGAGTCAGCCGGCACCTGCAGGCCCGATTCCTCCCAGACCTCGCGGACCGCGGCTGCCTCGGGCTTCTCGCCCGCTTCGATATGGCCGCCCAGCCCGACCCACTTGCCGGTGCCGAACCCGGACTTCTTCAGGCCCAGCAGCACCTGGGGTCCGTCCGCCGAATGACGCCTGATCAGGCACAGGCAGGTCTCGGTCATCATCGGCTCAGCCTAGCTGCCAGCCGCGCCGGGCCCCGCTACGCCTCGCCGCGCGCCATCGCGATCAGCCGGTCCAGCACGCCGCCGCTGCTGACCCGCAGCCCGTCATGCTCGTATTCGTTGGTGATCCACGGCCGCAGGCCGCCGATGCCGGCCGCGGTCCGGGCCGACAACTCCAGCGGAACGTACATATCGTCGTAGTAGACCGCAGCCGCGGCAGGCACCTGGTTACGCGATAGCTGCGCCGGGTCATACAGGGCCGGCCAGCCGTCCCGCTCGGCCAGCAGTTGCGCCGCCTCTGCCAGCGGCTGCAGTGCCGGGTCAAGCTCGAAGATCCACGGGTAGACCATCTCGCCGGTGAACAGCAGCGGATCGTCGCCGTCCAGCGCGGCGGCCGCCGAGAAGGCCGGGAATTCGGCCCGGACCCGGTGCGCCGACCAGGCCGTCGCCGCGCCCTGGGCGTAGCAGGCCTCGTGCACCAGCGCGTACAGCGGCGCGGAGGCGTAGGACAGCAGGGCCTGCACGTCCTGCAGGAAGCTGTCGCTCAGCTCGGTCCGCGCGAACGGGTTCTCCAGCAGGTAATGCAGTGCGTGCGAGCCGGTGCTGGAACCGAGCAGCTGACCCAGCGTCTGGAACCGCTCGACGGTGAGCGAGCCGCCGCCGGGCAGCGTGGCCGGCGAGTCGGCCAGCGCCCGCGCGACCTGCCGGGCCTGGCCGACGTCAGCCGGGTACCGCGCGTAGTGCTGCGCGCACTTGGCAGCGACCCGCTGGTAGGTCAGCCGGTAGACGTCGTCCGCGGTCGCGGTGAGCCCTGGCAGCCCGCCGGTGAGGAACGCCTCGCTGACCCCGCCGGGCGCGCGCGAGAGGTAGGAGACCGTGCAGAACCCGCCGAAGCTCTGGCCCAGCACGGCCCAGGGCCCGCCGCCGGTGACCTGCGGGCGGATCAGCTCGGCATCGGCGACGATCGAGTCGGCGCGGAAGTGGGCCAGGTAGTCCGCCTGGGCCGCCGCGCTGCCCAGCCCGGCGAGCGTCTGCCGGCTGGCCGGAGTCGACCGGCCGGTGCCGCGCTGGTCGAGCAGCAGCACCCGGAAGTCGCGCAGCGCCCGGTCCAGCCAGCTTTCCCGGCCGACCGGCCGCGGCGAGCCGAATCCCGGCCCGCCCTGCAGGTACAGCAGCCACGGCAGCTCGGCGGCCGCGGCCCCGGCCGCAACGACTTCCCGCGCGAAGACCTCGATCCGCTCGCCGCCGGGCCGCGCATGATCGAGCGGGACGCTGAACGTGCGGTCGGTGAGCACTGTGCCAGGCTGGCGGAAGGTGACCATGAGTCAGCACAGTAAACGAACGAGCCCGGCCCGCGTCAACGCGTAACCTCAGCCGCTGCGCTGCCGGGGGCTTTACCATGACGCATGGAGTCGTCGCGTATGCATGCGCTGCCGCCGCCGGGCGATTACGAGCGCCAGGCCCCGCGCGGGCCCGCCGCGGCCATGTTCGCGGCCGATCAGGCATCCCGCGGCCTCGGCATGGAACTCCTGCATGTCGGCCGCGGCACCGCCATCGTGCAGATGCGGGTCGCGCTGCAGATGCTGAACGGGCACTCGATCGGCCACGGCGGTTACGTGTTCATGCTCGCCGACACCGCTTTTGCGTGCGCCTGTAACAGCGACGGCCCGGTGACCGTCGCGTCGGGCGCCGAGATCAACTTCATCAAGGCCGTGCATGAGGGCGACATCCTGGTGGCGACGGCGACCGAACGGACCCGCTACGGCCGCAGCGGCATCTACGACGTGACCGTGCGCCGGGGCGAGGAGATCGTCGCCGAGTTCCGCGGCCACAGCCGCACCATCGGCTAGGTGCCGGGCTGGCCAACCGGCCCGGATGGGGTCAGGCTAAGCACGAAGAAGGTGGTGCCCCATGGCGAAGACGGCGCCCGAGAACGGGGACGGCGGCGGCCGCGTCACCTTACCGGAGCGGATTGCGGCTGCTGCGGGGACCGCGCTTTTCTTGCCGACTGCCGCCGGCTTCGGCATGGTGCTGGTGCCGTACCTGATCACGCACTGGCAGCCGGGCGAGCCTTACCCGCTCGCGGTACGGGGCCTCGGGGTCGCGCTGGTAACGGCTGGTGCCCTCCTGTTTGTCGCGGGCTGCGTGCGTTTTGCTGCCGAGGGCGTCGGCATCCCGCTGCCGACTGAGCCGATCTCGCGGCGGCTCACAGTCGGCGGCCCCTACCGGTACGTGCGCAACCCCCTCTACGTTGCCTGGGTGCTCGCTATCACTGGCCAGGCACTGGTGCTCAGCAGGCCCGTGCTGTTCGCGTATGCCGCCAGCGTGCTCATCGTCTCGGCTGCTTTCGTCCGCTGGTATGAGGAACCGACGCTGGCGCGGCGCTTCGGCGAACAGTACGAGGCTTACCGCGCGCAGGTGCCCGGCTGGTGGCCGCGGCTGCTCCGCCTCTCGCGTCGACAATCAACACCGGGCCGGGAACGTGGAACCACCGGGCCGGTGCCGAACACCAAGAGGTCGTGACGAGGCCTCCGGGCTGCTGTTCGACCGGTGGCTGCTCGGCGCCGCGCGACTGCCCGCGGGCCAAGGCAACCAGTCAGCTGGGCTCGGTGACGGTCACGAGCTGACCAGTAGCTAGCCTGGCATCATGCCCGCGGCAGATCCCGCCGACGCTGCGCTGGCGCCGCTGCCGGCGCTGTATCGCCAGCTGTACGCGCGGCTGCACGCGGCGGTCCTGGCCGATGACCGGGTCCGGGCGATGTGGCTGAGCGGATCGGCTGGCCGCGGCGCCGCCGACGCGGGCTCCGATCTCGACGTCGTGCTGGCCGTCTCGCCCGCGCGGTTCGATGAGTTCGCCGCACACTGGCGCGACTGGCTCACTGGGGTGACCGCGGTCGTGCTAGCCGGCGAGATTCCCGGCCTGCGCGGCAGCTGGTTCAGCCTCACGCCGCAGTGCCTGCGGCTGGACGTGGTGACCGAGCGGGCAGGCTCAGCGGACGGCACCGCGCTGACCCGCCTGCTGCTCGTGCTGGATAAGGACCACGCCTACCGGGCCGTCCCGCCGGCCAGTGACGAGCCGGCGGCTGGCCCGGACGCGGTGCGGCTGACCAAGCTGACCAACGAATTCTTCCGGCAACTCGCGATCTTCCCGGCTGCCGTCGTCGCCCGAGCCGACTGGCTGCTCGGAGTCGAAGCCGTGCGCAATATCCAGCTGATGCTGTACCAGCTGTTCGTCGAGTCGAACCAGCCGCTGCCGCCGATGGGCGCCAAGCAATGGTCGGCGAAGCTGACCGCCGCGCAGCGTCAGACCTGCGCCAGCCTGCCCGCCCCGGCCGCGGGCCAGGACAGCGTGCTGGCCGCGATGCGCGCGGCCACCGACGAGTTCATAGCTGCGGCCCGGCCAGTGCTGAGCCAGGCCGGCGCTGTGGCCGGCCGAGCTGGAGACGGCAGTCCGGCGATATCTCAAGGCCGAGCTCGGCTGCGCCGGCCTGATCCCGGTTTCGCCTGACACGGCGGCACCGGCTAGATTCGGCGGCGTGCTGCAACGCATCGCGCTCCGCCTCTACGACCGGCGGCTGCGCCGGCAGCTCACCGGAGCGGAGCTGCCGCAGCACGTCGGACTGATCATCGACGGCAACCGCCGCTGGGCCAAGGCGGCCGGGCTGGCCAGCCCGAGCGACGGCCACCGGCAGGGCGCCGAGCATATCTGGGACGTGCTGCAGTGGTGCCGGGCTGCGGCGATACGCCATGTCACCATCTTCGTCTGCTCGGCTGAGAACCTGGCCCGCCGGGACGACGCCGAAGTGGCCGCGCTGATGGAGATCATCGAGAACGTCGTCGTGACCAGGCTCGCAAAGCCTGACTCGGCCTGGCAGGTGCATATTGCCGGGCTGGTCGACATGCTGCCGGACACGACGGCACGGGCGCTCAAGCACGCCGCCAGCGACAGCACTGCCAGCGACAGCACTGCCAGCGGCGGCACCGGCCACGTCACGCTGTGCGTCGGTTACGGCGGCCGGCAGGAGATCGCCGAGGCGGTTCGCTCGCTGCTCACGGCGAAAGCAGCACGCGGTGTCAGCCTCGCCGAGCTGGCCGCGACCGTCACCGAGGCCGACATCGCCCGGTACCTGGCCGGCGACGGCCAGCCGGAGCCTGAACTGATCATCAGGACCAGCGGCGAGCAGCGGATGTCCAATTTCCTGCTCTGGCAGAGCATGGACGCCCACCTGCATTTCTGTGACTGTTACTGGCCGGCCTTCAGCGAGCGTGACTTCATGCGCGCCCTGCGGGATTTCTCCGCCCGCGCCCGGCAGCAGCGTGCATGAGGCTGTCATGACGCGGATCGCGGTGTTCCTGGGCAGCTCGGCCGGAGCCCGGCCGGAGTTCGTCACGGCTGCGGCCGACTTCGGCCGCAGCCTGGCCAAGGCCGGGACCGGGCTGGTCTACGGCGGCGCCAGTATCGGCCTGATGGGCGCGCTGGCCGACGCCGCGCTAGCGGCCGGCGGAGAGGTCATCGGGGTGATCCCCGGCGGGCTGTTCGCCGCCGAGGTCGCGCACGAGGGCCTGACCAGGCTGGAGGTGGTCGCGACCATGCACGAGCGCAAGGCCAGGATGGCCGCGCTGGCCGACGGCTTTGCCGCGCTGCCCGGCGGTCTGGGCACGCTGGATGAGCTGTTCGAGATCTTGACCTGGCAGCAGATCGGGCTGCACGGCAAGCCGGTGGCGCTGGTCGACGTCGGCGGGTTCTGGGATCCGCTGACTGGTCTGCTAGATGCCCTCACCGCCGACGGCTTCGTCCCGGCTGCCACCCGCGACCGCGTCGTGCGGGTCGCCGGAGCCGATGATCTGCTGGCCCTGCTGCCACACTGATAGCCTGCCGAGGCCCAGTCAACGGGAGCAACCGTCCGCCTATGTCTGCAACTGATCATTTCGCCGGGTCCGGCTATGACGACGAGTCCCGCCCGCAGGACGTCCCGGCCGACATCGAGCTTGTCTCCGCCGAGCGGGTCGTGTTCTTCTCCGATGCCGTAGTCGCCATCGCCATCACGCTGCTCGCGCTCGATCTGTACGTGCCCAGGAACGGCTCGACCGCCTTGCATGACGTGCGCGTCCACTTCCTGGTCTACCTGGCCTTCGTGATCAGCTTCCTGGTGATCGCCAGGCACTGGCGCACGCACCACTTTCTGTTCGCCGACGTGACCCGGCTCACCCCGCACATCATTACCGTGAACTTCCTCTGGCTGCTGATGATCGTGATCACCCCGTTCGCCACCCGCCTGCTGACCGTCAGCGCGTTCCGCCTCGGGTTCACCGTCTACTCCCTGGTCCAGATCGTGACTCTGCTGACGATCCTGGTGATCACGCGGCAGATCCGGGGCAACAGCCTGCTCCGCCCGCAGGCAGCGGAACCAGCGCGCCCGGACGACAACCTGGGCCTGCTCACCGCCGCGGCCATGTTCGCGATCTCGATCCCGTTCGCGTTCCTGATCCGGGAATGGGCATTCGCCTTCTGGGCGGCCTCGCCGTACGTCACCAGGTTCATCCGCCGGGCTCGGGCAAAGCCACGCTGATCAGTGTCCTGGCACCCAGCCTCGTCCAGTTCGCCTGACCGCGCCGCAGGGCTGGCCCCGAGAGCGCTGCCGGGCTGACCCCGATCTGCTCAGGGCCGCTGGCGTGGTGATCTGGCTGAACAGGACGAACCCCTGGGAGGTCAGGATGCACAAGCGAGCACGACGGGCAGCGATCGCCGTCGCCGGCGTGGCACTGGCGGCGGGCGGCGCCGCCGGCATCGCGGCGGCCACGCCGGCCACCGCCGCTGTTGCCGCCGGAACTGTCCGGTACTACGCCTTCGATATCAACAACGGCACCACCGACCCCGGCCTCATCCCGGTGGCCAGCTAAATCCGGCCACGTTCGCGCAAGGCGACGAGCTGATCCTCAATGATCAGGTCACCACTACGCACTGGGCCGGGCACGGTTACCCGATCGTCGGATTCGACTCGGGCGTCTGCACTATGACCAGGATCCCGGAGAAGAACGCGGAGCAGACGATCGCGAACTGCATCGTCTCCGTGGCCGTCAGGGGCGGCAGCCTGACAGTGCAGGGAGCCGTCCATTTCAAGTCGGGCCAGCCCAGCCGGCCACGCTCGCCGTCACCGGCGGAACTGGCAAGTTCGACGGCAAGACCGGCGAACTCCGGGTCTCCTTCACCAAGACCCACAAGATCCTCGCCTTCACGCTGAAGTGAGCCAGACGCCGGCGGCCGGGATGTCCAACCCGGCCGCCGGCTAGCGGCGCAGGTAGGTCAGGACCGCCAGCACCCGCCGGTGGTCCTCGACCGCAGGCTCCAGGCACAGCTTGGCGAACAGGTTGCCGACATGCGTCTCCACCGTCTTGGGCGAGAGGTACAGCTGGGCGGCGATCGCCTGGTTAGAGCGGCCCTCGGCCATCTGTGCCAGGACCGCGAGTTCGCGTCCGGTCAGCGCGTCCAGCGGGTTGTCCCGCCGCTGCCGGGCCACCAGCCTGGCCACTACCTCCGGGTCGATCACGGACTCACCGGCTGCCACCCGCGCGATCGCGGCCGTGAACTGCCGAACGTCGGCGACGCGTTCCTTCAGCACATAGCCGACGCCGCGCGGGTCGTCGGCCAGCAACTCGAACAGGTGCTCAGTCTCGACGTGCTGGGACAGGACGACCACAGCGGTATGCGGCCACCGGCGGCGAATCTCGACGGCTGCCCGCAGGCCCTCGGTCGTCTGAGTCGGCGGCATCCGGACGTCCGCGAGCACGACATCGGGCCGGCTGGCCGCCACGAGCGTGAGCAACTGCTCGGCGTCCGCGGCCGTGCCCGCCACGTCCAGCCCGGCTTCGGTCAGCAACCGGCTCAGGCCTTCCCGCAGCAGGACGGCGTCCTCGGCGATGATGACCCGCAACGGCGCGGGCGGCGGGGTCACGGGCACGGAATGTCCGCTTCCAGCGTGGTCCCGGCTCCCGGTGGGCTGTCGACGCGCAGATTCCCGCCCATCGAGGCAACCCGGTCGGCGAGGCCGCGCAGCCCGGTGCCGCCCTCCGGCCGGGCACCGCCGGCGCCGTGGTCCGATACCTGCACCACCAGCCGGCCGGGCAGCCGCCGGATCGTGACCGCAGCCGCGTCCGCGAGCGCATGCTTGGCGACGTTGGCTAGCGCCTCGGACACGACGAAGTAGGCCGCGGCCTCAACGGCCGCCGGGAACCGCGCGTGCGGCACGGCGACAATTGTCGTGGCCACTGGCGAGCGCTCGGCCAGCGACTGGATCGCGCCAGCCAGCCCGGTCTCGGTCAGCACGGCGGGGTGGATGCCGCGGGCCAGTTCACGCAGCTCGACCAGCGCTTCCCTGGCTTCTTTCCCGGCCGACTCCAGCAGCGATTGCAGCGCAGGGTCCTTTCCGGCGGCTTGTTCGCGCGCCATGCCGAGGGCCAGGCTGAGCGTCACCAGCCGCTGCTGCGCGCCGTCGTGCAAGTCCCGTTCCAGCCTGCGCCGCTCGGCGTCGCCAGCCTCGACGATCCGGGCCCGGGAGGCCCGGACCTGTTCCAGCTGTGCCTGGACTTCGGCCTGCAGCCGGGCGTGTTCCAGGGCCATGCCGGCGGCGGACGCGGTCAGCCTGACTAGCTGCGGTTCCTGCTGGAGCACCTGATCATGAACCAGGACAGCGTCAGTGCTGGCCGGCAAGGAGGTCAGCGCGCGGCCCGGGTCCAGCTGGCCAGGATCGACAGCCCGCCCGGCCGTGTCCAGGTAACCAGGCCCGCCGGGTACCCGGAAGGCCAGCTGCAACGTCGAGTCGCCCAGCGCCCGGGCCAGCGCGTCCCGCAGCATCTCTGGCGAGGCGCCTGGCTGAAGGTCGACGATCGCGGTGCCGACCGCGCCGCGCGCCGTCCGTGCCAGCAGCGTGCTGACCACGAACAGCGCCGGGCCGGTCAGCAGGATCACTGGGGCGATGCCCCACAGCAGCAGGCTGGAGTCGGCCAGGTTGAAATTGCTCGCGACTGTCTGGGTCACGTCCAGGGCCACGACGGCGACGCTGATCCACACCAGTGCGACCATCGCCCGCCGGGACCAGCCACGGGCCTGCCACCAGTGCCGGAAGATCAGCGTCAGCACGATAGCGCTGAGCGATAGCCCGACCGGTACGCAGCTGGCGTCGAAGACCCGTTCGATCGCGGGAGAGTCGCTGACCAGCAGCAGGTTGGCCTGGCAGCCAGGGCCGCAGCCGTTGGTCCGCGGATTCCAGAAGAGCATGGACACCAACGACTGAAGCGTGTTCCAGGCGTAGACGGCGACGACGACCCGACACTCGAACCGCGAGCGCAGCCGGCCCGTCGGCCAGGCCAGCGCGAGGTGCGCCAGCGACGCGGCGTACACGTTGGCGATCAGGTTGCCTGCGGTGAACGGCAGCGCGTACGGCAGGTGCGCCAGGGCGGGCAGCACCCAGGCGTAGCCGGTGACCGTGAACAGCAGCCCCAGCCTGCTGGCCGGCCATCGATGCCAGGCGGCCAGGCCGGCAGCAGGAAGGAAGCTCCCACCGCGACAGAGATAACGGTCGCGATCAGCGGCGGGAACGGCCGCTGTGAGTAGAACACGGCGATCTGGAAGATGACGGCCGCGACCGCGCCCACGGCGGCGCCGAGTAGCCGCCGGCTCACGGGGGATCCGCGGGCAAGAACTCACGCAACGCGGCTCCGGACAATTGATCCTTGGGCAGGAAGCCGACCGCCGGGCTAGCCGCGATGCGGCCGCCGTAGTCAGCTGCCTCCCTGGTCGAGGTCAGCACGATGACCGGGCCGCCGGGCCTCCGTTGCGAGCCGCCGGGCCACCTCGAATCCGTCCACATCGGGAAGCTGAATGTCGAGCAGCACCAGCCGGGGCCTGACCGCTTCGGCTGTCTCGGTCGCCTGCGCGCCCGTTGCCGCCTCGGCCACCGTGAACCCGGCAGCCTCCAGCATTCTCCTGGCAAAGATCCGGAAGCCGTCGTGGTCGTCGACGACCAGGATCGCAGCGGCTGGATCCACCCTTGCAGTGTGACATTTCCGCAGGCCGCTGGCATCAGGGCCAGCCCTGAGGCGGCCGCGTCCCGGCGGACGTGAGCTACCCTGAGCGGCCACGTTCCGGTCCGGAAATTTGGTTGCCGGCAGCGGCAACCTCCGGACCCGCCCAACCGGTCTGTACCGGCAGCGGTTCGGCTACCGCCAGATCGGTGAACACCGGCCGGCGGGCCTCTGCCACGCTGAGGACATGACCTCTCCCGAATTGCCGGACCCGGCCGCGCCTGCACCGGCCTCCCAGACGCTCGCGGCCGGGCGCGCCGACGACATCCCGGTTAGCTTCGATGAGCGCACTGTCTTGACCACGATGCTCGATTACGCGCGCGACACAGTGCACGCTAAGTGCGCCGGGCTGTCCGAGGCCGGGGCACGGCAGGCCCCGCTGCCCGGCTCGCCGCTGATGACCATCGCCGGGCTGGTCAGTCACCTGCGCTGGGTCGAGACCTCGTGGATCGAGGGCAAGCTGCTCGGCCGCGAGATCGACGCGCCGTGGACCGACGAGGATCCGGATCGCGAGTTCCGGATCGCCGTCGAGATGCCGCTCGCGCAGCTGCTCGACGACTACCGGGACACCTGTGCCCGGCACCGCGAGCTCGTCGCGCCACTCGGCCTGGACACCCCGTCGCGAGGCGAGCTGGGCTGGCGGTCAGAGCCGTTGACGCTGCGCTGGATCCTGTTCCACCTGACCGAGGAAACCGCGCGGCACAACGGCCACCTCGACATCCTGCGCGAAATCGCGGACGGCACGCGGGGCAGCTGACAGGCGGCCGGGCGTGCGGCCGCCGGGCGTGCGGGACAGCCGCCGGCGGCGGTAACGGGGTCGAGACGGCGGGCCGGTGATTGCTAACGTCGCCAGTTATGCCGCTGGCAATCACGAGGTTCGCGGGGGAGTACGCCGCGCTAGCGGCCTGGACTGGCGATCGCGAAGATGAGTTGCGGTCGGACGAGGACTACCGGGCCCCGGACCGCGAGCACTGGCTGGCGTGGGACGGCGCTGCCGTGGTCGGCGCACTGCACCCGTGGCAGTCACCCGACGGCCGGCACCGGCTGTATTACGACAAATGCCGGGCCGATGCCTACGCGCCGCTGGCAGCCGCCATCGCCGGCGAATGCTTCGCGACGCTGGACGCGGCCGACTCGCCCGCGGTCGCCGCGCTGGCGAGCGCAGGATTCACCGAAAACAGACGCGAGCACGAGTACCGGATCCCGGTCACCCGGACTGAAGCGCCGGCCCCGGACGGGATCGAGATCATCACCGCCGATCAGGCCGAACTCGAGCCGCTGATGCTGCTCGACTGCGCCATCCGGGCTGACATTCCCGGCTCGGACGGCTGGCAGCCCGATCCCGTCTGGTTCCGCGAGGAGACCTACGACTCGCCCTCCTTCGACCCGCGAACCTACCGGGTGGCGCTGGACGGCACCGGCTACGTCGGCCTGGCCAGGGTGTGGAAGCCGCTTCCGGGCCAGGACCTCGGCCGGCTGGGCTGCGTTGGCGTGCTGGCCCGCTATCGCCGCCGCGGTCTCGGCCGGGCGCTGATCGCGCAGGCGTTCGCGCCGCTGGCCGCCGACGGGGCCGTCGCGGTGACTGCCGAAGCCGACGCCCGCAACGCTGCCTCGCACGCCCTGCTGACAAGCTTCGGCGGCCGGGTCACGGGCGGGACGATCGAGCTATACAGGGCGGGCTGATCCGGGCACTATGGGGCAGTCAGGCGTGCCGAACCAAGCTGGAACAGGAGCTCTTCGTGCCCGGTTACCTCGATTACTCTGGCCGCGACGATGTGCTGAGCGGAGGATCGCGCAAGATCCCGGTGCAGACACCAGCCGGCCCGTTCGGCGTCTGGGTCAAGCGCACCGGCAGCAACCCCGACCTGAAGCTGCTGTTCCTGCACGGCGGCCCTGGCTCGACGCACGAGTGCTTCGAGTCAAGCGACAGCTACCTGCCCGCGGCCGGAATCGAGTACTACTACTACGACCAGCTCGGCTCCGGTAACAGCGACGTGCCCGCCGACCCGTCCCTGTGGGACCTGCCGAGGTTCGTGGAGGAAGTCGAGCAAGTCCGGCAGGCGCTCGGCCTGGACGCCGGCAACTTCGTCCTGCTCGGCCACTCCTGGGGCGGGATCCTGGCCATGGAGTACGCGCTGAAATACCAGCAGCACCTGCGCGGCCTCGTCATTTCCAACATGATGTCCAGCGTCCCGGCCTACAACGCCTACGCCGAGCAGGTGCTCATGCCGGCCATGGACCAGGACAAACTCGCCGAGATCAAGGCCCTGGAAGCGGCGGGCAAGACCGAGGATCCGCGCTACATGGAGCTGCTGCTCGAGCAGCACTACCTGCACCACGTGCTGAGGATGCCGCTGGAGGAGTGGCCTGATCCAGTCCAGCGCGCGTTCGCTCATATGAACCAGGAGATCTACGTCTCCATGCAGGGCCCTAGCGAACTCGGCATCAGCGCTGATGCCAGCCTGCATGACTGGGAGCGGACCGAGGACCTCAGCGCCATCACCGTGCCCACGCTGGTCATCGGAGCCCAGCACGACACCATGGACCCCGCCTACATGGAGATGATGGCAGGCCGGTTCCCGGCCGGGCAGTACCTGCACTGCGCCCAGGGCAGCCATCTGGCCATGTACGACGACCAGGAGACGTACTACCGGGGCCTGATCAGCTTCCTGGCCGGTCTGTAACTGGCGGCCGACTCGGCCCGGTGCCGGTCTCACCGGCGCCGGTCTCAGCCGGGTGCCGGTCTCAGCCCGGAGCGTGCGCGCGCAGGAAGGCGCGCAGAGCATCGTTGAACTCGCGCTCGGCCTCCAGATTGGGCAGGTGGCCGACGCCGCCTATGATGAGCGGCTCAGGGTGCCGGAGGCAAGCCAGGATTTCCGCGGTCACCACGCTGTTCGACCAGGCGTCTTCGGTGCCGGCGCAGACCAGGGCGGGGATATCAAGCTCAGCCAGGACAGGCCGGTAGTCCGGTCGCTCCGCCCGGCCCCGCAACGCCGCCGCCGCGCCAGCGGGCGGGGCCGCCGCCATCATCGCGTCGATCCGCGCGCGGATCGCGGGCGGGCAATCCGGGCCGTACAGCCCGGTGTGCATGTAGTCCACCAGGACAGCCATCCCGTCACGCTCGACTGCGTCCGCGCGTTCGCGCCTGGTCACCTGCTCGCGCGGAGTGACCGGTTCCGCCGTGGTCGCGACCAGCCCGATCGCCCAGCAGCGCTCCGGCCGCGACGCTGCCATCTCCATCGTGACCAGCCCGCCCATACTCAGCCCGACAATCGCTGCCCGCTTGATCCCGAGGTCGTCCAGGAGCGCCTCGACGTCGGCGGCGTAGTCGCGCATCGTCACCGAGTGCGGGGTGACCGGACTGTGCCCGAAGCCCCTCAGATCCGGCGCGAGCACGCGGAAGTCATCGCGCAACGCGGCAATCTGCGGCTGCCACAGGGTGCGATCGAACGGGTGGCCGTGGACGAGCACCACGCAGTCGCCGCGGCCAGCATCGTCGTAGGCGAGTCTCATCGCGCCGAGCCTAGCCGGAGCCAGTGAGCTGGGCTGCGGGCGCCGGTCCCGGCTACTGGCCGGCCGGAAGGAGGTAGACCGATGCGGGGGAGCGGGACTGCGCCGTCAAGTCGGCGCCGGACCAATCCGCGTGCCCGGTCTCCAGTTCGAAGCCCCGGCCAGTTCAGCCATGACAGACGTAGCCGGCGGATCATCTCCGCTGACAGGCCGGTGCCGGGTGCGCGCTGCAGAGTCGCCGACGCTAATATCGCCGTATGCCCGAAACGTCGCTCGGCGAGGCACCGGCGCCGGACTTCGACACATCGCACGCCCACTCCGCCCGTATCTACAACTACTGGCTCGGTGGCAAAGACAACTTCGCTGCCGACCGGGAAGCAGCCGAGTTGGCGATCGCTGCCAACCCCGGCATCCTCAGCGACGTCCGGGCCAACCGTGAGTTCCTGGCCAGGGCGGTCCGCTACCTGGCATCGGAGTGCGGCATCCGCCAGTTCCTGGACATCGGCACCGGCTTGCCGACAGCCAGTAACACGCACGAGGTGGCGCAGGCAGTGGCGCCCGACTCACGCATCGCCTACGTCGACAATGACCCGATCGTCCTGGCCCATGCCCGGGCACTGCTCACCAGCACACCCGAGGGCGCCACCGCCTACATCGACGCCGATCTGCGGGACGCCCCGGCCATTCTGACCAGCGCGCAGCAAACACTCGACTTCAGCCAGCCGGTAGCACTGATGCTGCTGATCGTGCTGCACATGATCCCGGACACCGACGATCCCTACGGCGTCGTCGCCAGCCTGACGCAGGCTCTGCCTTCCGGTAGCTACCTCGTGCTCGCTCATCCCGCCAGCGATATCCAGGCCGCCCAGATGGCGGAAATGACCAAGCGCGTGAACGAGCGGATGACCGGCCCCAAAGCTACGATGCGCGACCGCGCTGCGGTCGAGCGATTCTTCGGCGCACTTGAACTGGTCGAGCCTGGCCTGGTCCAGCCGCAGCAGTGGCGGCCCGAACCGGGCCAGCTCGTCCCGGACCAGGTAACGGCCTGGTCCGGCGTCGCCTGCAAGCGCTAACCGGCCGGACAGTGGCCTGCCGGTGCCCCGATCACGCCCGTGTCCCGATCACGTCAGTGCCCCGATCGGTGCCACCGTCACCAGCTCCCTGACGGCCTCGGCGAGCTGCCGGTCGAGAGTGACGAATGCGTCGGCCTGCAGCCGCGTCAACGCGACGTACTCGGCGTCCGACGTATCGGCCCACCCGAGCTGCTCGGCTACCTTCCAGGCGGTGCCCTGCAGCACGCGGTCCCCGAGCAGCCGGATCCGCAGCGCACGCACGTAATCGAGCTGCCGCCCGGCATCCTTCTTGGTCATCTCACCCCGGCTCACGGCCTGATAGAGCAGCGAGAGCAACTGCGAGCGAAGCAGCGTCGGAGCCAGGATCTGATGGTCGCCGCGAACAACGGCCTCCTCGCGGGCCAGCTGGAGGGCGACATCCGGACCGATCACGTACCTGGTCATGAGGCGTCATCTCCTCTCGCCGCCGGCAGGCGCAGGCGCTGCCTCAGAATAGGGCGGAACCCGGACGCGGAGCGTCCGCAATCAGATCTACGGTGGCGGCCATGACCAACAGCGACTGCTCGTGGCAGCCCTGGCTTGCGGGGTCGAGGCCGGCCGCGGATCGAAGTCCTAGCGTGGTGACCATGACAGAGTTCAGCGGGCAGGAACTGGCCGGTGCACGGTTCGAGCGCGTGAGCCTGCGTGGCGCCAGCTTCACCGATGTGTACCTCAACGACGCCAGCATGCGCGACATCGACTTCAGCGGGGCCCAGATCCGCGGCGCCCTGTTCAACAAGACCCGGATGCGGGGCGTCGAGCTGGTCGAACGTCGACATCTACGGCGAGCTGCAGAACGTCGTCGTGAACGGCGTTGACATCGCGCCGCTCGTCGAGGCCGAACTGAACCGCCGGATGCCCGAGCGGGCCAGGATGCGCCCCGACGACCCGGACGGATTCCGCGCAGCGTGGGCAATCCTGCAGCGGTTGTGGGCAGGAACCACCGCTCGGGCCAGGACTTTCCCCCCAGCGGCACTCAACAACAGCGTGGACGACGAGTGGTCCTTCATTCAGACCCTGCGGCACCTCAACTTCGCCAGCGCTGCCTGGGTTGGCCGGATGGTCCTCGGCAATGCCTCGCCCTGGCACGAGCTCGACCTGCCCTGGGATGAAGCGCCCGGCTGGGATGGCATCCCGTGGGACCGCGAGGCACGACCCTCGCTCGACCAGGTGCTCGCCGTGCGCAACCAGCGCCAGGCGATGGTCCGGGGCGTCATCGAGGCGCTCACCGAGGAGCAGCTCGCCGCCGGGGTCACTCGCACCGAGCCCGGCTGGCCCCGCCTGGAAGACTTCCCCGTCAAGGACTGTCTCCGCATCGTCCTGAACGAGGAATGGGAGCACCGGCTCTACGCCGAACGTGATCTGACTGCGGTTGAGAAAGGCAGCTGATTACGGCGATCCTGCTCGTTGCGGGCTGTGCCCCCGGGTCAGCGGAGCAGCAGCGGTACGCTCGGGGCGTGACTGCACTAGTTGACGGGACCAGTCCGGCGGACCCGGGCGAGGCGTCGGGACTGGGTTCCTCTAACCCGGGCCGCGACGTCCAGAAGGTCGGCACGGCGGCGTTTTTGCATGAGGACGTTCGGAAGATCCACGACCCGGTTTGGGCCGTGCTGGGCAATCTTGGCGATAGCCAGTGCTATCTGGGCGTCCAGGCGAAGGTAGCGGCCGTGCAGGCCGCGATGTCGCGGCGCATCGCGAGCGAGGATCTCCCGGTGCGCCTGATCGCGCAGGCCTTCACGCTGGGTGTCTCGGACGGTCAGCTGAATGGCACTCCGGAGATGCGGTTCTCCCTTACCGGCCGGGAACTGGTCAACGACGCCACTGCCATGCACCTGGCCGCGAACGCTGTGGCGGGCCTGATTGCCGTTGTCGCGTGCGACAAGCCGCCGGTGGGGACTGTCGCCGCTCTCCTCGAGCACAACGTGCCCTCGGTGATCATGTCTGACGGCTCGATCAAGCCGGGCATTGATCCGCAGACCGGGGCACCGATCGATCTGGTGACCGCATTCCAGGCAGCATCCGATCCAGACGAAGAGGTTCGGGCCAGGATTACGCTGCACGCCTGTCCTGGCCAGGGCAGCTGCGGAGGCATGTTCACCTACAACACCATGCAGACGTTCATTGGCGTGCTCGGCCTGGAGCCGCTGCACATGGTCTCGCCGGCCTCGGATGACCCCCGCCGGACGGCCGAGTTCCCCGGCCAGCTGGTCGACTGCATCATCACGATGATGTCCCGGCGCATCCGGCCGCGGGACATCGTGACGCCAGCCTCGCTGCGCAACGCGCTGACCGTCGCGATTGCCATGGGCGGCTCGACCAACGTCATGCTGCACAGCGTCGAGATCGCCCGGGCCGCCGGGATCGACCTGTGGGAGGAAGTGCTCAGCCAGGCGGAATTCAACGCCCTGTCACGCCGCCTGCCAGTGCTGGTCAACATGAGGCCCTTCGGGTCGTACTCCATGGTTGACGTCGAGGCCGCCGGCGGAGTGCCCGCCGTGGTGCGGGAGCTCTTGTCCGCCGGTTATCTGGAGAAAGATGCGCTGACGTGCACCGGCGAGACACTTGGCGAGCAGGTCAGCCGACTCGATCCGCCGCTGCCTGATCACCGGGTCATCTACTCGGTGGACCGGCCGTTCAAGGACACCGGCGGGCTGCGTCTGCTGCGAGGCAACCTAGCTCCCGACGGCGGCGCGATCCTGAAGCTTGCCGGCGTCGAGGGCGGGATCTCGAACGGTGCCTTCTCGGGGAACGCCCGGGTCTTCAACAGCGAGCGGACCCTGATCCGTGCTCTCGTCGAACGGCCCGACGACTTCCGCGACCACGACATGGTAGTGATCCGCTACGAGGGTCCGCGCGGCGCTCCGGGAATGCCCGAAATGCTTGACCCGACGTCGAAGATCACGAGTCTGTGCCGTCAGAAGAACATCACCATCGCCCTGATGACGGACGCCCGGTTCTCCGGCGGATCCGTCGGGCTCGTCATCGGGCACGTCGGTCCTGAAGCCTTCCTCGGCGGACCTATCGCCCTGGTGGAAGACGGCGACACGATCGTCGTCGACGTCAACGAGAACCGGATCGATTGCCTCCAGCTCGACGACTCGGCGACGTTCGAACGGCGCTCTGCCGCCTGGAACGCCGCCGCCGGATCCAGCGGAGGCGTCCATCCCGACGCTGCGCCCGTCACGCACCGGGTCCTGAGGAGAATGCGGGCTACCGCGCTTCCCGCCCTCCTCGGCGGCGGTATGACGTCCGGCTAGCGCCCGCCGTCAGTCCGGTCCGGCGCGGATGCGCCGGGGATGATCAGCGCGGATTCGTACGCGAGCACCACCGCCTGAACGCGGTCACGCAGGCCGAGTTTGGCGAGTATCCGGCCGACGTGCACTTTCACGGTGCCCTCAGAAAGATGGAGCCGGGCGGCGATCTCGCTATTCGACAGGCCCGTGGCGATCAAGGTGAAGACGTCCAGCTCGCGGCCGGTGATGGTCTGGCGTATCTGGTCGGCACCCGGGCCGGCTCTCCGGGCTGGCTGCTGAGCGGTGAACTGCCGGATCAAGCGCCTGGTGGCAGCGGGCGCCAGCACAGCGTCTCCGGCCGCAACGGTGCGGATCGCGGCGACCAGGTCGTCCGGCTGGGTGTCCTTGAGCAGGAACCCGCTCGCACCGGCGCGAAGCCCGGCGTAGACGTAATCGTCCAGGTCGAACGTCGTGAGGATCACGACCTTCGACGGCAGGCCGGCAGCGGCGATCTCCCGGGTAGCGGCGATGCCGTCACGGCCAGGCATTCGCACGTCCATGAGCACGACATCGGGACGCAATTCGGCGCACAGGGAGACTGCCGCGATGCCGTCACTGGCCTCGCCGACTACCTGCATGTCGGCTTCAGCCTCGAGGATGAGGCGGAATCCTTTCCTGATCAGCGCGTGGTCGTCGGCCAGCAGCACGCTGATCATGACGTGCCCGCAGCATCGAAGCCGAGCCTGGCACTAACCCGCCAGCCGCGCGGCTGACGCGGGCCAAATTCGAGATCACCGCCGAATACGCTGATGCGCTCACGCATCCCGGTCAGGCCACCCCCCGCTGCAAAGGAATCCGGGCGGCCGGTGCCGTCGTCCTCGACGTCGACTCGGACCCCGGCGGACGCGAGCTGGAGGCGGACCGTTGCGCTGGCGCCGGGCCGGCGTGCTTCATCGTGTTCGTCAGGGCTTCCTGGACCAGCCGGAAGACCGCAAGCTGCACGGCCGGCGGAATCTCAGCGCCGCTTCCGGTGAGCTGGAAACGCACCGGCAGGCCGGCGCCCGGACCCGGCCAAGCAGATCGTCCAGGTCGGCAATGCCGGGCAGCGGCTGCCGCGTCTCCTGCCCCGAATCTGTCCGCAGCACACCGAGCAGTCTGCGGGTTTCGGCGAGTGCCTGCCGGGCCGTGCCCGAGACGTCCCGGATCGCATCGGCTGCCTCGGCGGGCGCGCGAACCAGCGCGCGCGAGGCACCGTCGGAGAGCGCGACGATGACGGTCAGATGGTGGGCCACGCTGTCGTGCATCTCACGGGCGATCCGGGCCCGCTCCTGCGCGGCGGCCAGTGCGCTGCTCTGGTCACGCTCCCGTTCCAGCCGCCAGGCTCGGTCCCGCAAGGCAGCCAGGTATGCCCGGCGGGTCCCCGCGTAGAGGCCAGCGATCAAAGCGGCCGCCGAGAGCCCGGCGGCGTCAGAGACTGCCAGCCCCCAGTGATGCGTGCCGCCCTGCGCGACCACCAGGAGCACGACACCAACGGAGAGCACGGCCGCGGCCAGCGCCTCGGGCAGCCGCATCATGGCAGCGACGGTGTAGAGGCTGATCGCCAGCGCGACAGGAAACAGCGCGCCGCGGTCTGGCCACTGGGCCAGGACGGCCGCGGCCAGCAGCGTCCAGGCGAACACCGGGCCGGGCCACACCCGGCGCAACGGCAGCGCTGCGGCGGTCAGGAGCACGACCATTGCGCCTGCGGCCAGCGACAGGTGAACCGGGCGTTCCACCTGGCCGAACGAGAAATGCGCGAGGGACGCCGCGCCCGCCGCGATCGCGCATCCGAGATCGAAGGCCCAGGAACGCAGCGGCCGCGTCCTGGGGTTCTCGGCCGGCTTCCAGAAGGACACTGTGCCATCCTCCTCGCGTTGACGCGCTCCGTTGAATCGCGGCGTCGTTGCCTGGTCAGCGGTTGTACGGTCCCGCGTCCGTCGTCGCCCGGGCACCGGCCGCGAGCATGACCTCAGGAGCGGGCTGGCTAGCAACCCGCCACGTCCGGGCGGCCAGCAGCACCATGGCGACGGCGAACGGCAGCATCAGCAGCACCACGAGAGCCGGCCCGGCGGAAGAGACTTGCTGGGCAACCTCCAGGCCGAGGACGAACAGGACCGCGAGCCAGCGCGGCACGCTCCTGCTTCGCCACAGGGCCACCGCCATCAGCACCGGCGCGGCGAAGATCCCGACGAAGTAGATGCCAGAGAACACCTGCTCGAACCCTGAATGGAAGGACGTCACGAGGAAATGCGCGGCAGCGGCCCGCGTCACGGGCGCCGTCGCAGCCGCGGCAACATTGACGCCGACCAGGACGTTGACTGCGGCGCCGCAGAACGCGCCGAGTCCTCCGAGCAGCGCAGCGATGGTTGCGATGGCGGCGCCGCGGCCTCGGACCAGCGTGGCGATCGCCGCGTACGAGACGGCCAGCGCTCCCAAGGCCAGAACTGACAGCGAACCGGACACCTGCAGCTGAGCCGGATGCCTCGCGGCGATGGGCAGCACCTTCAGCGCGTCGGCCATGGTCTGGATGAGCCGGTCGGTGCCCCTGGGGTTAGCCGCCTCGGTACTGACGTACAGCAAGGCGGCAAGCGGCAAAAACAGGGCCAGTATTCGCTGGCGTATCCGGGCAGCGTGATCCATTGACGTCTCCAGCCTGGTCAGGTGGACCGCTTCTGCGGGTGATTCCTGACAGCCAGGACGTTACGGAGCAGCGCCGCGGGCGGCATCTGGCCCGGGGCCACACTTCCCCGGCGTCCTATGCCCCTGGGCATAGGCCGCAGAGCGTAGGTCATCAGCAGCGTGCTGGACACCAAGAGCCAGCACCGCGTGTCGTCATCGACGCCGTTGCTCAGCCTGCCCAGCAGGGTTGCTGCAGCTGGAATGCGGGCCTCGGTCAGGCCGTCGGTGAACAGGAGGAGCAGCTCATCGATGTCGTCTGCGCTGTAACCGCCGCGGTACGTCATCATCGATGTAGCGCGGGGACGGGCCGACCAGGATGAGGTTGCTGAACAGATCCGGCTCCGGGATCGCGGCCAGGACGCGGCCGCCATGACGCTGACCGAGTGGCCCGCGAAAGTCAACTGGCGCAAGTCCAGTTCGGGGCAGATCGTGAGGATAATCCGGAAGTCCTCTGCCAGGCTCGGCGCGACGAGCCGCCACATGTTCTGGTCGCCGCCGAATCCGCATTTTTCCACCTGCGGCTGGCACCGTGCCTGTCGCCGGCTGGGGGCTGCTACTGGTGAGCTTCCGCCGACCCGGGGATACTTGCCGCGTCGCCGGCGTCGTACTGCGGCTCTCCAGCGCTAACTCCGGCCCTGTCGATGGCCTCGAGCAGCATCCGCACGGCCCCCGGCATATCTACGAGCACCTGGCGCAGGTCTTCAAGCTCCTGCTCGCCGTGCGGGTTGGCCTCCGCTGCGACCTCGGCCGCCTCATAGTCCTCGATGCGATCGCGGGCGGTCTGCACCTCAGAGGAGACCAGCAGTTCTTCGAGCGCTTTGTCGGCCATATCCGTTTGCACCCCTAACTTTCTGCCGGCTACAACGTCGCCTGGCTGGTTCGGGCACCAGGTCCACCGAGTGCCACTACCCGGAAGCTGGCCGCCCTACCCGGCCCGGACAGCGGGCCGGGTGTCTAGCACGTGGTCAGCCGGCGACGTCGGTTTCGATGCCGATCGGGCCATCCGTAGCGAGCCCGCTGGCACGCATCGCCTTCCGGTAGGCAACGGCAACGGCGTCGAACTTCAGGTGCAGTTCGGCGGCGAGATCGAAGGGAACCCGGTCGGGCCGCTGGGATTCGACCACGACCTGGTCCTGGCCGAAGATCGTGTCCTCGAAGTCCCGGATGACCTCGTCGCTCTGGCCGAGGTTGTAGTTACGGCCGATCACGACGTATCCGCTGCAGCGGTCAGCCGCGACCGGCTGGGACGCGAAGAAGTAGACCATGCCCTTCTCGCCACCCCAGCCGAGGCGCAGCGCGATCGTGTAGGGGAGGTGCAGTTCGTAGCGACTGCGCCGCTCCGGCGGCCCGGCCTGATCGTTTCCGAAGACGGGGAAGTCGTCGGAGTTCGGCGCCTCAGGCCGCACGATCGTGTAGTGCAGCACGTGATCGTCGGTCCGCACCTCATGACGCGGCACCTCCGGTCGCGCCGGGTCGCCGAGCAGGCCCGGATGCACCCACGGGAAGTGCCCGAAGTCGGTGAAGTTCTCCACCTGGCGCGCAGCATCACACTGCCAGCTGTACGGCCCGGCAGTCACCACCACCCAGCCGCCGTCTTCCAGCTCAGGAACCTCCGGCAGCGGCCATCGCGGTTCCTCCAGGGCGACCCAGATCAGGCCGTATCGTTCCTGGGCCCGGAAGACCGGGACGCGCGCCTTCGCCGGCACCCGTGCCGGGTCGGCTAGCTGCGGGATGGCCATGCACCGGCCGTCGGCGCCGTAGCGCCAGCCGTGGTAGGCGCACACAATCTGGTCGTCGCTGACTGTGCCCAGCGACAGAGCCGTGCCCCGGTGCACGCACAGGTCCGACATCACCCGAGGGCTGCCGTCCTGGCCGCGCCACAACACCAGCGGCTCCCCGAGCAGGTCGGCATGCACCGGCGCATCCGCCAGCTCATTCGCGAAGCCCACCGGATGCCAGCATGCGCGCAGCGATCGGAGATCAGCGAAGACGCCCGGAGATGTCATGATCAGCCTGCCTGTCGGAATCGAGCGACTGGTGCTCCGCATCGTATTCATCGTCACCAGGCCATCCGCAACGCGCCGTCGATGCGGATAACGGTGCCGTTGATCATCGGATTGGCAATGATGTGCAGGACCAGGGACGCGAATTCCGCTGGCTCGCCGAGCCGGTGGGGGTGCGGCACGTCAGCGACGGCGTCGCCGAGATGGCCGGCCCGGGACTTCTCCATCAGCGGTGTCCTGAACCGTCCGGGTGCGACGGCGACCACCCGGACGCGCACGCCAGCCAACTCGCGCGCGGCCGGGAGGGTCATCGCGGCGACCGCGCCCTTGGACGCCGAATAGGCAGTCTCGCCACTTTGGCCGTCGAAGGCCGCGATGGACGAGGTGTTGACGATGACGCCGCGGTCTTCGTCGCCGTCATCGGGGTAGGCCGCCATCGCAGCCGCCGCCTGCCGCATCACGTTGACCGTCCCGACGACGTTGACCTGCATCAGCGTGCTGAACCTGGCTAGGTCAGCCGCCTCCTGGCCGAGGAGCGGACTGCTGCCCGCGATTCCGGCGCAGTTCACCGCGACCCGCAGCCGCCCTGTGCCGCGGGCCAGCTCGATTGCCCGCGCCACGTCTGGCTCGCTGGTCACGTCTCCGGCCGCGTAAACGACGCCGTGGCCGTCCTCGGCCGCCAGGTCGTTGCCTGCGGCTCCCGGAAGATCCAGCACCACGACCGCCACTCCGGCGGCCGAGAGCGCCATGGCGGCTGCCCGCCCCAGGCCGGAGCGGCCGCCTGTGATGACCGCGCTCGCTCCTGGCCCTATCCGCACCGGTCCTCCAGCTACCGGAATGTCAGGGCTCGCGCGACGTTTGTCACCGTCAGGCGCTGCACGTCGTCCGCTGACACGCCGGCCTTGCGCATCGCCGGGATGAAGTTCTCGATCAGCCACGCGTATCCCCGGCCGCCGTAGGACTTCAGCGCCGAGCGGGTGCCGATGTCCGTGCCGAGGACGACCCGGTCGCCATAGCCTGCCTCCAGCAGGGCGAGGACATTGGCCAGCCGGATGTCGTCATTCGGATAGCCGTCGCCGGTGTAGCCGATGTTGTCGATGCTCAGGTAGACACCGCGACGCGCGATGGCCAGGATCCGGCTGGTGTCCTCCAGGTCACCGAGATGGCTGATCACGATCCGGTCCGGGATGACTCCGGCCCGCTCCAGGATGTCGATCTGGTCGAGCGCAAGCTCACCGAAATGGGTGGTGTGAGTGACGATCGCCGCTCCGGTCCGGACGCTGGCCCTGGCTGCGGCGAGGAAGACCCGTTCCTCGCTCGCCCGGACGTTGCCGCGCTCGGTCCCGATCTCACCGATGAAGCCGGCCCGCACCCCGGTGGCGCCGAAGCCCTCAGTCAGCTGCGCGATGAGGATCTCCGACAGCTCATGCGACGTCTTGCGGTAGACGTCGTCGGTGTACACGGGCTTGCGGTACCAGCCGCAGCCGAGAACGATGTTCACCCCGGTCGCCTCCGACACCCGCCGCAGTGCCTCCGGCTTCGGGCCGATCCCCTCGTTGGTGCAGTCCACCAGAGTGCCGCCGCCGGCCGCCTTGAACAGGCCTACCTCGCGGGTGGCCACCACCTCGTCGTCGAAGATCACGTCGTAGCTGCGGATCATCTGGAAGTAATCCCAGAAGACGTGCTCATGACTGTGCGTGATACCAAGCTCGCCCGGATCCTTCGGTCCGGTGACCGTCATGACCTGTCCTGACCGGTTCTTCGTCACATCGCTTCTTTCTGTTTGGCAAACCTGACAGGTCTGGCGACTACACGGCGAAGGGGTTCCAGCTGATGTCGACAGGAAGGTTCTCCGCCGCCGACGTTTCCATCGCCTGGATCAACCGCGTCACCGCGAGCCCGTCCACTCCGTCCACCCGCGGCGGTTCACCAGCGCCGACAGCGGCGGCGAAGTGCCTGATGCTCTCGGTCGCGAATCCGGACGGAACGCCGAAGATGTCGATCGCGGCGGTGGTGTCGGGGTACTCGGCCTTGTCGGTCTGCAGCTCGACCATCCGGTGATGGGTACCGTCCACCGTCAGGCTCCCTTTCGAGCCGACGAACTGCATCTTCAGATCAGCAACGCTCGGCCCGCACTCGGGCAGGATCCAGCAGTTCTCGAGCTGGGTCACCATGCCCGAGGCCCACTCGATGGTGGTCAGATAGAAGTCGGCCGTCGGGTATCCCATGGCGGCGAGCACGCGGTCTCGCCGGATCGTCCGCAGCCGCGTGATGGTGTCGCCAGATCCGCCTGCGTAGGCCGACCGCGCATTGAAGATCCACAGCAGGTTGTCCAGGCAGTGGCTGCCCAGAAACCAGGCCGCGGACGAATTGCCGGCCCAGGACAGCATCGTGGTCGGTACGTACATCGTGTCGCTGGCCCGGTAGGTGACGAGCTGGACCGGTCCGAGCCGGTCCGCGGCGACGGCATTCCTGGCCTGCTGAATGTGCGGGCTCCACCGCTGGGCGAAGTCAGTCATCAGGTAGACGTCGTTGTCCTGCGCCGCCCGGATCAACTCCAGGCACTGGCCCTCGTCCGTCGCGAGCGGCTTCTCGATCAGCGCGTGCTTGCCGGCCCGAAGCACGGCGGTGCCAACGTCGTGATGGAGGTGATCCGGCAGCGCCACTGACACAGCCTGGACCGCCGGGTCGCGGAGCAGGGCATGAACGTCGGTGTAGGCCGCGCAGCCCAGCCTGCTGGCCATCGACTCAGCGCGCTCGGGCCGCACGTCGCAGACGCCGATGAGCTCAACGCCCGGCGTCGACGCGTACACGCGAGCATGAATCTCGCCGTAGACGCCGAGCCCGATCACTGCCACTCCAGCCATTAACCGCACCTTCCGTGCTGAGTCCCGATTCCGGAGACGTTGTCATGGGCGGACGACGTAGACGGGCACCCGGTCGGGGTCCCGTTCCACGACCGGCTCGACAATCTGGTCGATGCGAGCGAGCAGATCGCTGTCGAGCTTGATGCCGGACGCCATCGCGTTCTGGCGCACTTGCTCAGGCCGCGAGCCACCGACGATCGCCGCGGAAACGTTCGGGTTGGCAAGCACCCAGGCGAGCGCCATCTGGGCAAGTGACAAGCCAGCCTGGTCGGCCAGCGGCCGGAGCAGCTGGACTCGGTCCAGCAGGTCCGGCGACATCCAGCTCGAGATGCCGCCCCGGCCGACCCGGTGTGCCTGCTGCCGGACGGCCGGCGCAATCGAATTCGCGCCTGCCTCCTCGCCATGGGCGGCGCGGGTTCCTGGATGCGGGGACTGTCCCCGAAAGTACTTGCCCGTCAGAACGCCCTGCGCCAGCGGCGAGTACACGATCTGGGTAATGCCTAGTGCTTCGCACGCGGGCTGGACTTCTTTCTCCATTACCCGCCACAACATCGAGTACTGCGGCTGATGGGAGACCACGGTGATGTTGAGATCCCTGGCCATGGCGGCCGCCGCGCGGATTTCCCCGGCCTTCCACTCAGATACGCCGATGTAGTGAGCCTTGCCCGCATGAACGATGTCGGCGAAAGCTTCCATGGTCTCCCAGAGCGGTGTCTGGTAGTCGTAACGATGCGCCTGATAGACGTCCACATAATCCACTTGCAGGCGACGCAATGAGCCCTCGATGGACTCCTGCAGGTGCTTGCGGGAAAGCCCCTTGTCATTCGGCCCGGGGCCAGTCGGGAAATACACCTTGGTGCAGATCTCAAGCGCCTCGCGGCGTTCTCCCTTGAGCGCGGAACCGAGAAGAATTTCGGCCTGGCCCGCCGAATATCCGTCGGCTGTGTCAAACGTAGTGATGCCGGCCTCGAGTGCGGCGCGGACACAGGCCTGCGCCGTGTCCGGGTCGGCCTCGCCATACGGCACCCAGTTGCCGTAGGCGATTTCACTGACAAGCATTCCGCTGGGGCCAAGACGGCGGTATTCCATTCGGCAAGTCCCGTAGTTCTCATATATGAACTCTTGTTCCGCTGTATGAGATTCCATAGCATGTGGATCAAGATCGGGTCAACTGACCGCCGTGGCCGGCATTCTCACGGTGCTCAGTCCGGCCATAAGGCTGAGATTCGTAGGAATCTACCCAAATAGGTCTCATGATCACATGTTTCGATGCTTGCGTGCCCTGTCGAAAGTGTGTTATACCCCTTGCACTCAGAACTTGGGTTCATATATGTGAACTGTCTGACGTGTGCAGACAACACTTCACCAGGAGTGCCCGTGAGGAATCGCTCAGCTCAGGCGGCGGCGCTATCCGCAGCCGCGCTCGTATCGGTGTCACTCGCCGCCTGCAGTTCGGGCAGCGGCACGAGCGGCAATGCCGCCTCCGCACCACCGACTGCCGCCGCGACGGCCGCGTGCAAGGGCACGCCGACGGCGGGCGGCACGCTCACGTTCGCCGTGCAGAACCAGACCCTGTCGCTGGATCCCTACAACACGCCCGGCGGCTTCGGTGACGGTGAGGCTCAGAGCCTGGTCATGCAGGGGCTCGTGCGGCTGGACCCGACCGGCAAGACCATGAACGTCGTTCCGGCCATCGCCGACAAATGGACGGTCGCATCCGACGGCAAGTCCTACACCTTCCATATCCGCAGCGGCCTGACCTTTTCCAACGGTCAGCCGGTGACCGCCGCAGACGTCAAGAACGCGCTGGACAACTGGGCCAACCCGAAGCTGGACGAGTACGCGTCGTCGTTCAGCGGCGGATACCAGTCGACGACAGTCGTGGACTCCTCCGACGTGCGGGTCAACCTGTCCCAGCCGGTCGGCGGGTTCCTGTACTACCTGGCGATGCCGCCCGCGGCTATCTACCCGGCCGCCCTGGCCAAGTCCCAGGGCCAGAGCTTCTGGAACAGCCCGATCGGCTCGGGACCCTATGTCCTGCAGTCGTGGGTCAAGGGCTCGGCGATCACCTTCACCAAGAACGCCAAGTACTGGGAGTCCGGGCATCCGCTGCTGGACAAGGTGATCTTCAACTTCGTCACCGACGACGACACCCGGCTGCTGGACCTGGAGAACGGGCAGGCACAGGTGATCGACTCGGTGCCGTTCGACCAGGTGTCGTCGCTGCGAGCGCATAAGAACCTGGTAGTGGCTCCGTACACGATCCCGTCCTGGATCCTGCTGTCGCTCAACAACAGCAAGGCGCCGTACAGCAACGTGAACGTCCGCCAGGCGCTCTCGGATGCGATTGACCGCGGCGCGATCAACCAGAAGATCTACGCCGGCCTGGCCACCGTGCCCAACAGCGTGCTGCCGCATCTGGAGTACGACGCGGCTGACAGTCAGGTCCCGGCGGACGTCTACAGCCTGACCAAGGCGAAGCAGCTCATGAGCAAGGGCGGCGTCGCCAAGGGTTTCGCGGCGACGCTGGAGTACCCGAGCGGCAACCCGGAGTTCAGCAGCCTCGCGCTGATCCTGCAGCAGGAGTGGGGACAGCTCGGCGTCAAGGTGACGCTCCGCGCCGAGGACCAGGCCACGCTGAGCAAGGACTTCACCGGCGGCACCTACGACATGATCATGCCGTATGCCCTGGCGGTCAGCGATGTGGTGATCCCGGACGAGTTCGGCAGCCTGTACGCGCTGCCGAGCGCTACGCACGGCTTCTACTCGTGGTGGAGTGACCCGTCGATCGCCTCGATGGTCAACCAGCTCGACCACGGGCCCGTCAGTCAGCGCGCGACCCTGTGGCCGACGATCCAGGCGGCCATGCAGGCCCAGCAGCCGGCGCTCAACGTGCTCGACCTGCCCTTCCTGGAAGGCCTGCAGTCCAGTGTCTGCGCCAACTACCTCACCCCCATCGGCTACGAGTCGCTGACCGACACGTGGCTATCTCACTAATCACCAAGGCCGCGGGATGTGACCGGTCATGACCGGTTACATCCTGCGGCGCCTGGCCCTGAGCATCGTGCAGCTGGTCGGGCTCGCCGTCTTCGCCTTCCTGCTGATGCAGCTGGTCCCCGGCGACCCGGTGCGCACCATGCTCGGCGCCAAGATCTCGCCCAGCTATCAGCAGCTGGTTCGCGACCGTCTCGGCCTGAACCGCCCGATCCTCGACCAGCTCGGGTCGTTCCTCGGTCACACGTTCACCGGCCACCTGGGCTACTCCTATACCTTCAACCAGCCCATCTCGTCGCTGATCTCCGGCCGGCTCGTACCCAGCGCGACACTGATCGTCTACGGACTGCTGGTGGCAGTCGTGATCGGCGTCCCGCTCGCGATGGTCGCCGCGGTACGCGCGGGCAAGGCGGCCGACCTGCAGATCCGGATCCTGGCCACCACCACGTACACGTTGCCGGCCTTCTGGCTCGGCCTGGTCCTCGCCCTGGTCTTCGGCCTCAAGCTCGGGATCTTCCCGGTCTCCGGTTACGGCTCTGGGTTCACCGGCCATCTGCAGTCGCTGACACTGCCTGCGTTCGCCCTCGGGTTGTCGCTGCTCGCCGTCGTCGTGCGCACGCTGCGCGCGTCCATGCGGAAGGTGCTCGCCTCGGAGTACGTCGAGGCGGTGACCACCCGCGGCCTGAGCATGAGCCGGATCCTGCTGCGGCACGTCCTGCGGAATGCGGCGATGCCCACCATCTCCGTGCTGGCCGTCACCATCGGCGCGCTGGTCAGCGGCACCGCAGTCCTGGAGCAGGTCTTCCAGATCCCGGGCGTGGGCTCGCTGCTCATCCAGGCGGTCCAGAACCGCGACTACCCAGTCATCCAGGCCATTACGGTCCTGGCCGGGGCCGTGGTCATCGTGGTCGGGCTCGCGGCCGACATCTTCCAGGCCACCGTCGACCCGCGGGTTCGTCAGGCGGTCGAGCGTGGCTGAGCTGACCTTGCCCAAGCGACTGCCCGGCGTGTCCGGCGTGTCCCGCCGGCTGGCCTGGATCCGGCGGATGCCGCGCGAGAGTCAGGTGGGCGCCGGCATCGTGGCGGTCATCGCGCTGGCGGCGCTGCTCGCCCCGGTGATCGCGCCGTACAACCCCAACCAGCCCGACCTCCTCGCGAGCCTGACCGGGCCGTCAGCCGCGCACTGGATGGGCACTGACTACGTCGGCCGGGACGTGTTTTCCCGGGTGCTGTACGGCACGCGGGTCGACCTGGCGGTGGTGATCGTCGTAACCGCCATCAGCGTGGCGTTCGGCACCGTGGTCGGCACCATCGCCGGGTACTTCGGCCGGTGGCTGGACATCGGCATCTCCCGGGTCGTCGACACTGCGATCGCCTTGCCGTTCCTGGTGATCGTGCTGGCGGTCGTCGCAGTGACCGGGGTAGGGCTCTTCGGGGTCTGCCTGGGCATCGTGCTGGTCGACTGGTCGGTGTACGCGCGCATCGCCCGGGCCGAGATGCTGGCGCTGCGGGAACAGGAATTTATCCTCGCCTCCCGTGCTCTCGGCTACCGGACACCGCGGATCATCTGGCGGCACGTGCTGCCGAACGCAGTCCAGCCCGGCCTGACGTACGCAACCATCGACCTGGTCTCGAACCTGGTCGCCATCGCCGCCATGTCCTACCTCGGTTTCGGCGCGCAGCCGCCGACCGCGGAGCTCGGCTCGATCATCGCCAGCGGCCAGCCGTACCTGCTGACGGCATGGTGGATCTCCACGCTGCCGGCGGTAGTGCTGGCCGCCCTCGGGATCGGCGTCGGGCTGATCGGCGACGGCCTCACCGGGAGCGAATACGCGGTGACGGCCCGATGATGATGAGCAGCACGCCGGCCGGAGTCGCCGCCCCTGTCCTGGATGTGGAACACCTGCGTATCGGCTTCGGCGGCCACGTCGCGGTGCACGACATCAGCCTGACCGTCGGCCGCAGCGAGGTCGTGGGCCTGATCGGCGAGTCTGGCTCCGGCAAGAGCCTGACCTGCCGGGCGGCACTGCGGATCGTCCCGCGCGGCGGCCAGATCACCGGCGGCGCCGTCCGGTTCGACGGCCGGGACGTGCTCACGCTCAGCCGCCGGGAGCTGCGCTCACTGCGCGCCCACGACGTCGGGATGATCTTCCAGGATCCTTTCTCGTCGCTGAATCCGACCCTGCGCATCGGACGGCAGCTCACCGAAACGCTGCACCTGAACGCCGGGCTGCCGGCGCCGGCCGCGCGTGACCGCGCCATCGACCTGCTGACGCAGGTGGAGATCCCGGATCCGGCGGCGCGGCTGGAGGCCTACCCGCACGAGCTGTCGGGCGGCCAGCGCCAGCGCGTGATGATCGCGCTGGCGCTGGCCGCCGACCCGAAACTGCTCATCGCCGACGAGCCGACAACCGCGCTGGACGTGTCGACGCAGGGTCAGGTGCTGGCCCTGCTCAGACGGCTGCGGCAGGACCGGGACATGTCCGTGCTGCTGGTCTCACACGACTTCGGCGTCATCGCCGAGATGTGCGACCGGGTCGTGGTGGTCTACGGCGGCTTCGTGGTGGAGAGCGGCACGCTCGAGGAGGTGTACACCGCGCCCGTGCATCCCTATACGCGCGCGCTGATCGACGCGGTCCCCGTCCTGCACCCCGAGCCGGGCGTGCGCCGCCGGGGGATCGGTGGCCCGCCGCTCGGCACCGTCGAGTACGGCGGCGGCTGCCCGTTCGAGCCCCGGTGCGCCTTCGCCCGGCCGGAATGCCGGACCACCGACATGTCCCTGCAGGCCATCTCCGCGAGCCGGGCCAGCGCGTGTCCGTTCGTCACCCCGGCCAGCTTGCAACTGGCCGACGGCGGGGCAGCATGACCGCCCCGGCTCCTGGCCACGTCCTCACCGTCACCGGGCTGGTCAAGAGGTTCACTCAGCGCCGGCGACTGGGCCAGCGGCTGCGCGGCACCCCGGCGCGAGTCCAGACCGCGGTCGACGACATCTCCTTCTACCTCGGCCGGGGCGAGGTGCTCGGCATCGCCGGCGAGTCGGGCAGCGGCAAGTCGACGACCGCGCGGTGCATCACCCGGCTGGTGGAGCCGGACGCCGGGCAGATCCTCTTCGACGGCCTGGACGTTCGCAGCCTCGGCAGCGCCGGGCTGCGCGACGTGCGCCGCCGGATCCAGATGGTGTTCCAGGACCCGTACGCCTCGCTCAACCCGCGGATGTCCGTCGGCAGCGCCATCCTGGAAGCAGGCCGGGTGCACCACCGTCTGGGCGGCGCGCGGCCCCAGGACTTCGTCGCGCAGCAGCTCGACCTGGTCAAGCTGCCCCGCTCCTACGCCTCCCGGCGGCCGCGTGAGCTGTCCGGCGGCCAGCGTCAGCGGATCGCCATCGCGCGCGCCCTGGCCACCGGGCCGGAGATCATCATCGCGGACGAGGCGGTGAGCGCGCTCGATGTGTCAATCCAGACCGAGATCGTCAACCTGTTCCTCGACCTGAGGGACGAGCTGGGCGTCTCGCTCATCTTCGTCTCGCACCAGCTGCCGGTCCTTGCCTCGATCGCCGACCGGGTGGCCATCATGCACGCCGGAGCCATCGTCGAGACCGGCCCGACCCGCTCCGTCTTCGAGTCGCCCCAGCACAAATACACCATCGACCTGGTCGCGGCCCACCCGACGCCGCGGTTCGAGTCGGCCGCACGACAGCAGAAGGGTCAGCACGGGTGAGTGCCATCGACTGGGCGGGTCAGGTCATGACGGTGCTGGGCCCGGTCAGCCCGGCCGAGCTGGGCGTGACGTTGAGCCACGATCACCTGCTCAGCGACGGCTGGGGATTCCGACAGCTGTACGAGGCGATCGTCGACGACGAGGCCATCGCGACCGAGGAAGCTCAGCGGTACGCGGCGGCCGGCGGGAAGACGATCTGCGACCCCACCAACATCGGCATCGGGCGCAACCCCGAAGCGCTCGCCCGGATCAGCCGGGCCGCCGGGATCAACATCGTCATGGGCGCCGGCTGGTACCGGGAAATGGTGTATCCCGCCTACATTGCCGAGGAGATGCCCGATGCGCTGGCCGACCGCCTGGTGGCGGAGATCACCGGCGGGGTCGGCGACACCGGCGTGCGGCCCGGTTTCATCGGCGAGATCGGGACCGAGCGCGGCCACATCACGCCCGCGACCGAACGGGTGTTCCGGGCGGCGGCACGCGCGCACCGCCGCACGGGCTGCCCCATCCTGACCCATACCACCCACTGGGGTGAGCTGGCCCTCGAGCAGCTCGACCTGCTGGCCGAGGAAGGGGTTGCCGCCCGGCGCGTGGTGATCTCGCACCTCGGCGACCGGCGCGGGGTGCACTGGTGGCTGCCGATCGCCGAGCGCGGTGCCTGGCTCAATATCGACAACCTCGCCTTCGTCCAGGGCTACGCGCCGCTGGAATTCCGGGCCGACAACGTAGCCGGGCTGTGCGCTGAAGGGCTGGCCGGACAGGTCATGCTCTCCAACGACATCTGCGAGCTCGGCCAGCTCGCGGAGTACGGCGGCCCGGGCTACGCCAACGTGATCGAGAACTTCCTGCCGATGCTGCGCGAGCGCGGCGTGTCCGAAGCCGACATCCACCAGATGACCGTGACGAACCCTGCCACAGCATTCGCCTTCACCCATCCTGGAGAGACACCATCATGACCACCACTGTCGTCATCGGAGCCGCAGGCGGCATCGGCCAGGCCATTGCCGAGGACGCCGCCCGGTCCGATCCCAAGCGCCGCATCGTCGTCGCCGACGTCGACGCCGACGGGGCCCGGCGCGTCGCCGCGGGCCTGGTCAGCGACGGCGTGGACGCCACGGCGATCGCCGTTGACCTGGGCCGGGATTCGTCCGTCGAAGCCCTGGTGGCGGCGACGGCCGACGCCGACCGGGTCGCGATCGCGGCGGGCATCTTCCGGGCCTCCTCGGCCACGGTCACCTCGACGTCGGAGTTCGAGGAAGTGCTGCGGGTCAACACCGTCGGCTGCTTTCACGCCGCGCAGCTGTACGCGGTCACGATGGCCGCCGCGGGCGGCGGTGCCCTGGTCGCGGTGGCCTCCGTCGCCGCCCGGATGCCGCGGATGCGGCAGGCTGCCTACTCTGCCTCCAAGGCCGGGCTCCGGCAGGCACTGCGGGTGCTCGCGATGGAAGTGGCCGGGCAGGGCGTGCGCATCAACACGGTCTCGCCCGGCCCGACCGACACCGAGATGATGCGCCAGCTGGCCAGTGATCACGCCACCATTGACGACCTGGCCCTGGGCAGCCTCGACGCGCTGCGGCCGCGGGTGCCCGATGGCCGGGTCGCGCTGTCGGCTGACGTCGCCGCGGCGGTCACGTTCCTGCTGTCGCCGGCGAGCTCGCATATCCAGATGGCCGACCTCGTCGTCGACGGCGGCGAGCTGCTGGGCATGTGACCTGATGCCACCGATACGCCTCGGCATCCTCGGCGCCGGGATCATGGGCCAGCACGTGGCGCGGACCGCCAGCGCGCTCGACCGGTACGACGTGACCGCGGTGGCCGATACTGACCTGCGCCGGGCCACCTCGGTCGCGGACGAGGCGGGTGCGGCGGCGTTCGGTGACGCCGGGGAACTGCTGGCGGCGGACCTGGCCGACGCGGTCTACCTCGGCCTGCCGCACCATCTGCACCTGCCGGCCTGCCTGCAGGCCACAGCGGCGGGCGTCGACGGCCTCATCGACAAGCCGCTTTGCAACACCGACGCCGAGGCGCAGCTGATCGAGGCGGCGGTGCGCGACAGCGGCACGACCTGGATGGTGGGGTTCAGCTACCGGTTCCGGGCCGAGTGGCAGCGGGCTCGCGCGCTGGTGGCCGCCGGCCAGATCGGCGCACCGGTCGCCGTCACCGACGTGATCGCCGAGGCGGCGGACAGCACCCCCGGCTGGTACTGGGATACCGGCAGCGGCGGCGGCGTGCTGCAGCTGCAGTCCCATCACTGCTTCGACCGGATCGCCTGGCTGCTGGGCCGCGATGTCCGCGATGTCAGCTGCCGGGTCGCGACACTGCCGTCTGGTGCCGAGAACGCGGCCTACATCACGGCCGGCCTTGACGGCGGCGCGGTGGCGGCGATCGCGCTAACCTTCGGCGTGAGCCACCCAGCGCCGGTCCGGGCGCTGTTCGTGCTGCAGGGGACCCGCGGGCAGATGGTAATCACCGACGACCGGTGCCTGACCGTGAGCACGGCCGACGGCGTGATCACCGAGAACCATGACGGCGATGACTGGCTGGGCCGGGAACTTGCCGAGTTCGCCGACGCGGCCGAGCGCGGCACGGCCGCCACGGCGACGATCGCCGACGGCCGGCAAGCGCTGAGATGCGCCCGCGCGGCCGCGAGCTCGGCCAGCTCGGGCCGGACGGTGCCGGTGGCAGCCCGGTGAGCGACGCGACGCTGACCCTGCGCGGTGGCGCCGTCTTCGACCCCGCCGACGGGTCCGTGACCCCGGCAGATGTCCGGCTCCGCGGCGCAGCGGTCGACGTGATCAGCCCTGATCTGCCGGACGACGGCGGGCAGATCGTCGACGTGCACGGCCTGCTGCTCACGCCGGGATGGGTGGACCTGCACACCCACGTCTTCCTCGGCCAGGACCTGGGCGTGGACGCCGCCCAGCACGGTCCGCCGTCCGGGGTCACGACCATGATCGATACTGGCAGCGCCGGCGCCCACCTGTTCGGCGCGTTCGCGGCGGGCCCGCTCAGCAGGCCCGGGCCGCGGATTCTCAGTTTCCTGAACATCGCCTCGATCGGCACTACCAGCATCCTGCTGGCGGGGGAGCTGCGCACGCTGAGCTACGCGGACGAGGCAGCGGCGATCGCCTGCGTCCGCGAATACCCCGGCCAGATCATCGGCATCAAAGTGCGCGCGTCGGCTGACGTCGGCGGCGACAACGTGGCCGAGGCGCTGCGCCGGGCCCGCGCCGTGGCCGACCAGACGGGCCTGCCGCTGATGGTCCACATCGGGCCGCCGGGGCTGCCGCTGCCCGAGGTGCTCGCCGTGCTGCGGGCCGGAGACATCGTGACGCACTCGTTCACGGCACTCGCCGAACCGCGGCTGGCCAGCGACGGGCAGGTGCTGACCGCGGCACTGGCCGCTCGCGAGCGCGGCGTGCTCTTCGACGTCGGCCACGGCATGTCCGGCTTCGACGCCACTGTCGCCGGGGACGCGATCCGGGCTGGCTTCCCGCCCGACACGATCAGTACCGACCTGCACGCGTACTCACTGAGCAGCGCGATCGGGCTGCCGGATGTCGCGGCCAAGTTCCTGGCCCTGGGCTTGTCCCTGCCCGGCGTCCTCGCGCGGGTCACGCTGGCGCCCGCCCGCGCGGCCGGGCTCGAGCACCTGGGCGTCGGCCGCCTGGTGCCCGGCGGGGCCGGCGACGTCACCGCCATCAGGATTCTCGACCAGGACACACACTTCACCGACCCGCAGGGCAACCGGTTCAGCGGCCATTCGGCCATCGGAGTGGAACTGACCGTTCAGGGCGGCAGCGTCGTTTTCGACGCCCGGTCCCGGCCCGGTGCCTCGTCGCACCCGGACTAAGGAAAAGGGGAGAGCTATGGATATTGCCGCGGACCTGGGCATCCGGCCGGTCATCAACGCGGTCGGCCCGGCCAGCAGGCTCGGCGGCCTGCCGCTATCCGACGGTGTCCTCGCCGCGATGCGGGCGGCGGGGGAACGCAACGTCCGCCTGGACGAACTGCAGGAGGCCGCCGGGCAGCGGCTAGCTGAGCTCCTCGGCGTGCCGGCGGTCTATGTCACCTCGGGCGCGTCGGCTGCCCTGACGCTGGCCACCGCCGTCTGCGTCGCCGGCGAGGACCTCGCGCAGGCCGACGCGCTGCCGCGGATCCTGTCTCCGCGCCGGCGCGTGCTGGTCCAGCAGGGCCATCGCGATCCGTACGACCACGCGCTGACCTCGGCCGGCGTCACGCTGACGGAGATCGGCTTCGGCGGGTCAACCCGGCAGGACGAGCTGGCCCGCGAGCTCGACGAGACGGTGGCGGCAGTCCTGTGGCGGCCCGCGCCCAGGCACGACCTGCTGAGCCTGGACGTGGTCGCCCGGCTGGCCGGCGCCGCGGGTATCCCGGTGATCGTCGACGGAGCGGTGGATGTCCCGCCGGTGAGCCGACTGCAGGAGATGTTCGCCGCCGGCGCCAGCCTGGTGGTGGCGTCGGGCGGCAAGGGATTCCGGGGGCCGCACACGGCGGGCTTGCTGTGCGGGCGCCCTGAGCTGATCCGGGCCGTCGCCGTGCATCATCTCGACATGGACATCCGCGAGCAGACGTGGGCGCCATCTGAAGTCACCGGCATCGCGCCGCGGTACGGCCGCCACGGCATCGGGCGCGGCATGAAGGTAGGACGCGAGCAGATCGCCGGGCTGCTGGCGGCAGTGACGGACTACATCGCCGACCCGCAGCGGTATGAGGCGGGCTACGACGCCGAGCTGACCGCGATCGAGGGCGGGCTGGCCGGCGATCAGCGGCTCATCGTCCGCCGCGTGCACAACGACCGGCTCTTGCGTGCCCGAGCTGCACGTCGACATCGGCGGGTCGGGGCTCTCCGCTGACACGGTGATCCGGGCGCTGGAGGCCGGCGAGCCCCGCATCCACGTCGGCGAGGATCAGGCCTGGCGCGACATCCTCGTCGTCAACCCGATGGGGCTGAACAAGGGCGAGGGCCAGCAGGTCGCGAGCCCGGCTGCAGCAGATCTGCGGCGGGCCGTCATGACCGCGCCCGTCTACAGCCTGCACGCCATCCCGGTTGCGACGCTGCCGGCTCCCGGCTGGGAGGCCTTCTTCGGGGTCAACGACCAGGAGTTCTACGACCTCGCGTTCTATGTGTGGGTGGTGACCGACGGCGCGAGCCTCGGACTGATCGACACCGGCCTGCCGCTCGACCCGGCGACACGCGCCCGGCTCGACGAGGCGAACCGCGCGCTCGACGAACGTCACACCTTCACCGGCGTGCGAACGCTCCCGCAGGTACTGGACGAGTACGGCATCGCCGGGGACGATGTCGACTTCGTCGCGATCACGCAGACGATCACCTACCACACAGGCGGCCTTGAAGCCGCCGTCCTGCCGCGGGCTCAGGTCTACCTGTCCCGCGCGGGCATACATGAGATGCTGGCCGACCCTCCGGGCCACCCGGCCAGCGAGCACTACTTCACCGAGGCGGGCCTGGTCATCGGTCCGGCAGTTCGCCATCGAGGGCCGGCTGCACTGTGTGGACGAGCCGACCGTCATCGTGCCAGGGATCGAGTTCGAGACTACCGGGGGCCATCACCCCGGCTCCGCGGGCTTGCGCATCAGGACGAGGGAGGGTGTGACCGGCGTGCTTGAGACCGCTTTCCTCAACCGGAACGTGGCGGAAGGCCGTCCGATCGGGATCGCAGAGGACGCGGCCTTGTGCCGGCGGGTCATCCAGCGGTACCGGCGTGATTGTGACCAGGTCATCGCGCTGCACGATCCGGCGAACGCGGAGCGGTTCCCGGCCTCGGCGCTGCCGCAGCGGCAGGTGCGAGCGATGAAGACCAGCACGGACGACGTCCAGGCACTGTCGGCGGCAGCCGGAGTGAAGTCGGCCCGCCGCGTGCTGGACGTCGTCGAATTCCTGGCTCAGCCGGCCAGGCGGGGCGTCCTTCCCGGTGCTCGGCGAGCAGCTGAAGCTGCCCAAGAGCAGCCTGCACTCACTGCTGATGACGCTGACTGATCGCGGCTGGATCTACCTGGACGAGTCGAGCCGGCAGTACCGGCTCGGAATGCGCGTCTGGCAGGTCGCGCAGAACTTCGTCTACCTCGACAGCCTCGCGCAGCTCTCCCGTACCCACCTCACCGCGGCCCGGGACGAGCTGAACGAGACCGTGCAACTGGCCGTGCTCGACGGCATCGACAACGTCTACATCGCCAAGGTCGAGGCCGACCATCCGTTGCGACTGGTGTCGCACGTTGGCTCGCGGCTGCCCGCCTACGCGACCGGGCTTGGCAAGGTGCTGCTGGCCGGGCTCGAGCCTGCCGAGCTGCGCAGGCGGATGGCCGGGGCGACGTTCACGCGCTTCACCGAGCGAACCATTACCCGGCCTGGACGAGCTCGAACAGCGCCTGGCCGAGATCCGCGGCCAGGGGTACGGCGAGGACGAAGGGGAGTACACGCCCGGGGTCTACTGCGTGGCCGTGCCCGTCAGCGCCCAGGACAGCGCCCCCGTCGCCGCGATGAGCTGCTCCATCCCGAGCGCCCGGATGATCGGCGAGGACGAGCAGCGCGACCGGCTCGTGCAGTCCCTGACCAGGCATGCCGCGGCGCTGTCGCGGCAGCTGGCCCGGCCGGGATCCAGCTAAGTCAGCGACAAGGAGCAAGGTGCGGGTAGCAAATCTGGCCGGGCGGCTCGTGATCATCGAAGGCGCGCCGGGATGTGAGACGGCGCTCGATGTCGAGCGCGCCAGCGCGGGACGCTTCGGGCCCGATCCGCAGGCCGTCTATGACGACTGGCCGCAGTTCGTCGCCTGGGCCGCCGACGCGCCCGCGGCCGACTGGCCATTGGCCGAGCTAACGCAACTCGGGCCGCCGGTTCCGCAGCCCAGGCAGGTGCTGGCCATTGGCCTGAACTATCGCGAGCACGCCCGGGAGACCGGGTTTGACGCGCCCGAGACCGAGCCGCCTGTCTTCACGAAATTCGTGAGCTGCCTGACCGGGCCCTATGGCGACATCGCGCTGCCGCCCGGCGGGCACACCGACTGGGAAATAGAGCTCGTCGCGGTCATCGGGCGGCGCGCCGAGCGGGTCCCGGCCGATGTGGCGCTTTCTTACCTCGCGGGCTATTGCGCCGGGCAGGACATCTCCGAGCGGCGCCTGCAGCTGGCAGCCACCCCGCCGCAGTTCAGCCTGGGTAATCCCTGCCCGGCTTCGGCCCGCTCGGGCCGTGGCCGTCACCCCCGATGAGTTCGGCGACCCCGGTGACCTGGAGCTGAGCTGCTCGATCAACGGAGAGCGGGTCCAGTCAGGCCGCACCAGCCAGATGATCTTCTCGGTCCCGGCGCTGATCTCCAGGCTCTCGCAGTCGATCACGCTGCTGCCGGGCGACGTCATCTTCACCGGCACCCCGCCCGGCGTCGGCCTGGGCCGGACGCCCCCGGTGTGGCTCGCCGACGGCGACGTCCTGGAGAGCCGGATCGAGCGCATCGGCACGATGCGTCATCGCTTCGTGTCTGGGCTGGCCTGCTAGCCGGCGCGCCGTTCAGCTATTCGCGGCCAGCAGCTCCGGGTGGCAGCGGCCGCGGTCGGCTTGCGGGCGGTCCGCTCGCCGGCCAGGGCCCGGGCCAGGCCCTGGTCGCCTGCCTGTGCCGCCGCGGCGATCAGCGTGAGGTCGATGACATCGCGCTGCGCGTGACTGCCCCCGACCACGCTGGCCCGCTGCCGGATGTCGATCATGACGTCGAGAGCCTCCGCGTAGCGCCCGGCAGCGAACGCGGCGAACCCTTGCAGCAGCGCCAGCCCGGCCTGCTCGGCGTTGGCCCGGTTGGTCCCGGCCGGCAGTCGCTGGTTGTCGGCCAGCACGCGCTGATTGCGGTCATGGCGGCCATCCAGCCCGAAGGCCATGACGGCGTGCCAGTCGTTGAAGAGGTAGACGGGCGCGTCCTCCAGCAGCGGCGCGATATCGTCGGCCAGCGCCGCAGCCCGGTCGCTGATATCGGCGCCGTACAGAGCCAGCCGCCACAGCATCGCCGCCGCGTCGACGAGGTCCAGCCACTCCAGTGACCGGCTGGCCCGGATCGCGCCGTCGTAACGGGCTAGCGCCTCCTCGATCTCGCCGAGCTCCAGGTGATACA
>CAVQMG010000025.1:0-48943 GCA_963713585.1 uncultured Actinomycetota bacterium | reverse complement strand
CCGACCAGTTCCAGACCAGCCCGGACGTCTACAAGTCCGCCTCCGGTTCGTTCCCGGTACCGGGCCAGTCGGCCGCCGCGCCGCCGTTCCCGGACGCGCCGTCACCGTTCCAGGAGACCACCACCGGCCAGTACCCGCCACCGCAGACCAGCTAGCAGCGGCACAGGGCGCGCTGGAAATATGTCCAGCGCTCCGCTGCCGCGAAGCCGAGTTCGGTATTGATGGCCAGCATGTGCTCGTTGTCGGCCGCGTTCGCGGTACCGACCGAGCGCAGCCGCGGCTCGGCTGCCCGCAGCCACTCGAGCATGCTCGCCTTGAGCAGGTAACCGAGCCGGTGCCCGCGGTGCTGCGGGGCCACCGCCGTGTCCAGCTGCGCGGCCTGGTCCGAGTCGGTCTTGACCACGATCCTGGTCATGCCCGCGACCTGGCCGGAGTCGCGGGCGAAGGCCAGCAGCGAGTAGGCCAGCTGGCCGCGCTCGGCCCGCCACTGGTCCTCCTGCATCACCCGCTCCGGCGGCCAGCTCTCGAGCTCGAACGCCTCGCTCTCCCGCGGCGCATCGTTCATCACCTCATACATCGCCACCAGGGCCGGCAGCAGTTCCGGCGGGGCTGGCCCGGTGACACGGGTCAGCACATACCCGGCCGCCCGGCGACCGGCCGCGGCCAGCCCGGCCGCCAGCGCCGGCCGGTCGAGTTGCTCCAGGTCGAGCACATTGAACAGCGCATCCTGCTGCCGGGTCCCGCCGACCGCCGGCGCGAAGCACATACCAGGACCGCCGGCCACCGCCCGGCCGATCACCACGTTCCGGCCACGTTCCCGGACGTGAGCCAGGATCTCCGCGGTCAGCGCCGTGCCAATGCCCCGCCGGCGCAGATCCGGATGCACCGACACGCTGACGAACGCGTTCCCGGTGTTGTCGCGGCCCGGCAGCTGAGCCAGTGCGCAGCCAGCGAGCCGGTCATCCAGGCGGGCCTGCAGCGGAACGACCTCCGAAGCGGGCTCGCCGACGGTCCAGTCGATGACGGTCTCGGCCAGCGCAGGCGGCGGGCGGCGGCGACCGTCGGCGCGGTAGCACGCGCGCTCGAGTTCATTGATCTCACCCAGCGCGCGGGAGTCGGCCGGGTCAACAACGTTTATCTGCACACCGAGATGCTGGGCTGCACGGCGGCCGCCGGGCAACCGAATTAGCGCGGCACGGCCGCGTCCAGTCGCGGAGGCGGACGGGAATCGAACCCGCCGACGACGCCGTGCGCCGTCCACCAGTTTTGAAGACCGGGGGGGCCACCAGACACCCTGACGCCTCCGAGACCCGACCTTATCGGCGCGCAGCCTCCCGGTCTCGCGCCCGGACTATCCGCTGGCGTGCCGGTTCAGGCGATCCGGCGGGCGCCGGGGCCCGCGACCGGGGTCACCTCGCGCGCGGAGGCCAGCTCGTGCCCTTCGGTGCAGGTGAGCTGGAGGAAAACCGGGGCGCCGCAATCACGGTGGGTCAGTTCGACCGCCGGGCCGCCCGGCCAGGCCGCGTACTTGTCACCCCAGGCCAGCAGCGCGGCGATGACCGGAAACAGCTCGAGACCCTTGTCGGTCAGCCGGTACTCGCTGCGCGGGCGCTGGCCTTCTCGCTGATACGGGGCCTTGCGCAAGATGCCGTCGGCGACCAGGGTCGCCAGCCGGTTGCTGAGCACCTGCCGCGGCGCTCCGGTCCGCCGCTGCATGTCCTCGAACCTGCGCACGCCGTTGAATGCCTCGCGCAGGACGAGAAATGTCCACTTCTCGCCGACGACTGTCAGCGCCGCTGCGATGTTGCAGTTCGCCGTGTCGTAGTCGAGCGCCGCCCACGAACTTGTCATGTCGTTTAGGCTAAGTCTACTTGACAGACTTAGCAAGGGGCGGTCAAGCTGAGTCTATGCAACAGACTCTGGTCTCGCGTTCCCGCCCCGGACAGCGCCACCTCGGCCCGCACCACACCGGCCAGGACGGCATCCTGATCCGCCCGGCCGGCCAGGACGACTGCGATTGCATCAGGAAGTTCGTCTGCGGGCTCTCACCGCTGAGCCAGTACTTCCGCTTCTTCGCGTCAGTTGCCCCGCCGAGCACCGGCTTGCTCCGCACACTGTGCGGCGCGACCGGGGCCGACATCCTGCTGGTCACCGAGAGCGACGGCACTGTCATCGGGCACGGGATGGCCGCCGACACGGCCGGCCCCGGGCCGCTGGCAACCGATATCGGCCTGGTGATCACCGATGACTGGCAGCAGCAGGGCCTGGGCACGACCCTGCTGGATGCACTGATCGAGCGCGCGGCTGGCCGCGGCGTCACCCAGCTGGTCCTCGACGTGCTGCCCGCCAACGACCGGATGCTCGGCATCGCCCGCCGCCGTTGGCCCGGCGCGCCGCGGGAACGGACCCGCGACGCGATCGTGATCCGGCCCGCCATCGGCCCGGCCGCGGCCGCCCGAGGGCCCGCGTCGCCGGTGACCCGCCTTGACCACCGCCGCCCCGAAGGAGCAGCCGATGCCGCACGCCAGCCTGCAGCCTAGTCAGACCGGCAGGCCTGAGCAGGTGCGCAGCCGCAGCTACAGCTGGCCCGAACCGGCCGTCGCCGCGGCCGCCGCACGCGAGCAGGACGGCCTCACGTTCCTGCAGGGAATCCTGGACGGCAGCCTGCCGGGCGCGCCGGTGGCGCACACGCTGGCCTTCGTCCCCGCCCTGGTCCAGCCGGGCCTGGTCGCCTTCGAGTTCACCCCGGCCGAGTTCCACTACAACCCGATCGGGACGGTGCACGGCGGCGTGCTGTCGACGTTGTGCGACTCGGCCTGCGGCTGCGCGGTGCAGAGCCTGCTGCCCGCCGGGACGCACTACACCAGCCTGGACCTGACGGTGAAGTTCCTGCGGCCGGTAACCAGTGCTACCGGCCGGATGCGGTGCGAGGGCACCGTGACCCACCTGGGCGGCCGGTCCGCGCTAGCCCAGGCCAGCCTCACCGGCCCGGACGGCAAGCTGTACGCCCACGCGACCAGCAGCTGCATGATCTTCCGGCCGCCGGCCGGATAACTGGCTGCGCCAGGGCACCGCAGCCGGTACCGTCCCGGACGTGCACCCTGAGACTGACGCAGTCGTCGCGCATAACTCCTCGGCCTGGGATCGCGAGGTCGAGTCCGGCAACGAGTGGACGGTCCCGGTCGGGCCGGAGGTGATCAGGGCCGCGCGGGCCGGCACTGGTCGGTCGTGCTCATCGGCTACGAACCGGTACACGGCCGACTGGTTCCCCGAGCCGCTGGCGGGCACCGAGATCCTGTGCCTGGCCAGCGGCGGCGGGCAGCAGGGCCCGGTGCTGGCAGCGGCCGGCGGCCTGGTCACCGTGCTGGACAACTCCGCCAGCCAGCTCGCGCAGGACGAGAAGGTGGCTAGCCGGGACAACTGGAGCTGACCACGATGCTGGGCGACATGCGTGACCTCAGTCGCTTCGCCGACGCCAGCTTCGACCTGGTCTTCAACCCGGTCTCCAACGTCTTCTTCCCGGAGGTCGAGCCGGTCTGGCGCGAGTGCTTCCGGGTACTGCGGCCGGGCGGAACGCTGCTGGCCGGCTTCATGAACCCCGATGTCTTCATCTTCGACGCCGACGCCTGCGACAACCGGGGCGAGCTGATCGTGCGGCACCAGCTGCCCTACTCCGACCTGACTCATCTCAGCGAGGCCGAACGCGAGCGTCTCTTCGGCCCGGACGCGCCGCTGGAGTACAGCCACTCACTCACGGCGCAGATCGGCGGCCAGCTCGCCGCCGGTTTCGTCATCACCGGGTTCAGCGAGTGCCCGCACCACGCGGACCCGACGGCGGCGTTCCTGCCGGGCTACTTCGCCACCAGGGCGGTCAAGCCGTCGCCGGCCGCCTAGCCGCAGCGGTCACACCCGGCGGCCGCGCGGGTCAGCTGGCCGTCCCGCTGTACAGCCCGTCGATCACGTCGGCGTACTTGGCGTGCACGACGCGGCGCTTGAGCTTGAACGTGGGCGTCAGCTCCTCGCTCTCGGCGTCCACTCCACCGGCAGCAGCCGCCAGTACTTGACCTGCTGGACCCGGGCCAGCTGCGAGTTGGCCTCCTCGACTGCGTCGCTCGACCTCGGCGAGCACGACCGGGTTGGCTCGGCCAGCTCGGCCAGCGAGGCAGCCTCGATGCCGCGCGCCTTGGCCCAGGCCGGAGCGACGCTCGCCGTCCAGGGTCAGCAACGCGACCAGGTAGGGCCGGCGGTCGCCGAAGGCCAGCGCCTGACCGATCAGCGGGTGGGCGACCAGCACGTTCTCGACCGCCGCGGGCGAGACGTTCTCGCCGCCTGCGGTGATGATCAGTTCCTTCTTCCGGTCGACCACCGAGACGAACCCGTCCGTCGTCCATGGACGCCGATGTCCCCGGTGTGCACCCAGCCATCGGCGTCGATCAGCTCGGCGGTCTGCTCGGGCAGGTTGAGATAGCCGGGCGTGTTCAGCGGTCCGCGGGCCAGGATCTCGCCGTCGTCGGCGATCCTGACTTCCATGCCGGGCACCGGCATGCCGACGGTGCCCAGCCGGAACGCCTGCGGCGTGTTCGTGGTGAACGCGCCCGTGGTCTCGCTCATCCCGTAGACGTCCAGGATCTTCATGCCGAGACCGCCGAAGAACGCGCCGACTTCAGGCGGCAGCGGCGCGGCGCCGCTGACGGTGATCTCCGCCTCGCCCAGCCCCAGCAGTGACCTGATCGGGCGGAGCACCTGCTCATCGGCCGCAGCGAACTCGGGCAGCGAGATCAGCGGAGGTGCTCTGGCCGTACTCGCAGCTGCGGACGTACTCCAGCCCGGTGGCCATCGCGGCGGCGACCGCGGCCCGCCGGGCCTCGTCCTGCTCGGCGGCCAGCAACGCCTGGATCCCGGCCATGACTTTCTCGTAGATCCGCGGCACGCCGAAGAACGCGGTCGGCTTCACATCGGTCATCGTGGCGATCAGCTGCGTCGCGGCGTCGTGGCAGAAGTAGATGTGCCCGGCCCGGCAGATCGCCAGGTAGAGCGTGAACATTCGCTCGGCGATGTGCGCCAGCGGCAGGTAGGACACCCACCGCACGTGCATCGGCGAGTTGCCGCCGGCCACGCGCCGTCGACACCTCGTACAAGGCATTGGCGTGCGTGATGATGACGCCCTTGGGATTGCCGGTCGTGCCCGAGGTGTACAGCAACGTCACGCGGATCCGACCGGCTTCGACGCCGCGACCCTGCGGTTCACCGGGCCAGGATCCTTCGCCAGCCGCTGCGCGCCCATGACGGCGAAATCGGCCCAGCTCATAAACGGCACCCGCGCGGGCAAGCGGCCGCGTCCCGCACGATCACCGTGCGCAGCGACGGCAGCTGGGACAGTACCTGCTGCCAGCGGTCAAGCTCGCCCGCACCGTCGATCACGGCGATCTTGGCGTCGCAGTTGCCGGCCATGAAGGCGATCTGCTCGGGCGCGAGGGTGGCGTAGAAGGTCACCGGCACCCCGCCGGCGTGCAGTACGCCGAGATCGGCGAGCACGTGCTCGAGCCGGTTCGGCAGCATCAGCGCGACCCGCTCGCCTGGCCGCAGGCCGAGCTCGACGAACCCGGCGGCGAGCTCCAGAGCTCGCTCGCCTGGCCTGGCTCCAGGTGATCGTCTGCCAGGGTCCCGCCGGTTCGCGGTCGGAGTAGGCCGGCATGTGGCCGAACTGCGCGGCAGTGGCCGCCAGCGCGTCGCAGACCGTCTGACCGGCCCACTCGGCCTCCAGCGCTGCGCGCTGGTCCGCGATCGTCTCGCTTGTCACGACCTACCTCCGGCTGATCTCGCGTCGTGCCGCCGTCGCTGCAGCGGCATCGCCTGCCTACCAGTACGCATGCCACCATGCGCGGGCTCGGGTCCGCAAGACCGGCTTTGACTACAGTTCGGTTATGACAACGCAGCAGGCCGCCGGTTCGGCTCACCCAGTACGCCAGCGGCGGCGGCTGCGCCTGCAAGATCCCGCCCGGCGAGCTGGAGGAGGCGGTCGCCCGGCTGATCCCGGCGCAGCGGCCGGCCGACCTGCTGATCGGCGTCGAGCACGGCGACGACGCCGCCGTCGTCCGGATCAGCGATGACCGGGCGGTCGTGGCGACCGCCGATTTCTTCACCCCGGTCGTCGACGACGCCTACACCTTCGGGCAGATCGCGGCTGCCAACGCGCTGTCGGATGTCTACGCGGTCGGCGGCGAGCCGCTGGTCGCGGTCAACCTGCTCGGCTGGCCGCGCGAACTGCTGAGCGCCGACCTGGCCGCCGAGGTGCTGCGCGGCGGGCTGGACATCGCATCCGCGGCCGGCTGCCACGTTGCGGGCGGTCACAGCATCGATGACCCGGAGCCCAAGTACGGCATGGCCGTGACCGGGCTGGCCGACCCGGCGCGGCTGCTGCGGATCGACGCCGGGCCGCCCGGCCTGCCGCTGTCGCTGACCAAGCCGATCGGCAGCGGCGTGCTGAACGCCCGGCACAAGGCGACCGGCGAGGTCTTCCCGGCCGCCATCGCCGTGATGACCGAGCTCAACGCGACCGCGCCAGCCGGCAGGCGCTGGCGGCCGGGATCGGCTGCGCCACCGACGTCACCGGGTTCGGGCTGCTCGGTCACCTGTTCAAGCTGGCCAGGGCCAGCGACGTCACCGCGGTGCTCGACAGCAAGTCCGTGCCGCTGATCGACGGTGCGCTCGACGCGCTGCAGGCCGGTTACGTGCCGGGCGGCAGCCGGCGCAACCTGGACTGGGTCGCGCCGCATGCCGACTTCGGTGACGTGGCGCCAGACCTGCTCATCCTGCTGGCGGACGCGCAGACCTCCGGCGGGCTGCTGGTCGCCGGGGAAGTATCCCGGCGGCACCGTGATCGGCCATCTCAGCGCGCGCGGCGACTCAGTGCTGACCGTGCGCTAGCCGCGTCACGGCGGCCGTGGGAACGATCTCGGTGCCCAGCGGCAGCAGCGTCACCGGGATGATCTTGAAGCTGGCCAGGCCGAGCGGGATGCCGATGATCGTCAGGCACAGGGCGACACCCGCGATCAGGTGCCCGAGCGCAAGCCACCATCCGAACAGGACGACCCACAGCACGTTGCCGATCGCCGAGCCCGCGCCGGCGTCCGGCCGCCGCACGACAGTCCGGCCGAACGGCCACAGCACATAGCCGGCGATTCGGAACGACGCGATCCCAAACGGAATCGTAATGATCAGGATGAAACAGACTATGCCTGCGAGGACATAGCCGATCGCCATCCACAGCCCTCCAGCACGAGCCAGATGACGTTGAGTATTCCGTTGAGCATGCCGTCCTCCCCGCTGCGGCGTGCGCCCCCGATCCTCGGATCCACCCTCGCACGATCGCCGCGCCGGCCGATTCACTCGCGGCGGGTGATGACGGCGCGACCGCGCGGCGCAGGGTCAGTGCCAGATCTCGCCCGGCAGTTACCGGCCGGGCCCGCACAGCCCGTCCCGCGTTCAACGGGCAGCACATACCGCTGGAGGACAACGTGAGCTTCCCGAGTCGATCGACATCACCGTCGACCAGGCGACCAACGACACTGCTCCTGGCGCTCGCCATGGGCGACTCCGGCGTCTCGGCGAGGCCGCAGAGCTGCGCGAGCAACTCCGGGCCGACAGCAGCCTCGACGCCAAGACATTCGCGCTGGTGAAGATCGCCGCGCTGGTGGCGCTGGATGCACCGCCCGCGTCCTACCTGTTCCAGGTCCGGGCAGCCCTGGACGCAGGGGCGGCGCCACGGGAGATCCTCGGCGTGCTGACGGCGGTGGCGCCGCAGACCGGCATGACCAGGGTGGTATCCGCGGCCCCGGAAATCATGATCGCGCTCGGGCTCGAACTGCCGGCCGGCTCCGACATATGACAGGCGAGCTTCCACAGGAGGAGGCCATGATGGGCAGACGGAATGGTGGTGCGGCGGCGCCCGCTGCTGCGTGCAGCGGCGGTCGGCGGCACCTTCGCCGCCGGGCGGGCGATCAGGCCGCCGGGCCGACGCAGCAGGCCGGCGCCGAGGCCGAGCAGGACCAGCGGCTAAGCGATGTCGAGCAGAACCAGGCCACGACGCAGGATGCGGCGGCCGGCTCCGGACTCAGGGCGGCACGCCGTCGGTGACCGATCAGCTCGGCCAGCTCACCACGCTGCACCAGCAGGGCTGCGCTGAGCGACGACGAGTTCGCGGCTGCCAAAGCCAGCTCCTCGGCAGCTAACGGCACCGGCTCAGCGGGCCGGCCAGCGAGTGGCGAGTTGCCGGGGCGAAGGTCTTCGCCCCGGCAGCTCGCGGGTGCTGACAACGAGCGCGGGTGCTGACAACTGGCCGGATCAGAAGCTGTTGTTCCAGCTGTCGGTGAAGCTGCTGCCGTGCTGTTGCAGCGAGCCCGGGGTGGCCAGCGGGTAAGTCTCCGACGAGTCGATCATCGTGATCTCGCTGTCGGGGAAACTGCCGATGCCCTGGTTGCCGTGGCCGGCCGATGCCGTCGCGTGGCGGACAGTCCAGCTGCCGAACTTGGCCAGCGGGAACTGGCCGGTCACGCCGGTCGGCGCCTCGCCGATCCACTCGGCGCTGGAGTTCGCGCAGCCGCCGGTGACGGCGCACGCCTACCTCAGTATTGATCGCATGGGCGGCGTTGTCGCCGCCTCTGACCAACTGCGTACGTTAGGCGGCCTTTCGGCCGGACGCCGCCGACCCCGGCTGCTGGCAGGTCAGGGCCGCGCGGCGGGTGATTCCGGGCGCTGGCTCGCAACGACGTACTTCGGATCGGCCACCGAGGCCACGCCAGCCCGGAACACGCCGAACCGGGTCGCGACCGCTCCCCCGGCCAGCAGGCCTGCCGCCGCTACCGACGCGAGCCGGCTGCGCTGAGCCGCCAGTGCTACGACGCCGCCGGCCGGTGTCAGCCACTGCGCCGTGCGCATCATCCGGCCCGCGCTGCCGGCCCGGAATGGCTCACCATCCAGGCCAGGCCGGTGCTCCAGGTACAGCGCGACAGCGGTCTCCAGTGCCGCGCCGATGGCCGCCATCCGGATCGCCGGGCCGCGGTCAGCGTCACGCTGCAGTGCGGTGCCCGCCAGACCCGCCGCTGCCGCCGACGCCATCGCGCTCGCGGCGAACAGCATCGGCAATTCGCGCCGCGCGCCGTGCCAGCCGGGCACGGCAGTGTTGGCCAGCAGTACGCCGGTATAGGTGGCCAGCAACGGCCCGGTCACCGCCGAGCCGGCGCCGGCCGCGGCGCCCAGGCGCGGCAGCACGCCGGTCAGCTCGCTTCCGGCCGCCGCGCGGGCCAGGCCGGAATGTGCCGCCAGCAGCCAGGAGCCCATGCTCATCGGCGAGGTCGGCTTGGCGACCCGCAGCATGTTGAGGAACCGCTCCGGCCGGCCCAGCTCGGCGACCAGGAAGCCGGTGCCGCCGATCGCTGCCGCGGCTGAGGTCAGCCGGCCGACTCTGGCCAGTGCCCCGCGACCGGTCGCCGCAGCGGCCGCGCCCATGACCGCGGACCCGCCGGACAGGCCGCCGAGGAACAGGTAGGCCGGCAGGTGCGGTTCCTTCCAGCGCGGCAGCTTCAGGATCGGCTTGCCGTAATAGGACTGGAACTCGGCCGGCGGGACTTGGAGTTGCTCGGTCACGGCCGCCGCCCGGAGAACGCCACCGCGACGCCAGCGGCCAGCACCGCCGCCGCGCCGCCGGCCCATCGCCACATGGACGGCAGGTCCCTGGTGGTCACGACCGGGTCCGGTGGCAGCCCGTACACCTCCGGCGCGTCCAGCAGCAGGAAGAACGCGCCAGCGCCGCCGATCCCGTCGTCCGGGTCGTCCCCGTACAGCCGCGCCTCGGTCCGCCCGGCCGCGTGCAGCGTCTCCAGCCGCGCCTGCGCGATCTCCCGCAGCTCGTCCAGCGGCCCGAACTGAATGGAGTCAGTCGGGCATGACTTAGCGCAGGCGGGTTCCAGGCCGCCGCGCAGCCGGTCGTAGCACATGGTGCACTTCCACGCCCGGCCGTCGCCCTCTCGCCGGTCGATGACGCCGAACGGGCAGGCTGACACGCAGTAGGCGCACCCGTTGCAGACATCCGGCTGCACGATCACCGTGCCGAATTCGGTCCGGACCAGCGCGCCGGTCGGGCACACATCCAGGCAGGCCGCGTGCGTGCAATGCTTGCACACATCCGAGGACATCAGCCAGCGGGTCGCCTCGGCCAGCCCGCCTTCTGGATCGCTGACCGCGCGGATCAGCTCGTCGCCGTCGGGATGGGCAGGCCTGGCTGGCGCCGCCTGCTCGATGAACGCCACGTGCCGCCAGGCATCGGCACCGAGCGCGCCGGTGTTGTCGTAGGACATGCCGGTCAGCTGTAGCGCGTCGGCATCTGGCTCAGGCAGCCCGTTCCACTCCTTGCAGGCCACTTCGCACGCCTTGCAGCCGATGCACACGCTGGTGTCGGTGAAGAAGCCGACCCGCTCGGGGTGACCCGGCTCGTAGCCGGCGTCGCCGGAGACGTCCTCGAGCGGGCCGTAGAGCCGGTTACTCGTCATGGTGCCACGTCCCGCCGGGGGCAGCCGGCCCGCTGCTGGTATCGGGTTCGGTTGCGGAGTCAGACTCCGTGCCGCGGGCCCGGCGGGTCGCCGGCCGCGGTTCTTCATCTTCCAGCCCGGCACGGTGCCGGTAGGAGTTCACGAGCTCAATCCTGGCAGCACCGCGTGGCCGCCGTCCCGGCCGGACATCACAGGTGGCGGCCTTGCTCTCCTGGATGAACACGTTCGGGTCCAGCACGAGCGGCAGCAGGTCGTTCACCGAGTCGCCGGTGACCAGCCCCTCGCTTCCCCAGTGATAGGGCAGTCCGACCTGGTGGATGACGCCTTCGCCGGGGATGCGCAGCGGCCGCAGCCGCCGGGTCACCAGCACGCGCGCCTCGATCGCGGCGCGCGCCGTGATGATGGTCGCCCAGCCGCCGTTCTCCAGCCCGCGCTCGGCCGCCAGCCCGGGCGAGACCTCGCAGAACAGCTCGGGCTGCAGCTCCGCCAGCCGGGACAGGGTCCGGCTCATGCCGCCGGCGGTGTGATGCTCGGTCAGCCGGTAGGTCGTGACCACGTACGGATAGGTGATGTCGTGGCCGGCCAGCTGGCCGCGAACCGCGCGCCGGTTACGGTACTGGACCGACACCGGGCTGCCGTCCTGGGTGTAGACCCGGTTGCGCATCGGCGACTCGGCCGCCTCGAAGTGCGCGGGCAGCGGCCCGTCCTGCAGCCCCTTCGGCACGAACAGCGCCGCCTTGCCGTCGGCTTGCAGGATGAACGGGTCAGCGCCGCCGATCGCGGCCGGGCCAGTCGCTCCGGGCGGCGGGCGGTAGGAGGGTGGCTTGGTCTTCTCGAAGTCCGGCACGTCCCCGCCAGTCCACTCGCCGGCGTCTGGCGTCCCACCAGACCAGGGCCTTGCGCTCGCTCCAGGGCCGGCCGTCCGGGTCCGCGGACGCCCGGTTGTACAGGATCCGGCGGTTGGCCGGCCAGGCCCAGCCCCACTCCAGCGCCGCGTGCGGCTGGTCCTGCCAGGGCTTGCGGCGCGCGGTCTGATTCACCCCGCCGGCGAAGCAGCCCGCGTGGATCCAGCTGCCGCACCTAGTCGAGCCGTCGTCGGCCAGCTCGCCGAAGCTGGCCAGCGGCGAGCCGTCGGCCGCGTAGCCATTCAGTTCGGCCAGCACCGCCTCGGCCAGCGGCTCGCCGTTGTCGTCCTCGGGGTAATCCCAGGTCAGGTCCAGTACCGGGCGATCCAGCTCCCGGTCCAGCTCGTCGCCGCCCGGCTCCGGCCGGGCGGCGTCCGCCGCGAGCCGGCGCCTGATCCGCTTGCCCAGGTCGTACATGAACGACAGGTCGCTGCGCGCGTCGCCGGGCGGGTCCAGCGCCTTGGCGTGCCACTGCAGAAGCCGCTGCGTGTTGGTGAACGTGCCGTCCTTCTCCACGTGCGCGGCGGCGGGCAGGAAGAACACCTCGGTGCCGATCCCCTTGGTAGCCAGCTCGCCTGACTCGATCTCGGCCGAGTCGCGCCAGAACGAGGCGCTCTCGATCATCGCCAGGTCCTTGACCACCAGCCAGTCCAGGTTGGCCAGGGCCAGCCGCTGCAGCCGGCCGCCGGCCGAGCCGACAGCCGGGTTCTCCCCCAGCAGGAAGAAGCCCCTGACCTTGCCGTCGATCATGTCCAGCGTGGTGCGGTAGGTGCCGTGGTCGCCGCTGATCCGCGGCAGGTAGCCGAAGCAGAACTCGTTGTCGGCCGTCGCGGCGTCGCCGAACCATGCCTTCAGCATGCTGACCAGGTACTTGCGCTTGTTGCCCCAGAAGCCGGTATCCGGCATCCGGGCCAGGTAGGTGTCCAGGTCCTCGGCCGGGCCCGGCATCGGCATGTACCCGCCGAGCAGGTGGAACAGGGTCGGCACGTCGGTCGCGCCCTGGATGTTGGCGTGCCCGCGCAGCGCCAGGATGCCACCGCCGGGGCGGCCCATGTTGCCGAGCAGCGTCTGCAGGATCGAGGCGGTCCTGATGTGCTGCACGCCGGTGCTGTGCTGGGTCCAGCCGACTGCGTAGACCCAGGCCGTCGTCTTGTCCCGGCCGCTGGCCGCGACCAGCTCGGCCGCGATCCGGGCGAAGTCAGCGGGCCCGATCCCGCACACCTGGTCCACCAGCTCCGGGGTGTACCGGGCGAAGTGCCGCCTGAGAATCTGGAACACGCACCGCGGGTGCTGCAGCGTCTCGTCCCGCTCGCCGGTCGGCTGCCAGCTGGTGTTGTCGTAGGTCCTGGTATCCGGGTCGTAGCCGGAGAACAGCCCGCCGCCGTCCTCGGCGTCCACGAATTCCTCGGGCAGGATGTCGGCGGCGTTGCTGAAGGCCCGCACGTACTCGGTGAACTCATGCCCGCCGGACAGCACATGGTTGATCAGCGCGCCGAGGAAGACGATGTCGCCGCCGGCCCTGGTCGGCACGTGCACGTCAGCCAGAGCGCTGGTGCGGGTGAACCGCGGATCGACATGGATGACCGTGGCACCGCGCGCCTTCGCCTCAATCACCCACTGGAACGCCACCGGATGGCACTCGGCCATGTTCGAGCCGCAGATGACGATGCAGTCCGAATTCAGCAGGTCGCGGGGGAACGTGGTCGCGCCGCCGCGCCCGAAGCTAGTCCCCAGACCGGGAACTGTGGCGGAGTGTCATATCCGCGCCTGATTCTCGATCTGGATCGCGCCGAGCGCCGTCCAGAGCTTTTTGATCAGGTAGTTCTCTTCGTTGTCCAGCGTGGCGCCGCCTAGGCTGGCGAAACCCAGGGTCCGCCGGACCCGCTTGCCGTCCAGATCCTCCTGCCAGGTCTGCCGCCGGGTCTCGATGACGCGGTCGGCGATCATGTCCATCGCGGTGTCCAGGCTCAGCGGCTCCCAGGCGGTGCCGTACGGCCGCCGGTACAGCACCCGGGTGACCCGGCCCGGCTGGTTCACCAGCTGCTTGCTGGCCGAGCCCTTAGGGCAGAGCCGGCCGCGCGAAACCGGCGAATCCGGGTCGCCCTCAATCTGGGTGACGGTGTCCTTGCCGTTGACCTTCGCGACGTACACCTTCTGGCCGCAGCCAACCGCGCAATACGGGCAGATCGAACTGACCACCCGGTCGGCGGTCTGCGTCCGCGGAACTGCCGACTCAGTGTGCGGCGACCGGACCGCCGCGCCCCGGCCCAGGCGGTCCCGCCCGGTCAGCTGGCGGAAGGCCGGCCAGTTCGCAACGTAGCTGCGCGGGTCACGCGACATACGCCTATCCAAACGGACGTAACCTGCGAAGGGCAAGGGGGGTCCGCCGGGCCGGGCAGGAAGGGAAGGGAACGTGGCCGGACGCACAGCGCGGCGCCGCGTCGTGCGGATCAGCGTCGACCCGGCGGCGAGTTCCGGGGTGACCAGCAGCGAACGCGCCGACGTGCTGGCGGCTGAGGAACCGCTCGGGATCAGGATCGGCGGCCAGGCGGTCAGCCTCACCATGCGCACGCCCGGCGACGACATTGACCTGACGGCCGGCTTCCTGGTCAGTGAGGGCATCATCGCCGGCCCGGCCGACATCGTCTCGATCAGGATCTGCGACGGCCAGCAATGCGGCCATGACCATGATCCCGACGACGATTCGCTGGGCAATCTTGCCGACGTGCTGCTGCGGCCCGGACTTGAGGTCGCGCCCGAGCTGCGGCGCAATTTCCTGACCAGCAGTGCGTGCGGCGTATGCGGGAAGACAAGTATCTCCGACGTCCACGTTCCCGGTCTGGTTGATCTTCTCGCCGATCAGGTCACGGTGACCGCCGCGGTGCTGGCGCAGCTGCCGGACACGCTGCGGCAGGCCCAGCGGGTGTTTGACCGGACCGGCGGACTGCACGCCGCCGGACTGTTCAGTTCCGGCGGCGAGCTGCTGTGCGTGCGCGAGGACGTCGGGCGGCACAACGCCGTCGACAAGGTCGTCGGCTGGGCCCTGCAGCCGGCCGGCTGCCGCTGTCGGGCTGCGTCCTGTTGGTGAGCGGACGCGCGTCGTTCGAGCTGGTGCAGAAGGCGGTGCTGGCCGGCATCCCGGTGCTGGCCGCGGTATCAGCGCCGTCGTCGCTGGCGGTCGAGCTCGCGCACGAAGCCGGGCTGACGCTGATCGGGTTCCTGCGCGGCGGCTCGATGAACGTGTACACCGCCAGCCACCGGGTCATCGCGGGATAGCGAGCTGCTGGCTGCTGCCCTGATGGATCGCGGTGTAGATGCGGTCCCGCAGCTCGTTGGCCGCCGCGTCGGTCATCGTCGCGTCCAGACGGCGCAGCATGACCTTGATCAGCAGGTTCCGCTGGCCCGGCCGCAGCCCGAGCCGGGCGATCGCGGCCGCCGGGAGCTGGTCCGCGTCGGTACCGGACAGCACCGTGACCTCCTCGACCGCGTCGGCATCGGGCCCGAGCGCGTCCCTGACCCGGTCGCCCAGCGTTTCCTCGTCGTCGGTAGCAGCAACTGCCACCGACAGGTCGCGGCGCACGGCCGGGTGCCTCGACACCGGCCGGTACGGCGCCAGGTCCTGCAGCTGGGCCGCGACCCGCGGGCCGGGCGAGCGCAGCAGCCGGATATCGGGGATGCCCTTGACCAGCATCAGCATCCGGTCAAGGCCGAGTCCGAGCGCCAGGCCGCTGTAGCCGGACAGGCCCGCCCTGGCCAGCACACCCGGATGGGCCAGGCCGCATTCCCACACCTCGACCCAGTCGCCGTCGTGCCAGACATCGACCTGCCGGCCACCGGTGGTGTAAGGGTGCGCGCGCGGAATCTGGCGAATACGCCGGCCCGGCAGCACGGCGGCCAGCAGCGCGGCGATCATCTGATCCAGATCGGCCGGGCCGAGCGGCGTGCGGCTGATCCGCCACAGGTCCAGCTGGTGCGGCGTCCCGGTGTGCTGCCAGTCGATGGCGTCGCGGCGGTAGCTGATGCCGGCGCAGGCGAGCAGTACGTCGGCTGGCTGCCTGCGGGCGTCCTGCTCGCGGGCCAGCCGCCGCAGCGCGGGCGGCACCATCGCGCTGGAGTGGGAGCGCAGCATCCGCTCGTCGTCGACGTAGCGGGTATAGCGCGCCGCCCTGGTGACATCGGCCGGGTCGTAGCCCAGGTTGTCGTAGTTGTCGGCGACCGGCACGATCCTCGGGCCGCGGCACCAGCGGATGACGGGCTCGGGCTGGTAGGCGGCGGCCAGCCCGGCCACGGCCAGGCCGGCCACGAGCTGGATCGCGTGCGGCCCGTCGGCCGGATCGGACAGGTCGGGAATGGCCAGATCGCGGGCGAGCTGGCTCGGGCTGAGGCGGGAACTGTGCATGGCTGTCTCCTGGTCATCGGGTCACGGGTGCGGGGAAGATCTCCCGGCCCGGACTCGATCAGGTGCAGCTCGATCGCTGGCGGCTCGATCGCAGGCAGCCTGCCGCTAGCGCGCGGCGATGCCTCCCGATCGCCCGTTCCGGGCGGGGAGGCAGGTAAATCGGCGCTCAGCCATATCTCCACGGTAGCCCGCTGGCGTCGGGCAGGCCAGCGAGTATCGGCACCGCCAGTTACCTTCTGTGACACACTGGCCGCGAACAGGCACGGCAGGAGGCCAGGCATGCCACACGCAGTAGTGCACTTCGAGATTGGCGGCCAGAACGACGGCGAGCTGGCCGCGTTCTACTCGGCCCTGTTTGGCTGGACGACGCAGCCGGTGCCCGGCGCTGGCTACACCCTGATCGACACCCGAGGCGGCACCGGGATCAACGGCGGTGTCGAGCGGCGCACCGGGCCGGGCGGCTCGCTCACGTTCTACATCCAGACCGACGATCTGCAGGCGGCGCTCGACAAGATCAACCTGCTCGGCGGCCGGACCATCCGGCCGATCACCGAACTGCCGGGCATGGCGACGTACGCCCTCTTCGAGGATCTCGACGGCCTGGTGATCGGGCTCGTGCTGGCGACCGGCGGCCCGGCCATCAGCCCGGCAGCCGGGCGAGGGCGCGCCGGTGGACTGGTTCGAGATCCTCGGCGCCGACGCGGCCCGCAGCCAGCGCTTTTACACCGAGATCTTCGGCTGGCAGGCCAGCGGCCCCGGCGCTACGCGATGATCGCACCGGCGGCCCGGACAGCATCCAGGGCGGCATCGGCCTGGCGGGCTAGGCCCGTGGGCGACCGTCTACGCCAGCGTCGCCGACGTGGAATCCGCGCTCGCCAGGGCCGAGCAGCTCGGCGGCAGCCGGGTGCACGGGCCGAACCCCGTCGATGACCACATGCAGACTGGCGCGCTGCGCGATCCGGCCGGCAACATGTTCGGCGTCTACCATCACGCTCCGCACTGACCGCGGCCGCGCCTGCGGCATCACAAAACCTCCGCCTGACTCCGTCAGAGAAAGAATTCCAAGGTGCGGATCACGGCGCAACCGGGCGGGCCGCAGACCCGCCGCGGGTCACCCGCCGAGCCGGGGTTCAGCAGCCCGCGGCGGCGCCGGATGAACCAGCGTCGGCCTTGGTGAACAACATGTCCACGACGATCCCGATGATCAGGATCACGATCATGACCGAAGTGACGCCGGCGAAGTCGCAGGTTTCTGGTTGGTGTTGAGCAGCACGCCCAGGACGGCGGCCGACGATCGAGCACCAGCAGCTCGCCGGCCATCAGGCTGCGCCAGGCGAACGCCCAGCCCTGCTTCAGCCCGGCCACGTAGGCGGGCAGCGAGGCGGGCAGGATCAGGTACCGGTACAGCGCGAAGCCGCGCAGCCCCATCGTCTCGCCCGGCCCGCAGCAGCAGCGGCGGGGTGTAGTCGACGCCGGTGATCAGCCCGTTGGCGATCGACGGCGCCGCGCCCGAGCACCATGACGAACAAGATCGCCGCGGTGCTCAGGCCGAACAGCATGATCGCGAACGGGAACCAGGCGATCGACGGCATCGTCTGCAGCCCGGTGATGATCGAGCCGACCGCCGCCCGCAGCGGCGGGATCCTGCGCCACCAGGACGCCGATGACCGACCCGATCACGAGGCGGCCAGCGCGTAGCCGATCGACGCGCGCGCCGCAGCGTGATCCCGATCGCCTGCCACAGAGCTGCCGTGCTGGGCCATCTCGCCACAGGTCGGGCAGCACCGTGGCCGGCCCCTTGAGCACGTAGGACTTCCAGCCGGTGAGATGCACGAGCTGCCAGACGACCAGCACCAGCGCGATCGCGAGCAGCTTCGGCCAGGCCGCCGTCCAGGTCTTCCTGGCCAGCCGGGCCGCGCCGGCGTCACCGGCCGGCGGGATCGTCCAGCTTCGAGGCTGTCGAGGCCGTGCAGGGCCTGAGTCAGTCGCCATGACGTCCCATCTCCTCGCGCAGCCGGTCGGTGATCGTGGCTGCCAGCTCGGCACCTCCGGCGAGTCGATCCGGCGCTGGCCGCGCCGCGGCACCTCGTACTCCGCGATCACCCGGCCCGGCCGGCTGCTCAGCACGATCGACCCGGTCGCCGAGCCGGACGGCCTCGCGCACGTTGTGGGTGACGAACAGCACGGTGAGCGTCCGCTCGGCGCAGATCCGCTCCAGCTCGTCGTGCAGCAGGTCCCGGGTCATCGCGTCGAGCGCGCCGAACGGCTCGTCCATCAGCAGCACGTCGGCGTCCTGGGCCAGCGCCCGGGCCAGCGCCACCCGCTGCCGCATGCCGCCGGACAGCTCGTGCGGCCGCTTGTCGCCGAAGCCGCCCAGGTGCACGGTCTCGAGCAGCTCGGCGGTCTCTGCCGCGGCGTTCGGCCTTGGGCACACCGCCGGGCCCGCAGCGCCAGCTCGACGTTGCGCGCCGGCGGTCAGCCACGGGAACAGGGCGGGCTCCTGGAACATCAGTGCCGACCCGGCGGCCGCCGGTGTCGATCTGGCCCGCGGTCGGCTTGTCCAGGCCGGCGACCAGGTTCAGCAGCGTGCTCTTGCCGCAGCCGGAGGCGCCGATGAGGCAGACGAACTCGCCCGGCCCCGACGGTCAGCGACACCTTGTCCAGCGCCAGCAGCGCGGCGCGGCCCGTGCCGGTAGACCTTGCTGACACTCGGTCAGCCGGACCGCTGCCGCCCCGGCACCGGCAGGCCCGGCCGGAGCAGGGCTGACGCCCCCGGCATGGCTGCCGGGGGCGTCACCTGCGCTGTCGTCTGACGCTCATGGGCTAACCTGCGCTGCTGGCCGGCCGCTGACAGCAGCTTGTTCAGCGGGCCGAGGTCATAGAGCGCCGTGATGTTGCTGACCGGCTTGAGCAGGCCGACAGCTACCGCGTGCTGCGCGTCGGTGGCCAGCGACGCAGCGATCGGGTCGTTGGTGAAGGTGATCTGCTGCGAAGGACGCGGCCAGCGACGGCGGGCTTGAGGCCCTTGCCGGTCAGCCGTGGACAGCTCGGCGTTGGCCGCCGCCTCGGCTGCGGTCTTGTTGCTGGTGATGAAGTCGTTCGGCCTCGATCTGGCCCTTGAGCAGGTCGCTGACACCGTCGGGTTGCGCGGCGAGGAACGCCTGGGTCACGACCAGGTTCGGTGGTGACGAACTGGCCGCTCGGCCACAGGCTGGCCTCGTTGACCAGCACGTGGCCGCCGGCCGCGACCATCTCGGCGTCGTAGGGCGCGGGCTCCCAGCCGCCGGCGATCTGGCCGGACTCGAACTGCAGCACGGCCGCCGAGTTCGGCGTGACCGGCGTGATCGGCACGTCGCCGCCGCCGGTCTGGGTGGTGGTCAGGCCCTGGGTCTTCAGCCAGTACCGCAGCGCCACGTCCTGGGTGTTGCCCAGCGACGGGGTGGCCAGCTTCTGGCCCTTGAGCTGGGCTGGCGCAGGTGATGCCCTTCTTCACGACCAGCTCGGCGCCGCCGGACGCCGCGCCGGAGATGACCTTGATCAGCCTGCCGTTCGAGGTCTGCCAGGCCTTGATGGCCGGGTTCGGGCCCGACGTAGGCGGCGTCCAGCTGGCCGGCCAGCAGCGCGGTGGCCTCCTCGGTACCGGTGCTGAACGGGCTTGAGCTTCAGTGTCACGCCGTTGCCCAGGTCCTTGGTGAAGAAGCCCGTTCTTGATGCCGACCAGGGCGGTGGCGTGGGTGATGTTCTCCAGGAAGCCGAGCCGCAGGACCACCTTCTTCGCCGGGTCACTCGAGCCAGACCCTGACGAACCCGACGAGCCGCAGCCGGCCGCGAGTATCGCGACGCCTGCAGCCAGATGCCAGCAAGTACCCGTTTCATCGTCCACCTTTTCCGATCACTTACTCGGGTTTAATCTGCGGCATAGCCTACAATACCTATGGGAATTAAGTGAACAAGTCGTCGCAGGCCAGCCGCTCGCCTGGCGTCGGCAGAAGGCGTCTGCCCAGGTCAGCGGTGACATCGCGGGAGAAAAATCAGCTCTGAAGATCTTGAAATCCGGCTCTGCGACGGGCCGCCGGCCGCCGTGATGCGCCGTCTGGGCGTGACCTGGGTCACATGTGAGGGTTAGCTTCCCTCGTCTCCGACGTTCTCAGGGTCGACGCCCTGCACCGACTTGAAGTTGTTCAGGCACGTCTGCAGCTCGGCAAGCTCGGCCGGACTGGAGTTCGTGGTGTCGTACCGCACCCAGTACATGATGTTGATCACCGACTGCTTCGAGGGCAGCGGCATCGCGGGGATGTCCTGGATGTGCGAGCACGCGGTGCGAACATGCAGGGCGGTCGCCATCGAGGTGCTGGGACTGAAATCGACGGTCATCCACTGCTTGTCCAGCGCGGCGTCCATCTTGCGCGCAGCCGGCCAGCCCGAGCAGCAGGCAGCGTTCCGCGCGCCGATTCGCTACTCTGCTGTCGTAGTCGCACCGGGCCACTCTACGACCAGGCGCCGGCCGGGCTTGCCGCGTGTCACTCTTATTGTCGTGATGCTCGCCGGTGCTCGCCGCCGGAGCGAGCCAGCCCGGACCGACCTGGAGGCAGCAATGGCCGGCGCTGATCGAGGACTACGCGCTGATCGGCGACATGCAGACGGCCGCCCTGGTCGGCCGCGACGGCTCGATCGACTGGCTCTGCCTGCCCAGATTCGACTCTGACGCTTGCTTCGCCGCGCTGCTTGGCGACGAGCGGAACGGGCACTGGCGGATCTGCCCCACTGTCGCCGAGGGCCCGGTGGCCCGGCGCGGAGAGGTCAGCAGGAAGTACCTGGGCGACACGCTGATCCTGCAGACCACCTGGAAGACGATGAGCGGCGTGGTCGCGGGTGACCGACTTCATGCCGCCGCGCGGCTGGCCTCGCCGGTTCTGGTCCGGATCATCGAGGGCGTCGAGGGCAGCGTCGAGATGGAGTCGGTCCTGCGGATCCGGTTCGGCTACGGCAAAGTGGTGCCGTGGGTCCGGCGGCACGGCAACGAGATCCGGGCCATCGCCGGGCCCGACTCGGTCTGGCTGCGCACCCCATCCGCAGCGTCGGCCAGAACATGGCGCACCAGGCGACTTTCGCCGTCCGGCCGGGCGAGCGGGTGCCGTTCGTCTTGTGCTGGCAGGCATCCCACCTCGAGGCCGAGCCCTGCATCGACGCGGACGCAGGCGCTGGCCGACACCAGGCCTTCTGGTCCGGCTGGGCCGGCAAGTGCACCTACCAGGGCCATTACCGCGACGCGGTCATGCGGTCGCTGATCACGCTCAAGGCACTGACCTACGCAGCCGACCGGCGGCATCGTCGCGGCCCCGACAACCTCGCTGCCCGAGGACATCGGGGGCGTCCGGAACTGGGACTACCGCTATTGCTGGCTGCGCGACGCGACGATCACCCTGGAGGCGCTGCTGCGCACCGGCTTCACCGCCGAGGCCGACAGCTGGCGCGCGTGGCTCGGCCGGGCGGTCGCCGGCGACCCCCGCGACGTGCAGATCATGTACGGCGTCGGCGGCGAGCGCCGGCTGGCCGAATGGGAAGTCGAGTGGCTGCCCGGATACGAGCGCTCGGCCCCGGTGCGCATCGGCAATGCCGCCGTCAACCAGCGCCAGCTGGACGTCTACGGCGAGGTGATCGACGCGCTCACGCTGGGCGCAGGCCGGCCTGCGGCTTCGACCGGCACACCTGGAGCCTGCAGCGGCAGCTGCTGCGACTTCCTGGAACAGCACTGGCACGAGCCAGATGAGGGCATCTGGGAAGTCCGCGGGCCCCGGCGCCACTTCGTCCACTCCAAGATCATGGCCTGGGTCGCCTTCGATCGCGCGATCCGGGTGGCCGAGGAGGGCAGCCAGGGCCCGGTACAGCGGTGGCGGCCATCAGGGACGAGATCCACACCGAGGTGATGCGAGAAGGGCTACGACGCCGAACGAGGCATGTTCACGCAGTACTACGGCAGCAGGGAACTGGATGCGTCGGTGCTGCTACTGCCCGAGGTCGGCTTCCTGCCACCCGATGACCCGCGCGTGGTCTCCACCGTCCGGGCGATCAAGCGGGAGCTGATGCGCGACGGCCTGGTACTGCGCTACACCCAGCCGGCCAAGGCCGTGAGCGGCGGGCAGGCCGACGTCGACGGCCTGCCGGGCGCCGAGGGCGCGTTCCTGGCGTGCAGCTTCTGGCTGGTCAACGCGCTGCACTTGATCGGCGAGTACGACGAGGCGGTCGCGCATCTTCGAGCGGCTGCTGTCGCTGCGCAATGATCTCGGGCTGCTGAGCGAGGAATACGACCCCCGTTACGGCCGCCAGGTGGGCAACTCCCCGCAGGCGTTCAGCCACGTTCCGCTGATCCAGTCGGCCCTGAACCTGGAGGACCATGCCGGGCATCACTGCCGCCGCAGCGACGGCGGCTGAGCCTGCCGCGACTGATCCGGCCCGGACGGAATCACGCCTGGTCAGCGACCGATTGCCGGACCGGGACCGAGCACCGCGCGGAAATGCCACACTTGGGCTAGTCATGGCACCCCGTCCGCACATTCTGGTCGTTAACGGCCGAAAGGTCCGCCAGCCGGTCTTCGTGATCGGCGCCCCGCATTCGGGACGGACCTGCTCGGGCGCGCGCTCAAGCAGTCCGAGGGATTTCACGTCACCATCGGCCAGGAGGCGGTACAGGGCGTCGTCTACGCGTTCGCCCGGCAGCCCGTCGATCCAGCGCGGCCGCACTGACGCCGCGGCCACCGTCCTCCGCGACGCCTTCGCGCAGGGCTGGCAGGTCAACGCGCACGGCTGCCTGACCTGCTCGCCGTTGTGCCGCGACGCCGGCCGGTCAACGGGCGCCGCCTGCTGCGTCGACGAACGCGACATCCTCCGCTACGGCGATGCCAGCCCGGACCTGATGTACTGCGCCGAAGGCCTGGTCGACGCCTTCGCCGACGCCCGGCTGATCCAGCTCATCCGGGACGGCCGGGACGTGGTCGCCGCGATGCTGGCCGACCCGCAGGCCATGGCCTGGTTCAAGCCGAGCATGGTCAAGGCCGACGGCGAGCTGCCGAACCCGTTCTATGGCATCGAGACCGAAGAGGACCGGGCGAGCTGGCAGAGTCTGTCGGTAGCCGGCCGTAGCGCTATGCGCTGGCGCGGGACGGTCCGGGCGATGGCCAGGCTGCGTGCGTCGATGTCGGCGGAGCAGCTCACCACGCTCCGGTATGAGGACATCATCAAGCACCCCGGCCCGAGCGCGGCGGCGGTCTCGGCGTTCATCGGCAGCGCGGTCAGCCCGGTTCCGGTCAAGGCGGCCCGCCGTGAGCGCCAGCTCGGCATCGAGCCGGGCAGCTGGCGCAAGGTGCTCACGCCTGCCCAGATTGACGAGATCGAACTCGTGGCCGGGCCGGACCTGCTCCGGGTCGGCTACGGCAGGTAGGCCGGCGGCCGCTCAGCCACCGCGTCGACCTGGCGGGCGAACTGCGTCCGGTACAGATCGGCGTACAAGCCACCGGCCGCCAGCAGCTCCTCGTGCTGGCCGCGCTCGACGATGTGCCCGGCACTGACGACCAGGATCTGGTCGGCCTCCCGGATGGTGGACAGCCGGTGCGCGATCACCAGCGACGTCCGGCCCGCCAGCGCGGTCTTCAGCGCCCGCTGCACGGCCGCCTCCGACTCGGAGTCCAGGTGCGCGGTTGCCTCGTCCAGCACGACGACCGACGGCGCCTTGAGCAGCAGCCGGGCAATCGCCAGCCGCTGCTTCTCGCCGCCGGACAGCCGGTAGCCGCGGTCCCCCACGATGGTGTCGAGCCCGTCGGGCAGCCCGGAGATCAGCTCCCAGATCTGCGCTGCCTGGCAGGCCAGCACGAGTTCATGCTCGGTGGCCTCCGGGCGCGCGTAGAGCAAGTTGGCCCGGATGGTGTCGTGGTACAAGTGCGCGTCCTGGGTCACGACGCCGACCACATCGCGCAGCGATTCCAGCGTGACATCCCGGATGTCAGTGCCGGCAATCCGTACCGTGCCGGCGACCGGGTCATAGAGCCGGGACACCAGCTGGGTGATGGTCGTCTTGCCCGCGCCGGACGGGCCGACCAGCGCGGTCAGCCTGCCCGCGGGCGCACTGAAGCTGACATCGGTCAGGGCAAGCTGGTTCGGCCCGGTCTTCTCCGGAGCTGGCAGGGCGATCGACTCCAGCGAGGCCAGCGACACCTCGGCGGCCGACGGGTACCGGAAGCTGACCTGGTCGAAGGCGACGGAAGGGGCCGAGCCCGCCCGCGGCGCCTGGCCGTCACGCTGCGGCGCGGTCAGCGCGATCGCGTCCGGCTTCTCATCGATCAGCGGCTTGAGGTCCAGCACCTCGAAGACCCGGTCGAAGCTGACCAGGGCCGTCATGACGTTGACCTGGACATTTGACAGCGCGGTGATCGGCCCGTACAGCCGGGTCAGCAAGGTGGCCAGCGCCACCATGCCGCCGATCTGGATCGAGCCCTGGATGACCAGCCAGCCGCCCAGTCCGTAGACGAGCGAGGTGGACATCGTGGCCAGCAGGCCGAGGCCGGTCACCAGCGCGCTGCCCCACAGCGCCGTCAGCACGCCGATGTCACGGACCCGGCCGGCCCGGCCGGAGAACAGCGAGAGCTCGTCCGCCGGCTGCCGTACAGCTTGGACAGCATGGCCCCGGCGACATTGAACCGCTCGGTCATGGTGGAGCCCATCTGGGCGTCCAGTTGCATCGACTCGCGGGTCAGCCGCTGCAGGTGCCGCCCGACCCGGCGCGCCGGGTACAAGAAGATCGGGATGAGGACCAGCGAGACGACGGTGACCTGCCAGGAGATGGTGAACATGGCGGCCAGCACCAGGATGACCTGCAGCACGCTGGAGACCACCGAGGACAGCGTCGAGGTCAGCGCCTGCTGCGCGCCGATGACGTCGTTGTTCAGCCTGCTGACCAGCGAGCCAGTCTGGGCCCTGGTGAAGAACGCAATCGGCTGCTGCTGCACGTGCCCGAACACCTGGCTGCGCAGGTCGTAGATAAGGCCCTCGCCGACTCGCGAGGTGAAGTAGCGCTGCAGTACGCCGAGGAACGCGTCGAAGACGGCCAGGCCGGCGACCGCGGCCGCGACGCCGACCACCACGCTGGCCCGCTTGTGCAGGATGCCCTGGTCGATGACGACGGCCAGCAGCAGCGGGTAGGCGACAGTGACGACCGCGTCCAGCGCCGCCGCGATCAGGAAGATGGCCAGATCCAGCCGGTACGGCCGGGCGTAGCCGGCGATCCGCCGGACCGTGCCCTTCCTCAGCCGCTGTTTGGTCACCGATGGGTCGCGAGTGAACCCGCGCATCGCGTGCCACTGGGTCTGCATCGTCATGACCGGTGAACCTACCAGTGCTCCCAGATCATCCTGGCTCCGCTAACAGCGAAAACCGCAGCTCACGCCGCAATCACGGAGTACCACCCGGACGGTGCTAGCGCCGGGCCTCGCGTGCAAGCAGCAACTCGCCCTGCGCGGTCCGCTCGGCCGCAGCCTGCTGCTCGAGAGTGTTGAGCGGTGCCTGCGCGAGCAGCGCCTTGGTCGCCCGCGCTGCGGCGGCGTCGGTGGCCAGCAACCCCGCCACCAGATCGTCCACTGCGCCGTCCAGATCGGCGACCGGCACGACCAGCTCGGCCAGCCGCAACTGGGCGGCCTCGCTGGCTCCGACGGTCCTGGCGGTCAGGCACAGCTCGATCGCCCGCGGCAGGCCGACGATGTCGACCAGCGGCTTGGTGCCGGTCAGGTCCGGAACCAGGCCCAGGGCCGGCTCTTTCATGCACAGCTTCGCGTCATCGGCCAGGATCCGCAGGTCACAGGACAATGCGAGCTGGAATCCCGCGCCGATAGCGTGCCCCTGAACCGCGGCGATGGACACGATGGCCGGATTGCGCAGCCACAGGTAGCCGGCCTGGAAACCGGCGATCGACTCATGGAAACCGGGATCGGCCGGGCGCGGATTGCGTTCCTCCCCCGGGATGCCCTCGGCGCTGAACATGCGCAGATCAATGCCGGCGCAGAACGACGGGCCGGCGCCGCGGATCACCACGACCCGTACCTGCGGGGGCAGCGCAGCTCCGACGCTGGCCAGCCCGCGCCACATGGCCGGCGTCATCGCGTTACGCCGCTCCGGCCTGCTCAGGGTCACGGTCGCGACCGCATCGTGCACGGTCAGCGCGAGGCCGGCGGCAGCCAGCTCGGCCACGTCGGCCCCGGATGTCATGCCGGCGGTCAGGCCTTCTTGGCCTTGCCGCGGGTCGCACCGCCACGGCCGCGCAGCGACACGCCGCTCTCGCTCAGGATCCGGTGGATGAACCCGTAGGAACGTCCGGTCGACGCGGCCAGGGACCTGATGCTCTCCCCTGCGGTGTACCGCTTCTTCAGATCGGCCGACAGCTTAGTACGGTCGGCACCGGTGACCCTGGTGCCCTTCTTGAGAGTCTCGGTCACGCGAACCTCCCGGGAGCTGAAGTGACCGCTGCGTTACCGTATCTCGCCATGATCACCCATTAGCTCGCCATCGGCTACCCACACGACGCCAAAAGATCATTTCTTTTTGCCGCCCGTCCGCTGACGGTCAGGCCAGGGCCACCAGATCGGCCAGTTCCGCGCTCCACGCGTCCTCGACTCCGTCCGGCAGCAGCACGACCCGCTCTGGCGAGAGGGCGTCGACAGCACCCTCGTCGTGGGTGACCAGGACGATCGCGCCCTCGTACTTGCGCAGCGCCGACAGGATCTCGGCCCGGCTGGCCGGGTCGAGGTTGTTCGTCGGCTCGTCCAGCAGCAGCACGTTGGCGCCGGAGACCACCAGCAAGGCCAGCGCGAGCCTCGTTTTCTCGCCACCGGACAGCACCCCGACCGGCTTGGCCACATCGTCACCGGAGAACAGGAACGAGCCGAGGATGCTGCGATGCTCGCGCTCGGCCATGTCCGGCGCGGCCGTCCGCATGTTCTCCAGGATGGTCCGCTCGTTGTCGAGCGTCTCGTGTTCCTGCGCGTAGTAGCCGAGCCGCAGCCCGTGGCCGGGCAGCACCTCGCCGGTATCGGCGTCCTCGACGCCGGCCAGCAGCCGCAGGAGTGTCGTCTTCCCCGCGCCGTTCAGCCCGAGCACGACTACCCGGGAGCCGCGGTCCACGGCCACGTCGACATCGGTGAACACCTCAAGCGATCCGTACGACTTCGACAGGCCCTGCGCGGTCAGCGGGGTCTTGCCGCAGTGCGCCGGCACCGGGAATCGGATTCTGGCCACCTTGTCGGCGGCCCGGTCCGCGCTGACCCCGGCCAGCAGCCGCTCGGCCCGCTTCTGCATGTTCTGCGCGGCCTTGGCCTTCGTCGCCTTGGCGCGCATCTTGTCCGCCTGCGACTGGAGCGCGGTTGCCTGCCGCTCGGCGTTCATCCGCTCCCGGCGGCGGCGGCGCGCGTCAGTCTCGCGCTGCTCCAGGTAGGCCTGCCAGCCAAGGTTGTAGAAGTCGATGACGCTGCGGTCAGCATCCAGGTGGAACACCTTGTTGACGACCGCGTCCAGCAGGTTGGTGTCGTGGCTGATGACGACCAGGCCGCCGCGGAAGCTGCGCAGGTGGTCTCGCAGCCAGCTGACCGAGTCGGCGTCCAGGTGGTTGGTCGGCTCGTCCAGCAGCAGCGTGTCGGAGCCGCCGAACAGGATCCTGGCTAGCTCGATCCGGCGCCGCTGGCCGCCCGAGAGTGTACGCAGCGGCTGCCTCAGTACCTTCTGCGGCAGGCCGAGGCTGTTGGCCAGCGACGCGGCCTCCGACTCGGCGGCATACCCGCCGAGCACGGTGAGCCGCTCCTCGAGCTGCCCGTACCGCCGCACGCCGGCGTCACGCCTGGCCGGGTTCGGGTCGGCCATCTGCAGCTCGGCCTCGCGCAGCCCGGCCAGCAGTGAGTCAAGGCCGCGGGCCGACAAGATCCGGTCCATCCCGAGCGCCTCGAGGTTGCCGACTCGGGTGTCCTGCGGCAGGTACCCGACGGAGCCGCCGCTGCTGACCAGGCCCGCGGCAGGATGCCCCTCCCCCGCCAGCACTCGGGCCAGCGTTGTCTTACCGGCGCCGTTACGGCCGACAAGACCGATTTTGTCGCCTGCGGCGACCTGGAACGTGGCACCGTCCAGCAGCAGCCGGGCGCCAGCGCGCAGCTCGACATCACGGGCAGTAATCATTTCGGGGAACTCGCTCCAGAGCTGAGATCGGACGCCGGGCAGACTTCACCCCCGCAGCGGGGGCGCGGCGTCAGCAGCAGAGCGGTTGCATGGCAGGAAGTTTACCCGAGCCGGCCGGCTGCCTGCGAAGGGTTAACCGGCCGGCCGGATCGCAGCCAGGTCCCCGCGGATCGCCGGCTAGCCGCCGGGCCGCGGGCCGTCTATCTCGGCGAATCCGGCCCGCAGGTAAGCACCTCGGGCGTGTTCATCGTCGGTCGTGAGGAAGACAAGATCGGCGCCGCTGTCGAAGGCCAGGCCGCCCAGGGTCGCGACAACGAGGCCGGCCAGGCCGCGCCGCCGGTACGGCTCGAGGGTGGCGATGCCGGTCAGCTCGGTGACGCCGTCTCTGACCGCCGTGTACATGCCCGCTGACACCCCCGTGCCTGCGAGCCGGACGGTGACCGCGGCACATCCGGCCAGCTCGGGCCGGAACGCCTCGGCCTGGGCCGCGGTGGCTGCGGCCGCCGATGGGTCGAAACCCTGCTCGTTGACTGTCAGCGATTCGGCGATATCGGCAGTGGGCGAGCCGGTCCCGACCGTGATCAGCTCAGCGCCGCCCGGCACTGCCAGCTCGCGCAGGTCCGGCCGGCCGCAGCGCAGCACGTAGCGCTGTAGCTGGTTGCCACTGGACGACTGATAGCCGAGAATCCGCTGCCACGCGTCGTCCGGCAGGTACGGGCCCGACACTGACAGCACGTTAGAGGATGCGCGGCCGGTCGAAAAACTCATTGTCGATCACGAGATCGGCTTGATCTCGCGGGCTGACCTCGGCCAGGTAGATGGCCTCGGCCGCGCCGTAGCGGTCCCGGTGCAGCCGCGTCGCTTCGTCGGCTCCGCCTACGGCCTCGGTGTCGCGGCCGACGCCGCGGGCCAGGGCGACCGCTTCGGGTACCTCGAGCCAGATCCGGAAGTCCCAGAACTGGTTGTACTCAGGCCGGAAAGCGAACACCGAGTCCACGATCAGGACCGCGTCCGGCGGCGCGGTTACCCACTCATCCCGGTGGTCCGCGCCGGTCATCGGATCATGGGCACACAGGACCACGTTCCCGGAGCCTTGCTGGCCGGCCGGTTCGAGCAGCAAGGCGCGAGCCGACGCGAAATCGTAAGCGTTGCGGTAGTAACCCTCGCCGGTGAGGCGGTCGTAGCCGATCTCCGTCGCTTCACGCCAGGGGTTCTTGAAGTCGTCGAAGCTGGCGCGCAACGTCGGCCGGCCGAGCGACCGGATCGCAGCCGCCAGCTCGTGGCCGAAGCTGGTCTTGCCGGCGGCGGTGCGTCCGTCCACCGCTACCCTCAGCCGCGCCGGGCTCAGCGCGCTGACACGCGCAGCGACCTCGGCGACCAGTGCGGTCCGCTCCGGACTCAGCGCCGCCGGAACGGGCTGCCGCCAGGTCGAGACTGACTCCAGCGCAGGCGGCTCGCTACTGGCCGGTGCTGCCATCGATGGTCTCGCGGATGATGTCGGCGTGACCGGCGTGCCGGGCCGTCTCCTCGATCATGTGCAGAACCACGTAGCGCAGGTTGAATTCCTCGTTGTCGGGCGCGCACGCCGTGCTGAGCTCCGCCCCGTCCACCACGCGCCGCGACTCGGCCACCTGGTCGTGGTAATAGGCGAGCCAGTACAGCACCGTGTCGTCCGGGCCGACCTCGAAGTCAGCCTGGTTGCCCTTCGACGTCACCTCCGGCCACTCGCCGGGAAAGCTCCGCCCGGCGAAAATGACCTGGAACCAGCGGCGCTCCCAGAGCCCGCAGTGCTTGAGCATGCCCAGCAGCGACATGGAGCTCGCGGTCGGCGTCAGGCGCGCGTCGTCGTCGGTCAGGCCCTCGATCTTGCGGACCAGGGCGTCGCGCTGCTTGTCGAGAAACGCGGTCAGCGCCTCCCGCTCGGCAGCGGGCGAGGGATTCATCTGGAATCTAGTCACCGGCCGATGTTAGCCATCCGCCGCGGCGCCGCAGTCAGTGAGGCGGATCCGCACCGCGCGGAACAGCCGCGGCGTGCCCTGCAGAACCGCGAGGCGGGGATCAGGCACAGTCAGGAACCGGTCGACCGCGAGCGCGAAGTAGGGCTGCAGCCGGGCGTCCTCCCGCACCGCGGCCACCGAGCGCTTGTCCCCGCCGAGCACGAGCGCGTCGATCCGCCCCGCGAACGGGCCGAAAACGCCGATCGCGCAGTCGGCGGCGTCCTGCAGCGCTTCACGGGCCTGCTTCTCCCGCCGCCGGGCGAACCGTTGCTGCGACTGGCCGCCCGCCGCGCTGCGCCCGTGCACCAGCCGGCTGCCGACCTTGGAGGCGGTCAGTTTGGCGCCGGGCCCGGCGAACACGCCGGCCGCGTAGCCGCCGAGACGGACCAGCAGGACCGCGACGGTGCGGTCGGCGCTGGCGTGCGCGGCCAGTTCGGCTCCGCTGCCGGCACCGCCCGCCGGCAGCGGCGGGAACGGAACGTGGCACTCCGCAACGCAGCCGTCGGCCGCGCTCGCCACGACGAGGTCAGGCCCGGCCTGCACCTCCGGCGGCATCCCGCCGTGCCGCTGACCAAAGGCCTCCAGCCACCCCTCGATGCGCTCCGGGCCAACATCTAGCCAACGCGGCGCGGCGCGCCGGCTGTTTTCCATTACCCACCGCCCTCGACCGCTTACTATCCGTCAGATGAGCATCGCTACTGACAGCAACACTGCCACGCCCGCCGCTGCTGTCACACCAGCTGCCGTCACGCCGGCAAGTGTCAGGCCGGGTGCCGTCACGCCGGGTGCTGTCACGCCGGGCAGTGTCACGCCGGGCAGTGTCACGCCGGGCGGTGTCACGCCGGCGGGTGTCACGTCGGCTGCGATCACGCCGGGTGCCGTCGAGCGAGCACTGGCCGCCGCGATCAGGGACGCGGGCCGGATCGGCGACCTGCTGGACGTACTGCGCACGTCGCGACTGTGGCTGCCGCTCCCCGACGACGGCCGTCCGGTGATCAGGGGCACGGCAGTCACCTTGCCGACAGTCTCCTACCTGGGCTGCGATTTCGTGCCGGCGTACTCATCCGCGGAGCTGCTGCATGAGCTCGCGGGGCCCGCGGACGGCCTGGCCACGGGCCGGCAGCCGGGCGCCACGATGCCGCATGTGGTGGTACGCGCCGCCGACCTGGCCAGGCTGTTGCCGCCGTCGATCGGCATCGCGCTGAATGCCGGCGCCAGCGAGAGCGTGCCGATCTACCCGCAAGGCGTGACCTACCTGGCCGCCGAGGTCAGCGACGATGACCGGAGCCGGATCAGCGTCGGGCCGCTTCCGGTCCGCCCAGTGAGCCTGCTGACCGGCGTGAGCGCTGGCCTGGCCCGGCTGCCCGCCGTCCGGCAGGCATCGGCCGCCTGGCTGTCGGTCAGGTTCGCCGGCGAGGGCCTGCTGATCTCGGTGACGCTGGCCGATCCGGCCGACGCGGCGGCCAGGGACGCGGCGATCGCCGCCGTCGAGCGAGCGGCCTGGCAGGCACCGTCGCAGGACACCGGGTTCCCCGTCGACGTAACCTTTCCCGGCGAGGGCGAGCCCGACCACATCGACGAGTGGATCGCCACCTTCACGACGCCCTTTTACCGGCGCGCAGACTGAGCCGTCCGCCGACGCCGCACGCCAGGGGTCGCTGCACGCCAGGGTCGTCGCACGCCAGGGGTCGCTGCACGCCAGGGTCGTCGCACGCCAGGGGTCGCTGCACGCCAGGGTCTGCCGCGTGCAGTTGGGCGCAGGCGCAGGTGTCTCCGCCCTGCTGCTCGGGGACAGCGGCTCGGGCCTGGTTGACTTTCTCCTACGGCTGGGCTGCGATGCCCGCTCGGTCAGCCTGACTTGCGCGGCGGGATCAGGATTGTCGCCGGCACGGTCACGACGACATGCACGCTGCCGGTCACCGGCTGAGCGCTGCTGACGGTGTTGCAGCGGCCGTTCTTGTGCCGCGGCAACGTCGCGGTGAAGGTGCCGTGGTCGGTGCCGTACCCGGTCAGCCCCAGATACGCGCCGGTGCCTTTGGACAGGGTGAAAGTGCCGGTCTGCCTGAGCAGCACCACGCAGGTCTTCTTGTTCAGGCTCTGGTGGCTGATCTTCTCGGCTTGGACCGGGTGCGTGATCTGGAACGTGCCGCCGGGCAGTTTCACCAGCGAGCTGTCCTTGCCGTTACCGATCCCGGACGCGGTGCCTGAAGCCTTGAACACGCCGGACGCGGCGACCGAGTAGACCGGGTTCGGCGCGCCCGACCTGGTGGTCAGCACCAGCGTCTCCGCGCCGCCGCGAGCGGCCGTCGTCTGAGTGGCGCCCGCATTGCTACAGCCGGCGGCGGCTGCCACCAGCGCGGCGAGCCCGCCCGCGGACATCGCTGCCCGCAGTACCTGATGCATGTCGGTTCCTTGCTGTCCGGCGACCTGGATGACTACCTAAGGTAGCCATCCAGGTACTCTCCGGCTACAGCAATCGCCTAACCCGGCCCGGCGCCAGCAGCCGGGAGACTTTGCATCCTCGGAGGATGCAAAGTCTCCCGGCTAACTGGTTAACGCTCGCGGGCTCGCGCGGCCCTGTTCAGCGCGCTGATCACGCCGCCGACCGAGGCGCGGACGATGGACGAGCTGACGCCAACGCCCCACATGACCCGGTCGCCGATCTCGATCTCCAGGTAGGCCGCGGCCTCGGCGTCCCGGCCCGCGGTGAGGGCGTGCTCGGCGTAGTCAAGGACCCGCACGCTGACGCCGCCTAGTCCGAGGTCGACCTCGGAGACCGCGGCGCAGAACGCGGCAATCGGGCCGTTGCCGATCCCGGACAGGACGTACTCGGTGCCGTAGGCGCGCACCGTGCAGTCGACCCGCTCGGTACCTTCCTCACTGGTCGAGGTGTAGCTGACCAGCTCGAACGGACCGGGCTCGAGGTACTCGCCGGCGAAGATGTCCCACATCTGCGCGGGCTCGACCTCGCCGCCCTCACTGTCGGTATGCCGCTGGATCACCTGGCTGAACTCGATCTGCAGCCGGCGCGGCAGGTCGAGGTGATGATCGGCCTTCATGATGTAGGCGACGCCGCCCTTGCCGGACTGCGAGTTCACCCGGATGACAGCCTCATAGCTACGGCCGACATCCTTCGGGTCGATCGGCAGGTACGGCATCTGCCAGGGCAACTCGCCGACCGGCCTGCCCGCTTCCGCCGCCTTGCGCTCCAGGTCGTCGAAGCCCTTCTTGATCGCATCCTGGTGTGACCCGGAGAACGACGTATAGACCAGGTCGCCCGCGTACGGGTGGCGCTCGTGCACGCCGATCCCGTTGCAGTACTCCACGGTGCGCCGGATCTCGTCGATGTCGCTGAAGTTGATCATCGGGTCGATGCCCTGGCTGTACAGGTTCAGGCCGAGGGTGATGAGGTCGACGTTGCCTGACCGCTCGCCGTTGCCGAACAGGCAGCCCTCCACCCGGTCGGCCCCGGCGAGCATCGCCAGCTCAGCGTCGGCAGTCGCAGTACCGCGATCGTTGTGGGTGTGTACCGACAGCGCGATGTGCTCACGCCGGCTCAGGCCGGCGGCTGACCCACTCGATCTGGTCAGCGTAGACGTTCGGCGTGGACCGCTCGACAGTGCACGGCAGGTTCAGCACGATCTCCCGGCCGGGGCCGGGCTCCCACACGTCCATGACCGCCTCGCAGATCTCCAGCGAGAAGTCCAGTTCGGTGTCCATGAAGATCTCGGGCGAGTACTCGTAGCCGAAGTCAGTCCCGGCCAGGTACTGGTCGGCGTACTTCAGCACCGCGCGGGTGCCGTCGACGGCGACCGCCTTGCACTCCTGCCGGCCGTCGCCGTCCCAGCCGAACACCACGCTGCGGAACAGCGGCGCCGCCGCGTTGTACATGTGCACGGTGGCCAGCTTCGCGCCTGCCAGCGACTGGACGGTCCGCTCGATCAGCTCTTCCCTGGCCTGGGTGAGTACCGAGATGCGGACGTCAGCCGGGATCGCGTCGCCCTCGATGAGGCTTCGGATGAAGTCGAAGTCGGTCTGGCTGGCCGCCGGGAACCCGACTTCGATCTCCTTGTAGCCCATCCGCACCAGCAGTTCGAACATCGCGTGCTTGCGAGCGGCGTTCATGGGATCGATAAGGGCCTGGTTGCCGTCACGCAGGTCCGTGGACAGCCAGCGCGGCGCGGTGCTGATGCTACGGCCCGGCCACTGCCGGTCGGGCAGGTCGACGGCCGGGAACGGCTTGTAACGATGACAGGGCATTCCGGACGGGCGCTGCAGAGAAGGATTGCTCATGACTATGTCTGCTCCTGAGGACACTTGGCCCCGCCGCTGCTGATGAGCACGGAGTCGCGAACCGGGTGGACATCGGTCGGCGCAGCACGATGACCCGCGGCGAGGTGCCGACCGGAGTGGTTACCGGGCCTCGCCGCGGCCGAGAAGGAGCAGGCCGCCAGTCATGATCTATCCAGACTAGCCGACCCGTGGCCACAGAGGGTAACTATCCGGCGAATCTCGGCCGCACTGACGTCGCTGGCCCGGCTGTCCACCGGAGTTCGCCCAGGTCAGAGAGTGCGTAGCGGAAACCTGAGGTCATTTCGGCCAGTACGCGTACCGGACTGACTGCGCCAACCTGGGCGTACGGGCGAAATCGTCCGGCGGCCGGCCAGGCAGAACGCGACGCCGGGCGTCCCCTGGCGGCCGGGATTGTCGGCACCGGCTGCTAAGACAGTGCCATGGCAGCTGAGGAGAACCGTCCCGATCAGCACAGTCAGATGCGGTACGGCGCGGTCATTCCGGCCGGCACCGCCACCGAGCAGCTTGAGCTTGCCCTGGCGGCCGAGCGCGCGGGCTGGGACGGCGTCTTCGCCTGGGAAGCGGCCTACGGCGTCGACCCGTGGGGCCTGCTCAGCGCCATCGCCGTGCAGACCAGCCGGGTCCGGCTCGGCACCATGCTGACCCCGCTGCCCTGGCGCCGTCCGTGGAAGGTCGCCAGCCAGGTGGCGACGCTCGACCAGTTGTCGGGCGGCCGGGCGATCCTGGCCGTCGGCGTCGGCGCCCTGGACACAGACTTGCCCGATACCGGCGAGGTTGCCGACCTGCGCGGCCGGGCCGAGCTGCTGGACGAGGGCATCGACCTGATCCGGACGCTGTGGGACGGCGGCACGAGCTACCACGGCCGCCACTACCACTACCAGACCGGCCGGACGGACCTGAGCGGCGCGGTCAGGCCGGTTCAGCCCCGGATCCCTGTCTGGGTCGTTGGCGTCTGGCCGGCTCCGAGGTCCATGCGCCGCGTACTTCGCTGCGACGGAATCATCCCGCAGTACCGGAGCGAGCCGCCCGCTCCGCGGGACGCGCGGGCAGTCCGCGATTGGCTGACCGAGCACGGGGCGCCGTCTGGCTTCGACGTCATCGCCGACGGCGAGACACCGGCCGGTGATCCGCACGCTGCGGCAGCGCTGACGGCGCCGTGGGCGGCCGCCGGATGTACCTGGTGGCTGGAGACCCGCTGGACCGAACGCGAGAACTTCGGAGACCGGATCGAGGCCGGTCCGCCACGCGCTGCCTGAGCCCGCTACCTGGACGGCCCGTCAGTCTGCCAGCGCGGTGCGCAGCCAGGACTCGATCCCGGAGATGTGGACCGTAGCCCAGGACCGGGCCAGGTCGGCGTCCTTGTTCATGATCGCCCGGTAGATAGACCGGTGCTCGGCCAGCGTGCGTTCCTGCGCCCGTGGCTCAGTGACGCCCCGCCAGACCCTGGCCCGGGTTGTCGGCAGCGACATATTGTCCACCAGGGACGCAAGCACCGAGTTGCCGGAACCGATGGCGATCTGCCGGTGAAACTCCAGGTCAGCCTGAACGAAAGTCCTCGACTGGCGCGTCCGCGTCGGTGGCGTCCAGCACCTTGCCGAGCTCGATCCGGTCCTGGTCCGGCATTCTGACCGCAGCCAGCGCCGTGGCAGCAGGTTCCAGGATCCGGCGGATCTCCAGGAACTCCAGCACGGTGTCATCGCGGTGGAAGTCGACGATGAAGCTCAGCGCTTCGAGCAAGAGTGACGGAGCTAGGCTGGTGGCGTAAGTGCCGTCGCCCTGCCGCACATCCAGGACGTTGATCAGGCTCAGCGCCTTGACCGCCTCGCGCAGCGAGTTGCGCGATAGGCCAAGCTCAGCGGCGAGATCGGCTTCCCTGGGCAGTTTCTCGCCCGGCCGGACCCGGCCGGAGACGATCATCTGCTTGATCTTGTCGATCGCCTCGTCGGTAAGCGCCACGACCCGCCTCCAGATACTTGGTCATCGCCAGCGGCACGGGACGGCCGCGCGATGCCGTACACCCGCGTGGCGGTCGCGGCGAACACGGCTGTCTGCTCGGCCTCCGACAAGCCCGCCACCAGCGTCCGCGCAAGCGCGATGACGCTGGCATAGTCCGTGGCCAGCAGGCAGACCGGCCAGTCTGATCCGAACATGATGCGCCCGGCGCCGAACTCGCTCAGTATGACATCCGCGAACGGCGCGAAGGCGGCCGGAAGCGTCCCCGGACTGGCCTCAGTGACCAGCCCCGACAGCTTGCAGACTGTGTTCGGCCGCGCGGCGAACTCGGTGATCGCCGCCTGCCAGGGCCCGGTCACGCCCAGGCCGACCGGCGGCTTGCCTGCATGATCCAGCACGAACGTCAGCCCCGGCACGGCCGCCGCCGCATAGCTGGCCGCGGGCAGCTGGTGCGGCCGGACGACCAGGTCGTAACACAAGCCGGCCGCAGCCACCGCCCGCAGTCCGCGCAGCACGTCAGGCCGGCGCAGCCAGTCCGGGTCCGGCTCCGACTGCACCTGGTGCCTGATCGCCGCCAGGTAGCCGCCGCCCGGTCCGGACATGAGCCGGTCCAGGTCATCCGTAATCGCCGCCGAGGTCAGATCGGCCCAGCCAACCACCGCCGCAACGAGCGGATCGGCCGCGGCGAGAGCGAGCAGTTCCGGCGTCTCGGCGGCCACGGTCACCGTCTGAACCACGACCGTGCCGCCCACGCCCGCTGCCTGCGCATCCGGGCGCAGATCGTCGACCGAGAAGCTGCGCCTCATTGGTGTCATCGCCGCGCCGGTGATCCAGTCCTGGTCACGTACGGCGAGGTCCCAGACATGGTGGTGCGCGTCGATGACCGTCATAGCTGCGGCACCGCGGCATCGAGCTCGTCCCAGAGCTCAGCCGGGATGTCATGACCGCGCATCGCGATCGCGTCGGTGATCTCGGCGGCGCTGCGGGCGCCGATGAGCACGCTGGTAACGGCCGGGTGCCGCAGCGGGAAGCGCGCGGCGGCCGCCCGCAAGCGGGACGCCGAAGCTGGCGCAGACCGCCTGGATCGCACGCGCCCGGTCGATGAGTGCGGGCGGCGCAGCCTGATAGTCATACGTCGCGCCGGCGTCCGGCGCCGCGAGGAGGCCGGAATTGAACACGCCGCCGGCAATGACCGCGACGCCCCGGTCCAGCGCGGCGGGCAGCAGTCCCGTCCGCCGCACTTTGATCGAGCAGCGTGTACCGACCCGCGATCAGCACGACGTCGACGTCGGTCTCGGTGACGAACCTGGTCAGCATCTCGGCCTGGTTCATGCCGACGCCGATGGCGCCGACCCGCCCTCGGCGCGCAGTCGCTCCAGCGCCGGATACGCCTCCTGCAGTGCCTGGCTCGCCGTGCTCATCCGGATCATGGATCAGGGCGATGTCGACCTGGTCCAGGCCGAGCCGGTCCAGGCTGTCCTCCAGGCTGCGGCGAACGCCGTCAGCGCTGTAAGTCGAACACGCCGGCGACTGGCAGCCGCGACCGCGAAGCCTTCGGTCGTCCCGGCCGTGCGGGCGGCGCGGCCGGCTCAAGCAGCCGGCCGACCTTCGTCGAGATCGACGTACTCGTCGCCGCGGCCGGTGCCGCAGCGCCTGCGCCGAGGCGACGCTCGGACAGGCCGAGGCCATAGTGCGGGGCGGTGTCGAAGGTCCTGATGCCGCCGTCCCAGGCAGCATCCACGGCCGCCCGGGCTGCCTCGTCGGTGACCGCGGTGAACAGGTTGCCGATGGCCGCGCCGCCGAAGGAGAGCTCGGTGACCGTCGACCTGCGACCGGCCGAGGCGGCGCCGCGGCAGCGAGCGACGCGTCGGTCACGACCGCGGCCTGGTCCGCAGGCCGGCCATGCCGCCGTCGATCGCCAGCGCCGTGCCGGTGACCGACGCCGCCGCCGGGCTGGCCAGGTACGCGATCGCCGGCCGCGACCTCGTCGGCGGTGACCAGCCGGCCCATCGGCTGGCGGGCCTCGAGCGCCGCCCGCTCGGCGGCCGGGTCGGCGGCCTGCTCGAGCAGCCGGCCGACCCACGGCGTGTCGGCTGTGCCCGGATTGACGCAGTTGACCCGGATGCCCTCGTGGCATGTGGTCGGCCGCCATCGCGAGCGTCAGCGACAGCACCGCGCCCTTGGTCGCCGAGTACAGCGCCCGCTGCGGCAAGCCCGGCGGTCGCCGCGATCGAGCAGGTGTTGACGATCGCCGCGTGCGCCGAGGCCGCAGGTACGGCAGCGCCGCGCGGGTGACCCGGACCATGCCGACGACGTTGACGTCGAACACGCGGTGCCACTGCTCGTCCGGGTTGTCGGCGACGGTGCCGATCGCGCCGATGCCCGCGTTGTTGACCAGGATGTCGATGCCGCCGAGGCGGTCAGCGGCCGCGGCTCGACCGCCAGCCGCACCGACGCGTCGTCGGTGACGTCGGCCCGCACGCCGGTGAACTCCTCACCGGGGATCGAGGTCGAGCACGGCGACCCGGGCACCCCGGCTGGCCAGCAGCCGCGCGGTGGCCAGCCCGATCCCGGAGCCGCCGCCGGTCACCACCGCGGCAAGACCATGTCAGCTCCGCCTGCCGGTTGCGTCGCACCCGGCTCGCCAGCTCACGGCGCCGCCACGAAGCGCTGCGGCGGCCCGGCCCAGGCCGTCGATCTCCAGCTCGACCTCGTCGCCCGGCCGCAGGTACGGATGATCGGGCAGGCCGAGCGCGACCCCGGCCGGCGTACCGGTGTTGATCAGGTCGCCGGGCTCGAGCACCATGTACTGGCTCAGGTACCAGATCAGGTACGCCGACCCCGAAGATCATGTTCGCGGTCGTTGCCGTCCTGGCGCTTGGGCCGTTGACCGACAGCCGCAGGCCCGAGCCGCTGCGGGTCGGGCACCTCGTCGGCGGTGACCAGCCACGGGCCGAGCGGGTTGAACGTCTCGCACGACTTGCCCAGGTCCCACTGCGGCGACAGCTCCAGCTGGAACGCGCGCTCGGACACGTCGTGGCTGACCGCGTACCCGGCGACGGTCGCCAGCGCCTCGCTCGGGCGAGTCCAGGTAGCGGGCACGGCGGCCGATGACCACGCCGAGCTCGACCTCCCAGTCGGTCTTCGCCGAGCCGCGCGGGATCAGCACCTCGTCGTGCGGGCCGATGACAGTGCCCGGGTCCTTCATGAACACCACCGGCCGCTCCGGCATCGGCCGGCCCGGTCTCGGCGGCGTGGTCGGAGTAGTTCAGCCCGATGCAGACGACCTTGCCGGGCCGGGCGATCGGCGCGCCCGTCGCGGCCATTCGTGACCGGCGGCAGGCCGCCCGCGGCGGACCGCGTCCGGCCACCCGGCGTCAGGCCGTCGCCTGCGAAGAACGCAGGACCGAAATCGCTCGACCACGCCGGACAGGTCAAGCGCGACTCCGTCGCCGCCGAGCACGGCCGGGCGCTCGGCACCAGCCGGCGCCGATGCGCATCAGTTTCATATGCAAATCTCCTTTGATGTTCCGCTGCTACTGTTCCTCGGCCGTCGACTCGCCGCCGACGATTCGGGCCAGGAACAGCGCGAACAAGATCACGGCGCCGTCGATCGCCTCGATCCAGTAGTTGGATACGTTCGCGAGATCGAGGATGTCCTGGACGACGCCGAGCAGGATCACGCCGGATGCCGCGCCGATCATGTTGCCGCGGCCGCCCTGCAGGCTGACTCCGCCGATAACGGCGGCCGCGAAGACCGAGAAGATGATCCCCTCGCCGTAACCTTGCTGACCCGTCACCGCCGAGACCCGGCCCGCCTCCATCAGGCCGCCGAGGGCGGCCAGCATGCTGCCGGCCACGTACACGCCGATCTTGACCCGCTCGACCTTGATGCCCGCGGCCCTGGCCGCGGCCGGGTTGCCGCCCACCGCGTAGATCGCCCGGCCGGTGCGGTGGTAGCGCAGGAAGAGCCCGATGAGGACGAAGATGACGGCGGTCACGACGAACGAAACGGGCACCTGGCCGAGGTAGGCCGAGCCGAGGTAGCCGAACGCCCTGGGCAGGTTGAACAGCGTCTGCGCCTTGACGATGCCGTTCTGCAGGCCGGCCAGCACGATCGTCATGCCGAGGGTGACGATGAACCCGTTCAGCCTGCCCTTCACGATCAGCACGCCGTTGATCAGGCCGATCGCTGCGCCGACAACCAGCAAGATCACGATGCCGAGGAACGGGCTGAGCTGCGCGCCGCTGCCGTAAGCGGCGACCGGCAGGATCAGCCAGGCCGCGACCATCGGCGCCAGGCCGAAGGTCGACTCCAGCGAGAGGTCCATGCCGCCGATCATCAGGATCAGGCTCTCGCCGACGACCACCACGCCGAGCGCCGAGATCTGCTGGCCGATGCCAGCGATGTTGGTGACGGTCAGGAACGCCGGGCTGACCACCGTCCCGACCACGATCAGCAGCACCAGCACCGGCAGCAGCGCTACCTCTCGCAGCACGCTGACGTTCATGCCGCGCAGTCTGGCTGCGGTAGCGACTGCGCCGCGGGCCAGTGCCGAATCGGCGCCAGGCGTGCTCGCGGTTGCGGCTGGCCCGTCCGGGGCCTCGTTCGGGATCATTGCGCTGCCTCCTCGGCGGTGCCGGTTGCCGTGCTGGTCAGGCCTTCCGTGGCGACGATCAGCTCATCGCGGTCGAACGGCGGGCCAGTGAATTCAGTGAAGATCTCGCCGCGGACCAGCACGATCACCCGATCGCAGATGTCCAGATCGGACAGCTCGTCACTGCAGAGCAAGACGCCGGACCCGCGGTCCCGCGCCACGGCGGCCAGTGAGTCAAGCAGCAGCGCCTTGGACGCGACGTCCACGCCGCGAGTCGGCGTGATCGCCACGATGAGGCCCGGCTCATGCGCGAGCGTCCGCGCGACGGTGACTTTCTGCTGATTGCCCCCCGACAGTTCGCTCACTGGCTGACCCGGGCCCGCCGACACCAGGGACAGCGCCGCAGTCAGCGGCGCCGCAGCGGCCGCCCGGCGGGCTGGACGCATCAGCCCGAGCCGGTCGGCCAGCCGGTCGGTGATCGTCATCGTCGCGTTCTCGGCAACGCCGAGGTGGGCCACGAAACCTTCGGCCCGGCGGTCTTCGGGGATGTAGCCGATGCCCGCGCGCTGCGCGGCGGCGCGGCGGCCAGCCGGGACGAGCTGCCCGTGCAGCCTGACCTGGCCTGCCGTCCCGATCCTCCGCGCCGGCGATGACCCGGCCGAGAGTGGCCACTCCCGCGCTGAGCAACCCGGTCACTCCGACGATCTCGCCCGGCCCGACCTGCAGCGAGACCCCGTCAAGCCGCCCCCGCGGCGAGGAGGCGGTGATGTTCTCGGCGGACAGCACCGGGCCGGCCGCGGCCCCCGCTGCGCGGCCGGCCGTCGGGCCGCGGCCGGCTGCGGCCGCGGCGCTGACCGACGCCGTGCCTACCATGGCGGCAACCAGCTCATCCTTGCTGAGGTCCGCAGCGGGCGCGGTCAGCACCAGCTGCCATCGCGCAGCACGGCGACGTCCTGGCAGATCTCGAAGACCTCTTCGAGGTGGTGCGAGATGTACAGGACAGCGACTCCGCTGGCGGTCAGCTGGCGGACCCGCTCGAACAGCCGGCGGATGGCGTCGCGCTCCAGCGCGGCGGTCGGCTCGTCCAGCAGCACGCACCTCGCGCCGCGGGCCAGCGCCCGGGCGATCTCGACGATCTGGAGCTGCTCGACGGACAGATCCCGGCAGGGTGTCTCGGCGCTGATGTCGTATCCCCAGTCGCGCATGATGCCGCGTGTCCTGGCGCGAAGCTCCCGCCAGGACACGAACCGGTCCGACGCGCCGAGGAACACGTTCTCCGCGACCGACAGCTCGGGCACGACCATCGAGTGCTGGAAGACGGTGGCGATCCACTCATGCCAGCCGCTCGACGTCACCGACTCGCGGCGCGGGCTGGCCCCCGAACCGAACCGATCCGGCGTCCGGCGCTACGAGCCCGGACAGGATCGACACGAGGGTGGACTTCCCGGCGCCGTTGCGGCCGACCAGGCCGAGGCACTGGCCGGCGGCGATGTTGAGGTCGACGTCCTGCGACGGCGCACCGTGCTGCCGAACCGCTTGTAACGCCGGTCACGCTGACCAGGGCCGGTCCGGGAGAAGTCATGGCGAATCCGTTTCGTGCGGAGGTCGAGGTGGCCGGCACCCTTGCAGGGGTGCCGGCCACCGCCGGTTAGGAGGAGGAGCAGACGCCGCCGTGCGCGGCTCCGTAGACGTTGCCCCACAGGGTCGTGTCGGTGACCGGCGTCGTGGTGATGCTGGCCGGCAGTCCGTCGACCGGCGTGGACACCGGGAGACGTGAGCTGAGCCTTGGTCACGAACGGCGCGACGATCGGGTCGGCGAGGTTCGTGTCGCCCTGGTAGGTCACGTTCTGCAGGGTGGGCGCGCCGCCGCCGGGCTGCCCGGCCGCGAGCTTGACGCCCTTGGCCGCGTCGACCGCGTAGGTCAGCGCGTACTGCGCGTACAGGTTGGCGGGCTGCGACTGCGACGCGGTGACCGAGCCGTTGCCGATGTCGCACATCTCGAACGGCACGCCGTCATCGCTGATCAGGATCACCGGGTTCGCCGAGCCGGGGCCCATGCCCTTGCTCTTCAGCAGCGGGATGATGCCGGTGTCCGGGCTCGACCACTGCGAGTAGATGGCCTTGAGCTGCTGCCGTAGGCGTTGATCGCGTTCTGCGCGTCGGTGACGGCGGTGGCGTCCGTCCAGACGGTCGGGTCCTTGAGCACCTTGACGCCCGGGTCGTTGGCCGCCATGCAGGCGTTGAAGGCGTTCGTGCGGTCCGCGCCGTTGGACGAGGTCAGGTCGCCCTCCAGGTCGAGCACGTAGCCGGACTTGACCTGACTGCGAGATGTAGGCGCAGGCGTCCTGGCCGTACAGGGTGTTCGAGGCGCGGACGACCATGTAGACCTTGCCGACGCCGACGATCGTGTCGACCGAGACGAGCTGGACGTGGTGCGCGGTCGCGTAGGTGATCGCCGGGCCGAGGCTGGTGGCCGTCTCCGGGTTCACGATGATCGCCTTGGCGCCCTCGTTCACCAGGTTCTCGATCTGCTGGTTCTGCAGGCTGGCGTTGGCGGCGGCCAGCAGCGGGCCGAGCAGCTTGATGTGCATCTGCTTGGCGTACTGCTGCTCGTAGTTGATGTAGGCGGACCAGAAGGCGGTGTTGTTGTAGGTCAGGTCGACGCCGATGGTGACCTGGCCGCGACGACGTTGCGACGCCGTAGTGGAGCCGCGAGGCCCGCGCTGGAACCGCAGGCGGCGACCAGCGACGCCTGCCGCGGCGACCGCGACGGTGCCAAGCAACCGGCCTTTAACTCTCATGGCTCTCCTCACGTGATTTCGAAGTTTATGGGACAGACGGTGTGATTAGTCGGTTTTCGATCGCTGATCCGCCTCCCAGCTGCTGCCAGACGGAGCCGTGCGGGAACTCGTAGTCGCGCAGCGACTCGGGCCGGAGGGTCGCGGAGAAGCCGGGCGCGGTCGGCGCGAGGTACCGGCCGCCGGTGACGCGCACCGGGTCGGTGAAGTGCTCGTGCAGGTGATCGACGTACTCGAGGACGCGGTCGGTCATCGTGGCCGAGACCGCGACGAAGTCGAACATCGCCAGGTGCTGGACCATCTCGCACAGGCCGACGCCGCCCGCGTGCGGGCACACCGGCACGCCGAACTTCGCGGCGAGCAGCAGGATCGCGATGTTCTCGTTGACCCCGGCGACCCGGCACGCGTCGATCGTGAGGACGTCGAGCGCGCCCGCCTGCAGGAGCTGCTTGAAGATCACCCGGTTGGCGACGTGCTCGCCGACCGCGATCTTGACCGGCGCGATCGCCGCGCGGATCGCGGCCAGGCCGAGGATCTCGTCCGGGCTGGTCGGCTCCTCGACCCAGTACGGGTCCCAGGGCGCCAGCGCGGCGATCGCGGCGATCGCCTCCGCGACGCCCCAGCGCTGGTTGGCGTCGACCGCGATCCGGATGTCCGGGCCGACCGCCTCCCGGGCCAGCGCCAGCCGCCGGGCGTCCATCGCCGATGTCGGCGCCGACCTTGAGCTTGATCTGGGTGAACCCGTCGGCGACGGCCTGCCGGGACAGCTCGGACGAGCTTCTCGTCGGAGTAGCCGATCCAGCCGGGCGTGGTGGTGTAGGCCGGGTAGCCGTGCGCTCGAGCTCGGCGATCCGCTCCTCGCGCCCGGCCCGCGCGGCCCGCAGGATCGTCCAGCGCCTCGTCCGGGGTGAGCGCGTCGTCGAGGTAGCGGAAGTCGACCAGGCCGACGATCTGCTCCGGCGTCATGTCGGCCAGCAGCCGCCAGACCGGCTTGCCCGCCATCTTGGCGGCCAGGTCCCAGGCGGCGTTGACGACCGCGCCGATCGCCATGTGCATGACGCCCTTCTCCGGGCCGAGCCAGCGCAGCTGGCTGTCGCCGATCAGGCCGGCGCTGAACCCGCCGAGGTCGCCGCGATCTCGTCGGCGAACCGGCCGACGACGTGCGGCCGCAGCGCCTCGATCGCGGCGACCACGACGTCGTTGCCGCGGCCGATGGTGAAGCACAGCGCGTGCCCCTCCAGCCCGTCGGCGTCGGTGCGCAGCACGGCGTAGGCGGCCGAGTAGTCCGGATCGGGGTTCATCGCGTCCGAGCCGTCGTGCTCGAGCGAGGTCGGGAAGCGCACGTCGAAGCAGTCGAGCGCGACGATCCTCGGCGCCGGGCTGGCCGGCCCGGCCCGCGGGGCCGGAATCGTCGCGGGTTCCTCTGGCTGCACCTGCGTCACTTGCGCTCCCTGGCGGCTGTAAACATCCGATCTATTGATCGGATGTTTACACTGGGCGCGGCCGGCAACGCAAGAGCTGCCTGGACGTCAGTTTGTCCCGGATGGATAGTGCTCTGCCAGCGACGGACGCCAGACTCGGCAGTGTTCGCGCAGTACAAGCCGCATGCGACTGGTCGCCAAAGATCCGATGAGTGACCGAAACATCAAGGTTACAATTCGGAAACACCCGATGTCTTCGCGGTCTCTGCGCCGCGCAGTGACTCAGATCACGCAACGTGACCGCGCGTGGTCGCGTCCTACCGTTAAGTAACCTGACGATGGACGGAGGCATGCCGGTGACCGCGCAGCAGATGACCGACTCACGATGCGAGGCGATCTTCGCGTCAGCGCTGCAGCCGTCGGATGCACTGTCAGCTGACCTGGTATCGACCGAGATCAGCAGCATCGTCAGCCTGCTCGGCGCGGCTGGCTGCGCCAGCAAGATGGCACAGGAATTCGGCGACCACCCCGAGGCAGCCTGCCAGCGCATGCGGTGGGCCCTGCAGCTGATCAGCGAGCTATTCCCGGCACCGTCCCCGCAGCCCGAAGCAGCACCGGTGCCTGCAGCCTGACGCGAGCGGGCCGCACCGGCCGCTGCCGTGCCCGACGCGCCTTCAGACGGCGCTAAGACGGCGCTAAGACGGCGCTACGGCGCGGTTCCAGACAGCGCGAAGCGCAGCTCAGACGTTGAAGCCGAGGGCCCGCAGCTGCTCGCGGCCGTCCTCGGTGATCTTCTCCGGACCCCACGGCGGCAGCCAGACCCAGTTGATCCGGAAGTCGCTGACCAGCCCTTCCAGGGCTTCCCTGGTCTGGTCCTCGATGACGTCGGTCAGCGGGCAGGCCGCGCTGGTCAGCGTCATGTCGATGGTCGCGCTCCGGTCGGTTTCCAGGTTGACGCCGTAGACCAGGCCGAGGTCGACTACGTTCACGCCGAGCTCGGGGTCGACGACATCGCGCATCGCCTCCAGCAGATCCTCGATCTCGGGGTTCGCCGTCGCCGTCGCCGACATGCCGCCGTTCTGGCTGGCCGTCTGCGTCGGCTCGGTGACAGATTCGGTGTCCTGCTCGCTCATAGCTGCTCCCTGTCTGCCGTGCCAGCGTCGCTGCCGCCTGGCGCCGGATCCCGCTCGTTCAGTGCCCTGGCCGTCGCGTCTTTCCAGGCCATCCAGCCCAGCAGCGCGCACTTGATCCGCGCCGGGTACTTCGAGACGCCCTCGAACGCCACCGCGTCGCCCAGCAGGTCCTCGTCTGGCTCCGCCTCGCCCCGCGACTGCATCAGCTTAAGGAACTCGTCGCTGACCGCCATCGCCTCGCTGACCGGCTTGCCGATGATCATGTCGGCCATCACCGAGACGCTCGCCTGGCTGATCGAGCAGCCGAGCGTCTCGTAGGAGACATCGCTCAGCACCGGCTCGCCTGCCGCGTCCTTCAGCGTGACCCGCAGCGTCACCTCGTCGCCGCAGGTCGGGTTGACGTGCTGTACCTGGGCGTCAAGGGCTCCCGCAGGCCCGCGTGCAGCGGACGGCGGTAGTGCTCCAGGATGATCTCCTGGTACATCGACTCGAGCTCCATCACGCCACTCCCGAAGAACTTCTGCGCCTGCCGGATGCCGTCCGCCAGCGCGTCTACCTCGTCATGGGTGTTGTACACGTAGAACGAGGCCCTGGTGCTGGACTGCAGCGCCGAGAGCCCGGTGCAGCGGCCACGCGCAGTGATGCCCGGTACGAACCGCGATGCCCAGTTCGTCGAGCACCTGCCCGGCGTCGTGCGGGTGGATGCCGTCCAGCACGAACGACACCGCGCCGCCACGGTCGTGCGTGCTCAGCGGGCCGAGGATCCGCACGCCGGGGATGGCGGCGACGCCTCCAGGGCGTGCGCGGTCAGCGCCTCCTCGTGCGCGGCCACGTTCACCATGCCGAGCGCGTCCAGGTAGTCGCACGCGGCCGCCAGGCCGACCGCCTGGGCGGCGGCAGGCACGCCGGCCTCGAAGCGCTCGGGCGGCGGCAGGAAGGTCGAGCCCTCCATCCGCACGACCTCGATCATCGAGCCGCCGGTGATGAACGGCGGCATCGCCTCCAGCAGCTCCCGGCGTCCCCACAGCACGCCGATGCCGGACGGCCCGAGCATCTTGTGCCCGGAGAACACCAGGAAGTCGGCGCCGAGCGCGGTCACGTCGACCGGCTGGTGCGGCACCGACTGCGCGCCGTCGAGCCAGGACGAGCGCGCCGACGGCGTGCGCGGCCGCGGCAATCTCCGCCACCGGCGGCACCGTGCCGGTGACGTTGGACTGATGCGTGACCGCGACCAGCTTGGTCGCCGTTGATCAGCTCGCTCGATTTGCTCAGGTCGAGCCGGCCCTCGGCGGTCACGCCGAACCAGCGCAGCGTGGCCCCGGTCCGCTGGCACAGCTGCTGCCACGGCACCAGGTTGGCGTGGTGCTCGATCTCGGTGATGAGCACCTCATCGCCGGGGCCGACCGCGAACCGGCTTGCCGCCGGCCCGGACGTGGCCGCGTTGCTGATCGCGTACGCGACGAGGTTGACGCCTTCGGTAGCGCTCTTGGTGAAGACGATTTCGCTCGGGCCTCGCCTCCAGGAACGTGGCGACCCTGGCCCGGGCGCCTTCGTAGGCATCGGTCGCCTCCTCGCCGAGCAGGTGCGCGCCGCGGTGCGCGGCCGAGTTGTGCGTGGTGTAGAAATCGCGCTCGGCGTCCAGCACCTGCCGCGGCTTGTGCGAGGTCGCGCCGGAGTCCAGGTAGATCAGGCGGTTGCCGCCGCGAACCGCGCGGCCCAGGATCGGGAAGTCGGCCCGGATCGCGCTCGGTGTCCAGCGCCGCAGCCACGCCGGCCGCGGCGCAGCGGTCGTCACTTCACCCGGCGCCGTCACGCCGATGCGCCCGCCTTCAGGAAGCGCTCGTAGCCGTTGGCCTCCAGTTCCTCGGCCAGCTCAGAGCCGCCTTCCTCGACGATCCTGCCGGCCACGAACACGTGCACGAAGTCCGGCTGCACGTACCGCAGGATCCGGGTGTAGTGGGTGATCAGCAGCACGCCGTGCGAGGGATCCTCGCGGAACCGGTTGATGCCAGCCGAGACCACCTTGAGCGCGTCGATGTCGAGCCCGGAGTCGGTCTCGTCCAGGATCGCGATCTTGGGGTTGAGCAGCTCCAGCTGGAGGATCTCGTGCCGCTTCTTCTCGCCGCCGGAGAAGCCCTCGTTCAGGTTGCGCTGCGCGAACGACGGGTCCATGGCCAGCCGGTCCATGGCCTCGCGCAGTTCCTTGCCCGAACGTGCGGATCTTGGGCGCCTCGCCGCGGACCGCGGTGATCGCGCGTGCGCAGGAAGTTCGACACCGACACACCGGGCACTTCGACCGGGTACTGCATGGCCAGGAACAGCCCGGCCCGGGCGCGGGCATCCACGCTCATCGCCAGCACGTCCTCGCCGTCCAGCGTGATCGAGCCCTGGGTCACGGCGTACTTCGGGTGCCCGGCGATGGCGTAGCGCCAGAGTGGTCTTGCCCGAGCCGTTCGGCCCATGATCGCGTGCGTCTCGCCCGGCCGAGACGGTCAGGTCGACGCCGCGCAGTACCTCAGGGTCTCCCGGCCGCGTCCATCACACCTGCGTGCAGATCACGGATCTCTAGGGTGGACATGTAGTTTCTCCTGGTTCCTGACCATCCAGCCTGGTTCTTCAGGGAGCGCGACGAGAACGTCGTCGCCGTCGATTTTCACTTCATAGGTGGCATCGA
>CAVQMG010000024.1:0-63539 GCA_963713585.1 uncultured Actinomycetota bacterium | reverse complement strand
GGGCGCGCCCATGATCTTGATGTCCTGGGCCCGCGACCCGTCGCCAACGCGTGTCCAAAAGGTAACCAGTGAACCGTCCGGCGAGAAGCCCACCGTTCGGATTTCGGGGCGTTGGAGCTGCTGAAACCTTCCTTCAGTCAGGTTGCGGTAGCGGTCAGTGCCGATCTCCGTCAACCAGACGTCGAGACGTCCGTCATGGGCTGCGAGAAACGCTGCGAACCTGCCGTCGCGCGAGATGGCCGCCGCCTGCTCGGTACCGGCGAAATCCGTGAGTCGCACAACCCTAGCCCGCGCCAGCGGGTCCGAGCCACGCATGGCCGGGGGGCCGGCGGAAGCGCGACGACGAGGAACGCGATCGCGGCAGCGACGGCGGCGACGGCCTGCGCTGACTCCAACCACGGTTCTGTTGCGACGCAGGAACTTGCGCAGACGGTCTGTGAATCGAGTCGGAAGTGCCTTGATAGGTCTTCCGTCGCAGGTAGCGTCGAGGTCCTCTGCCAGGGCTGCGGCGCTCGGGTAGCGCTCGCAGGTTCTTTGGCGAGTGCCTTGAGCACAATGGCGTCCAGATCGCCCCGCAGTTGCCGCGCCAACTTCTCCGGTGTCGTGCCGCGGGCTGTCACTGCCTGGCTCGAGCTGCGGCTGGGCTTTTTCACCTCGACTGCGGCAATGGCGTGTTCCAGCAAGCCGATCGACGCCGCGCTCCTGAGCCGGTAAGGCCGGGCGCCGGTCAGCAGCTCGTACAGCAGCACACCCAGGGAGTAGATATCGCTGCGCGCATCGACCGGCTCGCCGCGCAGCAGCTCCGGGCTGGCGTAGTCCGGCGTCAGCGCCCGGCCGTAGACATGGTCAGTGCCGTCGAGCCGGTGCTCGTCAGCTTCCAGCAGTTTCGCGACGCCGAAGTCCAGCAGCCGCACCTGCCCGGACTCGGTCACCAGCATGTTGGAGGGCTTGAGGTCTCGATGGATGACCTGCTTCTCATGCGCGTACTGCACCGCCTCGAGCACCTGCAGGAACAGCTCCAGCCGCGCCCGGATCCCGAGCCGATGCGCATCGCACCACTCGGTCAGCGGCTGGCCTTCAACGTACTCCATCGCCAAATACGGCAGCCCTTGGGATCCACCCCCGCATCGTAGAGACGCGCGATGTGCGGATGCTCGAGGCTGGCCAGGATGTCGCGCTCGCGGCAAAGCGCTGCCTCGAGATCGGCGCGCAGCGTGACTCAGCATGCGGCAGCTTCAGCGCCACCTCGCGCTTGAAGGCGCCGTCGGCGCGCCGCGCCAGCCACACCTCCGCCATGCCGCCGGCGCCGAGCAGTCGAATCAGCTCGTACGGACCCACGCGTGCACCGGTTTGCAGGCCGCTTGCGGCGGGCGCGCTCGCCTCGATCCGCAATGCCAAGCTCCGGCAGCGCGCCAAGTTCTCGATCTCCGCGGCCTGAGCATCGCCGGGCAGCAAGCGCCTCGCGCAACGCCTGGGCAAGATCCCGGTGCTCCGCGGGCAACGCCTCGAGCCAGGCGCGGCGCCCGGCCGCATCCAGCGGCAGCGCCTCATCGAGCAGACGGCTCATCCGCGCCATCTGCGGAATCGATAGCGCCATGCGTCCGCTAGGTGTCGGGCGATCAACAACGGTGCGACCGCTCACGCTCAGCGCAGCGCCGCCGCCAGAATCAGCCGCGCCTTTTCCCAGTCGCGCTGCACGGTGCGTTCGGTGATCTCCAGCGTTTCGGCGATTTCCTGCTCGCTGTAGCCGCCGAAGTAGCGCATCTGCGCTACTTGCGCCAAACGAGGATCTGCCTTCTCCAGATCCCTCGAGCGCCTCGTGCACGTCCAGAACCGTCTCCTCATCGCCCGGGAGATCGGTGCCAGCGGACTCGGTGGATACGTAAGCGGCGGAATCGCCGCCCCGCTTCTGCGCAATCCGTTCGCGCACGCTATTGACGATCACCGAACGCATCACCTGCGAGGCGTAGGCGAAAAACGCGCGCCGATCCTCGGCGCGAAGCTCCCCGGCACGCACGAATCGCAAATACGACTCGTGCACGAGACAGGTCGTGTCCAGCACCGTGTTGCGCCCTCCGTCGCGCAGCCGCGCTTGCGCCAGCCGGTGCAGCTCGGCGTAGGCGGCGGCAAACAGCGCGTCGCGCGCCGCGGCTCGCCCGCCTGTATCCGTCCGAGGAGTTCGGTGAGCTGACCCATCGAGGCCCTGGCGTCCTACTCGGCCCGGCCGGGCCAAGATAGCGCTTCCGGTTGTTCATGCCACGACGGCCGGAAATATTTATAGGTCGGCATGTCCGGCTTTCGCCCCGAAGCCGCGTCTGTATGGGTGAGGCAGTAAAACGGACCGCCGACCTGCCAACACCAACAACCCTTAATCGACCACCAGGAGACGACAATGAACACTTCCACCAAGTTACCCGCGTGCTCGCCGCGACGATTTTCGCCGTCCTGACGTGCGGCATCGCCACGGTGTCCCTCGCATCTGACGGCGATCCTTTGCAGGTCAAGGTGAAATTCGCCGACCTGAACGTGTCGAGCGAATCAGGCGCGGCCACCCTGTACGCCCGCATTCGCACGGCGGCGGACAAGGTATGCAGACCGTTGGAAGAACTCCGGATCTTGCGCAGCGCCGCCTCCTTGCTGCCTGCGTGAGCAAGGCGATCAGCAACGCGGTCAGCGCAGTCGATCAACCGGCCTTGTTTACGATTTACAATGCCAAGAGCGGAACCACCAAGCCAATCATGCTGGCATCGGGCCAGGCCCATTAGCAACTCGCGCCGAGCGGTGCCCTCTCACCGCTCGGCGCCGGTCTTTGGATGGCCGGCATATCCGCGGATTCTGTGATCGGGTGCCGCCTTTGGGCGTCATCCATTCCGCGCCTCTCGCGTTGCTCCCTAGCGTGGACGCTCGATTTCACAATCTGGGTCGCCTTCTGCTGCTCATCGGCAGCCTGACGGCATCGTTGAGCGCGCAGGCTGACCCGATTTCCGCGCTACAGGTTCTGCGCGAAGGCGGCTGCGGCGGGACGATGCCCCCAGCCCGGGCGCTTCGGCATGTGGCAGCACTGGATCGGGCCGCCGAACACTGGGCCGGCGGACGCAGCCTTGCCGAATCGACCACGGGTCTGCATATCAAGGGACCCGATTCGGCCACGATGCGTCTGCTCAAGCAATCCGGCTGCCGCACCGTGACCAATCCTTCCTTTCACGATGTCGGCCTCTATCAACGCGGCGCGGATAGTTGGCTGGTCTTGGGTTCGGTCTATGTGGCGCCCGCGAGCGCACAAGCACCGCTGCAGGCCACCCGCGTCTTACAGCTTATCAATGAAGTCCGCGCCCATGGAGCACGCTGCGGCGAACGCTCCTTTGCACCTGCGCCGCCGGTGAGGCTGTCCCAATCCCTCGCGGATGTGGCGTTCGGGCATGCCAGCGACATGGCCACACACGGCTATTTTGAACACGAGGATTTGGCGGGACACTCGCCCGCGGATCGGGTACGCGCGGTGGGTACCGGGAAAAACTCGTGGGCGAGAATATCGCCTACGGCCCCAAATCGGCCGACGAAGTCGTGCAGGGCTGGCTCGACAGCCCAGGACATTGTGAAAACATCATGGATGCTCGATTCGCCGAAATGGGGATTGCGTATGCGGCGGGCCGTCCGCCAGGCGCGGCCTGTACTGGGTGCAATTGCTGGTCGCGCCGAAAGCGTGATCCCAGCAACCCGCGCTACTCCTCTTTCGCGACGACCGGCGGCGCGTGCTCCACTGCGGCGCGCATGTAGGCGGGATCCTTCGCATCCATGCAGACAAACGTCAGGTCTTCCTGTTTCGGCGACCAGGCATGCTCGCTGATTCAGTGGATTGACGAAACATCACATGCTTGCCCATTTGGTCGCAGTATTGATTGGCGGCGTTGAGCGCCTTGAGATTCGTATCCGTTTGCGTTTCATAGCGCGCGCCGACGACGCTCACATGGTAGGCATCCTGCCCGCCGGGAACGACGCCCGCAGGTGTTGACGCGCAACCCGCCATCGTTGCGGATGCAATGAACCCCAACATCCACGGCGAATTGCGGCTTGTCATAAAGAGCTCCTGGTGGGCGACTCGCACGATAGCGCGGCTGTACCTGAGGCGTTCGTGATGTCAAGCACGCTTGGCGGCGCCCAAAGTGTGACCGCCGTCACGCGCTGGTCGCGCGCGCAGCGATCCTTGACCTGAGCTCGGACCCGCGCAAAACGCTGCCGCCGCCACGGCCAGCTCGATTCTCAAACGAGCACGCTCCGACAATTTCACACGATAAATCTTTCAATCGATCTCGCGGGCGCGGCGCACTCACTGTCGCTTTTTTTCGACGCCGTCTTTGCCGCCTCGCGTGTCAAGCAATTCCGCTGCGTGTCAACGCGGGGCTCCGATGCGCCGTTGATGCTTGCAATAGCGGCGCAGAGGCAATGCGCCGACATTCGACAAGAATTGATTATGGTTAAATTAGAGGAGAAACCAGTCATGTTCTCGAATCAAGTCTCGATTGTTGGCGATAAGTCTCGCCGGCGCTGTGCTCGCCGCCTGCGGCGGCGGCGTCCAACGGAAACCCATGAATCCGCCGCCCTCTGCACCGCAAAGTGCGAACGTTGCCATGCTGTCAGCGATGCCTCGAGCGAGGATTGGGCCACGATCGGCGTCAAGGTTCTTTCCATCGCGCTGGTGCCGCAAGGCGGCGGCGCCAATGTCACCGTGTATACGGCGCCGACGCCGGCCCCGGTGGTCAATCTGGCGGAACTCGATCAAATCGCTGAAATTCTCGGCAATGTCAGCGTTCCGGTCGGCACATACAGCGGCGCGGTACTGACCATCAGCGCCAACACGGGCGACGTCCTGCTGACGACGTGCGGCCGATCCGGAAACCGGATTTGCGCGCTGCCGCGTCACGACGATTCCCGCAGCCGCAGATACAAATTCAGCACACCACGGGCAGCCGCGCCAATCTCACTGTGCCGGTCAATGTCAATTTCGTTGCGCCGCTGGTCGTGAGCGCCGAATCAGAACAATGCGCTGGACCTTGAATTCGATCTGGGCCATCCGGCGTTCATCGTCGGGCATGTGCCGCCGGGCGCAGGCACGACGCTTTGGGCGGTCAACTTCAACGGCCCGGTGCGCCATCATCCGCTGCATGATTTGGCGCGCTTGGTGTTGCGCCACACCTACGGCGATGTGACGGCGATCGCCGGCGACAATTCCACCATCACCATCACCAAGGAATTTCCGACCGAACCGGCCGTCACGCCCGGAAACCGCCGTCGCCGGATCGCAGTCGCTGCAGATCTTGGCCGACTCGACCAACGGCACGATTTTCTACGACGTGGATGCGAAGACCCGCACCGTGATCAAGGATTTCTCCGCGGAAGCCTCCTTGACGCGGCAAGTTCGTGCGCATGGCGGCGCGCTATCAGGAGGACGGCACGCTGGTCGCCACCCGCATCTGGGCGAGCAGCCAGTTCAACAATGTCTGGCTGAGCCCCGAAGGCCATGTGCTGCACGTCAATACCGGCACCGACGTCATCACCGTCGAGAACGAGTCCGGCCGCGGCGTCGATCTGACCGGTCGACGCCAATACGCAGTTCTTCTTCCGCCAGCCGCAAAACGCCCTCGCGGACGCCACGCCCATCGGCACCGGCACCGCGTTTCTGACCAATCACGATCTGGTGCGCGGCTTCAAGGTCCATGCCAGCGTGGTCGACCCGCTGGCGACGCCTCTGGTTGCGCAAACCATCGATATCGAAGCCGCCAAATACGACGGCAAGATCTCCGCACCCGACATGACGGGCTTCACCTACACGCCGGTTTCGCGACGGCCAAGGATGACTACACGGTCACTCTGACTACATCGACAACGCCACCGCCAACGGCACGGACCGACGGGCAATCCCATCGCGGCTATCAAGTGGTGGAACTTCGCCTATCCGACCGTGGTGACCAGCGGCGCGAACGCCATCAGCGAACTTCATCTCCGCCACCGACGGCAGCGTCAATTTCGGCGGCCGGTGGGCGCGGCGCCCTCTCGCGGCGTCAGCTTCGCGACGTGGAATGACCCGGCCAATGCCAACGGCTGGGCCGCGGCGGCCACGCATTCTGACGCCCTCGACTCTGCCGCTCGGGCTTTGTCGCCACCGGACTTGGTCAACAACGCATTCACCATGACCATCCCCGGCGGCGCCAATGCGGCCACGGTGGATGTCAGTTCGACGCTCGGGCAGCGCGACGCTGGTCTATCAGGTGGATCTCACCAACGGCGTCGTGACGGTCAGCCCCATCGACATCACCACCCGAGCGGCTGCGCAGCCTTGACCAGCAATCTTACGGCCGGGTGAGCCGGTGAAGGTGTACGGCATGCCGCAGTCGGACGGGACGTTGAAGGCCTATGTGATGACGTATTTCACGGGCACGATGCCCGCGCAATAAGGGCGGTTTGCGCTGATCTGATCGCCGCGCGGTGCCTCGACAGGACCGCGCGGCGACTTTTTTGACCCCCACGCCATACTCGAACACGTTTTTGCCGCCGCGATATCCGGTGTAAGGCCAGCGCCGCGCTGGCGGCAAGAGCACGAAGAGAAAGAGCCACGAGGGCCTCGACCGCGATGCGCGTGCCGGCGCCGCGCCAGATGGCGAGCAGCACCAACAGCAGCGTCGTCAACATCGCCCATTTGATGTGCAGCGAGATCGCTTGATGCGCCGCTGCGCTCACGTCCAGATCCAGCACCGCGCCAAGGCCCGTGGCCAAGGCAACACACGGCGGCGACGGCGCCCAGGCACAGATTCCACGTTCCCACCGTCGCTGCGGTCGCGGCCAGCGATTCGTTGCGCAGCAATCGAGCGGCCAGCAGCAGCGCCGTCGCGCGCTGAGAACCAGCGCGATGGGAAAATGCACCACCAGCGGATGCCAGCTCGGCAAAGGACTCATGCGGGCTCCCGCAAGGTCCCTGCGGCGCGCCACCACGCGATGGCATCGCGAATGCCCTCGCTCAATGAGAAGCGCGGCCGCCAGTGCACCTCGTCGCGCAGACGATGCACATCCGGCACCAACAGCGGCGGCTCATCGCGCGGGGCGCCGCGAGCACCGAGCCGCACCAGATCGGGCTCGGCCAATCTCCTGCGCGATGCGGCCGATCAAATCCGCCAACGCGATCCTTTCGTCGGAGCCGATATTGACCGGCCCTTGAGCTCGCTATCGAGGAGCTGCGCAAACGCACCGCCCACATCGGCGACATGCAGAAAGCTGCGGATCTGCCGCCCGTGAGTACACAGGCGCCTCCTTGTTCATGAGCAAGTGCCGGATGACCGACGGCACCAAGCGATCCGGATGCTCATGGGGACCGAATTGAAAAAAAATGCGCCCCCATGCAGCTCGACAGATGCTCCTCGCGGCGAAAATTGCGCCAAGTGCCTTCTGCAACGCGATTTTGCGTCGCCGCATACGGGCGTCAGGCGCCGCGCCGGCTGCATCGGCCAGCGGACTCGACGTTCTCGATGCACACGCCGACCTTGGACCAATCGTACTCCACGCAGCTCCCCGCCATCACCGCGCGCATCCCGCCGCGGGCGCGAAACCGTCGCAGCAGATGCTGGCTGGCGCCCAGCCAGCGAAAATTTTCCGCGCTGTGCCAGTACATGCCCGGCGTCGCGATCCACGCGAAGTGCAGTAAGTGGCTCGGCGCCACGCGCGCCAGCAGGGCATCCACCTGTTCCGATCGTTTAACAGATCGGCGACATGCGATGCGCGCGCCTCGACAGCTCGGCGGCGCTATCTGCGGTGGCTGGCCGGAAAACACTGCGTGAACCTCGTACCCTCGGCGAGCAGCGGCGCGATGCTCCATCGACCGATGAAACCGCCGGCGCCGGTCACCAGCACGCGCTTTGACTGCGGTCATCGCTTAAGCCGGTGGTCCAGCAGCGGGTAGGCAGCGTCGCGCGGCGAAATCACGCTCGGTGCCAGGGGCCATTCGAATGCCAAATGCCGGATCGTTCCAGCGAAAACCTTGTGCGTGCTCGGGCGCATGCGGCACGGAAATCATGTAGTACACCTCCGCGTCATCGCTCAAGGTCATGAAGCCGTGAGCGAATCCCGGCGGAATGAATAATGAGCGGTGGTTCTGCGCCGTCAATTCGCCCCGAACCAGCGCCGATAATTGGGCGAGCTCGGCCTTATGTCCACGATGACATCGAATATCGCCCCTGCCGTACAGCGCACCAGCTTGTGTTCCTCATGCGGGCGCCGTTTGATAGTGCAGCCCGCGCAGCGTGCCCTTGCGGGCGTTGTAGGACACGCTGCATTGTTGCCATTCGGCATTCAAGCCCCGCGCCGCAAACTCTTCCGCACAATAGACGCGGGCAAAGAATCCGCGCTCATCCGCGAGCGGCTCCATGTCGACAAGAAATGCGCCCGGCAACGGTGACTCAGTAAAGATCATGGCGCGTCACGATACCGGCCAACGGCACCGGCGTCACGAATCGGCCGCCCCAGGCCTTGATGCCGTCGAGTTGCTGGCGGATTTCATCGCGAAGATTCCAGGGCAGAATCAGCACGTAGTCCGGCCTCGACTGCATCAGTTCTTCGGGCGACACGACCGGAATGTGCGTGCCCGGCAGGAATTTTTTCTGCTTGTGCGGATTTCGGTCCGCCACGAACGAAATGTCCTCGGGCGTCACACCGCAGAAGTTCAGCAGCGTATTGCCTTTTGCGGCAGCTCCATAGGCGGCCACTCGCTTGCCATCGCGCTTCGCGCCGGCCAGAAATTCAGCAACGAGTCCCGGCACGCCTCGACGCGCTTCGAAAATTGCAGGTACGTGGCTCAGCTCGGCAAGGCCCGCGGCGGTCTCCTGCGCGCGCACCTCCCGCAACAAGGCACTGTCCTTCGAGATCCGTTCGGCCGCGTGCGCGGCAAATATCCGCAAAGAGCCGCCATGCGTCGGCAACCGCTCGAGATCGTAGATTCGCAACCCATGGCGGCTGAACACTTGCTCGATGGCATGCAGCGAGAAATACGAATAATGCTCGTGATAAATGGTATCGAACTCGACGTGCGCGATCAGTTCCAACAAGATGCGGAAACTCGATGGTTACGTTGCCGTTCGGCGCGCAGCAGCAGCGCCATGCCGGCGACAAAATCATTGAGCTGCGGGCACGTGCGCCAGCACATTGTTGGCGATGATCAGATCCGCCTGGCGGCCTTGGCGCACCAAATCCCGCGCCACGCTTGACCGAAAAACTCCACCAGCGTGGGAACGCCGATTTTTTCCGCGGCGGCGGCCACGGTATCGGACGGATCGATCCCGAGCACCGGAATACCCATGGTGAGAAAGTTCTTGAACAGGTAGCCGTCGTTGCTGGCCAATTCGACCACCAGGCTCGAAGCGCCCAGCGCGAAACGCCGGCGCGCCATGTCGCAATACGCCTTGGCGTGAGTCAGCCAGTCATCCGAGTACGATGAGAAATAGACGTAGTTGCCGAACAGTTCCTGCGGCGCGACGTCGTAGTCCACCTGCACCAGTTTGCAGATCCTCGCAGACCTTGGCGCGCAGCGGATAGCGCTTTCTCCTCTGGAATGTCGCTGGCTCGACTCGAGGAAGCGTTCGACGCGGGTTGCATCCCCAAATCCGCCATGGTCACCGCGAGCCGGCCGCCGCAAGCACGGCAGCCGGAGACCAGCCCTACCATGTCGGCTATCCTTCCCACAGCTTCCAGGGCGCCGCGCCGCTCTCCCAAAGCGAATTCGAATGATCGACCTCGTTCTCCGAGCTGGTGCGGATAACCTCGGGTGCACCGGCCGACGTTAGCTAGCGCTACGCTCACCACGTGCGCGCACTGGTGATTGTCGACGTGCAGAACGACTTCTGCGAGGGCGGCTCGCTGGCGGTTCCCGGCGGCGCTGCCGTCGCCCGGGCAATCACGGATTACCTGGCGGGTTCCGGCTCGGCCCGCTACGACCACGTGGTGGCGACCCAGGACTTCCACGTGGATCCCGGACCGCATTTCTCGCCGCACCCTGACTTCGTCAGCAGCTGGCCGGTGCACTGCCTGGCGGACTCCGCGGGCGCGCAGTTTCATCCGGGCCTGACCACCGGCCGGATCGAGGCCATCTTTCGCAAAGGCCAGTACGCCGCCGCCTATAGCGGCTTCGAGGGCGCCGACCCGTCCGGCGGCTCGCTGCTGAACTGGCTGACCGAGCGCGGCGTCACCGAGGTCGACCTGACGGGTATCGCGACCGACTACTGCGTGCGGGCGACGGCGGCCGATGCCGTGCAGGCCGGCCTGGTCACGACCGTGCTACTCGGCCTGACGGCCGGCGTCGGCGAGCAGACGACCCTGGCCGCGATCGAGTCGATGCGCACGGCCGGCATCGGGCTCACCGGATCACCGCTCGGCGCCGTCGGCTAGCCAGCCGGGCTGCAGCTACCCGCGTGCAACGCCGACCAGGCCAGCGCTGGCCGAGGCTACCCGCGCAGCGAACACCGGGCCGCGTCGGCACGCCGCACGGCCCCGGGCCCGGATCCTGCTCCTGACATCACGACGCGGCGAACGGCCTAGTCGTCGCCGCCCTCAGGCAGAGACTCATAGATACGCTTGCAATCCGGGCAGATCGGGAACTTCTTCGGATCCCGGTTCGGCACCCAGACCTTGCCGCAGATAGCGACGACGGGCGTGCCGGTCACAGCGCTCTCGACGATCTTGTTCTTGTCGACATAGTGCGCAAACCGCTCGTGGTCGCCATCGCCGAACGAGAGGTCGGGCCGGATATCTTCGTCCTGGCGCACATCGGTGCCAGGCAGGACTTCAGTGCTCACAGTGCCCAAGTCTACGCCGAGTCAGTTCCAGGCCGGATCCTCCGGGAACGTGGCCACCATCGCCAGCTCACCGCCCTGGCGGCGCAGCACCGACTCCCACAGCCGCTCCGGCTCGGCCGCGAACGCGTCAGCGGGATCGCCGGGCAGCACGTACCAGGCGCCGTCGGAGATCTCGTCCCGGAGCTGGCCGGCACCCCAGCCCGCATATCCGGCGAATACCCGCATCGAGGTGATACCACCCTGCAGCAGCTCAGGCGGTGCGCCCAGGTCAACCAGCCCGATCCTGGACATCATCGGAGTGCCGTCCAGGGATCGCCAGCCCACGGGCTCGTCGCTGCCGTGCGCCAGGGCCAGGGCAAGGGCGCTGTTGGGCGAGATGGGACCGCCCCGAAACACCACCTGCGGGCCTGTGGCGAGTCCGGTCCACGGTTCGAGCACCTGATCGAGTGGCACCTCGGTCGGCCGGTTGAGCACTACGCCCAGCGTCCCCTCAGCCAGGTCGTCCTCGACGATCAGGACGACTGCGCGCCGGAAGTTCGGGTCGCCGAGATGCGGGCTCGCGGCCAGCACACGTCCGCTGAGGGACAGCTGCTCCATGCCTCCAATGATGCGCCCCCACCCCGGGCGGAGGCACAGCGGAGCCTGGTTGCCGGGCCTGAGCTAGGCCAGTGCTGATGTCAGCCTGACTCAGGGCACGTACCCTGCAAGTGTGGCACCGGGAATCTCTAGCATGACGCCGGGCAGCAGCACCGCGGAGGCGCTGCCCGTGCTCTCAGCCGCCGCCCCTGACATCGATGCCGCGCGGCTGCGAGTCGCAGTGCTGCGGCTGTCCAGGCGGTTGCGCAAACACGAGCTGGCCGGGCTCACCCCGAGCCAGCTGTCGACGCTGTCCTGCGTGGGCAAAACGGGCCCGGTCCGGCTCGGTGACCTGGCCGCTGCCGAGCGGATCGCCCCCTCCACGCTGACCAGGCTGGTCAGCGTGCTGGAAGATCGTGGCTACCTGCTCCGGCAGCCGGCTCCCGACGACGCGCGCGCATTCCTGGTCACGGTCACCCCGGCTGGTCGCGAGGTGCTCGAGCGGATCCGCGAGGAGGCCACCAGCCTGCTCGCTGACATCCTGACGACACTGCCGCCCGAGCAGCTCCTCGCGCTCGACGCGGCGCTGCCGGCGCTGGAACTACTGGCCGGATCCGGCTGAGGAGCTGAGGAGCTGCGGGGCTGCAGCTGAGGAGCTGCTGAACCGGATCAGAACAACAGGCTGGACAGCTTGCCTCTGGCCTTGGTGACCCTGGGGTCTTTGGGCGGGAAGATCCCGAACAGGCTGATCAGGTGCTGGCGTGCTTTGTCCCGCTCGTCGCCAGCCGTGCGCCTGATCGTGTCGAGCATCCGGTCGAACGCTGCCTCGATGTTGCCCATGGCTAGCTCAATGTCGGCCACCCTGGCCTGCGCCGCGGCATCATCCGGCTGCTCGTCGGCCTCGCGCCGCGCGGACGCCTGGTCGTAGGACTCGACCCTGCGGATAAGACTCACCTGGCCCAGGCCCATGGCCGCGACCGGGTCGCCGGGATTCGCAGCGAGCACTTTCTCGAACGCGGCCGCGGCCGCCTCCATGTCGCCGCGCTCCATGGCCTCCTGGGCGTCGGCGAACACCTCGTTCTGGCCGCCATCGCCGAAGCCGTCCGGGTAGCCGGCCGTCTGTCCCTGCTGGCCATCCGCGCCATCCGCGCCGTCCGGGCCGGACACCGCGGCACCAGCTCCGGGCCGCAATCCCAGCTGCTCAGCTACTTGCATGACCTGACCAAGCCATTCCCTGACTTGCGATTCAGGCATCGCGCCGAGGAAACCGTCGGCGACCTGCCCGGCAATAATCGCCACGACCATCGGGATGCTCTGCACCTGCAGTGCCGCGCTGAGCTGAGGGTTGGCGTCCACGTCGACCTTGGCCAGCACGAAAGCGCCGTTGGCCTCGAGCGCAAGCTTCTCCAGCACCGGCCCGAGCTGCTTGCACGGCCCGCACCACTCGGCCCACAGATCGAGGATGACCGGTACCGTCCGGGACCGCGCGACGACGTCGGAGTTGAAGGTCTCATCGGTGACCTCGATGATGAGGCCGTCCTGCCCGCCGGACTGACCGTCCGGCTGGTCGCCGGCCGCGGCCGGCGAATCGGCGGCGCGCTGCCTGCGCTGCGCAGCGGCCTGACGCGCACCCAGATCGATGGCGCCATGAAGAGAGAAGTCTCGCGGCTGCTTCATGTCTCCATCCTGCCGCATCCGGGCCGGCACATGCGCCGGCAGGTTACCGCCTTCCGGCGCCTGCCCGGCGACGGCCGGGCGCCCGCTCGAGAGCGCTGTCAGAACGCCGGCGCCTCGAAGTAGCCGCCCCACTCCTCTCGCAGCGCGCCGCAGATCTCACCGAGCGTTGCCTCGGCGCTGGCCGCGGCGATCATCGGCGGGATCATGTTCGCGCCGGACCGGGCAGCAGCCAGCATGGCCGCCAGCGCCGCGTCCACTGCCGCCTGATCCCGGACCGCCTTGCGCTGCCGCAGATCGCGAACCTGCTCGACCTCGACCTCATGGCTGACCCGCAGGATCTCGATCGGCTTCTCGACGGTCTGGGTGTGGCAGTTGACGCCCACCACCCGCTTCTCGCCCTTCTCCAGCTTCTGCTGGTAGGCGAACGAGGCCTCGGCGATCTCGGACATGAACCAGCCATCCTCGATGCCGCGCAGGATGCCGCCGGTCATCGAGCCGTCCGGGCTCATCGCCCGGATCCGGTCGAAGATCGTCCTCCGCCTCGGCCTCGAGCCGGTCGGTCAGCGCCTCCAGGTACCAGGAGCCGCCGAGCGGGTCGGCGACATTGACGACGCCGGTCTCCTCCATGATCACCTGCTGGGTCCGCAGCGCGATCTCGGCCGCCTTCTCGCTCGGCAGCGCGAGCACCTCGTCCAGTGCGTTGGTGTGCAGCGAGTTGGTGCCGCCGAGCACGGCCGCGAGCGCCTCGATCGCGGTCCGGACGATGTTGTTGTCCGGCTGCTGCGCGGTCAGTGAGACGCCGGCGGTCTGGGTGTGGAAGCGCAGCCACTGCGCCTGCTCGGTGGTAGCGCCGTAGACGTCGCGCATCCAGCGGGCCCAGATCCGCCGGGCGGCGCGGAACTTGGCGATCTCCTCGAAGAAGTCGATGTGCGCGTCGAAGAAGAACGACAGGCCGGGCGCGAACACCTCGATGTCCAGGCCGCGCGACAGGCCGAGCTCGACGTACCCGAACCCGTCCGCCAGGGTGAACGCCAGCTCCTGCGCGGCCGTCGAGCCGGCCTCCCGGATGTGGTAGCCGGACACCGACAGCGGCTTGTAGGCCGGGATGTGCTGCGCGCAGTACTCCATCAGGTCGCCGATCAGCCGCAGGTGCGGCTGCGGCGGGAACAGCCACTCCTTCTGCGCGATGTACTCCTTGAAGATGTCGGTCTGCAGCGTGCCGTTCAGCTTGCCGATGTCGGCGCCCTGCCGCTGCGCGGCGGCCAGGTACATGCAGAACACCGGCACGGCCGGGCCGCTGATCGTCATCGAGGTGGTGACGTCGGCGAGCGGGATGCCGCCGAACAGGATGTCCATGTCGGCGGCCGAGTCGATCGCGACGCCGCAGTGCCCGACCTCGCCGACCGACTTCGGGTCGTCGGAGTCGCGCCCCATCAGCGTCGGCATGTCGAAGGCGACCGACAGGCCGCCGCCGCCCGCCGGCCAGCAGCATCTTGTACCGCTCGTTGGTCTGCGACCGCGTTGCCGAAGCCGGAGAACTGCCGGATCGTCCAGGTCCGGCCGCGGTAGCCGGCCGGGTACAGGCCGCGGGTGAACGGGAACTCCCCCGGCCAGCCGATCCGCTCGAAGCCGGGCACCACGGCGCCGGCCGGCGGCCCGTACACCGGGTCGACCTCCAGGCCCGGACAGCGTGGTGAAGTCGGCGTCGCGGCTTGCGCGACGCGTCGTACCGCTGCTGCCAGCGCTCCCGGCCCTGCTGCTGCGTACCGTCGTTTGTCGCCTCGGGTCCGCCGCGCTCTGCCCGTCGCCCAGCACGTATCCCGCGCCTCAAATTAGTTGGACGTCCTACTATCCGCCTCCAGTGTACCCAACCGCGGCGCCGGAAACAAGTGCCCGCTCCGGCCAACCGTTCCGGGCGTGCGTCGTCTTAGGAAGTGCCGGTGCAGTGTCTCAGATTGCCGGGAACGTGGTCGTCATCCAACTCGGCGGAAGTGTGGTACAACCGATGCAATATCGGCGTGACCGGTGCTGGCTGCGCGGTGCTCCGTCGCGACGCTGCCGGGAACGCTGCCCTGGCCGTGTCAGGGCCGCACCAGCTAACGTGGCCGGTGGGCAAGGCGCACGCGGCCAAGCAAGGGAGCTCAGTGGCCAGGCTCCGGACCTCCGACCAGCAGGCGGCCGAGGAGTTCTTCAACGCCTGCTATCCGAGGCTGGCCGGCTGGGTGCGCAGGCTGGTCGACGACGACGAGACCGCGCACGAGATCGCCTCCGAGGCGTTCACCCGGCTGCTGGCCCGGTGGTCCGGCCTGGACAATCCGCAGAGCTACCTGTACATGATCGCGACGAACCTGGTCAGGGACCACTGGCGCAAGACCGGCCGGGAGCGGAACGCCATCAAGATCATGACGGCCGCGGGCCCGGCCGACCCGGCCTATCATCCGGCTCAGGACGTCGACGTCCGCGCGCTGATCGAGTCGCTGCCCGAGCGGCTGCGCAGCCCGTTCCTGCTGCATTACTACGGCGGGTTCGGGCTGAAGGAGGTGGCCGTCATGCTCGGCCGGCCGGAGGGCACGATCAAAGCCGACCTGTACCACGCCAGGGCCCGGCTGAAGGCAGCGCTGGGAGAAGCACGTGACTAGCCCGCGCGACGAGATCGACGAGTGGCTGGGCAGTGAGGTCACGCCCCTCAGCCCACCGCCGGGATCGCTGGACCGGATCAGGCGCCGGGCCCGGCAGCGGAAGCAGCGCCAGGCGCTCTTCGCCGCGGCCGGCTGCGCGGTCGTGATCGCGGCGGCAGTGTCGGTCCCGCAGCTTCTTTCCGCCGGGTCCGGCCGGCCCGGTGCCGCGATTACGCCGCCCATCGCCGGCAGCCAGCGGCCGCACTCCGTCCAGCCCAGCCCTAGCCAGCCCGGCACCGGGAGCGCCAGCCCCGACGGCAGCAGCGTCCAGTTGCATCAGCGGACCAGCCTGTCGGCCACGACGTCAGGTACCGTGCCGCCGGCACACTTTCAGCCCACTTCGGTGACCTTCGTCGGCACCGGTACGGGCGCGGTCGTCGGGGCAGTGCTCGGCCAGGCGGGCACGCCCGGCCACTGCGCTACCCGGGACTGCACCTCGCTGGCCGGCACCTCGGACTACGGTGCGAGCTGGTATGGCGTCAGCGCGCCGCTCGCGCCTGGCCCGGCCGGCGACGCCGGTGTTAGCCAGCTGCGCTTCACCACGCTCAAGGACGGCTGGGCCTTCGGTCCGGCGCTCTACGAGACCAGCCGCGGCGGCTGGCCCTGGTATCAGGAAGACACCTCTGGCCAGCGGGTCATCGATGTGGAGGCGGCCGGGCAGAGCGCCCTGGCGATCTTCGCCAGTTGCTCCGGCAGCGGCCAGGACTACGCCGGTGCCTGCACCAGCTTCGCCCTGTACGGCTCGGCGGCGGGCTCGAGGGCCTGGGCTACGGTCACCGTGCCTGCCGCCTACCAGCACATGTCCAGCGGCCAGGCATCCTCGGCGGCGCTGGTGATCTCCGGCGGCACGACCGGCTACCTGCTCACCCCGACTGCGGCACTGCTGTCCGGCCCGGTTTCCGGCGGCAGCTGGACGGTGGTCAGCACCGCGCCGTGCCAGCCCGGCAGCGCGCAGGCCAGCGGCATCCCGGCTGGCGCCCAGCTCGCCGCGGGGCCGGACCAGCAACTGTTGCTGAGCTGCGACCGCGGATCGGGCATCACGCTGTATACCTCGAAGGGCGGCGCGAGCTGGCATTCGGCCGGGACCGTGCCGGCCAAGGGCAGCCCGGCCTCGCTGGCGTCCGGAGCAGCCGGGCAGGTCGTGCTGGCAACGACAGCGGGCATCTATGTCTCCGCCAGCGACGGCGCGACGTGGAAGACCGCCAGGTTCGATGGCGGCGTCCCGGCTGGCGGGTTCAGTTACGTCGGCATGACCGACGCGACCCAGGGCGTCGCGGTCCCGGCTAACGCGCAACTCGGCGAGATCTACGTGACCAGCGACGGCGGCAAGACCTGGCGCCAGTCGCCGATCTCTGGCTAGTCGTCCCGGAAGTCGCCAGCCGACACCCGCAGGCCGCGCAACAGCCCGGACAGGTCTTTCAGGTCCTCCGCCTTGTAGCCGCCCATGCCGAACTCCGCCGACATCAAGTCGGCGGTAGCCAGGTGCACGACCTCGCGCCCAGCCGCAGTGATCTCCGCCAGGGTGCCCCGGCCGTCGCGGGGGTTCGGCCTGCGCTGCACGAGTTCCTGCTGCTCAAGCCGGTCGATTGTGTTGGTCACGCTGGTCGGGTGGACCATGAGCCGCTGGCCGATAATGCGCATCGGCAGCGCGCCGTCGCGGCTGAAGCTCAGCAGCACCAGGGCCTCGTACCGGGCGAAGTTCAGTCCGTGCGGGCGGAGCAGTCCGTCAAGCTCGGCCAGCAGGATCTGCTGGACCCGCATGATCGCGGTGACCGCCGCCATCGCGGTCGAGTCGCCGAACCGGCTCTCCCAGGTCTGCGCGGCGCGGGCGATCGGATCGAACGGCAGATCGAGCGGCTTGGACACGGCAACAAACGTATCGTGGCCCGGCTTGCCCGGCATTGGTTCACCGACTGTGTAACACCATTTGGGTCGGCCCGCGCGTACGTGGACATGGCCAATTACAGACAGTTACATTGCCTCCGGGGGAACCAGTCTTAGCAAAGTCCGGGGGAAAGCTGTGCCGTCCGGCCACGCGTTTACGGCTGCTGATCCGGTCATCGCGGCCGGCATCGGGCTGCGGCGCGGGCGCGGCTGGGCCGTGCGTTCGGCCAGTTTCCGGGTCGGTCCCCCGGTGCCGGGCCGGTCGGCGCTCGGGATCGCCTGCGATCAGCCGGCCAACGCGACCGCCCTGGTCGACCTGCTCGCCGGCGTGGCCAGACCTGTGTACGGCGAACTGCGCGTGCTCGGTCATGACATGGCGACGGTGCGCGGCAGGTCGGCGGTGCGGCGTCGGGTCGGGGTCGCCCGGCGCAGCGCAAGGCCGCTGCCCGCAGTCCGGATCCGCGGGCTCGTCGAGCACGCGGCCAGGCTGGCGCGGCCAGATCACCGCTACGACCGTCAGGTGCTGGCGGCTGCCATCCTGGACCGGCTTGCCCTGCTGCCCTGGGCCGAGGTGCCGCTGCGGGCCGCGCCGCACGCGGTGGCCAGACGGGCCCGGCTCGCGGCGGCAGCCGTGCACCAGCCCGAACTGCTCGTGCTCGACGGGCTGCTCGACGGGCTCTCGCTCCGGGACGCCGCCGGGTTAGCGGATGCGATCAAGGATCTGAGCCGTGACAGCGGCATCCTGCTCACCGGCTCGGATAGCCGGCTGCTGGCACTGGCCTGCGACGAAATCCTGCTGCTGGCCGACGGCGTGCTGATTGCCGAAAGCCCGTCGCTGAGCTACGACGACTCGCCTGCGACCGCCGAGCCGCTGCCTTAGCCGGGACCGGCTGGCCCGGCCGCCAGCTGGAGCGCGGCCCGCCAGCTGAGCGGTGCCGTTGCCAGTCGTCGCACTGCCATAGGCTGCCTAGGTGGACTGGAGCTTGCTTGGCTGCGGACGGTCCGGGCACCTCACGTTCGCCCCGGATGAGCCCGAGCTGCGTGCGGAGATGGGCGCGGAACTGCAGGCAGGTGAGGCCTGGCAGTGCCTGCGCTGCGGCACCTTCGTCGCCGGTCCGCCAACCCAGTCCGGTCCGGCAGCTCAGGCACCGGTCGTGCCGCGAGGCAAGGAGATCCGCAGCAAGCTGATCCTGCGGCTGTTCGCCATCGAGCGGTACCTGCGCGCTCTGATCTTTGGCGCGGCAGCCGTCGGCCTCTGGCGGTTCAAGTATGCGCGCAGCTCCATCGAGCAGGCTTTCGACCGGGAGCTGCCGGCGATCCGCGCCCTGTTCCGCCAGCTGGGCTATAACATCGACCACTCCAAGCTGGTCGGGCTGGTCCAGCATGCGCTCACGCTGAGCAGCACGTCACTGACCCTGCTTGCCGCCGGGGTCGGGGCTTACGCGCTGATCGCCGTGGTCGAGGGAACCGGGCTGTGGCTCGCCAGGCGCTGGGGCGAGTACTTCGCGATGGTCGCGACCTCGCTGGGGCTGCCGCTGGAGATCTACGACCTCACCAGCAAGATCACCGCCACCGCCTCCGTGCTCTTCGCGCTGAACCTGGCACTGGTGCTGTACCTGGTCATTACCAAGCGGCTGTTCGGGGTGCGCGGCGGCAAGAAGGCCTATGACGAGCGGCTGCGCAGCGAGTCGGTGCTCGAGGCCGCTGAACTCGCTGCGGAACGCCGCGCCCGCCCGGCGGGTGCCACCCTGGCCGAGCCCGGCGGAGCAACAGCGGGCGAGCCGGCCGGAGGGCAGGACACCGACGAGGCACTTCAGCTGCCTGCGAGCCCCGGCACCTGACCGCCCGGCACCTAGCTGGTCGGCTGGCCGGCACCTGGCTGGTCGCCAGAGCCCGGAGGCAGGCGGCCGATCCGGCCGGCACTAGCCGCCGATCAGCTCGTCGGCCGCCGAGTACGGGTCCAGTTCACCGGCCGCGACCCGGCTCGCCAGCTCTTCTAGCCGGGACTCTCCGGGCAGGCCGCCCATCCGCAGCCGCAGCCCGGCGATCGCGATCGCCGAGATCTCTTCCCTTGCCCTGGCCTCGCGCTTCGCGGTGACCTGACCGTGGCCCGCTTGCCAGTCCCGGTGCCTGCTGATGGCGGTGGTCAGGTCGTCGATCCCCTCGCCGCTGGAGGCAGTGGTACTGACGATCGGCGGTTTCCACCCGTCGGCGGGGAGACTGGCCATCGCAAGCATGGTCCGCAGGTCGCGAATGACCTCGTGGGCGCCCGGCCGATCGCTCTTATTCACCACGAACACGTCGGCGATCTCCAGGATCCCTGCCTTGGCAGCCTGAATAGAGTCGCCCAGCCCGGGCGCCACCACCACGAGCGCGCAGTCGGCGAGGGAGGCAATCTCGACCTCGGCCTGACCGACGCCGACCGTCTCGATCAGCACGATGTCGAAACCGGCCGCATCCAGGATTCGCAGCGCCTGCGGCGTGGCCCAGGACAGTCCGCCCAGGTGGCCCCGGCTGGCCATTGACCTGATGAACACCTGGTCGTCGGTCGCGTGATCCTGCATCCGGATCCGGTCGCCGAGCAATGCGCCGCCGCTGAACGGCGACGACGGATCAACCGCCAGCACGCCGACGCGCAGTCCCTGGTCGCGGTAGTTGCGCACCAGGGCTGCGGTCACAGTTGACTTACCCACGCCCGGCGAACCGGTCAGCCCGACGACATGCGCGGTGCCGGTCATCGGCGCGATGACCTTCATCACCCGGCGCAGTTCCGGCGACTCGTTCTCGACCAGCGACACCAGCCTGGCCAGCGCGCGCGGATCACCGGACCTCGCGGCCGTGATCAGGGTCTCCGGATCGGCCGCTGCCCGCCGAGCCCGCCCGGCGAGCCGTGTCACCGGACGCTCAGCCCTGGCTGACGGCCGGCACCCGGAACAGCAGGGCATCGCCCTGACCGCCGCCGCCGCACAGCGCTGCCGCGCCCAGGCCGCCGCCGCGCCGGCGCAGCTCGAGAATCAGATGCAGGGCGATCCGGGCTCCGGAGGCACCCAGCGGATGCCCCACTGCGATCGCGCCGCCATTGACGTTGACCTTGTCGCTGTCGATACCGAGGTCGCGCATCGACTGGATGGCGACGGCGGAGAAGGCCTCGTTGATCTCGACCAGATCCAAGTCGGCGACAGCCAGGCCGGCCTTGCCCAGTGCCCGCTGGATCGCGCGGGACGGCTGCGAGTGAAGTGAGTTGTCCGGTCCGGCCACAACGCCGTGCGCACCGACCTCGGCCAGCACGGTCGCGCCGGCCGCAGCCGCGGCCTCCGCTGACATCAGCACCACGGCGCAGGCGCCGTCGCTGATCTGGGAGGCAGTTCCGGCAGTGATAGTGCCGTCGGCCGAGAACGCGGGCTTGAGCCCGGCGAGCGACTCGGCAGTGGTGTCGCCACGCACCCCCTCGTCGGACGTCACGACGACTGGCTCACCGCGGCGCTGCGGGATCGTGACCGGCGTGATCTCGTCCGCGAACAGCCCGTTCTTGGCCGCCATGGCCGCCAGCTGGTGTGACCGGGCAGCGAATTCGTCCTGTTCCTGGCGGCCGATACCGAGCTTGGCGTTGTGCCGCTCAGTCGACTCGCCCATCGACACCTGGTCGTAGGCGTCGGTCAGGCCATCGTGCGCCATCGAGTCGATCAGGGTCGTGTCGCCGTACTTGAAGCCGCGCCGCGAGCCAGCCAGCAAATGCGGCGCCTGCGACATGGACTCGGTCCCGCCGGCCACGATCACATCGAACTCGCCGGCCCTGATGAGCTGCGCGGCGAGCGCGATCGCATCCAGGCCCGACAGGCACACTTTGTTGATCGTCAGGGCTGGCACCGACATCGGGATCCCCGCGGCCACGGCCGCCTGCCGGGCGGGGATCTGTCCCTCGCCGGCCTGCAGCACCTGGCCGAGGATTACGTATTCGACCTGGTCGCCGGGCACGCCGGCCCGGTCCAGAGCCGCCTTGATAGCGAGCCCGCCAAGCTGGGCTCCGGTGAAGCCGCTCAGCGAGCCGAGCAGGCGGCCGATCGGGGTCCTGGCCCCGCCAACGATTACTGCCTCGCGCATAACTGAAACGATACCTGTCAGCCAACTAGCCCCCCGGAGGTGCTGAGCCGTGCTGACCCGGATTGACCATGTCGGGATCGCTTGCCGTGACTTGCAGGCCAAGATCGCCTTCTACGAGTCCGCCTTCGGCCTCACGGTGGCAAGCCTGGAGGTGAACGAGGCGCAGGGGGTCCGGGAAGCGATGATGCACGTCAGCGACGGGCCGGCTGGCAGCTCGTACATCCAGCTGCTCGAGCCGCTCGGGCCGGACACCCCGGTAGGCAAGTTCCTCGAGCGGCGCGGCGAGGGCGTGCACCACGTCGGCTATGGAGTGGCCAACATCACAGCAGCGCTGCAGGCGATCGGGGCTACCGGAATCCGGCTGATTGACGAGCGACCCAGGCACGGGTCGATGGGGGCTTCGATCGCCTTCCTGCATCCCGCCGATATCGGCGGCGTGCTGACTGAACTCGTTCAGGCTCCCGGGCCGGGAAACGACGCGAGTTGACAGCCGGTAACACCCGGAATGCCGGTTTTAACGAGTAGGCCCGGTAGGGTCATCTAATCTACATATACATAAAAACCGGTATCTCCTGTACTACCGACCTCGAACGGGCCGCCAACGGTCCACTTGCGGAGTACGCTGCCAGCACCGGAAGAACGCAATTGCGCCCCGGCCGGGCATAAGGCGGCTGCTCAGGCCTGCTGGACCCGGCAATCGGAAACGACAGTGCGATCTTTGGTGCGCGAACTCTCCGTCTACCCAGGATTAGGCGACATGCAGCCCGACATCGATGCTCAGCTCAGCAATTTCTTCGTTGAATACTCGATCCCAGAGTTCTCCAGGGTCATGCGCGGCTATGACCCCACTCAGGTCAACACTGCCCTGGAGCGGCTCGATGGCGATGTGCGCAAGCACAAGGACCAGGCCCAGGCGCTCCAGCGAGAGCTGGCCGACGCGCACCGGCAGATCCAGGAGCAAGAACGACCGACTTACTCGGGCCTCGGCTCGCGCATTGAGCAACTGCTCCGGCTGGCCGAGGAGCAGGCCACTGAGATAGTTCAGGAAGCCAAGTCGGCCGCCAATGAGATGAGCGCGGCCGCCAAGGTCGAGGCTGCGGAGACCCGCGCGTCGGCCGAGAACGAGGCAGCTGAGCTCCGCGCACTGGCCAAGCGCGAGACCGACGACCAGCGTTCGTCCGCTGAGCGCGAGGCCGAGTCGATCCGGACCAAGGCCGGGCGCGAGGCCGACGAGCTGAAGTCGACCACCGAGCGCGAGGTCGCCAAGCTCCGGGCCACCGCCGACCACGAGGTCGCCGAGAAGCGCGCAGGCAACGAGCGCGAAGTCGCCAAGATGCGCACCACCGCGGAGCGCGAAGTCGCGCAGATGCGGGCGACGTCCAAGCGCGATCGCGACGAGATCCTCACCACCGCCAAGCGCCAGGCCGACGAAATGCGCAGCCAGGCTCAGCGGGCATTCGAGGACAGCGAGGCGCAGCGCGCGCAGTCCGAGTCCGAGTTCGAGATGCACCTGGCCGCCCGTCGCGAGGAGTCCGAGCGGCAGGAGACCGAGCGGCTGGCCAAGGCCCAGGAAGCCACTCAGAAGATGGTGTCCGAGGCGGAGCAGCGCGCTGCCATCGCCGAGGAGCGTGCCAGCAAGGCCAGCATGCAGGCCGAGCAGACCCGCCGTGAGGCCGACCAGCACGCCCAGCAGCTCGTCGGCAACGCCAAGAAGAACGCGGACGGGATTGTCGCGCAGGCCAAGGCCCAGGCCGACCAGCTGCTGGCCGACACCAAGTCCGAAGCCGAGCGGATCCGGTCCAGCGCTCAGCGCCAGGTCGATGAGCTGAACAAGCAGAAGGAGAGCGTGGGCGCGCACCTGGCCCAGATCAGCCAGCTGCTCGGCGGGTCGATGCCGGGTCTGGCCGACGCGCTCAGGCCAGGCGCGCCGCAGCCCGCGGTGCAGGCCCCGCCGCCGGCCAAGGCGGTCACGGCCGGCCCGGCCGACAGCGAGCCAGCCGCCGAGCCGGTCGCAGCTGCGGCCCCGGCCAGTGCCCGGCACGCGGGCGGGGCGGAGAACGGCGCTGCCAAGGCTGCGGCCAACGGCAAGCCGGGCGAGGGCGAAGACGAGTGGTGGACTGAGTAACCACTCCGGTTAGACGGAAACTGAGGGCCTCCCGCCTAACGGCGGGAGGCCCTCAGGTGTTTTATCTCAAAACATGGGCTCTCCCGCCTAGCGGCGGGTGTTCTACCAGAGGGCGCGGAGGAGCTGTGGTGGCGGAGCATGCCGTCGGGGTACTTCCCGTCTGGCAGGGATGCCGGGCCGCTAACGCGCGCCGGCTGGCCGCCGGGGCCGCTCACCTGGCTGAGGTGCTGGGCGAGCCAGCCATCACGGTCACCGGCCTGCCGGACCAGCGCTCGCCGCGACGGCATGGCGTCGATTCCTACGACGCCTTGCTGGCGGCCAGGTTGGCGGTCGCGGCCGCGCTGCCAGCCGGGCCGGTGCTGGCGATCGGCGGCGACTGCGGGGCGGATCTGGCCCTCGTCGATCGCGAGCTTACGGACCGGGACGCCAACCTGGCCATCTTGTGGATCGACGCGCATGCGGACTTCAATACACCAGACAGCTCCCCGTCCGGTGCGTTCCACGGCATGGTGCTGCGCGCGCTGACCGGAGCCGGCGCCCACGGCCTCATCGCGGCGACGCCAGCGGCAGCCGCATCGCTGCTGCTGGCCGGGACACGCAGCATCGATGCGGACGAGCAGCACGAACTCGAAGCGGCGGGCGTCACTCCGCTCGGCATGAGCGCATTCTCCAGGCCCGCCGAGATTGCCAGCCACCTCGAGCGAACCGGATGCCGGACGTTGCACATTCACCTGGACCTGACGTACTGGACCAGGTCCAGTTCCCGCACACGTCCTATCCGGAGCCAGGCGGTGCCACCGTCGGCCAGGTGCTCGCGCTGCTCCGGGTCGCGGCGGACGTGCTACCGGTGACCTCGGCTTTCGTCGGGGAGCATGTCGGCCGTGCGCGGGAGGACGCTGAGCACGTCGCCCCGTTGCTAGCCCAGCTGGCCGCCAGCATCCGCCGCCAGACTAGGCGGCGACCGTCTGGCCGCCGTCCACGACGAGCGTCTGGCCGGTCATGAACGAGGATGCCTCGCTGGCCAGGAACACCGCTGGCCCGGCCATCTCCTCTGCCCGGCCCCAGCGCTTCATCGCCGAGGACGCCACCGTCGCCGGGCCCACGATCTCGTCTTCCCACAGCAGCCGGTTCAGCTCGGTGGCGGTCCAGCCAGGGCACAGCGCGTTCACCCGCACGCCGGACTGACCCCACTCAATGGCGAGCGACTTGGTCAGCGAGATCAGACCGGCTTTCGACGCGCCGTACGCGCTGATGTTCGGCGCCGCGGCGATGCCGGCGACAGACGCCATGTTGATCACCGAGCCCTTGCCGCGCTCCAGCAGATGCCCGGCGAAGGCGTGGCAGACGTAGACGGCCGAGCTCAGGTTCAGCTGCATCAGCTTGTCCCAGCCAGACAGCCTGATGTCCTTGAACGGCACGATGAAGTTGGAGCCGCCAGCGTTGTTGACGACGATGTCCACGAAGCCGAGCTGGTCGATGGCGACGGCCGCCGAGTCGGCGACGGCGTCGTAGTCGGTCACGTCGGTCGGGATGATGCACGCCTTGCGGCCTACTGCCTCGACCGCCTCCGCCGTCTCGGCGAGGCCGTCCGCGCTGCGCGCCACCAGCGCCACATCGGCTCCCGCCTGGGCGAGCGCCACCGCGACCACCCGGCCGATCCCCCGCGACGCGCCGGTCACAAAAGCGTTCCGGCCCTCCAGGTCAAACAAGCCCACTTCTCAGTCCTCCCACTCGTCAGGCAATGGCCAGGCCGCCGGATTGACCCGGCGCACTATCTCGTTGAGCACGATCCGGACGTAGCGTTCCCCGACCCACAGATGCTTGGCGCCCGGCACGCCGATCACCTCGGCTTGCGGTACCGCGGCGAACCGCTGCCGCGCCTCCGCGGGTTGCAGGTAATCGTCGTGCTCAGGGACCAGCGCGAGCAAAGGCCGCCCGGACCGGGCCCAGACCGCCAGCTCTGCGTCGCCGGCCCGGCGCAACGGCGGGGACAGCAGGATGGCACCCTCAACATCCGGATCGTTGCCCCACTTCAACGCGATCTCGGTGCCGAACGACCAGCCGACCAGCCACAGCCGGGGCAGGTCGAGGTCGGCACAGAAGCCGATCGCGGCAGCCACATCATGCCGTTCGGTCTCCCCCGCGCCGAACTCACCGTCGCTGCGGCCCCGCTCGGAAGCGGTGCCGCGGGTATTGAACCGCAACACGGCAAGATCGGCCAGTGCAGGCAGCCGGTAGGAGGCCTTGCGCAGGATGTGGCTGTCCATCATGCCGCCTTGCGTCGGCAGCGGGTGCAGGCAGATGAGCGTGGCGGCCGGCGGCCGGCTCTCCGGCAGCGCCAGTTCGCCGACGAGGCCGAGTCCGTCGGAGGTGTGCAGGGCCACATCTTCCCGGCGCGCGGGCAGTACCGTGCTCGCGGTGATCTCGGTCATCGGCTCCTCACCGGTAGGTCTGCAGGCCAGGACCTGGCCGCCGCGGCCGCCGCTGCCAGCAGGCCTGGTGCCAGTGGCGGCGTTCCTCTGCGCCCTGCGCCTGGGCTGGCCACACGACTACATGCGCGATGCCGGGCAGCAGCTCCTGGTTGCAGCCGGGACACCGGTACAGCTTCGTCGCGGCCGCGCCCGGTACCTGGCGGACCACCCAGTCGCCGTCCGGCCACTCCTGCGTCTGCGGCGGCCCGAGCCGGACACCCGCATCGTCGTCTTCTCTGGCTGCCGGTCCGGCACGCTTGGCCCGGCGGGGTTTGCTGGGCGCATCAGACGGCAGCCGCCGCGCCTTCCGTGGACTCACCAGCACTTCCTGCTGGCCTCAGTCCGGCAGGCCGTGATCGGCGAATGCCGGACGGCTCAGCCCGACGCTCGCGAACTCGATCCCGGCGGCCGCGTGCTCGGCTAGCAGCGGTGGCGGCGCGAACGCGGGGTAACCATAAGCCGTGTGCATGGCTCGCAGGCCAGCCAGCACGGCCGCCGGACCGGTCGCCTCCAGCAACTGGAACGGCCCGCGCGGGTACCCGCAGCCGAGTGTCATCGCCGTATCCACGTCGGCCGGGCTGGCGTAGTCATCCTGGACCATCCGGATCGCGTCGGCCAGGTGCGGGTAGAGCAGCGACCCGACCAGGAAGCCCGGCCGGTCCGGCGAGCAGACAGCGACCAGGCCGAGCCGCCCGGCTAGCGCGAGCGCGGCCGTCACCGCATCGGCCGAACTACTGCTGGTCCTGATCACCTCGGCCAGGCTGCCGGCAGCCAGGCCATGCGGCACATGCAACCCGACAGCCTGGTCCGTCCGGCCGGCCGCGAGCGCCGCGGGCAGCACCGGCTGGCCTGCTTCCGCCACGATGACGATGAGATCGGAGGGGTGGGAAGCGTTCCTGGTCACGTTGACGCCCGCGATCGCCAGCGCGCTGGCGAGTTCAGTCTCGGCCTCATCCCCCGAGCCGATCAGCGTGACGGTATCCGGCGCCGCCAATGCGGCCACGTTCCCGTCCTGATCGCGCTGGGTGGCCGGCGCACCGCCGGCGTAGTCGTAGATGCCGCGGCCGGCCTTGCGGCCGGTCCGGCCCGCATCGGTGAGACGGCGGAGCAGCGGAGCCGGCACGTAGCGGGGCAAGCCGAACTCGCCGTGCAGCACCTCCAGGATGGCCAGTGAGGTGTCCAGGCCGATCAGGTCGAGCAGCGCCAGCGGACCCATCGGCAGTCCGATGCCCGCCGTGGCGGCCAGGTCGATGTCCTCGCGGCTGGCATAGCCAGTCTCCAGCAGCCCGACCGCGTGGTTCAGGTACGGCAGCAGCAGCGCATTCGCTACGAAGCCGGCCCGGTCGCTGACCTGCACCGGTGTCTTGCCCAGGCGCCGCGCCAGGCTCGACACCTGCTCGGCGAGCCCGGCTCGGGTGAGCACGGTGGACACCACTTCCACCAGCCGCATCACCGGCGCCGGGTTGAAGAAGTGCATGCCCACAACCCGGTCCGGGTGCTTGGTGGCCGCCGCTATCGCAGTCACCGACAGAGAGGAGGTGTTAGTAGCGAGGATGGCACTCGGGCTGCAGACCCGGTCGAGCTCGGCGAAGATCTGCCGCTTGATCTCCATCCGCTCCGGCACGACCTCGATGGCCAGGTCTACGGCGGCGGCCTGGTCGAACCCTTCGGCCGGCCGTACCCTGGCCAGGATCGCGGCCTGGTCGGATTCGGCCAGCTTGCCCCGGCTGACGGCGCGGGTCAGGCTGGCTTCCAGAATGTTCATGCCCCGCTTGAGTGCATCCGGGTCGGCCTCGATCGCCACCACGCTGATGCCTGACCGGGCGAACACCTCGGCAATGCCGGCTCCCATGGTGCCGAGGCCGACGACCGCTACCTCGCGAATGTCCATGCCGGCGACATTACCGTCGGCGATCCGGCGCTCCGCTGGCGGCCGGCGCCAGATTCAGGCGCCGGGGGCCGGCGCGCTGGCCGCCACCTCGGCGCAGCGTTTCATGCCCTCTGCCTCCTGCTGCACCGACCGCCTGGCCCGGCCCCGGCTGAGGAAACCGACCAGGGGCGCCAGCGGGCCAGACACGGCCAGGCCGAGGGTCAGCTCGGCCCGATCGGCACCGAGCGCCCGGACCTCGTGCGTCCCGGTCGTGGTGAGGCCGGCGACTGCGTCTGCCAGGTGAACGAGCTGCCCGGCCGTACCTCGGTGACCTCCCAGGTCAGCTGCGGCATCCGCGGCTGGCGGATCCTGGCCCGGCTGCCGGGCTGCAGCGGTCCGCCGCCACCGGCCGGCGTGCCGGTCAGCCAGGTCACCTCGTTCATCGTCGGCGTCCACTGCGGCCAGTTCTCGACATCGGCCACTGCCTGCCAGAGCACGCTGGCCGGCGCGCCGACCTGCACGGTTACCTGGAACTGCATGGCGCCTCCCGGCCCGCATCGAGTCCTGTCTCAAACGGTACACAGGTACCCCGAACCTGCGGCAAGGCGATGCGCCGCCGGCCCGGACTGCGCGATCCTAGGGCAACGAGTTCTGCCTCCCTGATTCCCGCACCTGTTACTGGTGGAGTGAACTGCCTCATGCCGCGTCCCGACCGGAGCACCGCACTTGATCACATCGTGGTCATCATGTTCGAGAACCGCTCCTTCGACAACCTGCTGGGCCGGCTGTACGAGCCGGGCGAGGTTCCCTCGTTCGAGGGCGTCCTCGGCAAGGACTCTGAGCAACCCGATCCCGGACTGGGCGCAGGACGGCGCGAGCCGCGGCCAGGTGCCCTACGGAGTCGCGGCCACGATGAACACCCCGAACCCCGACCCGGGCGAGGAGTACCAGCACGTCAACACCCAGTTGTTCGGTGTGCATCGACCCGCCGGCGAACCGCGGCATCCTGGCCGAGAGGATGACGGCGCCGTGCAACGCGCCCGCCGACTCACGGCAGCGGCCGACGATGGACGGCTTCGTGACCGACTACATCAGCGCGTTCACGGCCGAGATGGGCCGCCAGCCGAGCTATGACGAGTACGCGCCAGATCATGACCGGCTACACGCCGCAGCAGATGCCGGTGCATCTCGGCGCTTGCGCGCGGGTTCGCCACGCTTCGATCACTGGTTCTGCGAGGTGCCGTCGCAGACGTTCACCAACCGCTCCTTCTTCCACGCGGCGACCTCGTCGGGATTCGTCGTCAACCTCTCGCCCGCGGACTCATTCCCGGTGCACAACGACGCCGAGACAATCTTCGAACGGCTGGACGAGGCCAGGGCTGACCTGGCGGTCTACTGCGACCCGCCGAGCCACCTGTCGCTGACCGGGATCATCCACGCGCGCCCGGCTGCGCCACGCACTTCCCGACCAACTTCTCCAGCACCGACCAGTTCCTCGACGACTGCGCGCACGGCAGGCTGCCGACCTACTCCTTTATCGAGCCGAACCTGCTGCTACGGCCACAACGACATGCACCCGGCCTTCGACGCACTGTTCCCCGGCACTGCCGATCGACCCGCCGTCCTCGCTGCTCGGCGGCGAGGCTCTGCTGGCCAAGATCTACAACGCGATCCGGTCCTCCGTCTCGGCGACCGGCTCGAACGTCTTCGAACACGCTGTTCATGGTCACGCTTCGACGAGCACGGGCGGCACCTACGACCACGTTCCGCCGCCGCCGGCGCCGCCGACCCGACCCGGCCGCGCCCGCCGGGCCAGTTCGGGTTTCCGCTTCGACCGCTCCGGCATGCGCATCCCGGCCATCGCCATCTCGCCGTGGATCCCGGCTCAGACCGTCATCAACGCCGAGTACCGCAATACCTCTGTCATCACCACGCTGCGCAACCGCTGGCAGCTCGGCGCTCCGCTGACCGGCCGGGACGCGGTCGCAGCCGACCTGGCACCGGTCCTCACGCTGGACACCCCGCGCGATCCGGCCGGCTGGCCGGAGGCGCGGCCGCAGCCGGTGCCGCCCTACACCGGCCTGATTCCTGCGCCCGACGCCGCCCTGCACGGCCTGGCGAAGGCGGCTTTCCACGCCGCACTGGCGCTGGCCGAGCACCGCGGCACGGTGGTCCCGGTCATTACCAGGGACGAGAACGTGGCCAGAGCCGACTGTGTCGCCTTGCTGAACGACCTGGCCGACGACGCGCTCTTCCTCCGGCTGCGCCGCGACTGAGCTGTCCGGACCGCTGGGAGTCCCGGCAGCCGGGCGCGCATCCCGCCGTCCGGTTGCCCGCCTCGGTACAGTTGCGGGCGTGCGACTCGTGATTGCCAGGTGCAGCGTGGATTACGCGGGCAAGTTGTCGGCCCACCTGCCGCTCGCTACCCGGCTGCTGATCGTCAAGGCCGATACCTCCGTGCTGGTGCATTCCGACGGCGGCTCATACAAGCCACTGAACTGGATGTCGCCGCCGTGCAAGCTCAGGGAGGAAGAAGGCCGCTGGATCGTCACCGGCAAGTCCGGCGAGACCCTGACGGTGAACCTTGAGGAGATCATCAGCGATACCTCCTGCGACCTCGGCGAGGATCCCGGGCTGGTCAAGGATGGCGTCGAGTCACACCTGCAGGAACTGCTGGCCGCGCAGCTCGAGGTGCTCGGCGCCGGCTGGCGGCTGGTGCGGCGCGAGTTCCCGACGCCGATCGGGCCGGTCGATCTGATGTGCCGGGACGCGACCGGAATCAGCGTCGCGGTCGAAATCAAGCGCCGTGGCGAGATCGACGGCGTCGAGCAACTGACTCGCTACCTCGACTTGCTGAACCGGGATCCGCTGCTCGCGCCGGTACACGGCGTCTTCGCGGCGCAGGAGATCAAGCCGCAGGCACGGGTGCTCGCGGAAGACCGCGGCATCCGCTGCGTGACGCTGGATTACGACTCGATGCGCGGCATGGACGACGGCATGCTCCGGCTCTTCTGACCACGCACGACCGCCAGCCGATCGAGGATCAGGCAGACGCTCGGCAGCAGCGCCCACGTGACGTACATCAGCGCACGGGCCACGGCAAGCAAACCCAGCCCGGCCGCCGCCATGATGGCGGCCGCGCGAGCACTGATCACTACGGTAGTCAGATTATGCAAATAATTTGACCTATTTGACGTAATTCGAAGGCGACCTCATCCTTGACCAGTCAACCGCGCGAACCGGCTGTGTTGCCGCCGGCCGCGCATCAGGAAAGGGGACCTGAATGACCAGCACGCCGCGCTTCGACACACTGCAAACCGAACGGCTCGTCATGCGCCGCTGGACTGACGCCGACCGGGAGCCGTTCGCCGCGCTCAACGGCGACCCGGACACGATGCGCTACTTCCCGGCCACCATGAACCGGGCGGCCAGCGACGCCTTCATCGAGCGCATCGAAGCCCGATTCGACCTGCAGGGCTTCGGGCTCTGGGCGATCGAGCTGGCTGCCACCAGCCAGTTCCTCGGCTACACCGGCCTCAATGCGATGCCGGACGGCGTGCCAGGCGCCGGCGGCATGGAGATCGGCTGGCGGTTCGACCGGCAGTTCTGGCACCAGGGTTACGCCACCGAGGCCGCCAGGGCCGCACTTGGCGTCGCGTTCGACGGCGCGCAGCTGCCGGAGATCTGGTCCATGACGGCGATTCTGAACGAGCCGTCGCAAGCCCTGATGCGCCGGATCGGGATGACTGAGTGCACCAGGTTCGAGCATCCGGCCGTGCCCGCCGGCAGCGAGCTGCGACCGCACGTGCTCTATCACCTCGCCCGCCCGGCATCGTAGCTGCGCCGGACAACAGCCTTGCGCTTCTGGTCAGCCAGGCAGCAAGTGCGCGTTGACGGCCTCGGCCTCGGCCGCCAGTTCCGGCATGACGACCACGGCCACACCTGCTTCGGTGAGCCGGACAGCGCCGCCGCCGGGCAAGAAGACGGGCGGCTCGCGCCAGGCAATCACGACCCGGCCGATGCCGCTAGCCACGATCAGATCGGCACACGGCACCGGCCGGGACGCGCGGGCCGCGCATGGCTCGAGTGAGCTGTAGAGGGTGGCGCCCGCCAGGTCCGGCCGCGGCAGGCCGAGCTTGGCCAGCGCCACTTCCTCGGCATGATCGGCGGGCTGCAGCTCGCGGGAGAATCCGGCTGACAGCACGCCGCCATCCGCACCGACGATGATCGCGCCCACGGAGAACGCCGTGGCCGACGGCGGGCACCGCCGGGACAGCTCGATAGCCGCCAGCAGCCAGTGACGATCGGCAGCGGGCCGGCGGGCTGGACCACGAGGTACTCCTGATCGACCAGGCAGTCCCCCGGACCGCGCGCACCGGGAGGCGAACTCAGCGAGCCGGACAGATCGGCACGAGCTGCCGGAGTTCCACAGGCCCGGCGCCTCCGCGCTAACACGGTACCTGACAAGATCGAACCAGGCCAGCCAGTGACCTGCTGATTCCGGACAGCAAGGCGGGCGCAGGCGCTCCGGCGTACAATCGCTGGCAAATCGTGCAGAACGGCGGTGCAGGCTCTATGACGGCCACGCTCGGGACCTACAGCCACCTCTGGTCGGGTGAGACTTTCGACACGCTCAACCCGGCGACCTCGGAGGTCATCGGCAGTTACCCGGTCTACGGCGAGCACGACGTGGCCGATACGGTCGCGCGGGCCAGGGCCGCCGCCCAGTGGTGGGCCGGCCTGGGCTTCGACGGCCGCAAGCGTCGGCTGCTGGCCTGGAAGTCATACCTGACCCGCTACATCGGCCGGCTCGCCGAGCTTGTGCACAACGAGACCGGCAAGCCGCTGGCCGACGCCCAGCTGGAGATCCTGCTGGCCATCGTGCACATCGACTGGGCCGCCAAGAACGCGCGGAAGGTGCTGCGTCCACGCCGGGTCCGCAGCGGCCTGGTCGCCCTCAACCAGGCGGCCGTCCTGGAGTACCAGCCGCTCGGCGTGGTCGGGGTGATCGGTCCGTGGAACTACCCGGTCTTCACTCCGATGGGGTCCATTGCCTACGCCCTTGCCGCTGGGAACGTGGTCGTTTTCAAGCCCAGTGAGCTCACCCCCGCGGTCGGCGACTGGCTGGTCAACTCCTTTGCCGAGGTGGTGCCGGAGATGCCGGTACTCCAGCTGATTACCGGCCTGGGCGACACCGGCGGGCACCTCGCGCGCAGCGGTGTCGACAAGATCGCGTTTACCGGATCGGCAGCGACAGCCCGGAAGGTGATGGCTGCCTGCGCCGAGAACCTGACGCCGATGGTCGCCGAGTGCGGCGGCAAGGACGCCTTCATCGTGGGCGCGGACGCCGACCTCGACGCCGCCGCCGACGCCTGCGCCTGGGGCGCGCTGTCCAATGCCGGCCAGACATGCGTCGGCGTCGAGCGGGTCTATGTGGTGCAGGACGTCTACCACACGTTCCTGGAGAAGCTGACCGACCGGGTGACCAGGCTCCGGCCAGGCGACGACCGCGAGGCCGACTACGGGCCGATGACGCTGCCGGGGCAGGCCGAGATCATCGAACGGCACATCGCCGACGCGCTGGCTCGCGGTGGCCGCCCGGTCGTCGGCGGCATCGCCAGCATCCGGCGGCCCTTTGTCGGCCCGGTGATCCTGGCCGACGTGCCCGAGGAAAGCCGGGCCGTGACCGAGGAAACCTTCGGCCCGACCATCACCGTGGCCAAGGTGGCTAGCCTCGCCGAGGGCGTGGAACTGGCCAACGCCAGCCGCTACGGCCTCGGCGGCACCATCTTCTCCGGCAACAAGAAGGCGGCGATGGCGGCTGCTCGCGCCCTGCGCAGCGGCATGACCGCAATCAACTCGGTCATTGCCTTCGCCAGTGTGCCGTCGCTGCCGTTCGGCGGCTCGGGTGACTCCGGGTTCGGCCGTATCCACGGCGCGGACGGGCTGCGGGAATTTGCCCGGCCCAAGTCCATCACACGGCTGCGGAAGCGGGTCAACGCGGGGCCGAACCTGACCTCATTCAGCCGGACCGACGAGGACCTGAAAAAGGTGCTGAACGCCGCCACCCTGCTGCACGGCCGGCGCTACAAGTAGCCCGCGCCGCCGGTAGGAGGCCCGCCAGGACGGCCGCCCGCGCGGCTGCGACGGCACTGGCCCGTCCGGGCCACGTTCCTGGCCTGAAGGGCTTGCGCGGTTACTGGGTGCCGACGGCCGCGAGCTGCGAGTCGGCCGGGTCGAGGGCAGCCAGCGGAGCGCGGCCCTGGATGAGGTCAGCAGCACGCTCGGCGATCGCGATCGTCGGTGCGTTGGTATTGCCGCGCGGCACCGTCGGCATGACGGAGGCATCGACCACACGCAGCCCCTCGACGCCGCGCACGCGCAACTCGGTGTCGAGGACGCTGGTCAGCTTGCTGACTGCCAGCCGTGAGTCGCCGCCCATCGCGCAGGTGCCGACGGGGTGGTAGATCGTGGACAGGCTGCCGCGGATCCACTCGCGGATGTCGTCTTCGCTCCGCACGTCGCCGCCTGGCGCGATCTCTGACTTCAGCTGCCGGCTCAGCGGCTTGGCGGCGGCGAAATCGCGCACCATGCCCACCGCCCTGATCAGCGGATCGAAGTCGGCCAGGTCAGAGAGGTAGGAGGGGTCGATCGACGGCTTGTGCCGGGGGTCCGCGCTGCGCAGCCTGATCTTGCCGCGGCTGCCGACCGACACCAGGGTGATCAGCACCGACATAGCCCGGCTGGCCGGGTCGGCGAGGCCGCCGTTCTCGTACGGGACAGGCAGCACGTGCCACTGGATGTCAGGAGCCTGCAGCGCCGGGTCGGTCCTGGTGAATCCGCCTGCCTCGGCGATGTTCGTGGTCATCGGCCCGGTGTGCGAGAGCTGCCAGCGGACCAGGTTGCGCGGGCCGGCCTTCTCCCACAGGCTGCGGGCCTTCGGCGCGCTCCACATCGCCGTGACGACCGGGTGATCGGACAGGTTGCTGCCGACGCCGGGGCTGTCGGCCAGCACCGCGATGCCGTGCTCGCGCAGGTGATCGGCCGGCCCGACGCCAGACAGCATCAGCAGCTGCGGGCTGCCGATGGCGCCCGCGCAGACGATGACCTCCGAGCCGGCCATGGCCAGCTCCTCAACGCCACGGCGCAGGTAGCGCACCCCCGTCGCCCGGCCCTGCTCGATCTCGATACCGGTGACCAGGGCGTCGGTCTGGATAGTGAGGTTCGGCCGGGCGGCCGCGGGGTGCAGGTAGGCATCGGCCGCGGACCAGCGGCGGCCCTGCTTCTGGGTGACCTGGTAGTAGCCGACGCCGTCCTGGACCGGTCCGTTGAAGTCGTCGTTGGCCTGCAGTCCGCATGCCCGCGCCGCGGCCACGAAATCGCCTGTCAGCGAGCTGCGGAACTTCAGGTCCACGACGCTGAGGGGGCCGGCGGCCCCGTGGTAGGCCGAGGCGCCGCGGGAGTTGCTCTCCGCGCGCAGGAAGTACGGCAGCAGGTCGGTGTAACCCCAGCCCTCGCACCCGTAGTCGTCGCGCCAGGAGTCATAGTCGTGCCTGCTGCCGCGGATGTAGATCATCGCGTTGATCGAGGAGGAACCGCCGAGCACCTTGCCGCGGGGCCAGTAGATCGACCGGCCGCCGGCCCGGTCCTGCGGCACGGTCTGGTAGTCCCAGTCGTAGGCGGTTTTGAACAGCAGGTTGATGGCGGCCGGGATGCGGATCTCGTCGGCCGTGTCGGGCGGCCCCGCCTCGAGCAGGAGCACGCGGGCGTCCGGGTTCTCGCTCAATCGCGAGGCCAGCACGCAGCCGGCGCTGCCGGCGCCGACGATGACGTAGTCATACACAGCCTGGTCCTCCAGCTCAACCCATGAAACGTTCAATACCCTACTAAGCCGGCCCTGTTCGGGCGGGCTCCGGGCAGGCCGGCGGCTAGGCCGCGTGCATGTCACTGGGCACTAGAGTATCGAGGTATTTATCCCTAGCTCTACCTTTTCTAGGTAGATAGCCATTGGTCTCCGGTTCCCTGCGGCCGTTCACCTGGCCCTGGCCGCGCATGCAAAGCGCGCTCCCGGCCTGACGGCCGGGAGCGCGCTTCCCCCCACTACTGCGACCACTGTGCGCACCGGCGGGCCCCCGAGATCCGCCGGTACTTACGGGCCGCGAGCCGCTTCTTGGCGACTCCGGTCAGGCCGTTACCGGCCTGGGTGTAGCGGTGATCGAACCTCGCGACCCTGTCTGGCAGGGCCACGACCACGAGTCCACCTGCTATCACGCTTAGTATTCTTACGATCTCACATCGTGTTCGTGCTTGTGAATACCCCTGGTCAAAGCCAGTAACCCGCAACCGGCTAATAATCGCCCAAAGATCAGGTACCACGAGCGGATGAGCCCCACTACGACGATTTCGGTGGCCAGCGCCGAGAAGCGATGCGATCAGAACTTCTTTCTTTTACCTGACGACGCCGCATAGTAGGCGGTGAAACTGCACGCCGTCACGGGTCTGGCGGCCTCCGCCGGACGCCGCAGCGGGTCTGGCAAGACCGCCGGGTTCGCCACCGGGGGACGATCCGGCTGGCCGGCCTACCGGTACGGTGGATCCATGTCACCAGAGCGAGACTCCCCCGTTGTCCTGTCCAGGATCTACACCAAGACCGGCGACGACGGCACCACGGCCCTGGGTGACATGAGCAGGGCCAGCAAGACCGACCTCAGGCTGGCCGCCTATGCCGACACCGACGAGGCGAACTGCGCCATCGGCGTGGCCGTCACCATGGGCCAGCTGCCCGCTGCGGTCAGCAACGTGCTGCTGCGCATCCAGAACGAGCTGTTTGACGTCGGTGCCGACCTGTGCAACCCGGTGACCGACAATCCGGCTTATCCCCCGCTGCGCGTCGATGAGACCTATATCGACCGGCTCGAGCAGGCCTGTGACGAGTTCAACGAGGGTCTGCCAGTACTGCGCAGTTTCGTACTGCCGGGCGGCACCCCGGCGTCCGCGCTGCTGCATGTGGCCAGGACCGTCGTCAGGCGCGCCGAACGCACCACCTGGGCGGCGCTCGAGGTCTACGCCGACAGCATGAACCCGCTCACGGCCAAGTACCTGAACCGGCTGTCGGACCTGCTGTTCATCCTGGGCCGCAAGGTCAACGAGCCGCATGGCGACCTGCTCTGGAAGCCGGGCGGCGAGCGCTAGAGCCGGGCGGCTAACCCGGCCCGGCGGATCGGCCAGATCGGCGAGGACTCCAGCCAGGACAGCAGGCCCATCAGGGCCGCCTGCGGCATGGCCAGCTCCACCACCCGGCTCTCGGCCGGGTGGCCCCGGTGCCGGACCAGTCCCTGGCACTGCACCACGACGAGGCCGGGCCCAAGCCGGACATCCTCGGCCCTGACCGGCGGCCTGGTGCTCATCACGGCCAGCTCGCTGCGGTCGAACGCGGCATGCGGCCGCAGCCGCAGGCTCATCGAACGGTGCCAGTACAGCTGCCCGGCCCGGTACTCGGCCAGGCCCTGCCGCCACGGTCCCCCCGGCTGCAGCCGCAGGGCGCATTCGATGACCCCGCCGCGGCGGCTGATCAGCACCCGGCGCAGCACCAGCGCGGTGGCCAGCACCACCAGGACCGCGACAGCCGTCAGGCCAGCCGCGATAGCTAGCTGACCTGACACTCTCGCTGTACCCGCCGCTCGAGCTATCCGGTCAGCGGGCCTGGGAGGCGAGCAGCAGCGAGCGGTAGTACCGGATCTCGGCGGGCTCTTCCGGCGCGTTCGCGGCCGGGCCTGCGGCTTCGATCGCCTGGTCCAGCGCCGCCTGCGCGGTGGCGGTATCGACCTCGCTGCCGAGTTGTCCCTGGCGGGCCAGGATGGACACCCGGTTATCGGCTACCGACAGGAAGCCGCCGGTGACCGCGGCGAACACGTCGCCGCCGCCCTCGCCGGCGTGCTGCGGCCGGATCTGGACCGTGCTGCCCTCGTAGAGGACACCGATGATCGGAGCGTGGTTGTTCAGGATGCCGATCTCGCCGTCCAGCGTCCTGGCGATCACCATCTCGGCCTCACCGGACCAGATCTCCCGCTCCGGGTCAACGAGCTCGACGTGCAGAGTCATCGGATACCTGCCTGGCGCGACTTCGTCACGAGGTCACCTCGCTTGCTTCGCGGCGCGAGCTGCCGCCGGTGCTGGCATGGCGCGACTTCGTCACGACCGCTCCATGTCCTTGGCCTTGCGCTCGACATCCTCGATGCCGCCGCACATGAAGAACGCCTGCTCCGGCAGATTGTCGTACTTGCCCTCGCAGATCGCCTTGAACGAGGAGACCGTCTCCTCCAGCGACACGAAGACGCCGGGCTGGCCGGTGAACTGCTCGGCCACGAACATCGGGTGGGAGAGGAACTTCTCGATCCGGCGGGCTCTCTGCACCGTCACCCGGTCCTCTTCCGACAGCTCGTCGATGCCGAGGATCGCGATGATGTCCTGCAGTTCGGTGTAGCGCTGCAGGATCCGCTGCGTCTCCCTGGCGACGGCGTAGTGCTCCTCGCCGACGAACTGCGGCGCCAGGATACGCGAGGTGGAGGCCAGCGGGTCCACGGCCGGGAAGATGCCCTTCTGGGTGATCTCCCGTGACAGGGCCGTCGTGGCGTCCAGGTGCGCGAATACTGCCGACGGCGCCGGGTCGGTGTAGTCGTCGGCGGGAACGTAGATCGCCTGCATGGAGGTGATCGAGTGACCACGGGTCGAAGTGATCCGCTCCTGCAGCTGGCCCATCTCGTCGGCCAGCGTGGGCTGGTAACCCACGGCCGACGGCATCCGGCCGAGCAGCGTGGAGACCTCCGAGCCAGCCTGGGTGAACCGGAAGATGTTGTCGATGAACAGCAGCACGTCCTGCTGCTGCTCGTCCCGGAAGTACTCCGCCATGGTCAGCGCGGACAGCGCGACGCGCAGCCGGGTGCCCGGCGGCTCGTCCATCTGGCCGAACACCAGCGCGGTGTCCTTGATGACCCCGGACTCACTCATCTCCAGGAACAGGTCGTTGCCCTCGCGGGTCCGCTCGCCAACGCCGGCGAAGCAGGAGACACCGCCGAAGTTCTTCGCGACCCTGGTGATCATCTCCTGGATCAGCACGGTCTTGCCCACGCCCGCGCCGCCGAACAGGCCGATCTTCCCGCCCTTGACGTAAGGGGTGAGCAGGTCGATGACCTTGATGCCGGTCTCCAGGATCTCGGTCCTGGCCTCAAGCTGGTCGAACGGCGGCGGGTCGCGGTGAATCGACCAGCGCTCGGTGATCTTCAGGTCGGATGCGGGCACGTCCAGCGGCTCGCCGAGCACGTTGAACACATGGCCCTTGGTGACGTCGCCGACCGGCACCGTGATCGGGCCGCCGGTGTCGGTCACCGCGGCGCCGCGGACCAGCCCGTCGGTGGGCTGCATCGAGATGGCGCGGACGGTGTCGTCGCCCAGGTGCTGGGCGATCTCCATGGTCAGCGTCTTGGTGACGTCGCCGAGCGTCACGTCGACGTGCAGCGCGTTGTAGATCTCGGGCATCTCCTCGGTCGCGAACTCGATGTCCACGACCGGCCCGATCACCCGTACGACGCGGCCGGTGGCTGCCGGGCTGGCCGTGCCGCCGGCGGCGGTGGTCTCTGCGGTAGCGCTCATGTTGCTGCTCACTTACTCCCTGGTCGCGTCGGCCAGCGCGTTCGCGCCACCAACGATCTCGCTGATTTCCTGAGTGATCTCCGCCTGCCGGGCCTTGTTGGCTTCCCGGCTGAGCTGCTCGATCAGCTCATGTGCGTTGTCCGTGGCCGACTTCATGGCCCGCCGCCGCGCCGCTATCTCGGACGCGGCCGAGTCCAGCAGCGCGTGGAACAGCCTGCTCTCGACGTACCACGGCAGCAGTGCGTTCAGCACGTCCTCGGGCGATGGCTCGAACTCGTAGATGGGCATGGGGCCTGCCGAAGGCTGCTCGCTGGTCTCCTCGATCTCCAGCGGCAGCAGCCGCCGAACCTCGGCCTTCTGCGTCAGCATCGAGACGAAGTCGGTGTAGACGACATGGATTTCGTCCACGCCTCCATCTTGCGGGCTGCGGCTATAGGCGTCGAGTAGCGCGTTAGTGATCGCCTCGGCGTCGTGCTGCCGCGGGGTGTCGGAAAATCCATTCCACTCCGCCGCCATCGCCCGGGCCCGGAACCGGTGCCAGCCGATGCCCTTGCGGCCGGCCACGAACGGCACGACCTCGACGCCTTGCTGCTCCAGCAGCGCCCGCAGGCTCTGCGCCTCCCGCAGGACGTTGGCGTTGAAGCCGCCGCAGAAGCCACGGTCGCTGGTCAGGATGAGCATGGCTGCGCGCTTGGGATTCTCGACCGGCCTGGTCAGCGGGTGGTCGACGTTGCCCGACCGGCTGACGACCGCTTCCACCGCGCGGGTGATCTCCCTGGCATACGGGGCGGCCGCATGCAACCGCTGCTGCGCCTTGATGATCCGCGAGGACGCGATCAGCTCCTGGGCGCGCGTGATCTTGGCGGTGGACTGGACACTCTTGATCCGCCGCCGTACCGCGCGAAGCTGGGCTCCCATACTGCGTTATCCCGCCCTACTCTGACTCGGCCGGCGGCGGCGTGTACTTCTTGATCGTCTCCTGCTCGACATCCTCCGGCGCGATGGGTTCAGCCGGCGGCTCGGCCACCAGCAGTTCGCCTCCGGTCTTCTCGAAGCCGGTCCTGAACTTCTCGACGGCGTCCTTCAGCGCGACGACGGTGTCGTCGGACAGGGCGCCGGTCTCCCGGATCGCGGCGTAGATGCCGTTGTTGCTGCGCTGCAACTCGGCCAGGAACTCGGTCTCGAACCGGCGCACGTCCTCCACCGGCACGTCGTCGAGGTAGCCCTCGTTGCCCATCCAGACCGAGACCACCTGCTGCTCGACCGGGAACGGACTGTACTGCGGCTGCTTGAGCAGCTCGACCAGGCGGCCGCCACGATCCAGCTGGGCCCGCGATGCCGGGTCCAGGTCGGAGGAGAAGGAGGCAAAGGCCTCCAGGTCCCGGTACTGCGACAGCGCCAGCTTGAGGCCGCCGGCCACGCTCTTCATGGCCTTGATCTGCGCGTTGCCGCCGACTCGTGACACCGACTGGCCGACGTTGATGGCCGGGCGGACACCGGAGTTGAACAGGTCAGTCTCCAGGAAGATCTGCCCGTCGGTGATCGAGATGACGTTCGTCGGGATGTAGGCCGAGATGTCGTTGGCCTTGGTCTCGACGATCGGCAGTCCCGTCATCGAGCCGCCGCCCAGCTCATCGGAGAGCTTCGCGCAGCGCTCGAGCAGCCGCGAGTGCAGGTAGAACACGTCGCCGGGGTAGGCCTCGCGGCCCGGCGGGCGGCGCAGCAGCAGCGAGATCGCGCGGTACGCCTCGGCCTGCTTGGTCAGGTCGTCGAAGACGACCAGCACGTGCTTGCCCTGGTACATCCAGTGCTGGCCGATGGCCGAGCCGGTGTAGGGGGCGATGTACTTGTATCCGGCCGGGTCGGAGGCCGGCGCCATGACGATCGTGGTGTACTCCAGCGCGCCGGCATCGTCCAGGGTCTGGCGCACGGCCGAGATCGTGGACCCCTTCTGGCCGATGGCCACGTAAACGCAGCGGACCTGCCGGGCCGGGTCGCCTGAGTCCCAGTTCTGCTTCTGGTTCAAGATCGTGTCGATCGCGATCGTGGTCTTGCCGGTCTGCCGGTCGCCGATGATCAGCTCACGCTGGCCGCGGCCGATCGGCGTCATCGCGTCGATGGCCTTGATGCCGGTCTGCAGCGGCTCGGTCACTGGCTTGCGCTGGACCACGGTGGGCGCCTGCAGCTCCAGCTGACGCTCCTCGGTCGCTCCCTCAATCGGGCCGAGGCCGTCGAGCGGCGCGCCCAGCGGGCCGACGACGCGGCCGAGGAAGCCGTCACCGACCGGCACCGAGAGCACCTCGCCGGTGCGCTTGACGCGCTGGCCTTCCTCGATCTGGCTGAACTCACCGAGGACCACGACACCGATCTCGCGGACGTCCAGGTTCAGGGCGATACCGCGGGTCCCGTCCTCGAATTCCAGCAGCTCGTTCGCCATGGCCGAAGGGAGGCCCGAGACCCGCGCGATGCCGTCGCCGCATTCGACGACAACCCCGACCTCCTCGGTGGAGGCGGTGCCCGGCTCGTAAGCCTCGACGAAACGCTCAAGAGCGTCCCGGATCTCTTCCGGCCGGATAGTCAGCTCCGACATCTTCCTCGCGTCCTTCTCGTCTGAATCTGTGGTCAAGTCTTGTCTGTAGTGCCCGGTCAGGAAGCCAGCCTGCGGCCAGCCTCGGCGAGCCTGGTCGCCAGGCTGCCGTCGATCAGCTCGTCACCGACCCGGACGGTCATCCCGCCGGCCACCTTCGGGTCGAGCACCACATTGAGGTGCACTTGATGCCCGTACGCCCTCGCCAGCGAGGCGGCCAGCCGCTCGCGCTGGCTGTCGGTCAGCGGCACTGCCACGTGCACCTCGGCGACCAGCCGCTCCCGGCGCCGGGCTGCGAGCCCCGCATAGTCCTCCAGGCTGACGTCCAGGCTGCGCCCGAGCGGGTTGGTGACGGCCTCGGTCACCAGCCGGATCGTCTCCGGCGCGGCCTTGCCGGACAGCAGCCCGCTGACGAGGTCCCGCTTGGCTTCGGCCGGCACGAACGGGTTGGTCAGCGCGATCCGCAGCTGCGGCTGGCTGGCGACGATGCGGCCGAACCGGAACAGTTCGTCCTCCAGATCGTCCAGCCTGCCCTCGTGCTCGGCTGCGGCGATCTCGGCCTGCACGGCCAGCTGCTCGGTGGCGTCGGTCAGGTCATTCGGCGTCGACCACCGAGCGCCCGCCAGCGCGGCCACGATGCCGGCTGTCACCTCGCTCACCTGACCCGACAGCACCTGGGTCGCGAGCGCAGACCGGTCGGCAGCCGACCGCGAGGGGTCGGCGAGCGCCCGGCGCAGAGCCGGGCTGCCCGGCCAGCAGGCCGGCCACGCTGAACAGCTGGTCGCCCAGCTGCGTGGCAGCCTGCGCGTCCGCCGTCAGCGGCTCGAGCCGCTGCTCGACCTCGGCGAGAGATGCCCTGCTGATGCCCCTCATGACGATGACCGCGCTCCAGACTCCGCGCCCTGATTGGAGTCCAGGTCCGCCAGGAACCTGTCCACGACCCGGCTCTGCCTGGCCTCGTCGTCCAGCGACTCGCCGACGATCTTGCTGGCCAGCTCAACTGCCAGAGTCCCGATCTCGGCCCGCAGCGAGGCGAATGCCTGCAGGCGGTCGGCCTCGATCTGAGTGTGACCGGACTCGACGATGCGCGCCTTTTCTTCCTCACCCTCCTTGCGGAGCTGAGCCTTGATGGCAGCGCCCTCTTCCCTGGCCTGCTCGCGAAGCCGCGCAGCCTCGTGCCGGGAGTCGGCCATTTGCGCCTGGACTTCGGCAACTCGGCGGTCGGCGTCGGCCTGCGCGTCCTCCGCCCGCTTGAGCCCGCCCTCGATCGCGTCGGTGCGCTCCTCCAGGACCTTCATGATCCTGGGCATGAGGACTTTCCAGAGCGCGACGAACACGATGAAGAACGCGATTCCGCCGACGATGACCTCGGTCCAGTTCGGGACCAGCGGGTTCGGCGACGACGCTACGGCTAGCTGGTGCATCTGCGGTTACCTCTCCGGCCGATCTCTCACTTAAGGAAGAACGGCACCGCGATGCCGATGAGGGCCAGCGACTCGGTCAGCGCGAAGCCGATCCAGAGGAAACCGGTGACCCGGCCCTGGGCCTCGGGCTGGCGCGACACAGACTCGATGAACTTGCTGAAGATCAGGCCGATGCCGACGCCGGGGCCGATGGCCGCTAGACCGTAGGTGAGCGCGCCCAGGTACCAGATGTGCGTGGTCTGCGGGTTGGTGCTCGTGCCGAGCGGGCCGGTCGGGCCGGCCGCCAGGAGCTGGCTGTGCACGCCGGAGGCGACGTAGAGCAGGTGATGCAGGTGCATCAGGTGCATCGTGTGTTCCTTCTTGTCGGCTGGCGGGGCATCCGCCAGATTTTCTTACCGAGGTCGGCTTAGTGCGCGGCTTCGTACGCGCCGGATATATAGGTAGCGGTCAGGATCGTGAAGATGAAGGCCTGCAGGACCTGGACCAGCACCTCAAGCCCGGTCACGAGTATCAGCACGAAGAAGGAGGTAGCGGAGTACAGGATGCTGATGGAGGCCGTGAGCAGGTACCAGGTGGCCAGTGAGAACACCAGCAGCAGCACGTGACCGGCCAGCATGTTGGCGAACAATCGGACCGAGAGCGTGAACGGCCGGATGAGCACGTTCGAGAGGAACTCGATCGGGACCAGCAGCGGCAGGATCCAGGCCGGCGAGCCGGACGGGATGGTCAGCGATCTGAAGTAGCCGCGCACGCCCTGGTGCTTGATGCCGAGCCCCATGTAGAGGACCCAGACCATGCCGGCCAGGAAGACCGGGTAGCCGTACTTCGCCATCGCCGGGAAGTACAGGATCGGGATGATGCCCATGATGTTGTTGAACCAGATGAAGAAGAACATGGCGACGAGAAACGGCAGCCACTTGTCCCCCTTCTTGCCCATCTGCGGTCGGAGGATCTGATCGCGGATGAACAGGATGCCGAGCTCGCCGAGGCTCTGGATCCGGCTAGGAACGAGCTTCGGCTTCGTGAAGGCAGCAAAGAAGAACAACAGCACGAGCAGCGTGCTCAGCAGCAGCAGCAGGCCGGGCTTGCCGAAGGCCACATTGCCGACCTTGAAGAACGGCGTGAAGTAGAAATCCTCGATCGACGGCGCGGGGAAACCGCAGCCCGAATACAGGTGGCAGCTCTTCGCGGCCTCCGCCGCAACTACGTAACTCACGGGGTTACCCCTCTGGGCTGTCGCGTGCAGACTGGCGCCGTGGCATGCCGCTGCGGGTCAAGAGCAGTCATCATGACGTAACCGGCCGGCGCGCCGCAAAGCGGGTAGCCCTCAACGTGGCCGGCGGTCAGTCCTTCCCGGGTCCGGATTTGGTGACCCGGTAGATGATCAAGGCGATCGAGAGGCCGATGCCGAGGATCATGCCGATCGGGAACAAGACCGAGATCCCGGTCCAGCGGGCGACGAGCCAGCCGATGGCACCGTAGAGGATCATGCCCCCGAGCATGTAGCTGAGTATCTGCCAGCCATCGCTCTCGCGCGGCTGAGGTGGCTCCTGGCCAGGATCTCGACCCCCGCCAGGCTTGAACTCCATCATGCTGCGCAGCCAGCCAGGGCAGGCTGAGGGCAGCAGCGGGCGCGGGCCGCAATCTGCCGTCCGGGAACCCTGTCGACACCACGGGTCATCGTTCTCCGTCCGGCTCGACATAGAGCATCTTCTGCTTGCTCCATGTCACCGCCAGCGTCACGTCGTAGACGAGAACGAGCAGGATGGCTGACAGGCCGAAGGTCCACGCGCTGAACGCGGTGCTGTCCTGGAACTTGCTGACCAGCGCAATCAGGACAAGGATCTTGAACGTATAGGTGCCGATGCCGGCCAGCATCATCGCCTGCGGGCTGACCTTCGCTGCCTTGGCCAGAGCAAGCACAGTGATGCCAAAGAAAGCAGCAACGATCAGCACAGCCAGGGCCGCGCCCAGCAGGCCCTTGTGCCCGGCAAAAACAGCGCTCAGCACCACCGTGACGACGGCTACTGCGGCCGTCACGGCAGCGGATCGCCGCGCCGTCGGGGCGATGTTCGCCAACATCTGGCAAGCTCCGGAATGATCTTCAGACGGCTGGGACAGCCCAGCTATCCGCGAGTCGTCATGGTGCCAGTGCCCTTGCGACACTCGGCCTCCTGACGCTTGTGGCCAGGTGAGCGAAACGTATCACGGGCCTCGCACCACGTAGTGAGTGGGTGCTCGTGAAAGATATCACAAGCTCTCCGACCTTGTAGTTCACGAGGTCACCTAACGTGACGAATGCCGCTGGCTCGGACGGTGTAACGGCAGGTCACAGGGCCGAGCGGCCGGCCGGCTTGTTGGTCAAGAGAAGGTTTTGGTTCAGTCAGCTCACGGCTAAGCCAGCCGCTGTAAGTGCGCGTCTGGACACGCTGCGTAGACGCGGACATCAGGCGGCGCTGGCGAGCGTCAGTCGGCGCCTGCCGAGCGTCAGGCCGGCTCGCGGCCCGCGAGCGCCAGGGCCTAGCCGTCACCGTTGCGGGTGTTGCCGAACCAGTCGATCGTCGACCCGCCGCTACCGGATGGCTGCACCGTGCTCCCGCCCGTTCCGGCCGCGGTCTGACCGTCGGCGTCCGCGGACTCACCGCGGTGCCGGGCGGTGCGGCGGGCGGGGCCGCCAGTCGGCCGGCGCAAGGCCGGCCGCTGCCACAGCGACTCCCCCGTTGCCTCGGGCCAGCCCGCATCACGATGGGAACCGCTGCCCGGAGTCCGGCGCGGCAGCGGCTCAGCGCCCGGAAGCCCGAGACCTCCGGCTGGCGTCCAAGGCGGCACGGTGCCGACCACTGAGCGAGCCGCTGCGGCTGCGGCCGCGGCACTGGCGCCGGGATCCGCACTGGCGCTCGGACCCGCACTGGCGCCGGTACCAGCACAGGCGCCGGGATTCACGCCGGCGCTGGCACCGCTAGCTGCTGAGCTGTCGTCACCGCCGCCCGGCCCGACGGTAATGGCCGGCCTGGTCTGCCACGAGGTCAGCAGATCCGGAGACGTGACATCGGCCGGGCTGCTGGCGCGCGAGATCAACCGCGACCGGCGATCGGGCGCCGCCCAGCCGGCCTGCTCTGTGCCGGCCCCGTACTCCGGCCCGGCCCCGTACTCCGGCCCGGCCCCGTACTCCGGCCCGGCCCCGTACTCCAGGCCCGCCACGGCATCGCCGTTCGCCAGATTGCGGTCGGCCGCAGGCGGCGGGCTTGACTGCGGGCGGGCGATGGCCGGCTCCGCGGCGGCCGGAGACTGCCCGGCGGCGGCCTGTGACGGCGCGGCGGCCGGTGGCGACCAGCTGCCCGGCACCCGGACTCCGGACGTTATCGCGACGAGTTCCGCCGTCAGCTCTGCCTCAGGCTGCTCTGGTGAGACAGCCCGGCCGCGCCCGGCCGCGCCCGGCACCGCGGCATGCTGTCCGTGCCCGTTCTGGTGCGGGCCGACCAGGTCCGCCGAGCCGGCCTGCTCCAGGTAACCGTCCAGCGCGGCCGCTGCGGCCGCTCCGGACACGCCGGCGACGGCTGGCCGGCGACGGCTACCCCGCTCCCACCAGCGGAGCCTGGGCATCGACATCAGCAAGAGGGCGGCGACGGCGGCGACGGTGACGGCCACGAAGACGTAGACCGGCACGCCGTGGTGGTTCGCGGCGCCCTTATGCACGGTCTTCTCGATCGACAGCCAGACGACCACGCCGGAGAACATGGCCGCCCACAAGTACATGATCAGCACGCTGGCCCGCTGGGAGTGACCGATATCCAGCAGCCGGTGGTGCAGGTGCTTGCGGTCAGGCGCGAACGGCGACTTACCCGCCCGGGTGCGGCGCACCACTGCTAGCAGCAGGTCCGCGTACGGGATCACCAGCAGCGCCGCGGGCAGCAGCAACGGCATGATCACCGGGTACCGGTTGATCTGGCTGGTCAGGACCGCCGGGTCCAGTGAGTTGACGCTCGAGATAGGCGCGTAGGCCAGCAGCAGGCCGAGCAGCATCGACCCGGTGTCGCCCATGAAGATGCTGGCCGGGGAGAAGTTGTGCGGCAGGAAGCCCAGGCACAGGCCGATCAGCACGGCCGAGGCCAGGGCCGGCGCAGCCAGTGACGAGACGTCGACGACCTTGGTCAGCGTGTAGTAGTACGCGAAGAAGGAGATGGCGGCGATGCAGACGATGCCCGCCGCCAGGCCGTCCAGCCCGTCGATGAAGTTGACCGCGTTGATGGTTGCGACCACGACCACGACGGTCAGCACCGTCGACTGCACTGTGGTGGGGACGAAAGTGCCGCCACCGGGCTCGGGCAGCCAGCTCAGCTGGGTTCCGGTCGCCACCAGGATGCCGCCCGCCGCGACCTGGCCAGCTCCCTTGGTCAGCGGGGTCATGCCCCAGCGGTCGTCCACGATGCCGATGGCCACGACCAGGCCGCCTGCCAGCACCAGGCCGTTGACCATACCGGTATTGGCGACGCCGAAATGCAATTGCGGGATGTGGCTGGCGACCAGCAGCCCCGCGAGCAGGCCGCCGTACATGGCCAGGCCGCCCATGAGCGGAACCGGCGCGACGTGGACGTCGCGGTCCCTCGGCTCCTTCATCGCCCCGATCCGGGCGGCCAGGCGGCGGACCAGCGGCGTCAGCACGTAGGTGACGGCGGCCGTCACCAGCAGCGTCAGAACGTAGTCGCGCACGGGTTCACCGGGCCCGGACAGGAGTGCTGGGCATTATCGCAACTGTAGAGCACCCGGCCGGATGCCACGGCTGACGGCCAGGTCTCACGACTGCCCCGCATCGGCCCCCGCGGACACGGCCGCCACCTCGCGGAGCCTGCCGACCGAGATCGCCCCCCGGCGCAGCAGGCGCGGTTGCGGGCCGGTCAGGTCCACGATCGTCGAGGCGACGCCGCCGGCGACCGTGCCGCCGTCCAGGTAGACCGATATCGCGTCTCCCAGCTGGTCGCGGGCGAGCTGAGCCGTGGTCGCCGACGGCAGGCCGGTGAGGTTGGCGCTGCTCACCGCCATCGGCCCGGTCTCCCGGAGCAGGTCAAGCGCCACCGCGTCCTCGGGCATCCGGATCGCGACTGTGCCCTTGGTGTCGCCGAGGTCCCAGTTCAGCGTCCTGGCGGCCCGGCAGACAAGGGTCAGCCCGCCGGGCCAGAACTCGTTGATCAGCGCCTGCCCGTCCTCACCCAGGTCCTCGACCAGGGCCATCGCCGCGCGCACGGTGCCGACCAGGACCGGCGGCGGCATCTCCCGGCCGCGGCCCTTGGCCGTCAGCAGCCGGGTGACGGCGGTCGGGCTGAAGGCGTCGGCTCCGACTCCGTAGACGGTGTCGGTCGGCAGCACTACCAGCTCGCCGTTCAGCACGGCGGTGGTGGCAGCGGCAAGTCCCTCGGCGCGCTGGGTTTCGTCAGCGCAGTCAAACCAGGCGCTCATAGCTGATCATCCTGCCAGACTGGCCGGTTCACGGCCGGACGGTCGTGACAAACCGGTCGCGGCCGGCCAGGTCGGTGTGATTGCGGGTCTGGGACCAGCCGTTTTCCTCCGCGAATACCCAGTACACGGCCGAGCCCTGCTGCGCGCCGTGCTCCACGGCCAGCAGTCCGCCGGGCCGTAGCAGGCGGCGGGCCGTGGCTGACACGACCCTGACCGCGTCCAGTCCGTCCTCGCCGCCCCACAGCGCGGTGGCGGGGTCGTACTCACCGACCTCCGGCGGTACCCAGGCGCCGGCCGGAATGTAGGGCGGATTGGAGACGACCAGGTCGGCCTGCCCGTCCAGCTCGGCCAGTGCGGACCCGAAATCGCCGGCGTGCAGGCTGACCCGCCCGGCGGTATGCGGGGAGGCCACCGCCACGCTGGCAATATTGCGCTCGGTCCACTGCCGGGCCAGCGGGTCAGCCTCGACCGCGTGCACCTGGGCCCGCGGCACTTCCTGCGCGATGGACAAGGCGATCGCCCCGGAGCCGGTGCCGAGGTCGGCAACGACCGGCTCGGCCACGTCCATGGCGGCTAGCTGCTCGATCGCCCAGCCGGTCATGACCTCGGTCTCTTGCCGGGGCACGAAGACGCCGGGCCCCACCGCCAGTTCCAGGTACCGGAAGTAGGCGACGCCGGTGATGTGCTGCAGCGGTTCGCGGGCTTCGCGCCGGGCGATCTCATCCCAGAATCGCGGGTCGAACCCGGTGTCGGGAACCAGGTGCAAGCCGGCCCGCGAGACCCCGTGCAGCCAGGCGGCGATCAGCTCAGCGTCGGTCCGCGGTGACTCGACCCCGGCCTCGGCCAGCCGGACGGTGGCCAGGGCGATCTCGTCGAGCAGCAGGCTCACTGGTGACCATCCAGGTCCATGTCAGTCCGCGTCGGGACCGGCGATCTTGTCCGCCCGGTCAGCATCGGTCAGCGCCGTGATCACGGCGTCGAGGTCGCCGTCGATGACCTGATCGAGGTTGTAGGCCTTGAAGCCGACCCGGTGATCGGAGATCCGGTTCTCCGGGAAGTTGTAGGTGCGCACCCGCTGCGACCGGTCCACGGTCGCGACCTGGCTGCGCCGCGAGGCCGAGGCGGCCGCGTCGGCTTCCTCCTGGGCGACCGCCAGCAGTCTGGCCCGCAGCACCCGCATGGCCTGCTCCTTGTTCTGGAGCTGGCTCTTCTCGTTCTGGCAGGAGACCACGACGCCAGTCGGCAGGTGCGTGATGCGGACAGCCGAGTCGGTGGTGTTGACGCTCTGCCCGCCTGGGCCCGAGGACCGGAACACGTCGATCTTCAGGTCGTTCGGGTCGATAGTGACGTCGACGGGGTCGGCCTCGGGCAGCACCAGCACGCCGGCCGCCGAGGTGTGAATCCGGCCCTGCGACTCGGTCGCGGGCACCCGCTGGACCCGGTGCACACCGCCCTCGTACTTCAGCCTGGCCCAGGCGCCCTCATCGCCGCGGGCCTTGACCGCGACGGTGACGTCCTTGTAGCCGCCGAGGCCGGTCATCGTCGAGTCGAGCACCTCGGTCTTCCAGCCATGCCGCTCGGCGTAGCGCAAGTACATCCGCAGCAGGTCACCGGCAAACAGGGCCGACTCCTCGCCGCCCTCACCGGCCTTGACCTCGAGGATGACGTCCTTGTCGTCGTTGGGATCGCGCGGGATCAGCAGCTCGTTCAGCCGCTGCTCCAGCTGCATCCGGCGGGCGGCCAGCTGCTCGGCCTCGGCCGCGAACGAGGCGTCCTCGGGCGCCAGCTCGCGCGCCGTCACCTCGTCCTGCGAGGTTTGCTGCCACTCGGCGTAGGCCTGGACGATGGGCGTGAGCTCGCCGTAGCGGCGGCTCAGCGTCCTGGCCCGGTCCTGATCGGAATGCAGGGTCGGGTCGGAGAGATCCCGCTCAAGCTGCGCGTGCTCGGCGGCAAGATCGGCAAGCCGCTCAAACACCGCTTACCTCCTTGTAGGTTGCTGACGGGATCCAGCCAGGGTGCGGAGCGTCACACACCAAAGCGTTCCCTTCCTGACGCTCAGGAAGGGAACGTGGTCGCCCTGGCTACTTGCCGTCAGCAGGCTTCTTGCCGAACCGGCGCTCGAACCGCGCAACGCGGCCGCCGGTGTCGAGAATCTTCTGCTTGCCCGTGTAGAAGGGGTGGCAGCTCGAGCACACGTCGGCGTGGATGACGCCGTTCTTGGCCGTGCTGCGCGTGGTGAACGTGTGACCGCAACTGCAGGTCACCTCGGTGACCACGTACTCCGGGTGGATACCGGACTTCATTGTTAACTCCTGGTCCCGCGGCCGCCGGGTCGCCCTGAGGCGTGAACCGGAACCGCATCTTGTGGCTTACCAGTGTGCCAGACGCTGCAACGTGCGCAGCCCCCGGCGCATTCCCGCGAGCGAGGCAAAATGCGCGGTTTGCGCACTGGCCTCGCGTTACTGTGCCGGTTTGGTGTCGCTATAGCGACAGTAATCCGGCACAGTCTCGCGTCCGCGCGGATTTACGAGCCCGAGGCGGCTGTCGTCTTCTGGACGTGCAGCAGGAACTCGGCGTTGCTCTTGGTGCCCTTCATCCGGTCGAGCAGCACTTCCAGGGCCTGCTGGGGCTCGAGCGCGTGCAGCACCCGGCGCAGCTGCCAGACAATCTTGAGCTCCTCGGGCGTCATCAGCAGCTCTTCCTTACGAGTGCTGGACGCGTCGACGTCGACAGCCGGGAAGATCCGCTTGTCCGACAGTTCGCGGCGCAGCCGCAGCTCCATATTGCCGGTGCCCTTGAACTCCTCGAAGATGACCTCGTCGGCGCGCGAACCGGTCTCGATCAGCGCCGTCGCCAGGATTGTCAGCGAGCCGCCGTGCTCGATGTTCCGGGCGGCGCCGAAGAACCGCTTCGGCGGGTAGAGGGCGGTCGAGTCGACGCCGCCGGACATGATCCGGCCGCTGGCCGGGGCAGCCAGGTTGTAGGCGCGGCCGAGCCGGGTGATCGAGTCGAGCAGCACGACGACGTCGTGGCCCATCTCAACCAGCCGCTTGGCCCGCTCGATGGCCAGCTCCGCCACCGTGGTGTGGTCCTCGGCCGGACGGTCGAAGGTCGAGTGGATGACCTCGCCCTTGACCGTGCGCTGCATGTCGGTGACTTCCTCGGGCCGTTCGTCTACCAGGACGACCATGAGGTGGCACTCGGGATTGTTCTTGGTGATCGCGTTCGCGATGGCCTGCAAGATCATCGTCTTGCCCGCCTTGGGCGGCGAGACGATCAGACCGCGCTGACCCTTGCCGATCGGGCTGATCAGGTCCATGATCCGGGTCGTCATGATGGTCGGGTCCGACTCCAGCCGCAGCCTCTCCTGCGGGTAGAGCGGCACCAGCTTGTTGAATTCCGGCCGGTTCTTCGCCTGCTCCGGGTCCAGTCCGTTGATCTTGTCGAGCCGGACCAGCGCGTTGAACTTCTCCCGGCGCTCGCCCTCGCGCGGCTGCCGGATCGAGCCCTCGATCACATCGCCCTTGCGCAGGCCGTACCGGCGGACCTGAGACAGCGAGACGTAGACGTCGTTGGAGCCGGGCAGGTATCCCGTGGTGCGGACGAAACCGTAGTTGTCGAGCACGTCCAGGATGCCGGCGATCGGGATCAGCACATCGTCCTCGCTGATCACCGGCTCGGCCTCGTTACCACCGCCGCCGCCGCCACGCTCGCGGCGCCGGTTGCCCGAGTTGCCGCCGCCCTGCCGGTTGCGGAACCGGTCGCGGCTGCGCCGGTTGCCCGGGCCATCGCGGTCATCGTCACCGCGGTTGTCGTTATTGCGACCGTCGTTGTTACGGCCGTCGTTGTTGCGGCTGTCGTTGGTGCGGCCGCCAGAATCCCGGTTGTCGTTCGTCCGGCCGCCCTGGTCGCGACCGCCCTGCTGCTCGCGGTTGCCCTGGTCGTTCCGGCTGCCCTGATCGTTCCGGTTGCCCTGATCGCGGCCGCCCTGCTGGTCGCGGCCGCCCTGGCTCGCGTCCCGGTCCTGACCGTCGCTCGCCGCCCGCGCCTCGCCGCCCTCGTCACGCCGGCTGCTCGAGCGCCGGCGGCGCTCCGGGCGCTGCTGGGCCTCGCCAGCCTGCTGAGTGTCGTCCTGCGTGCTGCCGTTGACCGCGCGGCTGACCTCGGCGGTGGCCGTCGCCCCGCCGGCCGGCGAACTCCCGATCCCCGCGCCGCCAGACTGCGGCGCCTCCCCGATACCGCTCACGCTCATACCGCCCAGCCCCGGCTGTGTCGATGTCTGCGATTCCATGGCGTCCTGCTCGAAGGTGCGGTCAGCGCCGGCTCCCGCAGGCGCTCCCCGCTGGACTGACTTGTCAGAAGTCTCGATCTGGGCCCTTGGCTCCTGATCCCTGGCTGCCGCCGCCCCGGCTTCCCCGCCTGGCTGCCGCTCCGATCGCTTCTCCTCGATGGCCGCGATGAGCTGACCCTTGCGCAGCCTCGCGGTACCCGTGATGCCCATCGACTGCGCGACTCGCTGCAATTCCGGCAACAGCATCCCCGACAGGCCCGCAGCGCCGCCAGCGGCGCCGTTGCGGCCGGCCGTGCCGACGGCATCCGGCTCGGAGCGTACCGCGCCGGCCGAGGCGTGGGAAGTCCCTGCCGGTTCCGCCACGCCGACGTGCTGCCCGCCTGACCTGGCAGGATCAGCAGAATCCCCGCTCTCAGCAGAGAACAGGTCCAAGGTTTCGCTCACAAGGGGTCCTTCCCAGGGTACGGGTGACGGCCGCGATAACCGCCGTATGCCCGCTGTCGTGTTGCTACCTGCCATCGCCGCTGGTCAGCGCCATAGCTGACCGGCCACCCCGGTCGCGGCCGTACGCCGCATGGGTCCTCGTCGACTCGGTCCTTGGCTAGGACCGGGCAGACCGGAGACTCCCGCGATGGGCAGATGAATGTCGAGATCGCACGCCGCCGAGCGCTCGGAAGCTCATCGGAAAGAGTACGAACGAGCACCTGTCCCCAGGGCGGGGCATCTGGTGCAGCACCTAGCTTAACACCAACATGACCCACGGCATTCCTTTGGCTGTGTCCGCCAGAACAGCCTTGCCTCGGCCAGCCAGGAACTACCCGGCGGTGTCGGGGCATGCCCGCAGTTACGGTTGCGTCAGCTGGTGGCTGGGCGGAGAACCTCGGGCGGGCGTCAGCTGTCGACGTCCAGGGGGGCTTACTAGCCATGCGTTACCCGTTTCCAGGGCGCTTAAATCCCCTGTAGCGCCACGCATCCAGGTCGAGTCCGCGACAGCGGCTAACACCAGTTGACAAATCGAAAGCCCCTGTCGCCCCGCATTGTGCCAGTGACCCGCGAACCTACTTCAACCTGGTGATTCTCTCAAGTCATCCGCTTGCGGACACGCCTGCCGCCGATCACATCCGGCCGGCGGCGCCGACGCCGGTCAGGCCGAGACCGGCCGCCAGTGCTGCCCTGGCGGCATCGGCCAGCAGCAGCCGCGCGCCGGCCGTGACCGCATCACGCGGCGCGGCCCGCCCGCCGAACGGCAGCGCCGGCCTGGCTCGCCTGCACCGCAGCCAGGCCTGGCCGAGCTGCTCCAGGTAGCGCGGCAGCTCATCCGGCCGCCGCCGCCGCGCCGCCGCGGCGACTCGGACGGGCAGGTACGACAGCAAGGAGAGCAGAGCCTGCTCGGCCGGATCACCGAGCAGCTCGGCCAGTCGATCCCCTGGCCCGACTCGCTCGATGCCAAGGTCAGCAGCCCAGCGCAGGGTCGAGGCGGCCTCGGCGTGCGCCTGCTGGACCGCGGCGAACGGACCCGGCAGCGCGGCTAGCGGCGGCCCGCGCCGCGGCACGCTGCGCTGCGGCAGCCGGGCCAGCCAGTAGCGCACGGCATCGGCGCCCAGGCAGGCCACTGCCGTGCTGACCGGCGACGGCAGCCCGGTGTCGGCACTGGCGCCGGGCGTGCCACGTTCCGGTCCGGTGAGCTCGTGAACGCTGGCGCCAGCGGCCGCCGCGAGGCGGCCGGTCATGGCCCTGGCCTGTGCCAGCCAGGCCTGCGGCCAGCCTGGCTCGGCGGCCAGGTCGGGCCACGGCGGCGCGGTCACGGCCTGGCCGGCCAGGATCGCGCTGTCCGCGCAGGCCGGACCGGCCGCCGCCATCGCGGCCGCCGACGCGGCCAGCGCCTGCGGCGTGACCTCGATCGTGAGGTAGCCGTTGCCGGCCGGCCTGACCGCGGTGATCCAGGTCTGGCCGCTGAGGTGCCCGGCCAGGGCGGCCGCGACGTCGTGAGCTGGCCGGCTGGCCCGCGCGGCCACCGCCGGGGCGAGCGAGGTTGCGTAGCCCAGCGGGCTGCCGCCCGGCGCCGGACGCCAGGTCCCGCCGGTGAACGGCAGATCGCCGGCGGCGGCCAGCGCGCTGGCCAGCGCACGGTCCAGGTCGCCGGTGATCACGATCCAAGGCTACGGCCGGGCGCGGTCTGCCGGCTCAGTCGAAGGCGCTGGCCGGGGCGCCGGCCAGCTCGCGGATGACCCTGATCATCTCGGCCGGGTCGAACGGCTTAGTGAGATAAGCGTCGACGCCGATCTGGCGGCCGCGGTCGCGGTCATCCTCCTGCGCACGGGCGGTGATCAGCACGACCTTGATCCCGGCTGTGGCCGGATTCTTGCGCAGCTGGGTCGCCGTCACCCAGCCGTCCAGGCGCGGCATCATCACGTCCAGGGTGATGACGTCCGGCTGCACGTCGGCCACCTTGTCCAGGCAATCGCGCCCGTCCACCGCGGTGACCACGTCAAACCCCTCAAGCGTGAGGTTCACGGCAATGAGCTGCCTGATGACTTCATCGTCATCGACAACCAGCACACGGCCAAGTCCCTGGGTCACGGCGCGAGGTTATCGGCTATCGGCACGCGATGCGTGCACATCGGGTCCGTGTCCGGGGATCCTTGCGCCTGATACTCTTGCTCCGGCTAGCAGGCAGATCTACTGCCAGATGTGTGCCAGCCCCCATAGCTCAGGGGATAGAGCACCGCCCTCCGGAGGCGGGTGCGCAGGTTCGAATCCTGCTGGGGGCGCATTTTGTGCCGCAATTCGCTACCGCGGGAACCGCCTGAGCGGTGAGGTGTCCCCGACGAGCCAGCGGTGGCCGAACGGGTCGGTGAATCCGCCCTGCCGGTGCACGCCCCAGGGCAGCCGATGATCAGTGAGGTCGTCGAGCGAACCCTCTGCGCTCGCGGCAACCGCACGCGCGATGAACGCGTCCGGGTCGTCGCAGAACACCTCAACCCGCACCGTCGTCCCGCCGAGTCCGGCCGGGCTGTCGAATCCGGCCGCCGTCGGCTCATGCAAGAAGAACGGGGCTCCGTTAATCTCGAGTCCCACCACGCTGCCGAGGCTCCAGAGCTCGGTCGCGCCGAGCGCGCGCTTGTACCAGTCAGCGGCGGCGGGCGCGGACGGCACTGCCAGCATGAGCGAGATCTGCATCGTCACCATTACCCAGGCGCTCCTGTTCTGCCGGATCTCTCCGGCCGCGGACGTATCACGGCCAGGCCGAAGACGCTCTGATAGGTCGCGACACTAGGCCATCTACCACCCGGAGAAGAAACATAGCCATGGCAGCCACGCTTCAGGAGATCCTGCTCGCGCCGGATACTCAGCCCCAGGTGATTATCGACTGCTACTCGCTGCTGCAGCAGGAAGTCTCCGACAAGTCCGGGATCTCCGGCGCTGCGGTCAAGATCGCTTACAAGTCGGTCAGCACTGTCTTCCCCGGCCACATCCGGTTCATGGTCGAGTCCCTGCTTCCGGCGATGGTGGAGAAGCTGGAGCCGTACTGGGTCGATTTCCGCGCCTCCGGCGGGGCGGAGTTCGGCGATTACCTGGCCAAGCGCGGCGATGAAGTCGCCCAGTCACTGCTTGAGGTGACCGACGAGCGGGCCAAGGGCTCGGGCCGGGCCGTCGTGGTCAAGGCATACAACAGCGTTCGTGATAGCGCGGCCAAGCACGTCGAGGCCGCGCTGCCGCGGGTTGGCGAACTGGTGCTGAAGTACGCGGGCTGACGCTGCGCGGTGCCGCCGTAGCGAAACTGGAACTTGCTGACTGAGCGCCGCTGATCGGTAATCTCGCCAGTAAGAACCCCCGGCCGCGGGAGGCACGCGTGTACGCACGCCAGCATGCCCTGGAGCATCCAGACCAGCCAGCCATCATCATGGGCGCCTCCGGCGACACGGTGACCTACGCCGAGTACGAGGCCGCCTGCAACCGGCTGGCGCATTTCCTGACGGCCGCCGGCTTGCGGCGCGGGGACCACATCGCGGTCTTCATCGAGAACAGCCCGCGCCTGCTCGAGATCGAGGGCGCGGCTGAGCGGACCGGCCTGTACTACACGCTGATCAACACCTACCTGGCCCCGGACGAGGTCGCCTACATCGTCACCAACTCGCGGGCCCGGATGCTGTTCGCCTCGTCGGCCAGGCAGCCGGTCGCCGTGGCGGCGGCGTCCCGGTGCCCGCAGCTCGAGCGCATGATCATGTCCGGGCCGGCCGACCGGCCGGCCGACGTGCCGGCCGGCTGGGAGTCCTACGACGCACTGACTGCGGGCTATCCCGATACGCCAGTCCCCGGCGAGGCGCTCGGCGCGGCGATGCTGTACTCCTCGGGCACCACCGGCCAGCCCAAGGGCGTGTTGCGTGAGCTGCCCGCGCTGCCGCCGGACGCTCCGCTGCCGGTGATGGATTTCGTCCGCGCCATGTTCGGCTTCCGGGCGGGCATGACCTACCTCAATCCCGCGCCGCTGTATCACTCCGCGCCGCAGGCAAGCGTGTCGGCCACCCTGCGGCTGGGGGCGACCGCGGTGGTGATGGAGCACTTCGACGCTGAGCAGTGGCTGGCGCTGGTGGAGCGGTACCGGGTCACCAATTCCCAGATGGTGCCGGTCATGTTCAGCCGGCTGCTCAGGCTCCCGCCGGAAATCAGGGCCCGCTACGACACCTCCTCGCTGGAATGCATCGTGCACGCGGCCGCGCCCTGCCCCGTGCACGTGAAGCAGGCCATGATCGACTGGCTCGGCCCGATCATCACCGAGTACTACGGAGCGACCGAGGCCAACGGGTTCACCTTCTGCGACAGCGCCGACTGGCTCGCGCATCCTGGCACCGTCGGCCGCCCGATTCTCGGCGAGCTGCTGATCCTCGACGACGATGGCGAAGCCTGCCCGGCCGGCACCGACGGGACCATCTGGTTCCGCGGCGCCACCGCGTTCAGCTATTTCCACGACCCGGACAAGACCGCCGGCAGCAGGGATGCCGACGGCACCGCGAGCACGGTCGGTGACGTCGGACATGTCGACGAGGACGGCTACCTGTATCTCACCGACCGCAAGAGCTACATGATCATCTCCGGCGGGGTCAACATTTACCCGCAGGAGACCGAGAACTTCCTGGCCGGTCACCCGGCCGTGCTGGATGTGGCGGTCATCGGAGTCCCGAACGACGACCTCGGCGAGGAGGTCAAGGCCGTCGTGCAGCTGGCCGACCCGGCTGCGGCCGGACCGGAGCTTGCCGCCGAGCTGATCGCCTACTGCCGGGCTAACCTGGCGCATTTCAAGTGCCCCAGGAGTGTCGACTTTGTCGCCGAGCTGCCCAGGTACCCGACCGGCAAGCTCTACAAGCGCATCCTGCGGGAGCAGTACTGGCAGGGGCACCAGACGCAGATCGTCTGAGGCTCGCTAATCTCGCCAGCGCCGGCGGGTAACTGGCCGGCCCAGACGGGGTCATATTTCCGGAAAGTATGGTCCGCGTTTTCTGGGTCAACGCGTTACCGTCAGCTAAGTCCAGTGCTGAGCAGCTGGCTCAGCCAAAGGTACATACAGTACATCCTGTGCAAGAATGGCCAGATGACGGCAGAGCAAGCCAGCGACGGCTGGGTGCTGTGGCAGGACGCCGGGCCACCGCGCCTGACGTGCCGCTGGCTCAGCACCGGCCTCGTCCCTGACCGGAACATGGCCGTCCGCATCACTGTGGGCGTTGCCTTCGAGAACCCGTCGCCGGACGGGCTGCCGGACGACACTGAGCTTGACTACCTGGCAGCCGTTGAAGAGGTGCTGCAGAACCAGCTGCCGCGGCTTGGCGCCAGGCTCGTGCTGGTGGTCACGACCCGCGGTGCGCGTGACTGGGTCGCCTACGCGGAGTCCTCGAAGTGGCTCGCCAGCTGGGCCCCCGACTTCGCGGCCCGGTATCTCAGCCCGCGCCAGCACGACATCAGCGCGGGCCTGGATCCCGAATGGAGCACCTACTACAGGTTCGCCAAGCGCGCGCCTGAGTCACCCCGGCCAGGCAGCCACCGCCGCTAGGGCTGCCGCCGCGACGGCGATGACCCGGCACAACGCGATGGCGTGCTCGATATCCGCCGGTCCCGGGGCACGCCCTTCTCCGAGCACCGGCCGCTCCTCGGCGTGCCCGGCATAGCTCAGCGGGCCGCCGAGCCGGACGCCGAGCGCACCCGCGAAGGCCGCCTCGCACCAGCCGGCGTTCGGGCTCGGATGCCGGGGACCGTAAGCGCGCGCCACCCGCCAGGCGGCGCCAGGCCGCCCCGCCGTTACCGGCGCGAACCCCGCCGTCAGCACCGCGGTCAGCCGGGCCGGGATCCAGTTGGCCACGTCGTCCAGCCGGGCCGAGGCCCAGCCGAATCGCTCGTACCGCGGCGAGTGATGACCGACCATTGCGTCCAGCGTGTTCACCGCGCGGTAGGCGGCGATGCCGGCCGGGCCGGCCAGCGCCGCCCAGACCAGCGGGGCAACGATCGCGTCGCTGCAGTTCTCCGCGACCGACTCGACGACGGCCCTGGCCAGGCCGGCCTCATCCAGCAGCTCCGGGTCGCGCCCGCACAGGCTCGGGAGTATCCGCCGCGCTGCTGCCAGATCACCGGCGGCCAGCGCCTGCCGCACCCGGTCCGCCTCGGCTGTCAGCGATCTCGCGCCCACTGCGGCCCAGGTGGCCGCGGCCACGACGGCGAACCGCCCGGCGGGCCAGCGGCTGGTCAGCCGGGTCGCAGCCAGGGCCGGCCCGGCCGCGAGGCACACGCAGCACGCCGCGTGCACGGCGCCGCGGACCCGGCTATCGGCGTACCAGCGGTCCTCGGCGGCCTTCGCCGCCCGGCCGAAAAGCGCAACCGGATGCCCCCGGCGCGGGTCCCCGAACACCGCGTCGGCGGCCAGGCCGGCCATCAGGCCGGCCGCGACCGCAGGCCATCCGGCCCTGCCCGGACACCGTGCGCGAGCACTCACGCAGCTGATCCTGTCAGGTCACGGCCCGACCCTCCGACTTCAGGCTGGGAACGTGGCCGTCCCGCCGCGCGGCCGCCCGGTCAGTCGGTGCCGACCAGGATGAGTTCCGCGCTGGCGGTGACCAGCGCCTCCAGCTGCCCGGCCGGCAGCGTGCTGCTGTACTGCAGCACCGACTGGATCGCGCCGATCGCCGCGTGCACCCGCGCGCGCAGCTCCGGCTCGCTCCCCTCCGGGCGGAGCAACGCGAGCGTGCCGACCCAGTGGTCGAGGTAGAGCCGCTGCTTGCGGCGCAGCCGCCGCCGGTCCTCGTCCGGCAGGTTGGCGAGCTCGTAGTAGTACACCTGGGCCAGGGTCCGGTCCCGGCCAACGAACCTGAGCTGGCCGCCGATGAGCGCGCGCAGCGCATCCAGCGGAGCACGCTCGCTCGCCGCGATCGCCGCCGCGCCCGCCAGCAACTCGTCGATGACCGCGTCGAACATCGTGACCAGCACGTCGGATTTGCCATCGAAGTGCCGGTAGATGGCCGGGCCGGTGATGCCGGCCGCGGCACCGATGTCGGTCATCCCGACCTCGTGGTATCCGCGCGCCGCGACCAGGTCGGCGGCGGCCGCCAGGATGCGCTGCCGCCGGTCGGGATCGCGCCGTCGCACCCGCGCCGCCTCGGCCATCAGCGACCGGTCCAGACGGGCGCTCGCTTGTCCCGGAACGCGGCCGGGCCTTCCTGCGCATCGGCGCTGAGGTAGACCGGCGCCCAGATGCGCTCGGCCGCGGCGAACACATCCGGCCGGGCCAGATAGACGGTGCGCTTGGCCGCCAGCACCGACAGCGGCGCGTTCGCGGCGATCCGCTCCGCCAGTGCCTGCGCCGCCACGCGCAGCCCGGCCGCCGGGACAACCTCATTGACCAGGCCGAGATCGTAGGCACGCTGGGCCGGGATCGGGTCGCCGGTGAGCATGATCTGCATGGCGATCCGCGGTGGCAGCAGCCAGGACAGCGGTGCCGCCCACGGCGAGCCCCGGCCGACCTTGACCTCCGTCACCGCGAAGGTCGCGGTGTCGGCCGCGACGCACAAGTCACAGCACTGGGCCAGCAGGAAGCCGCCCGCGTAGGCCACACCGTTGACCGCCGCGATGACAGGCTTGGCCAGGTCGATATTGCGGCCGAATTGCGGCACGAAATCGGGCGGCGGCACGGTCAGCCGCGTGTCGGCCATTTCCTTCAGGTCGGCGCCGGCGCAGAACGCCTTGTCGCCCGCGCCGGTCAGCACCAGCACCCGCGCGCTGTCATCGTCATTGAAGCGGCGCGCCCCGGCGAACAGGCCCGCGCGGACCTCGGCGCTGAGCGCGTTGCGCCGCTCCGGCCGCTCGATCGTCAGCCAGGCGACCTCGTTGACGACTTCGTAGCTGACCGCTTCGCTCATCGGTGACTCCGTCTTGACTGCGGCAGGCCTTCACACCGGTACAGCCCGGCTCGTAGAGTAACACGCTAGTGAATGGCGGATAACTACCGTACCGGGAGGGCACTGTGGTGGACCTCGATGTGACGAGCCTGCACCACCGGCGTGCCGTGCACCGGTGGGAGCGGATGAGCGTCGGTGACCTGCTGGAGCGAGTTACCTGGAGCCGCCCCGACACAACTGCGATCACCGGGCGGCCGGGCGCCTACGCCGACGAGCGGTTCGCCTCGCTCAGCTACCGGCAGGCCGACCAGGCAGCGAACCAGGTGGCGCACGGGCTGCTGGCCGCAGGCCTGCAGCGCGGCGACGTGGTGCTGCTGTTCTGCGAGAACTCGGTCGAGGCCTACCTGGCCAAGGTGGGCATCGCCAAGGCGGGCCTGGTCGCCGCACCGCTCAACCCGATGATGGCGCCGGACCTGGTCACCGCGATGATCGACCTGGTCGAGCCGAAGTTCGCCATCGTCGATGGCGAGCTGTGGCCGAAGGCGCAGCAGCCGTTCGCGTCCCGCGGCCTCGCCGCGGGCGTGGTGATCGAGATAGGCGGCCAGGCCGCGGATGTCGCCGGCGCGGTGTCGTTCCCCGCTCTGCTGGCCGGCCAGCCGGTGACCGAGCCCGAGGTGGAGATCCACGCCGACGATATCTGGGAGATCCTGTTCACCTCCGGCACCACCGCGTTGCCTAAGGGGGTGATGATCAGCCACGCCTGCAGCTACGCGGCCGGATTCGGATTCGCCCTGTCGCTGACCCGCGGCCTGGCCCTGGAGTCCGATCTGCGGCTGGGCACCTATCTGCCGATGATCTACCACGTCGGCGACCAGCCGTTCACCTACTCGGTGTTCCTCTGCGGCGGAACTCTGGTGCTCGGCCGGCGGCCGGGTCCGGCGCAGATCGCCGAGATGATCTCGCAGGAGAAGATCACCGCAGTGTGGGCGGGCTCGCCGGCCATGGTCCGCGCCCTGGATGCCGAGCTGACCGCGCGCAGCGATCTGGATCCGACCAGCCTGACGGTGATCGTGTACGGCTGGGCGGCGCTGCCGCCCGCGACGCTGGCATCCCTGAAGCGGCATTGCGGCGAGAGCCTGTGCGCGTTCGAGATCTTTGGCCAGACCGAGTGCATCCCGTGCCACCGGTTCTGGCCGGACGCCTGGCCCGAGCTGTTCGCGGCGACCGCGCCGCAACTGAACTACGTCGGCATCCCGAGCCCGATCCTCGCCTCAACCGTCGTCGATCCGGATGGTCGCGATCTGCGTGATCAGCCGGGGGTGGCCGGCGAGGCCGTTTACCGGTCCCCCGCGGTGATGGCCGGCTACTACCGGGACGAGCCGGCCACCCGGCAAGCGTTCCGGCTCGGCTGGTTTCATTCAGGCGACAGCTGCGCCTACGACGACCAGGGCCTGCGGATCATGCTCGACCGGTACAAGGACATCGTCAAGACCGGCGGCGAGAACGTGTCCAGCCTGCGGGTGGAGGCGGTGCTGGCGCAGC
>CAVQMG010000023.1:0-71670 GCA_963713585.1 uncultured Actinomycetota bacterium | reverse complement strand
AGGCCCCGGTGCCACCAGTTGTGCACGGCGAAATAGCTGGCCGCCCAGTCCGGCGCGGTGGCATCCAGGAAGGCGGCGCCGTCGTGCTGGCTGCCCTCCATCTCGTGCACGTGCGCGATGGCGTGCACCGACCAGACGTCGCGCCGGTTGTGGTCCAGGGCCGCTTGCGCGCGGGCCCGGGCCTGCCGGTAGTCGCCGTTCTCCTCCAGCCCGAAGGCGTAGATCCCCTGCACGTAACCCCATCCGGGCTGGCCTTCTGGCCAGTGCGCCAGCACCCTGGCCGCGACATCCCGCAGGTCGAGCCGGCTGCCGAGGTAGAAGTAGAGGTCCTGGGCGACCTTGAGTGCCAGCGCGTCGCGCGGATGCAGTATCAGGGCGCGCTCCAGCGCGCGGGCCGCCCCGGTCCAGTCCCCGGCCGCCCAAGCCCGCGCGGCCCGCAGGTGCAGGACTTCCCGCCCGGCGACTGGCATGCCGTCACACTCCGCCAGCATCCTGCCCGCCGCCGCGACCCCGGCTGCCGTGGTCCCGTACAGGGACAGGTAGGCGCCGTACACGCGGCCGAGCACCATGCCGGGTGCGGCGGCCACGGCTGCCTCGGCCCCGGCCACCGGGTCGCCGGCCAGCGCCAGCAGGCACCCGACCGCCTCGTTGAACGCCGCCGCGCCCTGCTCGTTCGCCCCCGCCAGCGGGACGCCCCACCGGTCCGCCAGTTCGGTCACCACTCGCGCCGTTCCCATTGCCCGGCCTCCTCACCATGACAAGCCTGATCCTCAGTAAGCAGCTCGGCTCTGTCAACTTCCGGTGGCCTGCGGACCCGGCTGCAACAGCATGCAGCTCACCGCAGGAAGGCGGAGATCCGTTCGCGCAGCGATGCGGCGTCCAGACCGTGCGCGGCGGCGTGCTCGGCCGCGGTGCCGTAGCGGCGCAGCTCGGCCCGGCTGACGCCGAGCCCGAGTATCCGGTGCGGCAGGTCGAGCAGCGCCTCCTCGGCCTCGCGGCTGGAGGTCCCGGCCAGGTACGGCTCGACCAGCACGACGTCCGCGCTGGCCGAGGCTTGCACCGCCTGGCGCAGCGTCCCGGCATCGAAGGGCCGGACGGTGACCGCGTAGAGCACGGTGACGTCCAGGCCGGCGACCGCGTCCAGGACCGGCCCCAGCATCGGCCCGACCGCGATCACGGTGCCGCGCCGACCGGTGCGGGCGACGTCGAATTGCCCGGCCGTGACTGCTCGCGGCTCGGGGTTGCTCTGGCCGGACAGGCGGAGGTACACCCGGTCGTGGCCGGCCGCGGCCTGGCGAAGCAGCAGCTCGGCCTCGTCCGGGTGGCCGGGCACGTGGATGGTCCAGTCGCCGAGAGTGTCGAGCAGCGCGACGTCGCCGGGTGCCTGGTGCGTCCGGCCCTCCGCCGGCATGTCATAAGAACCGCCGAAGCTGACCAGCACGGCCCCCACGTCCTGGTGGCTGAGGTCAAGCTTGACCTGCTCGAACGGCCGCTCGATCAGGAAGGAGGGGAACGTGTGCGCGATCGGGCGCAGCCCGGCCAGCGCGAGCCCGCCGGTCACTCCGATGAGCAGTTGCTCGCGGATGCCGACGTTGATCACGCGGTCAGGATGACGGGCGGAAGCCTCCGCGAACTGCGCTGCGCTGATGTCGGCCAGGACGACGGCGAGCCGGGAATCGCGGTCCAGCAGCTCGGTGGCGGTGGCGATGAAGCGTTCCCGCATGGTTTCCATTGCTACCCCTGTTCAGCGGACGTTGATGCCGGGCCGGGAGACCGCGGAACCCTTGGGCTCCACGACCGCGATCACGGCATGCGGCCGGCCGTCGTGCGGGGCGATGAGGGCCGCTTCAATCGCATCATGATCGCGGCCGTCGATGGTCATGGCCGACCAGCCCTCGCGGTCGAACCGGGTCGCGATGCCGCCAGACCAGCCGTGGGTGGCGGAGGAGTTGTCGACCACGATGGCGTGCAGGCTGTCCAGGCCGGTAGCGCCGGCGAAGGCGATCGCCTCGTGGTTGGAGCCCTCGTCGAGTTCGGCGTCGCCGAGCAGGGTGAACACGCGGGGCCGGGTCAGCCCTCGCGCGCGCAGCCCGAGCGCCGTCCCCACTGCCAGGCCGAGGCCGTGGCCGAGTGAGCCGCTGCTGATCTCGGCGCCGTTGATCAGGGTCCGGTCGGGATGGTGGCCGAGCGGCGAGGCGAACCCGGCGAATCCCGGCAGCACCTCGACACCGAGGAACCCGTGCGCGGCCAGCACCGCGTAGTACGCCACCGGACCATGCCCCTTGGACAGCAGGAAGCGGTCACGCTCCGGCGCGTCCGGGTCCGCCGGGTCGACGTTCAGGACCCGGTCGTACAGGACCCACAGCACATCCAGCGTGGAGGTGGCCGCGGGGCCGTGCTTCTCGTCGCCTGTCATCAGCGCCATCAGCGGCTCAAGGTCGGCGTAGCCGTACCGGGAGGCTTGCGTTGTCGTCATGCGCCCTATCCTTCAACTTCAAGTGAACTTGAAGTCAAGTGGGAGACATCGACAGCTATGGCCTCGCTCGCGGACCACACCACCATCGGCGAGCTCGCTCGCCGCGCCGGAGTCGCCACCTCGGCGCTGCGTTACTACGAGCAGCTCGGCCTGATCTCCTCAGCGCGAACCGCAGGCGGCCAGCGCCGCTACAGCCGGGCTACGCTGCGCCGGATCGCGTTCATCCGCGCCGCGCAGACGGTGGGGCTCAGCCTCGACGAGGTCCGCGCCGCCCTGAGCCGGCTGCCGGACGAGCGCACCCCGAACAAGACGGACTGGAACAAGGTCTCGGTGACCTGGATCCGCCGCGTCGATGAGCGGATTGCCGAGCTTCAGCGGCTCCGCACGACGCTGGACAGCTGCGTCGGCTGCGGCTGCCTGTCACTGCGGACCTGCCGGCTGTCCAATCCGGACGACACCGCGGCAAGCCGGGGGGCCGGGGCGCGCTGGCTGCTCGGCGACACCCCGCCTGGGTAGCGCCAGCCCATCAGACCGCCAGGTCAGCCCGCGTCGGCCCGCTGCGCCGCCAGCGCCGTGCTGAGCAGCAGCCGAGCCGTCGTGACCGGCCCGACGCCGCCGGGCACGGGCGACAGGGCACCGGCCACCGGGCCGACGGCTCCGGCATCTACGTCGCCGGCCAGGCCGCCATCGGCCGTCGCGTTGGTGCCGACATCCACGACTACCGCGCCGGGCCGCACGTGACCTGCGCCAATCAGGCCCGCCCGGCCGGCCGCCACCACCAGCACCTCGGCTTCCCGCGTCACCGCCGCCAGATCGAGGGTGCGGGAGTGGCAGATGGTCACGGTCGCGTCCCGCGCCAGCAGTAGCTGGGCCAGCGGTTTGCCGACCACTGCCGACCGGCCGACGATGACGGCGCGCCGCCCGGCCAGCGCCACGTCGTGATAGTCCAGCAACTCCACGACGGCCTGCGCGGTGGCGGGCGCGAAGGCGGGCAGTCCGGCCGTCAGCCGCCCGAGAGACAGGGGATTGGCTCCGTCGACGTCCTTGGCCGGGTCGATTGCCAGCGCCAGCTCGGCCGCGCGCAGCCCGGCCGGCAACGGCGTCTGCAGGATGATGCCGTGCACCGCGGTGTCGGCTGACAGCGCAGCGAGCGTCTCGCCGATCTGCGCAGCGTCCGCGGCCGCTCCGAGGTCGGTCACCTCGCACACCGTGCCGACCTTCGCCGCGGCAGCCGACAGCGACCGGACATACCAGGCCGTAGATTCGTCACTGGTCGCGGTCACGATCGCGAGCCGCACGTTCAGGCCGTCGCCAGTCAGCGCCGCGACGATTCTGGCCGTCTGAGCTCGCAGCTCAGCCGCGAGCTCCTTGCCACCGAGGGACGCCGCGGTCAACGGGCCAGCTCCGTCCGGACCGCCTCAGTCACCGCGTCGGCCCGCGCCAGCACGGCGTCGACGCCGCCGATCGCGTCGCGGTAGTGGTCGCGCAGGGCCGCGTCGGTGATGCCGGCCAGGTTCACCTCGACATTGATCCGCGCGGTCGCGGCCGCAGCCCGGGCGGCCTCGGCTGCGGCGGCAACGTCAGTCATCACGTTGGGGTTGGCAGCCGGAAGCAGAGTCTCGGCCAGCCCGGTCAGCCGCGACGACGCCGCGACGACGCGCGCGGGCGGCTCGGCCGCGCCGGCCAGTGCAGCGGCGATCGCAGCAGAGCGGGCCGCCCTGGCCTCGTCGCTGTCGCGCGGCAGTGCGTAAGCGGCACCGACCGCGCCGAATGCGGCCGCGTCTTCCTCGGCCAGCCGCAGGCACTGCGCCCGCAGCTCCTCCGCCGCCGTCAGCACGCCGCTGATCGTCTGCGCCTGCGCTGCGAAGCGGGGACCGTCGGAGTAGCGGGCGACCATGGCCAGCAGCGCTGCTGCCTGCGCCGCATGCAGCGCGGCCACCGCGCCGCCGCCCGGAGCCGGCACTCTCGCCGCGAGCTCGTCTAGGAACATGCCGATCGTCTGGTCGCGCACCCGCGCAGCTCCGTTCACTCGCCCCCGGCGGCGCCGCTCGCGCCGGCTGGCATGCTATCTGGCCAGCTAGACCTCGCGGCGGCCGAGCCGCAACACGGCGAGGCTGAGCGCAGCCGCACCGGCGGCGATGCTCACCCCGATCGCCGGCAGGTAATGCACCAGGTGCTGCGATCCGTTCACCAGGCTGACCGGGGCGCTCACCAGCGCGCTGGGCAGCCACTGCGCGACCGTCCCGGACAGCAGGCCGATCACCGGCAGGGCCAGCAGCATCGCCAGCGCGGTGCCGACCGTGGCGAGCGTGCCGCGGACCAGAGATGCCGCGAGCGCGGTCACGGCGACGCTGAACGCGAGGTAGACCGCGCCGCAGAGCACTCCGGCGGCCACGGCGCCGGCCGGCAGCGGCCCGAGCAGCAGCCTCGTCTCGTACCACGCCGCTCCGGTGCCGAGCACATAGGCGACCGCGGCGGCGGCCGCGTTCACGGCGAACCGCGGCAGCAGCAGCCGCCAGAAATTCGACACCCTCGTGCGCAGGAACGTGGCCAGACCAGGGCTGGCGTCGAAGGAGAAAGGCCCGGCCGCCAGCACGACCACCAGGATCAGCCCGACCAGGAAGATTTCACTGGCGTAACCGTTCAGCGCGTCCGCGGGCGTCGGCGGCGGCGCGGTGATCCGCACGCCGTTGCCCGCATGAGCAAACAGCCGGTTCTCGTATTTGGTGACGACCGGCTCGAGCAGGCCGATGGCGACGAACACCACGCCGAGGGCGATGGCCCGCGGCGTCCGGTACAGGCGGAGCCATTCCAGCCGCCACAGGCTCATCGGCCGGCCGGCGGTGACGGTCGTGGTGCCCACCGCGGCGCCGGTCATCCCGGTCGTCATCGCGGGCCCTGCTCGCCAGTCAGGGACAGGAACGCTGACTCCAGGTCAGCGGCCGCGGGCTCGCAGGACACCTGGCGGGCCCCGCAGGCGGCCAGCACCGACGGGATGCCGAGCTCTCCGGCTTCGATCGTGGTCGCGTCGACCCGCAGCGTCTCCGGCCCGGCCCGCGCGACGGCCGTGGCCCACTGCGCTGCCGCCAGCGCAGCCGCGACCGGCGCCAGCTCGCCGCCGATCCGGACTAGCCAGCTCGGCGTGAGGTAGTGGTCGATCAGGTCCTGGGTAGCGCCCTGATAGAGCAGCCGGCCGTCACGCAGGATGCCGACCTGATCGGCGAGCCGCTGCACGTCCGACAGGATGTGGCTGGAGAAGATCACCGTGCGCTCGCCGCGCATCGCCTCGACCAGGCTGAGCATCTCGGCCCGCCCGGCCGGGTCCAGGGCCGACATCGGCTCGTCCAGGATGAGCAGTTCGGGATCGGCCACCAGGGCGCAGGCCAGCCCGAGCCGCTGGGTCATGCCGCGCGAGAACCCGCCAACCCGCCGCCCCGCCGCATCCGCGAGACCTACCGTGCCCAGCGCCTGCTCAACATCGGCACGACCGGCCGCCGGCGCCGTCAGTGACCGGGCCAGGTCAACAACCTCACGAGCCGTCAGCCACCCGTCGAACGCCGGCACATCCGGGCACACCGCCACCCGGCCGGCACCGGCTCCGACATCAACCGTGCCCCGGTCCGACCGCCGGATCCCCGACAAAATCGACAGCAGCGTGGTCTTCCCCGCCCCGTTCATCCCGACCAGCCCGTACACGCACCCCCGCGGCACCGCCAGGTCGACCTCAAACAACCCAGCCCCGCCATAGTCCCGAGTCAGTCCCGCAGTCCGCACAACCAGCTCGCCCCCGCTCGCCCCCGCGCCCCTGCCCGCAGGTTCGCCATCGGCCGCGCCGGGCGCGAGCGCCGGGACGCGGTCGGGCCGTTTCCCCTGGCCCGACCGCGTCCCGGCGTCCGAGCCCGGCCCAAATTCGGCCCGAGCAGCCTTGCGCGTGCCAGCCCCGCGGTCCATGCCGAAGAACAGGTACAGCACGGCGCCAAACGGCGCGCTGACGAACACGATGACGATTGCCCAGGCCAATCGGGGCGCGTTCCGGACGGACTTGGCGCGGACCAGGTCAACCAGGCAGAAGATGTCGAGCCCGACAAACACCACGAGCACCGGAATCAGCGCGGTGATCAGGCCGGGCGGGAGATGGCGCGGCATTACCGCGGACCCCAGTGACAGCTCACCCAGCCGGTGATCAGGCCGAGTACTTCGGGGCTGACCGGCTGGCGCACCTCGCGGAAGTAGCCGCGCGGGCCGACCAGACCGGGATCAGGCCGCAGCAGATGGCTCAGGTCGCCGACGACGCGGCCGGTGAAGGGGCCGCGGACCAGTTTGCCGAGGGCCGCCACGTCCTGCGGCGGCACCTGCAGGTCGTGCCCGCCGGTGACGGCCAGGACGGGCACGTCGATGCGCTGCAGGACGGGCGCCGGATCGTACGCCACGAAGTCCCGCACCCACCGGGCGGCGATGCGGTTGCCCTGGACCCGCAGGGTGTCCTGCGGCGACTCCATTATCTTGGCCAGGTTCTTCTGCTGCGCCCTGACGACGTCGGTGCGCATCAGCCGCAGCACCAGCCGCGCCAGCGCCGGCATCCGGTCGGCCAGCTGCAGCGTCTGCCAGGACAGGACCTCGCCGCCGGGCCGCGCCGATCCGGAAACAAGTACCGCTCCGGCCACGTTCCCGTCCGCGGCGAGCGCGGCGGCATGGTAAGCCCCCTCGCTATGGCCGATCGCCAGCAGCGGGAGGCCGTGGACGCGGCCGGCTAGCCAGCGCAGTGCCGCGCGGGCGTCGGTGAGCCGTTCCGCCATGCCCGTCGTCCAGTAATCGCCGCCGCTGGCTCCGGTCCCGCGCTTGTCGAAACGCAGCGTGCTGACCCCTGCCTCACCCAGTGCCCGGGCGATCGCCCGGGTGACGCCGGCGCGCAGTACCCGCCCGCCGGGCAGCCGGGCGTCGGAGTCCCGGTTCACCCGGCCCGACCCGGTGATGAGCAGGGCGGCTGCCACCGGGCTGGCCGCCTCGCTGAACGTGCCAGCCAGGGTGCAGCCGTCGCTGCCGAAGGTGATGTCCTGGCTGAGCATCAGCTCCGCCTCCTCGCGGGCGCGGCCTCGTCGCCCGGCATCAGTACCGAGGCAAGCAGACGGCGCCGGCGGCCCTGGCGGGGCAGATTGGCCCGGAGCGGCTGCAGCACCCGGTACAGGCCGAGCATCATGTCCCGGAACTCGTCGGCATCCAGCCACAGACCCTCGATGCCGAACTGCACGCCGTCGCGGACCAGGTCGACGGAATCGCGCTGGGTGTACCGGTCGAAGTCCGCTAGCAGGCCGGCCGTGAAGGCGGTGAACATCTGCCGGATATCGTCTCTGCTCATCTTGTCCAGCTCGTCGAGTCCGACCCGCGCGGCCGCCAGCCGCAGCACGTAGGTGCGCTCGATCGCGCCGCGGACCCGGCGCTCGGCCACCACCTGCAGTACGCCGGCGCTGACCAGCCTCGCCACGTGCCGGTACAGGCTGGCGGCCGGCACGTCGGATAGCTCGGCCGCGAGGTTGGACGTGGTCAGCGCCCGGTCGCCGAGGAATGCCTGCACGATGCGCAGCCGCACCGGATGAAGCAGCAGGTCCGCGGTCGCCGTCACGGGGCTGAGTCTACGCCGCCACTCTCATTACTGGGAACATTATTGGGTTCGATAATGATGGCGCGAGGCCGGGTGGCGATGCCAGGCCGCATCGCGTTAGAAGCGCCTGGACCGCGACCTGTAGAAGTCGCTCGACTCGCTGCGCCAGAGCAGCACTATCGCCAGGAAGCCGACGACCCATTCCGCCAGCGGAATGATCTTGCTCCCGGCTGCGACCGGCTGCGTGATGATGGCAACCAGCGAGACAGTCAGAAAGGCGAAGGCCACTGTCGAGAGGATGCGGGCCCATCGCCTGCCCGCTCTGTTCTTCCTGGCCATCCAGAGCCAGAGCGATGCTCCGACCAGACCGCCGAGGACGAGGATAATCACGCTGACGGTTTCGGCCGTGTTCAGCTGGCTCGCTGTGAGCGGTGTCGCCGACGCAGTCGCCAGGGCATTCTGGACGCTACTGCGGACGGCGCCGATCTCGAGAATCACCGTCACGGCCTGGATGGCCGCTCCTGCATAGATGAACCTCACGGCAAACGTGACCGACGGCGGCGGCTTCTCGTTCTGGGTCAACCACGCGTTCTGGGTCAGCCAGTTGCCGTCAAACGGAGGCTGGTAGGACATCAGTACCTCCTCGTGCCGCCTCCGTTGAGCACTATCCTCGCGAAGTGGCTCATGCGGTACAGGTAGTGCACAACTATGCCGCAGACGGCGGCGCTGATCTGCTGTTTCGCCTGCCTTAGTTGATGTCGAACTCAGCGCGATCGCTCAGCCGGGCAGGGCCGGCGGGAAGCCGAACCGGGCGGCCAGGGCCGGGTCGCCGAAGGAGCGGATCGCGACAATCCCGGCTGTGCTGACCGTCAGCACCACAACGCCGTACGCCTGGTAGCCGCCGTCCCCCCCGCGCAGGTAACAGACCGCGGCAGGCTGCCCGTTGGCGCTGGTGGGCAGCATGCGCCAGTCGCCCGGAGCGCCGAGCACGTGCGTCCGGAGATACGGCACGCAGGACCGGCAGCCGGCGAGCCAGGTCCGCAGCGGAGCCGCCTCCAGCGTGGCTTCGTCACACAGCAACCGTTCCAGAGCGACGGCGTCAGCGTTCTCGAAGGCCGCGATGTACTGCTCGAGCAGCTCCCGCGCCCGCGGCTGCGCAGGCTCGGTGACGGCCTCGGAGGCCGGCGACGCTTCCCTGAGCCGGCGCCGGGCACGCTGCAGCGCGCTCTTGACCGCTGTCGTGGTAGTGCCCAGCATGGCGGCCACCTCGGCGGCAGGAAAGCCCAGCACATCACGCAGGATCAGCACCGCTCGCTGCAGGCCGGGCAGCAGCTGCCAGCTCGCGACGAGCGCCAGCCGCAGGGTCTCCCGCGCGGCGACGATAACGGCCGGATCGGCCGACTCCCCGGTGAGCAGCGAATCGGGGATCGGCTGCAGCCAGCTGACGCCCGGCCCGGCTAGCGCGGGAGCGGCCTGCAGGTCGGACTCCGGGTCGTAGAGACCGCTCGGCAGTACTCGCCGGCTCGCGCCTTCGAGCGCATTCAGGCACGCGTTGGTGGCGATCCGGTACAGCCAGGTCCGCACCGATGACCGGCGCTCGAACTGCCCGTAACCGCGCCAGGCGCGCAGGTAGGTCTCCTGCACCAGGTCTTCGGCATCGTCGGCCGAGCCCATCATGCGGTAGCAGTGCGCGAGCAGCTCGCGCCGGAAGGGCTCGGTTTCCGCGACGAACTGGCGGTCACCGGCAGCTAGCGCGCCCAAGCCGTCTCCTGGCGCCTGATCACAGCCAGGCCTTCAGATCGCGGCCGAGAAATGCGGCCAGCCGGTCGGCCGGACCCGATCCGGCCGGGGCTTCGGTCGCCGCACCAAACAGGCCGACCCCCTCGGGCCCGCGGTAGGCATCAAAACCCTCGGCCTGGGCCAGCGCGAGCAGTTCGCTGGCCAGCTCACCGTCGAGGACAGCCGGGTACCCGATGGCGCGGGCAAGGTCCCAGCCGTGCGCGAACTGGTCCCGCGCGACTACAACCATCAGCTCGGCACCGGTCAGAGTGCCGAACGGCAGCGATACCGGACGGGCCAGCGCACCGGGCGCGGCGAAGGCGGCCAGTGCCTCCGAGGTCGCCTGGTCGTAGCTGGCCAGAGTTGCCGCCGGGTCGTCGCCGACGGCCGGGTCGTCGCCGAGGGCATCCGCGTCAGCCGCGCCGCTGACAGCACCAGCCGCCCACCGGGCAGTGCCAAGGAAATGGCTGATCATGGCGCGCACGTCCCAGGCCGCGCACGGCGTCGGCGCGGTGAGCTGGCTCGCGTCGACCTCGGCCAGCACGGCCCTGGTGCTGGCGAAAGCCCGGTCCAGTGACGTTGCCCTCAGGGTCAGCTGGTCGTTGTGCATCGGTGTCGATCCTCTCAGTCCCGGTTAGCGCGCCGGCGGCGCGCTGGCCGCCAGCGGATGCTGTCGGCCGTCCTGGCTATACAGACCGGCCGGAACCGCAAAGGAATCGCGCGACGAGGTGAGAGTTCAAAGCCCGGCGCGGGCAGACCGCCGGCGCCGCCGGAACCAGGCCGCGCGCTGTGGCGGCTGAGGCGCCGGCGCTCCGGCCCGGAGCGCGTCCATCACCAGGCCCAGCATGCGGTCGGCCTTCGCGGCCGCGCCGTCGCCGTCGTCAATGCGCCACAGGAAGCCAAGGAGCAGCAGAACGTCGTCGGGCACCAGGCCGGGGCGGACGGCACCGGCCTGGTTGCAGGCAGTGAGCAACTGCGTGATCGCAGCAAGCACCGGGCCGTAGGCCTCATCGACCAGGCCGTCGCTGGTCGCCGCGGTCAGCACTTCCGCCAGGCCGTGTTTGATCCGGCCAAAGTCAGCGAGCCGGTCGCACCACAGGCGCAGGGCCGTCAGCGGGGGATGCGCGGCCAGCAGTTCCGTCGCCGAGTCCGCGAGCTGCTGCACGTCGAGGCGGTAGACGGCCAGGACCAGTGCCTCGCGGGTCGGGAAGTGCCGGTACAACGTCCCGGCGCCGACGCCCGCCTTCTTCGCGATCGAGTTGAGCGAGACATCCGCGGACGCCTCCAGCGCGTCGCGCGCGACCTCGATGATGTGGTCGCGGTTGTACTGCGCATCGGCGCGCAGCAGCTCGCCCTGCCGTTGGGCCGGGAGCTGCCGCCGGGCCGGCGGTATCGCCGACTGCGCTGCCTGCTCTGTGCCGGGTTGCTGTGTCATGAGTTCCTCCGCCGAACCGCAGTGTGTCACAGTGCAACCGGAGAGTGCTCCGTTCACGTCAGGATTGACTTCCGGAGAGATTCTCCGGTTGCGGAGAACTCTCCGCTTACGTCGCCGGGCCGATGCCCGCGGTGGCAGGGCCACGATGGGGGAGCGGGCGGCCCGGCCGGTCGCGCGGCGGGCGAACCGGATGGCTCCGGCACGGGTCCTCGTTCGGGCCTTGACGGTCGGCCCGGCAATGTGACTGACTAGCCGTAATGCCTGGTACGGCACCCTTGATGGCGAATCATGCCCAGGGCCTAAGATCTCCGCCGCCAGCCTGCACGGAAGGTATCGCACGTGACCGACTGTCGATTCAGCGGCTCTGCGCGAGCGCTACGCCCGCGAGCGCGACAAGCGCCTGCGGCCCGACGGCAACGACCAGTACCTGCAGCTCGACCGGGCAAGTTCGCGCACCTACCTGCGACGACCCGTACACGCCGCTGACCGAGCGCGAGCCGCAAGCACGACCACGTCACCTTCGCCTTCATCGGCGGCGGCTTCGCGGGGCTGGTGACCGGCGCCCGGCTGGTGGAGGCCGGCGTCGACGACGTGCGCATCGTCGAGAAGGGCGGCGACTTCGGCGGCACCTGGTACTGGAACCGCTACCCGGGCGCGCAATGCGACACGGCCTCGATGATCTACATGCCGCTGCTGGAGGAGACCGGGCACCTGCCGTCCGAGACAGTACGCGCATGCCCCGGAGATCCTCGAGCACTGCGAGCGGATCGCCAAGCAGTACGGGCTCTACGACAACGCGCTGTTCCACACCGAGGTCACGGACCTGGAGTGGGACGCGGACGCGGCAGCGGTGGATCGTGCGGACCAACCGCGGCGACGAGTTCACCGCCCAGTTCGTCGGCGATCGGCACCGGTCCGCTGCACGTGCCCAAGCTGCCCGGCATCCCCGGCATCGAGACGTTCGACGGCCACTCGTTCCACACCAGCCGCTGGGACTACGCCTACACCGGCGGTGACCCGGCCGGCGCGCCGATGGACAAGCTGGCCGACAAGCGGGTCGCGATCATCGGCACCGGCGCCACCGCCGTGCAGTGCGTCCCGCACCTGGCCGCGGCCTGCGGCGAACTTGTCGTGTTCCAGCGCACGCCGTCGTCAGTGGACGTGCGCGACAACCAGCCGATCGACCCGGACTGGTTCGCCGGCATCGCCGAGCCCGGCTGGCAGCAGCGCTGGCTGGAGAACTTCTCCGCCAACATGTCGGCCGGCGAGCTGCCGGCCGAGGACCTGGTCAACGACGGCTGGACTGACCTGGCGAAACGGATCCGCGGCCGCATCACCGCAGCGCGATCCGGCCCGGCCGGGTTCCAGGACCTGCTGAACGAGTTCGAGCTGGCCGACGCGGAAAAGATGAGCGAGATCCGCGCCCGGGTCGACACGATCGTCGCCGACCACGACACCGCCGAGGCGCTGAAGGCCTGGTACCGGCAGCTATGCAAGCGGCCCTGCTTCCACGACGAGTACCTGCAGGCCTTCAACCAGTCCTCGGTCCGCCTGGTCGACACCGACGGGAAGGGCGTGCAGCGAATTACCCCGGCCGGGGTCGTGGTGGCCGGAGTGGAGTACCCGGTCGACTGCATCATCTACGCCTCGGGCTTTGAGGTGGGCACTGACCCGATCCGGCGCAACGGGTACGACGTCACCGGCCGCGGCGGTATCCGGCTGTCGCAGCACTGGTCTGACGGGATGCGCTCGATGCACGGCGTCCATGTGCACGGGTTCCCGAACTTCTTCCTGGTTCAGCTCGGGCAGGGCGGCAACTTCGTGGCCAACGTGCCGCACAACCTCACCGACGCGGCCAGGACGGTCGCCCAGGTGGTCACACACGTAGCTCAGGGCGGTTTCGGCGCGGTCGAGGTGAGCAAGGATGCCGAGGACGCCTGGATGGAACTGCTGGCGCCCAACCCGGTCATGACCTCGTTCCTGGCCGGCTGCACGCCCGGCTATTACAACAACGAGGGCCAGTCAGGCGGCCCGCTGCTGTCGGGCTACCAACTGGGTGCCCCGGCCTACTTCCGATACATCGACCAGTGGCGAGCCTCGGGCCAGTACACCGGCCTGGAGTTCGGCCGCCGGCCAGAATCCGACTCCTAGCGATCACAAATCCGGCATAACTCCCGGCCCGGCAGCCGTTCACGGCCGTCAATACTTAAATGGTCGCTCCGGTGCCCGCTATCGGCTGATTTGCGGAACCGGTTATGTATTGCCGGTCAGTCGGGGGAGCGGTCCGCGAGTGCGGCGGCACCGCCGGCCCGCCCAGGCCGGTTCGCCAGCGCTCTGGCGGGCCCGGGTAGTCATGAGCCCGGCCGGCGCGGCTCGGCGATGCCCAGCTCGTAACTGAGGACCACCAGCTGGGCCCGGTCGCGGGCGCCGAGCTTGGCCAGCAGCCGGCTGACGTGCGTCTTGACCGTCGCGACGCTGACATGCAGGGCCGCGCCGATCTCCGCATTCGACCGGCCCAGCGCTACTTCCGTCAGTACCTCGCGCTCCCGCCCGGTCAGGTCACCAATCGCGGCCGCGGCGGGGCCAGCGTTGGGCCGGCCGGGCGCGCGGGCGAACTCGGCGATCAGGCGGCGGGTGATGGCGGGGGTCAGCAGCGCGTCTCCGGCCGCGATGATCCTGATCGCCTCGAGCAGCTGCTCGGGCGGCGTGTCCTTCAGCACGAAGCCGCTGGCGCCGCCGCGCAGCGCCTCGAACACGTTCTCGTCATCGTCGAAGGTGGTCACGATGAGGATCCGCGGCACGGGATCGCCGCGGCCAGCGAGAATCATCCGGGTCGCCTCGAGCCCGTCCATCACCGGCATCCGGATGTCCATCAGCACCACGTCGGGCCGCAGCGCGCGGGCCTGGCTGACCGCCTGCGCCCCGTTCGCGGCCTCGCCGACGACGTCCAGATCAGCGGCATACCCGACCAGCAGCCGGAACCCGGCCCGGACCAGCGCCTCATCGTCGGCGATCAGGACCCGGGTCGTCACGTGCCGCCGCCCGGGTGCCGGGCGCCGCCGTTGCCGGCCGGCAGCACGGCCTCGACCTGGAATCCGCCGTCTGGCAGCGGGCCAGCCCGGAACTGCCCGTCGTGCAGGAGCACCCGCTCGCGCATGCCGGCCAGCCCGAGACCGGGACCCGGCTGCGGGTCGCCGCCCGGCCCGTCATCCGTCACCGAGATGGTCAGCCGGTCCGGCTCGTACCCGACCTGCAGCACCGCCTTGGCCCCGGGCGCATGCCGGACCACGTTCGTCAGCGACTCCTGCGCGATCCGGTAGGCCGACAGCTCGACCGGGTCGCCGTAACTGCCCGGCTCGCCGGTCCGGCGGTACGTCACCTCGAGGCCGTTCTCCCGGAACCGGCGGACCAGCTCCGGCAGGTCACCGCTGCCGGGCCGCGGGCCGCCGGCCCCGGTGCCGGGCTCCCTGATCTGGCGGAGCACGAGCCGGACCTCATCCAGAGCTGACCTGCTGGCGGTCTCGATCGCCATCAGCGCCGCGCGCGCCTCGCCTGGCTGGGAGTCCAGCACCAGCCTGGCCACACCGGACCGGACCGCGATCATGGCCAGGCTGTGCGAGACGACGTCGTGCACGTCCCTGGACAGCCGCAGTCGTTCCTCGGCGCGGATCCTGGCCTCGCCTTCGGCGGCCTGGCGCGCAGATTCGCGGGCGAGCGACTGCCGGTACTGCCGCCGGGTGCGGACCGCATCGCCGGCGAACCAGCCGGGAATCATCACGCCCGCCTGCACCGCGTCCTGGTCGAGGCCAGGATGCAGGTGGATGCCGACGGGGAGGACCAGCCAGGTGCAAACGGCGGCCAGCCCGTAGCCCAGAAGCGAGACCCGCCTCTTGCACCGGTCGGCGACCGTGAAGACCGCAATGGCGAGGTTGGGCCCGGCACTGCTGACGAACGCCGTGAACTGGATCCCGGCCAGCGTCGAGCCGGCGTAAACCGCGACCAGAACGGCGAGCACTGTCAGCGGCCAGCGGCGGCGGACGATCAGCGGGAGGGCGGCTGCGGCACCCCAGCCGGCGATGGCGCCCCGCGAGCCGGCTCCGGTGGCCACCCCGGCCAGCACGGGAACCGTGAGCGCGGCAAAGCAGCCCGCGGCGATCACCACGTCCAGCAAGTCCGGCGCTGCCCGGCGGCTCAGCCGCGCCGACAGGCCAGCAGAGATCCGGGTAAACCAGGGTGCGCCCGAGCCGGGCCCGCCGGTGCCGGGCCGGGAGCGTGCTGCGGGGACAACTGCCATGACGCGACGTTAACCCGGGCTGGCCGGCCGGGCATCCGTCTCGCGCCGGAGCTGATCATCCGACCTGCGACTGACCTGCCCGCGGTCGTCCGCCTGGCGGCCGACCGTGATTCGCGACCCGCGCCCGACGCCGGCTGCGCACCACTCGGGCCAGCGTGGAACCTATGACACCGATACCTCAGCACCCGTCATCTGCACAGCCGTCCCGCCCGCTTGCCGCACTGGCCGGCTTGCTGTTCACCGGCGGAGTCAGCGCAGGCTGGCTGGCGTACGAACACGCGCCGACGGGCCCGGTCGGCCACGTTCCCGGGACTAATGCCTGGTGGCAGCAAGCCGGCGTGGCCGTGATCGCCTGCGCTCTCATCCTCGCCTGGCGCCGCCGCCGCCGCCAGGGCGGCAACGTGCTGCTCGCACCGCTCAGCCGGGACACAGCCGCGCGGATCACGCAGCTGGGCCACGACGCGCTGCGGCATCCGGGCGCCCTCGGACGGGCGGTGCTGGCCGGCCCGCTGCTGCTGCTGTTCGGTTACGGATTCCTCCGGGCCGGTTACCAGGTCACCAGCGGCCTGAACCCGGCCGACACTGTCAACGCCTGGGGCGGCCCGACGTACGCCGGCGCGATGGCCTGCCACTACCTCGACCTCTTCGTGATCATGGCGGTCACCGCCTGGCTGCTCGGCAGGCTGCTGCCGCGGCCGCACACCGCGGCGTAGCCGCCGTGCGGCCGACCACGCGGCGCAGCTCAGGCGTCGCGCAGCCGCAGCAGCAGCGCGCCGGCCAGCAGCGCCGCGGCGGCCCAGGCGGCGAGGACGCCGAGGCCCGCCCACGGGCTGAGGGGCAGGCTGGGCAGGTTCGCCGACGCCTGGATTTCCAGTCCGGCGGTCATCGGCCCGATCTGGGTCAGGTGACGGCCGGTACCCGCGCCGGTCACCGCGGCGAGGATCGGGAACAGGTACAGCAGCCCCAGGATCACGCCGATAGCGGCGGCCGGGTCACGGACCGCGGCGGCCACCCCGACGCTGAGCAGCGCGATCAGCGCCAGGTACAGCACCGAGCCGGCCGCTGCCCGCAGGACCGGGCCGTCGGCCAGGGACAGGACCGGGTAACCGGCGGCCGGCGTGTAGCCGAGGCCGGGCAGAATCAGCCGCCCGGCCAGCAGCGAGCCGCCGACAGCCGGCACGGCGGCGGCGAGCACCACGCCGGTGACCACCGAAGCCTTGGCCGCCAGGACAGTCGTCCGCCGCGGTGTGGCCGCCAGCGTGGTCCGGATCATGCCGGTGCTGTACTCGCCGCAGACCGCCAGCACCGCCACGATGGCCACGACTGCCTGTCCGACGTCGACGCCGGTGAAGCTGAGCCTGGTGAGGTCGGGATGACACCCGGCCGACGACTGGCAAGACAGCGCCGCGGAGGTGCCGGCACTGACGGCGACCGTGACCGCGACGACGCCGAGCAGCAGCCAGCCGGTGCTGGCCACGGTGCGCAGCTTGATCCACTCGGCGCGCAGCGCGAGACTCATGCGTCCCGCCGCCGCATCAGTACCAGCGCCAGGCCGAGCGCAGCCACGGTCCAGGCAGCCAGCACGGCCAGGCCCGCCCACGGCGCCAGCGGATAGTAGCCGTTGGCCGGCGTGTAGGCGTTCGTTACCTGCGGGTACTGCGTGACCATCTGGCCGATCGCGAAGCCGGCCGCGGGCGTGACCCGCAGCAGCCAGTCCGCGGCCCCGGCGGGCAGCACCGCCAGCGGCACCGCGAAGAAATACGGCAGCACGATCAGGGCGATGACCGCGGTGATCGCGCCCGCGCTGCTGCGCAAGACCGCGCCCAGGGCCAGCGCCAGCACGGCAGCCAGAGCCAGCACTGCCGCGGCGCCGGCGATGACCCGCAGCTCCGACAGCGCGGTAGCCGGGAAGACGTAGTTGCCGTGGCCGCGCAGCAGGCGTGCACCGGCGACCACGGTGACCGCGGCGCCGGGCAGCGCCGCCGCGAAAGTGACCAGCCCGACCACGATGGCCTTAGCCGCCAGGACCTGCCCGCGCCGCGGGTTCGCGGCCAGGGTGGTGCGGATCAGGCCGCGGCGGTACTCGGACGTGATGAACACCGCGCCGAGCACGATCATCACGATCAGGCCGGCGAAGATGCCGTTGAAACCGCTATCGGCCTCAGTGTCGGCCGACGAGCCGCCGTCTACCGCGGGCGCGATGTCGCCGGAGCCGGTCACCGTGAACTGCCCGGCTGCCTGCCGGAACCGGCCGAAGAGCACGCCGCTGTCACCGGCCGGCCCGATCTCGCCGCCATGCCATGCCGCGGGGCCCCGCGCGCCGGTGAGGGCGAGCTGGCCGAAGACCGCCGTCGCGACGCTCGGTCCACCACCGCCGTGGCTGGTGACATCAGCCTGCGGCGAGGTCGAGAACAAGCCAGCCTGCACCGTTCCCGGCAATCCAGCCAGGCTGGCGGTCCCGACCGTGGTCCAGTGCCTGCCGTCCGGCGAGTCGTATCCGGTCAGGATGTCGCCGCGGCGGGTCAGCCGCAGCCAGCGCGGCGCCGCGGCGGAGACCGTTCCGGGCAGCCCGGCGGCGTCATGGGAGTAGTCGTACTGCATCCGCACGCCGTGCCCGCCAGTGATCATGACTGCTGCGTAGGCCGAGCCCGGTCGCGTGCTGGCCGTGATGATAAGTCCGGCCTTGGACCAGGGCTGGACGCCGGGCACCAGGCCGGCTTCCGGATCCTGCGGGTTGATCCCGCCGCCGGAGGCATAGCGGCCGGTCAGGCTGGTGACCCTGGCGGTGATAGTCCCGTTGCCGTCGAGCGGATGCCGGACGAAGTAGAAGCTGTCGGTGACTGCCGCGCCGCCCGGGCCGGTCGGCGCCGTGCAGGCCGCAGCGCCGCCGGCCTGGCCCGCCGGGGTGACCGGCGCGCACCCCGCGGAAGGCCCGGCCGCCGCCCACAGGCCGATGATCCCGACCAGCAGCGCAGCGAGCATCAGCGTGCTGACCCAGCCGCGTACGCTGCGGAACTTGGTCCATTCCGCGCGAAGCAGCCGGCGAAAATGCCGCCGGGGCCCGGCGGAACGCTGGAAAGCTGGGGTACGGCTGTGGCGGTCATCGGGAGGTCTCCTTGGCGGGGACGGCCCGGTACTCGGTCTGGTCCCGGGTCAGCTGCAGGTAGGCCTCTTCGAGTGAGGCCCGGTGCGCCGAGATCTCCGAGAACGGGACAGCGCCCGCCCCGAGCACCTCGACGATGCGCTCGGCCGGCAGCCCGGTGACGGCCAGCGCGCGGGGACCGGCCGGCCCGACGCTCGCGCCGGCCTGCTCGAGCTCCGCAGTGGCCTGCGCGATGGCAGTGGTGCGCAGCATGATCCGGTCGCCGGAGGCGGCCGCGAGCAGGTCGGCCATGCTGGTGTCGGCGATGACCTTGCCGCGCCCCACAATCACCAGGCGGCCGGCGATGTCCTGCAGCTCGCTCATCAGGTGGCTGGAGATCAGCACCGCCCGGCCCTCGGCCGCCAGCCCGGTCAGGAACGCGCGCATCCACTGGATGCCCTCGGGGTCCATGCCGTTGAACGGCTCGTCCAGCATCACCATCGGCGGGTCGCCGAGCATCGCCGCGGCGATGCCGAGCCGCTGCCGCATGCCGAGCGAGTAGCCGCCGGCCTTGCGCCGGGCTGCCGTTTGCAGGCCCGCCTGCGCGATCACGGCATCGACCCGGCCGGCGGTCAGGCCCTGGGACCGTGCCAGCCAGAGCAGGTGGTTGCGGCCCGAGCGGCCCGGCTGCAGCGCGCCAGCTTCCAGCAGCGAGCCGAGCTGGCGGAACGGTTCGGCCAGAGTGCGGTAAGGCCTGCCGCCGACCAGGGCGGCACCGTGGTCGGGTGCGTCCAGGCCGAGGATGACCCGCATCGTGGTCGACTTGCCGGCCCCGTTGGGGCCGATGAACCCGGTGACCTGTCCTGGCGGGACGGCAAACGACATGCCGTCCAGGGCCACGGTGGACCCGAAGCGCTTGCGCAGGTCCGATACCTCGATAGTTGCTTGCATGCTGGAAGTTGTAGGGCACGGCCGGTGCCAGCACGGTGTCAGCCGCTGACACCCCGCTGTCACCGGCGCAGTGGCATCGTGGTGCACCGGGCGGAAGGAAGCGAGCAGACCATGAGAGTGCTGGTCGCCGAGGATCACCAGGTCATGGCCGGGGCGATCGGGGCCGGGACTGCGCCGCGAGGGCATGGCCGTCGATGTCGTCCTGGATGGCAACGACGCGCTCGAGCGGCTTGCCGTTACCCGCTACGACGTCCTGGTGCTGGACCGGGACCTGCCCGGCATTCACGGCGACGAGATCTGCCGCAAGCTCGCCGCCGAGCATTCCCCGGTCCGGATCCTGATGCTCACCGCGGCGGGGACGATCGCCGACCGAGTCGAAGGTCTCGGCCTCGGCGCGGACGATTACCTGGCCAAGCCCTTTGACTTCACCGAGCTGACCGCCCGGATCAGAGCGCTGAGCCGCCGGCCCGCGGTCGCACTGCCGCCGGTCCTGCGCAGCGGCGAGGTCGTGCTCGACGCCAGCCGCCGGACCGCGTTCCGCGGCCCGCGCCGCCTGGACCTGAGCCCGAAGGAATTCGCCTTGCTGGAATGCCTGCTAGCCAGGGCAGGCCGGGTCGTCTCCGCCGAGGAACTGCTGGAACGAGTCTGGGACGAGGCCGCTGACCCGTTCACCACGACAGTCAAGACCACCATCCGCAGGCTCCGCGCCAAGCTCGGTGACCCGCCGGTCATCCACACGGTCCGCGAAGGCGGATATCAGGTAGGAGAGTCGTGAAGCTGTATCCCCGTGCGCTCGCATCGGCCGTGCAACTGCGCCGGCGCACGCTGCGGTTGCACCTGGCGCTGCTGTACGCCGGCTTCGTCTTCGCCTGCGGAGCAGCCGTGCTGGCCATTCCCGTCTTCACCATCAAGACGGCACTGCCCACGGGGGCCAGTGCCGCCGTCATCGCTCAGCAGGACGCCGACGCCCGCACGCAGATCATCAGGGCGGCCGTCGTGCTGGTCGCGCTCGTCGTGGTATCCGCGGGCGTCGGCTGGCTGATCTCGGGCCGGCTCGTGCGGCCGCTGCGCATGATTACAGCGACGGCCAGGGAGATCTCGGCCAGCAACCTGAGCCGGCGGCTGAGCCTGGGCAACGGCGATGAGTTCGCCGAGCTCGGCCAGACGCTGGACAGCCTGTTCGCGCGCCTGCAGGCGTCCTTTGAGTCGCAGCGGCATTTCGTCGCGAACGCCTCCCACGAACTGCGCACGCCGATTGCAGCGCAGCGGACCCTGCTCCAGGTCGCGCTGGCCGACCCCGACGCTTCGGCCGGCTCGCTCCGGTCGGCCTGCGAAACCGCCCTCACGCTCGGCGAGCAGCAGGAAAGCCTGATCGGATCCCTGCTCGCCCTGGCCAGCAGCGAGCGCGGCGTCACCCAGTGGCAGCCCTTCGACCTGGCCTCGATCGCAGCGGCGACGCTGGCAGACCGCGACCGTCAGCAGCAGGCCGAGCGGCTCGGACTCCGCATCGACTCCGCGCTCGCCGACGCGCCGGCGACCGGCGATGCCAGCCTGACCGCGAGCCTGGTCGCCAACTTGATCGACAACGCGCTCGAGCACAACGTGCCCGGCGGCGGCATCGAGGTCATCACGGCAGCGGGGCCGGACGGCGCAGCGCTCCTGTCGGTGAGCAACTCCGGTCCCGTCATCGCGCCCGATGACGTCAGCCGCCTGTTCCTGCCTTTCCAGCAGGCCGGCGCAGAACGGACCGGCCGCGGTACGGGCCACGGTCTCGGCCTGGCCATTGTGGACGCCATCGCGACCGGGCACGGGGCGACCATTGCCGCCCGCGCGCTGCCAACGGGCGGCCTTGAGGTCCGGGTAACCTGGCCGCCCGCGCAGGCGGCAGGCACCGCTGCTGCTGCTGCTGCTTAACTTCTCGCCGCGCGTCGTCATCAGCACCGGCCGGTTCAGGGCCGAGCGTCGCCGGCCTAACTAGTTGCCGCGCGTATACACTGAGTGTATTCTCGCCGCATGAGTGTTCCCCTGACGCTTCTCGGGCTGCTGGAGCGCGAGCCCAGCCACGGCTACGACCTGAAGCGGGACTACGACGCTTTCTTCGGCCGCGGCAAGCCGCTCCCGTACGGGCAGGTGTACGCGACCTTGGCCAGGCTGGCCCGGGACGGCATGGCGATCGCCGGGCCGTCCGAGCATGGCGAGGGCCCGGACCGCAAACGCTATGTCATCACTGAGGCCGGCGTGGACGAGGTCGAGCACTGGCTGTCCGAGCCGGCCGCGCCCGAGCCGCACCTGCAGACCGTGCTGTTCGCCAAGGTCGTGCTGTCGCTGATGCTCGACCGCCGGGCTGACCGCTATCTGGACATCCAGCGAGCAGCCCACCTGCAACGCATGCGGGAACTCACCGAACTCAAGCAGCAGGGCAGCCTGGTCGACACGCTGCTCGCGGACCACGGCCTGTACCACCTGGAGGCGGACTTGCGCTGGATCGACCACACCGCGGCCCGGCTGGACGCACTTGCCGGGGAGGTCAGCGGCGGTGAGCCCCGTCATCGAGGCGCGAGAAGTCGTCAAGTCCTTCGGCGAGACGCCTGCGCTGCGCGGCGCAACCGTCTGTGCCCAGCCCGGCGAAGTCCTCGCCGTCATGGGCCCGAGCGGATCAGGCAAGTCGACGCTCTTGCACTGCCTGGCCGGAATCCTCCCCCCGGACGAGGGCGAAGTCTGGTTCGCCGGCCAGCGCCTGGACACCCTGACCGAAGCTCTCCGCAGCGAACTACGCCGGGCACGGTTCGGATTCGTTTTCCAGTTCGGTCAGCTCGTGCCCGAGCTGACCGCGGCGGAGAACGTCGCCCTGCCACTGCTGCTGGGCGGCTCCCGGCGCGCCGCTGCTCTCGCCGAGGCCAGGCCCTGGTTCGGCAAACTCGACCTGGACGGCCTGGAAGGCCGCAGATCAGGGGAGCTGTCCGGCGGCCAGGCGCAGCGCGTCGCCCTGGCCAGGGGCATGGTGGCCCGGCCCGAGGTGCTGTTCGCCGACGAGCCGACCGGCTCTCTCGACTCGGTAGCCGGCGAGCACGTGATGGATCTGCTCACCGCTGCCGCCCGCGAACAGGGCACGACCGTCATCCTGGTGACCCACGAGCCGCGCGTGGCCGCCTACGCCGACCGTGAGGTCGTCGTCCGCGATGGAAAGGTCAGCTCGCTGACGGGAGTGGAGGTGTGATCCGGCTCGGCTTGCGCCTCTGCCTGGCTGGCGGCCGGGAGGCCGTCACCCGGCTGATCCTCATCGCGAGCGCGGTGGCACTCGGGGTCGGCCTGCTGCTGATCACGGTGTCAGGGATCAACGGGGTCAATACGCAGAACGCGCGCTACTCGTGGCTTGAAACAGGGGCCCAGGCCACAGTGGAACACACGAAGGCGGACCCCGTGTGGTGGCTGCTCACCGCAGACTATTTCCACGGCGAGGTCATCGGCCGGGTCGACGTCGCCGCCACCGGGCCGACGTCGCCGGTCCCGCCCGGTCTGCAGCGCCTGCCAGGACCGGGTCAGTATTACGCCTCGCCCGCGTTTGAGGCGTTGCTGGCTCGCGAGCCAGCCGGCGAGCTGGCTCACAGGTTCCCTGGCCGGCTGATCGGCACGATCGGCGATGCCGCACTGCCGGCGCCTGACTCCCTGCTCATCGTCATCGGCCACACCGCGAAGCAGCTTGGCCGGGCGCCGGGCGCGGTCGAGGCGACAGCCATTGCGGCGGTCCCGCCCAGTAGCTGCCAGGGGGAGGACCAGTGCGTCGGGGTAGGAGTCAATGCCAACGGAGTCGACCTCATCCTGTCGGTCGTGGCCGTTGCCCTGCTACTTCCCGTCCTTATCTTCATTGGCACGGCAACCAGGCTGTCGGCCGCCCGGCGGGAGCTGCGCTTCGCTGCCATGCGGCTGGCCGGCGCGACACCGCGGCAGATCTCGGTGATCTCGGCGGTCGAGGCCACCGTCGCTGCGGCCGCCGGGACCGCCGCCGGGTTCGGCCTGTTCTTCCTGCTGAGGGATCCGCTGGCGGCGATCCCGTTCACCGGCGCGCCGTTCTTTCCTGGTGACCTGTCGCTCAGCCTGGCCGATGTGCTGCTGGTGGCGATTGGCATCCCGCTGTCGGCCGCGGTCGTGGCCAGGCTCGCGCTCCGCCCGGTGATCGCAGCGCCGCTCGGGGTCAGCCGCCGGATAACTCCCAAGCCGCTGCGGGCCTGGCGCATCATCCCGCTGCTGCTCGGCATTGCCGACCTGTGGCACTACTATCCGAATCACCGCCCGCCGACGACCCCCGGCCAGATCCGGGCCTACCTGCCAGGTTTCGTGCTGATCCTGGTCGGGCTGATGGTCGCCGGCCCGTGGCTGACGATGCTCGCCGCCTCGATCATGGCCAGGTTCACCAGGCGTCCGGCCGCGCTCATCGCGGCACGACGGCTCGCCGACAACCCCAAGGCAGGATTCCGCGCCGTCAGCGGTCTGGTCCTCGCCCTGTTCGTCACTACTGTCGCGGTCGCGGTCATCGGCGCCTCCGATCACCGCGATTCCAACACCGGCTTTACCGGTCCGGCTGTCGCCAGCACCCTGTTTGACCAGTTCACCAGGAACCAGGCCGGCGCTGGCGGGCTGGCCGGGCAGCCGTCGCCGGATCTGGCCATGACGAGACTGGCTGCCATCAACGGCGTCAGCGGTGCCGCCCTCGTCCACAGCGCCCCGCCGGGCATCCTGCTCAACCCGGCGCAGGTCGGCAAGGCCTGGCAGGTCGGTCTCGGTCCCAGGCCGGGCAAGTCTCACCTGATCATCAACGGGGGCGTCGCGATCCAGGCCAGCTTCCCGGCCAGCCTGATGTCGTGCGCCGAGCTGGCCAGGGTGCCAGCGCTGGGCCGCTGCCCGGCGGGCGCGCAGGTCGTCAAGGTGCCAGTCGGCGGCCTCATCGACGGCACGATGCAGGGCGTGATCTGGCCGCGGGTGAGCATCTCCGCGCAGCGCCTGAGCGGTCTTCCGGTCCAGTCCGTCGCGGTTGCCACCGACGGTTCAGCGCGGGTCATCGAGCAGGCCAGGACGGCGCTCGAGCTCGCCTACCCCTATGTCAGCCAGGCCTCGACCCTGGCCGAGCTGAACAGCCAGAGGCAGGGACAGGAAACGGAATACGGGCAACTGGCTGACGTGGTGATCCTGGTCAGCCTGTGCATCGCGGGCTGCACGCTGGCCGCAAGCGTCGCGGCGGGCCTGACCGACCGCAAACGCCCGTTCAGCCTGCTGCGGCTGACGGGCGCACCGCTCGGGCTGCTGCGCCGCGTGATCAGCCTGGAGACGGTGGCTCCGCTGGTAGGCGCGGCCGCGCTGTCCATGGGCGCGGGCTTCCTCGCCTCCGATCTCTTCGCCACATCCCAGCTCGGCGATGGGCTGGTGCCGCCGGATGTCGCGTTCTGGGCCATCACGGGGGCTGGCCTGATCGCGAGTCTGGGCATCATTGCCGCCACCTTCCCGATGCTCAAGCGCATCACCGGGCCCGAGGTAGCAAGGAACGACTAGAGCCTGCGGCCGTTTGCAGCCGCGAGCTGCGGGAGGCCGGCATCGCCCGGCCGGACGCGCCCTGAGATGGTGAGGCGTGGATAAGGCGACGATCGGCGCTTACGACGAGCACGCGGCCGCCTACGCGGCCGACTGGCTTGGCCAGCCCGCCGACGTAGAGCTGGAACAGCTCGTCGGCCAGTACTTCCGGTCCGGCCCCACCGCCGACATCGGCTGCGGCGCTGGCCGGGACACGGCCTGGCTCGCCGGCCAGGGCTACCCGGTAACCGGCTACGACGCGTCCCGGGGACTGCTGGCCGAGGCACGCTCGCGCTACCCGGCGATCGACTTCCGGCAGGGCACCCTGCCGGACCTGAACGGCATCGGTGACGGCAGCTTCGCGAACGTACTCTGCGAGACCGTCATCATGCATCTCGGACCAGGAGAGCGAGAGCAGGCGGTCGCGCGCCTGCTGGCGATTCTGCAGCCGGGCGGAACGCTGTACCTGAGCTGGCGGGTGACGCCCGGCAGTGACCGCCGCGACGAGCGCGGGCGGCTGTATGCCCGGTTCCCGGCCGCCGAGATCCTGAGCGCGATGGCCGGTGCCCAGATCCTGCACGACGCTGAAAGCGACAGCGCCGCGTCCGGCAAGCTGGTTCGGCGGATCATCGCCCGGACCGCGCCGCTGCCCGGCTAGGGGCCGGCCGGGCGCACGGCGTCGGGCGGCGCAGCAGCGGGTGGCACAGCAACGGGCGGCACAGCGTCAGGTGGCGCGGCAACTGGCGGCGCGGCAACGGGCGGCGAGTCGGCGGCCGCCGCCGCTAGGTCGCTCTTGCGATTGCGGCGGGCCGTGATGCGCAGCTGCACGATTCGCGCGGTGCCGGGGATGACGAGCAGCAGGATGCCGAGAACTGCGGAGAGCAGCAGCGCGACACCAAGCGGCAGGTGCGCGGTCGCGCCGAAGAAGGTGACCGAGACCTTCTGGCCGTTCTCCAGAATGAAGATCAGCAGCAGGAGCAGCACGACCGCGAACAAGGCCGCCGCCGTCCACGCTCCGCTGATGCGCGTGCGCCTGACCCGATGCGGTCGCGGCGGCGGAGCCGCCGGCGGCCCGGGCACCGCCTCGGTCGAAGCGGCGGGTGCCGGTGACCCTACATAAGGCTCGGCAGGCGTGGCGGGACTGGCTGACGGCGATGTCATCGGGCGACCTCCTGGACCTGGCGACGAGCCCTGTCTCGCCAGCTGCCCCGGCTGCTGCCCCTTAACCGGCGGTCAGCCTACGGCCGGCGCAGGAAGCAGCGGGCCCGGCTGTCACATCGCCGCCCCGGCCGGTGTCAGTTCTGTGACCGCCGAACGCGGCTCAGGTGCCGTCACCGGCACGGTAAAGGCAAGGAGCAGGTCATGCGAGTCCTAGTCGTAGGAGCGAGCGGTGCGATCGGCACCCGGCTTGTCCGCCAGCTAAGCCTGCAGGGTCACGAAGTGACCGGCAGTTCCCGCTCGCCCGCCAGAGCGGAAGGGCTGCGGGCGCTCGGCGCGGAGCCGCTGGTGCTCGATGCTCTGGATGGCCCGGCAGTCCGGGCCGCAGTCGGCACGGCGCGTCCCGACGCGGTCATTTACCAGGCCACAGCCCTGGCCGACGCCCGCTTCGGCAGAAACCTGGACCGCGGCTTCGCGCAGACTAACCGGCTGCGGACGGAGGGCACCGACAACGTGCTGGCCGCCGCGCGGCAGGCAGGCGTGGGCCGGATCATTGCCCAGAGCTTCGCCCCCTACCGTTACGCGCGCGTCGGCGGGCCGGTGAAGACCGAGGACGACCCGCTCGACCCGGCCCCGCCGACGACGGCACGCCAGACCAACGCCGCGATGAACCATCTCGACAATGCCGTCACCAGCGCCGGCGGAATAGCGCTGCGCTACGGCGGCTTCTACGGCGCCGCCAATGACGGGCTCGTCGGGCCAGTGCGCAAGCGGCAGCTCCCGGTCATCGGCGACGGCAGCGGCGTCATGTCGTTCGTGCACCTCGACGACGCCGCAGCCGCGACGGTGCTCGCCCTGACCTTCGACGGGCCGGCGATCTACAACATCGTCGACGACGATCCCGCGCCAGCCAGCGAGTGGATGCCCGTCCTCGCAGCCGCGCTCGGTGCCAAGCCCCCGCGCCACATCCCGGACTGGCTCGCCCGGATAGTGGCCGGCCCGGGCGTGGTCATGATGACGCAGGCGCGCGGCGCTTCGAACGCCAGGGCCAAGGCAGAGCTGGGCTGGACGCTGCGCTTCCCGAGCTGGCGGCAGGGCTTCACCGCCGCTTACGCCCAGCCCGCGCCGGCCAGCGCACCGGTATGACCGCCGCTTTAAGCCGGCCTTAAGAAGGCGCGCGATGATCGGCCGCATACCTACCGCCCAGCCATCGTGCGGCTGGCTACTCAGTGAGGTGAGCTCTGTGCGGCGGTGCTTGAGCGCGATAATCGCGGCTGCAGCGGCACTGGTCAGCGTGTCTGTTCTCACCGGCGCCGCGGCGGCCGGCGCGCTGGCGGATGCCAGCCAGCCGGCCAGGCTGGTTGTGACCTGGCATAAGGCGCTCGAGGTTCCCGGCACTGCGGCGCTGAACGTCACCGGCCAGGCCCAGATCGAGACGATCTCCTGCCCGGCTGCGGGTTACTGCACCGCCGGCGGCCTCTACAGCGACGCCTCCCACGTGAACCAGGCCTTCACCGTGACGCAGCGCCAGGGAAAGTGGGGCAACGCACGGGAACTGCCCGGCACTGCAGCGCTCGATCTCGGCGGCCAGGCCTATGTCCAGGCGCTGTCCTGCGCTGTGCGGGGCTTCTGCACCGCCGCCGGGAGCTATCTCGACGCCTCGGCGCATGTACAGGTCTTCGTGGCCGGCCAGAGCAAGGGCACGTGGGGCAAGGCCAGGCCAGCGCCGGGTCTGAGCACGCTCAACGCGAGCGGCCAGGCCAACGTCAACTCGGTCTCCTGCGGCGCCCGCGGTGCCTGCAGCGCCGGCGGCGGATTCAAGGACAGCGCCGGGCACTTCCAGGCATTCGTCATCACCGAGAACAAGGGCAGCTGGGGTCACGCCGTGGTGGTGCCGGGCACCGCTGCGCTCAACACGGGCGGCAGTGCCCTGGTGAACTCGGTGTCGTGCACGTCGGCCGGCAACTGCGTCGCCGGCGGCTTCTACACCGACGCCGCGGCGCACGAGCAGGGGTTCGTCGTGCGGCTAAAGCACGGCCACTGGGGCAAGGCGCAAGAACTACGCGGATCGGGAAAACTGAACACAGGCGGCGACGCGGAGATCCTCTCGGTCTCCTGCGCGTCGGCGGGCAACTGCAGCGCCGGCGGCTTTTACACCACGGCCACGCATCACCAGGAAGCGCTGATCGCGCTGCAGCGCAAAGGCACCTGGGCTAAGTCCGCCGAAGTACCCGGCACCGCCAAGCTGAACAGCGCTCACCATGCGGTAGTTCTCGCCGTGTCGTGCGCGCGCGGCGCCGACTGCAGCGCGGTCGGGTACTTCGAGGCTCTCGCCGGCACGCAGGCGTTCGTAGTAAACCAGGCGAAAGGCAAATGGGGCCGCGCCGCCACGATCCCGGCGCTGGCCAAGCTCAACAAGCGCGGCTTCGCCCAGGCCACGTCGGTCTCGTGCGCCGCGGCCCGAAGTTGCAGCGCGGCCGGGTTCTATTTCGACGCGAGCAACCATTCACAGGCGTTCGCCGTGACGAAGGCCAACGGGAAATGGGGCCGCGCGATCGAAATTCCGCGCTCAGGCGTCCTGAACAAAGGGCTGGATGCCGACGTCTACTCGGTGGCATGCGCGTCTGCGGGGAACTGCAGCGCCGGCGGTTTCTACAAGGACGCCGCGGGCAACATCCAGGCCTTCCTGGCGAACGAGACCGCCCGGCGGACGTAACCGGCCCGGCTGCCCGCAGCGCTCCGCGCGACCGCGCGCCGTCGCGACGCAACCGCGGCCGGACAAATATTCCAGTTTCGGCACAGAAGCTGTAAAGTCCAGGCGTCGGCCAGGAGCGAGGGGCGTCGGCCATGCGGTTTCTGTGGGGTTTCTGCCTGGCCCTCGGCCTGGGCCTGCTCGCCGTCGCGGGCGCCTGCGGCGCCCTGGCGGTCCATCAGGCGGCTCAGGAATCTGCGTACCGCCATGCCAGCGCCTGCATGGCGGGGGAGCCCCTGGGCGCCAGCTGCCTGCAGGTCGTCGCCGGGTCTGTCACCGGTGTCACCGAGACCGGCGGGAAGGCCCCGGATTACGAACTTGACGTGCAGACAGCCTCCGAGACCTTCGACATCAGCTTCATCTCCGACAGCGCGATGCTCGGCTACGCGGTCGACGGCGATCCGGCGGTCGTCACGGTGTGGCGGGATATTCCGGTATCCGTCGAGGCCGACGGGCGCACCGAACCGACAGCGACCGTCCCCGAGACGGCCTTCGTCAAGTACCTGGGGGAGTGCGGGCAGGCAGCCGGCGGCGGTTTCTTCCTCGTCCTCGGAGGTCTGGCGATCAGGCGGAACCGTGCCGTCGGCATGCAGCCCGTCACCCGTCCGGTGGTGGCGGCCGGCGTCACGGCGCTCGGCCTGGGCGGCGCGGTGGTCCTGACCGGCGGAACCGTCCTCGCCGGAAAGCCGTCCAGACTCGTCCCTGACCTTGCCGTCACCGGCGCGGCACTGATTGTCGCCGCAGGATTGTCGGCATGGATCGGACTGAGCGTCAGGCGGCAGAACCGCAGGCATCCGGCCAGGCTTGCTGCCCGCGGGCCTGCAGCCCCGGCGCAGCAGCCGCCGGAGAATGCGCGCGGGCGCACGACGATGACGGCCGGGCGCTTCCGCGCACGCCTGCACCCGGTCAGATGGTTTCCGGTACTAAGTGCCCGCGCGACCGGGCTGGCCGCGACCTTGCTGACGGTGGCGGTCCTGTTCGGTGTCTTGTTCACCGTTCTGGACGGGCCGCCGGCCCGCGCGTACCGCCATGCGCCAGCCTGCGCGGGGGAGACAAACCTGAAGACGTGCGCAGGCGACTTCACCGCCACGGTCAACGGGGTGCGCACTCCGCCGGCCAGCGACGCGAACTACGCCGACGTGTCCTACGTGACCGGCGACGGAGCCATCAATAACTGGGCCGAGTTCGACGGGGACGGCAGCGTGCTGGCCAGCGCAGCTCAGGCCGACCAGCGCGAGCACATGGCGCTGACGATCAAGGTATGGCGCGGCGCCGTAGTCGGGGCTGAACTCGGCGGCACGTGGCACTGGGCCCAGGGGAATCCGCCCCGTAACACGATCCCGGCCGTGTTCCTGGCCGTCAGCTTCGCCCTGCTGCTGCTCGTGACCCGGCTGCGCATCCGCCGTCAGGCAAGCCGGCTGCCCGGAGCAGGCCGCAGGCGCCTGATCATCGACGATCTCGGGCAGGCGGCGGCCGCGGCCGCCGCGATCGCGCTGCTCGGCTACGGCCTCTGGCCCGGCGCGATCGTTGCCCTGGCCGCTCTGGCCTGGCTTGGTCTCACCGCCGGGCACAGCCGGCGGTCGCGGCGCGATGCACTGCTGACCTCTACAACCCGGTCATAGGCGTGTACCAGGGCCAGTAGCGACGGCCCTGGTACACGCATGACCGGGTTGCCCGGGCCGGCGGACTGTCGCGCCTCCGGCCCGGGCCTTACTATCCGGCAATCCGCACGTTCGGGAAGCACGGATTGTTGGCCACGAACGTCGGCGGGCCGACTGTGGGCGGGCCGATGCTCGGGCTCACCGACGGTCCCGGGCCGCCGCCCGGGAAGGTCTCGTGCTCGGTGCACCACAGCTGGCGCTCGTCCGGCAGGCCGTCATCGGCCGTCAGCTTGAAGACCCGGAGCTCGGCCTCCGGGTTGCTGCCGATGCCGCCGCCGACCAGGCCGCCGGCCGTAAGCACGTACGGCACGCTCGGGTTGTTGGTCGAGCCGTTGATCAGTGCGTTGCCGCCGTAGCCCGCCCGGGCGAACTTCACGACCCACAGCGTGCGCGGGAATGCGCCGCAAGGCTGGAGCGTGACTTTCTCGCCCTGATAGGCAGTTCTGGCGACGCCGCGGCAGAGGTTGCTGCTGACTCCGTACGGCGCCCACATCGACTCGAACGCCGGGCGGAAATGGTAATGCAGGTTCATCGCGGCACTGATCAGGCCGAGGCGGTACAGGATGAACACCGGGTACTGGTAGGTAACCCGCCAGTCCTCGCTCGCCCTGTTGTCGTTGGCCCACTGCAGGTTGACGTTGTTGCCAACCTGGGGCAGCCAGTTCGCATTGTTGATGACCTGCTGCAAGCCGAACTCGACATTGAAGACCGGGTCGCTGCAATAGGAGTTGAAACTGCAGGAGGCGGTGATATCCGGTTTGGTCCCGCCCGTGGCCGCTGTCGCCGTTCCGGCGACCACCAGGCCCAGCGCGGCAGTAGCCGCAATACTCGCTGTCAGCCCGGTCAGCGCCATCCCGAAGCGCATGCGCATAGATAGCCTTCCTTCCTCGTGGAAAAGCCGGAAATCACGAGATTAATCCGGTTGCCCGGGCGGTCAGGGCCGGAGCAGTACGGCTATTCCAGTGCGCTGGCAACTACATTAAATCCCGCCCGCCAGTATTTACGCGCACGTTAGCACGACGATTATCGCTAGCGCGCCGACATGGTGCAGAAACGCTGAGGGGAATCTAGCGGGGGAGCGGAATGATTACTTAGCTCCCAAATCTTAAACCTGGCAGGTAATGACTTAATGCAAATAGCTATGTGCTTCTTGATAAGAAAAACTGGCCGTGACTCTTTCCCTGGCGCTTCAGCCGGGCGGCCGGGAGTTCAGCCAGGCGGCCGTCAGCCTGGCAGGCCCGTGTGACCGGCTCGCGGCCGAAGGCACCGGAGCGCAAGCTCGTGACGTCGGCGTCGAAGGTGACGGCCTGTCGTTCGGCGGGCGGGTGATAGAAACTGAATCTCCGGCGAAGGCACCCGGAACCAGCCGCCGCCGACCCGGAAGCTCGAACATGCCAGCAGCAGCGCGCTGATGACACCGAGCTTGGCTGTAGACGTCGCCGGCTCGTGGACAGGGCAGCGGTCAGAGGTGGCCCATCAGGAGAGAGTCAGGCCCGATCTACTTTACATAATGTACATTATCGGCGCGGCGTCAAGCTGGGGCGGAAGGGGCGGAGAGGACTCCTCGCACGGTGTCCGCGAGCGGCGCGGTCAGGCGCTGGGTCAGGCGCCGACGTAGGCAGCGAGGTAGTCACCGGTGAGTGTGGACCGGCCGGCGACAAGGTCGGCGGGCGTGCCCTCAAAAACGATCCGGCCGCCGTCGTGGCCGGCGCCCGGGCCGAGATCGATGATCCAGTCCGCGTGCGCCATAACCGCCTGGTGATGCTCGATGACGATGATCGACTTGCCGGAGTCGACAAGCCGGTCAAGCAGGCTCAGCAGCTGCGCGACGTCGGCGAGGTGCAGACCCGCGGTCGGCTCGTCGAGGAGGTAGACGCCCCCCTTCTCGGCCAGGCGAGTGGCCAGCTTGAGCCGCTGCCGCTCACCCCCGGATAGCGTCGTGAGCGGCTGGCCGAGAGTGAGATAGCCGAGTCCGACGTCGGCGAGCCGGCCGAGAATGGCATGCGCGGCGGGCGTGTGTGCCTCGCCGCCGCCGAAGAACTCCAGGGCTTCCGTCACCGGCATCGCGAGCACCTCGCTGATGTCGCGGCCGCCGAAGTGGTAGTCCAGCACCGACGCCTCGAACCGCTTGCCCTCGCATTGCTCGCAGACGGTGGCGACGCCGGCCATCATCGCGAGATCGGTGTAGATCACCCCGGCGCCGTTGCAGGTCGGGCAGGCGCCCTCGGAGTTGGGGCTGAACAGAGCGGGCTTCACGCCGTTGGCTTTCGCGAATGCCTTGCGGACCGGCTCGAGCAGTCCGGTGTAGGTCGCCGGGTTGCTGCGGCGCGAGCCCTTGATCGCTGACTGGTCGACCAGGACCACTCCGTCCCGGCCCGCCACAGAGCCGCGGATCAGCGAGGTCTTTCCCGAACCGGCTACGCCGGTCACGACCACCAGCACCCCGAGCGGTATGTCGACATCGACATCCTGCAGGTTGTGGGTGCTGGCGCCGCGCACCTCCAGGGCTCCCGACGCCTTCCGGACCGACGGCTTGAGCTGGGCGCGGTCGTCGAGGTGCCGCCCGGTGATGGTGTCACTCGCCCGCAGCCCCTCGACGGTGCCCTCGAACACCACCTCGCCGCCTTCAGTTCCCGCGCCGGGGCCGAGGTCGACGACGTGTTCGGCGATTGCGATCACTTCCGGTTTGTGCTCCACGACCAGGACGGTGTTGCCCTTGTCCCGCAACTGCAACAGCAGGTCGTTCATCCGCTGGATGTCGTGGGGATGCAGCCCGATGGTCGGCTCGTCGAAAACGTAGGTGATATCGGTGAGCGATGACCCGAGGTGACGGATCATCTTGGTGCGCTGCGCCTCGCCGCCCGACAGCGTGCCCGAGGGGCGGTCGAGGCTGAGATAGCCGAGCCCGATCTCGACGAACGAGCTGAGGGTACGCCCCAGCGATGTCAGCAGCGGCCCGACGGACGGCTCGTCGAGGCCGCGTACCCAGTCGGCGAGGTCGCTGATCTGCATCGCGCACGCGTCGGCGATGCTGATCGCGCCGATTCGCGACGACCGGGCCGCCTCGGTCAGCCTGGTGCCGTCGCACTCCGGGCAAGTGGTGAAGGTGACCGCCCGGTCCACGAACTCCCGCAGGTGCGGCTGCAGCGTCTCCCGGTCCTTGGACAGGATCGTCTTCTGGATCTTGGGAATGAGCCCTTCGTAGGTGACATTGACGCCGTTGACCTTCACCCTGACCGGCTCGTGGTGGAGGAAGTCGTGCATCTCCTTCTTGGTGTACTGGCGGATCGGCTTGTCCGGGTCGAGGTGGCCCGACCCCATGTAGACCTGCACGGTAAAGAAGCTGTTCACGGTATAACCGGGGACCAGGATCGCGCCCTCCGCGAGCGACCTGGCGTCGTCGAAAAGCTCGGTCAGGTCGATATCGGAGACAGCGCCGCGGCCTTCGCAGCGCGGGCACATGCCGCCGGTAACGCTGAAGCTGCGCCGCTCCTTCACGGTCTTCCCGCCGCGCTCGAACGCGACCGCGCCCGCCCCGCTGATGGAGGCGACGTTAAAGGAGAATGCCTGGGGCGAGCCGATGTGCGGCTTCCCCAGCCGGCTGAAGAGGATGCGGAGCATGGCATTGGCGTCGGTGGCAGTACCGACAGTGGAGCGGAAATCGCCGCCCAGCCGCTGCTGGTCGACGAGGATCGCGGTCGTCAGCCCTTCGAGCACGTCGACCTCGGGCCGGGCCAGTGTCGGCATGAAGCCCTGCACGAACGTGCTGTAGGTCTCGTTAATCAGCCGCTGCGACTCGGCCGCGATCGTGCCGAATACCAGCGAGCTTTTGCCCGAGCCGGAGACGCCGGTGAACACCGTCAGCCGGCGCTTCGGGATCTCGACGCTGACGTCCTTGAGGTTGTTCACCCGAGCACCGTGCACGCGGATCAGATCGTGGCTGTCGCCGGCGTGCGTCGCCGGCGGCTGAGCGCCTGTCCTCACGGCCATGCTCATCGTGTCTCCATCGTAGGCGGGAGCCCTCGCAGCCTCCCCGGCGTCACCTGACGCGGCCTGACCAGTTCGAAGAGTACGTCCGCTTCTCCCCCGGCCCGGCCCGCTCCGACGCCGGGTCGCGACGACGCTCAGTGCCGGAGCCGAGGGCCGCGCTCACCGGTCCTGAAGCAGGCCGAGGACGTTGCCGTCGGGGTCGGTGATGGATGCCACCAGACGGCCGCCACCGACGTCATGCGGGGACTCCTTCACGGTGGCACCAGCCGCGGTCACCTCGGCCAGTTTCGCCTCGATGTCCGCAACGTGCCAGTAAGCCACCGGCGAGGTCATGCCCTGCGGTCCCCCGGCCGGCACCAGCCCGATGTGCTGACCTTCGGCGTCGAAGCCGACGTAGTAAGACGCGTCGGCCGTCGGCGGCACGCCGAGCAGCGCCGTGTACATCGCCTTGGCTGCCGCGAGGTCGGACACCGGGTGCAGCACGGTCTTGATTCCCTGAGTGGAAGAGCTAGTCATGATCACTCCTGACGTTGTGATGTGTTCGGCCCGGTGCGTGGTGCCGGGCTCGGGGACCAACGGGAAGCCGCCTGCCGGCCTGGCTGGCCCGGAGGATGGCGTGGTCCATGACGGTCACCCTAGCTGCGGCTCAGGGACCGTCGCTTCTCCAATCCTGACCGGTCTGGCCGACTGAGTCACCCGGCGCCCGGCCGTGCCGGGCGCGCCGCGGTGTCCTCAGCTGGCCTGCGGCAGCACCAGCTATGCTGCGCTGCCAGGACAGCTTCAGCACGTGAACCGGACCGCGCCAGCCATGGCCGCTACCGGCCACAATCTGCGGCTTCTCGCGACAGTTCACTGGAGTTGACCTGCTTACTGACGTTCCGCTGCATCCTGCCGCTGCGTCCAGGCCTCGCGGGCACCTGGGCAGCCTGATCGCCGTTGTCGCCGTCATCCTGATGCTGACCGTCGGCTGGCCACTCGTAAGCCTGGCCTTCTCCGGAGCGCAGCCGCTCCGGTCAGGCGACGTGCTCGTTATCGGCCCTGATGCCGCTCACCGAGCGCAATTCACCGTCGGGTCCGGCTGGGTCCTGCAGCGACCCGACAGCAACCCCAAGCTGAACTACGTTCTGCGGCACGGCGCCGTCCGGCTCTCCGTCGTCTTCGTCTTCCTCGCCAGCCGAGACGAGGCCGGCGGCCTGTGGACGGGCCTGGGGCGGCTGCTGCACGCCGCCAATCCGGCCGCGCATCTCAGCGGGCCGACTCAGGTCACCAGCAGCCGGGGTGCCCGCGGCCTGACCGGCGTGCTCCGTCAGGACGGCAAGATCGGCCAGGCGACCATCTATCCCTCGCCGGGCAAGACCTTCGCCATCGAGATGATCTCGCTAGGCCCGCCTGGCGCCGGGCGCGCCCAGGCCGCGGCGCGCCAGGTGATCCGTTCGCTGAGTATCCCCAGGAGGCACCCGTGAGCGCGATGGCGGTCGCTCGCGCGACCCGGGTCACCGCAGCGCTGCTCTGCGCCGCCGGGCTGGCCGTCCTGATCTGGTCGTTCTCCGGCCTGATCCGGGAGTTCTCGCGCGCGGCCGTACTGGCGCTCTGCCTGGAATTGCCGGTCGCCGTCTTCGGCTTCTTGCTGCTGCGCCGGCTCCGCCCGGTAGTGTCCCCGGCCCGGTTCTGGTCGGCGGCCGCCGTGCTGTGGGGAGCCACTGCCGCGACCGGCTGCGCGCTGATCGCCAACCAGGGCCTGACCACCATCTGGGCGGACCAGGCTGGCATCACGTTCGCCTCGAACTGGTCCGCGGCGCTGACCGCCCCGCTGAACGAGGAGCTGCTCAAGCTGTGCGGCGTCGCGATGATCGCGCTGGCCGCCCCCGGCGTGATCCGCGGGCCGCTGGACGGAATGACCTTCGGCGCACTGACCGGGCTCGGCTTCCAGATCATGGAGAACGTCAGCTACGGCCTCAACGCCATCGCAGAGTTCGGCGCCACGAACCCGCCGCAGGCGGTGGGCATCTCGGCATTCGTCCGGGTCGTGTTCACGGGCCTCGGATCCCACTGGACGATGACCGCTGTCTCCGGCGCAGGCATCGGTTTCCTCGTCGCCAGGGGCGGACGCCGGGGCTGGCTGCCGGCGGCCGGCTGCCTTCTGACGGCAATGGCCATGCACCTGTTCTTTGACTCGCCAGGACCGGCGACGGCGATCAAGGTCGCGGTCAACCTGGCTGTTGTCGCGGTGCTCTACCTCTGGCTCCGACGGCGTTATCGCGCGACGGCGAAGCGGAGCCTGGCCGCCTGGCTGGCTGCAGGCGCGGTCAGCCCCGGCGAGGCGGCCGGCATCCTCAGCCGCCGGAGCCGGCGCCTGGCCTATTACCGGGCGTCTCGCGGCGAGGAACGCGACCGGCTCGTCAGCAGGCAGCAGCAGCTGGTGACCGCCATAGACCGGGCTGCCGCGCCTGCCTGACGGCATCGCCTGCGCTTCTGGTCCCGCCGGTCCCCCGGCGACCCCTGGTGAGTCACCCCGCAGGATGCGCTAGCTATCCGGATAGCTCCCGCTTATCTGGATCGTGATCCGGAGAGTTCTCCACTTAGATTCTCTGCTGGACGGGGGGTCTGCTGCCGTTTCGGCGGCCCTGGCCGGCAACGAGCGGCGGGCTTGCCGACGGGCATCAGTAGGGCGAGGGCTGGTTCCGGATGATGAACTGGCTGACGATCTTGCCGTCGCGGATCCTGAAGTAGTTCGACATGATCAGCTCGGCCGGCAGGTTGGCCTTGTCGTAATCGCCGTCGTACCTGGCCCGCACCACGACGTCGCCATAATGCTGCGCGACGTCAACGACCTCCATCGTGACCCGGTCCCCCGCCAGTTCCTTTTCGGCGAATTTCGAGATGGCCTCGCGGCCGACGATCTCACGCCGGTTGTCGTTAATGAGAGCGTCGTCGGCGAAGGTAGCCACGATCGCGTCGACATCGAAGGCATTCACTGCCGCGATATGCTCGGCAACGACGGCGGGCAGCTGGGTGCTCATATCTGCGTTCCTCCCGTCTCCGGCGGCCGGCCTGGCCTCCTGGAACAACCTTCGCCGCTCCGGCTGCGGGAGGTGCAAGGCCCCGGCCGCCTGTTGAATCTCCCCTGGGGGAGGTCTCATACTGGCCAGATGCGGTCGTCATCGCTGGCCATCGGGGACTTCTCCCGGGCCACGCACCTCAGCATCAAGACCCTGCGGCACTATCACCGGGTCGGCCTGCTCGAGCCCGCGGACGTTGACCCCGACACCGGCCATCGCCGCTATGCCACCGGCCAGATCCCGGCGGCTCAGGTTATCCGCCGGTTCCGGGCCATGGAGATGCCGCTGGAAGACATTCGGGCCGTCCTGCAGACGGCCGACATCGGTGCCCGGAACGAGCTCATCGCCGCGCATCTCAGCCGCCTCGAGGACAATCTCGCCAGGACACAGCAGGCCGCCGCCTCGCTGCGTGACCTGCTGCAGCCCCCGCGCGCCCAGACCCAGCCGGCTATCGAGCACCGCACGACCGGGCCGACGACGGCCGCTGCCGTCCGCGACACCATCAATCTGGACGACGCGTCCGGCTGGTTCCGGGGCGCGATCGGCGAGCTGTACGGGACGCTGGCCGCGCAGCGGATCAGTCCGGCGGGGCCAGCCGGCGGCATCTACGCCACCGACCTGTTCGCGCACGAACGCGGCGAGGCGACCGTGTTCCTGCCGTGCGGGCCGCAGGTCAAGCCGACCGGGCGAGTTGAGCCGGCCGAGATCCCGCGGGCAGAACTGGCAGTCATCACTCATGTCGGCTCGCACGCTGACATCGACCGCGCCTATGGCGCGCTCGCCACCTATGTCGCAGACCACGCTCTCGGCGTCGACGGCCCGGTCAGGGAGTACTACCTGACCGGCGGCCATGAGACGCCGGATGAGAGCAACTGGCGCACCGAGATCGGGTGGCCCATCTTCGCCACGGGCTGATCGGTGGCGGGCGGCGCTGCCGGGCGCGGTCAGGTCCGGATTCTGCCGTCGGTCTCCGCTAACTACGGCGTCCTGGTCACGATAGCCGTCACCAAAACCGCGCCAGGGTCATCGGCCGGACGGCACACTGGAACCCGCGCCAGATTGTCGGCAGCCAGGAATACGGTGACAACATGGCAGACGCGCACACGAGAATTGACAACCTGAAGGTTGACATCCGTGAGCTCGGCGACTCGATCCTCGATCTCCGTGCGGCGGCACGGGTCCATGACTCCAAGCTCGAGAAAGTCATGGCTCGGGTGGTAGCTCACGATGCCCGGTTCGACGCCATCGACGCCCGGCTCGACAGTCACGGCCGGCGGTTCGACGCCATCGACACCCGGCTCGACAGCCACGAGCGGCGGTTCGACGGCTTCGATGCGAAACTGACGGAGATCCTTTCCCGGCTGCCGCAACAGCCGGTCTAGGCAGTCGTAGGCTGCCATCCATGCCGGAATCCGAGCCCCAGCGCGACGAGCACCGTGCCGACGTCAGCATTCTCGGCAGAGACGTCGGCGTCGTGATTGAGCTCAGCCGCCAGCATGACAGACGCCTGAACCAGATCTCCGGGCGCCTGGATATGCAGGGCCGCCGACTGGGGTATCTCGAGCGGCGGTTCGACGAGGCCGCCCTGCGGGTTGACCGTCGCTTCGGTCAGGTTGACGACCGTTTCGCTCACGTCGAGCAGCGGCTCGACTTTATCTGCGTGCAGCTGGCCGCGCTGCTGAGGCGCGAGGCCGGCCAGCCGCGGCCCCGTGCCGTGCGCGACGGGCGTCATCCGGGCCGTCAAGACCAAGCGGCGGCGATCAGTCCTAGGCGCATCAGCCGCCGCATGCCACCATCAACATAAACAAGGCCGCGCAGGACGGCGGAACTTGGCTCTGGCCCTCGGCGGGTCAGCGGCGGGAGCAGGTTGGCGCACGGCCCCAGACCCAGGACGATCTAGGTGGCCGGCCTGGCTGCGCCGGGTTCTGCTCGCGTTGTCGGTGCTGTCCACCGCTGGAGTCGTGGTCATTCTCGGGTTCCTGGTATCGCTGGTCATCAGCGGCTATTCCGGCGGAAGCAACCCGGAGAGTGTCGCGCCGCTCGCCTTTCCCGTTGCCATGCTGGGATTTGTCATAGCGGGCGTCCCGGCCATCTTGATCAGTGCGGTGCTGTGGGCTGCGTACGTCGCGGCCAGGCGGCGCGCCCGACTGTCAGCTGGCCGGCGCGCGAACGCCGAGACCACCGACGACAGTGAGTTCCTGCCGGGTAAATTCACCGGTCAGCATCGGCATGGCCTGGCCGATTGCGGCCCGAGTCTCAGGGAGCTGAAGCGACGCATCATGCTGCTCAGCGGAATCCCAGATCTCGGTGACCCAGATGACCGAGTCATCGGCAGCGTCAGTGGCTACCGCGTAAAGCTGGCAGCCCGCCGCGCGCAGCCCGTCGGCCCCCGACAGCAAGATCTCGATCACCTCGTCCCGGCGCTGCGGCCTGGTGCGCATGGACCCGATGTAGCCGTAAGGCACGAGCCTGTCCTCCGTCCGGCAGATGAATAACAGCAGTGTCATTCATGCTACTGAGAGCTGCGGGCGCCTACACCAGGGTCAGCAGGTGGCCGGCCGCATCGCGGGCGGGAACCCGGTCCACCGCAGTGGTTTGGTCAGGTGCCCGGCATCGTTGAAGCTGATCAGCGCCGGCGGCATTTCCGGCCAGTACCGGATCACGGTCAGGGCCGCGTTCTGCTGGTTGAGCCCGAGCCAGCGCGAGTCCGGCGCGCCGAGAGCGTCCCGGACGAACCAGCCGATCAGGAAGTTGTGGGTGATCAGCAGCTCGTGAACGTCCTGGTCAAGCGGGCCCGGCCCAGCGAACCTGTCGATCGCGGCGCGCGCCAGTTCCGCGCCGTGCGCTCGTTCTGAGGGCGAGTAGTTACTGACGAATGCGGCATAGGGGGCGGGCAGCTGACTCAGATCGGGGTCGGACGGGATGAAATCGTCGAGCAGCTCGGACTCCAGCACCTGGACGCCGGGCAGGTACCCGCCGACTACCTGCGCCGTGCGGGCCGCGCGCGGCTGAGGGCTGTGGTAAATGGCGGTCAGCGCGATGTCCCGCAGCCGCTGCCCCGTCAGCCTGGACTGGTGCTCGCCGCCCGGGCTCAGCGACCCTTCGTCAGTCGCTTCGCCGTGCCGCATCAGGTACAGGAACCGGCTCGCCATCGTCGTGCTCCGTCCCTCGTGTTAGCGCTGGGGGGTCAGCGCGACCACCGGGATGACCCGGCCGCTGGCCCTCGCCGCGTGCTCGGCCAGGAACGTGAAGTTCTGCGTGAGCCGCGACCACTGCTCGTCGTGCTCGGCTCCCGCCAGCACGCTCGCGGCGGCCCGGTAGCTGCCGTCCGGTGCCTCGACGGTGACCTCCGGGTCCTGTAGCAGGTTCTCGTACCAGTCGGGATGCCGTGCCGCGCCCGCGTTCGAGGCGATGATCAGGATGCGGTCGCCGTCAGGGTGGAACATCAGCGGCGTCGTGTGCGGCTGGCCGGTCTTCGCCCCGGTCGTGGTCAGCAGGATCAGCCGCTCCCGGTGCATGCCCTCGACCTGGCTCCCGGCCCGGTACTGCTCGATTACCCTGCGGTTCGTCGCGCGGATATCCATCTGCTCCCCGTCGGTCTGCGGTCGTCACCGGCGCTGGCTGCCGTGCCTTCCCCGGATGCCAGCCTGCCACGGATACGCGCAACGGGGGGTGGTGGTGCTGGCGATGGCGCACTGGATCCTGGCCTGCCCGCCTGAGGACCCTGGGCAGGCTGCCGGCTGCCGGCGAGGCCGGCTGCCGGGAGGCCGGGCTGCCGGGTCGGCCTCCGCCGCTGTCCTAGCGTGCTGACAGCTGCCGGGACCAGCGATCAACTGAGGCGACCGTGCGCTCGAGCACGCCGATCGTCTCGGCCGCGGCACCGGCTGAGGATGCGCGCTCGGCGTCGCTGTCGGTTTCCCCGAAGCCGCCTAGTGCCCGCTTGCTGGTGAAAACGATCCAGTAGATCAAGGCGGCGATCCGTTTGCCGAAGTCGGCCGGCCTCAGCGGGCCGAGGTCGCCGGCCGTGTCCTGATAGCCGCGCAGGAAGGCGCCAAATGCCGCGGCGTCGGGTTCCCCGGCGTCGGCGCCTGACCAGCGCAGCGCCGACTCCATGGCCTCCAGCCGCGGGTGGCAGTGGCCGCATTCGTCCCAGTCCAGGACCGCCACCTGGCCGCCGGTCAGCAGGCTGTTCTCCGGCTTGAAATCGCAGTGGGTGTAGATCCAGGCACCGGGCAGCTGCTCGGCGGCGGCCAGCACCGGCTCTGCCGCGGCGAGGCTCGACTCGGCCATGGCCAGCTGCCTGCGGCTCAGGAACCCGGCCCGCTGCATTCGCCTGACCAGCGCGACCGGATCCTCCAGCCACCAGTGCAAGCTGCCGGGCCCGGTCAGTGCACTGGCCGGGCCGGCCCGCTGCACGGCTGCCAGCACGCGCCCGGCTTTCTCCGCCGTCGCGGCCAGCCGGGGCTCGGCCGGGGCACCCTCCAGCCACCGGTGCACCCGGACCGATACGACCTGGCCGCGGGAGCCGGGCAGCCTGCGGATCAGCTCGCCGCCGCGGGCGCGTACCGGCTCCGCCAGCGCCAGGCCGCCGCTGCGCCAGACCGAGTGCTCGAACTCGGCCGCCGCGGTCAGGGCCTGGACCCGTGCCTCGTCGTAGTAGGGAAATTCCTTCACCACGAACTCCCCCGGCCCGCACGTCAGCCGCCACAGCCGGTTGGTGCTGCCAGGCAGGGCGGTCGCCTCCAGGCTGGCCGGATCGAGCCCGAAGGCCAGGCACACACCGGCGGCGAACTCGCGGCCCGTGCTCACCGTGAGGTCAGGACACTTCGGCCATAGCCTGGGCGAACTGCGCCTGGTACAGCCGGGCGTAGGCGCCGCCCGCGGCCAGCAGCTCATCGTGCGTGCCCTGCTCCACGATGTGACCTTCCTCCATCACCAGGATGACGTCGGCGTCGCGGATCGTGGAGAGCCGGTGCGCGATGACGAAGCTCGTCCGGCCCTGGCGCAGTGATGCCATGGCGTGCTGGATCAGCACCTCGGTCCTGGTGTCCACCGAGCTGGTCGCCTCGTCCAGGATCAGCACGGCCGGGCGGGCCAGGAACGCGCGGGCGATCGTGATCAGCTGCCGCTCCCCCATGCTGACGTTCGTGCCGTCATCGTCCAGCACCGTCTCGTAGCCGTCCGGCAGCGTCCGGACGAACCGGTCGACGTACGTGGCCTTCGCCGCCTCGATGACTTGCTCGTGCGTTGCCCCGTCCAGGCCGTAGGCGATGTTGTCCTCGATGGTGCCGCCGAACAGCCAGGCGTCCTGCAGCACCATGCCGGTCAGCGCGCGCAGTTCTTCGCGGCTCATCTGCGCGGTGTCCACGCCGTCGAGCAGGATCTCGCCCGAGTCGATCTCGTAGAACCGCATCAGCAGGTTGACCAGGGTGGTCTTGCCCGCCCCGGTCGGCCCGACGATGGCAACGGTCTGGCCAGGCTCGACGGTCAGCGACAGATGCTCGATCAGCGGCCGGTCCGGCGCGTACCGGAACGACACGTCGCGGAACTCGACCCGGCCCTGGACGCCTGCCGGCCGCGCGGGCTCGGCGAGATCGGGCGCCTGCTCGGTGGCGTCCAGCAGCGCGAACACCCGCTCGGCCGAGGCGACGCTGGACTGGAGCAGGTTCGCCATGCTCGCGACCTGGGTCAGCGGCTGGCTGAACTGGCGGGAGTACTGGATGAACGCGGTGACGGCGCCGAGTGTCAGCGAGCCCGCCGGCGATAAGCAGACCGCCGACCACTGCGACGAGCACGTAGTTCAGGTTGGACATGAACATCATCACCGGCTGGATCGTGCCGGAAATGAACTGAGCCCGGTAGCTGGCGTTGTACAGCTCCTCGTTCTGCTCGGTGAAGGTGCGCATCGCCTCGTCCCGCTGGCCGAAGGCGTTCACCAGCGCGTGCCCGGAGAACATCTCCTCGATGTGGCCGTTCAGCCGCCGGTGATCTTCCACTGGCTGATGAACTGCGGCTGGGCCCGCTTGCGCGATCTTGCGCATCGCGACAGCCGAGACCGGCACCGTAACCAGCGCGATCAGCGCCAGCTGCCAGGAGATCGAGAACATCAGCGTGAGCACGCCGATGATCGTCAGCAGCGAGGTGACCAGCTGGCTGAGGGTCTGCTGCAGCGACTGCGCCAGGTTGTCGATGTCGTTGGTGACCCGGCTCAGGATCTCGCCGCGCGGCTGGCGGTCGAAGTAGCTCAGCGGCAGCCGGGCCAGCTTGGCCTGCACGTCCTCGCGGAGCCGGAACACCGCCCGCTGCACCATCGTCGCGGTGACGCGGCCCTGCAGCAGCGCGCAGATCGAGCTGCCGACGTTGAGCGCGACCACCACGGCCAGGATCTGCCCGACGTGGTCGAAGTCGACGCCGCGGTGCGAGACCACTGCGCCGAAGACGACGTTGATCGCCTCGCCGAGCATCCGCGGGCCGAGTACCGCCAGAGCGACGCTAGCGACGGCCATCGCCAGCGCCGTGATCGACCAGGACCCGGTGCGGGCTGAGCATCCGGAGCAGCCGCCGGCTCGACCCCTTGAAGTCCAGCGCCTTCTCGGTCGACATGCCGCCCATGAACCGGGCCGGGCCGCGCATCGAGCGGCCGGGCGGTTCCGCGCTCCGGGGTCGCCCGCTCGCCGGCTCCAGCGCCGGCCCGAGGCCGTCTCGCCGGCCGGCCAGATCCGCCGGGTCCCCGGCCGCCGACTGCCCGGGCCGCGGCGCAGCCGGACCGCCGCGCTGGCTGCGCCGGACGGCGAGCTGCGCCGAAGCTGGCCTGCCCGGGCGCCTTGCCGTGCCGTTCGGTCCCCCGCTCACGCTGCTGCCTCCTGCTCGGTCAGCTGGGAGAGCACGATCTCCCGGTAGGTCTCGTCGGTGTCCATCAGCTCGTCGTGGGTGCCGGTCGCCACGATCCGGCCGCCGTCCAGCACCAGGATCTGGTCGGCGTGCCTGATCGTGCTCACCCGCTGCGCCACGATCAGCACGGTCGCCCCGGTGACCTCGGCCGCCAGCGCGGCTCGCAGCCGCGCGTCGGTCGAGTAGTCCAGCGCGGAGAACGAGTCGTCGAACAGGTAGATCTCGGGCTTGTGCACCAGCGCCCGCGCGATCGCCAGCCGCTGGCGCTGCCCGCCGGACACGTTAGTGCCGCCCTGCGCGATCCGGGACTCCAGCCCGCCCGGCATCCGCTCGACGAAGTCACGGGCCTGCGCGATCTCCAGCGCCCGCCACAGCTCCTCATCGGTCGCGTCGCTGGTTGCCGTAGCGCAGGTTGCTCGCCACGGTCCCGGAGAACAGGTACGGCTTCTGCGGCACCAGCCCGACCGCGGCCGACAGCGCCGCCGGGTCGAGCTCGCGCACGTCCACGCCGCCGATCAGCAGCGCGCCCGCGGTCACGTCGATCAGCCGCGGGATGAGGTTGACCAGCGTCGTCTTGCCGCTGCCGGTGCCGCCGATGATCGCGGTGGTCCGGCCGGGCAGCGCGGTGAAGGTGATGTCGTGCAGCACCGGCTGCTCGGCGCCCGGGTAGCGGAACTCAACGCCGCGCAGGTCGAGCAGGCCGCGCCGCGGTCCGGCCGGCACCGGCCGCGACGGCGCGTGCAGCGCGGGCTCGGTGTCGAGCACCTCCATGATCCGCTCGGCGCAGACCTCGGCCCGCGGCACCAGCATGAACATGAACGTGGCCATCATCACCGACATCAGGATCTGCAGCAGGTAGGTGAGGAACGCGGTCAGCGCGCCGATCTGCATGGTGCCGTCGGCGATGAGGTGCCCGCCGAACCAGAGCACCGCGATCGTGGACAAGTTGAGCACGAGCATCACCGACGGGAACATGAACGCCATCAGCCTGCCGGCGCCGAGCGAGACGTCGAACAGCTGGTCGTTCGCGCCGGCGAACCGGTCCCGCTCCTGGCCGTCGCGGACGAACGCGCGGATGACCCGGACGCCGGTGATCTGCTCCCGCAGCACCCGGTTGATGTGGTCGATCCGCTCCTGCATCAGCCGGAACAGCGGCCGCATCCGGCAGATGATCAGCGTCACGATGACGCCGAGCAGCCGGCACCGCGACCAGAGCAGCGACGACAGCCGCACGTTCTGGTTCAGCGCCAGGATGATGCCGCCCACGCACATGATCGGCGCGGACAGCAGCAGCGTGAACGTCATCATCGCCAGCATCTGGACCTGCTGCACGTCGTTGGTCTTCCGGGTGATCAGCGACGGCGTGCCGAACGCGGCGACCTCGCGGGCGGAGAACTGCTGCACCCGGCTGAAGATCCCGTGCCGCACGTCCCGGCCGAGCGCCATCGCGACCTGCGCGCCGAAGTACACCGCGCCGACCGCGCACGCGATCTGCACCAGCGGTGATCGCGAGCATGAGCCCGCCGGTCCTGAGGATGTAGTGCGTGTCGCCGGGGATCACGCCCTTGTCGATGATGTCGGCGTTCAGCGTCGGCAGGTACAGCGTCGCCAGCGTCTGCGCCAGCTGCAGCAGCAGCACCAGCCCGAGCGGCTTCCGGTAGGGCCGCAAGTGATGCGCAGCAGTCGGATCAGCACGGTCTCTCTCAGGTCTCGGCGGAAAGCTCTTCAGGACGGGAACGTGGCCGGGCAGCCGGCAGCGGCCGCTAGCCGGAGTCGGCCGGAGGCGGCAAGACCGTCCGCATCCCCTCGGCCAGCCTGCCCAGCGCCTCGCGTATCACGGGCTCAAGCGGCACGGGCGGGTCGGCAAACAGCCATCGCTCCATCGCCGCCTGAGCGGCCGCCGTGAACCGCTCCTGCCAGAATCCGCGGGAACATGTCGGTCTGGGTGCTGGTGCCGAGCCGCTGCGCGATGACCTCGGCCAGGTGGTACTGCGCCTGGCCCTGAACCTTGAGGTACTCGCCGGCCAGCGGCGGCGACGTGATGACCAGGCGGACGCCGGCCAGCCAGTCCTTCAGTGACTGGCCCCCGATGCTGAGCGGCATGCTGCCAGGCTGAGGGAACTGGGCCAGGATCGCCGCGGTCATGGCCGGCCAGATCGGCTCATCGGCCGGCCGCGCGGCCAGCGCCTGGCCGATCCGGTTCGCCCGGTCCTGCTGCAGCGCGCAGATCGCCTCGTACTTACTGGCGAAGTAGTTGTTGAACGTGCGGGCCGACACACCCGCTGCGTCGGCGATGTCCTCGACCAGGACGTTGTCGAGACCCCGCTCGATGGCCAGCCGCATGGCGGCCGTGCCGAGCGCATGCCGGGTCGCGGCCTTCTTGCGCTCGCGCAGACCTGCGTGATCGGAGTCCGGCACGGCGGCCGCGGCACTCACAGCGGAGGTGGCAGGGGCTAGCTGGGTCACGCCCGCTAGCTTACCTAAACTTTCGTATCACGCAACTTTGCCGAACGCGAAAATAGATTGACACTTCCTCGACTCCGCGTTCTCGCAGCTCAGGTCAGCACGAGAGGCCGCCCGGTGCCGCGCCTGCGGCACCAGACGGCCTCCCGCAGCTGCTTCTCCGGTCAGGCCGGCTCGGCCGCGAGCGGGTCGGTGGCCAGGCTCTCGTCGCCCTCCAGCAATGCCGGCGCCCGCTCCAGCGCAGCCGGGCGCACCGCGCCGAGGACGAACGCGTACACCGCGCCGGCCGCGATCAGCGCCAGCGTGAGCCACGGCAGCACGTTGTACGGGCTCGGCTGGCCGGGCCGCAGGTCACCCCATACCGGCACGGCCAGCACGACCACGCCGATGACCGGTACCACGACCCAGAGCCAGACGTTCTTGCGGATGCCGCGGGCCCGGAACTTCGCCCACTCGACGATCAGCGCGACGTTGGCGACCAGGTACATGATGATCAGGCCGAGGATGCCGTAGGTGCCGAGGAACCCCGACGCCGAGGCTGGGCTGGTGAACGCGGTCGCGACGACGCCGATCAGGATGCTCGGCGCGACGAACGCAATCGCCGCCGCGGCCGGAGTCCGGAACCGGGGACTGACCGCGGCCAGCACGCTGGCCCACAGGCCGCCGCGGGCCCCGGCGAAGATCACCCGCGAGGTCTGGGTGTTGGCGGCCACGTAGGAACTGGTCACGCTGGACAGGAAGATCCAGGTGATCAGCGGCGCCACGAACGGGATGAACGCCTTGGCCGCGGTGTGGAACGGGTTCGGGTCAGCGGCGAGCGCGCCGGCGTGCCCGACGCCGAACGCGGTGACCAGCGCGTACGAGCCCAGCACGTAGATGATGCCGCTGATCACGACGGCGCCGATGACAGCGACCGGAACGTGCGCGCCGCGGATTGCGGGTCTCCTCCGCCAGTGGCGCGGCCGCCTCGAACCCGCCGAACGCCAGCACGGCCAGGCTGAACGCCAGCAGCACGTCGCTGGAGTGACCGCACGGCCAGGTAAACGGCGTGGCCGACAGGCCGGTGGCGCCGCCGCGGACCAGGATCGTCACGCTCATGGCCAGCAGCAGCAGCACCTCGAAGACGTACAGCACGACCGTGATCCGCACGCCGAACTTGAGCCCGACGACCACCGGCGCGACCACCAGCGCGCCGTAGACGATGGTGGTGAGCTGGGTGATGCCCCAGATGTGCGGGTCGCCGAAAACGTTCTGGACGATGTAGCTGCCGACGAAGATGTAGATCCCGCCGAAGGCGATGATGTAGCCGAGGATGGTGATCACGCCGATCGCGACCGCCACCCTGGTGCCGATCGACCGGGTGATGTAGGTGATGAACGACCCGGCGCTCGGGTACACGCCGGCGAACTGGGCCAGGCTGCTGGCGGTCGCGACCATGCCGACCATGCTGATCAGGAAGATCAGCGGCGCGGAGGCGCCGGCCAGCGCGACCATGACGCCGGTGGTGAAGAACAGGTTGAAGGCGGGCGCGATCTGCGCGACGCCCGGCATGATGACGCCGAACAGGCCGAGCTGGCCGCGCTCGAGCGTCCCTGGCTGGATTTTGTCGTGGTGGCCATGGCTTAGCCCTTTCCGTGCCGTCGGACAAAGTCGAGGAAGGTCTGGTTGAACTCGGCCGGGTGCTCCCAGCAGCAGGCGTGGCCGCCCTTGGTGGTGGCCCACTCCGAGCCGGGGATCGCCTCGTGGATCCGGCGCGACAGCGAGACCGGGATGAGGATGTCCTCCTCGCCGGCCAGCACCAGCGTGGGCACGGTGATCTCGCCCAGCCGGCTGGTGGTGTCGTGCTGCTGGATGACCGCCAGCTGCGCCAGGTAGGCGTGCACCGGCTGGTCCATGTAGCGCATCGCGGTCTCGAACTCGGCCAGTTCCTCGCCGCGCTGCTCGAAGAACGGCACGGTGAAGGCCCACAGCGTGACGTCGCGCATGACGAACGGCACGCCGAGCACCGGCGCCATGTCCGCCCACATCGCGAACATCCGCGAGCAGAACGGGCCGGGCGCCGCGTAGGTGCAGCCGAAGGTGCACCGGCGCAGGTCGCCGGGATAGGCGAGCGCGTACTCCTGCGCGATCATGCCGCCCATCGACACGCCCATCAGGTGGAAGTCGGTCACGCCGAGCTGGTCGACCAGCGCCTTGGCGTCGTCGGCCAGCATCCGGCTTGAGTACGGCCCGGCGGGCTTGGAGCTGCTGCCGATGCCCCGGTTGTCGAAGCGCAGCACCCGGTAGCCGGCGGCCAGGAAGTCGTCCATCTGGAGCACCCAAGTCTCCAGGTCGTCGGCCAGGCCGTTGATCAGGACGATGGTCTCCTCGCCGTCGCCCTCCAGCTTGTAGTTCAGCTCGATTCCGTTAACTGTGGCTACGGGCATCAGGTCTCCTTCGGATCGAAGTCGGATGCGGGCGTGCAGTTCGCGGAGCATGTCCTCGGTCAGGGAGAAGTGCTCGGCGGCCAGCTCGGCGGCCAGCGCCCGGGTCGCCGGCGATGACCGCCTCGGCGAGCTCCGGATGCTGGTGCAGCGCCCGGCGCCGGACCTCGGGCGTGTACGGCTCGGCGTCGAAGCCGAGGCTGACCTCGCGCCGGATCTGCGCGCTGAGGTCGACCAGCCGGGCGTTGTGGGTGGCCTGCGCGATCGCCTGGTGCAGGGCGTGGTCGGCCAGCCGGGACGCGTCCCGGTCGGTTGCGTCCGCGTAGGCCTGCGACTGCCTGCCGGATCAGCGCGATGTCGCGGGAGTCCCGCCGCTCGGCCGCGGTCCGCGCGATCAGCTGCTCGATCAGCCGCCGGAAGTCGAGGAGCTCGGTCAGATCGGCCCAGGCCGGTACCAGCGTCCGGCGCGATCATCTCGTCGGCGTCCGGCCCGGTGTCCGGTCGCGCACGAAGGTGCCGCCGCCCCGCCCGCGCCTGGTGGTGACGTAGCCGGAGGCCTGCAGCCGCTGCAGCGCCTCGCGCACGGTGGTCCGGCTGACCTCCAGCATGCGCGGCCAGCTCGCGCTCGGTCGGCAGCCGCTGGTCGGGCACGAACTCGCCGAGCGCGATCGCGGTCACGATCCGCTCGGCGATCCGCTCGCCCGCGGTCCGCAGCGTGATCGGGATCATCAGCGAGCCGGGCGCCTCGGCTGCGGCCTGGTCAGTCATGCTTGTGGTTTCCATCATGCCGTGGTCCCGCTCATGCCGTGCTCCCCCATGCCGTGGTCCCCCTCATGCCTGCTCCCCATCCCGGCCTGGCCGGCGTATCGCGGGCGAAGTAGCCGGCGATGAACCTGGCCAGCGTGCGGGCGCCGCCCTCGATGCTGCCGAGTTCGACCGCCTCGTCGGCCGCGTGAATGTTCCGCGCGACCGGTCCGTAGGCCACGGCCGGCCGGCCGAAATGATTGAGGTAGTACCGGGCGTCGGTCGTCGCGCCGAGCACGAACCGGCGCGGCGGCCGCCCGTGAGCGTCGGCATGAGCCGCGGCGAGGGCGTCGGCCAGCGGGTGCCGGGCGTCGAGCAGGAACCCCTCGGCCCGGAAGCCGGTCTCCCTGATCGCCGGCGGATGTGCGGCCAGCCACGGGTCCGCGGCCGCCGCCGCGGCCACCGCGGCGCTGACCCGGCCAAGCGCGCTGGCCGGAGTCCAGGCCCGCGGGAAGCCGATCCGCACGCCGAGCACCGCCCGGCCAGGCACGCTGGACGGCCAGTCACCGGCCGCGACCGTGCCGACGTTGACGTTGTAGGGGCTGGCCAGCCGGCGAACGCGGTGTCCTCGACCGCGCGCATCTCGCGCTCGAAAGCCCGCAGCGCTGCCAGCATCACCGGGATGCTGGCCACCGGGTTCACCGCCCGGTCGGCCGACTCGGCGTGCGCCGGCCGCCGGCCAGCTCGATCTCGATCCACAGGATGCCGACGCCGCCGAGCAGCACGCCGAGGTCGGTGGGCTCGAGCAGCACGACGGCGTCCCCGAGCACGCCCGCGCGGGCCGTCGCGAGCGTGCCGTTGCCGGTGCACTCCTCCTCGATGACCGAGACGAAGCCCAGCTCGCCGGTGATCGCCTCCGGCATGACCGCGCGTAGCGCGGCGATGGCCAGCAGGCCCATGGCGAGGCCGCCCTTCATGTCGCCCGCGCCGCGGCCGGTCAGCCAGCCGTCGCAGACCTGCGGCTCATACGGGTCGGCGGACCACTGCGCCGGGTCCGCGGGCACGACGTCGATGTGGCCGTTCAGCAGCAGCGACGGCCGGCTGCCGCGGTTAAGCCAGCCAGCCACATTCGGACGGCCCGCATAGCTCGCCTGCGCGACGCCAGCCGGAGCGGCTGTCGCGGTGCCCTCCGGGACACCGATGCGCTCAACATCGAAGCCGAGACGGCCCAGCTCACCGGCGACGATGCCCTGTGCGGCGGCTTCGCGGCCGACGGTGCTCTGCGCCCGGATGAGGCGCGCCAGGAACTCGACCGTACGCGGCAGGCCGCGGCTGATCGCCGCGTCGACGCCTGACCATGCGGGCGCAGGACCAGTGACCATGTGACTCCGACCGGAGGGCTAAAGGACTGATCTATAGACCTTTAATCTTGGGCGCCGAACCGTCTGCCGTCAATGGGCGGTTTCCGCGATGACCCGGCCGCCTGGCGGCTGTGCTCATGCACACTGCCGTGTGTTAGCGACTTTGCGACACCATCCTCTCCAGCAGGGCCAACGAGTGCTCCATGTCGGAATTCCGCTAGCTCCGGCGCCTCCCGATCACCGATGCTGGAGACATGCAGGAGGATCACATTCACACCGACCGCGAGCGGTGCATCCGCGCGGTCCAGTCCAAGGACGCCCGCTTCGACGGCTGGTTCTTCACCGCGGTACTGACGACCGGTATCTACTGCCGGCCCAGCTGCCCCGTAGTCCCGCCCAAGCCGGAGAACATGCGGTTCTTCCCCAGCGCGGCCGCGGCCCAGCAGAACGGATTCCGGGCCTGCAAGCGCTGCCGGCCAGATGCCAGCCCCGGCTCTCCTGAATGGGATGTGCGCGCCGATGTCGTGGCCAGGGCGATGCGCCTGATCGCCGACGGCGTCATGGACGACGGCGGCGTGCCTGGCCTGGCCGGCCGGCTGGGCTACAGCGTCCGTCAGGTCGAGCGGCAGTTGCTGGCCGAGCTCGGTGCCGGGCCGCTCGCGCTGGCCCGGGCGCAGCGGGCCCAGACCGCGCGGCTGCTGATTGAGACAACTCCGCTGCCGATGGGCGAGGTCGCCTTCGCGGCCGGGTTCGCCAGCATCAGGACCTTCAACGACACCGTCCGCGACGTCTTCGCCCTCTCCCCCACCCAGCTCAGGGACAGGGCCAGTCGCGGGCACGCCGACGCCGCCGCCGGGATCTTGTCCCTGCGGCTGCCGTTCCGGGCACCGCTGCAGCCAGACAACCTGTTCGGGCATCTGGCCGCCACCGCCGTCCCCGGCGTCGAGGAATGGCGTGACGGCGCGTACCGGCGCACCCTGCGGCTTCCGCACGGGCACGGAATCGTGGCGCTGCGACCGCAGCCCGATCATGTCAGCTGCCAGCTGTCCCTCACCGACCTGCGCGATCTGGCCAGCGCGATCAGCCGGTGCCGGCGGCTGCTTGACCTGGACGCCGACCCTGTCGCCGTCGGCGACCTGCTGTCCCTGGATGAGGTTCTGGCGCCGCTGGTCGGCAAGGCGCCTGGCCGCCGGGTGCCGCGGACGGTGGACGCCGCCGAATTTGCCCTGCGCGCGGTGCTGGGCCAGCAGGTGTCCACTGCCGCCGCCCGGACGCATGCGGGGCGGCTCGCCGTCGCTCATGGCGAGCCGGTCGAGGATCCGGCCGGCGGCCTGAGCCGGCTGTTCCCGTCAGCCGCGACGCTCGTCGCCGCTGACCCGGGCAGCCTGGCCATGCCGCGGTCGCGGCGGGAGTCCTTCGCGGCGCTCGCCGCCGCCCTGGCCGGCGGTCACATCGACCTGAGCGTCGGCGGTGACTGGCACGAAGCCCGAGCACGGCTGGACGCGCTGCCCGGCATCGGCCCGTGGACCGTCGAGACAATCGCCATGCGGGCGCTCGGCGACCCGGACGCGTTCCCGGCATCAGACCTCGGCGTGCGGCTTGCCGCCCAGGCGACCGGACTCCCCGACACCCCGGCCGCCCTGACCAGCCGGGCCGCAGCCTGGCGGCCCTGGCGTTCGTATGCGGTGCAGTACCTGTGGGCGACCGGCGAGCACGACATCAACAAGCTGCCGGCGGCTGACCCCGATCCGGCCGCTGAACCAGGGGGAAGAGGAGAGGTCATGCAGAAGTCAGCCGCGCCAGCCGTCCGGACATATGTCGTCCTGGACAGTCCGATCGGACCGCTCACGCTGGTGGCAGCGGGCGGGCACCTGGTCGCCCTGTACATGGACGCGCAACGGCACCGGCCCGGTGATGAAACCCTCGGGCAGCCAGGAGATCCCGGCGAGCAGCCGTTCGCGCCGGCCGCCGCGCAGCTGTCGGCCTATTTCGCCGGCCAGCTGACCGACTTCGACCTGCCGCTGGCCCCGGCCGGCACTGAGTTCCAGCGCCGGGTGTGGAACGCCCTGCAGCAGATCCCCTACGGCCAGACCTGGTCCTACGGGGAGCTCGCCCGGCAGATCGGTAGCCCCGCCGCCAGCCGCGCCGTCGGCCTGGCCAACGGCAAGAACCCGATCGCGCTGGTGATCCCGTGCCACCGGGTCATCGGCTCGGACGGCAGCCTGACCGGCTACGGCGGCGGGCTGGACCGCAAGCGCTTCCTGCTCGGGCTGGAAACCGGGGCCGTCCCGTTGCCGTCCTGACCCGGCGCTCGCGGGCGAGCAGGCGCAGTAACGCGGCCGCGGGGCCCGGCGATCTGATGCTGGGAGGTCACCGTGTTGCATCTTGCATCCGATTCGCCCGCAGTCCGGCGGCAGGGCGGCCTGCGCTATTCCGGCCGCCACCGGGCCACGGCAGCCGGAATAGCCGTGACCGGCCGAACGGCGGCCGGGCACATGCCCGCCGTTAACACCACCGCCGTGCACACACCCGTCGTGCACACCACAGCCGGTGATACGCCCGCCGTCCAGACCACATGCGGTGATACGCGCGCCGTGCACACCACAGCCGTGGAGACGCCCGCCGTGCACACCGAAACCGGCTCGCGGGGCCGCGGCCGCGGCATCAGGATCGCGCTCGCCGCCGCGGCCGGCCTGGCTGCCCTTGTCATGCTGGTACCTGCCGCGCCTGTCGCCGCAGATCTGCTCCGCGCCGTGCAGCACCCGGCCGGCCAATACCCTGCCGACGTCCAGAGCCCGAAGGCGGTGCCGGACCCGGCCACATCGCAAGGTCCGCCAGCGGTAAACCGGGCCGCATCGCACGGTTCACCGGCTGCTCAGCACCCGGCCGCGTCACAACGACAGCGTCCGGCCCGGCGCCACTCACGCAGCCCTGTTAGCAAGCACCACGATCGCTCGAAGCGGTAACCAGTCCCCGCCCGACCGTCCCCCGCCCGGCGTCACCCGCCAGGACTGTCCCCCGCCCGACCGTCACCGGTCCGACCGCCATCCGCCGGGCGGCGGCCGCCGGGGCGTCACCCACCCGCCAGGCCGACCACCCCTGCGGGGGTCCGCTGCGCCGGTAATACGTAAACGGTCGTGACTGTGTCCGTTTTCGTATGATTTGCGGAACCGTTTATGTATTATCGCCGGTGGCGCACGTTGTGGTGGGCTGATGATCTCGGTCGCCGGAAACGGGCAGCGCGTTCGGATCGCCTACGCGCCGTCGGCAGGAATTGCGGATTCAGCCGACTAAGGATGAATAGTCGTTATCTATCCGCGGGTATGCGCAGATCAGGGCTACCGTGTACGTGACGGCCGCTTAGCCGGCACTGGCTGGTCCTTTGTCACGATCTGGCCGTCACGGGGATCCGACGATGATCATGAGTGACAGAAGCCACCGGCCGGAGGAGTTCAGCAGCTTCGTCGGCCGCGCTTCCGAGGTCGACGAGATCAGGGAACTGATGCGCGCCGTGCGCGCGGTCACCCTGTGCGGCGCCGGCGGCATCGGCAAATCCAGGCTGGCTGTCAGGCTGCTCGCCGCCGTCGCCGACGAGTTCCCCGATGGCGCGTGGTTCGTCGAGCTCGGCGAGTTGCGCCAGCCTGAGCACCTGGTGGGCTGGGTTGCCGCCGCGCTCGGCGTGACTGAGGAGCCGGGGCGCGCGCTCACCGATACGTTGTGCGATGCGCTCCGGCACCGTCGCGCGATTCTGGTACTGGATAACTGTGAGCACCTGGTTCAGGCCAGCGCGAGCCTGTGCCACCGGCTACTCGCCAGCTCGCCCGGCCTGCAGGTCATCGCGACCAGCCGGGAGCCGCTGCGGGTCGCGGCCGAGGCGGTCTGGCAGGTGCCGCCGCTCGCCCTGCCGCCGGCCGGCGCTGAGCCGGCCGACCTGCAGGGCTACGACGCCATCCGGCTCTTCGCGGAGCGCGCCGCCGCGGCCGCCCCCGGATTTACCCTGGGCCAGGGCAACGCGGCTGTCATCGCCCGTATCTGCCGGGCCCTGGACGGGCTGCCGCTCGCCCTGGAACTGGCCGCGGCCTGGGTCCGGGTCCTGTCGGTCGATCAGGTAGCTGCCCGGCTTGACCGCCGGCTTGCACTGCTGACCAGCACGGACCGTTCCGTGCAGGCCCGGCAGCAGACCCTGCGCGCGGCCTTCGACTGGAGCTATGACCTGCTTTCTGAGCAGGAGCGCGTGCTGCTGCGGCGGATGTCGTCCTTCGCTGGCTGGTCGCTCGACATGGCGGAGCGGGTCTGCGCTGATGAGCTGCTGCCGGCCACGGACATCATGGACCTGTTGACCGGGCTGGCCGACAAGTCGCTGGTGGAGATGGAGCCGGAGGCGCTCGGCGAGACCCGGTTCCGGATGCTCGAGACCATCCGTGAGTACGCAGCGGAGTGGCTGGACCGGGCCGGCGAAGCGGGCGTGATGCGGCGCCGGCGCCTCGAGTACACCTTGCGCGAGGCCGAGGACGCGGTCGCGCTCGGCATGGCCCTGGTCCCTGCCCCGTGGTCGGCCAGGGTCGACGTGTTCCGCCGCGTCGACATCGAGGCGGCCAACCTGCGCGAGGTCCTGCGCAGCTGCCTGGCCGACGGCGACGCCGAGAACGGGCTGCGGATCTGCGTCGCGATCCGGCCCGTGTGGATCGTGCGCGGCGCGTTCGCCGAGGGATCACAATGGTTCGGCGATTTCCTCGGGCTGGCCGATGTCGTCGTAACGCCGGCAGTACGGGGGCAGGCACTGGTCGGCCAGGCCCAGCTGGCCCTGGCCAGCGGCGACGAGCACGCCGCGGAACTGGCGATCGCGGGCCTGGAGCTGTGCCGGGAAGCGGGCGAGAATTTCTGGGTCGCGGCCGCGCTCAACCTGCTTACCGAGATCGAGCTGCACGCGGGGCGGCAGGCGGAGGCTGCGACGCAGGCAGCGGAGGCCATCTGCGTCGCCCGGTCGGCAGGCGACCAGTGGAATGAGGCCTACGCACTCGGCACCATGGCCGCCGCGGCGGCGGCGCGCGGCAAGCTGCGGGAAGCCGAGCAGCTCGGCGAGGAAGCGCTGGCCATCATGCGCGGCATCGAGCAGCAATGGGGCTCAGCGCGCACGCTGCTCGGGCTCGGTGACCTGGCGAGGCTGCGCGCCGACCACGACACTGCCACCCGGCACTACCTGGAGGCGCTGACGATCCTGCGCGAGGTCAATGCGCGGCCGGAAATCGCCCGCTGCCTGGCCGGGCTGGGCCGGATCGCGATCGAGCGGGGCGACCCGCAGACCGCCCGGCAGCACCTGGCCGAGAGCCTGCGGCTAAGTTACGCCTCCGGCAGCCGTCTCGGCCTGGTCCGCGGCCTGGAGGTACTGGCCCGGCTGTCGCTGCTGGAAGGCGAACCAGGCCGGGCCGTCCAGCTGGCGGCGGCGGTGACGGCGCTGCGGGCCGAGGCGCACCTGCCGCCCCTGCCCGGCGCCCGCACCCAGCGGTTCCTCGACGCCGCCGCGAGCCTCGGCGAGCACGCCGTCAGCAGGCTCTGGGCGGAAGGCCAGGCGATGACGTCGGCCGGCGCCGTGCGGGCCGCGCTCGGCGAGCAGGCCGGCGCCGGGCCGGGCCCCGCTGCCGCCGGGCTGGCCGCCATCCTGTCGGGCGGCGAAGCGCATGGCGGGCTGACGCCGCGCGAGCACCAGGTCGTCGCGCTGCTCGGGGCCGGGATGAGCAACCGCGAGATCGCCAGGGAACTGTTCATCAGTCCCGCGACGGCGGCCCGTCATGTTGCCAACATTCTGGCCAAACTCGACTTCAGCTCGCGCAGCCAGGTGGCGGTGTGGGCGCGCACAACCGGCAGCCGGCCAGCCGGGGCAACCGGCAGCCGGCAGGCCGGCAGCCGTGCAGCCGGGGCAGGCGGCGGCTTATCCCGTCAGCTCGCGCCGAACAGGGCGCTGACCGACTCACCCTCGTGAATCCGGCGGATTGCCTCGGCCAGCGCCGACGCGATCGAGATGACCCGCAGGCCCGGCTCGCTGGCGGCTCCGGCGATGGGCAGGGTATTCGTGCAGACAATCTCCTGCACCAGCGGCTGCGCGGCGATCCGCTTGAGCGCGCCATCGGTGAACAGCCCGTGCGTGCAGGCGATCCGGACCGACCGGACGTCCCGGCGGCGTAGTTGCTCGATCAGTTCCAGGATGGTCGTGCCGCGGGCAATCTCGTCATCGAGGACGATGATGTCCCGGCCCTCGACATCGCCGATGATCGAGCTGATCGTCACTTGCTCGTCGCTCTGCCGTTCCTTCGCGCCCGCCGCCACCGGCAGCTGCAGCAGCCTGGCCAGCGCAGCCGCGTTCTTGGCGTTGCCCAGATCCGGTGACACGACCACTGAGTTGCTCAGGTCCAGCGCGGCGAAATGGCGGGCGAACTCGCGCAGCGCGTGCAGGTGGTCGACCGGGATGGAGAAGAATCCGTGCACCTGCGGCGAGTGCAGCGTCATCGCCAGCACCCGGTTGGCGCCCGCGGTCACTAGCAGGTCGGCCACCAGCCGCCCGCCGATCGACACCCGCGGCATCGACTTCTTGTCTGACCGGGCGTAGGCGTAATACGGGATCACGGCGGTGACGCGCGCAGCCGAGGCGCCTCGGGCCGCGTCGAGCATGAGCAGCATCTCGACGAGGTTTTCCTGCACCGGCGGGCCGAGCGGCTGGATCACGAAGACATCGCGCTCGCGGCAGTTGGCCTGAAGCTGAACCTCCAGGCAATCGGTGGCGAACCGGGTCAGCCGCACGTGCTGCAGGGGCACGCCGAGCTCGGCGCAGATCTCCGCCGACAACGCCGGGTGAGCACTGCCGCCGAAGACAACTATCTCGCGCACAGGCACAGGCTATCTGGACCGGGCTGGAGGTCTTCCCCGTTGCCGTGCCCAAACGCAGCTAGCGGCCCGATTGGCCGGCCCGGCTGGCCGGCCGCGAGCCGGGCACCAGCCTGCTCCAGCCACCGGGCCGGCTCCGCCATCGCTGCCTGCGGGCTGCCCGCCAGCGCGACCAGCTCGACTCCGGGCACGCCGTCGGGCAGCGGCGCGGCGATCCGCCCGGCCGCGATGGCCGCCGGCACGCCCGCTGCGGCCGCGGCGGCGCTCACCGCGCCTACTACCTTGCCGTACCGCGACGTGGCGTCGAACTGGCCCTCGCCGGTGATGACCAGGTCGGCGGAGGCCAGCGCGGCGGGCAGTCCGGCGATGGCAGCCAGCTCGGCCGCGCCCGGCAGCAGGCTGGCCCCCCAGCCCGCTGCCATGCCGTAACCGCAGCCCCCAGCCGCGCCGGCGCCGGGCGCGGCCGGATCGCCGCCGAGCAGGTCTGCGAGCCTGGCCAGGCCCGCCTCCAGGATGGTGATGTCCTCCGGGCCAGCGCCCTTCTGCGGCCCGAAGACCGCGGCTGCACCGGCGGGACCCAGCAGCGGAGCGCGCACGTCGGTCAGGCAGCTGACTCCGCCGGCTGGCGGCGGGCGCAGCCCGGTGAGGTTGACGCTGGCCAGCTGATTCAGCCCGGCACCGCCGCGCGGCACCGGCCGCCCGGCGGCATTCAGGAATCGTGCCCCGAGCGCCGCCAGCAGGCCGCTGCCGCCGTCCGTGCACGCCGAGCCGCCGAGCGCTACCTCGATCCGCCGCGCCCCGGCGTCCAGCGCGTGCCCGATCAGCTCGCCGACGCCGTAACTGTGCGCGTCCAGGGGCTGCAGTTCGCTGAGCTGGGTGAGGCCTGCCGCGGTGGCGAGCTCAATCACGGCCACGTTCCCTGGCAGGTCAAGCCAGGCAGCATCGACCAGGTCCGTGCCGGGCCCGCTGACCCTGGCATGGCGCCAGCGGCTGGCCGGGACGGCCGCCGCCAGCACCGCCAGCGTGCCCTCGCCGCCGTCCGCGAGCGGCAGCTCGGTCACCTCGTCGCCAGGCCGCTCGCTGCGCCAGCCGCGGGCCAGCGCCGCTGCCGCGCCTGCTGCGCCGATACTGCCCTTGAACGAGTCAGGTGCCGCGATGATCCGCATCCGCGCTAGCCGAGGTACGGCGGCAGCTGCAGGGCGGTCCTGATCGCCTGCTGGACATCTTCCTTGTCCGCGCGCGCGTCGATGGTGACCACGTACTCCTTGCGCCGGAAGATGTCGAGCACCGGGTTGGTCTTGCTGTGGTACTCGCGCAGCCGGACTGCCAGCGCTTCCTCGGTGTCGTCCTCGCGCTGGATGAGCTTGCCCCCGCAGGCGTCGCACCGGCCTTCCTCGCGCGGGCTGGAATCAATGAGGTTGTAGTCCATCCCGCAGCCCTCGCACAGGCGGCGCGCCATCACCCGGCGGCGGACCTCAGCGTCAGGCAACTCGAGGTGGATGACGCCGTCGATGTCGTAGCTCTCCAGGAAGAACTCGGCCTGCCGCTTGTTACGCGGGAAGCCGTCGATGATGAAGCCGTAGTTCCAGTCGTGCTGGGTCAGCCGGTCCTTCACCACGCCCTCGACCAGGTCGTCGCTGACCAGCTCGCCGTCCGCCATCGTCCGCCGTACCTGGGCGCCGAGCTTGGTGTGGTGCTGCACGTTCCAGCGGAATATGTCGCCGACGGCGATGTGCACCAGGTCCAGGTCGGCCGCCAGCAGCGCACTCTGGGTGCCCTTGCCGCTGCCCTGAACGCCCATGATGACGTACTTGCGCATGCGGTAACTGTAGGCAGTGCCGGTGCCATCTGGCACCGTTGGGCCCGCCGATCAGCTGCCAGGCTGGCCGGTTAGCCTGGCGGCGCGACGGCGCCCTGCTGCTGGTGCGCGAAGTCCCTGCTCCGGATGGCCGCCAGCGAGATCACCCCGGATGCCAGCGCGATGACGGCCGCCACCAGCAGGATCTGATTCAGGCCGGTCGTGAACGCGGCCCTGGTGAGAGCGCTGACGGACTGCCGCGCCGGGCCGGGCAACCCCTGAATGAGATGCCCGATCTGGCCGGACTGGACCGCGGTCGCGATCTGCGGTCCCTTGGCCGCGAGACCGGGGACCGCGGAGATCCCGGCCAGCACGTCGTCTCGCACCTTGTTGGAGAACAGAGTGCCGAGCAGGGCGATGCCGGTAGCGATGCCGACCTGGCGGAACGTGGAGTTGATGCCCGAGGCCATGCCGGCTCGCTGCGGCGCCACCACCCCGACTGCCGTGGACGCCAGCGGCGGGTTCACCAGGCCGACCGCGAGCCCGCTCACGATCATGCCCGGGATCAGGTGCGTCCAGGACGAACTGGCGTTCAGCCCGCGCATCAGCAGCAGTCCGGCTCCGACCAGGATCAGGCCGGGGCCGATCAGCAGCCGGACCGGCACCTTGGAGGTCAGCCTGCCCGCGGCCGTCGCGGTGACCAGGATCCCGCCGGAGATCACCATCAGCCGCACGCCGGTCGCCAGCGCCGAGTAGCCGAGGATGTCCTGCAGGTACAGCACGAGATAGAGCAGCATCGAGAAGATCGAGGCGCTGAGGCCGAACGCCGCGACCGAGCCGCCGCTGAAGGTGGGCAGCCGGAACAGGCTCAGATCGAACATGGGGTGCGGGATCTTCAGTTCGACGAGAATGAAGGCCGCCAGCAGCACCGCGGCGGCGGCGAAGCACCCCAGGACCAGACCGCTGGTGAAAGTCTTCTGGTTCGACTCGATCAGGCCGTAGACCAGGCTGGCCAGCGCCACCGTGAACAGCGCGAAGCCTGCCCAGTCCGGCCTGCTGGCCTTCGCCGCCCGCGACTCGGCCACCTTCACTACGGTGATGATCACCGCGAACACCCCGATGGGGGCGTTCACGAAGAAGATCCACCGCCAGGACAGGCCGGTAGTCAGCAAGCCGCCGAGCAGCGGGCCGATGGCGACGGCCAGTCCGGTCACCGCTCCCCAGACCCCGAACGCGGTCCCGCGGTCCTTGCCGCGGAAGGCATCGGCCAGCAGGGCCAGCGAGACGGCGAACATGATGGCGCCGCCGACGCCCTGCAGCGCGCGCGACACCTGGAGCATCAGCGTGCTGACGGCGAAGCCGCACAGCACCGACGCGCAGGTGAAGATGCCCAGGCCGATCAGGTAGAGCAAGCGCCGGCCGAACATGTCGGCCAGGCTGCCGGCCGTCAGCAAGAACGCGGCCAGGGTCAGCGCGTAAGCATCGATGATCCACTGCAGGTCGGAAAAGCTCGAGTGCAGCGCGACCTGGATGTCAGGCAGCGCGACATTCACGATCGTGATATCCAGCAGCAGCATGAACGTGCCGAGGCTGACCGCCACGAGCGTCCACCACTTGGTGCCGCGCTGGCCGGGAACCTGGCCCGGAGCCTGGCCGCCGGCGCCGGGGCGCTGATCGGGACGGCCGGGCTCGCGGGACAGATCGGCGTCGGCTTCGGTCACGAAAGCTCCCGGATGAGTGACTTCGGGGACAGGAATCTGCCAGGCCCGCGGCTCGCTGGGCGACTACCCGCAGCTCGCTAGGAGACTATCTGCCCAGCGGGCCGGCGATTGCGGCGCCCGGCCCGTCAGCAGTCGGTCAGCAATCGGCGCGGCGGACTGCGCGGATGCTGGCCGCGACGGCCAGCAACGCCAGTGCGAGCAGGACCGCGCAGTCGGCGAACTGGAGGGCCCAGAACCTGCTCAGCGGCTGGTAGAGCGCCTCGGTCAGCGACTGGCCGTGCATCGTGACGGTCCGGTAGGTGATCAGGTTCGCGCCGACCGGAATGCTCGGCATCAGCCGCGGTGCGCTAGCCACGGAGGTGGCGACCGGCAGCAGGTAGCCGCGGAAGTAGGAGCTGAGAACGGCTAGCGCGGCCAGGACGACCGTGCTGAAGACCGTGGCGCTGCGGGTGCTCTGCGCCCGCACGCCGAAGTAGACCGCCACGCTCAGGCAAAGCAAAGTCCAGCCGGCCAGCGCGGGCGGATAGGCGATGAACATGCCGTAGGCAAGGCCGTTCCCGGCAAACGGCGCAGCCCACCACCAGACCACGAGACCGAAGGTGACCGTCGCCGAGATCAGCACCAGTCCGGCGCCGGCCAGCTGGCTGGTGAGCCAGCGGACGCGGCTCATCCCCTGCGTCCAGGCGAACGCGGCAGTCTGGCGCTGCAGCTCGCCGCGGACCAGCGGAACGCCCAGCCCGATGCCGAGGATGAAGGGCACGAAACCCAGGACCGGCGTGTTCGTCGCGCCGAGCTGCTGGGTCCAGTCAAAGGCGCGCAGCGGATGCCCGCGGTAGACAGGCCCGCCGAGTTGAGCGTGCAGGCGCAGACCGGTGATCACCAGCAGGATGACGCCGGCGGTCAGCGCCGCCGCGACGGCGGCCAGCGACGTGCGGTGCTGCCGCCACGAAACCCGGATCCCGGCCAGCCGGGGACGTGCGCTCGGCAGCACGGGCAGGCCCCGGTCCGGCCAGGCCCGTACGCTCAGCCGGCGCAGCCGCGCTGGCAGCGGTCCGCCGCCCATCAGCCACCTGGTCGCCGCCGCGAGCAGTCCGCACACCACGAGCAGCAGCACGAGCTCGATGACGTTGAACAGCCAGAACCGGTCAGACGGCTGGTACAGCACGATGCCCGCGTGCCGGCTGATCACCAGTTCGTCCGGCCGGGCCGCTCCGGCCAGCAGCGGCAGGTAGTGCGGCCGCAGCCGGGTGACCAGCTCGCTGAGACCCCAGTACCCGGCCAGCCCGCCGATCAGCGCCGGCCGGTGCCGGCCCAGCAATGCCCCGGCGAAGGCCCCGATCGTGACCCCGGCGGCCACCCAGCCGAGCAGCGCGGGCGGGAAGAGCGCGAATCCGGACCAGGCGTAGATGCCGGCCCTGGCCAGCGCGCCGAACCACCAGGCGTAGAGAACACCGAAGGCGAGCGCCGCCAGGCCGAGGACGCCGGCCGCGGGCAGCATTTTGCCGAGCAGCCACCTGGCCTTGGGAATCCCCTGCGTCCAGGCGAAGACGGCGGTGCCGTCCTCGACCTCCCGGCAGACCAGCGGTACGCCAACAGAGACACCGGCGATCGCCCAGCCGGCCCGCATCAGCGAGTTCCAGGTGCGCCACGGGTACTCGACATCGTGGAAGTGCCGCCACGGGTACGCGGGGCCGCCGGTCTCCGAGCTCCAGTCCGCGCGTCCGCCGAAGAAGTGCGCGCCATGCAACAGCAGACCGGTGGACACCAGGATCGCCGCCGTGACGCCGGCCGCCAGCATTGCCAGCAGCAAGCCGCTGCGGTGCTGCCGCAACGTGATCGCGAGCATCGGGAACCGCGGGTGCCTGTCGGCCGGCTCGCGGGCCCCGGCGGGCGGCGCCGGCGGAGCGGGCGGGAACGGCGAGCTGGCAGTCGTGGTCATCCGACCGGTCTTCCGGACGTAAGACGCTGGGAAGGCTGCATGGAGCTAGCCGACCTGGCGCCGGCTGAGCAGTACTGCGGCCGCGACCACCAGCGCCGCCAGCGCGAACAGGATCAGCAGGAGCGCAATCTGGAACAGCCAGAACCGGCTGCCTGGCTGGAACGCGACCCAGTAGCTGAGGTGCCGCACGGACAGCCAGCTGCTCAGGTGCGCGGGACTGGTGTCTCGCACTCCGGCCGGGATGTTCCTGGCCACGGCATCCTGTGCGGGCGCGCTGAGCCGGCGCCCGTCCGGTCCGGTCAGCCAGCCGCCCGCGGTGTGGCTGGCGGCCAGGCTCGGCGGAACGAGGACCTGACCACAGGACGGACTGCAGTCCACGTTCAGCAGCGGTACCGCGCGCATCGCCTCAGCGCCGACGCTGAGCAGGCCGGCGTAGGCATGCTGCATCGCCAGTAGCAGCAGGCCGCCGACCGCCGCGGCCGCGGCCGCCATCGCCAGCACGGTCCGGCGCAGCAGCAGCCCGGCGAGCGCTCCGACGCTCACGCCCAGGACCGCCCAGCCGGCCAGCGACAGCGGCGAGACACCGAACAGCGAGCTGCCCCACCACAGGCCGGGCGTGTTGTACATCGGCCCGGCGAGCGGGCCCGTCCACCACTGCGCGACCAGGCCGAGCCAGCAGCCGAGCAGCCCGGCCACCAGAGCCGGCAGCGCGAGGCGACCGAGTATCCACCTGGCCCGGCTAATCCCCTGGGTGAGCGCGAACCTCGCGGTGCCGGTCTCAAACTCGCGGGCGAACAGGGGCGCGCCGAGCACCACGCCGGCGATAGCGGGCAGCAGGCTGAGCGTGTAGGGCCCGAGCCTGGAGTTCGGCACCAGGTAGCTGTTCAGGGTTCCGCAGAGTTCTGACGGCGAACCGGGCGTGCAGTGATGACGTGCCAGCCCGGCCGCGCCGGAGCGGACCCGCAGGCCGGTGTCGATCATCACGACAGTGAAGACCAGGGCCGCGAGCGCCAGCGCGAGTAGCCCAGATCGCTGCAACCGCCAGGACACCGCGGCCATGGGCAGCCGCCGGCCGCCCTGCCGCCCGCGATCCCGCCGCCCGCGGTCCTGCATACCCGACGCCAGCTGGCCCGTGTCCGCGGCGGTCATGACGGCGCCGCCACCACGGTGGCGGCCGGGCCGGGCAGCGCCGCCGCCGAGGGGTCGCGCAGGTAGGCGAGCACCAGCTCTTCCAGAGTGACGGGCTGCGCCTGGAATCCGGCAGGGACCTCCTGCTGCGGGCCGCGGGTCCGGCACAGCAGCTGCGCCTGCGCACCCGCCACGCTCATCCGCACCGGGCTCAGCCGGCCGCCGACGGCGACGCCAGTCGAGCAGGCCCGGTCAGCACCCGGTGGCTCAGCCACCAGTCCTCGACCTCGCCGGCTACCTGCAGCGCCCGCCGTTGAGCACGATCAGGTAGTCGGCAATCCGCTCGAGCTCGGCCACCACGTGCGAGGAGAAGATGACCGACAGCCCGTCCTCGGCCACCGCGGCCATCAGCACGCCCATGAACTCGTGCCGGGCCAGCGGGTCCAGCCTGGCTAGCGGCTCGTCCAGGATCAGCAGCTGCGGCCGCTTGGCTAGCGCGATGGTCAGCGCGAGCTGCGCCTGCTGCCCGCCCGACAGCGCGCCTACCTTCTTATTCGCGGGCAGGCCGAGGCGCTCGGTCCGGCTCCTGGCGCGTTCCGCGTCCCAGTGCTGGTTCAGGTTCCTGGCCAGGAGCAGCATGTCGGCGACCGACAGGTGCTTGTACAGCGGCGCGTCCTGCGCGACGAACCCGATCCCGGCCAGCGCGGCAGCAGAACCCGGCCGCAGCCCGTCGAGCACCTGCACGTCGCCGTCGGTGGCAGCGCACAGCCCGACCGCCAGGTGCAGCAGCGTCGTCTTGCCCGCGCCGTTGGGGCCGACCAGGGCCACCACATGCCCGGCCGGCACCGCCAGGGTGCACTCGCGCAGCGCCCAGGACAACCGGTAGCGCTTGCCCAGGCCACGGGTCTGAAGGACGTTGGTCATGCCACGACCCCGCTCCGCCCGGCCGCGGCAGCGTCGCCGCCGCGGCGTCGGCGCTGGCCGTGCTGCCGCGCCGCGGCGCTCACCGAAATCCCGCAGCGCGCTGGTGAAGAGCGCGACGATGCCGTCCTCGTCAAGCCCGGCCGCGTCGGCCGACGCCAGCCAGCCGGCCAGCGCCTTGCGCAGCGCGTTCTGCTCGGCTATCCCGACATGCCGCAGGGTGCCCTCGATGAAGGTGCCCTGGCCCGGCCGGCCGACCGCGAGGCCCCTGTGCTCAAGCTCGCGGTAGGCCTTCAGCACCGTGTTGGGATTGATGGCCAGGGACTCCACCACGTCCTTGACCGTGGGAAGCTGATCCCCGTGCGCCAGGTAGCCCACGCGCAGTGCCTGCTCGACCTGATGTACCAGCTGAAGGTAAGTCGGCACGCCGGAGCCGGGCTCGAGCCTGAAGCCGATCGCCGGCCCCGCGGCCCGGCCAGGCCCGGCGCCGTTCCCGCCGTCGCCATCAGTCTGTTTACCTATAGTCATAGGTAAACAGTAGGACAGCCGGTGGGCCGTCTGGCACGGCAGCCGGGCCGGACGGACGCCGGGACGGGGGACGGCAGGACGAGGGGCGGCGAGCGGCGGGCGGCCCGGCTACGCCTCGGCCGGAGCGTCCGCGGCCGTTCAGCGAACCGGCGCTCGCAGTACCCCGGCCAGTTTCGGGTCGAGCGCGTCCTTGATAGCGGCCAGTCCTGCTGCAGCAGCGCCGGGTGCACGAACCTGGCCACGTCGTTGCGCTGCCCCTGGGTCAGCACGATGCCGTACATGTTGCGGCGCACGTTGTCGTCGGTGACGTCGCACTCCCGCATGCCCGGAAGGGCAAGGTGACGCGGTAGCACGATGACGCCCTTGGCCGGGCCGCGCAGTTCCTCGATCCGCTCAGGCAACCGCTCGGCGTGCGGCTTCCGGCCGGACAGCCAGTCAGCGAAAGACATGCGTCCGATTATGACCGGCCCGGCGGCGCTGACGCCCGGTGACGCGCTGGATGGGCGCGGCAACGCTGCGCCGACCACGGTGTCCGCCATAGCGCGCGCCGTCGCGAAACCGATTTGCGCCGCGGCGCCGGCATCCCGCCATGATCGGCTAATGGACATCCCTGCCGAAACCCTCCGCAACGGTACAATCGGGCTTCGCCGCTGGCGGGTCGGCGACGCGGAAGTCGCCTGCAGGCTCGTCCGGGAGTCGCTGGAGCATCTGCGGCCGTGGATGCCGTGGGCGACCGACAGTTACGGACTTGCCGATACCCGCGAGTACCTGCAGCGGTGCGAGGACGACTGGGCCGCGCAGACCGCGTTCCAGTACCTGATTCTCGCCGACGGAGAACCGGCCGGCAGCGCCGGGCCTGATGGGCCGGATCGGCGACGGCGGTCTGGAGATCGGGTACTGGGTACACCCAGCTCATACCGGCCGCGGCGTCGCCACCGCCGCCTCCGCCGCGCTCACCGAGGCGGCCCTCGCCCTGCCGGGCATCGACCACGTCGAGATCCACCATGACCAGCTGAACCTCGCCAGCGGACGCGTCCCGGCCAAGCTCGGCTACACGTGCACCTGTACCAAGCCGACCACGGTTGCGCTGGCACCAGGCGATTCCGGCGTGACCAAGGTGTGGCGAATCACGCGCTAACCCGGCAGGCGCCGCACCGCTACAGACTGTAGTAGCGCTACCCTCGTAGCATGACCAGCGACAAGCCGCGCCCGAGGTGGCTCTTCCTGGTCTCTCCCCAGTGGCTGGCCTGGCACGCGTTCGCCGTGGTCGCGGCCTGGGGCATGCTGTGGCTCGGTGACTGGCAGTTCCACCGGGCCGAAGGCGGGAACGCGCTCAGCTGGGCGTACACGTTCGAGTGGCCGATCTTCACCGCCTTCGGCGTCGTCTTCTGGGTCAAGACGATCATCGATGAGTGGCGGCAGCCGGGCGGCAACGCCAAGATGGCGCATCCATGCGCGCCGCGGGCCTACTGCCGCACCCAGACGACGCGCTGGCGCTGCCGGGTGCCGCGCACACCCCGGCGCTGACCGACGACCAGGCCGCCGACGATCCCGAACTCGCCGCTTACAACGACTACCTGGCCAAGCTCAACCGCCGACCTGCGGCTGGCTGACCAGCCCCGCTGACAAGACAAGGAGGTCCAGGTGAGCCCGCAGCTGGTGCGCCTGATCGTGCGGGCCTACCGCACCATGGCCTACATCACCGGCACCATGCTGTGCCTGCTGGTCTTCGTCTGCATCCCGCTGCAGGTCTGGGCGCACAACAACGTGGGCGTCGAGATCGTCGGCACCCTGCACGGGTTCCTCTACATCGTTTACATCGTCGTCGCGTTCGCGATGACCAGGGCGGTCCGGATACGGGTGGCGAGCCCCAGCACGATCATCGTGCTCGCGGCCGGCACCATCCCGGTGGCGACGTTCATCGTCGAGCGCTGGGTCACCCGCAAATACATCACCCCGGCCCTGGACGGCGCGGGCATCAGTAGCAGTGAGCAGCCAGTACTTCGCTGAGCAGGCCGGCCGCCGCGCACCGGCCGGGCACCGTGCACGTGCTGCTGCCCGACCTGCACTTGGCGCTGCCGACCGACTCCGGCGTGTTCTCCCCCGGCCGGCTCGACCCCGGCACCAGGCTGCTGCTGGAGACCGCTCCCCCGCCGCCTGACCATGGCGACCTGCTCGATCTCGGCTGCGGCTACGGACCGCTCGCACTTGTGCTGGCCAGCCGGGCACCGGGTGCGCAAGTCTGGGCCGTGGACGTGAACCGGCGGGCTCTCGATCTTTGTGCCGGGAACGTGGCCGCGACCGGCCTGCCGAACGTACGCTGCGTCCCGGCCGACGACGGCGCCCTTCCGGCCAGCTTCGCGCTGATCTGGTCGAACCCGCCGATCAGGATCGGCAAGACGGCATTGCACGAGCTGCTGGCCAGCTGGCTTAGCCGGCTAGCGCCGGGCGGGGCGGCTTACCTGGTCGTGCAGCGCAACCTCGGCTCCGACTCGCTGCAGCGGTGGCTGGAAGAATCCGGCTGGACGGCGGCCAGGTTCGCGGCTCGCGCGGGGTACCGGGTACTGGAGGTGCGGCGGTGACGAGACCAGATCCGGCAGTACCCGGAACAGATCCGCCGGCACCCGGCCCGGCCCGGCGGCAGCTCGGCATGACCGACGTGAAGCGGCTCAACCGCGGCTGGCGGCGGCGCACCAGCGCGCGGATCGGGCTGCTGCTGGACAGCGTCGGGCAGCCTTACAACGTCGGCTCGATCATCAGGACCGCCGCCGCGTTCGGGGTCGAGCAGGCTTGGCTGTGCGGCGGCACCGCCGACCCCGGCCATCCGTCGGCGCGCAAGACGGCTCTCGGCACCGACCGGCTGATCACTTTTGCATACCCGCAGTCGGCTGCCGCCGCCGTTGCCGAAGCCAGGGCGGCGGCTTCCGCGTCGTCGCGGTCGAACTGGCAGGCGACGCGGTGCCGCTGCATGAGGCGGCACTGGCCGGCGACATCTGCCTGGCCCTCGGCAACGAAGATCACGGCTGCTCGGCCGCGCTGCTGGCCGCGGCCGACGAGGTCGCCTACATCCCGCAGGTCGGCAAGGTCGGTTCGCTGAACGTCGCCGCCGCAGCCGCCATCGCGATCGCTGAAGTGCGCCGCCGCGAGTGGGCCGCCGGGGCTGACTAGGCTGCTGGAGTGCCCGCAGGCTTCCTTGACCATCCCCGGCCGCTGGCTTTCGCGCATCGCGGCGGCACCAGTAGCTTCCCGGAGAACTCCTGGAAGGCGTTCGAGCACGCGGTCAAGCTCGGCTACGACTACCTGGAGACGGACGCCCACGCGACCGCGGACGGCACTGTCATCGCCTTCCATGACAAGACGCTGGACCGGGTCACCGACGGCACCGGCCGGATCGCCGAGCTGACCACGGCTCAGGTGAGCGCGGCCAGGATCGGCGGCACCGAGCCGATCCCGCTGCTGGCCGACCTGCTGATGGCCTGGCCGCAGATCCGGTTCAATATTGACGTCAAGGACGCCCCGGCGATCGCGCCGCTGATCGAGGTTCTGCGGGCCGCCAACTGCTGGGACCGGATCTGCCTGACCTCATTCTCCGGGCGGCGCCTGGACGCAGCCCGGAGATTGCTGCCGCAGCCGGTGTGCACGGCGACCACGCCGGCCGGCATCGGCGCGATCCGGTCTGGCCTGCCGGCCCGAACGCTCACCGCCCGCTTTGCCGCCCGGTCGGTGCGTTGCGCGCAGATTCCGTACTCGATGGCGACTGGTCGGTTTATCGCCCGAGCGCATGCGGCAGGCCTGCAAGTGCATGCCTGGACCGTGAATGACCCGGCCGTCATGGCCAGCTTGCTCGACCTCGGCGTCGACGGGATCATGACCGACCGAACCGAGGCACTGCGGGATCTGCTGATCTCGCGGGGGCAGTGGGCGGACGGAAACGCCGGCTAGGACGGCATTTTCGTCAGATCAGCGCCGCTAGCGCGGTTGGAACCTGGGCTAGCTGGGAATCTTGTCCGGGACCTCACCGTTGTCAATGAGTACGGCGAGCGCCTGGGGAGGCAGTGACATATGGCCGAGCGAGCACTTCGCGGCACGCGTCTCGGAGCCACAAGCTACGAGAACGACCGTAACACTGACCTGGCACCACGCCAGGAGGTGGCCTTCGACTGCCCCAAGGGGCACAGGTTTACTGTGCCGTTCTCCGCCGAGGCCGAGTTGCCGATTAACTGGGAATGTCGGGTTTGCGGAGCTGTGGCGGTAACCGCCACGGGCGACCTGCCGACTCCCAAGAAGATCAAGCCGCCGCGCAGCCATTGGGACATGCTGATGGAGCGCCGCAGCATGGCAGATCTTGAGGAAGTGCTCGCCGAGCGGCTGGCAGTCATCCGCGGCCAGCGCGAGCCGGTCCAGACTCCCGAGCCACGGCAGACTTCCCGGCAGCGCAAGAGCGCCTGAGCCAACCGCGTAACTTCTCGCTGAATCCCGCCGCGCTAAAGCGCGGCGGGATTCGTGCTGTCCGGACTGGCCGACCGCGCCAAAGCGCGGCGGGATTCGTGCTGTCCGGACTGGCCGACCGCGCCAAAGCCCGGCGTGCCCCGCTTCCCGATCCGCAGAGGGGAAGAGGGCCTGGGAATTCCCTTCGGACCGGAACGCGTCCCGTCGGCAACGGGCTCGCCTTCCGTTGTCTACTGGGTGCCCAGGCCCCTCCCGGATCCAACCCCCCGCCCAGCCAGGGCTCGGGCCCGTCGCTCAATGACACGGAGCAGACTAGGTGGCCGCCACACGGCGCGGCCGACGGCCCGATGACCTCCCTGGCCTTGGTGGCCCGGTGCTGGACTGCGTAGCAACTTACCGTTGATCGCGACGATGTCAACCCGCTCCTGCCAGGACTGATATCCGTTCGCGACCTGCGAGCGCGCGAGCTTGACGGGCCTGTTCGGAGTTGTCCGCCAGCGTTACGATTGAGGCTCCCGCAACGTGTGAGGGCGCCATGGCAGGGTTGTCGCCGACACATGGCCGGCGTATGGACGAGCCCGCTTGCTCCCCGATGCCGCGGGGTCGCCTGGTCTGCGGCACAACTCG
>CAVQMG010000022.1:0-152157 GCA_963713585.1 uncultured Actinomycetota bacterium | reverse complement strand
TTAATCAATGCCCCCTTGCTCGTGTTCTGGGCGGTGAGTCGGTCGTACTGGGCGAGAATCTGGCGATGGGTGTCGTCGTCTTGAACGCACCTGACCGCCCGCGTCGTACACTCAGCCGATCGTGACCTGCCCGACATGCGGCCAGGAAAGCCCGGAGGGTTTTCGGTTCTGCGGCGCCTGCGGCGCTTCACTGACGATCACCGCCGTGCGCGAGGAGCGCAAGGTCGTGACGGTGTTGTTCGCCGACCTTGTGGGCTTCACCAGCCGCAGCGAACGCATGGACGTCGAGGATGTGCGCGGCACCCTCGCCCCCTACCACGCCCTGTTGCGGGAGCAGTTGGAGCGGTACGGTGGCACCGTCGAGAAGTTCATCGGCGACGCGGTGATGGCGCTCTTCGGCGCGCCCGTCGCGCACGAGGACGACCCCGAGCGCGCGGTGCGGGCGGCGCTCTCGATCCGGGCCGCGATCGCCCGCCTGAACGACGAGGAGCCTGGCCTCGACCTGCACGTTCGCGTGGGCGTGAACACCGGCGAGGCGTTGGTCGTGCTGGGGGCCGACGCCGCCCGCGGCGAGGGCATGGCATCGGGGGACGTCGTGAACACGGCGGCGCGGATGCAGACGGCGGCGCCCGTCGACGGCATCCTCGTTGGCGAGACCACCCACCGGGCCACCGACCGCGCAATCACATACCGGACGGCGGAACCGGTGGTGGCGAAGGGCAAGTCGCATCCCCTGCCCGTGTGGGAGGCTGTCGAAGTGCGGGCGAGGTTTGGCGTGGACGTCGTGCAGCGGCCGACCACGCCGCTGGTGGGGCGCGGCCAGGAGGTCGATCTGCTGACCGATGCGCTTCGCCGCTGCCGCTCCGAGCGGGCTGTGCAGCTGGTGACGCTGGTAGGCGTACCCGGCATCGGCAAGAGCAGGCTGGTGTGGGAGCTGATGCAGGCGGTCGAGCGCGACCCCGACTTCATCACCTGGCGCCAGGGGCGCTCGCTGCCGTATGGCGATGGGGTCACGTACTGGGCGCTGGGCGAGATGATGAAGGCGCAGGCGGGCATTCTCGACACCGACACGGCACGCGAGGCCGGGGACAAGCTGCGCGCCACGGTGGCGGATCTGATTCCCGATTCCACGGAGGCGGTCTGGGTCGAGGAGCATCTGCGCGCGCTGGCCGGCCTCGAACAGCCGGGCAGCTCCGGCGGAGATCGCCATGCGGAGGCGGCGGCCGCCTGGCGCCGGTTCCTGGAAGCTCTCGCCGACCAAGATCCACTGGTGCTGGTGTTCGAGGATCTGCATTGGGCCGACGACTCGCTGCTCGACTTCATCGATCACCTGGCCGACTGGTCGAGTGACGTGCCGATGCTGGTCGTCTGCACGGCCCGCCCGGAGCTGCTCGACCGGCGGGGCGGATGGGGCGGCGGCAAGCGAAACGCGCTCACGGTGGCGCTGTCGCCTCTGGACGACTCCGAGATCGCGCGCCTGATAGGGGTCCTGCTGGAACAGGCGCTGCTTCCGGCCGAGACCCAGGCCATGCTGCTCAACACGGCTGCGGGGAACCCGCTCTACGCTGAGGAGTACGTGCGAATGCTGATCGACCGCGGCCACTTGCGGCATGACAGCGGCCGATGGCGGCTGACGATGACCGCGGACCTGCCGGTGCCGGAGTCCGTGCAGGGGCTGATCGCCGCCCGCCTCGACGACCTGCCGGCCGATCAGAAGCGGCTTCTGCAAGACGCCGCCGTGCTGGGCAAGGTGGTCTGGCTGGGTGCGCTGGCAGAGATGAGCGGCATCAACCGCCACCAGGCGGAGGCGCACCTGCACGCGCTGGAGCGGCGGGAGATGCTGCGGCGGGAGCGACGATCGTCGGTGGCTGCCGACACGGAGTACGCCTTCCGCCACGTCCTTATGCGCGACGTCGCCTACGGACAAATCCCGCGCATCCAGCGTGCCGACAAGCACCGGCGGGCGGCGGCGTGGATCGAGTCAGTGTCGGCCGACCGCGGCGATGTGCCGGACATGCTGGCGCACCACTACGCGCGGGCGCTGGAGTACGCGCGTGACACGGGCCAGCCGACCGAGGAGCTCGAGCTTCGCACCCGGCTCGCGCTGCGGGACGCAGCCGATCGGGCGATCGCACTCAGCTCGCTGTCGGCAGCGCAGCAGCACTACCATTCGGCGCTGGCGCTGTGGCCGAAGGACGATCCAGACTGGCCGCGGCTGGTGATCGCGACAGCTGATGCGGGGCTGGGTCTCACCGGCGAGGAGATGATCGAGCGGCTTTTCGAGGCCCGCGACGTCCTGGAGGCGGCCGGTGATCTCGGCATGGCCGCCAAGGCCCAGATGCTGGCCGGATTCCACTACTGGAACACCGGAGACGGCGAGGACTCGACGGCCGCCTTCGCCCGGGCGTACGGCCTGATCGCGCAGGCCGAGCCATCTCCGACGGTGGCGCACGTCGCAAGCCGGTTGGCGATCGACGCGATGCTGGGTTTGCAGTTCGACAGGACGATCGCGCTCTGCGATCGGGCGCTTGGCATCGCCCAGGATTTCGACCTGGACGACATACGCTGCCACGTATTGAACACCCGTGGCGTGGCCCGTGTCGCCCATCGTGGCGACATCGCCGGATTGGCCGACATGGAAGCGAGCCTCGAGATCGCCGAGCGGATCAACGCGGTCGAGGGAATCATCCGTGGGTGCAAGAATCTGGCCAGCACAGTCGGGGAGCTCGGCGATCTGAGTCGAGCCGCCGAGCTGGAGAGCCGCGGAGCCGAGGTGGCGCGCCGCTTCGGGATCGACTTCCAGTTGGCCTGGTTCGAGACCGAGCTGGGGATCCTTGCATTCCTGAGCGGCGACTGGGATGCCGCGGATGACGCGTTCGTGCGCCTCGACCGGTGGGTGGAGCGGGTGGGGCCGCACTACATGGAGACTCCTGCACAGATCACCCGCGCGAAGATGCGGGCGGCCCGCGGCGAGGCCGGTGTCCAGGCCCTGGCGGATGCGGCACTCGGTTTCGCCCGGCGATCGGGTGAGGCGCAGATGCTGTTTCCGACGCTGTCCGATGCCGCCATGATCGCGTCGACGAGCGGCGACAGCGACGCGAGTCGGCGCGTGGCCGAACTGTTCGACGAGCTGGTCGAAGCCGCTCCCGACACGGTGCAGGGGAGCTACTGGTCGACCGGGTTTGCGTTGGCGCTCGCGTTGACCGACCAGCCGGAGAGGCTTTCTGTGCTCGAGGCGACCGGTCCGTCCCGGTGGCTCTCCACGGCCAGCTTGATCGGCCAGGGCCGCTATACGGAGGCGGCACACGAACTGGCCGAGATCGGGGCCAGACCGGAGGAGGCCCTGACCAGGATGCTGGCGGCACGTGAAAGCATCCGTGCCGGCGATCGCGCCGACGGCGAGGCCGAGTTGCGTCGCGCGGTGGCGTTCTGGGCGTCGGTCGGAGCGGCACGGTACGTGGAGGTGGCCGAGCTTCTGCTGGCGCGGACGGCCTGAGCGGCGACGCCTTCAAGCGCCGGGGGGTGGGATTCGAACCCACGAGTGGCCTTGACGGCTCCATGTGAACCGTTCGCCGGTAGCAGTGTGAACCACGGCGCGAGTAGATTCCGCGAGCTCGCTCCCAGAGCCACTCTGGAACTGTCCCATCTACCTCGAACGCTTCAGAACGGGCCGTGCGGGGCGTACGCGCCGGGCGGGGATCCGACCGAGATGAACGCCATCCCGTCGGGGCCGGCCACCGGGCAGCGCGTGGCGGCGGGATCGAAGCGGATGAACGACCCCTCGCGCACCGCGACCAGCTCGCCGTCGACCCGCCAGTGGCCGCCGCCGCGGATCACGACCGAGACCTCCTCCTGGCCGGTGCCCGCCTCGTCGTGTTCGCTGCCCTCGCGGCCGGGCGGCAGGTCGAACCGGTTGATGCCGAACGCGCTGACCCCGAGCTCGCGGCGGACGAAGCGCACGGCGCCACCGGGGCCGCTGGGCTCGATGTCGTCGATGTGGACGATCGAGTAGCTCATGCGGAGGCTGCCGGGGCGATCACGCCTCGCAGCCTACTGCGTCAGCCGACGGTCAGCACGGCCGATCCGCTGATCGCGCCGGCGGCCAGCCGGTCGAGCGCGTCGCCGGCGGCGGCCAGCGGAAACGCCTGCACCTGCGCCTCGATCGGGATCTCGGCCGCGAGCGCCAGGAACTCGGTGGCGTCGCGGCGGGTGAAGTTCGCGACCGAGCGGATGCACGCGCTCCTGCCACAGGAGGTCGTAGGAGAACGCGGGCATCTCGTCGAGGTGGATCGCGTTCACCGCCACCGTCGCTCCCGGCGCGAGCGCCCGCAGCGCCGCCACCACCACGGATCCCACCGGCGCGAACGTGACGGCGCAGTCGAGCGGCCACGGGGGTGGGTCGTCGTAGCCCCCGGTCCACACCGCGCCCAGCCGGTCGGCCAGCTTGCGCTCGCGCTGGGAGCGGGTGAACACGGCCACCTCGCAGCCGCGGTGACGCGCGACCTGGATGGCGAGGTGCGCGGACGATCCGAAGCCGAACAGGCCGAGCCGCCCGCCCGCATCCGCCCCGGCCAAGCGCAGCGACCGATAGCCGATGATGCCCGCGCACAGAAGCGGCGCCGCCTGCAGGTCGGTGAACCCGTCCGGCAGGGCGAACACGAAGTCGCGCCGGGCGGCGATCAGCTCGGCGTAGCCCCCGTCAGTCGTCCAGCCGGTGAACTCGGCGTTCGGGCACAGGTTCTCGAGGCCGCGCCGGCAGGCCGGGCAGGTGCCGTCGGCGCCGTGCAGCCAGGCCACGCCCACCCGCTCGCCGGTGCCGGCGATGCGGCCGGCGACCTGGTGGCCGGGGATGAGCGGCCGGCGGCGCATGGCGAGGTCACCCTGGACGATCTGCAGGTCGGTGCGGCAGACGCCACAGGCGGCGACCTCGATCACCACCTCGCCGTCTCCCGCCACCGGGTCGGCCACCTCGCGCTCGACCAGGCGGCCGGGCTCCTCGAGCACGATTGCGCGCATGCGGTCACACTATCGCCCTCAGCGCGAATGACCTTCGGCATCCTCACACTGATCGTCGCCTGTGGCCTGGTCGGCCCGCTGCTCTCGGGGGCGACGCGGCTCGCCGTCCCCGTGGTCGTCGGCGAGATCGCCGCGGGTGTCCTCGTCGGCAGAACCGGCCTGGCCGACATCGACACCGCCGATCCGACGGTGGTGTTCCTCTGGCCGTCGGCTTCGCGATGCTCATGTTCGTGGTCGGCACCCACCTGCCGCTGCGCGACCGCGGCCTGCGGGGCGCGCTGCGCACAGCCACGATCGCGGCGGTGCTCTCGTTCGTGATCGCCGTGCCCGCAGGCTGGCTGCTCGCGGATGTCTCGGGCGTCGGGCATCCGGCGATCTTCGTGCTCCTGCTGGCGGCGTCGAGCTCGGCCGTGGTGATGCCGATCATCCAGGAGCGCGGCCTCACGGGAGAGGACATGCTGGTCGCGACCACCTGGATCGCGCTGGTCGACATCGCGAGCATCGTCGCGCTGCCGGTGGCGCTTACCCCGGCGAACGCGCTTCGGATCGCGGGCGGCGGGGTGCTGGTGGTGGGTGCGGCGGTGGCCCTGTTCGCGATCCTGCACGCCTACCGCGGCGAGCGCGTCGTCGTCGCCCTGCGCACGGGATCGCAGCAGCGGGGATGGGCGCTCGACCTGCGCGTCTCGCTGCTCGTGCTCTTCGGCCTCGCCGCGCTCGCGACGAGGTTCGGCACGAGCATCCTGATCGCCGGCTTCGCCGCCGGGATGATCGTGGCGCTCGCCGGCGAGCCCCGCCGCCTGACCCAGCAGCTGGTCGGGCTCGCCCAGGGGTTCTTCGTGCCCTTCTTCTTCGTCACGCTCGGCGCGAAGCTCGACTTCCGCGCGCTCGGCTCGTCGCGCTCCGACCTCGCGCTCGTTGCGATGCTCACCGCCGCGATCGTGCTCTGCCATATCGCGGTCGCGCGGCTGATGCGGATGCCGTTTGGCAGCGGCCTCCTCGCCTCGGCCCAGCTGGGGCTGCCGGCGGGTGTGGTCGCCCTCGGGCTGGCAGAGCGGATCCTGAAGCCGGGCGAGGGCGCGGCGATCGTCGCGTCGGCCCTGATCAGCCTGGGCGTGTCGAGCCTCGGGGCAGCGCTCCTGGCGCGCGGGGCCGGCGCCCCACCGCCGGCCCCGCGACCTGCACCGGCGGGGAGCACTCAGGGCTAACCTGAAGGCATGGCTGAGTCCGCACCGCGGCCCTGGTTCGCAGACCACGTCGAGCGCTATCTCGAGACCGACGGCGAGGACGGGCACAACTGGAACGGCCGGCCGACCCTGCTCCTGACAACGCGCGGCCGCAGGACGGGCGAGGCGCACACGCTGCCGCTGATCTACGGCCGCGACGGCGACCGCCTGCTCGTCGTCGCCTCCCGCGGCGGCGCGCCCAACCACCCGAGCTGGTACCTCAACCTGCTGGCCGATCCCGAGGTGGAGGTGCAGGTGAAGGGCGACCGCTTCCACGCCCGCGCCCACCCCGCCGGCCCCGACGAGAAGCCGCGGCTGTGGCAGACGATGACCACCGTCTTCCCCGACTATGCGGTGTACCAGACACGCACGACGCGCGAGATCCCGGTCGTCGTGCTCGAGCGCACCGGGGGCTAGACGGACAGCCGGTTGAGTGCGCGCAGCTTGTTGGTGGCGTCCAGGGCGGCGACCTTGTAGGACTCGGCCAGCGTCGGGTAGTTGAACACCTGGTCGATCAGGTAGTCGACCGTCCCGCCGAGGCCCATCACGGTCTGGCCGATGTGCACGAGCTCGGTTGCGGCGGTGCCGAACACGTGCACACCCAGGATCGTGCGCGAGTCCGGCGCGACCAGCAGCTTGAGGATGCCGACCGAGTCGCCCAGGATCTGACCGCGGGCGAGCTCGCGGTAGCGCGAGACGCCGATCTCGTAGGGGATGCCGTCGCCGGTCAGCTCCTCCTCGGTGCGGCCGGCGTAGCTGATCTCGGGGATCGTGTAGATGCCGATCGGAAGCAGGTCGCGCATCGGTCGCGTGTCGAGTCCGAAGGCGTGCGCGGCGGCCAGCCGGCCCTGCTCGAACGAGGCCGACGCGAGGCTGGGGAAGCCGATCACGTCGCCGACCGCGTAGATGTGCTCGACCGCGGTGCGGTAGTGCTCGTCGACGCTGATGCGGCCGCGCGAGTCGACCTCGATGCCGGCCTCCTCCAGGCACAGACCGGCCGTCGCTCCCTGCCTGCCGGCGGAGTACATGACCGCGTCGGCCGCGATCCGCTTGCCGCTTGCGAGCGTCGTCAGCGTGCCGCCGTCGTGCTTCTCGACCGACGTCACCGTCTCGCCCAGCCGGAACACGAGCCCCAGGTCGCGCAGGTAGTACTGCAGCGCCTCGACCATCTGGTTGTCGCAGAACTCCAGCAGCCGCTCGCGCTTCTCGACGACGGTGACGCGGGTGCCGAGGGCGGCGAAGATCGAGGCGTACTCGATCCCGATCACCCCGGCGCCGACGACGACCAGGGTCGAGGGGATGCGCGACAGGAGCAGGATGCCGTCCGAGTCGAGGATCGTGCCCTCGTCGAACTCGACCCCCGGAGGATGGGCCGGCGTCGTGCCGGTCGCGATCACGATCGGGTCGGCCTCGACGGTGCGCAGGCCGCCCTGCAGGTCGGACACCTCGACGTGGTTCGTGCCGGCCAGGCGGCCCTGGCCGGGCAGCACGCGGATGTGGTTGCGGGCGAGCTGGTCTCGGATCACGTCCTCCTCGCGCGCGATCACCTTCGGGGTGCGCCAGTGGATGTCCTTGAACGTGACCTCCGTCTTCACCCGGTAGCTCTGCCCGTTGAGCCCGCGCTCTGACAGGCCTGCGAGGTAGATGGTCGCCTCGCGCATCGTCTTCGACGGGATCGTGCCGGTGTTGGCGCACACGCCGCCGAGCGTGTCGCGGCGCTCGACCACGGCCACCGAGGCGCCGACCTTGGCCGCCTGGATCGCGGCCTTCTGACCGGCGGGCCCGGAGCCCAGCACGACCAGGTCGAACCGGCTGCCTTCCATCGGCCGATGCTACTGCACCGGGCCGCCCGCCCGGCGCGGCTTCACCGAACGTCCACCGCGGCCGGCGGCACGAGCCCGGAGTAGCCCACGAGGCCGTCGAGCGCGTGGGCCGCCTCGAGCAGCGCCCGCTCGGCAAATGGCCGGGCGACCAGCTGCAGACCGGCGGGCAGCCCGGACGGCGTCAGACCTGCGGGGATCGAGATCGCCGGGCACCCGGTGACGCTGATGCGCGAGCACGAGCGCATCCACTCCAGGTACGAGCCCATCGCCACACCGGCGACCTCGGTCGGATACTCCGTGTCGACCGGGAACGGCTCGACCTGGGTGACAGGACAGGCCAGGTAGTCGTACCGGTCGAAGAAGGCGCGGACGCGCGCGCAGACCTCGGTGTGCAGGCGTGTAGCCGCGGTCAGATCCGCCGCCGAGAGTGCGCGGCCACGCTCGACGTTCCAGCGCACGGTCGCCTTCATGCGCGCCCCGTCGCTGTCGTAGAGCTCGCCCAGCGAGAGGGCAAACAGGAAGGCCCGCCAGATCTCGAACACCTGATCCGCGCCGGTCAGGTCGGGCTCGTCCTCACAGACGTCGAGGCCGAGATCGCCCAGCTGGGCGACGGCGGCCGCGGCCGCTGCGGGCACCGCCGGCTCGAACGGCAGCCCTCCCAGCGACGGGGAAAGCACGGCTGCAGAGTGCGCAGGACTGGCTGGCCAGGCACGCGCGGCAGCTCATCGTGGCCGTGGCCGTGATCGTCGGGATTTACCTGGTGATCAGTGCCCTGGTGCGCTTGTGGTAGCCGCGCCACCATCCGCGGGCTGCTGGCCCGCGGCCCCGGCAGGCGCCGCTGCCGGGGCCGGGGCCGGGGCAAACCTGGCCGAGGCCACGTACGCGACCGTGGTCGCCACGATTACCAGTGGCATGACCTGCAGTTCGTCCGGCGACACCAGCAACGCGGCCAGCAGCACCGAGGTCAGCGGCAGCCTGAGCATGACCGCGGTCATCGCGCCAATGCCCATGGCCACCCCGTCGACTAGCGGCAAGCCGGGCAGGTGCGACAGCGCCACGCCGCCTACCGCGCCGAGGAACTGGCCGGAAACGTCGGTCCGCCGCGGAAGCTGCTCAGCGACACCCCATAGGCCACCCCCTTGCAGCCGATCAGCAGCAGCAGGGCGCCGACGGTGTAGCTGGCGCTCCTGCCGACGAACGGGCCGAGTGCGGTCTGCCCGGAAAACAGGACCTCGGAGGATCCTTTGCCGGTCACGGCGGCGAACAGGATCGCCAGTCCCGCGACCACCAGGCCGGCCGCCGGGGTGGCCAGCAGCATCCGCCGCTCGACATACGGCCGCAGGAACAGCCCGAGGTACCGGATCGCGGAGCCGAGCACGACGGCGGCCAGGCCGATGACCAGCGCCCAGCCGAATCCGGCGCCGGTCGGTGACGCGACGTGCGGCAGGTGCGGAATCGCCAGCGAGAAAGTACCGAGTCCGGTCCAGGCATCCAGGCCGATGAAAACCAGCGAGCCGATTCCGGCGGCAAGCAGTCCGGGTACCAGCACGAGTTCCAGCATGGCTCCGCCCAGTCCGGAGGCTTCCATCAGCAGGAATGCCCCCAGCAGCGGAGAGCCCAGCAACGTGCTGATGGCGGCAAAGCTGCCGGCAGCGGCCATCACCGTGGCCGTTCGGGGCGGAGCGTCACGTTTGACCAGCCGGACGGCGATGACGCCGAGACCGCCGCCGAGCGCGACCATGGGCGCCTCCGGCCCGAGTACCACGCCCAGGCTCAGCGTCGCGAGCGCCGCGAGCAAGATGCCGGGAAGCTCAGCCGGAACCGGCGGGCCGCCGCCCACTTTGAACCCGTCGGCTGGTGAGTGGCCGCCCCGGCCGGGGAGGTGCTGGATGGTCAGCGCGACCAGGACCCCGGCGAGCAGCAACGGCAGCACCGGCCACCACAGCGGCTCGCCGTGGAAGCCGAGGCCGCTCGGGAGGCTGGTGAAAATCCAGGTCTGCAGTTTGCTGACCAGCGCGAGAAAGAAGTAAGCCGCTGCCGAGACCGGCACCCCGATGACCGCGGCGAGCACCAGCAGGGTTATGTAGCTCCGTGATCTCAGGAGCTCGAGCGGGTCGGGCGGCGCGCTCACAAGTCCCCCTGCCCGGTCTGTCACTGCACCTACGGCAGTCCACTAGTGATCCTGGCTCGGCGGGCGGCGGATAACTCACCCGCGCCGGGTGATTGCCGGCAGCAGGCCCGCGACGATGGTGTTCCAGTCGTCCTTCATGCTGACAACCGTCCAGCCGAGCTCTCCCGCTCGTGCCCCGCATCGTTCCCGGCTCCGCCCGCCGGGAAGATCACCCGCGAGGGGTGACGAGGATCCGACGGAGCGCGGGAAGACACCCCTCACACGACTGTCTCGTCACACCCGGCCGCCTGTCGCGGGTGATGCCTGGAAGGGGTTAGATGCGGGAGGACCTCGCCAGGTGGCAGTTCGCCTTCACCTCGGTCAATCACTTCCTGTTCATCCCGGTGACCATCGGCCTCGCCTTCCTGACCGCGCTGCTTCAGACGGCCTGGCACCGGCGCGGCAGCCCGGAGTACCTGCGGCTGACGCGGTTCTTCGGCACGCTGCTGGTCATCAACGTGGCGATCGGCGTCGTCACCGGGCTGGTCCAGGAATTCGAGTTCGGCATGAACTGGTCGGCGTACTCCCGGCTGGTCGGCAACATCTTCGGCGCCCCGTTGGCGATGGAGGGACTCGCGGCATTCTTCCTCGAGTCCACGTTCCTCGGATTGTGGCTTTTCGGATGGGACAAGCTGTCGCGGCGGGTGCACCTGGCCACCATCTGGCTGGTCGCCGCGGGCGCGATGCTGTCCGCGGCGTTCATCATGGCCGCGAACTCCTGGATGCAGCACCCCGTCGGCTTTGTCACCAACCCCGTCACGCACGGGCCCGAGCTGAACGACATCTGGGCCCTGTTCACCAACCCGGTCTTCGTCTGGAGCTATGCCAAGGTCATTTTCGCCTCGCTGGTCACCGGTGCCGCGGTGATGCTGGCGGTATCTGCCTGGCAATTGCGGCGCGGCGGCGACCGCGCGGTATTCGGCCGGTCGGCGCGGCTCGCACTCGTAGTCCTGGTTCCCGCGATCTTGTTCGCCATGCTGGTCGGCGACGAGCTGGGCGTGATCGAGGCTACCTACCAGCCGATGAAGATCGCCGCGGCGGAAGCGCAGTGGACTACCTGCCAGCCGTGCTCGTTCTCGCTGATCCAGATCGGCGGCGGCAACAACGACCACACACCCACCCAGATCCTGTCGATCCCGCACCTGCTGTCGCTGCTGGCCACCAACCACTGGAACGGCAAGGTCATCGGGATGACCCCGCTGCAGAACCAGTACGCGGCGAAGTTCGGCCCTGGCAACTACGTGCCGAGCGTCTTCATCCAGTACTGGTCCATGCGGGTGATGGCCTATCTCGCCGTCATCGTGGTCCTGGTCGCGCTGTGGGGGCTGTGGCTGAACCGGCGCCGGAAACTGGGCACGTCCAGGCGGTTCCTGTGGGTCGCGCAGTGGATGGTCATCTTGCCGTTCCTCATCAACACGGCAGGCTGGCTGCTGACGGAGAGCGGCAGGCAGCCCTGGATCGTGCAGGGCATCATGCTCACCAAGAACGGCCTGTCCCCATCGGTCAGCACGACCGAGCTGTGGATCAGCGTGCTCGCCTTCGTGCTGCTGTACGGCGCTCTCGGCACCGTCGACTTGGTGCTGATGCTGCGGTACTCGCGCAAGGAACTGCCGCCAGCGCCAGCAGATACCAAGGCCGGCGAACCCGTACCGGCGATGGAGTACTGAGGTCAGCGATGGCATTCGTCCCGTTCTGGTTCATCCTCATCACCGTCCTGTGGACTGGGTTCTTCGTCCTCGAGGGCTTCGACATGGGCGTCGGCATGCTGCACAGCGTCATCGGCAGGGACGAGCCCGGCCGCCGGACCGTGATGAGCACGATCGGGCCCTTGTGGGACGGGAACGAGGTCTGGCTGGTCGTCGCGGCCGCGGCCATGTTCGCCGCGTTCCCTGGCTGGTACGCGACGCTGTTCTCCGGCGCGTACCTGCTGATCGTGGTGATGCTGGCCGCGCTGATCCTGCGCGGGGTGTCGTTCGAGTACCGCGACAAGAGTCCGGCCTGGCGCTGGCGGCGCACCTGGAGCCGGCTGCTGACCGTGGCGAGCCTGCTGGCGCCGTTCGTGATCGGCATGATCCTGGGCGACTTGCTGCACGGCCTGCCGATCGGCGCAAACCACGAGTTCACCGGCAGCTTCTGGGACCTGTTCCAGCCGTACGGGATCTTCACCGGCGTGACCCTCGTCGCGCTGTGCCTGCTGCACGGCGCGACCTTCATTGCCCTGAAGACGGCCGGCGCCGTCCGGGTCCGGGCCGCCAAGCTGGCCCGCCGCATCGCGCCGCTGACCGCGCTGATCGTGCTGGCCTTCGTCGGCTGGACCCACGTGACCGCCGGCGGCGGCGGGTTCCTCAATCCGGTCGAGCTGCTCGTCGCCCTCGCCGTGCTGGCCGCCTGGATGCTCGTCCGGGGGCACGAAGGATGGGCTTTCGCCGCGACCACCGTGACGATCGCGGTGTCGATCATCACCATTTTCGTCGACCTGTACCCGCGGGTCATGGTGTCGAGCACGAACCCGGCCTTCAGCCTCACGGCGCGCAACACCGCATCCACGCCGTACTCGCTCAAAGTCATGACCGTCATCGCGCTCGTCTTGCTGCCAATCGTGCTGGCGTACCAGGCCTGGACCTATTACGTATTCCGGCGCCGGATCAGCGACAAGTCCTTCCGGTCGGCTGCTCCGACGACTCCGCGGCCCGCCGTGTCCGCGACCATGGCGATGGCCGGGCGCCAGGCCGGAGCGACCGCGTCACCGCCGGCCGCGAGCGCTAGGGCGCAGCACCCGGCCCGCCGCAGGCGCTGGCAGCTGCCGCGGCCCAGGATCGGCGGCAGCAAGCGCGGCGGCCGGGAATGACCGGTATGGCCGGACCCGGCAGCCGGGCCGGCCGGCCGCGGCCGTTCGATCCCCGGCTGCTGCGGTACGCTCGCGCCGCCCGTGGCTACCTGGTCATCACCATTGCCCTGGGCCTGGTGACCACCGGCCTGATCCTGGCGCAAGCCACCCTGCTCGCCCGCGCGCTGTCCGGCGCCGCGCTCGGCACCGGCCTGGCGGCGCTGCGCGGCACGCTGATCACTCTGGTTGTCGTCCTGGTTGCGCGGGCGGCCGCGTCCTTCGGTGCGGAGGCAGCCGCGCTGCGCGCCGCCGCGTCGGTCAAGTCCCAGCTGCGCCGCGCCCTCAGCGGGCACGCGCTGCGGCTCGGCCCGTCGTGGCTGACCGGTCAGCAGGCCGGCGAGATCACTGCGCTGGCGACCAAGGGACTGGACGCACTGGACCCGTATTTCGCCCGGTACCTGCCGCAGCTGGTGCTGGGCTGCCTGGTGCCGCTGGCCGTGCTGGCCAGGGTCGCGATGGCCGACTGGATCTCGGCTTTGGTCATCGCGGCGACGCTGCCGCTGATCCCGCTGTTCGCCGTGCTGGTCGGACTGCACACCAAGGCGCACACGCAGCGGCAGTGGCGGCTGCTCGCCGCTCTCAGCGGCCACTTCCTGGACGTGGTGGCGGGGCTGCCGACGCTGAAGCTGTTCGGCCGCGCGAAGGCACAGGCGGAGGCGATCAGGTCGGCAACCGATCAGCACCGCAGCGCGACCATGGCCGGATTGCGGGTGGCGTTCCTGTCCGCGCTGGTGCTCGAGCTTGCCGCAGCGCTGGCCACCGCCCTTGTCGCGGTCGAGATCGGACTGCGGCTGCTGGCCGGGCACGTCGGGTATGACACTGCACTGCTGGTCCTGCTCCTCACCCCGGAGGCTTACCTGCCGCTGCGCAACGTCGGCGCGCAGTTCCACGCCAGCGCGGAAGGAACCGCGGCGGCCGGGCGCGTCTTCGAGATTCTCGAGACCCCGCTGGCAGCGGCGCCGCCCCCGATGCTGCGCCGCGGGCCCGTTCCGGACCTGGCGGCGCAGCCGGTACGCCTGAGTGAGGTGACGCTGCAGTATGCCGGCCGCGACCATGCTGCCCTGGCCGAGATCAGCCTGACCATCGAGCCGGGCGAGCACGTGCTGATCACCGGGCCGAGCGGGGCCGGCAAGAGCTCGCTGCTCGCCCTGCTGCTGCGGTTCGCCCTGCCGACCTCGGGCGACATCACCGCGGGCGAGGTCAGCATCGCCGGCACGGAACCGGGTCTGTGGCGACGGCAGATCGCCTGGGTGCCGCAGCAGCCGTACTTGTTTGCGGGGACCGTGGCCGAGAACATAGCGCTCGGGCGTCCGCATGCTGCTCCGAGCGCCATCGAGAAAGCCATGCGGCTGGCGGGCTGCGAGGACTTCATCACCGAACTGCCCGGCGGCCTGCAGGCCCAGCTCGCCGAGCGCGGCCTGAACGTGTCGGCTGGCCAGCGGCAGCGCATCGCGCTGGCCCGGGCGTTCTTGCGGGACGCCCCGCTGGTTCTGCTGGACGAGCCGGCCGCTCATCTCGACCCAGCTGCCGCCGCCGAGATCGGCGGCGTCATCGCCATGCTGATGGCCGGCCGGACCGTGCTGATAGTCAGTCATGCCGGACTGCTGCGAGGGCCGGCCGACAGGGAGATCCGGCTGAACGCAGGCCGGCTGGTGCCGGACCAGATCGAGCCGGGCCGCAGCGAGATCGCGGGCCGCAGCCCGTCGGCCGCCGACCTGCGGGCGGTCAGCTCGGCACCGCTGATCGCCGCCGACGGCCCGGTGCAGCCCGCCGTCCGGCCCCCCGACAATCAGGAAACCGCAGGTACCCGATGACAGTCGCTGACCCGGTGACGGCGGCCATCCGATGACGGCAGGCCGGTGATGACAGCGATACCAGGCTCGCCACGGCGCACCGAGGCGCTGCTGCGGCTGATCCGGCTTGCAGCGCCGATGCGAGGCCGGCTGGTGCTGGCCGTGCTGGCCGGCGCGGCCGCTACCGGGTGTGCCGTGGCGTTGCTCGCGACGTCGGGCTTCCTGCTGGCGCGCGCGTCGCAGCATCCGAACATCGTGGCCATTACCGGAGCGGTTGTCGCGGTCCGCGGGTTCAGCGTCGGCCGGGGCGTCTTCCGGTACGCCGAGCGCCTCGGGTCCCATGACGTGGCCTTCCGGGTGCTGGCCGACGTGCGCGTCACGATCTACCGGCGGCTGGAACGGCTGGCGCCGGCCGGGCTGCAGGCGTTCCGGTCCGGTGACCTGCTGACCCGCCTGGTATCCGATGTCGACTCGGTGCAGGACCTGTACATCAGGGGCCTCTCACCGCCGCTGACCGCCGCCATCGTCGGGGCGGGCGCCGTGACGGTGTGCCTGCTCATCCTGGCGCCGGCCGCTGGCGTACTGGCGGCTGGCCTGATCGTGGCCGGCGTCGCGGTCCCGGTGATCAGCGCCCTGGCCGACGGGCGGGCCCGGCGGCGGACCAGTCAGGCGCGCGGTGACCTGGCGGCCAGCCTGGCCAACCTGCTGGATGGCGCGGCAGACGTGCAGGCCTTCGGGGCCGAGCAGGCCAGCCTGGCCCGGATCCGGGCGGCCGACGCTGAGCTGACCGGGCTGGCCCGCAGGTCTGCAGGCGTGTCCGGACTCGGTACCGGCCTCGGTGCGCTCGCCGCCGGTCTGACGCTGTGGGGCGTGCTCGTCCTCGGCGTCGTCGCCGTCGCGGACGGCACCTTCAGCCGGGTCCCGCTCGCGGTGCTGACCCTGACCGCGCTCGCCGCGTTCGAGGCAGTCGCCGCGCTGCCCGCTGCGGCCCAGCAACTCGGCCAGGCCCGTACGTCCGGCGGCCGCGTCTGTGCCGTGCTCGACGCCCCGGTCCCGGTCCGCGAGCCAGCCGCTCCACGGCCGCTGCCGGGCCGGCCGGTGACGGTGTCGCTGCGCGGTGCCCAGGTCCGGTACCGGCCGGACGGACCGCTCGCGCTCGACGGACTTGACCTCGATCTGGCGCCGGGCAGGCGGGTCGCGCTCGTCGGCCCGAACGGGGCCGGGAAATCGACCGCCGCCGCGGTGCTGCTGCGATTCTGCGAGCTGGCGGGTGGCTCGGCCACCCTCGGCGGGCACGATCTGGCCAGCTACGACAGCGACCAGATGCGCACGCTGATCGGCGGCTGCCCGCAGGATCCGCACGTCTTCGATACCTCGATCGCGGCCAACGTGCGGCTAGCGAAACCGGACGCCACCGACGACGAGCTCACCGACGCCGTCGCGCGGGCCGGGCTGCTGCCCTGGATCCGGACGCTGCCGCTCGGACTGCACACGCCCGCCGGGGCCCGCGGCGCGGCCCTGTCCGGCGGCGAGCGGCAGCGGCTGGCCCTGGCCAGGGCACTGCTAGCCGATCCCGCGGTGATGATCCTGGACGAGCCGACGGCCAGCCTGGACCAGGCGACGGCCGATGCGCTGACCGCCGACCTGATGGCCGTCACGGCCGGCCGGGCCGTCCTCCTGGTCACCCATGACCTGGCCAGCCTGGCGGCCGCCGACCTGGACGAGATCGTGGTCCTGGACCGCGGCCGGGTGACCGAGCGCGGCACGCACAGCGAGCTGCTCGCAGCGGCCGGCGATTATCACCGGCAACTGGGCAGCTGCACTGAGCGGCCCGTCGGGTGAGGGCCTCTCTCACCCTGACCGCACCAGGCGAGCGGGTGGTTACGGCTGGCCGAAGTAGTGACCCTTGTCGAGATCGTCGAGGAGACCGGGCTGGGTTGGCTGCCATCCCAGCAGCTCCCGGGTCAGCGTGCTCGACGCCGGGCTGTCCATCCCGATGAAGCCGGCCAGCCAGGTGAAATGCCCGGCCGCGTCCTCGGCCGGGATGGACACTACCGGCACGTCGAGATGCCGCCCGATCACCTCGGCGACATCGCGGATCGGCACGCCCTCGTCGGCGACGGCGTGCAGGGTCGATCCCGCCGGGGCGCCCTCGAGCGCGAGCCGGAATAGGTGCGCGGAGTCGAGGCGGTGCACCGCTGGCCAGCGATTAGCTCCGTCGCCGAGATAGCCGGAGACGCCCTTGTCGCGGGCGATGCCGACGATGGTCGCCATGAACCCGTGATCCCCGTCGCCGTGATTCGTCGGCGGGAGCCGCATGACGGACGACCGGACGCCGCGGTGGGCAAGGGAGAGCACCAGCTCGGCAGTCGCATGCCGGGTCTGCGGACCGCTGCCCATGGCGGCAGCCGCCGGGCCGAGGTCGTGCCCGTCGCGCTCGGTCGCGACCCGTCCGGCTGCAAGCCCGAGCGTCCCGGAGGCGATGACCAGCGGCCGGTCGGAACCCGCGAGCGCGTCGCCGAAAATCTCGACAGCGCGGCGATCCGCATCTGCGGCGGTCTGGAAGGCCCCCGTGAAGGCAAGGTCATGCTTGAACGCGAGGTGGATCACGCCGTCCGACGCGGCCGCCGCCTCCCGCAGGCTGTCGAGATCATCAAGAGTGCCCCGCTGCACTTGCGCCCCGGCGGCGGCAAGGGCAGCGGCCGAGGCATCGGAGCGGGCCAGCCCGGTGACCTGATGGCCGGCGCCGAGGAGCTCGGGAACGACGGCGGAACCGATCCAGCCGGACGCGCCGGTGACGAATACGCGCATGACAACCTCCAGGTCGATGTCAGTTACTGTCATCACTATAACACTGCGATGTCAGTCGCTGACGTCAGCGTATGATCGGCGCATGAGTCGGTGGGAGCCAGATGCGCGCGGCCGGCTCGAGCGGGCGGCGATGGAGCTGTACGTCGAGCGCGGGTTCGACCAGACCACGGTGGCAGAGATCGCGGCCCGGGCCGGGCTGACCGAGCGGACGTTCTTCCGGCATTTCGCCGATAAGCGGGAGGTACTGTTCGCGGGCGCTGTCCAGCTGCAGGAATTCCTGGTCCGCACCCTGGTCAGCACTCCGGAGTCCGCCGCGCCGATCGATGCGGTTGCCGCCGCCTTTGAGGCGGCCGGCGCCCTGTTCGAGGCGCGCCGCGATTACGCCTGGCAGCGTCAGTCCGTCATCGCCGCGAACGCTGAACTGCACGAACGCGAACTGATCAAGCTGGCAGCGCTCGCCACGGCAATGACCGGCGCCTTGCGCCAGCGCGGCGTCACAGAGCCAGCCGCGAGCCTGGCGGCCGAAGCCGGGATCGCTGTCTTCAAGATCGCGTTCGGACGCTGGGCCAGCCTGGCCGGACAGGCCGACCTGCCGCATGTCATCCGGGAGTCATTCGCTCAACTCAAAGCCATGACCGCCGGCACGCGCCGGCTGAGCTAGCCGTAGGTCGGATTCTGCGGCCAGCCGGGCGGGGAGTCCTCCCAGTCTTCCTGGCGTCCGTACGGGCTCAGGTCGAGAATGTTGTTGACGAACAAGAGCCGGTCTACGCCGCGAGCGGTCGTGCTGTAGGTCCGGTAGACGTCTGTGCCATCACGCAGGAACACGGTCAGCATGAAACCGCCGTCGGCGCCGCAATCGCCGGCAAACGTCGTGCCGTGCGATGACACGAACGGCAGTGTCCAGCCCTTCCGCGCCTTGTATGCCTCGATCTGGGCGAGCGGCATGGTGGACACTGTCACCCAGGCAACACCGGCCTCGGCCAGCGTGGCCAGGTCGGCGACGTTGTTCGTGAAGTGGGTGCAGCCCGGGCAGTAGGCGTCCGGCCCGTTGTCCATGAACTGGTAGACCACGAGCTGTCGCTGCCCGGCGAACAGGTCGGCCAGCGTCTTCGGCCCGGCCGAGGTTGCGAACGTGTACTCCGTGTCGATTTTGACCATGGGCAGCCGACGTCGGCGCGCAGCGAGCGCGTCAAGCGTGCGGGTGGCCTGTTTCTCGGCCGTGAGCAACTCGTCCCGATCCTGCTGCCACTGCTCGGCGGACACGATCTCCGGCATATCGGTCATGTTGTGCTCCTGTACGGTGTCGGCGCTCCGCTCTGTCAGACGGGCAGGCGCGCCAGAACTCATCGGTGCGGCCGCTGCCGTCTCAGACTTTGCTCCAGCGGCGCCAGATGGAGCGCTGGCCACGCAGCGCCACCGCGCCCACGACGATAAGCACGCCGACGTTGAGTAGCAACTGCAGGACCGACCCACGTGCCTCGCGCCAGGCACCATAGGCGACCGACACGGCAATGTCTGCCGCCGCCGGGATCGTGGTGACCGAGATGAAGACGCCGATCAGCGCACCGGCCTTCGACAGTGTCAGCGAGACCACGCCGACCAGACCAGCGACAACCGCGACGACAACGGAGAACAAGTTCGGCGAATTGATCAAGTCGGACACTGGCCGCAGGCCGCGCAAGTAAAGGTCGGGTGTCCGTCCCGACCAGCGGATGCACAGCGCGAAAATCAGGGTCACGGCGATCGCGAGCAGGAAACCGGCGAGCAGCACGAGCAGCCCGCGGCGCACCGGGTGCCAGTCCCGGCGCTCGATGCCGAGCGCAACCGAGATGATCGCGCTGTACTCCGGCCCGACCACCATCGCGCCGACGATGAGGATCTGCGAGTTGGTGAGGATGCCGCACGCGCCGATCAGCGCGGCGAAGATGAGCAGCGCAAAGAAGCTCGGCGCGTAGGTCGCGTCGTCATTGATCCGGGCGTCGATCAGGTCCCAGACGGGCGTGCGCTCACCGTGATACGCCCGCCGCCAGGTGGCCCTGCGGGCCGGGTCGACGATGGCCGCATCCACCGTCTCCACGATGATCGAGCTGTCCCGGTCGATGCCCTGCCCGCGCAGCATTGCCAGCACGGCGTTCGCGGAGCTGCTCATCAGGTCGAACTGCACCGCGTCGCCGTCTGGCCGCGCCGCAACCGAGCGCAGTACCACCAGGTTCAGCACGCCGCCGTCGGCGGCCAGGATGTCAACCAGGCGTCCTGTCATCGCAGGCGGGCTCACCACCCGGATATGCAGCACCGCCAGTTGTCAGCGCGGCAGGGTGCCTCCTGGGCCGCCTGGGTCTTGCCCCATCGACTGGTTGGCGGCCAGCCGCAGCCGGTCCTGGTCCGGCACCGACAAGTCGGTCCGCACCAGCTCCATCGGCTGGTCCTGGAATGCGTGCACGACGGCATCGATCTTGGCGTCCGAGCTCATCAGCACGACAGCCGAGGTGCCGGGCACCAGATCGCGCTTGACCGAGTCGATCATGGTGCTATCGATCGCGCCGCGCTGCATCTTGTGCATCATCGCGGTGCAGCCGGCCGCCTTCCTCGGTCACGTGCTCCTGGGTCGTCGGGGCCGAGGCGTAATCGGGCCACCGCAGCACGGCCACATCCATCACGTTGATCAGGTCTGCGGCGTCCAGCTGCTTCAGCTTGAACACCGCGGTGTCAGCTCCCTCAGTACCCGGGAACCGCCAGGCAGTTGTTGGCATTGCGGTAACTCTCCCCCTGTTTGATCAGGCCGCGCGCCGGGCGAGCCCGGCGGCGGCATCCAGATGCTGGTCAAGGATGACGGCTGAGTTGATCAGCGACAGGTGCGTGAAGGCCTGCGGGAAGTTGCCCAGCTGCTCGCCGGTCAGGCCGATTTCCTCAGAGAAGAGCCCGAGGTGGTTGCTGTAGGTGAGCATCTTCTCGAACACCAGCCGGGCGTCGTCCAGCCGCCCGACCCTGGTCAGCGCGCCCACGTAGAAGAACGTACAGAGAGAGAACGTCCCCTCGCCGCCGCGCAGCCCGTCCGGCGAGGCCCTGGGGTCGTAGCGGTAGACCAGGCTGTCGGAGACGAGCGTCTTCTCCATCGCGGCCAGGGTGGACAACCATTTCTCGTCCGAGGGCGCGATCATCCCGACGGATGGCATCAGCAGCATCGATGCGTCCAGGACGTCGCTGCCCTCGGACTGGACGAACGCCTTCAGCGACTTGTTCCAGCCCTTATCCATGACCGTCTCGTACAGCAGGTCGCGCTGCTTCGTCCAGCGCGGCAAGTCGGCTGGCTTGGCTCGTTCCGTCGCGACCCGGATGGCACGGTCGAAGGCAACCCAGGACATCATCCGCCCGTACATGAACGGCTTGCGGCCACCGCGGGTCTCCCAGATCCCTTCGTCCGGCTGATCCCAGTTCTCGCACAGCCAGTCGAGCATCTTCCTGATGTCCCGCCAGCCCCGGTCAGCGACGGTCGGCTGCATCTGCTCTCCCAGCCAGGCAGCATCCAGGGCCTCGCCGTAGATGTCGAGCTGCAGCTGGTCGGCGGCGCCGTTGCCGATCCGGACCGGACTCGACTTACGGTAGCCCTCGAAGTGGTCGAGGGTCTCCTCGAACAGGTCGGAACTGCCGTCGACCCGGTACATGATGCCCAGCGGCGGGCCCGGCTTGCCGGCGCGTTCCTCCAGCCGGTCCCGGATCCAGTGGCTCAGCTTGAGGGCCTCCTCGAAGAATCCGAGCCGCAGCAGCGCCTGCACCGAGAACGAGGCGTCCCGGATCCAGGTATAGCGGTAGTCCCAGTTGCGCTCTCCGCCCACCTGCTCCGGCAGCCCCGCGGTAGGCGCCGCGACCATGCCGCCGCTCGGCGCGTACTGCATGAGCTTCAGCGTGATCGCGGAACGCTCAACGGCCTCGCGCCACCGTCCGCGGTAGGTACCGGCCGACAGCCATCCCCGCCAGAATTTCATTGTCTCGTCGAACCATCCGGCCAGCTGCCGCTGACCGATCTTGACTGGCTTGGTCGACTTCCCGGACTCGATGATCATCGCGCCGATTTCACCGGCTTTGACAGTGAAATGCGCGGAGACGTCATCACCGGCTAGCTCGAGCGGCCACGTGCTGGACAGACTCAGCAACTGTTGCGGACCCTCGAAAACGACGCCGTCCTCACTCTGGACGGTCTTGTGTTCCGCCCGGCCGTAGTCGAACCTCGGCTCGATACTGGCGGCGAACTTGACGGTGCCCCGGATGCCAGTGATCTGGCGGATCAGCCGGTGCCGGTCGGTAGCCACCTCCGGCCGGTTGATCGGCATGAAGTCCGCGACTTCGGCCACGCCACCTTCGGACAGGAACCTGGTGACCAGCACGGCCGAGTTGGGCAGGTACATCTGGGTCGTGACGTGCTTCCCGCCGACAGGCGTCAGCGTGAACCGGCCACCGCCGCGCTGGTCGAGCAGCGAGGCAAACACGCTCGGCGAGTCGAACCGGGGCAGGCACATCCAGTCGACCGTGCCGTCGGTCGATACCAGTGCTGCCGTCTGCAGATCCCCGATAACGCCGTGATCGGCGATTGTCGGATAGTCCATGGATGCCGCCTCTCCCGAGTCCTCCTCATGGTCTCGCCGCGCCCGGTCTCGTTACCTCACCCACCGGGGGTGATCGGCATCCGGCTATGCCGGTGGCAGCACCGGAAGAATCACCCGGCCCGGATGAGGCGAACCCGGGTAGGAGCCGTCACGGTGAGGAGTACCAGGCAGACACCAACAGGGGGATTTCGTGCCAGAGCAGTTCGATGTCATCGTCGTCGGGACCGGGCCGGCGGCGGCACCCTGGCGCACACGCTCGCGCCTTCCGGCAAGAAGATCTTGCTGCTAGAGCGGGGCAATTTTCTCACCCGCGAGCTGAGCAACTGGGATCCCGAACCCGTCTTTGTCGACGGAAAGTACATATCGCCCGATACCTGGTATGCCGCCGATGGCGCGCCGTTCCAGCCTCAGGTGCACTATTTCGTCGGCGGCGCGACGAAACTCTACGGTGCCGCGCTGTACCGGATGCGCCCGATCGACTTCGGCGAGTTCTGGCACGCCGACGGCGTCTCGCCGGCCTGGCCACTGAGCTATGAGGAATTCGAGCCCTGGTACACCAAGGCGGAGTGGCTCTACCAGGTGCACGGCGTGCACGGTGCCGACCCGACCGAGGGCTCGTGGTCGAAGCAGTACCCCTGGCCGCCCGTCTCGCACGAACCCCGGATCCAGCAGATCTCCGATGCGCTCGAGTCCTCCGGGTATGCCCCGTTCCCTGCCCCGTGCGGAATCATGCTGAATGAGGGCAAGCAACCGCAGAGTCACTGCATCCGGTGCGCGACATGCGACGGTTACCCCTGCCTGGTGCACGCGAAGGCCGACGCCGACGTCATCGCGATCCGGCCGCTGCTCGACCTGCCCAACGTCACGCTGCAGGTCAATTCCGAAGTGGTGCGGCTGGAAACCGATCCGTCTGGCCGGATGGTCACCGGCGTGGTGGTCGACCGCGACGGCCATGAGGAGACCTACCAGGGCAGCATCGTGGTGCTGGCGGCCGGCGCTGCCAACTCGGCGAAGATCTTGCTGCGGTCAGCCAGCGACACCCATCCGGCGGGACTCGCCAACGGATCCGACCAGGTCGGGCGCAACTACATGTTCCACAACAGCAAGGCGGCCGTCGCGATCGGCAAGGAGCCGAACGACACGGTCTTCCAGAAGACGCTGGCGCTGAACGACTTCTACCTGCCCGGCGCCGAAAACGAGTGGCCGCTCGGCAATATCCAGATGCTCGGCAAGTCGAACGCCATGGCCATGAAGGGCGAGGAGCCACATCTGACCAAGCTCGCGCCGCACTGGAGCCTGGAGGATGTCGCCCGGCACGCTGTCGATTTCTGGCTGACGACCGAGGACCTGCCGAAGCCAGACAACCGGGTCACGGTCGACAAAGACGGCAACGTGCACCTGGCCTACACCGCGACCAACGACACCGAGGCCGACGGACTGTACTCCGAGTTCCGGAAGATCCTGAACCACATCGGCCTGGCCGACCACCACGTGCTGCACAAGAACTTCTACATGAGCATGGACGTCGCGATCGCCGGCGTCGCCCACCAGGCCGGCACCTGCCGGTTCGGCACCGATCCCGCTACCTCAGTGCTCGACGTCAACTGCAGGACGCACGAGGTCGACAACCTCTACGTGACCGACACGAGCTTCTTCCCGAGCATCGGCGCCGTCAACCCGGCGCTGACCGCCATGGCCAACGGCATCCGGGTCGGCGAGCACATCGCGAGCAGGCTCGCGTGAGCTAATCACCCTCCACGGATGACGCGGCAGCCCGGTAGCCGGGAACGGTGAGCATCGCCCACACACGCCAGGAAGGAAACAATGGACAACGGTCAGAATTACTCAGCGAGCGGATTCCAGCTCAACGCTATGCCGATGATCGTCGGCGCAGCCATGGTCGGCGCTGGCGCGCTGATCGGGATGACCGGCATGATCATCGGCGGCAGTCACCTGTTCTCCGCCACCCGCAAGTGGTTCCGTGCACTCGAGGTTCCGCCCAGCGAGGTCATGAAGAGCAAGTGGGGCCAGACCATGGCGGCGACCCACGCCGGCGCCAGCGCCTGGCAGCAGCACAACAATGGCATGCAGCGCACTCACGCCTAGTTACGGCGACGTGCGTGCCGGGCGGCCGGCTCTGGCTGGCCGCCCGGCTCTTTCCTGCATCCGGTCGCGGCCCTTGCAGCTGCGTTGACCGATCTCAGCATGAGCGCCGCCGCGTTTCGGGACCTCTATGAGCGGCTGCGCGAGGGCAACCGCTGGGGCCCGCAGGACCGCCGCGGCGCGCTGAACAACCTGTCGGCTTCCCGGCTGGTCGCGGCGGCCGCTCAGGTACAGCAGGGCCGCGCCATGTCGCTGGCCGCACCGGTGGAGCACGAGGCCAGCGCTGACAATCCCGAGCCGTGGGTGCACGAGCTGACTCATCCTGACACCGGCCCGGACGCAGACGGCGGGCTGGACTTCGCGATGGACCGCCTGTCCCTGAATATCCACGGAAACGCGGACTCGCACATCGACGCCCTGTGTCACGTCGTCTACGACGGTGCTGTCTACAACAACCTCGTCCCGGACGCCTGGACCGCCGACGGCGCGGGCGGGCTCTTCATCGACGCCGCCGGGCAGGGCATCGTCGGCCGCGGGGTGCTGCTCGACATCCCCCGGCTGCGCGGCGTCGAGTGGCTGGAACCTGGCCAGCACGTCACGGCCGAGGACCTTACCGGCGCCGAAGCGTCACAGGATGTCCGTGTCGGCGCCGGTGACCTGCTGTTCATCCGAGTCGGGCACCGGCGGCGCCGGAGCGTCCTCGGCCCCTGGCACACTGCCTCGGCGCGCGCGGGGTTGCATCCGTCTGCGATGGAATTCCTGGCGCAACGTCAGGTCGCCGTGCTCGGCAGCGACGGCAATAACGACACGGCCCCGAGCGCTGCCGAGGGGATCGACTTCCCCGTGCACGTGCTGGCGCTGCGCGCCCTCGGCCTGATGTTGCTCGATTACCTGCAGTTCGAAGACCTTCGCCGGCCTGCGCGGCGGCGGGCCGCTGGTCCTTCCTGTGCGTCATCGCGCCGCTGCGGCTGCCGACGGGTACTGGCTCACCGGTCAACCCGATCGCCGTCCTCTGACCGACCTCCCGGCCTCAGCATCACCCGTAGCGGGTGGCGTAGAACCACCCGCAGAAGGGTCAGATGGAAGCGAGCGCGGAATTGCCTCACGGCGTCGCACCGGGGATCGGGGAGCACACAGACATGACGCATGCCAAGGACCACGTCAATGCCCTGGTGATCTTCGGGGCCACCGGTGACCTGGCGAAGCTGGAAACCTTCCCCGCGCTGGTCGGCCTAGTCGACCGTGGTGTGCTCGACGTCCCCGTGATCGGCGTCGCGAAGAGCGGCTGGGGCCTGCCGCAGTTCCGGGACTACGCGACCGCCTCGCTGAAGCTCAATGGCATGGACCCGGCCAGCCCGGCCGCGACCAAAATGCTGAGTCTGCTGAAGTATGTCGACGGCGACCTGGACGACGAAGCTACCTATCGGGCTATGTCAGACGCGATCGGCACCAAGGACGGCAGCGTCCTGTTCTACCTGGAAGTCCCGCCGCCGCTGTTCGGGCGGATCGCCAAGGGCATCTCCGGGCCGGCCGCGCCGAGAACGCCCGGGTGATGGTGGAGAAGCCGTTCGGCCATGACCTGCAGAGCGCACAGCAGCTCAACCAGACCATGCATCAGTTCTTCGCTGAGGACGCGATCTACCGGGTCGACCACTGGCTGGGTCTCGACCCGGTGGAGAACATGCTGTTCGTGCGGTTCGCGAACTCGGTTATCGAACCGCTGCTGAACCGCACCTTCGTGGAGAGCATCCAGATCACCATGGCCGAGGCGTTCGACGTCGCGGACCGCGGCAGCTTCTACGACAAGACCGGCGCCATCAGGGACGTGGTCCAGAATCACATGCTGCAGGTGCTGGCCAGCGTGCTCGCAGACCCGCCGGACGGTGCCGGGATGGCCGCCTGGCGAGACGCGAAGTCGCAGATCATCGCCGCGCTGCGCCCGCTGGAGCCTGACAGCACCGTGCGCGGCCAGTACGAGGGCTACCTGGATGTCGAAGGCGTCGCCCCGCATTCGACGACGGAGAGCTACGTCGCGATCCGCACGGCAGCTGACTCGTGGCGCTGGGCGGACGTGCCCATCCTGATCCGGGCCGGCAAGTGCATGCCGGTGACCGCGACCGAGGTCAGCATCCGGTTCCGGCGGCCGCCGCACGACGTGTTCGGAATCGCGCCGTCGCCGGTGTCCAACGAGCTGAGGTTCCGGATCTCGCAGGCTGCGCAGGTCGGCCTGAGCCTGGTCGGCAAGAAGCCCGGCGCCGGCTGGGCCCCGCAGCCAGAAGACCTCACCTTTGCCGAGCAGCCAGGCTCGGACATGCGGCCATATGACCGGCTGATCGGGGCGGCGCTGTCCGGCGAGCGCTGGCTGTTCGCCCGGCAGGACACCGTCGAGGCGGCGTGGCGCGTCGTCGACCCGGTGCTCGGCGACGCGGTCCCGGTGCACAGCTACCCGCGCGGCAGCTGGGGCCCCAAGGAGGCCGACGACCTATTGCCCGACCACGTGCCCTGGCACGATCCGGCTGCCTAGAAAAGCATGACGAGCAGGAACGGGGTTCGCATCGATGCATGACCAGGTAGCACGGCAGCGCGTTGTCATCATCGGAGGCGGCTTCGGCGGGCTGTTTGCTGCCCGGGCGCTGCGCAACGGGCCATTCACAGTGACCATGATCGACCGCACCGCCCAGCATGTCTTCCAGCCGCTGCTGTACCAGTGCGCCACCGGCATCTTGTCCGAGGGCCAGATCACCGGGCCGCTCCGGCAGCTGCTGCGCAGCCATCGCAACCTCGAATGCATCGCCGCCGACGCCTTCGATGTCGACGCCGACGCCCGGCGCGTCATCTGCCGCCGGCCACTCGGCGAGCAGCTCGAGGTTCCCTATGACCACCTCATCGTGGCGGCCGGGGTCCGGCAGTCCTATTTCGGCCACGACGAGTTTGCGGCGATCGCGCCCGGCATGAAGACGATCTCTGATGCACTGACCATCCGGCGCCGCGTCTTCGGCGCTTTCGAGATGGCCGAGACCGCTGCCAGCCAGGCCGAGCAGCAGCACTGGCTGACCTTCGCCCTGGTCGGCGCGGGCCCGACCGGCGTCGAGCTGGCCGGCCAGATCCGCGAGCTGGCCACCAAGACGCTGCGCTCGGAGTACCGCAAGATCCAGCCAGAAGACGCGCGGGTGCTGCTGCTCGACGGCGGGGACGCACCGCTGGCATCCTTCGGCAGACGCCTGTCCGGTAAGGCCAGCGCGACCTTGCGCGAGCTCGGGGTGGAGCTGCACATGCACTCGGTTGTCACCGATGTCAGCCCCGACGGCCTGACGGTCCGCGACTCCAGCGGCAAGCAGACCAAGCACGACGCCGGCACGGTGCTGTGGACCGCCGGCGTCGAGGCACCCGCGCTGGCCGGCGCCCTGGCCGCGGCCACCGGTGCCCAGCAGGACAAAGCCGGCCGGATCGTCGTGCAGGACGACCTCACGATCCCCGGCCACCCGGAAATCTCGGTGATCGGCGACATGATGAGCCTGCGCAAGCTGCCCGGCGTTGCCGAGGTCGCCATGCAGTCCGGCCTGTACGCAGGCCGGCGGATCAGGCACGAGCTGGAGGGACAGCGCTCGCTCGGCTCGTTCCGGTATCACGATCTCGGCTCGGCCGCTTACATCTCCCGCGGCAATGCCGTGGTCTCGGCCGGACCGCTCCGGCTGTCCGGATTTACCGGCTGGATGGCCTGGCTGTTCATCCACATCGGGTTCCTGACCGGCTACCGCAACCGGGTCGGCGCGGTCCTCACCTGGCTGCTGGCCTTCACCCGTGACCTCCGGCGCGAGCGTGCTTACACCACCCGCGCCGTCGGCAGCCTGCAGGACCTCTATCAGGAGCGTGCCGAGACCCCGGCTGAGGCGACGCCCAAGCCGCCCGCGCAGCGCGCCGCGCCGCCGCAGTCCGACGGCCCCCGGGCCGGATCGGCACCTGGCTCCGGCAAGAAGCGCCCGCGCCGCTGAGCGCTAGCGGCACGGACCTCGCCGTCACGCCCGCGCGGCGTCACGGCACGGAAGGCGGAGGACGAGCCTGTCGGCGAACCAGGTCCTGATTGGCGTCGCGCTGATCGTCGTACTGGCGGTCGGGTCTCAGCTGGTAGCCAGCCGGCTGCGCATCCCCGCACTGATCCTGCTGCTGCCGGCCGGCTTTATCGCCGGTGTGCTCACCAGCGACGTCAATCCGGAGAAGCTGCTCGGCCCGGCCTTCGAGCCGCTGGTCTCGCTGGCGGTCGCCGTGATCCTCTATGAGGCCGGTCTCAGCCTGGACCTGCGTAAGCTGACCGGCCACCCGCGCCGGGTAGTGATCCGGCTGATCTCCCTGGGCGTCCTGATCACCTGGCTGATCGGCGCGGCCTGTGCCGCGCCGCTACTAGGTATGTCGCGAGGTGCCGCGCTGGAGCTTGGCGCCATCCTGGTGGTGTCAGGACCGACGGTCGTCGGGCCTTTGCTGCGTTTTGTCCGCCCAGCCGGCCGCTTGCAGCGCGTCCTGGCCTGGGAAGGAGCGCTGATCGACCCGGTCGGCGGCATCCTGGGCGCGGTGGTGTTCCACGCTGTCCTGGCTGACACGCACCGCCACATCGGCAGTCAGCTCGCCCAGTTCACCTCGAGCCTGGCGATCGGGCTCGGGGCCGGCGCAGCCGGAGCCGGATTGCTGTGGCTCCTGCTGAGCAAACTGCAACTCGGCGAGGTACTCGGCACCAGCGTGCAGCTCGCTGCTGTCATCGGCGTCGCGGCGGCCTGCGACGTGGCGCGCGACGACACCGGCCTGATCGCCGCTATCGTCATGGGACTGACCGTTGCCAACCTGCCCGGAATCGACCTGCCCGCCCGTCGTCCGTTCTTCGAAACCATGGTCCAGCTCATCATCGGCCTGCTGTTCATCTCGATCGCGGCCACTGTCACGCCGACGTCACTGCGGCACGTCGTGCTGCCCGCCCTGGCCCTCGCTGCCGTGCTGGTGTTCGCGGCCAGGCCGCTGGTGGCCTGGCTCTGCACCCGCCGCACTGACCTGATCCGGGGCGAGCGGGCCTTCGTCGGCTGGATGGCACCGCGCGGCATCGTCGCGGCAGCGACGGCCACGACGTTCTCGGCCGCGCTCGCGGCGGGCGGCGTGCCGGGCGCGGCCAGGATCTTGCCGGCCACCTTCGTGGTGATCGTGGCAACCGTGGCGCTGTACGGGCTGACAGCGGTACCCGTCGCCCGGTGGCTGCACGTCGCCCAGCCGTTGCGTACCCGGCCGCTGCTGGTTGGCGGCCAGGCCTGGGTGGTGGAGCTTGGCCGTGCGCTCCGGTCAGCCGGGCTTGACGTGCTGATGTGGGCTGGCCTGGAGTCCGAGCGGGAGCTGATCAGCCGGGCCGGCCTGAAACTGGCACCGGGTGAGTTGCTCGCTTCCGCCGCCGGGCAGGGTGCCGAACTCGAAGGCGTCACCGCCGTCCTGCTGCTGACCGAGGAAGACGACTTCAACGCGCTGGCCTCGACCATCCTCCGGGGCACCAGCGAGGCCAGCATCTACCGGCTGGCGCCGCCCCGCGGCGGCCATGGTGTCGTGGCGCCGTTCACCGGGTCCGGCATCTTGTTCGGACCGGGCATGAGCCGCGAGGAACTCGCCCGGCGTCACGCCCGCGGGGCCAGGATCACGGCCCGTCCGGCAGGCCAGGGCCAGCCGGACGGGTCCGATCTGCTCTTCGTGATCCGTAAGGACGGGCGGCTTGAACCGGTCACCCCGGACTCCGCGTTGCGCGCGGAGCCAGGTGAGACCGCGGTCTTGCTAACCGGTGACTGTCGCTAGCTGGCCGCCGCTAGCTGGCCGGTCAGTACCGGGATTGCCGGCCGCGCGAGACCAGCGCCCAGATGATGAACACGTCGACCGCGACTAGCACGATTGACCAGATCGGATAGAACGGCAGCACCAAGAAGCTCGAGATGGCACTGAGAGTTGCCAGCACCACTCCGACCATTCTGGCCCAGACCATGCCCAGCATGACGCAGACTCCGGCCGCGAATACCACCGCGCCAATGATCAGCTGAGTCCAGCCCCAGCCGTGCGTCGTCCAGTTGTAGTAGTAGCCCGCCGGGAAGTGGAAGAACGCGCTCTTGGTGACCATCGCCAGCCCGGCCAGGAAACCGAGTGCGCCCACCAGGATCATCAGCACGCCGGCCAGCATGCTGCCGACCTTGGCCCCGGCGCCGCCGGAGTATTCCGCATGCCTGCCTTCGTAACCGGCCTGCGGATATCCCTGCTGCTGCGGGTAGCCGGCTTCCGGCGGGTAGCCGCCTTGCGGGTAGCCCGATTCGTAGTCCTGGCCCGTTCCGGCGCCCGGACGGCCCCGAGTGCTGCTCATGTGCTGCCCCCTTCGCCTTGCGCCTGGACGCCATCCGGACCGAACTGTCCGGATCGCGTGCATCTGGGCACACTTCACGCCCTCAGCCGACGCTACGACTGGGCGATTGCGCAGGCATCATCCGGCTCGGGTGATCCGGCCGCTGAATCAGGCTTGACCGGCCTGGCCAGCAGGACCGTAAAGTGGACCGCGTGCGGAGACTGAGCACGTTCCGGGCCGTGGCAGCGCTGCTGCTCGGCTTGGCGAGCATCGCGACCGGCGAACTGGCTGCCTGCTGGCAGCTGGCGCCGCACCGCGCCGCCCCGGCCGCCTTGATGGCGGCTGCCGCCGTCACGCTGGCCGCCGCGATCGTCGGGCTGCTGGCTCAATCGGGATGCCTGGCCATCGCCCTGCTGGCGGGCCCGCTGCTGCGGCGCAGCGCAGCGTTGCGCCGCAAGTCCTGGGGAGCAGCATTCCAGCGGCAGCGCAACCCGGACGCGGCGGGCCGCGCCCGGCCCCGAGCGCCCACGGCGGTCCCGGCGGCCGCCTGACTTCGGCACCAGCGCGGCAGGCACGTCTGCCTGCCCCGCAGCGGGCAGACTAACGTCACTTTCTGCGCGTACCGGCCTGAGCGCCGGTGCGGCAGCAGCCTGCCGTCTGAGCCCCTTCGGTCCGCGGCCGCCTCCAGTTAACCGGTGCAGTTTCCCAACCCCGCTGGAGGGTTTTGTCATGGTGAGTTTCCTCGGCGTCCCGACGGGCGCCGCTTATCACGTCGTCGTCGCGCTGACCCAGATCCTCGGTCCGCTCGGCCCGGGCCTGGCGGCCGGCGCCGCCATCGTCGTGTTCACGGTCGCCGTCCGGCTGCTGCTATCACCGCTCAGCTTCTTCGCGTTGCGCGGCCAGGCCAGCCTGGCGCGGCTGCAGGCGAAGGTGGCCGAGCTGCGCCAGCGGTACGCGCGCCAGCCGGAACGGCTGCAAGCGGAGCTGACGGCGCTGTACCGGGCCGAAGGCGGCGGGATGCTGGCGGGCTGCCTGCCGCTGCTGCTCCAGCTGCCGTTCTTCAGCGTCATGTACCGGCTGTTCCGGTCGGCAACCGTGGACGGCCGGCCCAACGGTTTGCTCAGCAGGAACTTGCTCGGCACTCCGCTCGGCAGCCACTGGCTGTCCGGTGCGGGTCTGGTCAGTGTCCACGGCCTGGTCTTCGCCGGGTTGCTGGCGGCGCTGGCCGGAGCCGCGTTCCTGGCGGCGCGAGCGGCCCGGCGAGCACAGGCGGTGCCGGTCAGCGCACCGGGCCAGCCAGCCGGAGCGAGCGTACTCGGCCGCGCCCTGCCCTACACCACCGTGCTCATCGGCGCGTTCGTGCCGCTGGCCGCGGGCCTGTACCTGCTGACGACCACATGCTGGACGCTGGCCGAGCGCACCGTGATCTCGCGGCTGCAGGCGCGCGCACAGGCGGCCCCGGCGGACCCGCCGAAGTCGGGCCGGGCGGGGCAGCCGGGTCAGGCCTTGCGATGCGGCCGGGGTCAAGCCCGGCTGACCGGCCGCGGGTAGGCGGCGGCAGCCGCGCGGATCGCCGTCGATCCGGCCGCGACCGCAGGGTGCGAGGCGGTGCCGCCGCGGCAGGCAATCAGGGTGTGACGCCGGGCCGTTAGGGGCGCCAGCACGACGCCGCCGGGCAGGTCAGCGAGTGCCAGTTCAGGCACGAGCGCCACGCCCTGCCCGGCGGCGACCAACGTGAGCACGGCGGCAAAGTCGTCGGCGAAGTGGCGGATCCGCGGCGCGAACCCGGCCGCCTCGCAAAGCCGGATCGCCATCCGGTGGCAGAGCGTGCCCGGACTAGCCACGATCCAGGGCGACCCGGCGCGGGCCGCGACCGGGTCGGCACCGGGCGGCGGGCCCGCACCCGCCTCAGCTGCCGGGGCCGCCGACGCCAGGTAGATCATCTCGTCCAGCAGCGGCTCGTACTCGAGCGCCGGATCGCGCCGGCCGGGGACGTAGTCGTACTCGTGCACCAGCCCGATGTCCAGGCTCCCGGCCCGCAGCGCGTCCGGGACCTGCGCCGGGTCGAGTTCGGTCACCTGCAGGTCCAGGCGCGGATGCGCGCTGCCCAAGGCGACCAGCGCGGCCGGAAGCAGCGTCCGGACCGCAGTCTGGAATGCCCCGATCCGCAGCTGTCCGGTGAGTTCCGCCTGCGCGGTCGCGAGCGCGGCCGCGGCCTGCTCGAGCAGCGCGAGCACCGGCCCGGTCCGCTCGGCCAGGTCAGCGCCGGCCGCGGTCAGCGCTACGCCGCGGCCGCTGCGCTGGATCAATGGAACTCCGGCCTCTCGTTCCAGGGCGCTGAGCTGCTGGGAGACCGCCGACGGCGTGTACGACAAGGCCTGCGCCACGGCCGCGATAGTGCCGAGTCTGGCCAGTTCCCGCAGCAGCAGCATCTTGCGTACGTCAAGCATTAGCTCAGCTTATGTGTTAGCTAACAAACGTGAACTGGACCTGAATGGTCCTGCCGGGCAGGATCGCATCATGACCGAGCTGACAGGCATGTTCGTCCCGCTGATCACCCCCTTCACGTCAGACGGCCAGCTTGCTGCCGGCCCGCTCGAGCAGCTCGCCCACCGCGTCCTTGATGACGGTGCGACCGGGCTCGTCGCGCTCGGCACCACCGCCGAGAGCCCGACGCTGACCAATGCCGAGCGAGCAGTCGTACTCGACATCTGCAGCCGGGTCTGCCGCGAGCGCTCGGCGCCGCTCATCGCCGGCGCGGGCTCGAACGACACCGCGGCGTCGGCCGTGGCGCTCGCCGGCCTGGCCGCGTGGCCTCAGGTCAGCGCGGCGCTGACGGTGGTGCCCTATTACAGCCGTCCCGGCGAAGCGGGCGTCCGCGAGCATTTCGCGACACTGGCGGCGGCCAGCCACGTTCCCTTGGTTATCTATAACATTCCCTACCGGACCGGGCAGCAGCTGAGCTGGAGCACGCTGCGGCCGCTCGCGGACCTGCCGGGCATCGCCGGGGTCAAGCACGCGGCCGGATCCATCGATTCCGACACGATCGCCATGATGGCCGGGCGGCCTGCCGGGTTCAGCGTGCTCGGCGGGGACGACGTGTTCATTTCGCCCATGCTGGCGCTGGGCGCGCAGGGCGCCATCCTGGCCTCGGCCCATGTGCGCACCAGTGAGTTCGCCCGGCTGGTCAGCGCCTGGCAGGACGGTGACGCCAGCCAGGCGCGCGAGCTCGGGCACTGGCTGGCCGGCGTCTCGGCAGCGCTGTTCGCCGAGCCCAATCCGGCGGTGATCAAGGCAGTGCTGCACGAGCGCGGCGAGATCCCCAGCCCGGCTGTCCGGCTGCCGCTGCTGGCCGCCAGCCGGGAGTCGGCCGAGGCCGCGCTGACGGCGATGCGAGGCCCGGCGCCGGGCGCTGTCGCGGGCCAGGATGTAGCCGCGTAACGGGCCTAGTAGGTTAGACGGCGGCTGCACACGATGCGGTGCGGGCACGGAAGGGGCAGCGGATGGGCGGCGGGGTCGAGCACCTGGTGCTGTCCGGACCGGTGTTGCTGGCCATCCCGGTCGCCGTCGCCGCCGGGGCCGTTACTTTCCTGTCGCCGTGCTGCCTGCCGCTAGTTCCTGGTTACCTCGCCTACCTGACCGGCATGTCGGGCGCCTCTGCCACCTCGGGCCGACGGCCAGCCACGGCGGATGCGACCGCGCCCGCGACCGCTGCCAGTTTCAGCCCGGCGGCGGCACTGGCCGGCGGCCCGGTCACCGCCGCCGGCGGCGCGCAGGCCGGCTCCGCGGCGGCGGGCGCCTTGGCCGGACAGGACGCGGCCGGACAGCACGCGGGCGGACAGGACGCGGGCGGACAGGACGCGGCCGCACTCGTGCCGCCGGAACGCGGCCGGGTCATGCTCGGCACCCTGCTGTTCGTGCTCGGCTTCTCGGCGCTATTCGCCGTTGAAGGCGTCGCAGTCTCGAGCCTGGGCAATGCCCTGCTGCACCACACCCGTGGCCTCACTGAAATCCTCGGCGGCTTCATCATCCTGCTCGGCCTGCTGTTCATCGGCTTGTTCGACCGGTTCAGCTTCGCCGGGCGGATCGTCAAGCCCGGCTTCCGGCCGCGGGCCGGGCTGGCCGGCGCGCCGTTGCTGGGCGTCCTGTTCGGCCTGGGCTGGACCCCGTGCACGCGGGCCGACTCTGGCCGCGGTGCTAACCCTCGGCTACACCAGCGGCACCGCGCTGCGCGGTGGCCTGCTGGCCTTCGTCTACGCGCTCGGCATCGGGATCCCGTTCCTGATCGTGGCGTTCGCTTTCCAGCGCGGAGTGAGCGTGTTCGCCTTCGCCCGGCGGCACGCGCGCCTGATCACCAGGATCGGCGGCATCATGCTGATCACCGTCGGTCTGCTGGAGGTGACCGGCGCGTGGGCGGCGGCGATCACCTGGCTGCAGGTGCACTGGCTGCACAGCTACAGCGCTCCTTTCTAGCGCCGGTCTGACGTACCTGATCCCGTCAGGGGACGACCTGGCACTCCCCTTCCTTTGGCGAGCCGTGCAGAGACGCACGTCGTCGACAGGCCGCCCGGCGAGCTCCGCGCCTACTTCGGCGGTAGCCGACAAGTCCTGGCCAGGTCACAGCAGTGGTTGCCAGTAAGTGGGTCCCGGTCCTACGCAGGTGCCTGGGTCGAATAACTGATCGGGGAATGTCGGTGTGTCCCGGTACAATCGAATACGTGAACGATTACTAGCAACCGTCGGATTCCGGCGAAAGGAGGCGGCCATGACGGACCCCGGCTGGGACATCCCCGGCGTCCCGCGCATGCCTCCCGCTGACAGCGCATCCGCCGCCACCAGCACCACCGCCGCCTCCGCGACTCATCCCGCCAGTACCGCCAGCTCTCCTGCCACCAGCAGTGACACTGCCGGCGGTGGCACGGCCGCGGGCAGGCAGCGTGCCGCCGGGCGCGCTCACCCGGTCGTCAGTGCCTCAGCGTCGGCGGGGTCGTCGGCCGGCGCGTTCGCGGCCAGCGCATCTTCGAGTTCTGTTCCGGGCGATGGCCCGGCCGGGTCCGGTCACGATGCCGCGTCGCCTGCCGGCGGCTCGGCCGGTGGTGCATTGCGGCCGGAGGGGGCGGCGCAGGCGCTGGAGTTCCTGGCCGCGGCCCTGGACTACCTCACCCGTTCCGATGCCGCGGAATGGACGGCCGGGCTGCAGGCCGACTGCCTGCGGGCCCTGGCAGTAGCGGAGTCACGGCAGGCCGCCGTGCACGCCAAGACGCTGGCAGCGTTCACCGTGCCCGGCGGCGGGCTGGCCGGCGACGGGCACGGGTCACCGCGGATGTGGCTGACCTGGCAGACCCAGGCCACCCGCCGCGCCGCCGCGAACCAGGTCGCCTGGATGCGGCGGCTGCACGCCCACCCGGCGATCGCGGCCGCGCTGGCCGCCGGCCAGCTGTCCCTGTCATGGGCACGGCAGCTCGCCGAGTGGTCAGACCGGCTCCCCGAAAACACCCGCGGCACCGCCGACGGGCTGCTGCTCGACGCGGCCGCCCGCGGGTCGACCCTGTCCGAGCTCGGGCAGATCACCGAGGAACTGCTCCGCCGCAACGCGCCCGCCGACAGCGACGCCGATGACGGGTTCGCCGACCGCCGCGTCCGGCTGGAGCGGACGTTCGGCGGCGCGGGCCGGCTCGACGGTGACCTGACCGCCCGCTGCGCCGCCGCCGTCGACGCCGTGCTGGGCAGCCTGTCGGCCCGGCGCGGCCCCGAAGACCTGCGCACCGCGGCGCAGCGGCAGCACGACGCGCTGGAAGAAGCCTGCCTGCGGCTGCTCGGCACCGACTGCCTGCCGCAGCGGGCCGGGCAGCCGGTCCGCCTCGAACTGTCCATCACCCTCGACGAACTCGCGGCCGGCGGCACCGGCAGCGCCGGCGGTCCCGGCGTCACCTGCGACGCCGTCATCCAGGCCACCATCACCGGCCACCCCGACCACGACCAGCTCACCCGGCTCACCGGCAGCGGGCAAGTCTCGACGGGCGGGCAGAGCCTCGCGGCCGGCCCGGCCGCGCCCGCGACGACAAGTACGAGACCCTGCTCGCGCAGGCGATCACGCTGCTGTCCGGCCCGGCCGGGCCCGCCGCCGCGCTGCGCCGCGGCCTGCCCGGCATCCCCGGCGCCGCAGTCAGCCTGCCGCTCGACATCGCCGGCACGCTGGACACCATCCCGGTACACCTGCGCCGCGCCGTCCGCCAGCGTGACCAGCACTGCCGGTTCCCCGGCTGCGACCTGCCCCCCGCCGCCTGCGACGTGCACCACATCACCCACCGCAAAGACGGCGGACGGCACGCCCTCACCAACCTCACCCTGCTATGCCGGTTCCATCACCTCGTCGCCATCCACCGGTGGGGCTGGCAATTCACCCTCCACCCCGACGGCACCACCACCGCCACCAGCCCCGACGGCAGCAAAACCCTGCACAGCCACCCGCCACCCGCCCGGGCCGCCTAACACACGGCTGCCAGCCGGGACGGGACCGGCGGCGCGACGGCTCAAGGCCGCCCGCCGCCGGTCCCGTCCCTCAGCAGCGCCAGCGCGTCTTCTGGCCGCGCCAGCGTACGGCCGGCTCACCGGGGTCGTACTGATGTCCCCAGGCCGCGGCCGCGCCGACGGCACCGGCCGCACCGGCCGCTCGCATGTCGTTCGGCGCGTCGCCGATGTAGGCCAGGTCAGCAGGGCCGACGCCAAGCTGCCGCGCGGCCAGCAGCAAGCCATCGGCGGCAGGCTTGGGGCGGCTGACCTGGTCAGAGCCGACCAGCACATCGACGTTGATGCCCGCCATGGCGAACAGCATCGAGGCGGCCCGGCTGCTGGCCCCGGTGAAGACCGCCACCGGCTGGCCGCGCTGGCGCAGGGCCTCCAGTACCTCAGCCACGCCGGCGTACGGAACCGCCACCGCCCCGGCCAGCTCGGCGTAGTAGACCTCGGCCTCGCCCGCGGCCAGCTGGCGGCCGAGCAGATGGGCCAGGAGTACCTCGGGCGGGCCGACCGGATATGCGGCAACGACTTGCTCAGCGGTGACCGCCGCCCCGCCCAGCTGACGCACCGCGGACACGTAAGCAGCCGGCACGGCGACGGCGGAGTCCAGCAACGTTCCGTCCATGTCCCAGACCAGGTGCCGCACCGCCACGCCAGCGATTCTGGCGTACTGGCCAGGCCCGGCGCTGACCAGGGCTAACCGGCCCGCGGCGGCAGCGGCGGCCTGCGCTTCGACGGCCTCGTGGCCCGGTCGGGGGGCCGCACCGCGGGCCGTTGCTCGAGCGCCTCCAGGGCCAGCCTGACAGCCGTCTCGAGCTGCGTATCGCGGCCAGCCGCCCAGTCAGCCGGAGTCATGATGACCTCGACGTCCGGATCGAGGCCGTAGTTCTCCACTTCCCAGCCGGTGCCTTCGAACCAGAAGGCCAGCCGGGGCACTGTCATCATGGTGCCGTCGGCGAGTTCGTGGTCCTCGTCGTAGCCGACCACGCCGCCCCAGGTCCTGGCGCCCACCACCGGTCCGAGCTGAAGCGCCCGGATGGCCGCGGTGACGATGTCGCCGTCTGATCCGGCAGCCTCGTCGGCGATCGCCACGATCGGCCCGCGCGGCGCGTCGTCCGGGATAGGTCGTCGGGCAGCATGCCGCCGGGCACATCCCAGCCGATGACCCGCCGGTTGAGTTTCTCGATCACCAGCTCCGAGGTGTGCCCGCCGGCGTTGCCCCGGACGTCGATGATCACCGCGTCCCTGAGCATCTCGTTGCGCAGGTCGCGCAGGAAGTCGGCCCAGCCGTTGCTGACCATGTCCGGAACGTGCAGGTAGCCCGACCCGGCCGCCGCTGGCCTCGTGCACCTCGGCCCGCTTCTGCCTGACCCAGTCCAGGTACCGCAGCCGCATGTCACTGCGCAGCGGCACGACCGCGACCTCCGCGGCTCGCCGCCGCTGCCGGCCGACCGTCAGCTCGACCGGCTTGCCCGCGGTCCCGAGCAGCAACGGCCCCGGCCCCTGCGGGCCGACCGGCTGACCGTCAACGGCCAGCAGCACGTCGCCGGCGCGCGATGGCCGCTCCGGGCGCGGCCAGCGGCGCCCGCGCCCGCGGGTCGGACGTGTCGCCAAGCACGATCCGGCTCACCCGCCAGGCTGTCGCCGTCGCGTTCCAGGTCAGCGCCGAGGATGCCCGGCATGCCGTCGCCGTCCTGCCAGCGCCGGCCGCGTGGCGTAAGCATGCGAACTGCCGAGCTCACCGAAGACCTCCCAGAGCAGGTCGGCGAAGTCGGACTGGCGGCGATCCGGTCCAGCAGCGGGCGGTACTCCTCCTGCACGGCTGTCCCAGTCGACGTCGGCCATGTCGGCTACCCAGAAGTCGTGCCGCATGATCCGGAACGCCTCGGCGTAAGCCTGCTCGCCACATCGCCGCCGGGTCGCGGTGAACCTCGCCCGGCTCCGGTCGATCGACGATCTTGTCGTCGTCGTTGTCCGGGTCGGCCTTCCGGTCGGCCGGGATGACGGTCAGCTTGCCGTGATCGCTGATCACCAGCCTGGTGCCGTCGCCGCTGCCTCGAACCAGTCCGCGTCGCCGGCCAGCTCGGTGACCGCCCGCTTGCCGAAATCGAAGCGCTCGAGCGCCGGCCGCGGCGCGTCGTCGTCGGGTGCCGCGCCGCCCAGGCCCAGGTTGCCCGGTAACCGGCTCGCGCAGCCAGGCCAGCCCGCCCTTCACCGGCGCGCAGCCGCGAGTACCGCGACTCCGGCACCGGCAGCGCGACGACCCGCCCGGCCAGGCCGGCCGTGTCGATGTGCACGCGGCACGGTCCGTGGCCTCGCCCGCGCCCGCGTCCTGCCCGGCCGGCGCCCGCGTCGTCAGCCCGTGCCGTCGCGCGCCCGCCGCTCGCTGCGCCGGGTCAGCCTTGTCCTCGCCGCTGGCCGGCCCGCCAGCTGCGGGTCGAACGGCGACGGCGTCGCTGCCTGCAGCGGCAGCAGGTACGGGCGCGCGCCGTACGGGAACGACAGGTCGAAGAAGTGCGCGTCGTAGATCGGGTCGAAGCTCCGCCGGGACAAGAAAGCCAGGTACTTGCCGTCCAGGGTGAAGACCGGATCAGTGTCAATGAACCGGCCGTCGGTCGCGTCGGTCACCTCGCCGTCAGCCACCCTGGCCATCCGCAGCTTGCGCAGGGCCAGGCCGCCGAGGCCGACCGGGTGATCGGTCGGCTCCGACCAGGCCAGCCAGGCCGAGTCAGGCGACCAGGCCAGGCCGGTGACGTACGCCGTTGCCGGACGCGGCCAGCTCGCGGACCTCACCCGACGCCACGTCGACGACACGCAGGTGGCCGTCTTGCGCCGCGACCGCGACCGCCGCGCCGTCCGGCGCGGCAGCCAGGCTCTGGACCCGGCCGACCTGGCCGGCCGCTAGCCGGCGCGGCGCATCGCCGGGGCCGCACGGCCCAGCGCCGCCGACCACCAGCGCGTCTGTGCCGTCCTCGTCGGTCGCCCAGACCACCTGGCCGCCGGTGCCGAGCACCTGCGGGAAGCGCGCCCGCACGCCCGGCATGCGCCGCCAGCGCCCGGGCCGGGCCGTCCCGGTGCGTCAGCCAGTGCACGGTGCCGCGCACCTCGACCGCGCTGGCCCGGCCCTGACTTGTCGACCGACAGCGCGCCGACGTGGTCGGCCGCGGTAATCAGCCGGGGTGCGCGGCCGGCGGCGGCGAGCCGAGCACGATGTCCAGCCGGACCGGAGCAGCGTCCAGCCCGTCCAGCAGCCACAGCTCGCCGCCGCAGGCATAGATGACGCGCGCCCGTCGGTGCTCGCCTGGCGCGCGTACCAGCCGTCATGGTCGGTGTGCCGGCGCAGGTCGGTGCCGTCGGCGGCGACCGAGTAGACGTTGCCGGTGCCCTCATAGTCGGACAGGAACGCCAGCCGGTCGCCGACATCATCGGGCTGCCGAGTTGGCCGGCGAGGTCTGGCAGCATGCGCCGGAAGGCTCGCGGCAGCCCCGTCCAGGCCGTCGCCGAGCCACAGTCGGCCCGCCGGTGCCCCCCCGGTACCGCTTCCAGTACGCCAGGTCCTGGCCCCAGGTGCCGGTCAGCAGCGCGGCCCGGCCTGACCCGCGGCGATGTCGCTGACCGGCCCGAACGGCAGGATCCGCTCGGCGCCCAGCTCCGCCCGACAGCGCGGTGCGACAGCACCCGCGCCCGCATGTGATCGGAGGAACGGCTGGCCCGCCGCGCTGATGGCGAGCACCTCGCCAGCACCGGTCCAGCCGCAGACCCTGGCCATCGGCGCGCCCCAGTAGGTCAGCCGGCGGCGTGCCGCCTCGGCGACGCTGGCGACGTAGACCTCCGGGCCGCCGTCCCTGCTGCTGGTCCATGCCAGATGAGCTGCCGCCGGCGCGACAACCGCGGCCAGCCGCGGCCGCCTGATCGGCGGTGAACCGCCACGCCCGGCCGCCGTCGCCGGCGCCAGCCAGACGTCGTCAGCCGCGACGAAAGTGATGAGATCGGAGCTAATGTGCGGGAAGCGCAGGTATCCGGCTGAAGTCACCAGGTCATCGTATGGTTCCGGGCCGGGGCGCGCATCCCGTGGTGGTCACCACCGGCTCCGGCCGGCGTGTCGCGCCAGCCCTTTTGATCACCGTGCGTGAACGGCCTAATGTCGCAGTCCAATTGCGCCGAACGGCCAGCGCGCACAAAAGTGCATAGCAACGTGAATATTTCCGCCGACTGCGAGTCGTCATCGTAGCTCCTCCCGAACGACATTCCGTAACCCTGCGTACAGGATGGCAGGGCTTGGCTGAATTGGGTTGTATACATCACCTGCTGGTGCGAGACTCGTCGATGTGGCAATCGCGCTCGACCGGGGGCTTCCTGATTCCAGCCGTAACGGAACGGCTGGTCAGATGGCCGCAGCCAGGTTCGCTAACCGCCCTCCCCGGCCTTTCATGGCCGCAGTCGGCATAACCAACAATTATTCAGGTGTTAATGTCGACGCCATCGAGAATCCGGTCCCGGAATCCATCGCGCTAACCGAAAGCCGGGCCCAGCAGCGGAATGAGACACACCGGTCCGTTACCGCGGCGGACCTTGAGCCGCGCATCGTCAAGGAAACCTTCGGCTGCCTAATGTCCGAGGGACCTGCGGCGATGGAGTACTTCTACGCACGGCTTTTCGCGACAAGCCCCGATTCCAGGGCACTGTTCCCGATGAGCATGACCGACCAGCGCGAGCGCATGTTCGGCAGGCTGGCCGGGCTGCTCGGCAGCCTCGACAACCTGCCAGGCACTGCCGAGACCCTCGCCCAGCTGGGCCGCGATCACCGCCGGTTCGGGGTGACCGAGAAGCACTACGCCGCTTTCTTCAGCACCCTCCGCGACACCGCCGAGCACTTCATCGGGGGCGCGTGGAACAAGGAGACCGCGACAGCCTGGCAGGTGGCGCTCGATTACATCTCCGAGACGATGCGAGCCGAGGCGGCGGTGAGCGCCAGGACGTCACCGCCGTGGTGGGTCGCTGAGATCGTCAGTCATGAGCTGCGCTCTCCCGGCGTCGGCGTGCTTCGGCTGCGGCCTACTGCCCGCCTGCCCTACCAGGCCGGCCAGTACGTCCCGGTGCAGGTCACCCGGTGGCCGCGGGTCTGGCGTTCCTACTCGATCGCGAACGCCCCGCGGACAGGCGGCGTAATCGAATTGCAGGTCCGGGCGGTGCCCGGCGGGCTGGTCAGCAACACACTGGTGCATCATTCCGTGGTCGGCGACTGCGTCCTGCTGGGCGCGGCCGCGGGCAGCATGACGCTGGCTGAGTCGGACCGGGACCTGCTCTGCGTGGCCGGCGGCACCGGGCTCGCGCCGATCAAGGCCATCATCGAGCAGGCGCTCGCCACGCCGGCCGCCTGGCGCCAGCGCAAGATCACCTTGTTCGTCGGCGCGCGGCAGCACTTCGATCTGTACGACCTGGAGGACCTGCAGCTCCTGGAGTCGGCCTGCCCGGCGCTGCGGGTGATTCCGGTGCTGTCGGACGAGCCTGGTTACACCGGGCTGCGCGGCCTGCTGCCCGAGGTGATCAGCGGGCACGGGCTGTTCGAGAACTGCGAGGCCTACATCTGCGGGCCCGGCGCGATGGTGCGGCAGACCTCGGCACTGCTGTCGGCCAGCATTCCGGCCGGGCAGATCCACTACGACCCGCTGCCGTAAGGCTTGCCCGGCCTGCTGCTGGGCGCGCTAGGACTGCAGGTAGGTGCCGAAGAACCCGAAAATCCGCTGCCAGGCGTCGGCGGCATCCTCGGGCTGGAATGACATCCGGCCCATCTTGGCCAGCACCGCCCCGGCCCCGGATGACTCGGTCAGGAAGCGGTGCCCGGCACCGGGGTAAACGTGCACGTCGTGCGGCACCTGCAAGACCGCCAGGGCCCGCTGCAGCCGCTCGGGGTGGCCGGTCCCCATCGGGTCCCGGCCGCCGAAACTGCCGACGATCGGGCAGGAGCCCGCCAGCGCCGCCTCCGTGTTCTTAGGCACCTCGCCGTAGTTCACCGCGGCCACGTCGAAGCCCGGCCGGGGTGCGCACAGCAACGCGAACCCGCCGCCCATGCAGAATCCGATGACGCCGGTCTTGCCGGTGCAGTCGGGCCGGCCGAGCAGCTGCCGCGCCCCGTCCAGCGCCGTGAACGCGGGGCCCCGGCCGGCGTGCAGCTGGGCGAAAGCGCCGCGTATGCAGCGCAGCCAGGCCTTGCCGCGGAATAGGTCAGGCGCCAGCGCCAGATAGCCGCGCGAGGCGAACTCATCTGCCTTTCGGCGGATGTCAGCATTAAGGCCGAGCGCCTCGTGGATGACGACAACACCGGGCCACGGCCCCGGCGACGCGGGCGGCTTGGCGAGGTAACCGGTCCAGCTCTCCCCGGCCACCGGGATGTCAATGTCGGGCATGGGCAAACAATGTCACATAGCGGTGTCTGCTACCTAGCTCGGCCGTCTCGCCCGGCGTCGGCGCGCCCCGAATTTGGCTACTCTCGGTACATCTTCATTTACTTCTTGTAGCATCGTTGCCGTTGCAAGTCGCCAGCCACGTCAGTCCGGATGAGAAATGGCCACGGGGAGCCATTGGGGCGCAGCGGCTGGAAAGAGCACGACCAGCTATACATATGGGGGATTTAATGCCTTCGAGTCGCATTCTCACGACGGCACTCTCGCTTGTCGCGGTTATCGGCGCGTCCGTGGCGCTGATAACGCCGGCCCTGGCCTCGCCGGCCAGGACAGCGCCGGCGGCGGTGACGGCCGTGTCCGGTACCGGCTCCTACAGCAGCTGGTGGAAAGCGCAGAAAGCTGCCAAGTTCACGCTGAAGAAGCCGACCATCACCTACGGCCTCAAGCGCACCGGCAAGATCATCGTTGACCAGTGCATCCTGACCGGGCACCTGAAAGACAAGGTCGTTGACGCCAGCTACGGCAACCTGGCCAAGAAGGCGTTCAGCCTCGAGCAGGACAACGCCTCGGGCCCGTGCGGCGCCGCCAATCAGGGCTCTTACCTCGGTAAGTACACCCTGAAGGGCACCACGGCCCGCCTGTACGGGTTCTGCGGCACCAACACGCCGTACTCGTGCAGCAGCACCAATATCGAGCTGTGGCTGATCTGGCAGAAGGGCAAGTACTACTACACCGCCGCCTCGCACGACGAGCTGCGGAAGCGGCTGGTGCACTTCGCCAGGACGCTGAAGAACGAGTAGTCGCTGACCGCCCGCGCAGCCGGGCCGGGCAGGTCAGGAGCCTGCCCGGCCTGCGCCGGTCAGCTCGCCGCGGCCTTGCCTGCCCGGCGGCACAGCCGCAGCACGTTGCCGATGATCTGGTGCCCGGCTCCGCCCGCGGTGGTCAGGATCGACTCCGGGTGGAACTGCACCCCCCACCGGCCGCGCGCGGCGTCCTCGATGGCCATCACCACGCCGTCGGCGGTCACCGCGGTGACCTCGAAGCCGCCGGTCACCTGCTCCGGCCGCGCATGCAGCGAGTGGTACCGGGCGGCGGTGAACTCGGCGGGCAGCCCGGCCAGCAGCGCGCCGCCGAGCACCTGCACCTGGCCCGGCTTGCCGTGCACCGGCGTGGCCAGCAGGCCGAGCGATGCCGCCCGCGTGCTCCACCATGGCCTGCAGCCCCAGGCACACGCCGAACGCCGGCAGCCCGCGCTCGTCCAGCGCGCTCAGCAGCTTGTCGCAGTCGAAGTCGGCCGGGCGGCCCGGTCCCGGCGACAGCACGACCAGATCCGGGCGCGAACTCGTCGAGCAGCCCCGGATCGAAGCCGGCGCGCAGCGTGGTCACGTCCGCGCCCTGCTCGCGGAAGTAGCCGGCCAGCGTGTGCACGAACGAGTCCTGGTGGTCGACGAGCAGCACCCGCAGCCCTCACCAGGCCGCGCCGGGCGCGTGCGGCGCGGACCCGGCGGCTGCGCCGCGGCTCGGCGTCCGGCGAGTCGCTGCCCGGCCAGCCTCGGCCAGCGTCTCCAGCAGGGCGCGGGCCTTGAGCCGGTCTCCCGCTCCTCCTCGGCCGGATCGGAGTCGAACAGCAGCGTCGCGCCGACCCGCACCGCCGCGACGCCGCCGGTGATGTGCGCGGTGCGCAGCGTCAGGCCGGTGTTCATGCCGCCGTCGAAGCCGATCATGCCGACCGCGCCGCCGTACCAGCGCCGCGGCGCGTCCTCGTGGTCCTCGATGAACTGCATGGCCCAGTTCTTCGGCGCGCCGGTGACCGTCACCGCCCACATGTGGGTGAGGAACGCGTCCAGCGCGTCGAAGCCCGGCCGCAGCATGCCCTCGACGTGGTCAACGGTGTGGATCAGCCGGCTGTAGAGCTCGATCTGCCGGCGGCCGATGACCTTGATGCTGCCCGGCACGCAGATCCGCGACTTGTCGTTGCGGTCGACGTCGGTGCACATGGTCAGCTCCGACTCCTCCTTCGGCGAGGTCAGCAGCGTGCGGATCGCCTCGGCGTCCGCCATCGCGTCCTCGCCGCGCGCGATGGTGCCGGCGATCGGGCAGGTCTCGACCCGCTCGCCGGTGACGCGGACGTACATCTCCGGCGACGCCCCGACGAGGTACTCGTCCTGGCCGAGATTGAGGAAGAACTCGTACGGCGCCGGGTTCCGCTCGCGCAGCCGCTCGAAGAACGCCGCCGGGGACGTGCACGGCGCGTAGAACCGGTGGCTCGGCACCACCTCGAACAGGTCGCCGCGGGCGAACTTCTCCCTGGCCAGTTCGACCACCCGGGCGTAGCTGCCCGGCTGCGGGTCGGCCGGCAGCTCCCTGCCGGACGGGAACGGGGCCGCCCTCTGCACCGCTGCCGGCTGCCGTGCCGCGGCCAGGCCGACCGTGCTGCCCGCCGCGGTCTCGAAGTCGTAGCTGAACCGGGTCGCCGTCTCCCGCTTCCGGTCGACCACGTAGATCTGGTCGGGCAGGTGCAGCACCAGGTCACGGGCCGGGCCGTCACGCTGGTGCTTCTGCCGGACCGGCTCGAACTGGAACGCCAGGTCGTAGCCGAACGCCCCGTACAGGCCGAGGTGCGGGTCCGGCCCGGCGAACGCCGCGATGACCTCGCGCAGCGCGGAGAAGACCGTCGGCCGGCGGCTGCGCTGCTCCTCGGTGAAGATCTCGTCGTCTCGGGGATCAGCACCTCGACGTGCTCGGCGGCCGAGCCGGGGCCGCGTGCCCGGCAGTCCGCCTGGCGCCCCGGCCCCGCGCCGCAGCGCGGCGGCGATCACCGGCAGCAGCACCTCGCCGCGCTGGTTCAGCGCGGTCGCGCTGATCGTCCGGCCGCGGGCGACATCTGGACCGGCGGGTCCAGGTAGGCCATGTGCCACCGGCTGTACCGGCCGGGGTACTCCATGCCCGAGCTGAGCACGCCGCCAGGCCGCAGCTGGACCTGGCGGGTGATCCCGGCGCAGGTCCGGGTCGAACGCCTCGGCGGCGCGGTGCACCCGGACGCCGCCTGGCGTCAGGTAACTCGTCTCATCCATCTCGGCCTCGCGGGTCTTGTGCCCGGCACGTGGCCGCTGAAAGAACAAAGGCGGCCGCCTGCCTGACGGTCGCCTGTGTGGTGGTCTGCTGAAACGCGAACCTGGCACCGCCTAAGGGCGGCGCCACCAGCCTGCCAGTCGGCAGTTGCACGCGATCATGGGCCAGAGCCTATCCCGGCTGGCGCCGTGATGCCACGTCGGCGCGGTCACGAACTCGCCTCGCCGCCGGAAAACTGTCCTGGCGCTGGTCAGAGCCCCGGCGGGCGCGGTCCAGAGCTGGCCGGCGCCGGTCAGAAGCTCACCCAGGCGCCGGCGGCCTGGCCGGACCCGGCCAGGTCAACTGCCTTGCGGTAGGCCAGCGACGCCGCGGCCAGGTCCTCCACCGCCAGGCCGAGCGATTCGAAGACGGTGATCTCCTCGCTGTCCGCCCGCCCGGCCGCGGTGCCGGCCAGCAGCTCGCCCAGCTCGGCCCGGACCTGGCCGGGCCCGATCGCGCCCTCCGCCGCGGCCAGCCGGTAGTCCCCCGACTCGGTCAGCACCGACTCTCGCCGGTCCGCGAACACCGCGGCTGCCGCCATCGTCGCCGTGTCCAGCTCGCGCGCGTGCGGCAGGCAGGCACCGACCGCGTTGATGTGCGTGCCCGGCGCGACCCACTCGCGGGCCAGCACCGGCTCGGCCGAACTGGTCGCGGTCACGATGATGCCCGCGCCGGTGACGGCCTCGCGGACCGAGGCGGCCGCATGCACCGGCGCCCGGGTCTGCCCGGCAAGGCCGCCCGCCAGCTGGCGGGCCCGTTCCGGATCGCGGCTGGCCACCCTGATCTGGCGGAGCTGCCGGGCGCCGTCCAGCGCCAGCACGTGCGCCCGGGCCTGGACGCCGGACCCGATGACGGCCAGCTCCCCAGCGTCCGGCCGGGCCAGCAAGCCGGTCGCGACTACCGAGACGGCTGCGGTCCGTATTTCGGTTACCGCGGAGGCGTTCAGCAGCGCGACCGGTTCGCCTGTGCTGCCGCTGGACAGCAGCACTACACCCTGATGGGTGTCCAAGCCCGGCGGCCGGGTTGGCCGGGGTGATGCAGATGGCCTTGAGCCCGTAGGCCGACTCGGCGCCGGTGGCGGCCGCGAGGTAGGACGGCATCAGCGCGATCAGGCCGGCCGCGCCGTCGGGCTTGATCACGGTGCGCAACGGCTGCTGGGCCTGGCCGCGGGCGAGCGCGACCAGTGCCTCGCGCATGGCGTCGGCGCACTCGGCGTATCCCAGCAGCGTGTGCACGTCACTGGCGGACAGGATCAGCAGCCGGCTCATGCCGACATCCTGGCCCGTGCCGCCGCCGCGATCAGGCCGGGCAGGCCCGCCGCCGCCGACGACCGCCAGGATCTGGTTCACGGTGTCCTGGATCTCGGGCCTCCGGCCCGGCATGTCGTCGCTGGCGAAGTGGTCGAGCATGGCCAGCACCTTGTCCTGTCCCTGCAGGATGTCCAGTTGCTGCTTGGCCATCTCGTGCAGCGCAATCAGCGTCTCGTGATCGGCGATGGCGCGCTTGTCGCTGGCAGCCTGCGCCCGGTTGGCGCTGACCTGCAGTGAGACCATGATGGACAGCTGCGGCAGGTTCAGGATGGTCAGCAGCAGCGGCCACGGCGTCTTGTCGAACCCGATGATGTTGCCGGCGAACAGCCAGAACACGATGCCGATCGTGATGCCGATGAAGACGTACATGGAGCCGCAGAACTTGTTGACCCCGTCCGCGATCTTGCCCAGGAAGCTGCTCCCGCGTACATGCTCGGACAGCACGAGCTTGGGGTGGAAGTCGGCCGGGTTGGCTCTGATCTCCTCGGCCCGGTCGTGCAGATGCAGCAGGTCTTCGCACATATCGCGGATGGCCGCCGCGTCGGTGGCGGGCTTGAGGTAGTGGCTGAACTGATGCTCCGCGGCGGCGGGCTGCTGCGCGGGCACCGTCGCCGCCGTCGTCGTCTCGGTCATGAGTGCCTCCCGTTGGCGCGCAGACCCGCTGGCCAAGCAGCTGGTGTGGCTGATCAGCACAACTTAACGCCTTCCGGCCCGGTTTGACCTGGTCAGTTGACCCGGACATGACCGGATCATGATCCGCGACCGGAATCCGGCAGGATAGTCATAAACCACCGGACGGGAGCAGATCTCGTGTCACAGCGGATCATCGTGAACGCGGCCGAGCACGAGCTAGCTGGCGTCAGCGGGCAGACGCTGCTTGAGCTGCTGCGTGACGACCTTCGCCTGACCGGGCCCAAGCTCGGCTGCGGCGAGGGAGCCTGCGGCGCCTGCACCGTCCTGGTCGGCAGCCGCGCCGTGCAGTCCTGCCAGGTCGAAGCGGCCAGCGTCGCGGGGCAGCGCATCACCACGGTGGAGGGCCTGGCCGAGGACGGGATCTTGCACCCGGTGCAGCAGGCATGGCTGGAGATCGGCTGCGATGCAGTGCGGATTCTGCACGCCGGGCTGGCTGACGGCCACGGCCGCGCTGCTGACCAGGGTCCCTGACCCGAGCGACGAGCGGATCGACGCCGAACTGGCCGGCCATGTCTGCCGGTGCTGCGCCTACCCGCGGATCCGGCGGGCGGTCACCGCGCCGCTGAGCTGATGCAGAATCCCGATCTGCTCGAGGCCGCGCCCGCCGCCGGTGACCCGGCGCAGCCCGGTGGGCCGTCGGGCGGGCCGCGCGCCGCCGGTGAGCCGTGGGACCTGGACCGCGACGATCCGGCCGGTTCGCGGCGGCCATGCCGGACGGCTTGCTGACCGTGGTCGCCGACGAGGCCGGCGACGCGCCGCAATCGGCGGTCCGGACGACGCCTGGGTGCACGTCGGCGCTGACGGCGCTATTACCGCGTTCACCGGCAAGGTCGAGGCGGGCCAGGGCACCAGGACGGCGCTCGCGCTGCTGGTGGCCGAGGAACTGGCTGTCCCGGCCGGCGCCGTCCGGCTGGAGATGGCCGACACCGACGTCTCGCCGTTCGACCTCGGCACCTTCGGCAGCAGGTCCATGCCGCATGCAGCGCCACCGTTGCGCGCCGCGGCAGCGGCCGCGTACCGGTTGCTCCGCGAGCTGGCAGCCGAGCGATTCGGCCTGCCCGACGGCGCCCTCGGCGCGGGCGACGGCATGATCGCCGGGCCGGACGGGGCGCCGAGCGCCAGCTACGGCGATCTCGTCGGCCGGCCTTCGCCGGGTCGAGCGGGTGCCCGGCGACAGCGCTGTCACCGCGGCTGCTGACTGGCGCCGCACGGCCGGACGTCCCGCGCGCGCCGCCGGCGGCTCCACGTCGTCACCGGCGGCAAGCAGTTCCCGACCGACCTGGAGCTGGACGGCATGCTGCACGGCTGCCTGCTCCGCCCGCCCGCGCACGGGGCGGTGCTGCGCCGCGCCGACACGGCTGCGGCCGCTGCGCTGCCGGGCGTGACGGTCGTCCGGGACGGCGACTTCATCGGCGGTGCTGGCGGCTGGCCAGCGGACGGCACGGGCGGCGCTGGCCGCGATCGACGCGGACTGGACCGAGCTGCCGGGCCCGGGCCGGGTCCGGCTCGAGTCGCGGCTGCGCGAGCATCTGGTCGCCGGCGAGGGACGCAAGTGCCACGTTCCGGCACGAGAGCGGCAACCCCGAGCGGGCGCACGCGGACGCGGCTATTCAGGTCGAGCCGCGACCTACAGCGCCGGGTATGTCGCGCACGCGCCGCTGGAGCCACGGGCAGCGCTGGCGCGGTGGAGCGGAGATGAACTGACGGTCTGGACCGCTACGTCGACCCCGTTCCGCGCCCGGCAGGAACTGGCCGCCGCGCTCGGCGTCCCCGAAGCGGCCGTACAGGTCGTGGTGCCAGATTTCGGCGGCGGCTTCGGCGGCAAGCACGGCTCGGTGGTCGCGCTGGAGGCGGCGCGGCTGGCCAGGGCAGCGGGTCAGCCAGTCCAGGTGGCCTGGACCCGCGCCGAGGAATTCACGGCTGGTTACCTGCGCCCCGCCGCCGTAATCGACGTGGCCAGCAGCGCGATGCGACCGGGCGAACTCATGGCCTGGTCCTTCACCAACATCAACTCCGGCGCAGCCGGGCTGATGACCCCGTACCGGGTGCCGCACCAGGCGCAGCCTTTCCAGCCGGCCGCGTCGCGGCTGGCGCAGGGCTCCTACCGCGCGCTCGCCGCGACCGCCAACAACTTCGCCCGCGAGTCGCCATGGACGAGCTCGCCGCGGCGCTCGGCGTCGATCCGGTTGAGTTCCGGCACCGGCACCTGGACGACGACCGGCTGACCGCCGTACTGGACGCCGCCGCGCGCGGCTGGCCGGCGACCTGGCGATGGGGGCGCTGGCGCGAGGGCGGCTGGCGAGCCAGGCCGACCGGGACCGGCATCGCGATCGGTATCGAGAAAGCCGGCCGCGTCGCCACAGCCGCCCGGGTGCACGTCGGCCGCAGACGGCACGCTCCGGATCCGCGCCTGGTCACGGCAGCCGACTGCGGCGCGGTGGTGAACCCCGATGGGCTGGTCAACCAGGTCGAGGGCGCCGTGGTCATGGGCCTGGGCCGGCCCTGTTCGAGCAGATCGACTTCGACGGCGGACGGATCCGCAACGGGTCGATGGCGAGTATCGGGTGCCACGGCTCGCTGACGTGCCCGCTGATTTACCGTCATCCTGATCGACCGGCCGGACCAGCCGCCAGCGGGCGGCGGCGAGGCGCCGATCATCGCGGTCGCGCCGGCCATCGCCAACGCGATATTCGCGCCTGCGGCGTACGACTGCGAACTATGCCGCTGGTCCCTGACGGCCGGGTCCCCGGCGTAAGCCCAAAGCCGTCCACTAGCGCTCCGGCGGCCGATTAGCTCGAGTTGCCCGACATGCGGCCAACCAGCGCCAAACATTCGTCGGTGGCGCAACGGGCTAAGAGCAGTCCTTGCGCCAGCTGTTCTGCCAGGTCGCGGATTCACCTACCGATATGAACGCGCCTTAGCTTCTACGGACTGTCAGAATCCTCAGCCACACGGATAACTTCGACGACCACCACTTCGACTAGCTCATGCGGTGCCTCGGGGCCTATCTCGCCTCGGCTGTTTCGCACTTCCCGAGCCACATCCTCGACCGTCGGCTGGCTGGTGCGTTCTCTCTGATCGCTGTAGACATTCCAGGCGAGGTTGGCGATCGCGATGACCAGGCTTGCTAGCGAAACCAGGTCGGAGTACCGCGACGGAGCCGATCGGAGTTGGCGCGCAGCCAACGCTGCCTCGACCTCGGCCCTAAGGCCCTCTTGGCCCCCAGTTTCTAGTCGGCGTGCTGCCGCCCTTGCCGCAATCGCGATTGGGTCGGTCACTGGCCGCCGTCCTCTTGTGATCCGTCGACTTGCGGGTGATACGCGCTGGCGTAGTCGAGGACCGCCGCGGGCAGCGGGTGACCGGTGACGCGCTGCCAACACGCATACAAGCTCCTGACGCCGAGTCTGTAGGTCAGCCGGGCGAGGTGACCTGGGGCCGGCCCGGATCGGAGATGGGGGACTTCAGCGGACAGCGCTACGCACCTTACGTGCCATTCAAGTGCCTCTGCCAGCTTACCTTGGGCCTCAGAGAGCAGCCCCCGCTGATAGTAGGTCAGCATCAGGCCCTGTTTGTCGCCGTGTTCTTCTTTGATGGCCAGCGAGCGGGTATAGCAAGCTTCAGCCCGTTCTAGCTCCCCCCGCTCCTGCGCGACCTCGCCGAGTTGGTGGTAGCTGCTTGCCATACCCAGACGGTCGCCGAGTTCCTCGTAGATGTCGAGGGAGTGGGCGTGCCACGCCTGGGCCTCCTCTAGCTGCCGCTGGTCCTGCGCCAAGATGCCGAGCTGATGATAAGTAGGAGCGTTGCCTGGCCTGTCTCCGAGCTCGTCCTTTATTGCCAGGGATCGGATGTACCAGGCCTTTGCCTGGTCCAGCCGCGCTCGCAAGTGCGCGACCTCGCCGAGCTGGTGGTAGCCGATCGCTAGGGCCGGCCGATCTCCTAGCTCTTCCTGAATGGACAAGGAGCGGATGAACAGATCTTCCGCATCTTCTAGCCGCCCCCAAATCTGCGCCACAATGCCCAGTTGGTGACAGGTCGCAGCCATACCTGGCCGATCTCCAATTTGCTCGAAGATCGGCAGGGCGCGTCCATACCAGGTCTCAGCCTCGGCCAGCTGGCCTCGCTCCTGCGCTACCATGCCCAGCTGGTGATAGCCGATCGCGGCACGAGGCTGTTCGCCGAGTTCCTCGAAGAGAGCCACTGAGCGCAGGTACCAGTTCTCCGCCTCGGCATGCCGGCCCCGCTCAATCGCGATCCTGCCTAGCTGGCCGTAGGCCACTGCCAGCGAGTTCCGCTGGTCGGGTGATTCCGACATTCCCTGAACCGCGTCGAGGATCTGGCTGCACATCCGCTCGGCGGCATCGAGCGACCCAAGTCGGATCAGCCTGTTGGCCTGAGAACCAGTCAGGAACAGCCATACATCTCCAGCCGCGGTGCCTAGCGGCGGTCGCTGGCCACTTCGATCCTCGGTGGCGTGGCAGGCCCGGTCGGTCCACGCCGCGGCCTCGGCATACATGCCCCGAGCATCCCAGAAGTCGTCGAGCGGCTGCACGATCGAGCTCAACTCGGACCAGCGTTGGTTGTCTACGGCATAGCCGAGTAGATGGCCCATTGTGCGCTGGTGCAAGCCAACTGTCGTGTAGGCACCTCCCGCATCACCCGACGCTATCTGCAGGCTCAGCAGAACGCCGAGGGCCGCGTAGGCTGCCAGCAGCGCCTGGATCCCGGCGGCCCGCTGAGGCTGGTAGGCGGCCTGTTCCTGGTCGCGCCACACCGCAGCGAGGTAGGCCGGCAGCGCTGGGTGGATGCGGTACAGTCCGCTGCCGATTCTGGTCAGTAACCCGCGTTCGGTCGCGCTACCTAGCGCATTTGTCCAGCTCTCCTGGGGAACCCCGGCAAACCGTTCCGGGGCACCAGCGACGCGAGACAACATCGCTAGAACCTGAGCGTCCACGACGCTATGGAATAGGCAGACCGCTACCAACAGCTGCTGATCTGCCGGATTGAGTTGCGCGAAAGAGTAGCTAAGGCTGACCGACAGGGATGCGGTACCACCGCTCCCTCCCGCAGCAGACTCCGGGAGCGGAACGATGCCTTGCATGCCGTCAAGCAGAACCTGCGGGTCTGTGGTCCGAACAAGCGGGAGGATCAGACGCATGCTGAGGGGATGGCCATCAAGCCATTCCATCAGATCACCGAAGGCCCGGCTGGCTCGGCGATGCGACGCGGCCGGATATGGGGCGAGCAGCCTGCTTGCATACTCGGCCGCCTCCTGAGGCAGCAGGCCGGCAATCCGGATCCGACGCAGCTTGACGGAACCGGCCTGGCCGAGCGACCTCTCCCGGGTCACATCGTCGAGCCAAGTCTCGGGAGTGCGGCTGGTGATCAGCACGGTGCTGCGCGCTGCGGCCATGCGCGACAAGAAGCCCTGAAGCTGCTGACGTCCAGCGTCGTCAAGCGGTGGAGCAGCCATCGCCGGTTCGGGCATTGAGTGCACGGCTTCGAAGTTGTCCCATAGCAACAGCGCGCGCTGCTCTCTCAAGAACTGCTCGACAGTAGCCGTCCGCTCGTCAGGGTGGAGCCTGGCAAAGCCGGGCCCATGGATAGCTAGACCGATGTCGCTGATGGCACCCGACAGGCTGAAGGAGGCTAACCCAGGCTCGAAAGAATGCCAGAACACCCATTCAGGGCGGTCCACCCCGCCCGTATCAGCCCACCAGCGGCCGAACGCCTTCGCGAGCTCGGTCTTCCCGGTCCCGGCCTGCCCGTGTAGCACGAGCACTCGTTGCTGTCTCGCTGCGGTCTCAAGCTCGAGGAAGCTGCTATCGCGGCCGGTAAAGGTCTCCACCGGCGCCAGCATCCCGGCACCGTCCCACCGCCCGACGTCACGCGGCTGTGCCTGCCCCGCCTCGGCCGCCGGGCTGGCAGCATGACGAGTGGCGACGAGTTCCGGGAACGAAACATCATGGCGCAAGTAGTGCACCGGTACGACCCAGTCCGCTAGCGGCATCTCACCCCTGGGGCTTGGCCGGGTGCTGTGGCGGAACAGCTGATGTCGCCCAGCAGTGACGGCCCGGCTGACACTCTCCCCGGCGAACAACTTCTCGTAGAACGCCGCCATGAATTCCGCGGCGGCGTTGGCGTAGACGCTGTATGCCATCGCCACCACTGACTCCGCGCCTGCCTGCAGCAGGCGGGTTGCCACGGCGGCCTCGAGTTGTTTGTCCACTGACCCTGATTGGCAGGCGTTCAACACCACGACCGGAACCTGAGCCGCCGCTAGTACGCGCGCGATCTCGGCGGCCGGTACTGGGTCCGCGTTCCCATCCGGAAGCTGGAACACCAGCTTCCCCTCCATGGACGAGTCTTGGGGCATGGCCGACGCAGTGACCGCGCGGCCTTGCTCCAGTATCCCGTGCCCGTCGAAATGCACAATCTGGAACGGCTCACCTGCAACGCGCGCCGCTGCGAGCTTTGCATCGAGCGCGTCGAGGGTGGGCGGGCGCAGCAAGACCAGGTCTACGTTGCCCCGAACCGCCTCCAGCCGGGCTAGCAACGGACGGGCGATCATTTGGAACCCCACGTCCACTGCACCGCCCGGTCGGCTAATGACCATCAGTACGCGCAACCGCCCGCCAGGCACCTCAAACGTTGCCCCCAGGTCCTCCGACGGCAAGCTGCGGTCCATCCCTCCCACGGCTAGCGCCAATGGCACCCCGTCGGCGGGGTCACGCATTAACTCCCACGGCAGCGCCAGCCACTCCGCCGAGCCCGAGCGGAACACGACCTGCATGTCTGGAGCCCAACTCCGTGTTCGCTGATACGCGTCACTGGCAGGCCCGGCCCCAAACACCGCTTGGAAGATCGCCTCTCCCCACAGTCTCAATCGGGCTGCTATCTGAGGACCCCGCTCGTCCCAGGCTCCAAAGGGCGCCTGCAGGTAATCTTCCAGATACCATCGCAGGTCATCTCGGGCGGCTCTCTCCAGCGGCCACCGCAGTTGCACAGATCCACCCGCGGCCTCGTCCGGAGGTTCATTTTCCGGCCAGCGGACGACCGACAACCGCCCATCGGCAGCCAACTCCACAAGCAGGCGGTCAGGCATAACCCATTCCAGATAGTGACGGATCTGGCGGGACATTGGCGTAGGCAGGTTCGCCGCGCGGGCAAAACCTCGACGGATGATGGCACACCTTTGCCAACGAGCGGAGCGCGCTAACGGAAGCTGGACTGGAGCCAGACCTCAACGGGCGAACCGGACGCGCTGTCCTCAATGCCATTCCAATTTCCGCCCCGCGCAGCAATTTGTTCGCTTGAGTAGGCCGTCATCATGGCGGCCAACAGCAAGGAGTACCAGGCTAGCAAATCTATGGACGCGTCCGTATACTCTCACTAGACATACATAAAGGGGATCATATGCCTCTGTTTGGTGGAAAAGCCAGCGATGCTGAGCCTTCAGCCAGACCCAGCCGCACGCTGTCGGGCCGAGCCGTCTCCGTGCAGGAGGAAATGGGAACACAGCCCCGCCGAGGTCGGCTGATGGCGGCCGCCGTCCGACTACTCGATGGACATCCTCTAGCGCGCGAGTCCGCGCACGGCGTGGCCTTGGGCGACGGCTACGGGATGGAAGACCTGGTTGCCCAGATATTGCCATTATTCCGGCTGGAGATGGCGCTAACGCGCTGGGTTGCCATCCGCGGAGCCTTGCTCTTCCTCGATATGATCGCCCCATCCGACCGTGAATGGCATGAACTAATGCCGATCATGGGCATCGCACCGGTCAACGACCCCCAGACGGGCGACCCTACAGCGATGGTGCTGTACCAAGGGGATTCAGTTGTCCCGCCAGAGATAGAACAGAACATCCTCGGCCTGTTCTGGGCGATCACCCAGCGATGGGGCCGTTACGAACAGGTAGCGGAAATGAGCGTTCCGCAAGTCAACGCCGATCCCCGATGGGCAAGAGTCGGGCCGCCCATGGCGCTTGACTTCATCGCATGGACAGCCATTGCGATGCTTCGGACTGGTCAAGCGACCTCAGAATTGATTTTGAAGATGCCAGAGCCAGGCCTGCTAGAGGAGCCGGGGTGGTATACAGAGCCGCTATTCGCCAAGTGCGAGCGGTACTGGAACGGAGCTGACTGGACTGATCGGGTGCGAGTGAAAGACGGCCGTAGGTGGAATGAGACGCGCCTACCTCTGCGCTAGATCGTTGGGCGATCGAGGCTGTAGAGCCTGCCCGTTTGTGAAGCCCTCGTCACCGCTGTCGCACTTACGCGGGCAGATGACTACGACATCCCGGCATCTGCCCGCCTGCGGATCGGCGCAACGCGGAATCTCAGGCCGGAAACGCTTGTCGGAGCCGCACTGCGATGAGCTTCTTCACCAGCGGCGCCGGGAGAGGCTCGTCAACAGCGAAGCGCAACGCTCCCGATGACATCGAGTATCCCTGGAGTTCCTCACCGAGCTGCGGGAAGACCGATCCGCTGTGAGGCAGGTAGCTGAGGTGGTTCTTAAACGCGGCGAATCCGGCGATTGCCTTTCCCCTGACCTTAAAGGCCGGGACGCCGTAGGAAATCTGCTGGTCGGCTTCGGGGAGGATATGCAGAATCGTCTGGCGCAGCGTGGTTTGCGTCGTGCGCTTCGGTTCGTCCAGACCGTCGATGTACTGGTCGATTTCCTGAGCAGACATGGCTACAGCACCTTGCCGGGGTTCAGGATGCCGTCCGGGTCGAAGGCATTCTTGATGGCCCGGTGCACGGCCATCGATTCCTCGCCGATCTCGTCACCGAGCCAGCGGCGCTTGATCATGCCGATGCCGTGCTCGCCGGTGAGCGTGCCGCCGAGTTCCAGGGCGGCCCGGAAGACCTGGTCGGCGGCGGCCCAGATCGCGGGCGGTACTTCGGCCAGGCCGCGCTCGAACAAGAACACCGGGTGCAGGTTGCCATCGCCGGCGTGCGCGACCGTCGCGATGAAGACGTCGTGCTGCCGACCGGCCTGCTCGATCCTCGCCACCATCTCTGGAAGTTTCGTCCGCGGCACGCAGACGTCCTCGACCAGCGCGATGCCAAGCCGCTCGATCGCCGGGTAGGCCAACCTGCGGAGCTCGAGCAACTGCCGGGACTCGGCCTCCGTCGCCGATACCTCCGCGGCCGAAGCGCCCTGCGCCAGGCAGATGTCGCGCATCCGCGCAGCGCCGCGATCGGCGGAGTCGCTGTCGTCCTGGGCTATCAGCAGTGCCTGCACGCCGTCGCCGAATCCGGTGCTCTTCCAGTCGTCGATGGCCCGCAGCGTGGCCGAGTCCATCAGCTCCAGCAGGCTCGGGCGCAGCCGGGCGGCCAGGATCGCCGTGACGGCACTCGCCGCGGCGGCGAAACTGTTAAAGCCTGCTGCCAGCGTGACCGGGTAGCGCTCCGGCCGCGGACGCAGCCGCAGCGTGGCGGAGGTGATGACGCCGAGCGTGCCCTCCGAGCCCACGAACAGACCGGTCAGGTCGTAGCCGGTGACGCCCTTCATCGTGCGCCGCCCGGTGCGCAGAATCCGGCCGCCGGCCAGCACGACCTCCAGCCCGAGCACCGAATCACGGGTCACGCCGTACTTCACGCAGCGCAGGCCGCCCGCATTGGTGGCGAGGTTCCCGCCGATCGTGGAGATCTCCCAGCTGCTGGGGTCCGGAGCATACATCAGTCCGTGCGCAGCCGCCTGCCGGTCCAGGTCGGCGTTGATGACGCCGGCTTCGGCGACGGCAAGTTCGTTGTCCGGGTCAAGCTCCCTGATCGCGGTCATCCTCGCAGTCGACAGCACCAGGCAGCCGTCGGTGGCGGTCGCCCCGCCGGCCAGGCTGGTACCGCCACCGCGCGGCACGACCGGGACGCGGTGCCGCTGAGCCCAGTCCAAGGCGGCTACCACATGGTCGGTCTGGCTGGCGACGAGCACGCAGCGCGGCTGGCCCGGAGTGACGACCGGCGTCTGGTCGCGCCGGTAGGACTCCATCAGGTCCGGGTCGGTGATGACCTGGGCACCATCCGCGGCAGTCCGCAGTTCTTCGATCGCGTCACTCATGCTGTCGTTCCCCTTTGCCGCCTTCGGTCATTATCGGCGATCCGGGTTCTCCCGGCTTTCCGCATGTGAGACAGTGCCCGCGACGATCACCAGGCAGTGCCTGGTGAAGCAGTGGCCGGAGACCGACATGACCGATGCGAGCGGCTGGTTTGTGCTGATTGGCGTCCTGGGTGGCGCGGCGCTGACCGGCACCGTCAGCCTGACGATGGCCACCCTCAATCACCGCTGGGCTGATAGCGACCAGCAACGATCAGCTAGCGAGGAGGCTGAGCGATCTTCGGCCGAGCGACTGCGCGCAACCTTCCGCGACTACCTGGTTGCCACGAACGCCTATTACCACGCTGTTCATCACATGCATGAACTCGGTAAGCGGCGCGGCAAGGGGTTCGACACCTGGCTAGAGCGTCACTACCAGGACCTGCAAGAGAAGTATCAGTACCTGACGATCAATGCCGCCAGGACCGTCCGCGAACTCGCGAGGGAATACAACCAGGTGTTGTACGGCCTGCGGGATGCCGCGACAGCCTTTGACGAGAGGAGCTGGTCGCGGCTGAATCCTGAGACGAACACGGCGCGTGAGCGACTCCGTACGGCTATGCGGGCTGACCTCGGCATTGATGACTAACATGGCGGAACGTTCAGGATCCGAGCCAAGGCCGCCGATGCCGGTTTCGCGGCTCAGCGCAACAGGACCCGAGGTGTCCAGGGTCGGCCTCGGGCTGGCCGCGCTCGGCCGTCCCGCCTACATCACCAGCGGCCGCGGCGCCGACCTGCCCGACCGGTCCGTCGACGGCATGCGGGCACGCACGTTCGCGGTGCTCGATGCCGCCTACACGGCCGGCGTGCGCTACTTCGACGCGGCCCGGTCCTATGGGCGGGCCGAGGAGTTCCTCGCGCACTGGCTCACCGAACGCGATCACCCCGACGCGGTGGCGGGCTCCAAGTGGGGCTATCGCTACACCGGCGGCTGGCGGCTGGATACGGGCGTCCAGGAGGTCAAGGAGCACTCCCTGGCCATGTTCACCAGCCAGCTCGGGCTCACCCGCCAACTGCTCGGCGACCGGCTCGCGCTTTACCAGGTGCACTCGCTGACCGAGGATTCCGGCGTCCTCGGCAACGCCGCGCTGCTGGCCGCCCTCGCCGGTCTGCGACGGCAGGGCGTCCTGGTCGGGCTGTCCACCAGCGGTCCGCGGCAGGCAGACACGCTGCGTCGTGCCATGGAGGCGACGGTGGACGGCGAACCGGTCTTCAGCGTCGCCCAGGTGACCTGGAACGTGCTCGAGCCATCGGCCGGGCCTGCCGCGGCCGAGGCCGCCGCCGCGGGCTGGGCCGTGATCGTCAAGGAAGCCATGGCGAACGGCCGGCTGGCGCCGGGCGGCGACGTGGCCGGACCACGTTCCCCGCTCGGTAGGTTTGCCAGAACCGCGGGCGTCGGTACCGACGCGGTCGCGATCGCCGCGGCCCTCGCGCAGCCCTGGGCGACCGTCGTGCTGTCCGGAGCGGTGACGGAATCTCAGGTGCGCTCCAACTTGAGCGCACTTGACGTCGACGCCACGGGCGTCGACCCCGCGGCGCTCGGGCCGCGCGAGCCGGCCGAGAACTACTGGGCCGAGCGCGCGGGCCGGCCATGGACATGACCGCCGCCCCGTGACCGGGCCGGGCTTCACTGAGACTTTGCCCCGCCGTCACCTTGATTGCCCGCTATGGTCGCTGTCGGCGTTCAGCGTCCTGATACGTGAACCCTTACCCCCGCCTCAGGCACCGCCAGCCGGGCCGGCGCGCCAGCGCACTCACCGCTGCCGCCGTCGGCCTCGCCACCGCCGCATTCTCCCTCGCACTCGCGGGCCCCGCGCTCGCATCCGGCACGCCATCGCTGGTACCAGGACACGTGCACACCGCAGGCCGGCCGTCGCCGACCGCCGGCACCTCCCGGTCGTTCGCCAAAGCCGCTGCCCCGCAAGACACCACCACGCCGACGCTGACCCAGTCGCCTGCCCAGGTGCCCAACGGCAGCACGATCACCTTCACCTACTCCGCGCCCGCCGCGGACGTGAACTCCGAGAACTGGATCGGCATCTACGAGCCCGGCCAGACGCCGGGTGATGTGGGCTCGACCACCTGGAACTGGGCACCGGACGCCAGCGGCACGCTCACGTTCTCGACGACTAGCCTGTACGGCGTCGGACCCTACGTTGCCTATTTCTTCTACGACAACGGCTACAGCGTGCTGGCCGGCCCGGCCGACTTCACCGTGACCGCGTCCAAGCCCGCGCCCGCGCCGCAGTTCTCCTCGGTCATCGGCCAGCACGGCGCCGGCGCGCTGAGCGACCCTTCGGACGTCGCGATCGCGCCGAACCACAACCTCTGGGTGACCGACCACAAGACCGGCCTGGTCGAGCAGTTCAGCTCCGCCGGTCATTACCTGGGCTCGATCGGCGCCGGGAAGCTGCTGCATCCGGACGGTGTCGCGATCGACAAGTCGGGCGACGTCTGGGTCGCCGACACCGGCCACGACCAGGTCACGGAGTTCTCCGCGGCAGGCAAGGTGCTGCAGTCCTTCGGCTCGCAGGGCAGCGGCAACGGTCAGCTCGACCAGCCGCAGGGTCTGGCGTTTGACTCCGCCGGTGACGTCTGGGTCGCTGACCAGGCCGACAACCGGCTCGAGGAGTTCTCCGCCGCGGGCGCTTACCTGTCTGCGGTCTCGGTCGCCTCGCCCTACGCGCTGGCCTTCGACTCGGCCGGCAACTATCTGGGTGTCGAGCCCGAGTTACGCGGACGGCAATGCGGTCTGGGAGTTCGCAGCCGACGGAACGTTCCTGAACTACTTCGGCAACACCCAGGCCGAGTACGGCGCGTTGTCCAACATTGCCGGGCTTGGCGATCGACCCGGCCGGACGGGTCAACGTGGTCCAGCCGGACTACAGCTTCGTCACGGTGATGAACACCGACGGCAGTTTCTACTCCGAATTCGGCTTGCAGGCCAAGCCGGCCAACGGCAGCGAGGACCTGGCCTTCCCCGAGGGCATCGCGATCGCCGCCAACGGCACGGTGTACGTCGCCGACAGCGGCAACGGCCGCGTCGTGGCCTACCGCCCGGCATCGGCCGGCGCCGCCGCGGCCGTGCTCCCGCCGTCCGCGCGGACCGGCATGCCGTGGCGGCCGCTGACCGCGGCCGTGCTGGCGCTCGCGCTGCTGACGACGCTCGCGTTCACCGCTCGCCGGCGGCTGGCGCTGCGCCGGACCGCTCCGCTCGCCCCAGCTCCCGCCTTTGCCGGGAACGTGGCCGCCTCAGCCGCCGTCGACGACCTGGTCATCCTGCCGATGACGCAGAAGAACGACCAGCCCGCGGCCGCACGCGAGAGCTACGCCGGCTATGGGAGCGGCCGCGCGGATGGCGGCCGCGACGGCCATGGCGGCGCGACCGGCAACGGCAGCGCGAACGGCAACGGCGGCGCGCCGTCCCGGCTGATCGTCAGCCGGCGGTCCCTGCTGTCGAGCGCGACTGCGCTGACCGGCGCCGCGGCCGGAGCGAGCGTGCTGCCTGTGAGCGTGCGCAAGGCGATGAAGTCGTCGCTGGCGGCTTCGGGCCGGGCCAGGGCCAGCCTGAACGACATCCAGCACATCGTGATCCTGATGCAGGAGAACCGCAGCTTCGACCACTACTTCGGCACGATGCCGGGTGTGCGCGGTTTCGCCGACCCGGCCGCGATCACGCTGTCGACCGGCAGCCCGGTGTTCTACCAGCCGGACGCCGTCGCACGCGCAGGGCTACCTGCTGCCGTTCCACTACGACACGTCAGACGACCAGCGCGCAGGCCACGCCGGGCACCGACCACAGCTGGCCGACCCAGCACCAGGCCTGGAACAACGGCCAGATGGACCAGTGGGTCGCCGCCAAGGGCGAGTACACGATGGGCTACATCAAGCAGCGGGACATCCCGTTCCACTGGGCGCTGGCCGAGGCGTTCACGATCTGCGACAACTACCACTGCTCGGTGCTCGGCCCGACCAACCCGAACCGGCTCTACATGTGGACCGGCATGATCGACCCGGCCGCCACCGGCGGCGGACCGATCATCGACAACACGCCCGGCGTTCAACAACGTGATCCTGTCCTGGACGACCTACCCGGAGCGGCTGCAGGCCGCCGGCATCAGCTGGAAGGTCTACCAGGAGGAAGACAACTACGACGACAACGCCCTGGCCTGGTTCACCCAGTACGCCAGCGCGCCGTCGTCGTCGCCGCTGCACCAGCGCGGGATCGCGTCCGCGGCCAGGCCGGCAATTTCGAGGACGACGCCAGGCACGACCGGCTGCCGCAGGTGTCCTGGCTGGTCGCGCCGACCGCGCAGACCGAGCACCCGGACTACTTCCCGGCCGCCGGCGCGGAGTACATCGCGCAGAAGCTGGACGCGATCGCGTCGAACCCCGAGGTCTGGGCCAAGACCGCGTTCATCCTCTGCTACGACGAGAACGACGGCCTGTTCGACCACGTGCCGCCGCCAGCGCCGCCGGCCGGCACCGCCGCCGAGTTCGTCGACGGCAGCCGATCGGGCTGGGCTTCCGCACGCCGACGACGATCGTGTCGCCGTGGACGGCGGGCGGCTTCGTCGGCTCCGAGGTGTTCGACCACACCTCGCTGATCCGGTTCATCGAGGCCCGGTTCGGCGTGCACGAGCCGAACATCAGCGCCTGGCGCCGCCAGACCTGCGGCGACCTGACGTCGGCGTTCCGGTTCGGCGCGCCGACGTCCCGCTTCTCCGGCAAGGGTGAGCTCGGCCTGGCGGTGACGGAAAGCCGGCTGCTGCGGGCGCAGGCTCAGGTCAACGGGCTGCCGTTCCCGGTGCCGCCTGCCATCAACGAACCGCTACCGACCCGGTAGGGCGGATCTCGTCACGGTTGACTGGCCCCGGTGCGGCTACGGCGACAGCCGCACCGAGGCCAGCAGCCGCTGGCCGTCCAGCAGCCACAGCATCGTCACGGCGGCACCTCGCTGAGCCCGCACCTGCGGCACGCAGCCCGGCATGATCGCCCGGTGATACTCGATCTCAGCCGCGGACGGCAGCCACCCGCAGGCCGCCAGCTCGTCTTCGGCCACCGCCCAGTGGATGGCGTTGTTGACGTGACCCGCGGTGTCGAAATCGGCCGCGCGCAGCTGCCACGCGGTCAGCGAGCCGGGTGCGGACCCGGCCGCCGCCGTCACCGTCGCTGGCACCGTCACTGGCGGGCGGCCGCGGCAGGGCAAGGCGGACGGAGACGACCCGGCCGCCCGCAGATTCTCCGTAGACCCGCAGGAACCCGGCCGACAGCGGCACCGGCCGCCCGTCACCTCGCCCGACCGCGGCCCACACGGCCGTCGCCTGCACCAGCTCGCGCCCGTCCGCTCCGGCCAGCGTCGTGGTGCGCTCGGCCCAGCGCGGCCCGGTGCCGGAGCAGAACGTGCGCACCGACAGCCGGTCGCCCATCACGGGCAGGGCGGCGATGCGCAGCTCGCACCGGCGCACCAGCCAGACGACCGGCTCGGTCAGGCCCGAGTCGGCGACGTCGTCCTCGGCCGCCCACTGCAGGTACCTGGCCAGCGAGTCCAGCCGGAGCCGGCCAGACGGCGTCACGTCGGTGCTGCGGACGATCCGCCGGGTCGCGAACACCCGCCCGGCGGCCGGCGACGGCTGCCCGGGCGGAGCCTGCCCAGGCGAGGGCGGTGCGCGGGCGAGGGCTGCACGGGCGGAGGTGCCGAGGAGTCCATCCCGGCATTCTTCCCGAACCTGTTCCCGCCGCGGCCGGGTCCCCGCCTCGGGCGCGTCCGCAGCCAGACTGGGGCAGAATAGCTTCGGCTGTCCAACTCGGCGACCGGGGCAAGAGACGGTCAACTCTGCCGGGTCATCGTGTGTTCAGAACGCGCCGTACGGTAAGAAAGACGCCATGAAACCCGCTGAGCTCCAGCTCCTGACCTCGCTAGAGGACCGCCACTGGTGGTACAAGGAGCGCCGTGCGATCCTCGCCCGGCAGCTGCGCCGGATCCCGTGGCCGGCCGGGCACTGGACATCGGCGCCGCAGGCGGCGGCAACACCCGGGTACTGCAGGCGCACGGCTGGCAGGCCGTCGCCCTGGAGTACTCCGAGTCGGTCGCCGACGTGGCCAAGGCCAGGGGAATCAACGCCATCCGGGCCGACGCCCGGGAACTGCCGCTCGCCTCGGCGAGCTGCGGGCTGGTCACCGCGTTCGACATCCTGGAGCACATCGACGAGGACTACCTGGCCGCGGCGGAGATCGCCCGGGTGCTCAGGCCGGGCGGCACGGCGCTGATCGCGGTCCCGTGCGACATGGCCTTGTGGTCGGCGCACGACGACGAGGTCGGCCACGTGCGCCGCTACACCAGGCCCGAGCTGACCGGCGTTATGCAGAAGGCGGGCCTGACCGTCGACGACGTCTGGAGCTGGAACGTGCTGCTGCGCCCGGTCGTAGCATTGCGCCGGCGGTCCTCGACCGGCAGCGATCTCGACGAGGTGCCGCCGCTGGTCAACGGCGTCCTGACCGGGATCATTACCGCCGAGCGCTACCTGCCGACCAGGTCACTACCCGGCGTCTCGCTCTTCCTGCGCGCCCGCAAAGCCTGACCGCCGCACAGTCTGACGGTCCGCCGGGCCTGACCACCCGCGAAACCTGCCGCCCGCAGGCCGGCCCAAGGTCAGGCCGTGACGCTGTCCGGCACTTCGGTCCCGGCCTCCGAAGCCACCTCTGCCGACGGCGCCCGGTGCCGCGCCTGCGGCTGGCTGACCAGGAAGATCACCGCCGCGGCCGCGACCACCGCGACAGCGACCAGCAAGATCCGGTAGTTCACCACGGCGATCAGCGCGGCGCCCAGGCCCACCGACGCGACCTGCGGCACTGTCAGGCTCAGCCCGAAGGCGCCGCTCACCCGGCCGAGCAGGTCAGCCGGGGTACGCCGCTGGATGGCCGTGATCGCCGCCACGCTGACCCACGGGCCGACGAATCCGGCCAGCACCATCCCGGTCAGCACCGCGGCCACGTTCGGCACGTCGATCAGCAGCACCGCGACGGCGGCGCTGGCCAGGCCCATCGCCGTCATCGTGCCCTCGGACACCCGGCGCAGCAGGGCGGCAGCACCCAGGCCCCCGGCCACCGCGCCGACGCCCTGCACCGTCATCAGCACGCCGACGAACGTGGCCTGGTGATGCAGGCCGATCGTCACCACGGAGAATCCGGCCGACTCCGTGAACCCGAACGCGAGCATCGCGAGCCCGAGCGCCAGCGTGATTGCCCGCAGGGCCGCTCCCGGCCGATGAACCGGAAACCCGCCGTCAGCGTGCCGCCCGCGCCGGCTGAGCTGAGCCGCTCCGGCCGCTGTTCCCGGACGCGCAGGGCAACCAAGCACCCCACCGAGATCAGGAACGTGGCCGCATCGATCTCGGCCACGACACCAGCGCCGGCCAGGGCGAAAAGGCCCGCACCCAGCAGCGGCGTGATCAGCCGCAGGCCCTGGTTCAGGGTTTGCTGGATGCCGTTGGCGTCGCCGAGCAGGTCGGCCGGCACCATGGCGGGCAGCAGCGCGTTCTGCGCCGGGCCGATGACCGAGCCCAGCAGTCCGTAAACGAAGATCACCAGGAATACCAGCCAGATCTGGCTGCGCTCGTGCACGAGCAACAGCAGCAGGACCAGCGCGGCGCACGCCAGATTGGACCAGATCAGCAGCGGCAGGCGGCGGAACCGGTCAGCGACGGCACCGCCGAGCGGCGAGGCCAGGCTGCCGAGCGCGTAGCAAAACATCACCAGGCCCGCCCAGGCCGAGCTGCCGGTCAGTTCCTTGATCCAGATCGCCATGGCCAGCCACAAGGCACTGTCGCCGAGCGTCGAGACCAGGTCGGCGAGCAGGAACAGCCGCGCGTCCCGAATCGCCAGTACTTTACGCATCGCTGGCTCCAGGCCCGGTGGCGTCGAGGAGGTGGGTGAAGGTGAGGACCTCGAACGGCTGGCTGCCGGGCGGCCGGGCGGCGGGGTCAACCCGGTCGCTGAAGGTGAGCAGCAGTTCGAGGACCGCGGCTCGTAGCTGCTCGACCTCGGCCGGCGTAGCGAACACGACCGACTGCAGCACGCCGGTGGCGGCCTGGACCGCAGGGTCCAGGCGCGGCCGGGCCAGCTCGAACGCGCGAATCCGGCCGATGAAGCGCTCGACCAGAACTTTCGTCAGCGCCTGGCCCGCCGCGGCGACGGCCGGGTCATCGCTGTCGGGGACGGACATGCCCGTGTTCACCAGTCGCCAGGGCCGTTCCCGCCCGTGTCCGCCCTCGGCCTCCTCGACGAAACCGAGCCTGGCCAGCGTGCGCAGGTGGTACGCGCACGCAGTCGGGCTCTCCCCGACCGTGGCGCTGGCCTGCGTCGCCGTCAGCGATCCCGCGATACCGATCGCCTCGATCAGCGCCAGCCTGGTCGGATGCGTCAGGGCCTGCAGCGAGGGCGCATCAGTGAGCCGTCGCCGCGCAGGGGTGATGCGATCCGGCGGCCCCTGTGCGCCAGCTCCTGACCCGGTGTAGCTGTCCTTTTCCGGCACGCCCTCACCCTAACTTCGGGGAGTCTATTTCGAAAGAGTCTTTCGAAAGAACTTTTCGACAGCAGGGCGGTATGAGCTGCGCCACAGTTACGGAACCCGGCCTCGCCCGGCCGATCACTCGTCGCCGATAAACCCGGCGGTCGAGCAGGCCGTCCCCACCGCGCCCAGGCCGAGCTTGCGGTGATCCCAGGACCTGACCCGGTCCGGGACGAGCTTGATCACGACGCGCTTGTTCATCATGAACTCCACCACCGGGCGCGCCTGCTCGGAGTACGGGCCGGTATACCGCTCATAGACACTGACGGCAGCGTCCCAGTACTCCTGGCCGCCGGTCGCCTCAATGATCGTGGCGTTGCCCTCCAGTGAGACGCCGCGCAGGGTGTCGTAGCTGGTGCCCGCCTCGACCATGAACACCATCCGCGGATCGCGGCGCAGGTTCACCGCCTTCTGCGACTTGGCCTTCGTCTCGATATAGACGGCGCCGCCGATGATGCCGTACCACATAGCGACCAGGTGCGGCACGCCGTCGGGCCCGATGGAGGCCACCGTCGCGGTGCGACTGCGCTGCAGGAACTGCGCGACCTCCGCGGGCGACATCACGATCTGCGCGCGCTGGTTGGTGCTCATGTCCGCTCTCCCCTGGCTCGGCGGCCGCCGCGGCGGCCGGGCAGGCCGACCCGCAAACGCGGCGGATCCCGGCCTGGGCATCAGGTTAGCGAGTAAGCCCCAGCACCGGGGCGGCCCTCAGCCCGCGGCGCCGGACAGCGCGTCGGCCAGCCGCTCGTAGTCGCGCAGCGTGTTGTAGAGCTGGGCCGACAGCCGTAGCCAGTGGCTGCCGCCGTGCGCGGTGACCGGGACGACAACGCCGTGATTGTCCAGCAGCCTGCGCTCCAGCGCCCTGGCCTCATCCTCGGTCAGCGAGCCGGGCAGCCGGACCAGCCGCATCGCGGCGGACATGCCGCCTGCTGGCGGCGGGCCGGTACCGAGCCGGCCGCCGACGAGCTCCGCGCCCTGCCGAGCGAGGTCGTTGTTGTGCTGCCAGACAGCAGGCCAGCCGGCCTGGCCCGAGAAAGGCCAGCGCGGCCGGGACTGCCAGCAGCGCGGTCGGATCGCGGGTGCCGGTCCAGTCGAACGAGGGCCGGTAGCCCTCGGTCAGCCCGTGCGAGGCCACCAGCGGGCGGATCGTGTCCCGCCACTGCGGCGCGGCATACAAGACGGCCGATGCCTTCGGCGCGCAGACCCACTTGTGCAGGTTGCCGACCCAGAAGTCAGCGCCGAACAGGGTCAGGTCGACCGGCAGCTGGCCGGGCGCGTGCGCTCCGTCGACCAGCACCGGGATGTCTAGTGCCCGGCACCGCGCGGCGATCTCCTGCACCGGGAACACCAGTCCACTGCACGAGGCGACGTGATCGACGACGACCAGCCGGGTGCGGGCGGTCAGCCGCGACAGCACGGCGGCGGCCACCGCCGCGCCGCCGCCCGCGGCCTGATCCAGCGGTACCGGCGCGATCTGCAGGCTCGCTCCGGTGCTGGCGGCCGCCCGGCGCAATTGCGCCTCGATCGCCGGGTAGCAGTGATCAGTGGTCAGCATCTCGTCGCCGGGTCCGAGCCGGGCCTGCGCGATCACGGTCTGCGTGCCGGTGGTGGCATTGTCGACGAAGACGACGCCCGCCGGGTCCGTGTGCAGGAAGTCGGCCACGCTGGCGCGCACCGTCTCCAGCAGGCCGGGCAGCGTGCGGACCAGGAACGCGACCGGGTTGGCCTCCAGCTGCGCCCGCAGATCCTGCTGGACGGCTAGCACGCAGGCGGGTGTCGCTCCGAACGACCCGTGATTGAGGTAGGCGAGCGACGGATCGAGCGTCCACGCGGACGCGTCAGGCAGCCCGGTCGACCCGGGCCCGGTCTCTGCAAGCTCTGTACGGACAGCCATCGCAGCGCCGAGGCTAGCAGCAGCGCAACGGCGGCGGTCCGGTCAGGACCGCCGCCTTGCCCCGGCCGGGGCGCTCTACCGCGTTGGCGCGCCTGCCAGCGCGCCCTGGTCGGCGACCGGCACCGGCACCGATGCCTGGCCAGCCTGGCCGTTCGATGCCCAAAGGTGCAGTGCCCGACGGTGCAGTACCCGCGGCGCCGTCACCAGCACTCCGTAGCCGACAGTCACGGCGCCGCAGGCGATCAGGGCTCCGGCCAGGCCGACCAAGCTGACCAGCAGCGGCGCGATCAGCGTGCCGGCCACGATCCCGGCCAGTGACGCGGGCAGGGCCAGACCGTAGGCGCGGCCGAACACCTCCGCCGGCAGGGTCCGCTGGAGGGTCGTCTCGGTGACCACCTCGACGGTGATCGCGCCGACGCCGGTGAGGCCGACCAGCGCGATGACTGCCATAGGCCAGTGCACGAACGCCAGCGCCAGCATCGGCAGTCCGACTGCAGCCAGCGCGGCCATCAGTACGGCGCGCGGGCGACGGCAGCGCAGCGTCCTGGCGGCCAGCGCGGTGCCGACCAGCGCGCCGGCGCCGATGCCCGCGAACAGGTAGCCATAGCCGTGCAGCCCGAGCCCGGCCCTCGCCGCGACCAGGATGAGCAGCACCGTCTGCATGCCGTAGACCAGGCTGCACATGATGTCCGCGCCGACCAGTTGCAGTGCCGCGACGTTAGCGCGCAGCGCCGCGGCGCCATCGGCGATTTCGCGCAGCAGCCCGGCCGGACGCTCCCCTGTCCGCTCCGGCGAGAACGCCGCCGAGGCCGGGATGGCCAGCACGGCCAGCGCCGACAGGCCGAAGGTCACTGCGTTCGCGGCAAACGCCAGGGCGGGCGAGCCGAGCAGCAACAGCACGCCGCCGAGCGCAGGGCCGGCAATGATGCCGATCCCCGCGACGGCCGACCGGGCGGCGTTGGCACCGGACAAGTCGGCGTCGGGGACAAGCCGCGGCGTGCACGCGGAGGCACACGGCAGATAGGGGCTGCCCGCTGCCGTAGCGACGGCCGCCAGCAGCGGGGCGAGCACGACAGGCAGGTGCGCGGCCGCGACGAGTGCGAGCGCGGCCATCAGCACCAGCCGGATCACGTCGCAGATCGCCATCACCCGACGACGGTCGAACCGGTCGGCGATCACGCCGCCGAGCGGGCTGAGCGCCACGATCGGCAGCACCCGGGCGGCGGTGGTCACCCCCGCCCACAGCGCAGAGTGGGTGCGCTGGTAGACCAGCGCGACGAGGGCCAGGTTGTACAGCCAGTCGCCCAGCTGCGACACCGCCAGGCCGGCCAGCAGCAGCCGGAATGACGGGTACCGCAACGCCGCTCGTATAGTCCCGGCCTGCGCGTTCATGATGTTCATCAAGGCCTCCTGACCCGTTCCCGCAGATACGTCCACGGTCGGGCTAAGGGGCACGGCGGCACATCGGAAGGCTGCGGTAGCCGGCCGCTCAGATCAGCGCGGGCGCTCCTTAGGCAGTCGGGCGATCAGGGCGCCAGTGTCCTTAGCGGTCCTGGCTCAGGCCCTTAGGCCGAATGTGGCCGCAACTGCCGGTGCGCTCACGCGGGGAACTGCCGCGCGGCACCGAGCCGGTGGACAACGGCCGCGGCCTCGACCCGGCCGCTGACGCCGAGCTTGGCCAGGATGTTCGACACGTGCACGCTGACGGTTTTCGCGCTGATGAACAGCTGGCCCGCGATCTCGGGATTGGAGCGGCCCGCCGCCACCAAGAGCAAGACCTCACGTTCGCGCTCGGTCAATCCGAATCTGGCCAGTTCGTCTGGAGGCGCTAGCTCCTCGCCCGGCGCCGGCGGCGTCGCCGGCACTGGCGCAGCCGGGTCGAGGCTCAGCCTGGCCCGGCGAGCCAGCGCCGCCGCCTCCGCGGTGATCGGCCCGGCGCCGATCTGCCCGGCCAGCGCAGCGGACTGCCGGACTGCCAGCGCCGCCTGCACCCGGTCACCGGCCGTCGCGTGCGCGTCGGCCAGCCGCAGCAGCGCATAGGCCAGCGGATATGGTTCCGCCGCGTGCTGCCACGCGGCGACGGCCGCTGACCAGACCCGCGGGTCATCGGTCCCGGCTGCGCGGGCGCGCTCGGCGATCGCCAGCGCCTGGTAACCGAGCGACGACGGAGCCGGCAGCGATAGCTGGGCGGCGGTCGCCGCCAGGTCAGCGCAACGCTCGCCGATCCGGGCAGGCACCTGCTCGCGCCGGTCGCGGCAGCGGACCGCGTCGTCGGCCTCCACCCGCATGCCGATCCAGACCAGCGGCCAGCCGTACCGCCCGGCCCAGTGCAGCGTCCCGCCGGCCAGCCCGGCCGCGATCGCGTCTCGGGCCGCGGGCAGATCTCCCCCGCCCAGCGCGATCATCGCCTCGGCGTACCGCATCGGCTGGGTGAACTGGACGTCGGCAGTGTCGCCCATGGCCTGGCGCGAACCGCGCAGCTCCGCGAGCGCCTCAGCATAATCCCCGCGCATGACGGCAAGCTCGGCACGCAACTGCCGCAAGGTCGCGCCGAACACCCCCTCAGGGAGGGCGCGCAGCGCGTCGGCGGTCAGCTGATCGACTTCCGGCCAGCGGCCGAGCCGCAGCAGCGGCTCGGCCTGGTTGCCGATCAGGTAGGAACCGAGCGTCCGGGCCATCCCGGCCCGCTCGGCCAGTGCCAGGCCGTCACCCGCGGCCTGCGCCGCCTCGGTATGCCGGCCCAGCAGTTCCAGCACGTCCGACAGGTTGATGTAGCCGCGCAGCGCGGTGGCCGGGATGTCGAGTTCCAGTGCCAGCCGGATGCCGGAGTCAAGCGGCACCAGGCCCGCCTCGGCCGCCCCGAGGTAGGAGCTTCCCGAGCCCAGCGTGATCGCGACGTCCGCTTCGATGTCCCTGGCCTGCACTGCCCGCGCGGTCGCGACCGCGCGCCTGGCCACGTCGGCGGCCCGCTCCATCTCCGGGCCGCGCATCAGGGTGCTGGCGAGCGACGCCTCCAGCACGGCGTGCGCGCGGGTGGCCGGGCCGACCGGGAGCGCAGCCAGGCCTTGCTCCAGCGACCTGACTGCATCGCCGGGTCGCCCCGAGTCCCGCTGCGCGATCGCGTACTGCTCCAGCAGCAGCGCGCGGCGAGCCGGGTCGGCGCCGGCGGGCAGCTCGGCCAACGCCGCGGCGAGCAAGGACGACGCCCGCTCGACCGCGCCGGACTGATAAGCCGCCCTGGCGGCCAGCCGGCTCACCTCGACCTGATCAAGCCCAGTCCGGGCGTCCGCATCCTCTACTCGCGGCCAGATCTGCAGCGCCCGCTCCAGATGCCGCAGCGCTGCCGCCGCTGCATAGGATGTCATCGCCTGCCGGGCCGCGTCGATCGCCGCGGTCAGTGCCCTGGGCAGATCCAGGGCCGCGTACCAGTGGTAGGCCAGCGCGGCCGGGAGCGCCGCCTCGTCGCCGGCCAGACCGGCATCGGCGGCCAGGGCCGTGCCGTAGGCCGCGTGCAGCCGGACCCGCTCGCCGGGCAGCATGTCGTCGTAGACCGCATCTCTGGTCAGTGCGTGCCGGAAGGAGTAGCCGTGGCCGCTCGGGTCCACCACCAGCAGATGGTTCTCAACCAGTTCCCGCAGTGACGTGTACAGCTCGGTGTCACCGAGGCCGGCCACCTCGGCCAGCAGCCGGTCGGCGACTGTCCGGCCGGCCACCGATGCGGTGCGCAGCAGCCGCTGGCCGTCCGGGCTCAGCGCGTCCACCCGGCTCAGCAGCACGTCACGGACCGATGGCGGCAGCGCGGCCGGCAGGTCGCCGCCTGCCCGTACTCCCCCGGCCAGCTCTTCGACCAGGTAGGCGTTCCCGCCCGAGCGGTCAAACACGAGGTCCGCGATACCGGGCTGCACCTCATCGCCGAGGATCGCCGACAGCTGCGCCGTGACTTCGCCGCGGTCAAATCTCGGCAGCTCGATCATGTCCGCCGAGCGCGCCCGCTCCCAGCCGGCCAGCAGCGGTCGCAGCGGATGGCGGCGGTGCAGTTCATCGGACCGGTAGGTGGCCGCCAGCAGCACCCGGGCCGCACGCAGCGATCTGATCAGGAACGCTGTCAGGTCCAGTGTCGACTGGTCGGCCCAGTGCAGGTCCTCGATGACGAACATGACCGGCTGGGTCGCGCCGAGCCGGTCCAGCAGGCCGAGCACTAGCTCCAGCAGCTGCGCCTTCTGCAGATTCGCATCGTCGCCGGTCCGGTTCCGGCCAGCCGACTCCGGCGCCAGTTCGGGCAGCAGCCGGGCAAGGCCCGGTCCGGCGGGCCCGACGACCTCGGCCAGCACGTCCGGGCGCACGGTGCGCGTGAGCGTGCGCAGGGCGTCTACCAGCGGTGCCAGCGGCAGGCCCTCGGCGCCGAGCTCTACGCACTGGCCGGTCAGCACCAGGAACCCGGCGCCGGACGCCTGGTCTGCCAGCTCCCTGATGAGCCTGGTCTTGCCGACCCCGGCTTCGCCGCCGATGACAGCGAACGCTGCCTCGTGCGCGAGTACCCGGTCGAGCAGCGCGCCAAGCGCCGCCAGCTCGTCCGCGCGCCCGATGAAGACCGGGCTCACGACGATGGCGCTCATGGTCACAAGGTGCCACAGATGCCGTGGCCGCGCATGCGCCGGCTTTCCGGCGCTACCCGGCTCAGGCCAGCGCTTGCGTGCCGACCGCGTGCAGGTAGCGCAGCGCCTGGGCGTAGGAACCGACGAGGCTCGCCTCGCAGTACGCCAGCCCGTGCTCCCGGCAGAACTCACTGATCAGCGGTTGCGACAGTCGCAGGCTCGGCCGTGGCATGGACGGGAACAGATGGTGCTCAATCTGGTAATTGAGGCCGCCGAGGGCGATGTCGGTAAACCAGCCGCCGCGAATATTGCGAGAGGTCAGGACCTGGCGGCGCAGGAAGTCCTGTTCGTCTTCCCGCTTCAGGATCGGCATGCCCTTGTGGTTGGGGGCAAAGGACGCGCCCAGGTATACGCCGAACAAGCCCTGCTGAATGAGGATGAACACGACGGCCTTCAGCGGGCTCAGCACCAGGAAGATGACCGACAGGTAGGCACCGAAGTGCAGCGCCAGCAGCGCCGCCTCGGCCAGCCGGTTCGGCCGGCCCTTACTGAGCAGCGACCGGATGCTGGCCACGTGCACGCTCAGCGCCTCACCGAGCAGCATCGGGAAGAACAGGTACGCCTGGCACCGGTACAGCATCCTGGCCACGCCGCGGCTGGTCTGCGCCTGCGCAGGGGTCATCGCCAGGGCGCTCATCATGATGTCCGGGTCGGCGCCCTCGGTATTGGGGTTCGCGTGATGCCGGTTGTGTTTGCTCACCCACCAGCCGAAGCTGAGGCCCACGCCGAGATTGCCGAGCATGATGCCCAGCAGATAGCTGACCCGGCGGGACGCGGAGATCTGGCGGTGGCCAGCGTCGTGCCCCAGGAAGCCCAGCTGAGTGAACATGACGGCGAGGAAGACGGCGATGCCGAGCTGCCACCAGGTGTCCCCCAGCAGGACGAATCCGGCCCAGCCGGCCGCCAGCAGGCTCACCGTGATGGCGATCCGCCAGGCGTAGTTGCCGGTGCGCCGGTCCATCAGGCCCGCCTGCCGGACCAGCCGCGACAGCCGGGCGTACTCACTACCGCGTGGCTGTCCCTGCGCTCCGGTGAAAACGCGTGCTCCAGAATCCCCCGTCATCGTGCCAGAATCCCCCGTCATCGCGCCGACGCTACGCTGCTGATTGCCGCCTCCACGCTGTGATAGACGTTCAGTTGCCGGTCCAGTCCGGTCGTCCGCAGGGCCGCCGCGACGCCCGCGGCCGGAGCGGCCAGCCGCATCAGACCGCCGAGCAGACTCGCCCGGCGCCCGGTGCCGACCAGGACCGTCAGGCCGTTCACGTCCGCGTGGGTGACTGCCGACAGGTCGATGACCAGCAGGCCGACGCTTTCGTGCACGATGCGCAGCAGGTACTCGCGCAAGGCCGGTGCGACGGTGGCCACGAGCGCGCCGCGGAGACTGGTAACGAAGTACCCTCGCTCGGTGCGGCAGGAAACGTTCAATCCGGGAATCTGCTCATGGTGACTCGATGCCCGGACGAACGGAAGTTCTTCGGTGATCACTGGCCCGACCCTTCCCGGCACGCTAACCGGCGTCCGGTTCTCGGCTGACCGGCCTCCCGCAAGGGGTCAGGCATCCAGACCGGCGTCGGCTGCGCAGACACCACTGGCCTCAGCCGGGTACGCGACTCCACAGTGGCCACGGCCATGGCGATCTGTGACGACCAAGCCATGTACGTGAACTCCTCCGGTAGCCCCGGTGTGCTGGCCGCCGTCGGCGACTGAGACCGGTGCCTTGTCTTTCACGGTACGCTAGTGCAAGATTACTAGCAAATCAATTCCGGAAACCAGAGATTAACATTGGCTGCTAACTGGACTTTCCTCACCAACCACGCACGGGCGCTGCTCTGCATCGCAGAGGACCCGGGCATCCGGCTGCGCGACATCGCCGGCCGGGTCGGCATCACCGAGCGCAGTGCCTACGGCATTGTGCTCGACCTGGCCGACGCTGGATACATCGTCAAGGAGAAGGACGGCCGTCGTAATCGCTACCAGATCCAGGCGCACCTGCCGCTGCCGGACCCCAGCAGCCGGGAGCGAACCGTGGGCGAGATGCTGGCCCTGCTGGCTGACGGCGACTTGCGGCGCGCCGCAGATTAGCTGTTAACGGCCCGGCTGGCCTAAGCGCGCCGCGTGATGGTGTTTAATAGCCGTGGTTGTAGTCGAAGTTCGTTCACGTGTCACAGCGCCTGCGAATTCTGACAGCGGGTGCCTCGGTCTGGACAAGCCACAAACTCTCCGGCAGGCGGTCGCGACGACCCGGGTATGCGTGCATTGCGCATCCCTGAAGATGTCTAGCAGGAGGAAACACATGCCTCAGGGCACCGTGAAGTGGTTCAACGCCGACAAGGGCTTTGGCTTCATCGCTCCGGACGACGGCAGCGCCGACGTCTTCGTTCATCACTCGGCAATTCTGGCTGACGGCTACCGCAGCCTGAACGAGAACCAGCGTGTCGAATTCACGGCCGCGCGCGGCCCGAAGGGCCCGCAGGCCGAGCAGGTTCAGCCGCTCTAACTGGCCGCTGGTACTGCTCACCGGGCGGCTCGTGCTCACGCGAAGAGCCGCCCGGTGCCAAGCCCGCTGCGGTTACAGCCCGGCTGTGATTACAGCCGTACTGGCCTTACAGCTTGATGAGCTTGGCGCACGGGAGCACTATGCGCATCCGGTGCGTACCGAAATCCACGAGTACGGCCGTGTCGTCCTCGACACCGAGAACATTTCCGAGGCCGTACTTATCGTGCGTCACCAGATCACGCGGCGCGTAAGTCTCGACGGGTTCCTCGACAACGGGGACGTTGAAGGGACTTCCAGGCAGGTAGCGCCTTGTGGGCCCGGCGCGCGTTGGTTTCATTAATACACAGTATGCGCCCGCTCTCACCACCGGCGCTACGGCTCGCACACAAAGGCACACGGTCAGCACTCTGACCTCCGGTGCAAGTGCGGGCGTGCGCTAGAGTCGAGAACGCCGAGGCAGCGCCGTACGGGCGCGCCGGTCGTACATTCGCTCCGACTGAGCGAGCTGGTTTCCACGGACGTGGCGGCCTGCTATCTGCGGCCACCCGATCTGGAAGACGACAATTCATGACAGCTCAGCCCATCGAGCATGCCCGGCGGCCTGGCCGAAACCGCCGCCGCCGCTCCCCCGAGGCGGTCGTCCGGGTAGCTCCCGAGGGCCTGCCCGAGACCTTCGCCGCACTGGGCGTCCCCGACCCGCTCGTCGCTGCGCTGGCCGCCGCCGGGGTCACCGTCCCGTTCCCGATCCAGGCGGCAGTCCTGCCCGACGCGCTGGCCGGAGCCGACATTCTCGGCCGCGGCCGCACTGGCTCCGGCAAGACCCTCGGATTCAGCATCCCGCTCGTCGCCCGGCTGGCCGAGGGTTACACCTGCGCCGGCCTGCCGCGCGGTCTGGTGCTCGTGCCGACCCGCGAACTGGCCAGCCAGGTCCAGGACGTGCTGACGCCGCTGGCCCGGGCAGTCGGCCTGACCGTCAGCACCATCTTCGGCGGCACGACCCAGCGAACTCAGGTCGCCGCCTTGCACGACCGGGTCGACATTGTCGTGGCCTGCCCCGGCCGGCTGGCAGACCTGATCGACCAGGGCCACTGCCATCTGGGCGACGTTGAGATCAGCGTGGTAGACGAAGCCGATCACATGGCCGACCTCGGTTTCCTGCCGGTCGTACGGCGGCTGCTGGACGCGACCCCCGCGGACGGGCAGCGGATGCTCTTCTCCGCGACCCTCGACAACGCGGTTGACGTCCTGGTCCGCCGCTTCCTGCACAACCCCGCCCAGCACTCGGTGGATCCGGCATCGGCGCCCGCGGCGCTCGTCCATCACCTGCTGACCATCGCCGCCGAGGACCGGACCGCGATCGTCGCTGCCCTGGCCGGCGGCAATAACCGGTCGCTGATCTTCACCCGGACCAAGTACGGCGCCCACAAGCTGGCCAAACAGCTGTGCGCGGCTCGGGTGCCCGCTACCGAACTGCACGGCGACCTGACCCAGAGCACCCGCGAGCAGAACCTGGCGTCGTTCTCGTCCGGCGCGGTCCGGGTCATGGTCGCCACCGACATCGCTGCCCGCGGTATCCACGTGGATGGCATCGACCTGGTCATTCACGCCGACACGCCGACCGAGCACAAGGCCTACCTGCACCGGTCGGGCCGCACCGCCCGGGCCGGCGCTGGCGGTGTCGTGGTCACCTTGCAGACTCCGGCGCAAGCCCGTGATGTCCGGGCCCTGATGAGCAAGGCAGGCGTCGTGCCACTGGCGGCCACCGCCGCTCCCGGTTCAGCCGTGCTCGAGGCGATCGCCGGGCCCCCGGCCGTCAGGGTTGCGCCGCCGCCCCGTCCCGTCGTTACGGCGATGACCGGCACCGACGTAGCCAGCCGCGCCTCGGGCAGCGGCGCAGTTGCCCTGTCGGCCGGCTACCGCGGCCGACGTGGGGGCCGCGGCCGCCGGTAGCGGCCAGCCAGCATTGCCACCGTTTGCGGGATGAAAGCAGGTGAGGAACCTGAGCGCACCAGATGTCTGGATTGCCAAGGATGACGGCAGCGAGCTGATCCGCGCCACCGCGATCGCCGGCGTCGGCCGTGACTATGACGGCAACATCACCGCGCGGCTCGGCGGCGGCGAGGTCGTGACCCTGGTTGCCGGTCACGTACATGATCATGGCCATACGCCGGATGACTTCCATCGTCAGCTGGTCCGGATGGTGTCGGGACTCGCCGACACCGCCGAGCACGCCATCATCCGGCCGGCCCACGACTCCGACAACGGCTGGCGCTGGCTCCTCGAACGGCCCTGACGAGCTGACCCGGCCGCGGCCGGGGGGAGCGGCAGGCCAGGATCGGCCACGTTCCGGTCCTGAAATGCCGTAACGCCCGCCATCACCGGCAGCGGCCGGCGGCAGCCTGCGCGGCGTGACAGGCTCGCGCCCGCAGACGGCAGACGGGAGCGGACGTGCGAGTCGTAGTGGCCGGGGCCGGGTTCGCTGGCCTGCTTGCCGCCTGCCGGGTCGCCAGTGCCGGTCACGAGGTGGTCGTCCTGGAGGCGCGTGATCGCGTCGGCGGCCGGGTGTGGTCGCAGGCGCTGGTACCCGGCGACCCGCGCACGATCATCGAACGCGGCGGCGAGTTCGTGCTGGACGGATACGACCTCATGCGCGAGGTGGCGCGCGAACTCGGACTGACGTTCGCCGGCACGACGATGTCGTATTACGAACGCGAGCCGCGCGGCGTGCCGGTGACCACGCAGGACGACCTGGCCCGCTGCGCCGAGTTCGCCGCCGCAGCCGCAGCCCACGCCCCTGCCCGCGCGTCGCTGGCCGAGGTGCTATCTGGCTGGCCGGGCCTGCCCGCCGCGCTCGCCACGTACGTGTCCCGCGCCGAGCTCACCAACGGCGTGACTGCTGGCTCGCTGGCCGCCGCAGCGGTCACTGACATCACCGCGGGCGCCGGCCGGCGGCCGTCCTGGCGGGTCGCCGGCGGTAACCAGCTGCTGGCCCGCGGCCTGGCTGAGCAGCTCGGGGCGTCGGTACGGCTGCGAAGCGCGGTCCGCGCGGTCGAGCATGACGAGCACGGGGTGCGGGTACGCACCAGCGACGGCGAGGTGGCCGCCGACGCAGTGATCGTCGCCGTGCCGATGGCCATCCTGCGCGAGTTGCCGTTCTCGCCACCGCTGCCCGGCCGTTATTACGCAGCCTGGCAGCGTTCGGGCCTGGCGCATAACGCCAAGTTGCACATGCCGCTGACCCGGCCAGCGGGCGCCTCGGCGGTGCACAGCGTGCCGGATAGGTTCTGGACGTGGACGGCAACCGACGGGTCGGGTCAGGTCCAGCCGGTCCTGCACGCGTTCGGCGGCACCGCGGAGAGCCTGGCTGCCCTGGCGGTTACCGACGGGCCGGCCAGGTGGGCGGCGCGGGCCGCGGCGCTGCGGCCCGAGCTGTCGACGGATCCCGATCGCGCCGTGCTCACCACCTGGAATGACGACCCGTGGGCGGGCGAGTCCTACACCGCGCACACCACCACGGTGGCCAGCGGTGACGACGAGCTCATCGCGGCTGCGGCGGGCCGGATCCATTTCGCCGGAGAGCACACCGCCGGGGCGTGGGCCGGCCTGATGGAAGGCGCGCTGCGCTCGGGCGCACGTGCCGCCGCCGAGGTACTGGCCGCCGGGCCGGCAGGGTTAGGCCAGTGAGCCGGCCACCAGCAGGCAGAATCCGGCGTCATACTCGTCCATCCTGAGCAGTTCCCGGTACCTCTCATGCCAGCGCCCGGACTCGAGATCGGCGCGCAGACGACGCACCCCGCGGGCCAGCGCGGCCGGGTCTACCTGCGCCAGCGCCGACGCGCTGCACCAGATCTGCGGGTCCAGGTAGGCTTCCGGCCGCCGCCAGTACGCCGGGTAGACCCCGTCGCTGAAGTCGGCGGCCAGCGGCAGCGGCACGATCGTATGGGCTCCCAGCTCCGCCGCGATCTGCGGTGCCGACAGCCGGGTCAGCTCGAACTCGGCGATCTCGGGCACGTAGTCGCGGGCGAACCAGAAGTTGGCGTGCTGACGGGTATCGGCCGCCAGCACGACCTGCAGCGGGGCCACCCGGCGCAGCTCCGCGAGCCCGCGCCGCCAGTCGGTCCAGTGGTGCACGGCGAGCACCGCCATCGCGGCGTCGGCCCAGTCGTCGAGCACGGGCAGGTTCTCCGCGAATGCCCGGATCGCAGGAGCGCTGCCGGCCGGCCGCTGACTGATCATCGTGGCCGACGGCTCGACGGCCAGCACGGCCCGCCCTTCGGGCTCGTAGGACCCGGTCCCGGCCCCCACGTTGATGACCGTGCGGGCCGGCCCGAGCGCCTGCTCGATCGCCGCGGCCCAGCGCGGGTCGGTCCGCCGGTACTGCGTGTAGCCGACCCCGATGCGGTCGTAGAGAGCTTCCGTCGTCATGGCGGTAGTGCAGCAGAGGCGGCTGCCGCCAGCCAACCATTAACATCATGGATCAATGGTCGAGTTCCGGCTGACTGCTGCCGACCTGGCATGCACGACGTTCTCGGTCTCCGCCCTGCAGGAGATGGTCTTCAGCCTGCGAGCGTGGCGGTACCCCGCGGTGCACCCCGAGCACCGGGCAGGCCTGGAGCAGATGCGCCCTGCCTTCGCCCGGCTGGACACCGAGCTGCTCGGCGCCCTGGTCAGCCCGCGTCGCTGGATCCCGGACTTCGTCACCCCGCGGCCGGCCGGCCGAGATCAGGCGGGCGCCCGCGCTGGCTCGGTCGACGGCGAGCTCGCTGCCGTCCGGGCCGCCACGCCGGACGCCGTGCTGGCCGGCATCCGGGCTGCCTATCAGGGCCGGGCCATTCCGCCGGTGCTGCGCGACGCTGATCCCCGTGAGCTGGCTGACCGGATCGCCGACGCGCTCGCCGCCTACTGGCACAGCTGCCTGCGGCCGCGCTGGCCCCGTATGCACGCGATCTTGCGGTCGGACATCGCTTACCGTGCCCAGGTCCTCGCGCAGTCCGGAGCCCGCGGCCTGTTCGCCGATCTCACCCCGCGGGTGCACTGGCATGACGGAGTGCTGGCCATCCGGGACCCGACCCTGCCGGATGCCACCATCGAGGTCTCCGGCCGCGGCCTGGTGCTCATCCCCACGCTGTTCCAGCGTCATCCGGGCACGTGGCTGGATCCCGGCCTGCCACCCACCCTCTTCTATCCAGCCCGCGGCCGCGCCGCCGTGTGGGAACGCGCCGACGCGGTCGTGCCGCCGCCGCTCACCGAACTGATCGGCGCCAGCCGTGCCCGGCTGCTGATCCGGCTCGCCGAGCCCGCCACGACAACCCTGCTCGCGGCCGAGGAGAACGTGACAGCCAGCGCAGTCAGCCGGCACCTGTCCGCTCTCCACCAGGCCGGCCTGCTGCACCGCAGCCGGCTGGGCCGGGAAGTCTGGTACCTGCGCAGCCCCCTCGGCGACTCGCTGGCCGGCTGCCACAGCCGCGACTAGCCCGCTTGTGCCCGGCCCGGGCTCACGGCGCGAGGCCGCAGGGTGCTGGTGCCGAACCTCGAAGGGCGTGGTTGGCACCACCACGCCCTTGTTTGGGCAGCGGAGTTCCAACCACGCCCTAACCGGCGCACAGCGGGCACGTTCACCACGAACGAGGGCAACAACCCGTATCTCTCCCGGCGATCGCGGTCTAGCGTGGGGTGCAGGCGCCGAGCCGCCTACGGGGAGAAGACCATGAGCGGGTTGCTGCTGGAGTTCACGTCGCACATCCCGGGACGCAACGCCAAGGTGGCCATCTACGACGACCGCATTGACTGGGGCCTGCTGGCGGGACTTCCCGGCAGCCGAAACGACACGAACACGATCCTCCTCAGCCAGATCCGGGAGATCACGACGCATCGCGATGGCATGCGCTTCACCGTCGTGACGGTAGCGACGGCCGCCTACGTCGCCGAGTTTCGTGTCATCAAGGCAGAGGCCGAGAAGATCACGGCAACGATCACCGCGCTGATGCCCGGCGCGGCTCAGCATGTGTCGCGGCCAGCCCGTGCGGCGGCGGGACGGGACAGCATGTGGCGGCAGCCCACCGTCCGGCACGCCATCGCGGCCGCCCGGCGGCGCCGTGACGACCGGGCCGACGACTAGCGCGCACCCTCGGTCGCGGCCAGCGTCCGTCCGCCGTCTGCCGTCCGTACCTGTCGTCCGCACCCAGGTGGAAGCCGTCCGCAGTGCGAGAATGCCAGGAGTGCGGATCGACTGGGATGTCCCGATAGCGATGGACGACGGCATCGCGCTGCGTGCCGATGTGTTCCGGCCAGACGCCAGACGGCCGCTATCCCGTCATCATGACCCACGGCCCGTACGCCAAATGGCTGGCCTTTCAGGACGGCTTTGCCCGCCAGTGGGCGAACCTGGAAGCCGAGCACCCGGATGCGCTGGCCGGCTCGTCCAACCTGTACCAGAACTGGGAGACGGTCGACCCGGAGAAGTGGGTACCCGACGGCTACGCGGTGATCAGGGTCGACTCGCGCGGCGCCGGCCGGTCGCCGGGCTACCTGGACATCTTCTCGGCCCGCGAGACACGCGACTATTACCAGTGCATCGAGTGGGCGGCGGCGCAGCCGTGGTGCACCGGCAAGGTCGGCCTGCTGGGCGTGTCGTATTACGCGATGAACCAGTGGCAGGTCGCCGCGCTGCAGCCGCCGCACCTGTCGGCCATCTGCCCGTGGGAGGGCGGCAGCGACTTCTACCGGGATTTCACCCGGCATGGCGGAATCCTCAACGTCTTCGTCCGCCAGTGGTACCCGCCGCAGGTGGCCGGGGTGCAGCACGGCGCCGGCGAGCGCGGCCCGCGGCACAAGGTCGACCGGCGAAGCGGTAGCCGGGCCGCAGACCCTGACCGAAGAGGAACTGGCCCGGCACCGGGCCGACACGCCGGCTGCAGTCCTGCGGGCCGCCCGCTCGACGACAGCTATTACCGCGAGCGCAGCCCCGATCTGGCCAGGATCACCGTGCCGGTGCTCTCGTCGGCCAACTGGGCGCACCACTTGCACACCAGGGGCAACTTCGAGGGCTACCGCCGGGTCGCCAGCAGCCAGAAGTGGCTGGAGGTGCACGGGCTCCAGCACTGGGTCGAGTTCTACACCGACTACGGAATCCGGCTCCAGAAGCGCTTCTTCGGGCATTTCCTGCAAGGCGAGGACACCGGGTGGGACGCACAGCCGCCGGTGCTCCTGCAGGTGCGGCGGATCGATGGCAGCTTTGAGGAGCGAGCCGAGACCGGATGGCCGCTGCCGCGTACGCAGTGGACCAGGTTCCATCTCGACCTCGCGGCGAGGCGGCTGCCACAGCAGCCTGACCCAGTCGAGCGCAGCGCGACTTTCGGCGCGCTCGGCCAGGGCCTGCAGTTCTGGACCCCGCCGCTGGAGCAGGAGCTGGAGCTCACCGGGCCGGCCGCCGCACGGCTGACGGTCACGTCCTCGACCGCGGACGCCGACATCTTCCTGACGCTGCGTGTCCTCGATCCTGACGGCCGCGACGTGACCTTCGCCAGCGGCCAGGACCCGCGCGGTTGCGTCGGTTCGGCTGGCTGCGGGCCTCGCAGCGCAAGACCGACCCTGAGCGCAGCTTCGAGTACCGGCCGTGGCACACCCACGACGAGCGGCAACCGCTGACCCCCGGCGAGCCGTCGGGATCGACGTGGAGATCTGGCCGACATCGGTGATCATCCCGGTTGGGTACCGGCTCGGCGTGGCCGTCCAAGGCCGAGACTTCGAGCTGCCCGGCGACGGGCCGTGGCCGAGCGCATTCGGTGTCACCATGCGCGGCAACGGAATCTTCGTGCACACCGACCCGGCCGACCGGCCGGCTGCTATTTACGGCGGCGAGACGACGCTGATATCCGGCGGCGCCCGTCCCTCGTACCTGCTGCTGCCGGTGATTCCGCGGTAGGCCCCAGCTCGCGACCTCCGGCGGCTCAGCCCGCGGTCACTGGCGGCCGCTCCCCGGCGGTAGTCCACCGGACGATCGGTGGCCGCGCGACCCGGCAGCGAGGAATGCGGTTCCGAAGAACAACTCCGTCAAGGAGACGTCGGTCAGTCCTTCCTGCATGGCTGCGCGAATCGCCTCCCACGGACGGCGCATAATCCACTGATCTATGGAGGCGAAGGGCCGCACAGCTGCGGTTCCGGCCTGCGCTAGCCACCCGGGCGTGTTGACGGGAACCTTGAGATCCAGCACGACCCAGCGTCCGCCCGCGGAGAGGGCCGCAGCGCCGTGAGCGATGACCTCTGCACACTCGGGCACCTGCGACAGGGCGTACGTGGACAGGATCGCGTCAGACCTCGGCTGGGAAGTCGAAGGCAACCGCGTCGGATTGCACGAGGCTGATATTGCTCCAGCCGTTCGTCGCTATCCGATCCTGGGCGCGGGCGAGCATCGCGTCGGTCAGATCGACGCCGACGATCCGGCCGCCGGGACCGATCGCCTCCTCGATCAGCTGGAAGTTCAGGCCTGTGCCGCAGGCCATGTCGACCACGCTGTCACCCGCGCGAAGGCCGAGGGCTTGTACGGCCCCGAGGCGTTGAGCCCGCTGAGGGTAGCCGGGCGCGGGGTAGAGCCGGGAAGTGATGTCGTAGTGCTTCGCCTTCTTGCGGTATGTCTGGATCAGGTGCTCTCGCGTCTGGTCAAGCTGGCTCACGGTGCGCCTGCTCCGCGCACCGCGAGCAGACTCGACCGCAGCCTTGATCGCGGCCATCTCGAGATCGCTGACCCGCTGAACGCTGCCTTTGATAGCGCCGGGGACCGCGCGCATGATGCCCGCGAGGTCGATCTCAATCCACATCATGGCGTCGGTATGCCGGTCGTCCACCGGCTCGAGCTCCATCGCCCAGCGCGCTGCGGAAGTACCCATCGGCCCGGCGAACGACACGTAGCGGGGCGCCTCGACGGCGGTCACCTGCTGGCTCCGGCCGCGACTCAGCCCGAGGGGTCGCCTTCGCCCGCTGCTCCACCCGCGCGCCAGGCTGAAGCGGAGCTCCTCCGCGAACCCGGCACTCGAGGACCGTTGGCGCCCACTCCGGCCAGCGTGCAACGTCACAGACGTACGCCCACACCTCGTGGACGCTGCTGGCGATTGTTATGCGGCTCTCGGTTCTGATTGTCATCGGGCGCGCCTTGTGTTGATCACTTTCGGGTGGCATAAAGCTCCCGCGACGCTACATCCTGACTGAGGCAGATCTCGCCGCCGGGCTCGAGTCGGAGTGCGGAGCCACACCTGCGAGGCCACTTTGAATCACGGGCTCGGGCGGCGGGCGGTTCAAACCCGACCGCTGGTCCTTCCAGGGTGGTTGTTCACTCCGAGCGGCTCAGGCTTGCTGCGCCCGTGGGCGATCAGTGCGCTCGCTATCTCTTGTGTGGTCTGTTCCCAGCCGCCCAGGTTCGACCGCCGCTTCCGTGCGGCGGCACGTAGCCGGCGTCGGTGGCTCTCGTCGTCCAGCCAGTCCCCGATCGCGGCCGCCAGGGCAGCCGGCTCGCCCGAAGGTATCAGCTGGCCAGGGCAGGTGCCATCGGTGCTGGAGCCGAGCGATTCGGGCAGCCCACCGACCGCGGCGGCGATGACGGGCAGGCCATGGGCGAGCGCTTCGGTGACAGCCATGCCGTAGGTCTCCGAGCGGGACGGCGCGACGAGCAGGTCCGCGGTGCTATACGCGTGGCTGAGCGCCGCGCCGGTCAGGACGCCAGTGAGCCGGACCCGGTCGCCGTAGCCGAGGCGAGTGATACGGGTTCGCAGGTGGCCGACGAAGTCCGGGTCGCGGTCGAGCGGACCGGCCAGGATGCAATGCCAGTCCAGATCGCCCAGCTCGGCGAGTGCCTCAACGAGGAGGTCCTGCCCCTTCATGGCGACCGAGAGTTCCGACGCAGATCAGCTGCCGCGGATGGGCCGGGCAGGGGCACCGACCGGATCGACGCCCGGCCGGGCGACGTGCACCCGGCAGGCTGGGATCTCGTATCGGGTCAGGACCTGCTGGCGGGTCCATTCACTGGTCACGACCACGCCCGCGGCCGCACGCAGCACGACTCGCTCGGAGCGCTGCGCGCTGGCGTCATGGCGTGTGTCGAAACCGGTGGCCAGCGGCATGTGCAGCAGCACTGTCATCCGTATCCGGCCAGCGTGTGGCAGCAGCTGCGCTGCGGTTGGCGAGGCGATCAGTCCGTCGATCAGGGCGAGCTCATCGTCAGGAATGGCGGAAACGATGCGGGCCAGCACGGCGCGTGCGGCCGAGTCGGCTACCGGCCACGTTCCGGCGACGGTAGCGACCTGCACCTCCCAGCCGGCCTCGGCCAGACCCGCGCAGATCCGCCGGTCGTAGATGTTGCCGCCGGTAGGCTGGGCGGGATTGTCGAAACCCTCGGGGACTACTACGTGGACCCGCACGATCCTCCCGCCGTCGAGAGTGCCTGCCGCACTGAGCCGCCTCGCTCCAGCCGATCTGAACTACACCCGCCGCCGTCCGTCTTACCTGACACATGATGGTACGGAGAAGCGGCGGACATGGTTCGACCCAAGGCGATCGGCGTGTGCATGGCATGTGCGCTGCGCGGCCAACAGTCCGGCTGGCACCGGCCCGCGAGGCCGATACCGTGCGGGATCTGATGTGAGACAGGATCAGCGAGCACCTGCCCTGACGGCGCTAGCGCGGGCACGGGCGGCCGGCTTCCCGGCGGGCGAGTATGTGGGCCAGGAGAGCTTCATGCGGGCCAGCGAGGTCCGCACGCTGGCGCAGCGGGCCGGTGTCGGCAGCGACGTCGCCGTGCTCGACTTGTGCTGCGGAGCGGCCGGGCCCGGCCGGATGATCACGGCGGAGTCAGGCTGCCGCTACCTGGGGGTCGATCACTCCGCCAGCGCACTGGCCATCGCCCGGCAGCTGGCCTCGAATCTCCCCTGCCGCTTCGAGCAGGCTCACATCCCGCCGTTGCCCGAGGGCCGCTTCGAGGTGGTACTCCTGCTGGAGACGATGCTGGCGTTTCCTGACAAGGATGCCTTGGCGGACGAAGTGGCGCGCGTGCTGGAGCCGGGCGGGCGTTTCGCCTTCACGGTCGAGGAAGGCTGTCGGCTCACCGAGCAGGAGCGGGCCCAGATGCCCGGCGCCGATACGGTCTGGCCCATTCAGCTGACGGAATTGACAGATGTGCTGCGCGAGGCGGGGCTGACCGTGACCTGGCGGCGTGAGTACAGCTCCTCCCATCAGGCGACAGCCGCGGCGCTGCTTCGCAGTTATCGAGCTGATTCACTCCAGATCGCCGCCCAGATCGGCACGCGCGCCACCGCCGACCTGATCACCTCGCATCGGCTGTGGAGTGACTGGCTCGGCAGCGGGCGGGTGCGCAAGTTCGCGATGGTAGCCGAGAAGCGATGACCTACTTCGATGACGTGTTGACGACCTCCGGCTACGCCCGCTACCTGGCCGCGAAAACGACAGTGGATGACCGGGCGCTCAACCGGCAGGTGCTGGCCGAGTTGCGCCGCCTGATGCCCGCCGGCGCGCCGCGGGTGCTGGAGATCGGCGCCGGCCTCGGGACGATGGTGGCCCGTCTGCTGGACTGGGGAGTCGTCAGCGCCGGCGAGTACGTCCTGCTGGATGCAGACCGGCAGCTGCTGGATTGCTGCGCGCCGGTGGCTGCGCGACTGGGCGGCCGCGCGGGATGTGCGCAGCGACCTGCTACCAGATGGCCTGCAGGTCGGTGATCTGCGAGTACGCCTGGTGCACGCCGAGCTCGCCGGGTACCTCGAGGCCGCGTCACGGGCAGCTGGCCGATGTGCTGATCGCCAACGCCGTCCTGGATCTGGTGGACGTCCCGGCTGTCCTGCCCGGATTGTTGCGGCTGCTTGTCCCCGGCGGCGTTTACTGGTTCACGATCAACTACGACGGCGAGAGCATCTTCGCGCCCAGCCTCCCCCACGACGACCAGGTCATGCGGGCCTACCACCGCGACATGGACGAGCGCATCCGCTACGGCCGGCCGCCGGGAAAGCCGCACGGGCCGTCGCCTGTTCCACCACCTGCGGGATGCGGGAGCGCCCGCAATAGCGGCGGGGTCGTCGGACTGGGTCGTGTACCCGGCCACGGACGGGAACTACCCAGCCGACGAGGCTTACTTCCTGCGCAGCATCCTGAGCACAATCCGGGACGCATTGCGGAATCGCCAGGATCGGGTGGATCCGGCGGACCTGGCCGACTGGCTGGCCGTGCGCCATCGGCAGCTGGCTGACGGCGAGCTCGTCTACATCGCTCACCAGCTTGACTTCGTGGGCCGCTCGCCCGGCTAGCGCGAACAGCACCGCGAACCTCGATATCTGCGATGTCAGCGACGCAATCGAGGATCTAGTCTCAGCGCTGAAATGCACGCGGCGGGCTCTCCGCTCAGGCTGCGCACCAGGACGGCGCTGCCCCCGCCGGTCAGACGGAATGTCAATATTGCGCGGCCGCCCGGCAGCACGACGTTCCTGACGGCCCGTCCGAGCTCGAGCTGCAACGTGGTCGCGGGCGCCGGAGTACGAGAGCCGGACGATCCAGGCGTAGCGGAAGACGTAAGCGCTGAGCGGAATCCTCGTCGCCGCCGACCGTACCGGCCAGCATGTCCTTGCGCCGGCAGGCCGGACGGCTCGAAGCGCCGACGTCGAGCGCCGGCCGTAATCTCCCCTGGCTGTCGAACATCATCAGGTTCGTGACGGCCCCCGTTGGAACCGTCACGAAGCGGATCCCGGCACGTTCCGGCGCGAGCGGCCCGAGGACTTGCGACGTCTGCGTTACCGGTCCCTGGAACCCGGCATACATCACGTACCACGGCGTGGGCGCCGACAGGATCACGGTGCCAGGTCTCGCGCTAGCCAGCGCGGACCGGGCAGTGTCGATGTACGAGCGCGTTCTGGCGCTGGATGTGCTGCCGATATAGGTGATCCCGGACCGATCGAGCCCGCCAGGAACGCTCCGGTCAGGGCGATCGCGCTGACCGCCAGCGGCACCGACCGCGGCAGTCTGACGCGGTAGGGATCCTGCTCGCCGATGACGGGCCAGAACGCAAGCCCGACACAGACAGCGAGGACGGGTGCGGAGTCAGCCAGATAATACGTATCGGCACCCAGCAGGCTGGCGGGCAGCTCGGTCAGGCGCGAGATCGCGACCGGCGCGAAGTCGGCCAGCAGCAGCCATCCGGCCAGGATCAGCCAGCACCGCAGCGCATGCCGCCGGTACCACAGGCTCGCGCCGACTATGAGTGCAGCCAGCACCCAGGTGACCTGGGTTAACACGGGAATCTCGGCTGCGACGCCGTAGTCACCGCCGGGCACGAACCAGCGCCACGGTCCGCCAACTGCGGCCGGAACGAAGCCGACCCGGAGCATGGTCGCGGCCAGCGACAGCACGCTCGAGACGTGTCTCGGGTTGATCGGCTGCTGGGGCGATGTCTGCAGCTTGATCAGGAAGAGGACGACGTACGCGGCGGTCAGCACCCCGTAGATCAGTCCAGGCTCGCCGGAAGCTCCGGAGGGTCCGCCTGGCCGCGGCCGGCCAGCGGCCAGGGACTAGATATGCCGACGTGAGGGCGAAGAGGAGAAGCGGCACCAGGGCGCCCTGCACGTCGAAGAGCAGGCCTGCACCGAGCCAGACTGCTGCGGCCACGACATGCCCGACGCGGCCAGAGCGGACGTACCTGAGGTGGGAATAGGTCGCCGCCAGCATCGTCAGCTGCAACGGCAGCCAGTCCGTCACCGTGGTCCAGAACGACAGCCCCGCCAGCGTCAGGGGCGTGAACAGGAAGATGATCAGCGGGATCAGGATCGCCGGGCGGCTGCCGAACAGGATGAGAAGCAGCCGCAGCATCAGGACGCCTGCCGCCGCCAGTGCCGCGATGGTCACGATGGAGGCGAGCAGCCAGTCGTACGGCGAGAGCCGGGTCATCAGCCAGAACACCACCAGGCCGCCAGGCCTCAGATGGCCGCCACTGAAACTGAACAGGTAGTTCAGGCTCAGCCCGTGCGACAGCGCGCGATCCAGCAGCAGGAAGTCGTCCTGCCGGAAATAGAAGCGCGAGAGCAGGTATGCCTTCCAGCACAACTGCGCCGCGATCAGCACGACGGCCGCGAGGATGACAGGATTCGTGCGGACCCGCCCGGCTGAGCCGGTGGCGGCACGCTGAACTGCCGCAGCAGGTAGCTGCCCTAAATCCGGCAAGGCCCGTAGCCTTCCGCGCTCCAGGAGCGAACGGCGACGTCACTCACCGGGCCTCGAACCCTAGGTCTGCCGGACCGGCGAGCGGACCCGCGAGCCGGCGCGGTTCGGCGACACGTTCAAGTCCCCGCGACAGCAGAGCATGCCCGCCACGCCGGGCCTTGGTGGCGAGGTAGGCGGCGTTGGCTTCGGTCAGGTGCAGCGTGGTCGGGATCTGGTTAGCGATCGTGATGCCCAGGCGGGTCAGCTGTGCGCGTTTGTCCGGGTTGTTGCTCAGCAGCCTGATGCGGCTAGCGCCGAGCGCGTGCAGCATCTGGGCCGCGCTGGTGTAGTCGCGTTCGTCGGCCCGGTGACCGAGCGCGAGATTCGCGTCGTAAGTATCCAGGCCGCGGTCTTGCAACGCGTATGCGTCGAGTTTCTCGTATAGTCCGATGCCGCGCCCTTCCTGGCGCAGATACAGCAGGTAGCCGCCGTGCTTGGTGATCCGCTCGACCGCTTCGCGCAATTGCGGCCCGCAGTCACAGCGCTGGCTGCCGAAGACGTCACCGGTGAGGCATTCACTATGCAGGCGCACCAGCGGCACGCCGGCCGCAGCGGGCCGGCCGAGTTCAAGAGCCACGTGCTGCTGCGCATCGGTCAGGCCGGTGAAGCTGATGACCGTCGCACTGGTTGAGTAGTCGTCCGCGAAGCGGAGCGGGATGCGAATACGCCGGCGGATCGCTGCCGTCGGAACCGCCCCAGTCACCGGACGACCCGTCCGGCCACGGCCTCCGAACGCCGGCGGGCCCAGATCGGATCGTCTCGACTCGCCAAGGTGCGGCGGGTCCGGGTCCCGACGGCGGCGAACGGCGTCCCGCAGCAGCAGGCCAGCGCCCGGCGCAACCGCGGTCAGCATGAGCACCGCATAGAGGGTGGTGACCGTGACGCCGGTGGCCGCGCCGAGCCCGGCTGCGGCGAAGGCCCAGGCGGCAGCACCCTCCCGCAGCCCCCATCCGCCGATACCGAGAGGAATCACCGTTGCCGTCTGGACCACCATCAGCAGCGCGACCAGCTCGCCCAGGGGTGCGGTGGACCCGGCAACCCGGGCCGCGATGACGAAGGTAGCCGTATGCCCGGCCACAACGAGTACCGAGGCCAGCACGAGCTGGGGCCACACGTCTGCGGCCAGCAGATCGTAACGCAGGTCGTCGGCGACGGCACGGGCTGCCAGTGCCAGCCGCGACCGGCCGCGGCGAGCTGCGCCGAGGACCACCAGCGCAGCGCACCCGGCTACACCTGCGACGCCGGCGAGGATGTACGGCAGCGCAGGCCGGACCGGCGAGGGTAGCGTCAGCAGCACGACGGCGGTCACGACGGCCTGGATGACCTGACCGCACAGCCGTTCCCACGCTACCGAGCGCAGCCCCCGCGCCACGTTCCCTGCCTGTCGGCCGTGGGTGACCGCCCGGTGGACGTCGCCGAGAACGCCTCCGATGAGCACGGAGTTGAGGAACAGCGAACGGTAGTAGGCGCAGGTCGCGCCGCGCAGCCCGACGCTGACTCCGAGTGCCCGGGCGACGACCCGCCACCGCCAGGCAGAGCACACCGTCGTGAGGGCCGTGAGGGTGACGGCGGCCACGACGGCCGGCCAGGTGACCGCGCGCAGCCCGTCCCTGAACGGCGCTGCGCCGAGGTGCTCGGCACAGAAACCACAGCAGGGTGACCCCTGCGGCCAGCCGAAGCAACGGCGAGCCTGAAGGCTGCGGACTACGGGACCGATCCCGGCCGGAACCGGACCTGAGTGCGGGCTCGCCACAGCAGTTACACGTATCCCCTGGACCAGCATCGTTCAACCGTCCTGCCGCGGCACCGGCGCGGCTTCACGTCCCCTCGCGGTGAACCAGTGTGATCGTGGACTCGTTCAGCGGTCGGGTATGGCGGCAGACGGCTAGGCAGATGGAGGCGCGGTGCGCACAATTCGGCTCCGGCGGGTACGGCAGCGCGGTGCAGACCATTCGCCGGCCGACGAGAGCACGCTGCCCAGCGATTCGGCTCGCCGCGACCCTGGGAATGCCCGCCACAGCCGCCTTGCTCGGCGTCGTGTCTGCCACAGCTGGTCTCGGCGTCGCTGGCTGGATAGCGGGACTCGCCACCGGCGCGGCGGCGACCGCGCTGATTGCCACCGCCCGCGCGCGCAGCGACCAGCCAGCGATGCACCCGGCGGACTGGGTCACCCTGACCCGGGCGCTGCTGATCGCCGGGGTCGCGGGCCTGGTTGCCGACTCGTTCGGCCGACCGGTGTCGGTCACAGCGCTGGTCACCCTGTCCGCTGTCGCGCTGGCCCTCGACGCGGTGGACGGGCAGGTGGCGCGCCGGACCGGCACCGCCAACCCGCTAGGCGCCCGCTCTCGACGGCGAGGTCGACGCCTTCCTCATCCTTGCTGCTCAGCATTGCCGTGTCGCAGGTCTACGGCCGGCTGGGTGCTGGTCATCGGCGCCGCCCGCTACGCGTTGCTGCTGGCGGGCTGGCTGATCCCGTGGCTGGCCGCGCCGTTGCCACCCCGGTACTGGCGCAAGGTCGTGGCTGCGGTCCAGGGCATCGTGCTCACCGTCGCCATATCCGGGCAGCTCAGCCGCCTCGCCGGGATGATCGCGGTCGCTGCCGCCTTGCTGCTGCTGGCCGAGTCGTTCGGCCGCGACGTGATCTGGCTGTACCGCACCGGCGCCGGCCCGCGCACCCGGCTGGCGCTGCGGCTGGCTCATTGCCGTGCTCGCGATCGCGCTCGTGTGGAGTGACCTTCTCGCGCCGGACCGTCCCTGGCAGATCAGCCCCGCCGCCTTCATCCGCATCCCCGTGGAGCTGCTGGTCCTGGTTGCTGTCGCGCTAGTGCTGCCGGTCTGGCCGCGACGGATCGTGGCCGCCGTCGCCGGAATCCTGTTCGGCGTGCTCACTTTCGCCAAGATCCTCAACCTGGCGTTCTACGAATACGTCGATCGGGCGTTCAACCCCGTGTTCGACTGGGGCAGCATCGGCTCGGCTCTGGGCGTGGTCCGCGACACGATCGGCCCCACGCGCACCAACATTGCGCTCGTCTTGCTCGGGCTCGGTCTCATCCTGCTCGTCGCCGCAATCACCGCCGCAACGATCCACATCTCCGCCGTTGCCGCCCGGCATCGCCGCGGCACGGTCCGCGGCCTCGCTGGCCTCACCGCAGTCTGGGCAGTATGCGCAGGCCTGTCACTGCAGTTCATCCCAGGATCCCCGGTCGCCTCGACCAGCGCCGTCGGCCTGGCCGTCGCGCAGGTGCGCGCCACCCAGACAGCGTTCAGCGACCAGCGCCTTTTCGCGCGGGCCATCCACACCCCCGACCCCGAGGCCAGCGTCCCCGCTTCGGACCTGCTCAGCGGATTACGCGGTAAGGACGTCATCATCGCCTTCGTCGAGAGCTACGGACAGGTCTCCCTCCAGGACCCGGACTTCTCCCCGGGCATCGACGCCGTCCTGCGCCGCAGCACCGCATCGCTGGCCCGCGCGGGCTGGTCCACGCAGAGCGCCTGGATTGACGCCCCTGGCTACGGCGGGATCAGCCAGGAGGCCCACTCCACCCTGCAGTCGGGGCTGTGGGTCAACAGCCGCCAGCGGTATTCGGAGCTCGTCGACAGCAGCCGGTTCACTCTCAGCGACGCCTTTGACAAGGCCGGGTTTCGCACCGTCAACGACAGCCCCGCTACCGACGACGACAGCTTCTCGTCCGGCACGCAGTTCTACCACTTCGACCAGCTTTACGACCGGAGCAACGTCGGTTACCGCGGCCCGAGCTTCGGCTACGCCCCGATGCCCGACCAGTACATTCTTTCCTCGTTCCAGCGGCTCGAGCTCGCTCCCGGCCACAAGCCCGTGATGGCCGAGCTCGACCTGGTCTCCTCGCATTCGCCCTGGGCCCCGCTGCCGACCATGGTGCCCTGGAACAAGGTCGGCAACGGCTCGATATTCGACCCGATGCCCGCACGGGGGACGGCTCCGCTCTCCGTCTTGGAAAGTGCCAGCAGGGAGCGCAAGGCCTACGGCACGGCGGTCCAGTACTCGCTGCAGGCCCTCACCTCATGGGTCACCGAGCTCAACGATCCCAACCTCGTGCTCATCCTGCTCGGCGACGAGCAACCCGACACCCCCATCACTAGCCCCGGGGCCAGTCACAACCTGCCGATCTCGATCATCGCCCATGACCCGTCCGTGTTCAGGCAGATTGCGTCCTGGCACTGGCAGGACGGACTGGTGCCCAGTCCCTCTGCTCCGCTCGAGCCGATGGACGCCTTCCGCAACCAGTTCCTTAATGCCTTCAACGCGCCACAGGCCCAGACGGCATCGGCCCCTTGACTCGCAGCAGCCGAAGCGCCACGGTGAGCGATGAACCGTTGTGCTGACACGTACGTCTTGCCGTTGTAGGACCGGTGACCGGTCGGCACACTATTCCCTCACCCTCGCGGGACGGCCACATGACACTGGGCTGGGATAACCCCACATCAGACCCCACCACCACCGTCCTGCTGCGGCACGGCGACACCGAACTGTCACCCGAACACCGCTTCAGCGGGCTGCGCGACCTCCCGCTGAGCGCTAACGGAACCCGGCAGGCGAAGGCGGCCGCCTGCCGGCTGGCCGCCGGTGCTCAGATCGACGCCGTGATCTGCTCGCCGTTGCAGCGCGCTCTCGCCACCGCCGCCATCGCGGCCGGCGAACTAGGCCTGACCCCAGTCATCGATGATGATCTCCGGGAAACTGACTTCGGTGACTGGGATGGCTTCACGCTGGCAGAAATCCAGGAGCGCTGGCCGGGAGCCGCGGCAGCCTGGCGGCGCGACCCCGACGAGGCCCCGCCCGGCGGGGAGAGCTTCGCCGACACCGCGCACCGGGTAAACCGAGCGTGCGACCGGCTGCTACGGGACCACAGCGGGCAGAGTGTCCTGGTGGTAAGTCACATCACGCCGATAAAGATCCTGCTGTGCCGCGCTCTCGGCGTCCCGCTCGGCACGCTGTACCGGCTCTATCTTGGCTCCGCCTGCATCAACGAGATCCAATGGCACGGCCGCGGATTTGCCGCCGTCCATCGCGTCAACGACACCAGCCACCTGCCCTGACCGACGCGGAGCGTCAGCATCGGGCGCGATATCCGCCGAACGCGACTGGATTTTCCCACACCCGCACCGCCAGTCCGTCGCCGCCTGCGGCCGCGACGACGGGCGAGAGGCTGTCATGCACCCAGCGGGCGAACACCTCGACGGTGACCGCCTCGGCCCCGGCTGGGCGTATTTCCTCCAGGTTGCGGTCTTCGACCTGGCTCGTGAGCTTGGTCAGCGCCGCTTCCAGTACATCCAGATCACAGACCATGCCCCGGCCGTCGAGTTGCTCGCGGTCTACCACGATGTCAATGCGGTAGTCATGATCATGCAGCTGCCCCTCTGGCCCGGGCAGTCCCGGCATGATATGGAAAGCGCGGACGCTTCGGCTCAGCCCGACCTCACATGTCACCGGCAGCACTCCTGTCGTAGTTAAGAACGGCATGCATCAACCCGGGTGTCCCCTCGTCTACGGCTCGGAACGCCTCGGCGGCGTGGCCGAATGCGAAGACGTGAGTGCACAGCTGGGCCAGCGGCAGTTCGGCCAGCAGCTCAACGGTCTCCCGGTGGCGGCGCGACGGTGTCCAGGTCCCGGACAGCCGGGCCGGCACCGTGGAAACCTGAGTGCTGCGGATGATCAGGCGTCGCCGGTGGAACGCGCCGCCGAGCGGCAGCACCACTGGTGTGGTGCCGAACCACGACGCGATCAACAGGGTTCCCTCGTGGGCAAGCATGTCCAGCGCCATCGCTGGCGCATCCGGGTTACCGCTAGCGTCAATGACCAGCGGAACCTTCTGTTCCGCCAGTTCCTCCGGTGCTGCGGCGGTGGCGCCGAGGCCGTTCGCCAGCGCGCGGCGCCATTCCTGAGGCTCGGCCAGCAGCGGCCGCCACCCGGCACGCTGCAACAGCAAGCTGGTCAGCAGCCCGAGCACCCCGGCGCCCAGCACGATGACCCGGTCGCGATATCCGGTCCCGGCATCGAGCGTCACCTGCAACGCTGTCTCGACCAGCGGAAACAAGGTTGCCGACGCAGGATCGATGGCCGGCAGTGGAATCAGGTCATCGGCCCTCGCCGCGAAGACATCCTGGTGCGGATGGAACGCGAAGACCATCTGGCCGGACTCGGCCACTTCGCCGATGCACGCATACCCGTAAGCGAAGGGATAGGCGAAAGTGCCGCCAAGCGCATCGATCGTGTCGTCCAGCGCCAAGTCGGCGGGGACCTCTCCCCGGTACACCAGCCCTTCGGTTCCACCGCTGATGCCCGAGCACAAAGTACGGACAAGTACCTCACCGGCCGCAGGCCGCGGCGCGGGCACTGCCCTGATTTCCACGCGGCGCGGCGCGATATGAAACACTGCGCGGGCGGGCGAGCCCGCCCTCGTACCAGAGGGTTCGGTCATGCGCGGTTGAGCCTCCTGCAGGAGATCCTTATGACGCCACGCTCGATCGGGCAAGTCGCGGCAACCGATCTGGTGCTTGGCGCAGCTGCCTTCGCTCTCTGAGCCCGGCGTCATCATCGCAGGCTGCGGAACAACCCATCTCTCACTGGCACGTGAAAACTGCCTGACGGGTTCAGCGTCCCGGCGGGCAGTACCGCGGGTTAAAGCCAGTGATGGCCGTTCCGATGATCATGCGCTGGATCGCCGACGTGCCGTCGAACTTCGTGAAGCTCGGGATGTACAGGCAGTTTCCGCAGGTAGATGGCCTGCTAGGCGGCCGCTTGTCAGCAGCAGCTCAGTACCGGGATCGCCTGCTCAGCGACGCTGCTCGGTCGTGGCAGACGCCTTGCTGATAGCGGAGCTCCCGGCCGGTTCACTGTCCGGCGGCGATCACCCGCCCAAGACCGGCCAGACCCGAATTCCCGCTCGCGGTGCGGCGGCAAAGCCGTCAGTCGGGTTTGTCAGTGCCTCCGATCCGACCTCGTCGTTTACTTTGACCTGACTTTTATCATCCGAGCGGGATCCGCCCGTCCATAGAGTTGTGACCTGCTGATTTGCGGGTGATGAGCGCGAAATTAGCGCACTAAACTGAGCGTGCCGGGAAGCTCGCGAGCCCGCGCCCCGGGTTATGGCGTCCGGGTGGCGAGTCCGGCCAGCACGCAGGCCAGGCCACGTTCGAACCGTTCGTCGGCGTCCAGGTCCGTGGCCTCGTGCACCATTCGCTGCAGGTGTGGGTAGCTGCCGCTGTTCAGAGCCTGTTGCAGGTACGGAGCGACGGAGGCGCGCCATTGCTCTTCGGTGATCCCGGAACGCCGCTGGACTTGCGTCTCGGCCAGCTCTCTGGCGGCTGCACCCAGTACGTATGCCAAGACGGTCTCTACGGCGCTGCTAGCGGCGGTCGCGTCGCCCGCATAGCCAGCCGCCGCTTCAAGGGCGCGTTCGTGATGAATCAAGGCATGAGGGCCGATGGCCGGGCGTCCAGCCAGTTCAGGGCCCAGCCACGGGTGGGTTCTGAGCATGGCGCGCCGGTTGCGGGCCACGGCGGCCAGGTCTGCGCGCCAATTGCCCGACGCTTCCGGCGGCACGTGCCGGGCGAGGACCGCGTCGACCATGCGATCGAGCAACTCGTCACGGCTGTCGATCACGCGGTAGAAAGAGGCCGTGCCCGACCGGAGCGCGGTGGCCACGCGGCGCAGGGAGACCGCGTCGAGACCCTCCTGATCGGCCAGGGAGACCGCAGTCGTGACGATCTCCGGCAGGTCCGGCGCGCCCCGTCGCCGCGGCGGGCGCTCCTGTTCCCAGATGATCATGGCTACAGTGTATCCGTTCTGGCTACACTGTAGCCATGGAGATCCCGGCGCTACTCAGCGCCTACTTCGCGGCCATTGACGACAAGTGCCTCGATGCCGACGTGATCGCGGCGACGTTCCTGCCCGACGGCCGGGTGGTACGGCCCGACGGGGTCGCGCTCACCGGCTGGGCCGAGATCCTCGCCGAGCAGAACGAGAGCTTCGCGCGCTTCCGGGCCACCCACCACATGCTCACCGACCACGTCGTCACCCGGTCCGGCGACACCGCTCAGGTACGGGCCAACATGCAGGCCATGCACCTTTGGAACGACGCCGGCAACTCGGCCGAGCTGCAGACCCACTTCGTGGCCGGTGGCGTCCTGCGGGCAAGCGCCGAGCTGACCCCAGACGGCTGGCGGCTCAGCGAACTGACCATGCGCCCCACCTGGCGTACCGGCGCCACCACCCGCATGTTCCTGCCCGCCCATCGGTAAGGAGCCCGGGAGAAGCGGTGCGCACTATTACGAGAGTTCCGGTCACGCGACGGCCGGTTGGACGGTGACCTGGTAGCCGAGCGCTTGGAGTTGGCGTATCGCCTTGTACTTGGCGCGCATCGGGTCGCGCCGGACGTAGTAGTCGCCGCCGAGATCGGTGTATTTCGTGTGGTGGGTGAGCATGTTCCAGACCGCGGTGAGGATCGTGCGTTCGATGGCGACGACGGCGCGGACCGGCCCCCGCCGGGTCGCGATGCGCCGGTACCGGGCCGCCAGGTAGGTGTTGTTCGTTCTGGATGCGGACATCGCCGCGACACCCAGTGCGGCTTTGAGATGGGCGTTGCCGTGGCGCGTGTGCGCACTCTTGACCCTGCCGGCGGACTCGTTAAGCCCCGGGCATACCCCGGCCCAGGACGCCAGATGGCCCGCCGTGGGGAAGACTGTCATGTCCGCGCCGGTCTCAGCGATGATCACGTCCGCAACGATCTGCGAGATGCCCGGAATCGTCACGAGCGCATCCCGTGCCTGTGCGAAAGGGGCGATCACGGTCTCGATGCGGGCGGTGAGCGCGTCGATCGTGGCTTGCTGAGTGCCGGGCTGTGCGAGGTACTGCGACACCATAAACGCGTGATGCTCGGTGAACCGGCCCTGCAGCGCCTCGATCAGCGCAGGAATCTTGCGACGCAGGGTGCGCTTGGCCAGATCGGCGAGCACCTTCGGATCACGTTCCCCGGCGACCAGGGCCTCCAGCATCGCTCGCGCTGATACTCCGGTCAGGTCGGTGGCCACCGCCGACAGCTTGATCCCGGACGATTCGAGGAACTTCTCCAGCCTTTGCACGATGCGGGCCCTGTCCCTGGCAGCCATCGACCTGGCCCGGGTCAGATCACGCAAGTGACGCACCGGCTCTGGCGGGATGAACGACGCCCGCAGCAGGCCGTGCGCCCCCGAGCTCGGCCAGGGATGTTGCGCGCGTGCTTGGCGTTGACCAGCATGACCGGAAGCTTGTCTTCCATCACGTAGTAGAACGGCTTCCAGTAGTCGCTGGTCGCCTCCATCACCACCGTCGTCACCCGCTGGCCGAGGAGGTAGTCGACCAGCGCAAGAACCTGCGCAGTGGTCGCGCCGAACGTAGTCACCGTTGTCGTGAATGACCCCCGGGCGCTTGCCCGGGATCCTGACCGCGACCTTCGCATCGCGCTTGGAGATGTCGATGCCCGCGGCTCGCTCGTGAACGACATCCATCGCCCTGCTCCTTCCCGCACGTGCCCGGCTGGCGCCGGCCGCGGGAAGGACAGGAAAGTCTGGAATCTAATACTCGTGCTCGAAGCAACAATCCACGGTTCCCGTGGCGTCCTCCGCGTCAAGCTAATTTACGGGCTCCACCGCACCATAGTGCGTCGACGTCGACCGCAGCCGGCCCAGCCAGCATCGCCCCTCACGAGCGCAGCCACAAGGGCCAGCCACAGGCGAACTCTCGACCACCACGGCGAGGGTACCGCCCGCCCAGCAGCTAATTTGATAAAAGTCAGGACCCGCCCAGGACCGGCCAGACCCGAATTCCCGCTCGCGGTGCGGCGGCAAAGCCGTCAGTCGGGTTTGTCAGTGCCTCCGATCCGACCTCGTCGTTTACTTTGACTGTCCGCGGCGGGTGGCTCAGGAGCTTGCGTTGGTGAGTCGTCAGTCCCTGCTGGGGGCGGAATGCCGAGGACGGCCCCGGGGCGCGCCCGGGCTGTTGGCTGGCGGCGGGATTTGATCAGGCTGGCCACGGTAGTAATGGCCAGCACCACCGCGATTACCCCCAGCGACCAGGCGGTGTCAATTTCCGGTACCCGGCTATTGAGCTCGTGCGCCCAATGCAGGATCAGCTTGACGCCTATGAACGCCAAAATCAGCGCCAGCCCGGTCGACAGGTAAACCAGCCGGTCGAGCAGGCCGCTCACCAGGAAAAACAGCGGCCGCAGGCCCAGCAATGCGAACGCGTTGGCCACAAATACGATATAGCCCTGATCGGTGATGCCGAAGATGGCCGGAATCGAGTCCAGCGCGAACACAATGTCCGTGCCGCCGATGGTGAGGAAAACGATGAACAGTGGCGTCACGACACGCCGCCCGTCGATCCTGGAGATCAGCCGGCCGCCCACGAAGGTATCGCTGACCGGCAGTATCCGGCGAACCGACCGGACCAGTGCGCTGTCCTGAATGTCGGGTTCCTCGTCCCGGTGCCGGTAGAGCCGGACTGCAGTCCACAGCAGTATGAGGCCGAAGATCAAGAACATGAACGAAAGCAGCGACAGCAGGGTTGCGCCCAGGGCTATGAAGAGCACCCGCAGCGCGAGGGCGGCGATGATGCCAAAAATGAGCGCCCGCTGTTGGTGTTCGCGGGGGACCGCGAACGTCGTCATGATGATCACGAAGACGAAGAGGTTATCGATCGACAGGCTTCGCTCCACGATGTATCCGGCGAAATACTGAACGCCGAATCCCCAGCCCACCAGACCGGCGAGCACGACGCCGAAGATCACCGCGACGGCGATGTGGAACACGGACCAGGCCGCGGCCTCGCGGTAACCGACAGCGTGCGGCCGGACCGTCGCCAGGATCACGTCCAAGGCAAGCAGCGCCAGGATCACGCCGATCGTCAGGACCCAGCCGACCACGGTTACGTGCACGCCTACCTCCGGGGGTGCGCCGGCCTCCGCCCGCCGTGTAGCTTCCCGTCCCCGGCGGGCCCGTGCGGTGAACGGTGATCATGCCCGAGACGCCTCCGCTCAACCTGAAGGTCGGCTGAGCATTACCCCACGCGGTCGGCGCACCAGCCCCGCGGGGGAACCAGTCCCGTGCGTCTGCCGTGTGCCTACGAGAAGTCCCCGCCACCGAAGTCCCCGCCGCCGAAGTCCCCGCCGCCGGACTCTCCGTCGCCGGAGTAGTAAGAGGAATCGGCAAAGATCGGGGGCGCGAGTGCGTGTCCGAGCAGGAACCCGGTGAACACGCTGGGGCCAAAGCCGAAGCCGCCCCAGTATGCCGGGGCGAGGCCGGCGTTGACGTAGCTGACCGGAGCGCCGTCAACCTCCACCTTGCGCAGGTCGGGCTCGATGCCCTGCTCGAGCTTGTGTGCGCAGGCGACGCAGACCGGCACACCACGACCGGACCCGCCTGCTGCGGGCGTCCAGTAGCCATCGCTCACCGACATGCCGTGCCGCGGATCGAGAAAGCACGACGGGCGCCGCTCGGGCCGGGGCCGGCCGGCGGCACAGCGCCGGCACACGCCAGGCGATACTGCCCCTCGGCGATGGCCCGGCTGACTCCCCCCATGTCGCTGGCCCGCCGGGCAGCGTCCGTGGCCGCAGTCCCCCGCTCATAGGCGCTCAGCGCCGCGGCCTGCTCCTGTGCCGCTTCCGGGCTGCCCTGGACGGAGACATCAGCGCGGCGATCGGTGAGCGCCATGCTGAGGGCGATCAGGTCATCCTGCGCCGCCGACTTAGCCTCCCTGAGCTCCCGCCGACGGCGGTCGCGGAGGGGACGCCCTATCAGGAAGAACCCGAGCAGGACCAGCGCCAGAACAATGCTGAGCGTGATCACAACATCGCGCAGCAGGTGCGAAGGGCTGCTAGCAGCAGTGGCACCCGAGCCTGAGCCTGAGCTGGCCTCGCGCTGCACATCATCCACGAAGTCCGTCAGCGCAGCGAAGACATTCCGCTCCTCCTGATGCGCCTCTACTGCCCTGGTCGCGATATCGGCCGCGGCGCCTGGAGGCAACATTTCCCTGCTGTCCGCGCCGAAGTGCATCAGCCGGCTATCCACGAAGCCGACGGTGAACCGCGCATGCCCGCCCAGATTACCGACGACCCGGTTCATCGCGGCGTTATAGCCCGACGAGCCCGACGGAGCCACGACCAGGTAGATGTCGTTTCTGCCGATCTGCCGCTCCAGCCTGGCCTGCTGGTCGTCTGAGATCAGGCTGCGGCCGCCGCCGGTGACGCAGACATGGTCGGCGAGGCAAGCCGCCGGCGTGCTGGCGGCGGCAAGGGCGGGCAACAGGCACAGCACCGGGAGTGCGCTCACCACGAAAGCCAGTATCCGTCTCACGCCGTGAACCTCCTGCCGCGCGCAGATTCCGCCGCCCGCGAACGTCACGCCGCAGGTACCCAGGCGGCGGCGTCAAAGGCCATCCACCGCTGCCGATCACCGTGGCAACTGCCAGGCCATCCACGCCCCGTCCCGTCCGGTCGATCCGATCTCCCCTGGGCTTGCTGGTGGCAGACCGGAGGTACCCAGTCCACCCCAGGGTGCTGGCTTCCCTTAGGCAAGTCGCTGCATGTGCAGCTGCCGTGTCGGGGCGGTGACAGCGGCGTGGAGTGCATCATGGTGGCGGTCACTGGAGCCCCAGGCACTGACGTGCTAGTGCGCCGGGCGGCCGGGATGGCGTCGCGGATAAAAGGGCCCCTGGAGTTGTGCATGTCACCGAGGACGGCATCGCCGGGCCACGAGACCGGCAGTCGCTTGACCGGCTGCGCGCGCTCGCCGCGGACCTTGGCGCGCTGGCACGAGATTCGTGCTAACAGTCCCGCCGGGGCGATCGCCGACTTCGCCCGCCAGCATCAAATCACTCAGATCGTGATCGGGTCGAGCCGACGGAGCTGGTGGCAGCATCTCTCGGGCCACGAGTCGAACGTCAGGGCGGGTGCTCCGGGAGGCCGGGGGCAGTCGGGATCGACGTTCACGTCATCGCGCGGCAGGAACTGCCCGCGGCGGCAGGGCCTGATACCAGCAAGCTGACGGAGCCCTGACCCGACCGCGCAGATCCGGCAGTTGGCCTCGCGTTACTGCTGTCACCCCAGACGCGCACGTGTTGTCCTCGCTCACTGGTCCCCTTCACCGTCATCCAGCGAGCGCTTCATGACCGTGATGAAATCGTCCGATGAATCGGATATAGGAATATTTCGGATCGCGTGCAGCCGCCCAGTAGGTCGTAATTTGGAAGCAGGGTCGTCGAAACCTGCGCTGGAGGAAACGATGCCGCCTGAACCAGGCCATGGAATGCTCCCAAGCGGATATGGCAGGATGCGAGCCTCGACAGCGGACAGGGAACGTGCAATCGACGTTCTCAAGGCTGCCTTTGCCGAGGGCAGGCTGAGCCAGGACGAATGCGAGCAGCGGGCTGGGCAGGCCTTCAGCGCGCGAACCTACGCCGAGCTTGCGACGCTCACTGCCGACCTGCCCGCGGGCCCGCTCGGCACCCTGGCCTCCCAATGGCCCGGCCATCCCCTGCCGCCCCGGTCCCGTCCGATGAACAGGCTGGCCGTCGCCTCACTGGTGATCGGGCTGATGCCCGTCATTCCGATGCTCGCCATCTTCACCGGCCTCATCGCGCATGGTCAGATCCAGGAACGGGGCGAGCGAGGCGCCGGCCTTGCCACGGCCGGCATCGCGCTGGGAGGGTTCGTAACGCTGCTGTTCGTCTTCTACGTCCTGCGCCGCTGACGGGACATCGCGTCAGCCGCCGTTGCCTGCCTGGCCCAGCCCGCCAGCTATCTCCCCGAGCAGCGCAAGCCGCAGTGTTCCGGATCTCACGCGGCGCGTAACCGGAACGGGCATGTCCCAGCATCTTGCCCTGGTTGTAGGCAAAGGTCGCGTCGTGAGCGTCGGAGAGCCGTTCAAGCGAGACTGCGCGTGTTATCGCCACGAACTGACCCTGGTCAGTCTGCTGAGTGCAAGAGCGAGTTCTTGACCGCCGCCCTGCCGATGATCATGCGCTGGATCTCCGACGGTCCTTCGAAGATCGTGAAGCCGTTTAAAGGTGCTGGCAGTTTCCGCAGCTAGATCGGCTATCGGCGGGTCGCTTGTCAGCACGAACTCCGCACGCATCGGGAGTTAGCAGGAACGCTCGGTACGAACACCAGCAGCGTCCGTTGAGTGCTGTTGCCACGGATCAAATGGAAGCAGCGAGGGCCTCATTACATCGCTCCGGCGTAACATTCGGGGCATGGAAGGACTCTTGGCCTCGGTCGTGCTGATCGCGATCTTGCTCGGCGTCCTGCTCGTGGTCGGAGGCCTCCTTTATCTGCTCGTGCTCCGCGCAAAGCGGTTGTCGAAGCGATCGCCGGACCCGGTGACCATGCGGCGAACGCCGTTGCTGGGACGCGAACCGTGGTTCGGTCCCGCGTGCGGACGGTACCGCTACTCTCCCGCCTCGCCCGAGGGCCACGCGGTGGGGTTAGTGGCCATCGGCTCTGCCGTGTATCTGGCTCAGGCCGGGCAGGTTCTGGCTTCCGTGGCGGTCGCGGTAACCATGGTGATCATCGTTTTCGTCAAGGGCACGCCGCCGGGCGGCGCTCGGGAGTGGAAGGAGTCACGTGCCGGCAGAGATCAGCGACCGCACCGCCGGGCCATCAGCGGCCATTGACCCTCCGCCAGAGTCAGGAACCTAAACCTGGGCTCGCGGGCAGGCCACTGTGGCGTGCGGCTGAGTGCGGACGTCTCGAGCGACCGCCGAAATCTCCGGCTAACACGGCTCCGCTGGAGCCGGGACATCACAGGTCAATGCGATGCGAGGCAAGCTCGAACTGCCCAGCAAGTCACGAGCTGGCGAAGGGATGTAACCGAGGGAATGTCACGCCTCCGGCGAGCTGCGGGTCACGGTGGCGAACTCCCACTGGTGCCCCTCCGGATCGAGGGCAGCGTAGCTGCGCACGCCCCACGGTTGATCCGTCGGTGCACTGAGCACGGCAGCACCTTCCCGCTCGGCGCGCTCGAAGTGGGCGTCGACGTCGTCCACGAAGACGGTGATGGTGTGAGTTAGCAGCGGCCAGGAGCACCCGGCCGCCTCCTCGAAGTGCGGTGCTCGTTCGCGCATCCACGCCTTGAAGTCGTCGCCAGAACCCGAGATCATCACGACTCCGCCGCCGGGCCCTAGGAGCCGTGCTGTCAGGTTGTCCTCGCCCCGGTCGAAGCGCTTTGCCTCGGTGAACCCGAACACCCGGCATAGCCATTCGAGCGCCGTAAACGGGTCTTCATAGGACAGGTGAGGCACCACCTTCTGTCTTGCGTGTCGCACCATGTTCGCCAGGCTATGCCTCTGGCGCGCGCATCGAAGTCATCGTCGCGAGTGCCGCAGACACGTCCCCATAAACGTCTCGTTGCACAAGCCCTGTCGTTGCAACCTGATGATGCGCTTACGAAGAGCGGCCTGCGCAGAGGTCATCGTTTCGTTGCGCTCAGAGCTGGCGACGCCGCTGACGGCCCTTCGCCTTCGGCTACGAGTGAGTCGGCGTCGTTCGGCGCTATCGCGCGGCGGGCCACGCGCGTTGTAAGCGCTCTGAGCTCGCGGATTACTCGCCGACCGCTCTTGCTGGGCAGGGCCTCTTCCAATCACCTGTCGACGCCGCTCGCGGCGAGGCCATAGTGCCGCGCTCGAAGATGAGGCCACCCGGTTATTAGCGCACGTTAAGCCCGGTGACGCCCTGCCGATGATCATGGGCTGGATCTCGCTCGTGCCCTCGAAGATGGTGAAGCTCGTGGCGGTGCGGGCAGTTTCCCGCAGGTAGATGGCCTGCTGGACGGGCACCAGGTTTGTGGCCCTGTGTCCAACGATCGTGGCATGGGCACCGAGCCTGCGCCCGTCTCCGGATTCATCTGGCTCGAGCTCGGTGGACGACGAGCGGTGGGCTACATGCCTTTCTCAGGCCCGCCGTCCTCGACGACGACGAGTGCGACCGTCAGGCGGCCCTCGTCGACACTGAACTAGCCAAGCTCAAGGACATCATCGAGAGCCTGCCGCCTGTCGTGACCTGAAACGGCGCGGGCTTGACGGACTAGCCCTGGAGTGCGAATGCTCTTGCGCCGGCTGGCACCGGTGAACCCATACATTGGCGGGCACCCGCTCGTCGCGGTGCTGCTGGTACTCGCCCAGCGCCTCGTCGTAGCCGTGGCCGCCGTGCCAGGCGGCGTCAAGCGCGTCGCCGTCAGTGGCTGCCGCGGTCGCGCCAGCCGCGTGGCGGGCGGCGGCCCGGGATCAGGCCTGCGGGTCCCTGGCCCGTCAGCGCGAGGTGCTCGTCCTCTTGCTTGTCGCGGTCGCCGAGCCAGATGACCAGCAGGTAGTAGACGACCGGGGCGAAGCAGATCGCCGGGACTGCCCACAGCACGGCGGCCGCGATCTGCCGGTCGGCGGCGGAACCGAGGGCTCGCGCTGCCGCCGCGTTGCGGGGCGTCAGGCTCGCGGCGGACATGCCGGTGATATAGGCGATGATCCAGATCGTCCACATGGCGGCGGCGGCCATGGCGGCGCGCAGCGGGCGGGGCAGCGGCTCTGGTTCTGTCCGGCCCGCGATCGCTCGCCACAGTCCCAGGCCCGTGCCGGCGAGCGTGACCAGCTCCGCTGCCGGCAGCGCCGGATAACGTGCCAGCGCGTCCAGGACTGCCGGCAGCCGCCAGATGATGACCAGCCCTATGAACGGAAGCAGCCGCCACGCGGCCACCCGGGCGGGAGGCAGCCGCATGCCAGCGTCCTCGCAGGCCAGGAGCTGCGGCCTGGCAGCGCGGCTTGGCATGCCGAGCCCGAGCAGCCCGGGCGCCAGGACGGCGAAGACGGCGAATTGCAGCGCCCCGGCAAATGCGTACTGCCGCGCGTAGGTCGCGGCAGGCGGCAGGACCGACACGAATGCGAGTACCACACCCAGGGTGGGCAGCCACGGCCGCGCGCGCCGCACGAGCCGAGCCACGGCGCTTCGGTCATCGCCTGCGCCGCCCGCGCTTTCGATGCGGAGCCTGGTACCGCGGATGCGCCAGCTGCCGGTCACCGGGACCGTCCAGAGGGTGAAGCGCCCGCAGGCAGCCGCAGCGGTGGTGCCGCCGCGACGTGGAGCGGCCGCCAGGCAGGTCCGGGCGCTGGCGCCGGCGAGGCCCCGCCAGCCGGCAGCTGGCGCGCTCTCTGGCCGCCGACGCCCGGCGACGATGATGACTCCTGCCCGCAGAGGACTCTGTAGCCGGCCAGACCGTCGCCGCGTGTCGTGTCGCCGACGGTGGCGTCCGCCCAGATGGCGAAGCGCCGGCCGAGGCCGAGGAACGCTTCGGCCTCACCAGGCAGCAGCGGGATGCTTAGCACGGCACGCACGCAACTTGCGGCGGTGGCGGCTGGCTAGGCCACATCGACGCCGGGAAATATCTGCCCGGACAAGGCTGGACGACACACCGGCTGCGGTTACCGTCCGGCCATTCCTGCGCGCCATCTGGTCGCGCCGGACCGTCGAAGGTTATGAAAGCTGTGAACCTGTACTGCCTCACCGGCGGCCGTCCTTCAGCGTGTCACGAGCCGGGTTCCCGGCTCGCCCGGGCTTGCCCGCCGATTCCTTCCAGCAGGTAGCGCAGGCCCTCCATGAACTGCCCGGCGGTGGTGTAGGCGGCGAGCTGGTGCGCGAGGCTGCCGATGTCCCCGGCACCAGCCGACCCGGCACGGGAGGCCTCGAGCGCCGCGAAGCCGATGGTGTAGGTGTGCAGGGCCCCGTAGGCGCTGCGGGCGGCTGCCTCGTCAAGCCCGGCCCGCCGCAGGACGCCCATCATGGCGTCCATGCGCTCGACGGCGGCCGGCGACACGACCGGATGCCGGAGATAGACGTGCAGCGCCGCGGGCTGGGTCACCAGGAACTGCCGCAGCCTGGCGGCTGCTTCGATGACCCAGGCCTGCCAGCCGTGCCTCCCCGGCAGCCGGGCGCCAGGCACGCGCGAGAAGACGGTCGACGACCTCGTCCAGCAGGTCGTCCTTATCGCGGATATGCCGGTAGAGCGACATCGGTGCGACGCCCAGATCCGCCGCCAGGCTGCGGATCGACATCTCCTCGTATCGGCCGGCCTCGAACCGTCCTGACCGCCGCGCCGACGATGTCCTGGCGGGAGATGGACCCCCACGGGACGCGAGCGGCCGGGGTGTCGTCCTGCTCCTGGCCGGGCGGCCTGGTGACCGGGGCTGGCTCAGCCATGCCCGCTACCCTACCCCAGGTTGCGTACGCGTACGCGTGTAATCAGACTTGTGTACGCGTACGCATGTCTGGGCAGCCCGGTCCCGCCCTGGGCTCGCACGTGCTGAAGACCGACCAGAAGCCGCGCGCTGGCAACCGCGCTTTCCCGCGCGATTTTCCTGCCCGGCAGCAGCCAGCGGTGGCTGCCGCGCTGCGCCAACGGGAGCGTGCATGAGGGCCGAAGCGGCGAGGACCGAGCGGAGCGCAGCGGTACTGGCGAACCGAGCGGTCGGATGGCTGCGCGAATCCAGGGCCGGGCTGTTCGTTATCGCGCTGGTGGTCGGCGCCGGGTCCGGCCTTGGCGCCGTCGTGTTCCGGTACCTGATCTACTTCTTCACCTGGCTGGCCACCGGCCATGCTCAGTTCGGCCAGGCCGGGTATGCCGGCAGCTCCCATCTGCCCTGGCTTGGGCTCGTGTTCTTCGTCGTCATCCCCGTCATCGGCGGGCTGGCCTACGGGCCGCTCGTCTACCGGTACGCGCGAGAGGCCCGCGGCCACGGGGTACCCGAGGTCATGGTCGCCGTCGCCGAGAACGGCGGCCGGATCCGGCCCCAGGTCAGCGTCGTCAAGGCGCTCGCCTCCGCGATCTGCATCGGCACCGGCGGATCCGTCGGCCGGGAAGGGCCGATCGTGCAGATCGGCTCCGCGCTCGCCTCCGGCTTCGGCCAGCTGGTGAAGATGCCCGAGAACCGGATGCGGATCCTCGTCGCGTGCGGCGCCGGCGGCGCGATCGCCGCTACCTTCAACGCCCCCATCACCGGCGTGTTCTTCGGCGTCGAGATCATCCTGCGCGAGTTCTCCATCGACGCGATGTTCACCGTCATGCTGTCGGCGATGATCGCCGACGCGGTCGCCATCCCGATCCTCGGCGACAAGCCGTTCCTGCAGGGATTCCCGGCCGGGATCTCGCTGGTCCACCCCGCCGACTACCTCCTGGTGGCGGTGCTGGCCGTGCTCGCCGGCCTGATCGGCCTGCTGTTCAAGGCGGTCGTCTACAAGATGGAAGACCTGTGGGACGCCGCCTGGAAGAACCGGCCGGAATGGGCCCGTCCGGCCATCGGCGGCATCGCGCTCGGCCTGATCCTGCTGGCCCTGCCGCAGATGTACGGGGTCGGGTACCCGGTCATGTACAAGGCGGTCGGCGGCCACTACGTCCTGTGGTTCCTGCTGGTGCTCGCGGCGGGCAAGATTATCGCCTGCAGCACCACGCTCGGCATCGGCGGCTCCGGCGGCGTGTTCGCGCCGTCGCTGTTCGTCGGCGCGACTTCCGGGCATGGCGTTCGGCGAGATCGCAGGCCACCTCTTCGGCCCAGCTGCGGGGCAGCCCGCGCTGTACGCGGTCGTCGCGATGGGCGCGGTCTTCACCGCCGCCGCCCGCGCGCCACTGACGTCGGTGGCCAGCGTGGTGGAGATGACCGGCGACTTCACCCTCACGCTGCCGGTGATGCTCGCCGTCGCCATCGCCACCGCGACCTCCCGGGCGCTCAGCTACGGCACCATCTACACCACCAAGCTGCTACGCCGCGGCCAGGACATCGACCGCGCCGCCCCGTGGCGCGCCTTCGCCGACCTCACCGCCGCCGACGCCATGCGCCCGTTCCCGGTCCCGCTGGGTGTCCCCGACGGCCATGACCACGACGCCGATGGCGTTCCTGCCGGCGTGGGGCCGCTGCCCGGACGGCTCATCTACGAGGGTGACCCGCAGTCGGTCTACGCCGACGAGTCCCTGTCGCAGACACTGCGCCAGCTCAAGGCCTACGGCCGCGACGGCCTGCCGGTGCTGTCCGGGGACGGGCGGCAAGTGCGGGGATGGATCACCAACCACAGCGTCCTGCAAACCCTCGCCGACCGGATCGGCAGTTCTCCGCGGCAGAGCACAGCCAGCGACTCGGCGGCCGGGCGGCAGCCACGTCCGGCGGAGCCACCGGCGCCGCTGCATGGCTACCGGGTCCTCGAGATCTCTGTCGGACCAGGCTCGCCGGCCGTTGGCCGACCGCTGCGGAGCATCCGCTGGCCGCCTGCAAGCGTGCCGGTCGCCATCTTGCGTCGGCGCAGCCTGCGAGAACCCGATCCGGATCTCACCCTGGCCGACGGCGACCGCGTCAGCCTGCTCGCACCACTGCCGGCCGGGCCACCTTCGGTGCCACCGCGAGGCGAGGAGGACGGAGGCTGCAGCCCCGGACCAGAGCCGTTGCCGCACCAGACGCACGGGCATGCGGGTCAGTAGTCATGCGCCTCATAGCTAAGGCCTGCGGAACGGAGGGTGCTCATGGTCGCGCTGTCCGGGCCGGCCCAGGGACCTTTCGGACGCCGGACTGCGCGCAGCGGAGCTCGACCGCTCCGCGGTCATCGATTCAGCCACCGGCCGCGGCCACGGGCGTGGCTGGCGCTCGCCGCTCGGCTGACTACGGCATCGGCCGGGACTAGCGCGCTACCGTGCCTGCCGTAGACGTTCGCCACCTGGCCAAAGCCGAAGCCACCCCAACGGTTAGGAGGTCAGCACCAACTCAGCGCGCTATCGGGAACTGACGAGCACCAACCAGGAATAACGGGCAAACGCCGAACCCAGAAACCCGAGTTCACGGGCCCTTTTAAAGATCCGCACCAGCGCCACGACCTGCGGTTATTAGCGCACGTTAAGCCCGGTGACGGCCCTGCCGATGATCATGCGCTGGATCTCGCTCGTTCCCTCGAAGATCGTGAAGATTTTCGCCGTGGTGAACCTGTACCACGGGCGGAACGAGCCGAATCGCCGCTGACCTCGCGAGACAGTACCCACGGTCTCCTACGGTCTACGGCGATCTCGGGATGTCTGACAGAACTGTGACGGAACTGGACGGCGGCGCCGACGCGAGCCCGCCGGCCGGGCGCGCCTCGGTCAGCGGCCGTGCCGGATGAGACTCACCGAGATCTGAGGAATTTCGCGACAAGGCTGGAGATCCCGGAAAACAGGCTGCCGGCCAGCAGGATGCCGCCTGCCGTCACGCCGGCCGCGACGCTGATGACGCCGAAGACAGCGAGGAAGATGCACAGCAAGCCGGATACGCCGAGCGCGCCTGCTGCGATGCCCGTGAACCACATTGCATAGGTCTGGCCGCGACTGGCGTAGTTTGCATTCCTGGTATCGGACTCCGCCAGCCGCTTGCTGGCGGCTTTCTCGTTCTCGTCAGCCCGGTCGATAGCGAGCCGCCTCAGTTCTATCTCGGCGTCCTGCATGCGGCTCTTCAGCTGGAAGTCGTTCTCCTGGGCGCGCTCGCGGAGTTCCAGTTCCTTCTTCTGAAGCTCCAGCTGGGCCTGCATCTGGGCCTGCAGCTGGCGCTGAACCTGCACCTGCATCATGTTCATGCCCTGCTGGATGGACTGGAGTCCCGCCTGCGGCAGGGGGTTCACCCCTGGCGGGTAGCCGACACCGCCGCTTTGACCTGGCTGTACATCTCGTCCATTGCCTGCGCCGCTGCCGGGTGGTTGCCATCCTCCAGGGCCTGCTAGCTGCGATAGCGAATGCCGTCTGGCCGTCTGTTCTGGCCGGTCACCGGCGGGCTGCAGCGGCATCTCATGCTCAGCCCCTCCCAGACCCAGGGCCTGGCCTCCAGGGCCGGCCGCCGCCCCGGAGCCGCGAGGCCGCTGCAGGCCGGGCCAGGCAGTACGCACCACGCAGAGCGTTCCTGCTGCAGATGCGAGGACATGCCTGCATCCATTTTGATATGCGCACAAGCCCACCACCCGTCGGACAAAGGCTCTCAGAATGCCTCGCGGCAATCAGCTTCACGAACTTTTCGCCGCTGACTACCGCGCGAAAGCCGGCGATGGCACGCGACCCGCAGGCGCCAGCGCTGACGGCACCCGGCCACTGTTCGCAGCTCTCCCTGGCTCCTCCTTCTCGCTGCCCGGCGGTCACTCTTGACTCGCGCTCTTGACAGCCACGGCATTTCCTTGCCATCTTGGGCTGGCGGATATTACATGATCTAGTGTATGAAGATCCGAAACCGGATAGGGGAAGACAAAGGCCGTAAAGTTCATCAGAACGCGCGCGGCCGATGGGGGGAAATGAATGTGCTCTTCTGAGAGCGTGCTGCCCGCCAGCGCCATCACGAGGCCCGCGCCGGGCTGACCGGAACATGGCGGCAGGGCCCGGTATCCCAGCCGAGGGCGTAGCCAGGCCCCGCTACATCCGCGTAGGACAAGATCTGCGGTGGTCGCGACCGCCTCCGTCGTGGCACTGACGGCAGGATTGCTTGCATCTGCGGCAGGTTCCCTTGCTGCGTCCTCCCCCGGTGCCGTCACGATCACCGGCACGATGCCGCGCACGACGGCGGCATCAACTGTCGTGATTGAGGCGGAGCTGGGCTCGCACTACGACGCGCACCACGTAGCCAAGAAGCTGACCGACGTCTTCCTGGCCAGCGCCAAAGTACCCGGTGGATCCCGGCAATTCAACGTCGCCGTCCCGGCTTCAGGAACGCTGACAAAAGCTGAGACCAGGGGACACGGGTATGTGAACGTGATCATCGCCATCTACTCGGGCGGACGCGAGACCCAGCAGCAACTGTCGGTGCCGCTGTCCGATTCAGCCTCGCCGCGCAACGCGCTGGTGATGGCCGAAGTCGGCGCCAGGCAGGCCCCGCTCCCGGCGGCGGCTAAATTCCCGGCGTTCGCGAAAGCACGGCTGCCTGCGGGAGACCTCAAGCCGGATGTCGTTCTCTGCGATTACGCGCCATACAACAGCGAATTCGAGAAGCAGACCATAATCGGCCAGGTCCATGTCGCGAAGCAGGCCGGCATGACCGAGGACTTCAACTACGGAACCAACGCGGACAGCACTATCTCGGTAGGCGTCAGCAAGGATGTGTCAAGCAATTTCACGGCATCCGGGACGCTAACGCTGTCAAATCCCATTTCCACAAGCGCCGGCTTCACTGCAGGCGAGGGTACCGTCCAGCACGTGCTGTCTCAGATTTACTTCCAGGAATACAAGGACAACGGCGCGCCAGCATGCAACTCGAACCAGGTCTACAAGACCGAGCCTGCGGGCGCCACGGGGAGTGCATTCCTGTCGACGGCCACTCCTCCGGCAGAAAACCCTTACGGCACCTGCACCTCTGACCCCTACGGGTACGTCACCGTGCAGGCCAAGACAGGTCACTGGGGATCAGACTTCGGGACAGCCGAGACCGAGAACGTCGCCACGACCTTCTATGGCATGAATTTCGCGGCCACCAGCGGCTATTCCACTGACCTGTACGACGAATACCATAACGGGACTCCGGGGTCGCAGTTCCTGTGCGGCACCAACAACATGCCCGACGTCCACGTCCTCTTCAACAACGAGCGCTAGCAAGCACTTCCTCAGGGAGAGGTAACGCCGCATATGAGGCTCCGCAGACCACTCCGGTCGGCAGCTGCATCGGTCGTCATCGTGACGGCTTGCGCGGCAGCCGGCAGCGTCCTCGCGGGGTGCAGTTCCACGGCTGGCCCTTTGCAGTCATTTACCGCGAAGGGCCAGCCGATTGTCACCGACGCAAGCCTGGCCGTGCTCCCCGGCCAGGCGGAGGATGCGACGACGTACGTGGTCAACTCGTCTCACGAGCCGGTCACGCTTGTCTCCGCATCACTGACGCCGGCACCCGGCTACCGGGCACCGAAGCTCAGCCACGTGGCAGTTGACACAACACTTCACGTAATCGGCGTTGCCGCCAACTGGCCACCGAGCGTCCCGGTCAGGGCGTTCACAGGAGCAAAGCTCCCGTACGGCGAGAGCAGGATAACCTTCGCTATCAGCGGGCAGAGGGTCGGCGTTAACTACGGTACGGCCGGGCTGAAAATCATCTACAGCTATCGCGGCAAGAATTACAGCGTCGTCGCATGGTCGGCAGTGCTGACCTGCGTGACGACCAGGAAAAACGTCGGCAACCCGGCGGAGTGCGGCGATGCCATTACGAACCGGCTCATGACTACTGTCATAAAGATGGCGAGCCGGTAACCACGGTCGGTAGAACTCCGTCCCTTCAGCCTTGCGGTCCGCTGACCGCCAGGCTCAGTGCCTCGCTATAAGCCAGCTCAGGATGCCGTCTACCGGAGTCTGGATGATCACAAGGAGCAGCGCCAGCCGGAGCGTCGTCCCCCACTTGGCGATGGCTTTCCCGACGACCGGCCACATCTGCGACGCCGCCGGCTGGGACGTGTCCACGTCCGGCTCCTCTGGCTCCGGCCGCACCGGCAGCTCAGGGTCCAGGTTGCCGGCAAGTTCCATCACTTCGGCCGCCAGCTCGCCCAGCCGGTCCCGCAGCGGCGCCATCGCGGCCTCTGTCGCCTCGCGCATGCGAGCCAGCTCGCGCTCAATCTCGGCCACGCGTTCCCGGTAGGGCTCCAGAACCGCCTCCGCGTCCGCCTTCAGCCGCGCTACCTCGCCTGCGATCTCGGCGGAAGCCTGATCCCATTCCGCCCTGACCGACTCGGCCGCGTCCGCCTCCGCAGCCGCCAGCCGGCCCCGGATCTCGGGATCACGCCAGGGCTGTACGGCTTGCCGGACAAGGGTCGCCAGCTCGCCCGGGCGGAACGCCTCTAGGGCGTCCAGCTCCACCCGGCCCGCTCCCGGATGCGAGAAATCCTCCGGCAGCCCGTACGCCCTCACCTGCCCAGGAGTCAGAAGCAACGGCTCCAGCGTCACCCTCGCGTCGATGCTCAGCTCCTCCGCCCAGAACTGAGCCTGACGCGCAACCGCACGCGGCATGTTCAGTCCGGCCGGGTCGTAGTCGGAAAGGTAGAGCAAGTGGAGCCGCCGCGACGGATAGGCAGCCGCCCGCCTCAGCATCGCTACGACTGCGGGGATCGACTCAAACCCGGTCCCGCTGACGTAGTTGACGGCCAGCTGCCTGCACAGCGGCACCAGGATGTCGTCCATCGTGGATTTTCGCACCAGCAGGAGAGCAGGACCGGCTCGGTCGCGTCGTCATACTCGTAGCCGCCGACCACGAACTCCGGCAGCTCCATCGCGGTGGCCGGCTCGATCAGCGGCTGCCCGGTGATGCGCGGCAGCCACCACGGCGGGCGTGTCGCATCCGGGTTGAGGCGGCTTGCTCGCGGCTCCGCCCACGGCTCCCGGTCGTAGTCCTCGGGCCGGACGTTCCGGATGGCAGGCGCGTTGCGGGCGTCGGTGATCGCATCCACCGGCACTGTGCCGAGATACCGGGCCATCTTGCCCGCCATCGTGAGCGTGCTCCAGCACGCCCCGTTGTTCAGATAGGGAGCGCCGCCCGGCAAAGACTTCTGCAGGCTGAACAGGCGGTAGTGGAATCGCCGCAGGTGCGCGGAGGTATAGCCAGCGGCCTGCCAGTGACGGGCAAACCAATTCGCATCGCGCCAGTGCGCTGCGGTCCCGGCAAAGAACGGATCATTGTTGCGGGCCAACGCCAGCACCTGATCACCCCGGGGCAAGCCCAGCGCCTTTGCTGCGGCCTTGCACTCCTCCGGGCCGCGCGGATGGACGGTCACGCCGGGCCCCGGCGGGAACTGGCGCGCTCGTCCTCAGTGGCCAGCTGCTCCTGAACCCAGCGCTCAACTTCGGCGACGGGATACAGGATGCGGGTACCGGGCTTGATCGCGCGGGGACCTTTGCCGGCACATCGCCACTCGTACAGGACGCTGACAGTCGTGCGGAGGCGCGCGGCCAGTTCAGCCGTCGTGAGATAAACCGGGGACTCGGGCATGCATCCCGCTCGCTCGGGTCAGGTTGGCAGTGACGGATTAACTCAGCTAGTGGCTGATGCTCAGCTCTGATGATATCTGGCTGGTTGCTTCCCGGTTCCGGTTGTCGCCGGCTGGCTTCGGCCAGTTCCGGTCGTGGCATCCGCGTCGTTGCGGCAGTCTGAGCAGATGGGGTTCACAAAAGACCTGCACACGCGGAAGGGTCCCGACGGCAAGCGGGTCCGGACTGCGAAGTGGGGCAAGGGCAAACGCTGGCTGGCGGTCTGGCATGACGAGTACGGCCGGGAGCGATCGTGCACGTTCACCATGAAGGACGCAGCTGACGCTTACTGGCAGTCGATGGAGACCGACCGCGTCCGGGGCGAGTACACGGACCCGAAGGCCGGACGCGAGCTGTTCGGCGAGATCGGCCGCCGCTGGCTGGACTCGCGCGCTGTAGACCCTGCGTCCAAGATCCACTATGAGCGCGCCGGGCGGCTGCGGGTAGAGCCGGCTTTCGGTCGCCGCCAGGTTGGCAAGATCAAGCCCGGTGCAGTACAGGCATGGCTGGCCACGCTGACAGAGACATACGCGGAGAGCACTGTCTCGACCGCCTACCTCGTGCTTTAGGGCTGCCTTGAGCTGGCCGTGGCTGACGGCGTGATCAAGACGAATCCGGCCCGGTCAAAGACGGTGACAAGGCCCGGTAACGGCGGGGGCGGCAACGTAATCCCCTGGGCTGACTCGGTAGTCAGCATGCTGACCGACTCCCACCCTGCCCGGCTGCAGTTGCTGCCGGTGATCCTGGCGGGTTGCGGGCTGCGCATCAACGAAGCCCTGGCCCTGGCCGCCGGGGACGTGGACCTGGACGCCGGCGTGGTCCACGTCCGCCGCCAGATCAAGAAGCTCGGCAAGGAACATATCTACGCCCTGCCCAAGAGCAATCTCCCCCGTGACGTCCCGCTGCCAGATTCCGTCGCAGCAGCCGTCAGGGTGTTCCTGGCGGCAAACAAGCCGTGGCCTTGCACCTTGCCGTGGGAGAAGGTGGCCGGCAAGGCGCAGACGCATCTGCTGCTGTTCCAGTGGACCGATGGCAGCTTCGTCCGCTACCGCACGTACTCGGAGCTGGTCTGGAAGCCGGCGCTCGTGAAGGCCGACGTGATCGGGAAGCCCGTCAAGGACAAGCGCGGTCGCGAGAAATACGTGACCACCAGCAAGGAAGGCCCCCACCAGCTTCGCCATCACTATGCCAGCGTGATGCTGGACGGCGGCGCGTCCATCGTGGACCTGGCTGACTGGATGGGACACCAGAGTTCCGCGACGACGCTGAGGATCTACGCCCACCTGCTGCCCGGGTCGCACGAGCGCGGGCGTCAGATCATGGACAAGCGCCTATTCCGGCCCCGCGCTGTCGGCGACGATTCATGATCACGGAACTGTGACGGAACTGGCCGCCACTGGCCGGTGCAGAAGTCTGCGGGTCCATTGAGGGTCTGGCCTGCTCCAGCTCCGTGACCTGCAGTTATCTACCTGACATTCAGTCCTGTGACTGCCCGGCCGATGATCATTCTCTGTATCTCGCTGGTTCCTTCAAATATCGTGAAGATCTTCGCGTCGCGGTGCCAGCGTTCGACCGGGTACTCCCGGGTGTAGCCATTGCCGCCGAGAATCTGGATCGCCTGCTCGGTGACCTTAACCGCGGTCTCCCCCGCCACCAGTTTGGAGATGGATCCCTCGGCGTGGTCGAACGGCAGGCCGTTGCGCGCCATCCAGGCGGCTCGCCAGGTCAGCAGCCTCGCGGCGTCGACTGAGGCCTGCATGTCAGCCAGCATGTAGGCGACACCCTGGTTCTGCCCGATCGGCTTGCCGAACTGGACCCGCTGGGTGGAGTACTCGGCCGCGTACTCCAGGGCGGCCCGCGCGACGCCGACAGCCATCGCGGCCACGCTCGGCCGGGACCGCTCGAAGGTCTTCATCGCGGACTGCTCGCCGCCGGCGCCGCCCGAGGCGATCCTGGCCATCCTGGCATCCAGCCGGTCCTTCCCGCCGACCAGGCAGTGGCCAGGCACCCGCACGCTGTCGAGGATGACCTCGGCGGTATGCGACGCCCGGATCCCGTGCTTGCGGAACTTCTGACCCTGAGACAGGCCCGGCGTGCCCGGCGGCACGATGAAACTGGCCTGGCCGCGGCTGCCGAGCGACGGATCGACCGAGGCCACCACCACGTGGACGTTGGCGATGCCGCCGTTGGTGACCCAGGTCTTGGTGCCGTTCAGCACCCACTCGTCCTTCGCCTGGTCGTAGACGGCCCTGGTGCGGATGGCGCCGACGTCGCTGCCGGCATCGGGCTCGGAGGAGCAGAACGCACCCAGCTTGATGTCGCCAGGGCTGCCGAACATCTGCGGCAGCCATTCCCCGATCTGCTCGTTGGTGCCGTTACTGGCGACCGCGACGGCGGCCAGCCCCGAGCCGGCCAGGGCCAGCCCGATCCCGGCGTCGCCCCAGAACAGTTCCTCGAACGCGACCACCATGCCGAGCCCGCTCGGGTCCATCCACTGGCTCCCGAAGAAGTCGAGGGAGTACAGCCCGATCTTGGCCGCCTCCTCGATGATCGGCCACGGCGTCTCCTCCCGCTCGTCCCACTCGGCGGCGGCTGGCCTGATGACATCGGTGGCGAACTCGTGCAGCCAGTCCCTGGTCTGCCGGACGTCGTCGCTCAGCGCAAGGGAGAACCCGCTCGCTGTCTCCTGCGCACTGCTCATCTCGCTCCTCGCACTGATTCGTCGGCAGGCGGCTGTCATGGCGGCATCGCGGGGGGCGTTGCGGCCGCTACAGCTTAAGTTACTTGGTAGTAATAGCACTGTAAGTCGTCCAGCGCCCGCCCGCCAGGGCCGGCCAGCCAGCACCGTCCGCGCTGGCTGCCCGCCAGTCATCTCGACACCATAAATCAGATTTGGTAATCGCTTGTCCTGACCTAGGGGGACCTCTAGGTTTCAAGTGCGCCTGGCCACCCGGCGGCGCCGCGTCATCTTGGGGGATCTTCGTGCATCGTCGCCGGCGTCTAGCAATTCCCGCGGCCGGATTGTCAGCCCTCGCGCTAGTGGTCCTGACCGTCATCCTGGCCGGGCCAGCGTCGGCCCTCCGCGTACAGACCCCGATGGCAGGGGCCCGGCCGGCGGGTCAGATCCGCGTCTGCCCGCAGTCGGACACGCCAGCCGTCATGGAATGCATGTCGGTCTTCAGTGTCGGAACAGCAGCAGGGAGCCGAGCCCGGCAGTCCGCGCAAGTCTCCGCCGCGGCTGTGCACGGCTACGGTCCGTCCAGCCTGCGCAATGCCTACAACCTGACAGCCGCCGCCCGCCGGGCCGGACGCGGCGAGACCGTCGCGATCGTCGACGCCTACAGCGACCCCAAGGCCGCCGCCAACCTGGCCAGCTATCGCAGTCATTTCGGCCTGCCCGCATGCACGGTTGCCTCGCGCTGCCTGCGGATCGTGAACCAGGCCGGGAAGTCCCGCCCGCTGCCGAAGAAGAGCGCCAGCTGGGGCATCGAGGAGTCGCTCGACCTCGACATGGTGTCGGCGATCTGCCCGCGATGCCGCATCCTGCTGGTCGAGGCCTCCTCCAACTCGAGCGCCAATCTCGGCACGGCCGTGAACCGGGCCGTGAGCATGGGCGCGCGGTTCGTCTCCGACAGCTGGGGCGGCGACGAGTTCGCCGGGCAGGATGCCTACACTCACGATTTCAACCATCCCGGTGACGCGATCGTGTTCGCCTCCGGCGACTTCGGCTACGGGGCGACGTTCCCGGCCGATACCCAGTACGTCACCGCGGTCGGCGGCACTACTTTGCGGCACAAGCGCTCGAACGGGCGCGCCTGGACCGAGACCGTGTGGGGGTCCGCGCAGGTCGCCGAGGGCACCGCCTCGGGCTGCTCCTCGATGGAGCCCAAGCCGTCGTGGCAGCGGGAAAGCGTCGACGACACCGCGCCGGGCGGATGCCTCAACCGGACCGAGAACGACGTGGCGGCCGACGCCAACATCAATACCGGCGTCGCGGTGTACGACAGTTTCGGAACCGGCGGCACCTGGGGCATGGCCGGCGGCACGAGTGTGGCGGCGCCGATCGTTACCGCCGCCTACGCCCTGGCCGGAAACCCGGCTCGCAACAGCTACCCGGCCTCGTATCTCTACCACCACTCCTCGCATCTGCATGACGTGACTGCCGGCACCAACGGCACCTGCGACCAGCACTACCTCTGCCACGGCCAGAAGGGCTACGACGGGCCGACCGGTCTGGGCACGCCGGACGGCACGACGGCCTTCGCCGCCAAGGGAACCGACCCGGTCACGCTGGTGGATCCAGGGCCCCAGGACGTCGTCGCCGGCACCACCTACCGCCTGAGCATCCGCGGCCTCGACACCAGGGCCGCAGCGAAGACGCTGGCCTACACCGCGGCCGGCCTGCCCGCCGGGCTGACCATCAGCTCAGTCGCCACGACCACCAACGGGGTTATCGCGGGGATTGTGCCCGCGACACCCGGCTCGTACCAGGTCACCGTGACCGGACGGGACCGGTTCACCGGCAAGACCGGCACCACGCGTTTCACGCTGACGGTCACCGCATCTTCAGCCTCGCCGAGCCCGAGCCCGGCAGCGGCGCAGCGGTGACCGGCCTGACCCGGCAGGACTGCTACGGAGCGGCCGACGGGATCACGACCAGCCGGGTCGTAACCCGCCGCCATACCGGCACCGACGGGTCGAAGCGCAGCGTCTCCCCGACCGCAGCCGGGATGAGCGCGGGGCAGCATGGTCGTGCACCGGCCGGGCTCTGTTAGCACCACGCAGCACGGCCGCAGCCGGTGAAAGGACTAGCTGCCTGGCTCAGTCGGCAGTGATCCGGCCGAGTACCTCGGTCAGCGTCTGCTGCTCCGCCGCGCTCAGCCGGTCCAGCAGCGCCGCGCGGATGACCTGTGCGTGTACCGGAATGGCGCGGCCCAGCACGCGAGAACCGGCCGCGGTCATCCTGATCAGGACGCCTCGCCCGTCCTCGGGCGCTCCGGCCCGGTCCAGCAGTCCCCGCGCGGCCATCCTGGTCACGGCCCGGCTCAGGGCCGGCTGGGTCAGCGGCACCGCCGTGTTCAGCTCAGCCAGACGGAGCTGGCGGCCAGGTGCCCGCTCCAGCCGGAGCAGCATCTCGAACTCGGTGACCGCGAGGTCAGCCTCGCTGGCCAGCGCCTTTGCCAGCAGGCCGGCCACCCGCGCGTGCGCGGCACCCAGTGCGGCCCAGGCCTGCGCGCAGGCGTACTCGTCCGGATGCACTGCTCACCACCAGGTCGTCATGGTACGCAGCGTGCCGGAAATGTTCTCCTCCTCGAAGTCCAGATGCGCCAGCAGCGCGGTACCCAGGTCAGCTAGGGCATCGATGAGCCGCTTCCTGCTCCCCTCGCTCTCCGCACCGGTCAGTTCCAGCGCCGCCGCCGAGACATCATCGAGGAGATCCGACACCAGGGCATGGTCGGCTTCCAGTTTGTCGACGACCGGACCAAGTGCCGGGTCCGACTGCCGCAGCCGCGGGAACAGCATCGCGGACTCAGCATGGTGATGTGCGTGCACGAAGCGGCAGTACTGCAGGCAGTTGATCTTGAGTTGCCAGAGCGGGCCGCCGGCCTCCAGCTCAGCGATGGCGGCAGCGGCCTGCTCCGCCGGCAGTCCGTCGCTCAGGTCCGCCGCGAGCTGCCGGACGACCTGCAGGTCACGGCGGATCAGACGGTGTACCCACCTGAGCTCGTTGACCAGCGCCTCGCCTTGCGACGTCACGCTCGTCCGCCGGGCACCGCAGATGTAGATGCATGCGCATACATACACGCCACCGTACCCGATGAGTCCCGCTTCGCCGCAACGACCGGGCACGCGCGACCGCAGCAGGCCTGGCTGCCATGATGACCTGGTCCGCCGTCAGCCGCCCGAGAGGACACTCGCATGGACTTCGCCAGGTACAGCCAACTCAAGCTCGAGCGACAGCCCGACGGCGTGCTCTTGATCACGCTGAACCGGCCCGACGTGCTGAACGCGGCCGACGAGGAAATGCACGCCGAGCTCGCGGCAATCTGGGCCGATGTCAGCAACGATCCGGAGACCAGGGTCGCGGTGGTCACCGGCGCGGGCCGGGCCTTCTCCGCCGGCGGCGACCTGGCCATGGTCGAGCGCCAGATCGGCAACTACGACCTGGTCACGCACATGCTCAAGGAAATGAGCGACCTGGTCTACAACATGGCCAACTGCGAGAAGCCGATCATCTCGGCCATCAACGGGGTGGCAGTCGGTGCGGGCCTGGTGGTGGCCCTGCTGGCCGACATCAGCATCTGCGCCGCCGACGCCAGGCTCGGCGACGGCCACGTCCGGCTCGGGGTTGCCGCCGGCGATCACGCGGCGATCATCTGGCCGCTGCTGTGCGGCCTGGCCAAGGCCAAGTACTACCTGCTCACGGGCGAGATGGTGACCGGCGAGGAAGCCGAGCGGATCGGCCTGGTCTCGAAGGTCCTGCCCCGCGATGAGGTGCTGCCCGAGGCCCTGAACATCGCGGCCCGGCTCGCCACCGGCCCGCAGCTCGCGGTCCGGCTGAGCAAGCGCGCCCTCAACGGCTGGCTCCGCAACGCCGGGCCGATCTTCGACCAGTCGGCCGCCTACGAGATGCTCACGTTCATGGGTGAGGACATCAAGGAAGGCCTGGCGTCGCTGCGCGAGAAGCGAGCGCCCAGGTTCAGCTGATCCGGGGCCAAACCCTGGGGATAGCCGCCGGCTGAGGTCGGCTAGCCTGATTCCGCTGGCGACGGAGCCGGCGCGTCAGGAAAGGGAACGTGGTTGGCGATCTTCGTGCTCGTGTTGTGGCTCGGGACCGTCGTGGCCGGCCTGGCCTTGCTGCGAGCCGGCGGCGCGAGCCGGCGAACTGTCAGCACGGCGATGCAGCCCGAGCCGGCGGCGGTCGCAGCACCGCGGATCGGCGCCCTGCCCCTCACCCCCGACGGAAAGCCGCCGCTCGGTCCGCGCACCAGGGTGCAAGCGCCGGCCAGCACCCCGATCCTGGAGTTCAGCCATCCTGCGCTCGGCGTCACCGGCATCGCCTGCTGGACCATGTTCACGCTCATCCACTACCGGCCGCTGGCCTGGATCGCGTTCGCCATCCTGCTGGCGACCCTGCTGGCCGGGCTCAGCTGGCTGTTGTCCAACCGCCGGGCTGCGGAACGCCGGTCACCGGGCGCGATGAGTTTCCCGCCGAGACTGGTACTGACGCACGGTGCCATCGCGGGATGCTCGATCCTGCTCACCGTACTGACCGCGCTGGTCGCGAGCCGCGGCTAGGACGCAGGACCCTGGCTGACGCGGCGTTCAGGTGCGGATTACGCCTTGATGACCAGGAGCACGAGCAGCACAGCGACCACGGCGATGAGCAAGCAGCCCATCACCGTCATCGCGGTCTTGCTCCCGAGCAGAGCCAGCAGCTCGCGCTCAGCCTTCGGCTCCGGTGACTGATAGGGCTTACCGTTATCGCGTGCTGCCTTCTTGAACGCGTAGAACGGGTCAGAGGTGCCTCTGTCACCCGGCCGGTGCACGTTGGAGACATAGGGCGGCTTAACGAAAGTCGGCGGCAATTCGCGCCGTGATCTCTTGGTCATGCGGCCTCCCTCCGGGTCCCGAGCCCGCAAGCGCCCGGCTCAGCCCAGCGCCAGCGACGCCTGCTCGAATCCCGTGAATTCTATGTGCAGTGCCCGGATAGCAGGCCCCGCTGGCTGCCCTACCAGCCCGCCTGGCCGTCGATCCGCTCCCGGAGCAGATCGGCCTGGCCGGTATGCGCGGCGTACTCACCGATCAGGTGCGTGAGCGCCCAGCGCAGTGTCATCTCACCCCAGCGCGGGTTAACGAAGATCGCGTCGAGTGGCAGGTCCGCAACCGCCCGGCGGGCAGCTTCCTGCTCGGCGGCGAGCCGTTCCAGGTCGCGCTGCGCGAACGCCGGGTCCGCGTCATCGAACGCGCCGTCCGGGCGGTCCGCTGTCGCGTAATAACTGGCGATCTGCTGGCCGCCCCAGCGGCGCCGGAAGTAGGTCCGTTCAACGTCGGTCAGATGCCGGACGATGCCCAGCAGCGACAGGCTAGACGGCGGCACCGAGCGCATCGCCAGCTGTTCGCCGGTCAGGCCACCGCACCGCAGCAGCAGGCTGGCCCGGTGGCGGTCCAGGAACCCGTCCAGCATCGGTCGCTCAGCGCCGGTGAACGGCTCGTCGGGCCGGATGACAACCGGCGCGGTCCACGTCATGGTTCCCATGGTGGCGCGGCGAGCCAGTCGGCCGCGAGCCGTTAACCGGCCGCGTGCCGTCAGGACTCCCGCGCGGCGCTCGACTGGCGGATCTGGGCGTCAGCCGGCTCGCGGCGGGCGATCAGGTGGACGTCGATGCCGGATGCGGCGGCCTCCTCGATGACCCGTCGCACGATCCGCCCGCCGCCGCGGACGTGCCACCAGCTATGCCGGATGGACCCGATCACGATCTGGGTTATCTGATTTTCCCGCGCGAAGCTGACGATGGCCCGGGCCGGATCATCGCTTTCTATCTCGTGCCAGCGAGCGCCGAGGCCGGCAGCCAGCTGCCGCAGCCCGTCGGTCGACCGGTCGTCGCCAGTCAGGCTGGTGTCGCCGGGGATGACGTGGACCGCGTCGAGTTCCCCCTTGACCCTCGCTGTGATGCGGGCGGCCCGGCGCAGCAGCACGTCGTTCCCCGGTGCGGCGGTGACCGCCACCATGATGCGCTCGGTTGTCTCCCACAGGGCCTCAGGCCGGTGCAGCCGGAGGCGCTCGAGGAGCTCCTCATCGGACTCGTCGGCAACGAACCGCAACGCCAGTTCCCGCAAGGCGATGAGGTTGTCGGTCCGGAAGAAGTGCGCGAGCGCCTGGCGGACCTTGGCCACCGGGTAGATGTTGCCGTGCAGCATCCGGCGGCGCAGCTGCTCCGGCGAGGAGTCGACCAGCTCGATCTGGTCGGCCTTCCGAACCACCCAGTCCGGCACCCGTTCCCGGACCTTTGCCCCGGTCATCTGCTCGACCTCGTCGGCGATGCTCTCCAGGTGCTGGATGTTGACCGTCGTGATGACGTCGATGCCCGCACCGAGGATCTCCAGGACATCCTGCCAGCGCTTCTCGTTCCGGCCAGATCCCGGCACATTCGTATGAGCGAGCTCGTCGATCAGGGCGACCTCGGGCTGTCTTCGCAGGATCGCGTCGAGTTCCATCTCCTCCAGGCGGCTTCCCCGGTAGTCGACCGACTTGCGGGGGACGACCTCCAGGCCATTGATCAGCGCCTCGGTGAGCGGCCGCCCGTAGGCCTCGACGTACCCGACGACGACGTCGGCGCCGCGGCTGCGCCGTCGCTGCCCCTCGCCGAGCATGGCGTAGGTCTTACCGACACCAGGGGCCGCGCCCAGGTAAATGCGGAAATGACCGGCCCGCTCGACCTCGCCAATGGTGTCTGCGTCCACCATCCGCGGCCTGGCTCAGGCCTTCGCCGGCCCTCCTCCCGGAGCCGGTGGCGGCGTATCTGGTCGGTGATCTCGGCGGCCTCCCTTGACGCGGATCGTCCTCGTTCTGGCGTGCTTTCGACGGCGTGACGAGGCAGGGGCAGCGATCTGGCTCGTGGGTCGGCACCGGCCGGCGCCTGGTGACGCTGCCCAGGTGGCTCGGCGCCGGCCGCGTTGTGACAATGTACGGGTATGTCCGAATGGAATCGCTGATGACGGAGCCGTCGGCTGGCCGCGGCAGGCTGCGCACGTACCTGGGGATTGCCCCCGGTGTCGGGAAGACGTACGCCATGCTGCGGGACGGACGCGCCCAGCGGCGCTCGGGCATCGACGTCGTCGTGGCGTACCGGGAGCGGCACGGGCGGGCAGCGACCGCTGCCCAGCTGGGCGATCTCGAAGTGCTCCCTACCCGCACCGTCACCTACCGGGGCGCCAGCTTTGACGGAGCTGGACCTCACCGGCGTCCTGGACCGTCGCCCGGAGCTGGCCCTGGTGGATGAACTGGCGCACGCGAACCCGCCCGGCGAGCGGCACGCGAAACGCTGGCACGACGTCCGCGAGCTGCTCGCCCGCGGCATCGATGTCTATACGACCCTCAACGTCGCCAACATCGAGTCGCTAGGCCCGCTGGTCTCCCGGATCACTGGCGTGCACCCGGCCGAACCGGTGCCGGATACGTTCGTGCGAGCTGGCGACGATCAAGCTCATCGACCTTGCGCCTGCGGCGCTTCGGCGCCGTCTATCCGAGGGTCTTGTTGTTCCCCGAAGAACGGGTAGACGTGGCGCTGTCGAGCTATTTCCGCTTCGCGAACCTCGCTGCCCTGCGCGAGCTCGCGCAGCTCTGGCTGATGAGGCTGTTCCCGATCCCGTCTCGGCGTTCCTGGCCGCCCACGGTGTCAGCGACCCGGTGCAGGCCTCGGTCATCGTGGTCGGCCTGGAGGGGTCGCCCGCCGACGAATGGCTCATCCGCTACGCCGCCCATCTCGCCGGGCTGTCCGACGCCAGGATCCAGGGAGTGCACATCCGGGACATCGACAACCTCGGCCGCCCGCCGACGGCCCGGCTGGAGCAGGACCGCCGGCTGCTCGGCGAACTGGACGGGACCTTTGCCGAGGTCAGGGCCGGCGACATTGCTTCCGGGCTGATCCGGGCCGCGCGCCAGGCCCGCGCCTGCCAGCTGGTGATCGGATCGCGCCGCCGCTCGCACTGGTCGCGTCTGCTGACCGGGTCGACGGTGGCGGACCAGCGTGCTCCGCGCGGCCGGTGACCTGCCCGTCCAGGTCGTGAACGTCGGGCGGCCCGACAAGACCAGCGACGAGTGGCGGCTCTGAGCAGCGCTTATCTCGCGGCCAGGACCGGTTAGTCGGCCGCGTGCCGGTCGAGGAACTCGAACACGTCGGCCTCGTCCACGCCGGGGAAGCTGCCCGACGGCAGCGCCAGCAGCATGTGCGAGTGCGCCCGCGCCGACGGCCAGGCCTGACCGTCCCAGCGCTCGGCCAGCGCGGCCGGCGGCCGCTGGCAGCAGGCCGCGTCCGGACAGGCCGACGTCGGTGCGGATGGTGGTGTCCCGGCCGCGGAACCACCGGCTGTCGTCGATACGGTGACGCCGAGCGTGATCGCGAAACCACGCTCCGGTCCTGAATCAATGAACGCAGTGCACCAGTAGGTGCCAGCGGGCGTGTCGGAGTACTGGAAGTACGGGCTGAACCGGTCGGCGGCCGTGAACACCTGCCGGCCGGACCACTGACGGCACATCCGCTGGCCCTCGATGGCGCCCGGTCGCGGTCGGCCGGGAAGACGACGCCGTCGTTCTCGTAGGCCTTGTAGATCATGCCGCCCGCGTCGTTCTTGACGAAGTGGCACGGCAGTCCAGGTGGTGGGTGGCCAGGTTGGTGAACCGGTGCGCGGCCATCTCGTAGGACACCGAGAACACATCGCGCAGGTCCTCGACCGACAGGTTCGTGCTTGTCCTTGGCCTCGCGCAGGAACCGGGCAGCGGCCTGCTCGGGCACCAGCACCGCGGCGGCGAAGTAGTTGGCCTCGACCCGCTGCCGCAGGAAGTCGGCGAAGTCGGCCGGCGTCGCTGTGACCGAGGACGAAATGCCCGAGCGTCTGCAGCAGCACCGCGCGCGGCGTGTGCATGCCGAGCGATTCCTGCTGCAGGTAGATCCGCCGGTTGCGCAGGTCGGTGACCGACCGGGCCGAGCGCGGCAGGTCCTGGACGTACCGGACGGAGAAGCCGTGATGGCTGACCACCGACAGCAGCATGCCCTGCGACAGCGCGCCGCCCGAGTAGCCGACCGGCGCCAGCGCCTCGGCGGCCGCCTGCTCGATCTCGGCGAAGTAGTTGCCGCGCTCGCGCATCATCCGCCGCAGGTCGGCGTTGGCCGCCCGCGCCTCCTCCGGCGTGGCGGTCGGCTTGGCCTGCTGCCGGCGCAGCTCGCCGTGCAGGGCCAGCACGTGCTCGAGCACCTCGTTCGGCACCCTCGGCGCCGACCCGCAGCGGCGGCAGCCCGAGCTCGGCCAGTAGACGGATCGCGCTGCGCCTCGGCGAGCGCGATCTCGAGCTGAGCCCGGCGGCTCGGCGGCTGCCGCCGCATCAGCTCGTCGGCGGACACCGACAGGGCGCGATGGCCAGTGCCTCGATCAGGGAGAGCTTCGGCTCCCGGCGGCCGTTCTCCAGCAGGGACAGCGCCGACGGAGCCCGGCCCACCCGCTCGCCGAGCTCGGCCAGCGTCAGGCCGCGAGCAGCGCCGGATGTGCCGGAGCCGCTGCCCGAACATCCCCAGATCCAGGCCGGAATCCGGCAAAGATCGCGATTCTTCTTCGGTGAAGATTGTCATTTCTTCACTGATAACCAAAATCTCGACGAATTTTCACCGAGTAACACCCTAGAACGGGGCAGCTGGTCTGCGCACGCTGAAGACATCACCCGGGGACGACTGACCAGGAGGATCACCGTGACCGAACGTCGCCTCGAGGGCACGCTGAACGGAACAGCAGCAGCGAGCACCGCCCACGCCAACGGCCACTCGGTGGCCAGCAAGGTCGAGAGCCAGGCAGCGCGTTGCACCACGAGTGGGCGACAGATCCGCGCTGGGCGGGCATCGAGCGCACCTACACGCGCCGCCGACGTCATCAGGCTGCGCGGCTCGGTGCAGGAAGAGCACACGCTGGCCCGGCTCGGCGCCGAGCGGCTGTGGTCGCTGCTGAACGAGCGACGGACTACGTCAACGCGCTCGGCGCGCTGACCGGCAACCAGGCCGTGCAGCAGGTCAAGGCCGGGCTGAAGGCCATCTACCTGTCCGGCTGGCAGGTCGCCGCCGACGCGAACCTGGCCGGCCAGACCTACCCGGACCAGAGCCTGTACCCGGCCAACTCGGTGCCGGCGGTGGTGCGCCGGATCAACAACGCGCTGCTGCGGGCCGACCAGATCACCTGGGCCGAATCGCAGCAACGCGGACGCGCCGCACTGGCTGGCGCCGATCGTGGCCGACGCCGAGGCCGGCTTCGGCGGCGTGCTCAACGCCTTCGAGCTGATGAAGTCCATGATCGCGGCAGGCGCCGCGGGCGTGCACTGGGAGGACCAGCTGGCGTCCGAGAAGAAGTGCGGCCACCTGGGCGGCAAGGTGCTGATCCCGACCGGCCAGCACATCAAGACGCTGAGCGCGGCCCGGCTCGCCGCCGACGTGTGCGGCGTGCCCGTCGCTGATCGTGGCGCGCACCGACGCCCAGGCCGCGACGCTGATCACCAGCGACGTCGACGAGCGGGACCAGCCGTTCGTCACCGGCGAGCGGACGGCCGAGGGCTTCTACCGGGTCCGCAACGGCATCGGCGCCTGCATCGCCCGCGGCCTGGCCTACGCGCCGTACTCCGACCTGCTGTGGATGGAGACCTCGACGCCCGGACCTGCCGGTCGCGCGCCGAGTTCGCCGAGGCGATCCAGATCGGTCTACCCGGACCAGATGCTGGCCTACAACTGCTCGCCGTCGTTCAACTGGCGGGCGAACCTGGACGACGCCACGATCGCCAAGTTCCAGCGCGAGCTGGGCGCGATGGGCTACAAGTTCCAGTTCATCACCCTGGCCGGATTCCACGCGCTGAACTACTCGATGTTCGACGCTGGCCCGCGGCTACGCCGAGCGCGGCATGCCGGCCTACGTGCGAGCTGCAGGACGCCGAGTTCGCCGCCGAGGCCGACGGCTACACCGCGACCAAGCACCAGCGCGAGGTCGGCACCGGCTACTTCGACCAGGTCACCTCGGCGATCAACCCGGACGCCGTCGACCACGGCGCTGGCCGGCTCGACCGAAGCCGACGCAGTTCGCCGCCGCCCACTAGGCCGACCCGTTCCACCGGCGCGGCTGCGGATCAGTCCGCCGCCGGAGCGCGCCGTCGCTAGTAAGCGGCTGTGCTGGCAAGAAGTTGTGCCGTTTCGGGAGCTCGGGCGCCTGAGCGGGCTTTTGGCTCAAAGCCCTGTTCACCGCCCGGCGGTCGCGGCGCCGCCGGACCGCGACTCTCCGGTCCGCGACCTGCCGGTGCGGCGTCCATTCTGGCGCCGCGGCCGGAAACACTTTCCCCCGAATTTCTTGCGGCACGCCAATCCGCCGGGCCCTGCCCGTCCCCGAAGTCCGGTCGTGCAGAGCGATCCTCGGAGCACCGGCTGGCACCGGCCAGCGCCCGCTGCCCTGCAGGCGGCAGCAGCGGGCCCGGCTGCATGCCAGTTATGCGCCGCCTTTGCCAGCGAACGGCTGGTGAATTCTGGCGAGATTCGCCGGCCACCTTAGTCGCATTGAGTCATCGCACTCTCACTCTCTGTAGTGTTCTTCCTTGGCATCGGTTCGGCCAGATTGCCATGCACCACGGAATTGGAAGAGTTCGCCATCACCGAAAGGATTGTCATGCCGATTCCTGACAAGGGCGCCAAGCCCGCAGCAAGTCCGGCCGTCAGCGCCGACGACGAGTCCGGCCGGGTGTCACGCCGGTCTGTCCTGCGGGGCGCTGCCGGAGCAGGCGCCGCTGGCCTGGCCATGACGGCCTTCGCCGGCCCGGCCCTCGCGGCGGCGCGGCCCGCCCGTCCCGGTGCCGACGCGACCAGCGCGCCCGCCGCACACGCCGATGACGTGGCCGATGTCGAGGACGTTGTCGTGCACGTGCGCAACGTCCGCAGCGGCGAGCTGGATGTCTACCGCGGTACCAGTCACGTGCGGGTGACCGACCGAGAGCTCGCCGTGCGGCTGGCCCGCGCCAGCAAGTAAGAAGGGAACGATGTCATCCCACCGCGAAGCCCCGGAGATCTCCAAGGACCCGGTCGCCGACAGCACCGACCTGTACGCGTTCGTCAGCCCCGACAAGCCCGACACGGTCACGCTGATCGCCAACTACGTGCCGCTGCAGGCGCCCGCCGGCGGCCCGAACTTCTACGAGTTCGGCGACGACGTGCTGTACGAGATCCACATCGACAACGACGGAACGGCCGAGCCCGACATCACCTACCAGTTCCGCTTCACCACGAAGGTCGGCAACCAGGACACGTTCCTGTACAACACCGGCGCCGATCGACGTCGCTGACCGACGCGCACTGGAACCGGAAGCAGTTCTACTCGGTCACCCGCATCGACCGGGCACGGCACGCAGCAGTGCTCGGCCGGAACCTGCCCTGCCCGCCCTGCAACATCGGCCCGCTGTCGACGCCGAACTACGCGGCCAACGCTCGCCCAGCCGGCGGTGCACGACGCTGACCGACGGCAGCAAGGTCTTCGCCGGCCAGCGCGCCGAAGGCTTCTTCGTCGACCTCGGCTCGATCTTCGACCTGGGCAACCTGCGGCCGTTCCAGGAGCTCAACGTGTTCGCCGCACGCGCTGGACCTGAGCTCAGCGGCCAGGGCGTCAACTCGACCAAGTTGCCTCAACGTCCACTCGATCGCGCTGCAGGTGCCGATCAGCAAGGTCACCGCCGACAGGCACGCGCCCGGTCATCGGCGTCTGGACGACTGCCAGCAGGCAGCGCGTGCGGGATCCGCGATCGCCTCGGCGGCGACCCGACTGTTCAGCGGTCCGTACGCCCAGGTGTCGCGCCTCGGCAATCCGCTCATCAACGAGGTCATCATCCCGATGGGCAAGAAGGACTACTGGAACACCCAGCAGCCCGCCCACGACAAGCAGTTCGCGCAGTACTACGCCCACCCAGAGCTGGCCGGGCTGATCGCCGGCGCTGTACCCCGGACGTTTCCCGAACCTGCAGGCCGCCGTGACCAGCCACGTGGTCCGGGCCGACCTGAGGCGGTCCTGCTCACCGGCATCCCGGCACGCGTGCTGTCGCCCGCCTCGACCTTCACCAACTTCACCGGGTCAGCGCAGGCCGACATGCTGCGGCTGAACACCTCGATCCCGCCGCGCCGGCTCGCCGAACGCTCTCGGCGTCCTGGGCGGCGACCCGGCCGGCTTCCCCAACGGGCGCCGCGTCTTCGACGACGTCGTCACCATCGAGTTGCGGGCCGTTGCCGGGGCCATCCTCAAGCTGGTCGACCCCAGCTTCGTGCCGGACACGGCCGCCATCGGACTGATCGACGACTTCAACCCGCCGGTGGGGCCAGGCAACCCGTACCTGAGCAGCTTCCCCTACCTGGGCGTCCCGTACGACGGCTACGACGAGCCGTCCTGGTGACGCACAGTCACGCCGAGCCCGCCGCCGGGCCATCCGGCCCCGGCACTGTCGTGCTGGAGCTGGGACCTGGCGTCGGTGCGCTCATCCTGCACACCCCGGAGAGCCTGGACGGTGCCGAGATCGAGATCAGCCGGGTCACGGGCGACGGTCGCGAACACCGGACGCACTCAATGGTCCGGCCGCGGCATGTCGGCGGCGGCACCCGGCATGCGGCAGTTTACCCTGGCCTGGCTCCCGGCGATTACACGATCTGGGCCAGCGACGGCACGGCGGCCGCGACGGTAACCGTCGACGCTGGCGCAGCCGCGTCAGTTCACTGGCCCGCAGCCTCGGTCGACCGCCTCTTAAGCTGTGGCCTCGACGCTGAGCGTTAACCTTCGTAGTGGTAGCGACATTGCGCTACCCGGATCCCATCTTCTGCGACTTTGTATATCAACCGGTGCTCATCGGTGATCCGGCGAGACCAGTAGCCCTGGAAGCCGTGCTTGAGCGGCTCAGGCTTACCCAGTCCTTCGTTGGCGTTGCGTGCTATGTCGTTGATCAGCGCGTTGATGCGCTTGAGAACTTTCCGGTCCTGGACCGGCCACCCGAGGTAGTCGTCCCAGGCGTATTCGTCCCAGACGATTTTCACGAGCTTTCCAGCTCGTGTTCAGACCCGCCTCCGCTCTCGAGCCGATCGATGGAGGCCAGCAGTCTGCGAGCGTTAGCCGGGCTCCTGAGTAGGTACGCCGTCTCTCGCAAGGACTGGTAGTCATCCAGTGCAACAATCACGACCGGGTCGTGCCCGGCGCGGGTGACAACTACTTCTTCCCGGTCCTCCACTACGGAGTTCAGGGTTTCTGCGTACTTTGCCCGGGACTCGCTATAGGTCATTGTCTTCAACGCACACCTCCTCACGTACAAGAAGTTGTACGTCATGCTCATGCGGTCCGCAACGCTCGCGACGTTGCGGCGACCCACGTTGTTGCTCCTTGACTATGCCTCCCCTCTAGGGTTATATACGGGTTATATCAAGCGACCACACGCGCTGGAGCCGGCCATGCCGAAGATCAACATCTACCTGCCCGACGACCTGGCCGACGCGGTCAAGGATGCCGGCGTGCCAGTATCCGCGGTCTGCCAGCGAGCGCTCGAGACCGCGGTCCGGCGGGTGACTGCGCTGCGGGAAGTGGCGGGCGGCGCCACCTCCGTCGCTGCGGCCGACGGGCCGGTGGCCTTGTACTTCACCAAGCGCGCGATGGCGGTGCTGGAGTCGGCGCAGCGGCGGGCCGGATCCTCGCCCGGCGCGCCGGTCAGGACCGAGCAGCTGCTGGTCGCGCTCGTGTCCAGTGACAACATGGCGATGCGGGTGCTGCGCGCACTGGACATCACGCCAGGCCAGGTCCGCGCCGAGTTGCACCGTCGCGGCGCCGAGTCCGCCGCGGCGCAAGCCGGCCAGGCACGCCAGGCACGCCAGGAAGCCGCGGCCGGCCCGGTCGTCGCAGCGCCGCCTATGGACCCGCTGACCGCGCGGGCTGTCGAACTCGCCGCCAACGAGTCGTCCGGACTTGGCAACAACTACGTCGGCTGCGAGCATCTGCTGCTCGGCCTCATCAGTGAGCCCGACGGAATCGCGGGCAGCGTGCTGCGCTCGCTCGGCGCCGACCTGCGCGTGACCAGGCGCACGGTGGCCGCTGCCCTGGCCGGCTGGGGCGCCGGTTTCGCTGCGCACGAGCAACGGACCTCTGACCAGCACGCGGACGTGCCGGCGACCGGTCCGGCCGAGAAAAACGCAGGTCAGCCGACTGACGCTGGTCAGCTGGCTGAGGTCATCAGAGCCGAACTCGTGCCGGTGCTCACCAGGATCGAGCGACTTGAAGAGCTGACCGGTACGCCCTGAACCAGGCTGCGTGGCCAGGTCCCCCGCCGGGCATGAACCCAGTCCGGCATCGCCGACTCAACGGGGGACATTATGCGCATTATGGCGAAGATCACGATTCCAGCGGCGCCAGGGAATCGTGCCATCAGTGACGGGACTATCGGCAAGCTCATGCAAGGCGCCGCGGAGCGCTGGCATCCCGAAGCGATGTACTTCACTACCTTCGACGGGCAGCGGACCGCGTACCTGGTCGTGGACTTCGCCGACCCGTCCGACATACCGCCGTTCGCAGAGCCGTTCTTCAGCGGCCTGGAGGCAAGCGTCGAGATGGCTCCGGTGATGAACACCGAGGACCTGCAGAAGGGCCTGGGCCGACTCGGCTGACGAGTCAAGGGGTGCGTGCTGCCGCGCCGGTGGCGCGGCAGCAATGACCTTCCTTCGGCTTATCCCGCGGACACCCGGCGCAGGAAGCGCGTCAGCAGGTCATTGACCACGTCCGGCTGTTCCATGTTGACCATGTGACCCGCGTCCTTGACCAGCACGAGCTCGGCCGCGGGCAGCCGGCGAGCGAGTGTTTCGGTCATGGCCAGGAAACCCGGCACGTCACGCTCGCCGGCCGCCACCAGAGCCGGGACGGTCAGGCGTTCGAGGACGTCGAACAGCCGCTCGTCGTCCGGCAGGTGCGGATCGAGACCGAGCCAGTGCTGGCCGGGGAAGTCCGCGACCATGACCGAGAGCTGGTCCGCCACTGCGGGATCCTGCCGCGCGGGCGCGAACAGCGGATGCGCCAGCCAGGCCGTGCGGCCGGCCGCGACTCCCCCGGCCGCCACCTGACGGCTCACTTCAGCCATCCCGGCCTGCGATTCAGAGTCCCAGGGCACGCCGTCCAGAACCGCATCCAGCAACGCCAGCGCTTGCACCCGGTCAGGCGTTGCCAGCGCGGTCTGCAGCGCGACGCGGCCGCCGAAGGAAAGGCCGACGAGTGCGGCCTTGCCCAGTTCCAGGTGATCGAGCAGCGCGACAAGATCGGCGGCATGGGTATACGGAACGGCCGGATCGAAGGGCCCGCTCGCTCCGAATCCGCGGCAGTCGTACCGGACGACCCGGAAGTCCCTGGCCAGCGCGGCGAACTGCCGGTCCCACATCCGCATGTCAAGGCCGAAACCGTGCACGAGCACAACCGCGGGGCCCGCCCCGGCGACCTGATAGCGCAGGACTGCGCCCTCGACCGGGAGCGCTCCGGTGCCGGGACCTTCTGGTGAAACAGTCATGGCGGTGCTCCTAGGGCCTGGCTTGGAGAACGGTAGCCGAGGGCACGAGGCCAGTATGACCGCAGGCCGTGAAGGCCGGGAGTAGGCCAGCCGTCTGCCTGCTCCGGTTACCTTGGCGCGCTCACGGCCGGGCCGCGCGCAGGGCGGACAGCAGCGGGATGGCCTCGATTTTCTCCGCGGTCAGGTCGTCCCAGCGGATGCCGGAGGCCGGACGCTCGCCCCGGCGGGCCCGGCAGTCGATGATCCGCTCGGGCGTGACGACGAAGTCGACCGGCACATCATGGTCAGTGACCGGGATCGTCCCGGCCGGCCGGACCTGGATCTCGTGCACGGTGGTGACGGCCACGGTGTCCGGGCCGATCAGGCCGGCCGCGGCCGCCAGCGCGAACTCCAGGTCGGCGAAGCCGCCGCCCTTCCCCAGCCGGGCACCATCCTCGCCCGCCGCGACACTGCCCATCACGACCAGGTCGACTGCGGCCAGCTCATCCAGCCGGACCCGGCGGGCCGAACGGGACGCGCCCTTGATCGAGGCTGCCCGGCGCGGCGGCTCAGCCAGGTGATCCGGGTCGAGGGCGAAGAACGGCTCCGGCTCGGCCAGCCGCGGCACCGCCATGTAGACGACCTTGCCGTCCTCCAGGCCTCGCTGGCGCACTGGCCACTGGGCCGAGTCAGGATTGGCCTTGATCGTCCGCGCCCGCTGCCACTGCGGCATGCTGCGCAGCAGCTCGGCCGCCGCCTCGGCGCCAGAGAAGTTCGGGATCCGGCCCTCGGCGCCGGGAAATCTGGCCACGTGCGCCGCCCGCATGGCGTCCCAGACTTCCTGCCGGAGCCCGGCCTTCGCCGCCAGCAGGCCGGCCGGTCCTCCGGCATCCCGGTCATGGCGCGGCGCCGGACGTGGCATGCCGTCAGCCTCCCCCGACCAGCCGGCGGACCGCGACCCTGGCCTGATTGACCGGCTCGAGGAGCGCGTACGTCCAGTACGCGTTCTTCTCGATCAGCCGCAGCTTGGCACCGCGCGGGCCGGGCGGATGCCGGTAACCGCCAGGCCGGTACCGGTCGAAGTCCTCATGCATCCGGGTGAAGAAGCTGTGCCGCTCAGCCCGCGGCACCAGGCCCGGCAGCCCGATCCGGCCGATGCCAGGGCCGGTGGTCTGCAGCACGGTGGTGTAGTGCCAGATCGCCCGCTCGAAGATGGCCGCGCGCAAGGCATCGCTGACCGGATGCCCGGCGGCGGCGCGGCGGTCCAGCAACTCGAAGACGCGCCGGTAGGACTCGAACACCGCGAGCTGGCCGTGGCTGGTGGTCGCCATCGCCGAGCCCGTCCGGTCCCGGCGGTACCGGTAGCAGACCTGGCTGACGGCCCCGATCACCTCCGCGCTCAGCAGCGCCGCGCAGGTCACCAGGATGTCCTCGTGGATACCGCCGGCAAAACTGACACCGAGGCCGCGGAGGAAATCAGCCCGGAACACCTTGCTCCAGGACGTCATGGTGAGGTTGATCAGCTGCGGTTGCTCCTCGAGCGTGCAGCCCTCCGGCGGCACCGCCGCCAGAAGCGCGGAGCCGGGGTTCGGCTCGGTCCGGCCGCCGGGATAGCTGCTGACCCAGTCGATCAGCAGCACGTCGGGCTTGCCCGACGCCAGTGCGGCAGCGACGGCGGTCAGCGCTCCCGGCGCCAGGCTGTCGTCGCCGTCGACGAACCAGACATAGTCGCCAGCCGCGGTTTCCAGCGCCAGGTTGCGCGCGTGTCCCTGTCCGCCGTTGCGGTCCAGGTGCAGTACCCGAAGCCGCGGGTCAGCCGCGGCCCGCCGGTCCAGGATCGCGCCGCTGCCGTCCGGCGAGGCGTCATCGACCGCGATGACCTCGAGGTCGGCGAGCGGGCTCGCCAGGATCGAGTCGAGGCAGCCGGGCAGGAACTCTGCGACGTCGTAGACCGGGACGACGACCGAGAACCCCGGCACCTGACCCGCCCGCTAACCGCGCGGCTACCGCGCGTCGCCGTGAGCGGCGGCCGGCTCCGGGCCCGCCGCGGCCGGGCCCGGCGCTGCGACCGGGATCTCGCCCGGCTGGTCCACCTCAATCCTGGACGGCCACCAGTTCCACTGGCCGAGCAACACGACAGTCGACGGGACCAGCAGCGTCCGCACCAGGAAGGTGTCCATCAGGATGCCGAGCGCCAGCCCGAGGCCGATGTCACGGACCTGGCTGTTGCCGCTGCCGGCCGCGACGGTCAGCACGATGAACGAACCGGCGAGTACCAGCCCGGCCGAGGTCACGGTCGTCCCGGTCGCCGCGACCGCCTTGGCGACCGCCTGCCGCAGCGGCAGCCGGTGTGCTTCCTCCCGGATCCTGGTCATCACCAGGATGTTGTAGTCCTCGCCGAGTGCCAGCAAGAAGATGAACATCAGGAACGGCATGAAGAACTCAAGGCCCTGGCTGCCGCCGAGCTTGATGAAGACCAGCACGGACAGGCCGAGTGCAGCCAGGTAGGACAGCCCGACGGAGGCGATCAGGTACAGCGGCGCGACCACGCTGCGCAGCACCAGGGCCAGCAGGATGCCGATGGCCACGATCGCGAACGGGATGATGTGCTTGAGATCGTGGGTGGAGATATTGCTGATGTCGTACAGGACCGGCGCCGTTCCCACCACGCCGGAGTCGGTCGCGCCCGATGACTTCTGAATGGTCGTCACGGCCGTCCGGATGGCCGGCACGGCGTTCAGCGCCGCCGTGCCCGTCGGGTCACCGGCCGTGAGCCCGGTCAGGAACTGGACGGTCTTGCCGTCGGTACTGACAAAGTTCCCCGTTGCCCGGTACAGCTGATAGGCCTGAGCCGGGATCCGGCCGCCGAGCAGCGCTCCGGCCGCGGGCTTGGCCGGCAGGCTCCTGGCCGGCCCGAGCGCACCGCACAGTCCGGCGTACTGAGCTGGTGTCAGGACGACCCCGCCAACCGGGTTCAGCGGACCGCTGACCTTGCTGAACAGGTGACTGTCGGCGCGCAGCTGCGACTCGATCGTGGCCAGCGGCGCCGGGTTCTTGCACACCGACGCGGCGAAAGTGAACAGGACGCTGGTCGGGTTGGCCGACGCCTGCGGGAAATGCTTGGCCAGCAGCGCCTGCCCGGCCGCCGAGTCGCTGTGCGCCGGCGGGCTGGTGTTGCCGCCGAAGCCAGCCGCGGTGTAGCCGAGCACCGCGAAGGACAGGCCGCCGAAGAAGACCACGCCCGCGACCAGAGTCGGCACCGGGTGCTGCACGATCCGCCCGGCCACCCGGCCCCAGACGCCTGACTTGCCGGAGCCCTGGATGCCCCACGGGATCAGCTTCGGCTTGCCGAACCAGGTCCGGAACAGCGAGCGCTTGACCGCCAGCAGGGACAACCGGATCGACAGCAGGGCGGGCAGCAGGGTCAGCCCGGACACCAGGATGACGCCGACGGCGATGGCGAACGGCCAGGCCAGGTCGGAGTAGAAGGAGAAGCTGGCCAGCAGCAGCGTCAGCACGGCCGCGATCACCGTCGCGGCGGACGCGCTGATCGACTCGCCGACCCGGGTGACCGAGTAGACGATCGCCTCCCGGGCGGGCGGCCGGGGATGGATCAGGTCGGCGGCCAGGCTGCGCCACGCGCCAGTCTTGCCGGGGAAGTTGTCGCCCGCGGTGCCGTGGTCGCGGGCGCGCAGTTCTTCCCGCACCCGGAACACCAGGAACAGGCCGTAGTCGGTACCGGCGCCGACGACCAGCACGATCAGCAGCAGCTGAGCAATCGGCGACACCTGCAGGCCGTGCTTGGCGGCCTCGCCGACGAGCGGGCCAGCGATCGCCACCGACAGGGCGGCAGGCAGCACGGTGGTGATGGCGAGCGTGACCGACCGGAAGATCAGGATGAGCAAGACGATGACGAACAGCAGCGACAGGCCGTCCACCTTGTTGCCGGTGTTGCCCTGTGCGTTCTGCTGGTCGACCTGGATGGCGATGTCACCCGCCGCGTGCGCGTGCAGGCCAGCTGGCAGATTCGCGCTGGTGATGTCGGCGCGGATGTCGTCGATGACGGTCTTGGCGTTCTGCGGGTTGCCGCCGACCGACGGTTCGGCCAGCACGGTCAGCTGCTGGGCCTGGCCGTCGCCCGACTGGCCCTGGTCAATGACCTTCGCCACGTTCGGGATGGTGACGAGCTTGCCCTGCAGCGCCAGCAGCGCGGCGGTGTCCGCAGCGGTCAGCGGGCGGCCGCTGGTGGCGGCGATGACCGGGATCGGCACCAGCCCGGCCGTGCCGAATGGCGCCGACAAATCCACTGCGTGCGCGCTCGGCGCGCTCGGCGGCAGGAACTTCTGGTTGTTGGACTGGGTGACGCTCGCAAGCGAGGGCAGCTGGGTAGACGCGAGGAAAGCGCCGAGAATCCAGACAACGAGAATAAGCCAGCGAAACCGAACACTAAATCGGCCGATCGCCCCGAAGATCGCATCGACGTGCATGAGCAGCGATCCTACGTGACTACACGGTGTAGCCGGGCGCCACCCTGGACAGCTCTGCAGGCTTCAGCCGGCCGCCGTTCCGCTGTCACCTGCCGTTACCTGAAGGTCAGGCTGACCGTCATCAGCCAGCGCGTCGACTGCCCCGGTCAGCTCGCGCAGAGCCGGCAGCGAGGACTCCAGGCTGCGCCGGCTGCGGCCGGCAGCGTCGCGACGGCTGCGGTCAGGATCCGCGAGTTGACCGCCTGCCAGTCCGCCACCACGGTGCGCCCGGCCTCGGTGAGGTCCAGGACGGCGGTCCTGCGGTCGTCGAGGCCGCCGGCGCGCACGATCAGGCTGGCCCTGGACAGCCCGTTGACCAGTGTGGCGACCGAGCTGGGCGCGAGCTGAAGCAGCCGGGCCAGCTGGCCGGGCCGGGCGGCTGGGTTCTCGGCCAGGCAGGACAGGAACTCCAGCTGAGCGACCGACAGCCCGCCGGGCAGAGCGCCGCTGCCGTGCGCGCGGGCGGCGCGGCGCATGGCCCGGCGCAGCCGGGACACCACGTCGGCCACCGCCAGGCCGGCCGGATCGCCGTTAGCCGAAGGCACTGCGGTGCTCCGTCCCGCCGCCACCGGACAGCGGAGCGATGGTCATCGAGATCACCGCGCCACATCCGGCCGCGGCCGCGAGCATCGCGAACGCCAGGGTGCCGCCGGCCGGCGGGCTGCTGCCCAGGTGCAGCGCGAGCGTCACCAGCGCGATGCCGAAGGTCGTGCCGATACCGCGGGCCATGTTGACCAGCCCGCCGAGGACGGCCGCCGAGCTGGCGGCGCCGCTGCGCATGATCAGCGCATTGTTGGCAGGCACGAACACTCCTAGGGCGAGACCGGCGAGCCCGAGCAGCACGACGATTCCCGCCGTGGACCCCGCCATGAATATCAGCATAACGAGCGCGAGAGAGCAGCCGGCCGCGCCGATAGCACCCCTGGTCCGGTTCGGCAGGCCGGCCGGGAAGACCAGCTCGGCGGTCAGCGCGGCTACCCCGAAGCCGACCGGCAGGGCGGACAGGATCAGCCCCGTCCGGACCACGTTCCCGTGCCCTTGCAGAAGTTGCGGCACCAGGACCAGGGGGCCGAACAGCGTCAGGTAACCAAGAAAGGCGCCGGCCAGGCCGAGCGCCAGCCTGCCCGAGCGCAGCAGCGAACGCGGGATGAGCGGGAACGTGGCCCGGAGCTGCCGCCGCCAGAACGCCGTCGCGGCGACGACGGCGACTGCGGCCATCACCGGCGCGAACCAGCCAGGCGCGGGCAGCCCGCCGGCCACCGACAGCGCGACCAGCAGCGCCGAGGTGGCAAGGCCGAGCAGCCCGGCGCCGCGCCAGTCGAAGCCGCTCAGGCCGGGGGGCAGACCAGCCTCGGCACCGCCGGCCCGCCGGGTCCTGGGCAACAGGTAACGGCCGGCCACGATCGCCAGGCAGCCGACCGGCACGTTGACCCAGTAGACAGCCCGCCAGCCTGCACTCTGGGTGAGCAGCCCGCCTAGCGTCGGCCCTAGACCGAGGCCTACGGCCTGGGCCGCGGCCTGGATGCTCAGCGCCAGCCGGATCCGGGCCGCCGGGACGCTGGTAGTGACCAGGGCGACGCTGTTGGCCTGCAGCATCGCCGCGCCGATGGCCTGCAGCACCCGGCAGATCACCAGAACTGCCAGCGTCGGGGCCAGGCCGCAGGCAGCGGACCCGACAGTGAAGACGACGAAGCCGTAGAGGTAGATCAGCTTCCGGCCCGCCGCGTCGGCGATCCGGCCGGCCGGGGTGACCAGCGCGACCAGCACGAGCAGATAGGCCAGCGAGACCCACTGCACGGCGGCCAGCGGGTCACCGAATCCGCGCTCCATCGGCCGGAATGTCAGCGTCACGATGCTGGCGTCGAGCTGTCCCATGAACGCGCCGAAGCACACCACGCCGACAGCGAGCCACGGTGCGCGCGGATGGCTGCGGATGGCCTCCGGCCGCGGCGCCTCAGTCAAGATACTTCTGTAACCGAACATTTCTTTGCCCGAGCTTACCCGCCACACTCCCGTGGCCGGCCGGGCCGAATGGCCCGTGCTCACGGCTGGGCCGCCGTATCGTGATTACCTGGCGACATGCGCCGGCATCCTGGGTGCCGGCGCATACGCCGGCAACGGGCTAGCCGGATACTCAGGGACATGCCGGGCGAGGTGCTGGCCAGTCAGCACTAATGCCGGCAGACTCATCTAGGGCACGTTCGGGCTCCGCCCTTTGCGCGGCCGGGCAGCCGCAGGAGGGACACTGATGCAGGAACTGCGCCTCGTCGCAGTCAGCGAGGACGGCACGTACGCGATCCTCGCTGTACCGGGGCGGAGCGGAAGATTCCTGTTGCCCATAGATGACCGGCTGAGGACCGTGGCCAAGGGGCAGTTCTCCCGGCTCGCTCAGTACGAGAAACGGCTTGCTGCTCGGTTGCGGCGATGCCGTCATCGGCGTCAATCCGGCGAGCGACACTCCATCGAACGCTGCCCGCAGCCTCTTGCTACCTCATCGACGACGTGCGCGAGCGAGCTACGTCATACCGACGCAATCCCTGTGTGCTGACCCATGTCACGACGACGCTGAGGGCCTCATCGCAGAGGGGCGCGCCGGTCGATCTCGTCTTCCAGTCGATCGGCGGGACGCAAGCAACTTCAATCGCAGCTTCGGGATCGACCTTTTCCGCTGCTGCCGCGAGGCGCGCGCGGCGGCGCTCTCGCTGCATCGCGGCACGGATCGGCGACATGTCATGTATTTCGAGACCGGCCAGGGCAGCGCGCTTGCGCCGACGCGCATCACGGCTCGACCAGCAGACACTCGAAGCCCGCGCGTATGCCGTGGCGCGCGAGCTTGCGCCGCTGCTGGTCAATCCGTGGTGGGTTTTATCGGCCCGGAATATCTCTATGACGGCAGCAGATCATTCGCGCCGGCTGGAAGATCATTTCTGCGGCAAGCTGCTGGGCCTGCCGATGAGGTGAACATCTCTATACCGACATGCTCAGGCCGATAAGGACGATATCGACAACCTTGTTGACGCTGCTGGCCATGGCTGGGTGACCTTTGTCTGGCGTGCCGGGCGGGGACGACGTGATGCTGATTATCAGAGCCCCTCTTATCACGATGCGCTGGGATCTGCGCTTGTTCCAGCGGCCGCCGGCCGGACCCGGAATTCGAGGACTGGCTCGCGGCCAGCGGATGGGCGTGACGGCGCCGGGGCAGAATCCGCCGCTGGCCGATCGGCGCTGCTCGCCCGATTTTTGACATGACCGACATCGGACGCCGCGGAGAGGCGTTTTGGAAAAGCTACGCGCGGCGACGCCGGCGCGGATCGGCCTTGGCCAGCGCCGGGGTCGCACTCACCACGAGTGATCTGCTCGCCTTTCAGCGCGCCCACGCCGAGCGACGCCGTGCACGAGGAACTCGACAGCGCCGCACTCGCCGAACAGCTGCGTTGCCACAACCTCGCTGGTTGTTTGCGCTGCATAGCGCCGCGCCCGATCGCACGGCCTATCTCGCGCAGCCCTTCTCGGCCGGCGCCTCGACGATGCATCGCGCGCCACACTCGCGTCGCAGCCGCGCGGCCACGATCTGGCTTTCGTCATCGCCGATGGCCTCTCGGCGCGCGCTGTGGCGCGCCATGCCGAGCCGGTGCTGGCGCTCGCCCCCACCGCGTTGCGCCAGCGCGGGCAGCGGATCGCACCGCTCGTCATCGTCAGCCAAGGCCGGGTCGCGATCGGCGACGAAATCAGGGTTTCGCGCTCGACGCCAAGCTCGTCATCATGCTCATCCGGGCTTGGGCTGAGCGCGCCCGACGGTCTCGGCGCCTATATCACCTGGGCGCCGGCGCCCAGGCGCAGCGATGCCGAGCGCAATTGCCTCTCCAATATCCGGCCCGAGGGGATGGGCTACGCCGAAGCGGCGCCAGCGGCTGATCGGCCTGGTCGCGGAGGCGCAGCGGCGCCAGTTCACCGGCATCGCGCTCAAGGACATGCTGGCGGCGGATGATCCGTCAAGATTGGTAACTGGTGCCGGTGAAGGGACTTGAACCCCCACTCCCTTGCGGGAAACGAATTTTCAGTCCGCCGCGTCTACCGTTCCGCCACACCGGCACCGGCCGTTTCTATAGCTGCCGCGCGCGCGCCGGCCAAGCCTTGCGGCTAGCGATTGCGGCCTTTAAAGCAACGCGATGACTTTCCGCTATTTCGAAGATTTCCGCCTCGGCGAGAAGACCGATCTCGGCCGCTATCCCGTCACCGAGGACGAAATCCTCGCTTTCGCCCCCCAATACGATCCGCCGTCGATTGTCTCCCGACCGCGATTTCGCCGCCCACACCGTGTTCGGCGGGCTGATCGCCAGCGGCTGGCATAGCTGCGCGATCTTCATGCGGCTGCTGGTCGACGCGATTTGATGCATTCGACCGCATCGCCTCGCCCGGCGTCGACGGGATCCGCTGGATCAGGCCGGTCCGGGCCGGCGACGTCTCTGCGCGCCGAGGCCGAGGTGATAGAGATCACGCCGTCGCGCCAGCGGCGCGCTGCGCGGTCACGTGAGCACCATTGGGAGCTCTTCAACCAGAACGCCGAATTGGTGATGACCTTGCGGGCGATGGGCTGTTCGGCCGCAAGGCCGTGGCGAGTAGCGATGGCGGGCTTTGAGTCCAATTGGATAAGATGGCAGAGCAAGCGTCATTCCCGCGAAAGCGGGAAATCACAGACAGCCGCCGTGCCGTTGCCCTGGGTCCCCGCTCCTGAGCTCTTGTCGAAGGGCGCGGGGAAGACGATTGTTGGGATGCTTAAACACAGCGAGGAGCCGCTAGGACTCTTGCTCGAACACATCATCGGCCTTCTCGCCACCTGGATCATCGCCACGATCTCGGTCGATGGGCTATGCCGGCATCGTGCTGCTGATGGCGATCGAATCCGCCTGCATCCCGCTGCCGTCCGAGATCATCATGCCGTTCGCGGGCTATCTCGTCTCGACCGGGCGGTTCGATCTGTCGCTGGTGGCGACGGCGGGCGCGATCGGCTGCAATATCGGCTCGACCATCGCCTATGCGGTCGGCTCCTATGGCGGGCGGCCGCTGGTCGAGCGCTGGGGCGCCTATGTCCTGGTCGGCCGGCACGAGCTCGCGCTGGCGACTGGTTCTTCGCGCGCTTCGGCAGCATCACCGTGTTCGTCGGCCGCCTGCTGCCGGTCGTGCGCACCTTCATCGCGCTGCCGGCCGGCATCGCCCGCATGCCGCAGGTGAAGTTCCAGCTCTATACTTTCCTCGGCTCCTGGCTCTGGTGCTATGCGCTGGCCTATGTCGGCGTGAAGCTCGGCGAGCGCTGGGACAGCGATCCGACGCTCAAGGAGATCTTCCACCGCTTCGACGCGCGTGATCGTCGTCGTCATCCTCGCCGCCGCCGCGCGGTATGTGTGGCGGCATGTGAAGCATCGCAGCGCGGCCGGAGAGTAGGACGCTCGCCATGGCACCGCCGCGCTTTCGCGCGCCTCGTCGTTCCTCGTCGGCAGCGTCGCCTCATCGGCGACGCGCTCTTTTCCAGTATGTCGGCGGGCTCGCGCCCTGCGAGCTGTGCCTCTACGAGCGCTGGCCCTATTACGCGGCGATCGCCGTGGCGCGCCGCCTTGCGGCCCCGCCGCGCGCGCGGCATCGGGCGCCTCGCTGGCGCGTCTGGCTCATCGTCTGTCTTCATCGCCAGCACCGCCTCGCCTTCTATCATGTCGGCGTCGAGCAGCATTGGTTCGCCGGCCCCACCGCCTGCACCGGCGACGGGCGGCGCGGCGCCCACGCTCGAGGAGCTGCAGACGCGCTCGAGGCGCAGCAGCCGGTGCGCTGCGATGTGCCGCAATGGTCGCTCTTCGGCGTCTCGCTCGCCGGGCTGCAACCTCATCGCCTCGCTGGCGCTCGCCGCTGCGCGCTCGCCGCGTGGCGCGCGCGCGGCGAGGCGTGCGGCTGGCCGGCCCTGCAGCGCCTGCCCGGCGATCCGCCGGCCGACGCGATAGTCGCGCGCATGATCCGCGTCGACCACGCCGGCGAATATGGCGCCGGAGCGCATCTATGACGGGCAGCTCGCGGTGCTCGGCCGCGCCGCAGCGCCGCCGCCAGATCCGCCGCATGGCCGAGCAGGAGCAGCGCCACCTCGCCGCCTTCGACAAGCTGGTGGCCGAGCGCCGCGTGCGGCCGACGGCGCTGTCGCCGCTGTGGCATGTCGCGGGCTGGGCGCTGGGCGCGGCGACCGCGCTGCTGGGCGAGCGCGCGGCGATGGCCTGCACCGTCGCGGTCGAGGAGGTGATCGACGAGCATTACCGCGGCCAGATCGACGCGCTCGGCGACAGCCGAGCCGGCGCTCAGCCGGCGCTCGAGGAATTCCGCGCGCAACGAGATCGAGCATCGCGACACGGCCGCAGGCGCGGGCGCCGAGGACGCGCCCGGCTACGCTGCTCGCCGCCGCCATCAAGGCCGGCTCGCGGCTCGCGATCTGGCTCTCGACACGGATTTGAGCCACAGCCATCGCGGTTGACAGTGCCGGAGCGTGGCGGCTTCTTTAGCCAGGGCCGGGCAATGCGCCGACAACCAGGGAGGAATCGAAGCTCCATGCCGCCGGATGACGTCATAGGTGCGCGCGCGCTTTCGCCCCCGCGGCGGTCGTTGCCGCGATCAATTCCCGCGCCGAGCGCATCGCGACACCCTTGCGGCAGCGGCAGCATGATCTGGCGGCGCTGGAGCCCAGGATCAGGTGGGGGCCGGCCGCTCGTCCTGCTGCATGGCGGCTATGGCTCTTGGACGCATTGGCTGCGCAATGTCGAGCCGCTGTCACAGAGCTTTACCGTCATCGTTCCGGACATGCCCGGTCTCGGCGAATTCGGCAACGCCGCCGCAACCTTACACGGCCGAGGCGCTGGCCGCGATCATCGCCCGCGGTCTTGACCAAATCGTCCCCGCGCGAAAGCATCGCCATGGCGGGTTCTCCTTCGGAGCCGTGATCGGCGGTCATGTCGTGGCGCAAATGGGCGACCGCATCGCGTGTTTCCTGATGATCGGCGCCGCAGGTCTCGGCGGCTTCCACGGCCCTCTCGGGTCAATCTGCAGCGCGTCGAATCCGGCATGAGCCCGGCCGAGATCGCCGAGATCCAGCGCGCCAATTTGGTCGAGTTGATGTTCGGCGATGCGAAGCCGCGTCGACGAACTCGCGGTCTATCTTCAGAACGAGAACACGCGGCGCTCGCGGATCGACAGCCGGCCGATCGCTTTCACCGACACGCTCATTCACACGCTCCCGCGCGCGACGGCAAAGCTCGGCGCGATGTGGGGCGAGAAGGACATTACCTGCGTCCCTTCATCGAGCAGAAATTCGGCGTGTTGCGCGGCATTCAGCCCGGCGTCTTTTGCGACATCGTGCCGGATGCCGGTCATTGGGTACAATGGGAACAGCAAGCCGATTTCGAGACAAAATTGCGGCGTTCATCGCGGTAGAGATCATGACAGCACTTTCGTCGGCTTTGGCCCTTTTCGTCGTTCCTGGCCCCGCTCGCGGCACGCGCCGAGCACATCAAAGTGACCTATCCCAATCTCAACGGCTCCTACATCTTCCTCTTCACCGCGATCGACAAGGGCTATTACAAGGACGAAGGCTTCGATCCCGAACTGCTCGAGGCCGGCGGCGGCACCGCGACCGCCGGCACTCGTCTCGGGCGATCTGCAATTCTCGCACCTCGGGCTCGTCGGCGATCAGCGCGATCATCAAGGGCGCGAAGCTCAAGGTGCTGCTGGTCGGCGAGGATCGGCCCGACTGGCAGATCTGGGCGACCAAGCCCGAGATCAAGAGCTTCGACGATCTGAAAGGCCAGCAGATCGGCGTCGTCAGCCGCGGCGACACCGGCGAGATCGGCTGCGCTATTTCCTGATGAAGCGCAAGCTGCCGGACGATTTCGTCGCCTTCACGCCGATGGGCTCGTCGCTCGGCACGCGCATGGCGATGGTGAAGAGCGGCGCCTTGCCGGCGGCGCTGATCCATCCCGCCGATGTCGAGATGCTGCAGCGGCGGCGGCCTCGATAGCGGCATCTGCTGGTCGATCTGCGCCAGGAGGTGCGCTCGACCTTCAACGGCCTCGCCACCTCGGACGATCTGATCAAGAACAAGCCCGACCTGGTCGAGCGTTTCGTGCGCGCGACGCGCAAGGGCATGATCTACACGCGCAACCACCGCGAGGAATCGATCGAGCGCTTTGCCGACTATATGAAGGCGAAGCCGGAGGATCGGCGCGGGCGATATGACCTGCTGCGCACGCTGATGGCTTTGACGGCACGATCGAGGCCGATGTCGCAGACAACGAGATGTCCCTGCGCGGCGACATGATGGATTTGCCGGCGGATAAGTTGCCGCCATCCGCCGGCGTGTTCGATTTCAGCTTCGCCCAAAAGGTCAACGCCGGCTGGCCGCAGGGCTGGACACCCAACCCGTGAGCACCGCCCGACAGCGACCCCTGCCCCCGCCAAAGGCGCCGCTCGCCTCGCCCATGCCGCGCGCGGGCGCTTTTGCGCCGCTGGTGGGATCGGCGCGGCTTCTGAACTCCTTCGCTGGCGGCCGTCAGCGCCTTCTTCGGCGCCTGGGAGGCCGCCTCGCGCCCCGGCTGGCTCGATCCGCTCTTCGCTTCGAGCCCTTCGCTGATCATCGAGCGGCTCTGCGAGATGTTCGGCGACGGCAGCATCTGGCCGCATGTCTCGGCGAGCGCCGAGATCGCGGCGCTGGGCTTCGTCCTGTCGATCCTGGTCGGCGTGCCGCTCGGCCTGCCATGGGCCGCTCGGTCGCTGATGCGCGACGACGCTCGAGCCGTTCATCATGGCGCACGCCTCGCCGCAAGTCGCCTTCCTGCCGCTGCTCATCATCTGGCTCGGCATCGGCATCGCCTCGAAGTCGCGCTCGTCTTCCTCGGCGCCTTCTTCATCATCGTGGTCAACACCGAGGCCGGCGTCGGCAAGTCGATCGCCGGCTGATCGAGACCGCGCGCTCCTTCACCGCGACCGAATGGCAGATCCTGCGGAAGATCGTGCTGCCGGCGGCCCTGCCCTACATCATCGCCGGCATGCGGCTCGCCATCGGCCGCGCGCTGGTCATGGTCGTGGTGGCCGAGATCTATGCCTCGACCGCGGGCCTCGGCTATCTCATCTTCCAGGCGGGCGGCCGCTACGACACGTCGCAGGTCTTCGTCGGCGTCGTCATCCTCGCCGGCGGCGGGCGTGCTGCTCAACGCGTTCCTGCGCTGGCTCGAGCAGCGCCTCGCGCCGTGGCAACACGTCGCAAGCCGAATGACTCGAGGTCCGCGAGCTCTCGCCACGGCTTCCCGCGCGCGGACGGCAGGCGACGACATCTTCCCGGCGCTCGAACGATGTGTCGTTCGACCATCGAGGACGGCACCTTCGTCTCGCTCCTGGGCCCGTCGGGCTGCGGCAAGACGACGCTGCTGCGCATCATCGACGGGCTGATCACGGCCGACTGCGGGCGAGATCCGCATCGACGGCGCGCGCGTCACGGGCCCGCGACCGACCGCACCATGGTGTTCCAGGAGTTCAACCTGCTGCCGTGGCGCACGGCGCGCGCGCAATGTCGAATTCGCCGCTCGAGCTGCAGGGCGTCGCCACGCGCCGAGCGGCGATCGCGCCGCAACCGCGTGCTGAGCGCGTCGGGCTCGACCGCTTCGCCAATTTCTATCCGCATCAGCTCTCGGGCGGCATGAAGCAGCGCGTCGGCTTGGCGCGCGCGCTCGGCGCCGACCCGGCCTATCTGCTGATGGACGAGCCCTTCGGCGCGCTCGACCCGCAAATCCGCGAGATGATGCAGATCGAGCTGCTGAAGCTCTGGGACAGCGACCGCAAGACCATCGTCCTCGTCACCCACAGCGTCGACGAGGCGATCTTCCTCTCCGATCGCGTGATCATCTTCGGCACATCCCCGGCCGCGTCATCGCCGATCTCGACATCGACCTGCCGCGGCCGCGCTGGTCCGACGACGAGGCGATCAAGGCCAGCGCGGAATTCATCCAATACCGCAACGACATCTGGCGGCTGCTGAAACAACAATTGAGCAGCATGCCAGCCGCCTAACAAACCCGCGCCGGCACGGCTGCATATTGAGGGAGAGATACGATGGAAGAGAATCTTCGAGCGCGGCAGCGCGTCCCGGCGCGACTTCATCACATCGGTGCGGCGGCAGGCGCCGCGATGACCTGGCGCCGAGCTTCATCCGACCGCCGCCGCGGCCGGCAAGGTCCAGCGCATCGACATGCATCATCACTTCCTGCCGCAGCAATTACATGCGCGAGGAAGCGGAGCGCATCAAAGCCAATCACGGCAATTCGGCGATGTTTGCCTGGACAGCGGCCGGCGATGTCGAGGCCTCGACATGGCCGGCGTCGATTTCGCCATCGGCTCGATCTCGACCCCGGGCGTCTGGTATGGCGATGTCGAGCTTGGCCGAAAGCTCGCGCGCCAATGGAACGAGGAGGCGGCGAAGACCGTCGCCGCCTATCCGACCCGCTTCGGCTTCTTCGCGCCCGTGCCGCTGCCGGACACCGACGGCACGCTCAAGGAAATCGACTATGCCATGGGCACGCTTAAGGCCGACGGCATCAATTTCCTCTCGAATTATCAAGGCAAGTGGCTTGGCGATCCGGCCTTCACGCCGGTCATGGAGGAGCTCAACCGGCGCAAAGCGATCGCCTATGTCCACCCGACCTTCTCGCCCTGCTGCACCACCAACATGGTTACGGGCCTGGTCGCGCCGAATTTGGAGTTCCCCTTCGATACGACGCGCACGATCGTCAGTCTCATCACCAGCGGCACGACGACGAGGTTTCCGAATATCCGCTTCATCTTCTCGCATGGCGGCGGCGCGCTCGCGGGGATTTACGGGCGCATCGCGGGTCTCGGCAATGTCCCTGCCTTCAAGGACAAGTTCCGGCCGGCGTGCCGGCCGAGCTGAAGAAGCTCTATTACGACACAGCGAGCCTCAACACGGTGACGACCTTGACCGCTTTGCTGAAGGTCATTCCGGCCTCGCAGATTTTGCTCGGCAGCGACTATCCGCTCGCCGGCCCGCCGCCGACCAATGTCATGGTAAAGAAGGCGGTCGAGGAATTCGAGGAGTTCAAGCCCTCGCCGAAATTGAAGAAGGCCGTCGAGTACGACAATCCGATTCGGCTGGTGCCGCGCATCGCGAAGATTTAAGAAGAAACCCAACACCAGTCGGAGCAGATCATGGCGGCCAAGAAGAAACGTCCCTCCAAGAAAGCGAGCGCCAAAAAGGCGCCGGCTAAAAAGAAAGCAAGCGCGGCAAGAGCGCCGGCGATCCGCAAGAAATCGGCGGCGCTCGGGCGGATCGATCTGCATCACCACTTTCTGCCGCAAGCCTATATGCGGGAAGAGCATGAGCGCAGCTCGGCGACGCATGGCAATACCGATATGCTGGGCTGGACGCCGGAGAAATCGATCGCCGAGATGGACAAGGCCGGCGTCGCTTTCGCCTTTGCGTCGACCTCGACCCCGGGCGTCTGGTATGGCGATG
>CAVQMG010000021.1:0-103156 GCA_963713585.1 uncultured Actinomycetota bacterium | reverse complement strand
TATCGACGTCATACCACTTGACCTTGCCAGTAGGCACGAGCGAGACCTTACGCGAGAGGAACGATGATGACAGCATGCCCGGAGGCTGCCAGTAAGGCTATCGGTTAACGGCTCCCGCTGACGCAGCCCCGGCCCGCCGGTCACCTGCGGACCTGCACGTTGTCCGGCAAGCTCCGGACGCCAGGCAAGTCCGGCTGCGGACCAGGGTCGCAGGCCAGCAGGATGGCCCGTCCCTACCCAGATCGGGCCCGCGCAACCGGGTACCCGGCCGGCCCGGCTCACGCCACCCGGCGCGGCCTGTTCCATGGCGGGATTTCCGGCGACTTCCTGTCGTGCGCAGACCGCCAGGCCAGGTACGCCGCCCCGAGCAGCGCCGAGGCACGGCTCGCGATGTCGGCGAAGATCCAGGCGACGTGGACGTGATGGCTCATCGAGTTCTGACTGCCGGCAGCCCCGACGCCGGCCACCGTGGCGATGATGGTGAGCAGAACCGGTACGCCAAGGCCCAGCCATTTGTCGCGGTAATCCCAGCGCTTGGAGGCTAGTGCCAGGGCCGCGCCGAGCAGCCATACCGGCGGATAGATGGCACCGCCAAGCCCGGTCACGATCACCGCGGCTGCTTCCAGCGGCTTACTGCGTGCCCAGCCGACCACGGCATCGGCCACCAGAGCCGCCCGTCCCGCTTCGCGCTCGCTGACGGCCGGCAACTCGGTCGTCAGATCAGGCCCGGCACCGGGCGCAGGGTCGGACGCAAGGTCGGGCGCAGCCTGCGGCCCGGGCCCGGGCGGGGGCACGATGGTCAGCCGCGGCGCGGGCTTGTCCTGCGGTCCGCCCTGCGCCGACACCCGCTGCGCCGGCGCCCGCTGCACCGGCACCGGCGGGTCGGCGGGAGCGGTGGCCGCGGCTTGGGTGCCAGCACGCGCGACGTGTTCCTGGGCGGCTGTCGTACGACCCGGCTCAGCTTCGCCCGGGCCGGTGGTGTGGTTATCCGGGCCGGTGCCGTCGTTGTCTGCCGTTCCCGCCGCGTCCATGAGCTTGAGCCGCAACTCGGGGCGCTCGCCCGGCGGGGCCGGCCAGCGCCAGCTAGCGCTGACATCCGGCTCGCGCCCGAGCACCCTGGCCAGGAAGCCGCCGCTCTTGCCGGCTGGCTCCGGCGGGTCCTCACCGCGCAGTTCAGCCAGCCGTCTGACTTCCTCACTGACCAGGGCCGCCGGATCGCCCAGCCCGGCCAGCAACCGGGCGACCTCGACCGCGGTCGGGGGTCCTGACAACCCGGTCTGATGCTCGATGAAGGCACGCGTGCGTGCTGTCAGCGCACGCCGGTCTTCCGGACCGAGCTGCCCGCGGCCCGCGACTGACAGCCGGTTGAGGTAATCGCGGATGAGCTGCTCGGTCGGGGGGCTCATGGCCTGATAATCCCGCTTCCAGCCGCGAATGTGGAGTCGCAACGCCCCAGTTTTACGCCGGAGGGCAGAAGCGACAGGTGCATGAGTGACAGATGCGACAGGAGGCGGCCCCGGCGAACCGGGACCGCCTCCTGCGCTCAGCCGTATCCGGCCTCGCAGACTTAGATCAACTCGCTCGCCGTAGCGAGCGGAACCGGATCAGAAGTCCATGTCACCGCCACCGGGAGCGGCCGGAGCCGCCTCCTTCTGCGGCTTCTCCGCGATAACTGCCTCGGTCGTCAGGAACAGCGCGGCGATCGAAGCGGCGTTTTGCAGCGCGGAACGCGTCACCTTCGCCGGGTCGATGATGCCGGACTTGAACATGTCGACGTACTCGCCGTCGGCGGCGTTCAGGCCCTGACCCGCGGGCAGGTTGCGCACCTTCTCGACCACGACGCCGCCCTCAAGGCCAGCGTTGACCGCGATCTGCTTCAGCGGCTCCTCCAGCGCCCGGCGCACAATCTGCGCGCCAGTCGCCTCGTCGCCGGTCAGCTCGAGCTTCTCGAACGCCACCTTGCCCGCCTGCAGCAGGGCGACACCTCCGCCAGGGACGATGCCCTCCTCGACCGCAGCCTTGGCGTTGCGCACCGCGTCCTCGATGCGGTGCTTGCGCTCCTTCAGCTCGACCTCGGTTGCCGCGCCGGCCTTGATGACGGCAACGCCGCCGGCCAGCTTGGCGAGCCGCTCCTGCAGCTTCTCGCGGTCGTAGTCGGAGTCGGTGTTCTCGATCTCGGCCCGGATCTGGTTCACCCGGCCGGAGATCTGCTCGGCGTCGCCGGCACCGTCCACGATGGTCGTCTCGTCCTTGGTCACGACGACCTTGCGAGCCCGCCCGAGCAGGTCGGTGTCGGCGTTCTCCAGCTTGAGGCCGACTTCCTCGCTGATGACCTGGCCGCCGGCCAGGATCGCGATGTCACCCAGCATGGCCTTGCGGCGGTCGCCGAATCCAGGAGCCTTGACCGCAACGGACTTGAACAGACCGCGGATCTTGTTCACCACCAGGGTCGCCAGGGCTTCGCCCTCGACGTCCTCAGCGATGATCACCAGCGGCTTGCCCGACTGCACGACCTTGTCGAGCAGCGGCAGCAGGTCCTTGTTGGCCGAGACCTTGGAGTTGACGATCAGGATGTAGGGGTCCTCGAGGACGGCCTCCATCCGCTCCGGGTCGGTCACGAAGTAGTGCGAGATGTAGCCCTTGTCGAAGCGCATGCCCTCGGTGAGCTCAAGCTCGAGGCCGAAGGTGTTGCTCTCCTCGACGGTGATGACGCCTTCCTTGCCGACCTTGTCCATCGCCTCGGCGATCATCTCGCCGATAGCGGTGTCACCAGCGGAGATCGAGGCCGTCGAAGCAATCTGCTCCTTGGTCTCGACGTCCTTGGCCAGCTTGGAGAGCTCCTCGCTCACGCGCTCCACGGCCGCCTCGATGCCGCGCTTGAGCGACATCGGGTTGGCACCCGCAGCAACGTTGCGCAGGCCCTCGCGGACCAGCGCCTGGGCGAGCACCGTCGCCGTAGTAGTTCCGTCGCCCGCGACATCGTCGGTCTTCTTGGCGACTTCCTTAACAAGCTCGGCGCCGATCTTCTCCCACGGGTCCTCGAGCTCGATCTCCTTGGCGATGGACACACCATCGTTGGTGATCGTGGGGGCTCCCCACTTCTTCTCAAGCACCACATTGCGGCCCTTGGGGCCGAGGGTTACCTTCACGGCGTCGGCTAGCTGGTTCATGCCGCGCTCGAGGCCGCGCCGGGCGTCCTCGTTGAACGCGATCATCTTCGCTGCCATAGGCTTCCAGTCCTCCCGGAACTTTGTGCCTGCGTGCCGACCGGGCCGACGCCCGCGACGGACGGCCGCGCCTGGCGGTCAGTCCCTGCCCGCCCGCCAGAAGGGCCTCATCGCCCCGATCACGTCACTGCGTTGTCACTCTCACCCCGAGAGTGCCAACGACATGTTTAGCACTCTCCTACCGAGAGTGCAAGCGAAGGGTGCCCTAGAAGCGAATAACACCAGGTCAGGAACGTGGTGTCACGTTTCTCGGTGATTCGTCAGGGATGCGTTCTGGCAACCTGATGCAACGAAGAGCCCGGCATCCCATCGGGATGCCGGGCTCTTCCGGCAGTCTTAACACAGAGGACCTAGACGGTCCTGACGGCCTCGGCCTGCGGGCCGCGGTCGCTCTGCGTGATGTCGAACTCCACCCGCTGGCCCTCTTCGAGGGTGCGGTAGCCATCCGACTGGATAGCTGAGAAGTGGACGAAGACGTCCCTACCACCGTCGACCGCGATGAAGCCGTAGCCCTTGTCCGCGTTGAACCATTTGACGGTGCCCTGAGCCATTACCAACAACTCCCTAACTCTGCTCGGGCTGCGGGTCCCGCCCTTGCTATACGGAACCCGTTTGATCGCGGCGCAGTGCTTGGCCTCACCAGCAAGCCCGGCTTGCCGTTCTTCCACGTACCCAACAGCGACCGGACATGACTTTACATCGTGCGTACCACGTGTGCGGCGACTTGTGCCTGTCTCTGATGCAATGTTCCGCCGGCGGCGCAATGGCCGGGAACCGGCACGCGACCGCTGGCGGATGGCTCGCGGCCGCGCACCGCTCAGCCGCCGGCTACCGCCGGGATCACCGAGACCGAGCCGCCGGCCGGCACCGGCGTGTCCAGACCCTCCGCCAGCCGCACGTCTTCCTCGCCGACATACACGTTGACGAACCTGCGCAGCTTGCCGTCCTCGTCCAGCAGCCGGCCGCTGATGCCGGGGTAGTCGGCATCCAGGCCCGCGATGACCTCGCGCAGGCTGCCCGCAGCGATGGTGACGACGGCGCTCCCGCCGGTGTAGGTCCGCAGGATCGTGGGGATGCGCACCGATACCGATGACATCGTCATCACGCCTTTCGTGACGTTGAGTCGTACGGCGAAGACTGGCGTGCGGCGAACGCCTCGAGCGTGGGTGCGATGGGGGCACTAGTCGAAACCGTGTCGACCACGGCATCTGGCGTCTTGAGGCCGTCACCGGAGTTGATGATGACGGTGCGGGCGTCAGGGTCGATCTGACCCTCCTTGATCAGCTGCCGCAGCACCGCCAGCGTGACTCCGCCCGCAGTCTCGGCGAAGATGCCTTCGGCCGACGCCAGCAGCTTGATCGCGTCCACCAGCTCATCGTCGGTGACGTCGGCCACGACGCCACCCGTGCGGCGGACGACATCCAGCACGTACGGGCCGTCGGCAGGGTTGCCGATTGCCAGTGACTTGGCGATCGTGGCTGGCCGCACCGGCTGCACGACGTCGTGTCCGGCCCGGAACGCGTTCGCGACCGGCGCGCAGCCAGTCGCCTGCGCGCCGTACACCTTGTACGGCGAGTCCTCGATCAGGCCGGTGTCGACCAGTTCGCGGAAGCCCTTGTCGATTTTCACCAGCTGCGCGCCGGAGGCGACCGGAACGACGATCTGATCCGGTAGCTGCCAGCCAAGTTGCTCGGCGATCTCGAAGCCGATGGTCTTCGATCCCTCTGCGTAATACGGCCGGACGTTGACGTTGACGAAAGCCCAGTCCTCGTGCTCGTCGGCGAGCTCCGACGCCAGCCGGTTCACGTCGTCGTAACTGCCCTGCACCGCGACCAGGGAGCCGCCGTAGACCGCCGAACCGATGATCTTTTGCGGCTCCAGGTCCGCGGGGATCAGCACGACCGAGCGGATCCCGGCCCGGGCGGCCGCGGCGGCCACGGCGTTGGCGAGGTTGCCGGTGGACGGGCAGGCGAGCACCTTGTAGCCGAGCTCAAGCGCCGCGGCCAGGGCCACGCCGACGACACGGTCCTTGAACGAATGCGTCGGGTTGCCGCGCTCGTCCTTAATCCACAGCTCGCGCATGCCCAGCAGCTGCGCGAGCTGATCGGCGCGTACGAGCCGGGTCCAGCCCGGATCGAGATTCGGCCGGCTGGCGACGTCCGGCGGGACGGGCAGCAGGCTGGCGTACCGCCAGATGCTGAGCGGGCCGGACTCGATCGATTGGCGACTCAGGCGCGGCAGGTCATAGGCGACCTCGAGCGGGCCGAAGCATTCCGCGCAGACATGCGTCAGGCCGAGCGGGCAGGTATGCCCGCATTCACGGCAGGAAAGGTGGGTGGCGTACCCGAAGCGAGTCGGGGTTTTGGCCGAGATGGGTGGCGCCGGAGTGGTTGATAGCGCAGTAGTCACGTGCGAGGCCTCTCTCCTCATCTGCCCCAGCGGCTGACGCCGCGGGCCGGAGTTGGCACCTGTCACGTGACGACCTCGCTGCTATGGCAGCACTGGCGACGAGCTGCGACGCGTCAACGTGATGGTTGCCGGGGCTTCATCGGGCCGTTCCCTCCACCCCTCTGGATGAGCAATATGAAGTTGTGAGCTAAATCTTAACGGGCGGCGGCCCGGTTGCCCAATCCCGATATCCGCTGAGGACGTCCTGAGCGGTGCTCACCCCGCCGCGTACAGGGCGGCGAGCCCGGCTGCGGTGGCCTCCAGCCGCTGGCGCAGTTCGGCCGGCGCCAGTACCTCGACCTCGGCACCGAGTCGCAGCAGCTCGCCGTGCGCGTGCTCGACTGACTCCACCGGGATGACGGCGGTGACCCAGCCCGCCTGGTCAGCAGCGCCCGCCGTGGTGGTGACCGCATCGGCAACTGGCCCGCTGAGCACCTCCCGCAACCGGTCGCGGCCGGCTGCTGACAGCCGGATGGTGGCCTCGCCCTGGTAGAGCCGGGCCCGGAAGTCAGTCACCTGGGCCGACCAGTAGCCGGCCAGGTCGAACTCAGCTGGCCGGTCAAAGGTGTCCGGCAGTGTTTCCAGCGCGGCGATCTGGCTGACCCGGTAGGTGCGCAGCTGTCCGCTGCTGCGGCCGACCAGGTACCACTTGCCGCCCTTGAGGACGATTCCGTAGGGTTCGACGACCCTGGTGACCTCGGCTGGCGCGACCCAGCGGTGATACCTGATCTGTATCGGCCGCTGATTCCAGACCGCACCCGCCACGGCAGCCAGGAACGGTGACGCGTCGCCATCGGAATACCAGCCGGGCGCGTCGAGCAGGAACCGCTCCGCGATCCGTGCCGATCGCTCCCGGAGCCCGGCCGGCAGCGCGGCCTGCAGCTTGAGCTGCGCGGCCGCCAGCACCGTGCCGAGACCAAGTTCGCCGGCCGCCTGCGGCACGCCGGCCAGGACCAGCGCCTCGGCCTCGGCCGCGGTCAGGCCGGTCAGCCGGGTCCGGTAGCCGGCCAGCAGCTGGTAACCGCAGGCCGGCCCCGCGTCGCCGTAGACCGGCACGCCGGCCGCATTCAGGGCCTCGGCGTCCCGGTAGATCGTCCGCACCGACACCTCGAGCGTGTCCGCCAGCTCCTGCGCGGTCATCCGCCCCCTGGTCTGCAAGAGCAGCAGGATCGAGACCAGCCGGCTGGCGCGCATAACCGCGACGATAGCCGCCTTCACTGACAATAGCTGTCAGGAATCCCGATCCGGGTAGGTAGCCGGGCCGCCGCCTGGCTTCCGTCCGCCAGACAGTTAATCTGGCAGTACATGGGCGAAGCGAATGCGGGCGGTCAGGTACTCATCGCGTCCAACAGAGGGCCGGTCTCCTTCACGCAAGGTGACGACGGGTGCCTGTCGGCTAAGCGCGGCGGCGGCGGGATGGTGTCCGGCCTGTCGACGGTGGCCGAGGACGCCGACATGCTGTGGGTGTGTGCCGCGCTGAGCGATGCCGACCGGGCCGCAGCCCGGGCGGCCCCAGGCGGCGTACTCGATCACGCCCAGACCGGGCCTGGCGCGGCGGTGCGGATGCTCGACATCCCGGCCGAGATCTTCCAGCGCGCCTACAACGGGGTCGCGAACTCGACCTTGTGGTTCGTCCACCACATGCTCTACGACATCCCGAACAGCCCGAGCTTCGGTCCCGGCTTCGACCGGGAATGGCAGGCGTTCTGCGCCTACAACGAGATGTTCGCCGAGGCGCTCGCGACCGCGGCCGCTGGACAGAGCGGTGTTCGCGCCGTGATCCAGGACTATCACCTCTGCCTGGCGCCGCGCATGCTCGCCGACCGGGCGCCCGGCATTCAGGTCGCCCACTTCTCGCACACGCCGTGGGCACCGCCCGACTACTACCGCACGCTGCCCGGCGAGGCCGGCCGCGCCGTGCTGACCGGGATACTGGGCGCCGACCACGCTGGGTTCCTGAGTCAGCGCTGGGCCGACAGTTTCGTCGACTGCTGCGAGGCGTTCCTCGGTGCGGATGCCGACCGGGGCCGCGGCCATGTCAGCTATCGCGGGCACGTCACCAGCATCGGCGTCCACCCGCTGGGCGTGGACGCCGCCCAGTTGCGGGCCCGCGCCGCCGAGCGGGATGTGCTGACCCGCCGGGCTGCGCTGACCGCGGCGGCGGCCGGCCGCAAGCTCATCGTCCGGGTTGACAGGACCGAGCTGTCCAAGAACATCGTCCGGGGCCTGGAGGCCTACCGAGAGCTGCTGCGGACCAGGCCGCAGTGGCGCGGCAACGTCGTGCACCTGGCCTTTGCCTACCCGTCCCGGCAAGACCTGCCGGAGTACCGCGAGTACGGCGAGGCGGTGCAGCGGGTCGCCGGGCAGATCAGCCAGGAGTTCGCTGTGCCGGGCTGGGACCCGGTGCTGCTCGAGGTCAACGACGACTACCCGCGCTCGCTGGCCGCCTGCAGGCTCGCTGACGTGCTGCTGGTGAACCCGGTCAGGGACGGCATGAACCTGGTCGCCAAGGAAGGGCCGATCCTGTCCGATCTCGGCTGCGCTCTGGTGCTGTCCACCGAGGCAGGCGCGGCGGCCGAGCTCAGCGAGCACGCGCTGATGGTGAACCCGTTCGACGTCTCGCAGACGGCGCAGGCTCTGCACGAGGCGCTGTCCATGAGTGATGCGGAGCGGACCCGGCGCAGCGTCGCGCTGGCCGATGCCGCCGCCTCGATGCCGCCGACGCGCTGGTTCGCCGACCAGCTGCGCGCACTGGACGGGGTCGGCGTGAGTTAGTGCGCCCGGTCAGTCCGGGCTGGCCGACCGCATCCGCCGCCGGCGGCTGCGTTGCCGCCGCAGCCTGGTGACCAGAACCGGGTCGAACTCGGCCGCTTCCGGCCGGTCGATCAGCTCGTTCAGCAACTGGTAGTACCTGGTCACGGGTACGCCGAACACCTCGAGGATGTCGCGTTCCTTGGCGCCTGCCTGCCGCCACCAGCTGCGCTCGAAGGCCAGGATGCGCATGTCACGCTCGGACAATCCAGCCATCTGGCCTCCCGGCAACCCGCGCCCGCCGCCATCCTAGGCGGCCAGTTCCTGGCGGGCGTTATCGTGCCTCACTATGCGCGGGGCCGCTGGCGACGTACGCTCACCACTCGTGACCGTCTATCACTACATGAGCTTCCTGACTGACTACGGCCTTGAGGACGGGTTCGTGGCGGCATGCCACGGCGGGGCGGCCAGGATCGCGCCTGCCGCCAAGATCATCGACATCACGCACCTGGTACCGCCGGGCGATGTCCGCCGTGGTGCGGCAGTGCTCGCGCAGACGGTCGCTTACCTGCCGCCCGCGGTGCACGTCGCGGTCGTGGATCCTGGTGTCGGCACCGCGCGCCGTGCGGTCGCCGTCGCGGCCGGCGACAGCATCCTGGTCGGGCCGGACAACGGCCTGCTGTCGTGGGCCATCGCCGCGCTCGGCGGCGGCAAGACCGCCATTCAGCTCACCAATGGCGAACTCTGGCTGCATCCGGTCTCGGCCACGTTCCAAGGCCGGGACATCTTTATGCCAGTCGCCGCGCACCTCGCCGCGGGCACCGAACTCGCCGACGCGGGCGACGAGATCAGCGTTGCCGACCTAGTCGCCTTGCCGGCGCCCACCAGCAGGCTGCACGAGGGCTCCGCCGAAGGCGAGGTGATGTCGGTGGATCGGTTCGGCAACGTGCAACTGTCGATCCCGGCGGCCGACGCGGGACGGCTGGGCATCGGCATCGGCTCGCCGCTCGTCGTGCTCTGCGGCCGCCGCCAGCTGACCGTGCCCTACCTGGACACCTTCGCGGCCGGCGCGCCCGGCGAGATAGTCGCGTTCACCGACAGCGCGGGGCTCATCTCGCTGGCCATCAACTCCGGTGATGCGGCCCAGCAGCTCGGTCTGCCACCAGGCGCGCATGTCCGGCTGACCCCCGCCAAAGCTAGCTGAGAGCCCTCGGGCAGACCCGGCGCGGCAGAGCCCGGTGCGGGCAGCACCAGGCACCGGCCAGATTCGCTCAGATAGCACGCAAATAGCTAGAACATGGCACAATGTGCGGTACCCACCATGGAAGGCTAGGACGGTGCCACTGAGGTTTTCCCGCCCCGCCGTGGCGCTCATCGCAGCCGGTACCGCGGTCATCTCGATTGGCCTGGGCGCCTTGCCCGCCTCGGCTGACCAGACCCGGCACTCCGAGTGGTGGCTCACCAAGCTCGGCGTCACCGCAAGCTGGGCTTCCTCGCAGGGCAGCGGCGTTACCGTCGCGGTGCTCAGCGACGGCGTCGACTCACATCAGGCCGATCTGGCCGCGGCAGTGACCACCGCTCCGCAACTGTCCGGTGCGCCCGTCGCGTCCGGCCAGTACTTCGGCGAACAGGGCACCGCCATCGCCAGCCTGATTGCCGGCCGCGGTCACGGGTCCGCCGGCAGTTCCGGAATCTCAGGCGTCGCGCCCAAGGCGCACATTCTCTCGGTGCCGGTGACACTGCCGGCCGATGACCCTGAGCTCACCCAGGCCTCCGTCGCTGCCGCGATCCCGGCCGCGATCGCCGCGGGCATTAACTACGCAGTCAAGCACGGTGCCACCGTCATCGACCTGCCGCTCGATCCTGGCCAGCCGGGCGCGGCGGGGACCGGCGGGGCGAGCGCCGCCGCGGGCGGAAGCGCTGCTGAGCAGGCCGCGGTCAAGAACGCGCTGGCGCACAATGTCGTCCTGGTCGCTCCGGCCGGCGATGACGGCGCGACGACGAACGCGGCGAACTACCCAGCCGCCTACCCTGGCGTGATTGCCGTGGGCGCCTTCGACTCCGCCTTCAACAAGGCCCCCTGGTCTAGCCACCAGAGCTACGTGACACTGACGGCGGCCGGCCGGAACGTCATGGCCGCCGACGCGCCGGCGGTTATCAGGCCATGAACAGCACCGGCGCCGCCAGCGCCATCGTGTCCGGCGTGGCCGCACTGGTCAGGTCCCGCTATCCGGCTCTGTCGGCCGCCCAGGTCAAGCAGGCCCTCACCAGCAGCACGCTGTACCGGCGGGCAGGCGGCCTGGCCGACGGCTCCGGTTATGGCGCCGTCGATGCCGACAAGGCCCTGCAGGCGGCGGCCCGACTGGCAACACCGATCGCGAGCCCGGCGGGCAAAGGCGCGCAGCCACTGGTAGCTCCGGCAGCCGTCGCGGCGCCTTCCTCGACCGCCGGCATCGCGCACCAGGTCATCCGGGCCGGCGAGGTGGCCGGCGCGCTGCTGCTGATTCTGCTGCTGCTGATCGCGGTCTACGCGCTGACCGGCCGGCGGCGGACCAGCCGTTCGCCCGTCATCACCGCCGAGTGGACGCCGCGGCAGGCTCAGTCCCGGTATCCGCAGGCGAGCGCCGGCGACGCTGACCGGATGCTGGAGCTGTTCGCCACGCCCGGCCCCGAGCCGCGGCGGCAGCTTGGCCCGGCGAGCGTTGTGCCCGGCCGGGTGATCAGCGACGATCACGGCGTCTTTGCCAGTGGTTCCGGCCTGACCGGGGCTGACCTGGCCGAGCGGCGTCGTTCCATCCCAGCGGGCGCGCCCGACCCCGGCCGGCTGGTCAGTCCGGCTTCCCGCGCGGTGAGCAGGCAACCCGTGGTCTCCGGATCGCCGCCGTGGGAACCCGCCTCAGCTCCGGAAGGCGAATTGCCCTGGACCGCGGCGCCGGGCCTGCACGCGGCTGGCGCACGGTCAGCCATGCCCGCGTTGCCGGCCAGCGCGCATACGGGTGCCGCCCCGGCATCCTTTGATCAGGCGACGGCAGACGACCCGATGTGGCACCCGGCACACCAGCGGCATGACCCCGGCGACGACGATCAGCAGGACTGGCACGACCGGCAGCCCGGCCGCCCGGTCAGATCCAGCGGTGCCGCTGGTTACATTGCCGCCAGCCGGAGCGGCGCCGGCGCGCGGCACCGGGCGGCTGGCCAGTTCAGCGGTGACCAGTTCAGCGGTGACCAGGCAGGCCGTGACCGGTTCAGTAGTGACCAATTCGGCGGTGACCAGAACGGCGGTGACCAGTTCGGCGGCCGCCAGTTCGGTGGCGGCCGCTTTGCCGGGCCGAATCCGGACGGCCAGATGCCCGCCAGCCAGCGTCCGCGCGGTGACTTCCCGCCATCCGGCCCTCCAGACCCGTTGCCGTCGCGACAGCCGGACGCCTGGCAACCGCAGCGTCAGGATGCCTGGCCGCCGTCGCAGCCGGACCGGGCGCCAGCCTGGCAGAACCAGCCGCCCACCTGGCAGGACAGTCCGCCAGAGCCGCCCAAGGTGGCCGCGTCCGGCCTGCCGGTCCGCACGCCTCGCCAGCCAACTCCGGCACCGTTGTCGCCGAGCGGGTCGCTGTGGGATCCGGTTGAGCGTGAGCCGAGCGCCTACCAGGACCAGGGTGGATACGGCGACGGCGGGGGCTACCAGGACCAGGGCAGCTACGGCCAGTCAGGTCAGTACGAGGAGCCCGCTGGCTATCAGGGCGAGGACAGGGACACCAGCGGCCAGCCCATCTTCGTCTGGGACCGGCCCGGCCAGGAGCAGACTGAATCGTTCCGGGCACTGCCGGCGGACTTAAGGCGAGCGCGGGCGGAGCGGGGCGGCCAGGAATAGCGGCCGCGGTCTGCGATCAGCCGCGCCGGCCAGTCTTGCCGGAGCGGCTCAGCGCGCGTCGGCCTGGCCGTTGGCGGCGGCCAGTTCTTCCTTCCGGACCGAGGCGTACACCGGCACGTACTCCTGCCCGGACAGCTTCTGAATGGCCTGGACCACCTCATCGGTGACGGCGCGACGCTGCCGGGCTCCGGCTGGCTGCCCGCGGAACTCGGCGAACGGGATCGGCTCGCCGATTCTGATCTCGATCTTGCCCGGCCGCGGGATCCGGTGGCCGGGCGGCAGCATCTTCTCGGTGCCGACCATGGCGACCGGGATCACCGGCGCGCCGGAGTTCAGCGCGAGGAACCCGATGCCGGTGCGGCCGCGGTACAAACGACCGTCCGGCGACCGCGTCCCCTCCGGGTAGATCCCGAAAAGCTCACCCGAGTTCAGGTGGGCCAGGGCGGCATCCAGCATTGCCTGCGCGGCCCGGCCGCCGGTCCGGTCGGTGGAGAGCTGATTGGTGGCCCGCAAGTAGGCACCAACGGCCCGGTCGCGCAGCCGGGTACCGGTGAAGTACTCCGACTTGGCGGCGAAGCTCACCGGCCGCTCCACCATGAGCGGCAGGTAAATCGAGTCGATGACCGACAGGTGGTTCGAGGCGATGATGGCGGGGCCAGCCGCCGGGATGTGCTCAGCGCCGATCACTGTGGGCCGTGCGAGCAGCTTCAGGAGCGGCCCGGCCACCATCCTGGACACCTGGTACTGCACGCGGCCCTCCTGGCTGGGACAGCCGGGGGCATTATCGGTCTGCCCGCGGCACGTCACAGATTAGCCGGGTCTGCCCGGTGCCTGAACTGGCCCGTCGGTGCCAATCTGCAGATCCGCCGCGCGGCCGGCCGGCGAACGACCGCCGGGGGCGCCCGCCGCGGTCTGCCCGCCGCCGACCAGGGCGAATCCGGTCGGCAGCACCACGGCCAGCGGCAGCGTCAGGGTCATGGCCGCGCCGGTGACACTCACCCCTGAATCGTCGGCCAGCCAGCCCAGCAGGCAGACCAGCCAGACCGCGAACAGGATCGGGCGCAGCAGCGGCTGAGCCCGCAGCGCCACGGCCAGGGTCTGCTGCCGCATCCGCTCTGGCCAGGCCAGCATGGCACCGGTCACCAGCACGATCAGCGGCACCACCGGGGTGTACCAGGTCTCGGTCAGGGAGCCCACGTTCGCGCTGGCCTTACGACGCAAGATGGCCAGCGCGTCGCCGTGCAGGATCTGCCGGACGAAGTCACTGATGTCCGACGGTCCCGCGCTGGGGAAGTTGTAGCTGACCACGGCGATTAGTGCGATCACGACCAGGCCGCTGACCAGCACGAGCCCGGCTAGCCGGGCTGAGATCCGGACCCGGCCGAGCCCGGCGAGCAAGACCAGGAAGGCCGGGACCAGCGCGATCGTGCCGCCGACCTTGGTGCCGAAGCCGGGCCAGCCGCAGACGATGACGACCACGACAGCGACGGACCCGGCAGCCGCGATCGCGCGCCGGCGAGAGCCGTCTGGTCCGCTGAGCCCGGCTAGTCCGGCCCAGGCGCCGGTCAGGATCGCGGCCGGCGCGTAGACCCCGAGCGCGTTGTTGCCGATGCCGTAGAACCGGCCGGCTTCCAGTGCTGACAGCCCGAACGGCGAGCCGAGCTGGAGATGCGAGCCGGTCAGAACATCCAGCCCGATGACCGCGACCGTGATCGCGCAGACGAAACCGGGAGACCCGAGCGGGCCGCGCCGCCAGGGTCCGCTGAGCGCCACGATGGCGATCAGCGCGGCCCAGGCCAGGCCAAGTCCGTAGAGCAGGACCGCCGGGTGCGGGAGCTGCGGCCAGGGCACCAGGCCGGCCAGGAAGGTGCCCGCCGGCACCGCGGCCGCGGCAACGCCGGCGATCCGGTAGCTGGCGACCCGGCGGCGCCGGCGGTCCGGATCGTCGCCGCGCAGCGCGACTGCGAGCGCTGCGAAGACCGCGATCTCGGTGACTGCGTAGATCAGGAAGAACCAGCCGATCGTGCTGGCGTAGACCTGGGCGGCAGTGTCCTGGCCGGTCAGGTCCTTGATCGCCGAGCTCAGCGAACCTCGGCTGCTGCTGCCGATGACCGCGCCGGTCAGTCCGGCGGGCACGGCGTCGCCGCGCCAGTCCAGCAGGCTCGGCGTCAGGTCGGTGATCGTCACGATGCCCTGCTGGCGGGTGGAAGTCCCCCGCAGCAGGCCAGGGCCGAAGCCCGGCCCGCTGACGATGATCGCTCGCAGCTGGGCACTGGCGTCGTCACCGAGCCCCGCCACGACGATGCGCGCTCCGGCTGGCGCGGCCGCGATGATCGCGCCAGCCTCCGCGTCGGCGGCGCGCAGCGCGGCGGTCCGCGCGCTGGTCTGTGTTCCCGGCGCGGCGGACGGCAGCGCACCGAGATCGGTTACCGTCAGCGGGCACCTCACCAGCAGGGAACGTGGCCTGGCCGGCGCGGACGCCACGTACAGCGGGACCCGGCCAGCGGGGCTGGCCAGCGCCAGCGCGGCTCCCGGCCCGATCGCCAGCGCACAGCCTGGCGGCGAGGTGGTAGGCGTTCCGGTCGGCGTCCCGCATCCCCAGGCCCTGGCCGGGCCGGTCAGCACGCCCCAGTACGGGTTGTAGCAGTACTGCCCGTTGGCCCGCTCGATTCCGCGCATGCCTGGCACGGTCGCCGGGCCGGGGCCTGCCTGGTCCCTGGCGGACCTCGTCACGCCGGACTGGCTGATGAGCGGCATACGGCAGGGCGGCGGGCCCACGGTGGCCCGCGCACCTGCGTTGATCGTCAGCCACGCGTCCGCCGGGCACGTCGGCCCGCTGCGGACGGCGTGCACCGACAGCGATCCGATCGAGCCGTGCTCGGCCAGCCGCCACAGGGACGGAGTGCGGGCGGCGGAGATATCTGTCCAGCGCAGGCCGGGAATGCCAATCAGCACGGTGGCCCCTGGCTGGTCCGCGCGTGGCGACGCGGCCGCCTGCCCGGCCGGCCACAGCACGGCAGCGGCCGCTCCGAGCCCCGCCAGCAGGACCCCGGCGGCGCTCAGCACTCTGGCTGCCCGCAAGTTCACGTTCGCTACCGTATCCGCTCACCGGCCGGGCCCGGACGCCTGACGGCATGAGCCAGGCCCAAGGGCAGCAGTCGCACGATCGGTGCCAAAAGAGGGGCAGTACTCGTACTGTCGCTGCCCCCAGGCGGCAGTCCCGCCGCGAAAACCGAATGCCGGGTACCTGGCACGACCGGCACACTTGGCCGGTGGAATCGATCTGGTGGCCCCTGACCCGACTCCGGCTGCGGACGGCCGGCCTTGAGCTGCGCCTGCCGTCCCAGTCCGACCTGGATGCGCTCGCCACTCTGGCTGCTGCCGGCGTGCACGATGACGCGGTGCAGCCGTTCGCCGTGCCGTGGACGGACGCCGACCCGCCGGACCGGGCGCGCGGAACCTTGCAGTACCACTGGTCGAAGTGGGCCGCGTGGAAGCCAGCGGCCTGGTCTCTCGACCTCGTGGTGGTGCGCGACGGGACCGTCGTCGGGACGCAGGGCATCGGGGCGAAGGACTTCGCGATCGTGCGTGAGGTAAGCAGCGGGTCCTGGCTCGGGCGGGCGTTCCACGGGCAGGGCATGGGCACTGAGATGCGCGCTGCCATCCTGCACCTGGCGTTCGCCGGTCTCGGGGCTCAGTACGCGCTGTCCTCGGCTTTCAGCGACAATCCGGCATCCCGGGCGGTGTCACGCAAACTCGGCTATGAGCCGGATGGCATCAGCCGCCAGGTCCGCCGCGGGCAGCCCGCCACCGAGGTCAGGTTCCGGCTGAGCCGCGAGACCTGGGCGGCCCGCCGCCGTGTTCCGGTCACGATCGAGGGCCTGGAGGAATGCCTGCCCATGTTCGGGCTTCCCGGCAGCGGGTGACGATGGCTGACGCCAGGGCCGCGACGGCAGGTGTCTGGCTGGTCACTGGCGTGCAGGCGGCTGGCAAGTCCACCACCGCAGACCTGCTCGCCCGGCAGTTCGACCATGGAGTGCACGTCCGCGGCGGCCAGTTCTACCGGTGGGCGGTCACCGGCTGGGTGCACCCCGGCGATGCCCGGCAGCAGGAAGCGCGGCGGTTGCTCGACCTTCGCTACCGGCTGGCCGCCAGCGTCGCCGGTGACTACTGCTCGGCCGGGTTTACCACGGTGGTACAGGACAACATCTTCGGCCCGGACGTGGTGCGGTGGCTGGAAGCGGTCCGGGCCAGGCCCCGGCACCTGGTCGTGCTGCGTCCGTCGGTTGACACCGTCCGGGCCCGTGAGCTGGCCCGGCACCAGGCGACCGGCAAGACCGCGTACCGGCCCGGCGAATTCACCCCTGAGGATCTCGACGAGCAGCTGGCCGCGACGCCGCGGATCGGGCTCTGGCTGGACAACTCGGCGCTGACCGCGGCGGAGACTGTGCAGGAAATCCTGCTGCGACGTGCGGCCGCCGTGGTCGACGACGCGCTCCCCGGCTGGCGGCGCCCGGCCGGGTAGCGTCGACGGGCCGGGCCGGATCCGGGCCACGTTCCTTCTCGGGTGAGGACGTCAGCTAGGCGGCGGTGGCGCCAGGCCCGCATCGGTCACCACGCAGAAGCCGCCGGTCCGCGCGAACGCGGTGGTCATCAGATGGGCGCTGACAAACTGCGCCGACCGGCCGTTGCCGCTGTCGTTAATAAAGAAGCCCTGCAGCGCGCCGTCGTAGGGATCGCGGGCGACGCCGGTCACGGTGACGACATGGTTCGCCTGACCGTGCCCGAGCACTCCGGGGTCGCTCCACAGCACGCCCGCGTTGACGGCCGCGATCACGCCCTGGCCGGCCTGGACCGAGGCGGCCAGCTGGTCCAGTGACCAGCCGCCGGTCCAGCGGGCCGCAATCCCGTAGTCACGCAGGATCGCGACCTGGTCGGCGGGCAGCGTCCAGCCCGACTGCTCCGGGTGCCCGGCCACAACATGCAGTTCGCGGCACCGGGTGGCGTGCGCGACCAATTCAGCCTCGGTCAGCCGAATGCCGAACGCGTCGAGCACCTCGGCGCAGCAGACCACCCCGCAATCGCCGCCGTCATGCTCCGGGTTGTTGCCCTGCAGGTGATTGAACGCCGCGTAGCGGCGCACGTCCCCGATCACGATGCTCGGGCGCCCGTCTGGCAGGCAATCGCGCGCCACCGGCACCCCGATCGTCGCGTCGCCGAGCCAGCCGGTGCTCCCGGCCTGCGGGCCAGACGCCGGGTCGTCGAAGTCCACTAATCCCCCGCGCCAGGTCCGACGGCTGATGCCCATTATGGTACATAACACTAATTATCCGCGTCAGTGGATGCAAGCGTCGGCTGGCAGCCCGAGGACCGGCCCGGCCACCGGACCGCGGGTAAAGCGGGACGGAACGTCGGTGGGTCTTGACGAATTAGATGAACGTTCGTTTAATTTGACGCATGGGCCGCATCGCGGGAGTCGCCGCCACCGAGACACGCGAGCGGCTGCTGCGCGCGGCTGCGGAGGTGTTCGCCGACCGCGGGTACGACGGCACCAGGGTCGCTGACATCGCCACGGCGGCAGGCGTCAGCAACGGCGCCATGTACGCGCATTTCGGCTCTAAGGCCGAGCTGCTGGTCGATGCGCTGCGCACCCATGGCCGCCGGCTACTCGCCGACATGTTCACCGCGGATCCGGACCGTTCCATCACCGACTTGCTGCTGGCCATCGGCCAGACGCTGCTGCGACCCGGCCGGTACCTGATCGTCGAGGCGCTCGTCGCGGCCCGCCGCGACCGCGAGGTCGCCGGGCAGATGCGCGACTACATGGGCGAGCGAGCCGACTGGCTGGCCCAGCTGATGCGAGCGGCGCAGGCCGGCGGGGAGATTGACCCGGCCATCTCGCCGGATGCCCTGGCGCATTTCTGCCTGCTGCTGTCGATGGGCAGCGCGCTGGTGACTCCGGACCTGCACCCGGTTGACGACGACGAATGGGCTGCGCTGCTGGCCAGGGTCGTGACCGCGCTCGCCCCGGACGGCCGCGCCGATCAGGCCGATCAGGCCGCTCCGGCGGACCCGGCCGCACAGACAGGAACTGAGCGATGAAGCTGCAGATTGATACCGAGAAATGCCAGGGTCACGGCCGCTGCTACGACCTGTCTCCTGACCTGTTCGGCGACGACGACGAGGGCTTCGGCCTGGTACTCGGCGACGGCATCGTGCCGCCCGACAAGGAACGCGAGGCCAGGCTCGCGGCAGCCAACTGCCCAGAGCGTGCCATCGACCTGATCGAGGAGTCCTGACCATGGCCGTTGACGAGCGATTCAGCCGGGACTACATCGAGGAAGACGAGGTGGAGGGCCCGCTCGGCGTACGCAACGAGATCGTCACCGGGCCGGTGTCGGACTGGGCGACCGACTTCTCGCATCTGGAGCCGGAGTGGGCCGCAGACCCGTACGTGATCCAGGACGACCTGCGCCAGCGCTGCCCGATCGCGCACACCGGCCGGTTCGGTGGCGGCTGGCTGCCGGTGCGCTACGAGGACGTGTCGGCAGTCGCCTACGACACCGAGCACTTCTCGTCCAGGGCGATCATCATGAGCAACTTCCGGCCACCGAAGGAGGCGGCCCCGATCGGCGGCTCGCCGCCGATCTCCTCCGACCCGCCGTTCCACCACGACGCGCGCAAGCTGCTCCTCCCGGCCTTCACCAAGACCGCGGTGGCCAGGCAGGAGGACGCGACCAGGGCGTTCTGCCACTCGCTGATCGACTCGTTCGCCGGGCGAGATGTGGTCGACGCTGCCGCCGAGTACGCCCAGCACATCCCGATGCGCGTTATCGCGGACATGCTCGGGTTCCCGCCTGAGGACGGCCCGAAGTTCGCGCGGTTCGTGGAGAGCACGCTCGAGGGCGTCAACCTGCCGCCGGAGCAGCGGATCGAGCGGATGCAGGCGCTGTTCAACTACCTGCTCGACCAGGTACACGACCACCTCGACAACCCGCGCGAGGACCTGACCACTTACCTGCTGAACGCGGAACTGTACGGGCACAAGCTGGAGGCCGACCACGTCGTCGGAACGATGGCCCTGCTGCTCATCGCGGGGATCGACACAACCTGGAGCGCGATCGGCTCGTCGTTGTGGCACCTGGCTAGGACACCGGCCGACCGGGAGCGGCTCGTCACCGATCGCGGCTTGCTGCCGACCGCCATGGAGGAGTTCCTGCGCGCCTACGCGCCGGTGACGATGGCGCGCCTGGTGAAGGACGATATGCAGTGGCGTGGCGCCGACATGAAGGCCGACGACTGGATCCTGCTCTCGTTCCCGGCCGCCAACCGCGATACGGCCCAGTTCGACCGGGCGGGCGAGGTCATCATCGACCGGGAGGTCAACCGGCACGCCGCTTTCGGGCTCGGGATTCATCGCTGCGTCGGCTCACACCTGGCCCGGATGGAACTGCGGGTTGCGCTAGAGGTCTGGCTGGAGCGGGTGCCGGACTTCAGCCTCGCTGATCCGGCCGCCGTGACCTGGTCTACGGGCCAGATCCGCGGGCCGCGTTCGCTGCCGCTGCGCATCGGCTGAGCCGCGGCCGGTCAGGCCGGCCGGTCGGGCCCGCTGGTCACGCTGGCCGGTGACCCTGGCCGGTCACCTCAGGTCGTCGGCGGCACGGTCGCGTGCGCTAGGGGATCGAACAGATGACGGCAACGTGCCGTGTGGGTCTGCCAGTTGTCACCACGACAGGTTGCTCCGCGCCGCATCGTGCCTTGCCGCTCTGGATGAGGGGGCTGTAACCGATCAGCTGGTAAGTGCCAGCGGGCAGCGACAGGCTGAACCGGCCGTTGCTGCCCACATTGACGGTAACGCGCGCTCCCATCGAGTCGACCGCGACCACGTGCCCCGGCAACGGGACCGCAGCACCGGGTGCCGGACCGCCTACTCGGACGAACTGGCCCGTCACCGTGCCAGGAGCCGTCGTCGCGGTAGCCGCGGCGCACCCGGCGAGCAATGACCCCGCGGCGAGGACTGTCGTCGTCGCGCCTAGCTTCCGCCTCATGCCGGATTGGACGTTCAGCCGGATGACTTGGTTGCGCCTGGCGCTCAGCGTCCTGGTAGCAATGCGCACCGGCACCCTTGGCAGCCCGGCGGCATGACCCCGCCGGAGGGGAAGGGCTGCCCGATCGGCACCGGTCCGGCGGCTGAGTTAGCGCGGCAGTCAGGGCAGACCCTGATGTCTCGCGCTGCACTCCATTCAACGTGTGTGACGCCGCTTTGCAGGAAGCCAGCGATGGCGGCAGCTGACCGGGCAAGCGCCATCAGCGTGTGCGCGACCGGAGTCGCATCGGCCGGGTCTTCGAGCACGTTCGCGAGCTGTGCGGCGAGGGACTGCACGGAGTACGTGACGGAGCCCGAGCGCGCCTGCGACGCGAGAGTCGTCTCGAGGATCGCGGACACGACATCGATCTGCGCCGCTGCAATGGGCAAGTCGACGCGCGCAGCGGCAATGAGTTCCCGAAGACGGGGGCCGGCCATGGCGGCCGCCGCAGGGTCGCCTGGTTTCCACGCATTCCAGTCGATGTTCATACGTTTTAGACGCGCTCCGCAAGCGCGAGGGTGGCACGCGAAACGGTCCGATGACAGCAAACCGAGCTCCCGAAGGCCAGATCGGCCAGCGGGCGCTCGAATGATGAGTGCAACAGGGAGCCGGTGAGCGGGATCGAACCGCTGACCTGCCGTTTACAAGACGGCTGCTCTGCCAACTGAGCTACACCGGCGGGGGCTTCGAGCATGGTAGCCGAACCGGGCCCTGACGTGCGCATCTGCGCGCTGACCTGCGGTCTTTGCCACATCTCATTGGTCGGTCGGCTGTTGCGGCCAACGGTGCCATGTCCAGGCTGCACGACGAGCGGCCCTGGGCCGCTGCTGTGCCCAATACGTGCTCAAGTTATGGCGCATCGCCGACCTAGAGATCTGGGGGCGAGCATGTGCACAGCCGCGCGAATCCGCGACCGGAAGTGAGAGCTTAGGGTCCCTGGGCCCCGGGGATCTGAACTGACGGGTGTTGGTTTGGATCGGGGTGAGAAGAGGGGGAGGGAGACCGGACAGCGGAGGGAGTGAGGGGAAAGAGAGGCGGGGGGAAGGAGTGCGACACTCGCTCGGGGCGCGGCAATGAGGGATTGCAGCTCGCCGTGACGCTCGAGCGACCTGAGGCGGGGTATCAGCAGGCGCATTTCGCTGGCTGCCTGCCGGCGAACTGGCGAGACTCGGGCCGGAAGAAGGGGCGGGGCAGGCCGGAGGGTGGGCCGACCCACCAGCCAGCACGGTACATGGCGCCGCGGACTGCGGAACCACTAGCGCCGCGCTCTCATCGCTTTCGCCGAGCGCATCGCAGATAAAGCGATCGGCGGCGGTCGCAGTGCCCGCGAGCAGTCGGCGGACACGCGGAGCAGCAAGCCGGGCCGTATCCGGGGCGGCGGGCAAGGCAGGTCGCCGCCACAGGCCGACTTACCCCGGTATGGTTTTTTGGCTGATGGCCGGGCGGTCGATCATGCCGCTGGCGCGGCCGGGAACGGGCCCGCCTGGGTCACGGCCGTCAGCAAGCCGCGGGCGGGGGGATCCTGTTCATGATGGTCGCGCTGTTCCCCAGGGGGGCGCGCCGTGCAGATGGTGCTCCGGCGGGCCCTGAGCAGCCGGGCGCTGCCGTGCGTGCCCAGCTGCCGGTATCTCACGCGCCCGGCGGCCCGACCTCGTCGAAGGGCGTGCCGTACGAGGGAGTCCGTGTATGCAAGTCCATGTCCAGGGTTAGCGTTATCCGGGTGGAGGCGGGCAGTTCCACGGTCAGCCAGGGGCCGCGCACGTCAGCACTGTGCTCGACAACTGCAGGCTCGCCGTGCCCGTAGTCATAAAGACTGCCGAGCCACGAGTCGTCCGGGCTGGCGGTGTAGCGCACGGCCCCGATCGTGTGCTCGGCGAACGCGCCGGCCTGCACGATCACCGTGCGGGAGTGCTCGGGGTCAAGGTTGACCAGGTCGATCACCGTCGCGTGCGGCGCGATGCCGGACACGAGCGCTGCCACGCAGGAAGGCAGGCCGGGGCGCTGCCGGTCAGCGTCGTAGTACCGGACCCGGGCCTGCTGCAGGCCGCCGTTGTAGAGCACCTGCGGCCCGCCCCAGGTCAGCTGGACCAGTGCCTCGGTAACGACTGGATTGCTCTGCTGCCACAGATGGATGTCAGGCTCGCCGACGTCGGTGCCGCTGTACATGCGCATCCGGGCGAGCCGGTGGCGCGCCTGAGCCTGGGCAGCGGCCAGCATCTGCTCCGGGTATAGCGGGTTGTCGCCGGCCAGGAACGCGAACCAGGGCTCTTCATGACCGGCTTCTTCCTTGCTGCGAAACGGGCGCACTGTCCGCCAGTCGTACCCGGCTGCCTCTCGCAGGCTTTCCAGGCGCCGGAGGTCGCAGGTGCTATTGCTGTAATGCCAGAGCGTCATCGGCACCGCAGTCAGCATCGGGTTGTAGTCGAACCAGCCGCGATCACTGTGCCGGAAGGGGACAAGCAGCGTCGGGGTGGCCGCGTCCGGGCCGAGCTGCGGGTGCCACTTTGACGGGATCGATGAATCAGATTCGGTGAAGGGCATCACCTTGCCGTGGTCGATCAGGGCGTCCAGGGAGGTGCGCACGAGATCCAGGTACGACTGGTCGCCGGTAACGGTGGCCGCCGCCAGAGCACCGACGGCGGCGGCCTGGCCTACGCTGTACCAGCCATGAGGCCAGGACCAGCCGTAGTGCCCGCCGTACCAGCGGCCGTCCAGCAGGCTGCCGACGACCCCGTCCGCTCCGGCATTGTCCGGCAGGATGCCGCCGTTGGCCGCCGTGCGCTCCGCCCACGCGGCGACGTAGCGCTCGATCCAGTCCCGGTAGCGCGGCTGGCCCGTCAGGATCCAGGCGTTGAGGATGAGCCCGGTGGCCGCCAGGTTCATGGCGGTGTCGCCGGTGCCCAGGCGGGCGGCCATTTCGCCGGCCAGTCGCGGGTCCCGCGCCCGCTCGGGCTCCGGGGCGCCGTCCGGCACCAGCCAGTCGAGGGGGAACCCGTAGGATCGCGCTTCGCTCTCCAGCCACGGGTAATGCGGCCCGTCGAACAGGCCCGTGCGGCTGGGATCTGAGCCGTTGTGCGCCCGGCGGATGATGCGGGAGGAAGGGTCGTAGTTCCCGTTAGCAGGATCGACGTACAGCTCGGCGAAGCGCACCGCCCGCTGCGCCCACCTGGCCGGGGCAGCCATGCACAGGAAGTACAGCAGCAGGTTGCTCTCGCCCTGATGAAACCAGTCATAGCCGCGCTCGTACTCGTCCTTGAGCATGCCGAGCTCGGTCAGCTGTGCGGTCACCCCTTCCCAGTGGCGCTCGGACTCCGCGAGCAGATCGTCCGCTCCGCCGAGCAGGTACAGCTGCGGCCAGTTGAAGAACGTCTCGTAGAAGTCGTCGACGCCGTCGCGGGAGGTGATCTCGTGCCGGTAATGCGAGCGTCCGTCCGGGCCCGTGAACTCACGGGCGAAGCGCCGCCAGGCGTAGTCGAGCAGGTCGAATAGCTGGCGTTCCGCGAGTGCCCAGCCGGGCGGCTCGAGCAGCGGCACTGAGGCAGTAATGGCAGGCAGTGCCATGTCACTCCTTCGTTGCCCCGGAGAGCAGTCCGGAGATCAGGAAGCGCTGGGCGAACAGGAAGACGATGAGGACCGGGGTGATGGCTATGAGGGTGGCGAGGGCGAGCTCAGGCCGCAGCACGGCGGCGGTGCCGGCCGTGGGGTTGAACTGCGGCACATCGGTGAGCAGCAGACCGATCCCCACCTGAACCGGGTAGTCGTTGCTGGACGGCAGCATGACGTAGGGCAGGAAGTAGTTCGTCCAGTTCGCCACGAAGCTGAAAAACCCGACGAGCGCCACGACCGGGGCGGCGAGTGGCAGCGCGATGTGCCGGAAGGCCCCGAACTCGGTACAGCCGTCGATGCGGGCCGCCGCTAGCAGGTCTCGTGGCAGCGCGGTGCTGAAGTAGATATAGGTCAGGTAGACGCCGAACGGATAGAAGGAGTACGGGAGCACGACCGACCAGATGGTCCCGATGAGATGGACGGCGTTGAGCTCGAGGAACAGCGGTATGACCAAGGTCGTGGCTGGCATGAGCATGACCACCAGCGTGGTGATGAGGAGTGCCCGCCGGCCGCGGAACTCCGTCATGGCCAGTGCGTAGCCGGCCGGGATGCCGGCGACGAGGGTGATCACCAGGGCCAGGGACGCATATAGCGTCGAGTTGCGCAGCCACAGCAGGATGGTGTCGCCCTGGAAGCTGGTCAGCGCGTCCCAGTTGTGCCGCAGGGCATGCCATGACCCGAAGGCCAGCGGACTGGAGCTGACCAGCTGCGGGTCAGTCTTCGTCGCGGCCAGGAGCAGCCACAGGACTGGCAGGATGAAGAAGACGACGAAGGCTGCCAGGAGCAGCGCGATGAGCAACTGGCCGGTCGCGCGAGCCGGGCCCGGCAGGCTGCCCGGCTTGGCGCGCGTCCGGGTCGGGGCGTCGGCCGGGACCGCGACGCTAGCATCGGTGTCAGCTTGCATCGAAGAACCTTGATCTGGTCACGAACAGCGCCGCCACGACCACGGAGACCACGAGCAGCTCCACCGATATCGCCGACGCGTAGTTGACGTTGTTGTTCTGGAACGCGAAGTCATAGGACAGCTGGGCGAGCGAGTAGTCGCGGCCGGCGACACCGAGACTGGCCGAGGAGATGAGCTGGGGCTCGACGAACAGCTGCGTGCCTCCGGCGAACGCCAGTATGACCATGTACACGATCCACTTGCGCATCATCGGGACCTGGATCCGCCGGGCGATGCTCCAGCCCGCAGCTCCGTCGATGCGCGCGGCTTCGATGAGCTCGACGGGGATGTTGTTCAGCGCTCCGCACATCACGACAATCCAGCCGCCGGCCCCGGTCCAGAATGCGATCACCGCGAGCAGAATGGGCAGGTGCCCGGGCTCGATGACCTGGCCGAAAGTGCCGTAACCCAGGAACCGCAGGAGCGCCGCGGCGGGGCTGACGGTTGGGTCGAGCATGAACAGCCACACCAGGACGCTGGCCGCGCCGGCCAGAGCTCCCGGAAGGTAGTACAGGAAACGCACCAACTTGCTGATGCGGCGGACCGGCAACTGCTGCAGCACCACCGACAGCCCGGTGACGAGGACCACCAGGCAGGACAGCCAGATGATCAGGTAGATCGCGACGTGCCCGACCGCAGGCAGGTACCGGAAGTCCCTCGCGGCGCCGGCGAAGTTGGAGAACCCGGCGAAGGTATTCCCGGCGTTGGTGAACGCGAAGTAGATGCCATAGGCCGTCGGCAAGACCCCGAACGCGACCAGCAGGATCAGGTAGCCGGCAACGAAGACGTGGCCGGCCTTGACTGGCCGGGGCCCGCGCTGCGCGCGGGCCCCGGCCGGGTCAGTGGTGCGTGACGAGATCAAGGACTGACCTGGTAGCCGTCGCTCGTCGCGAAGTTGGTGATCGCGGTCTGCCAGGCCGGCAGCATCGAGGCGATGGTCTTGCCGGAGGTCAGGCCCGGGTCGATGGTGGCGGCCCAGATGGCTTCCTGGCTGAATTTGCCGTAGCCCCAGCCTGGCCACACCTCGCCTGCCGCCTGCTGGAGGACGCCGGAAATGTCCTGCGCGTAGTAGTCGGACTTGGCCTGGTTAGCAAGCCACACCTTGGCCGCTGGAACGTAGGCGGGGAAGCCGGGAGTCAGCTCGTCCTGCCAGGCGTTGTTGCCCGTAACCCAGGTAATGAAGTTGACGGCCTCCTTCAGGTGCGCCGAGTGCGCGGACAGCAGCCATGTGCCTCCGCCCACGTTGCCGGTGCTCGGCGCGGACGTTCCGGGCCACTGGGGAACAGGCGCGGCGGCCATCTGCCCCTTCGGCACGTTGAGTCCCGATGTGGTGTCGAAAACGGCGCCGCCGAACCACGCGGGGCCCGGAAGCATTAGCACCTTGCCCTTTTCGTTCTTGTCGAACGCCGTGCTGAACACGCTGAGCTTCGACATCGAGCCGGCCTTGATCAGCGTGTCGAGCAGCGATGCCATCCGCGTGCAGTTCGGGCTGGTCACGTTGACGGTCAATGTGCGGAGGCCGGTGATGTCGTTGGCCTGGCACTGGCTGGCCCACATGTAGATCTCGGGGGTGAAGGTGTCACCTGCGTTTCCGACCAGGTATCCGGGATGCTGCTTCGCAACTGTCTCGCCGAGCTGCTCGTACTGCAGCCAGGTCGTCGGCACCTGGTAGCCCCATTTCTTCATGAGGCTTGCGTTGTACCACAGCACAACCTGGGACAAGTCGTTGCGCAGGCAGTAGACCTTGCCACTCACAGTGCAGGGGTCCAGAGAGCCGGTGGCGAAGTTGCTCAGGGTCGCCTGAGGGATGAGACCTTCGTTTAGCGGGGCCGTGAACCCGGCCGAGACCGCCCAGCTCGTCTCGTTGTCCGTGGCGCTGAACACGACATCGGGCCAGCCGCTGCCGGTACGGTCATAAAGGTCGACCTTGGTCTGCAACGTGTCCGCGCCGTTGGCGTCGCCGTCGTAGGTGACGATGTTGAGCTTCACGTTCGGATGAGCCTTCTGATACGCGTGCGCGGCCGGGACGCGCGTGGAGTCCACCCAGACCGTGAGCGGGCCGGCGGACTGGGGAGCCTGCATTAAAGCCGTCCTTCGTGGCTGAGCCCGAACCAGAGCTCCCGCCACTGCATGCCGAGACGGCAGCGGCCATCAGCGCGGCGGCGCCGATGGCCAGGATGCTGCGGCTGAACGAAGGTCTTGCTCGATCACGCGCACGGACGACGCTGTTCACTGGGGCCATAACAACTCCACCGCCTTGTGTTTGTCGCAACGGCGGCCGCACCCTTCGGCGACGCGGCCGCCTGATGTGTACTACCTAGTAAGCACGCGCTCTCCCGCACCTCTGGCCTGTGCCGCGGGCGAATATCTCGCCCATACAGACTCATTGATCGACTCAGATGAGCTTGAGCACATTTAGCGCGCCCGCCGACGTTACCGTCAAGGTCCTTACCTGACATTTTTTCATGATTGTTGCAGGCTCATGGCCGTTTCGGCCTGATCTATACTATTTTGCAGCTATATCCAACGTAAGTTTTCTTCAGATAAATCAAGCGCCAGATGTTTCATACTTATATGCCATTCACGCGTGGTAGTGTGCATCGATAGATCTTGTATATCGACTTGAGCCATACTGTTCTCAGCAGCAGGCCAACGATGGAGGTGCAGACCGGTGAATGCGCTCCCGGCGACGTACGACAGCCATGACGCGTCCTCGTCCGCGGGCGACCAGACCAGCGCGGAGCCAAGTGCTTACCGGCCCGGCTATGAGCTCGTGGCCGAGCAGATCCTGCAACTGATCGGCGAATTGGCGCTAGCGTCCGGCGATCGGATGCCGACTGAGCAGGATCTCGCCGTACGGCTCGGCGCCAGCCGGACGATGGTGCGCGAGGCGGTCAAGATCCTCTCGGCGATCGGCAGGGTCCGCGCGCAGAAGGGCCGTGGTCTCTACGTCGCTGACGGGGAGAGCATGCTCGGGGCAAGGCGCTGGAGCGGATTCTTCCTGCCGACCAACCTGGACCACATCCTCATGCTGTTCGAGTTCCGGCGGCTCCAGGAGGCCGAGGCCAGCAGGCTCGCCGCGACGCGCGCAAGCCCGGCGGAGCTGCGGGTGATCGAGACCGCGGCGCAGTCCTGCCGCGATGGCTACGTCAGGGCTGACAAGGCAGGGTTCGAAGCGGGCGACGACGCCTTTCATCTGGGCGTCGCCACCGCCTCGCACAATTTCTTCCTGGTCGCGGCGGTTCGCGAGGCTCGTTTGCTGCAGCGCCAGGTCAGCATCATTGGCCTGCGCGGCATCGGCGGCCACGCGAGCGCCGCGGTCGAAGAGCACGATGCCATCTTCCGTGCCATCCGGGATGGCGAGCCCGAGGCTGCGGCAGAGGCGGCCTGCGTTCACCTGGACAATACGCTGCAGGATTACCGCCGCGAGATCCAGCGACGGGTGTTCGGGTGAGGACCTAATGTGAGCCCAGAGTGGTCCGGCGCACCGCCGTCGACCCGTTCGACGCACTTGACGCCATCGGAGTCCTTCCCGTCGTGTTCATCGACACCGCCTCACGGGACCCGGCGATAGGCTCACGGACTGCGGCGTCCAGTCGACGTCGACCGCGATGTTCTCACCCGCGGTGTGTCCGCCCGCCGCGCCTAGTCTCGCGCCGAATACGTGCCGAAATTCGAGTCGCTGACTGCGTAGGAGCAGCTCACAGCCCCTTCAGCTAGCCGTTGACAAGACGGCTGCTCTGCCAACTGAGCTACACCCGCGGGGGCTCGATGCATCGTAGCCGAATCGGGCCCTGACGTGCGCACTTGCGCGCTGACCTGCGGTCATGGCGACATCTCCATCGTCAGCCAGATTTCGCGGGCGGCAGTGCCATGTCCGGCTGGCACTGGCTGGGAGCGGCGTCGGGTCGCCGCCCGTGCCCAATACGTGCCCAAGGTTTTTGGTGCCTCGCCGGCTCGTATTCCGCCGCGGTCAACCGACCTGCCTGGATGCCGGACGTTAACGGCTTCCCGGGTTCTGGCCTGATGGCCAGCGTGGTGGGCGCAGACCCGCTGTCAACCGGGGACGCTGTCCGGTTCAGGCGTGCAGCAGCATCGGAGGTCTCGCGCTGCCGTCACCGGCGAGTCCCCAGGCCGATGACATCCAGGTTCTGCTGCCACCGGCACACTTACGGGCTTCCGGCGCGAACCGGCGTGGCGGTACCCCGGCTGCTGACGTCACGGAGGCCGGAGCGCTCGAATAAGGCGGCAGCATGCGCCCGAAAAAGAGGTCACAGCCACGGGCGGATGAACTTCAGGAGCTTGACCTGGGTATCCCCGCCAAACGTAGGCAGCGCCTCGGGCAAGCTAGGCAGTTCTCCCGATTACCCGGCAGGCCTGGCCAGTCTACGGTCGGAACAACACCCCCGACGATCGCAAAGAGACTCCAGTGCGGCTGTTCACGGATGTGCACGAGGCCGCGGCCGCCGGATGTTGCGGAGGACGTTATGTCGTTTTCATTTCTCTCTTGGATAAACATGTCGGATGCCTTCGCCGGGGTGGCAGGTGCGCCTGTCACTGTGCTGCCGTGGGGTAATCACTTCGCCCTGTTCGGCACCGACGCCGGCGGCGTGGTCAGCTGCGCCGGGTGTTACCCGCAGACCGGCCTGATGGGACCCTGGGCACCGATCTCTGATGCCTTCACCGGCGTCCCCGGCGCCCCCGTCACCGTGCTCCCGTGGGGCGACCACTTCGCACTGTTCGCCACCGACGCCGGCGGCACCGTCGCCTGCGCAGGCGGCGACCCGCAGAACGGACTGATGGGACCCTGGGCACCGATCTCTGATGCCTTCACCGGCGTCCCCGGCGCCCCCGTCACCGTCCTGCCATGGGGCGACCACTTCGCACTGTTCGCCACCGACGCCGGCGGCACCGTCGCCTGCGCAGGCGGCGACCCGCAGAACGGACTGATGGGACCCTGGGCACCGATCTCTGATGCCTTCACCGGCGTCCCCGGCGCCCCCGTCACCGTCCTGCCGTGGGGCGACCACTTCGCACTGTTCGCCACCGACGCCGGCGGCACCGTCGCCTGCGCAGGCGGCGACCCGCAGAACGGACTGATGGGACCCTGGGCACCGATCTCTGATGCCTTCACCGGCGTCCCCGGCGCCCCCGTCACCGTCCTGCCGTGGGGCGACCACTTCGCACTGTTCGCCACCGACGCCGGCGGCACCGTCGCCTGCGCAGGCGGCGACCCGCAGAACGGCCTCATGGGTCCCTGGGCCCCGGTGTCCGAGGACTTCTCTGGCCCGCCCGGCGCGGCGGTAGGCGCCGTACCCAGGGATGGGGCCTTTGCCCTGTGCGCCATCGACAGCAGCGGCGCGGTGCGCACCGCTTCCGGCGATCCGCAAAACGGCCTCTCCGACTGGGCGGCGGTCCCGCCGGTCCCGGGCTTCACCGGTGAGCCGGGGTCGGCGGCCAGCATCGTGGCAGACGGGACGGGCGTGGACCTGTTCACGGTCGACACTTCCGGCGCGGTCTTCGGCACCGCTGGCGGCGTATCCATGATGACCGGGTTCACAGCGAGCGAGCATGGCTGGCACTTCGACAACGACTTCGTCAACGAGCGCCTCTACGACGTGATCCCCCTGACCGGCCTGTGCGGCGGCATGGCCTACTCGTCGCTGGACTATTACCACACAGGCATCCCCATCCCGACGCACCGGTCCGGGGACTTCCCTTCCGGCATGACCTATCCGGCCGACGGCCGGCTGCACGCGATGATCCACTGCCGGCTGGTCGACAGCTTCGCCGACAACTTCGGCAAGTGGTCGTGTGTCTACCCGGACCTGGACGCGGCCGTAGGTGCCGCGCTCGGCCTGGTGGTCGGCGGCCTGGCAGGCGCCCTCGGCGGGATTGTCGGCCCTGGTGGCATTCTTCTCGGCGCGCTGGGCGACGGAGCGATCGGCGGCCTGCTGGGCGCGGGCAGCGGCTGGATCTACGGCGAGCTCCACAAAGCCTTCGAATGCCCCGGCGGCGGGGCTTCGGGCATGACCCGGCAGGAACTCCCGCACCTCATCACGGACTTCCTCGACCAGGGAATCCCGGTGCCTATCGGCCTGATCTACGACCGGCACTTCTGGAATATCGGTTCTAGCCACCAGGTCGTCGCCTACGGCTACGCCGTCGTCGGCAGCCAGACCCGCATCTATGTCTACGACAACCGCATCCATGACCGGGAGTGCATGCTGACCATCGACACCGAGAAGTACGGCAAGATCTCGGAAACCCTGACGGACGGCGTCACCCTGCCCGGCGGCAACAACGGCAACTGGGAGGGCCTGCTGGTAGAGGACGGCTACCGGGCCCAGTCACCGGTCTACGGCCAGGACATCGGCATCGCCTCGCCCCAGGCCCTGACGCTCAGCGGGAAGCCCGTCATCATGGTGCCGGCCACTCCCGACCGACATGGCCGCGAGCGGCCCAGCGGCGGACTGGCGGGCGTGCCTGAGCGCGCGGTGCCGATATTCATCGTCGCGCAGCAGCCCGAGCCACCCGGCCAGCACCTCACCGACAGCTTCACCGTCCAGAACTTCGGCGAGTACCCGGCCCACTACCAGAGCCTGGGAATCGAGATCGACCCGCCCGAAGGCGCGTCTGGCTATGACGCCGCGACGGCAGCGGGGACCGACAATCTCCTCGCACCCGGCCAGACGATGCCGGTGACGATCGACGTCAACCCGTTCGGCGACGCGTCCGGCACCTACGCCGTCAAGGCCGGCTACAACAGCGTTCCGCCCCCCAATGCCGGCGGCCCCTCGTACTGGCTAACCCTCTTCTACCCATCGGCCTCGGTGACAGTGACCTGAACGACGCTGGCCTGACACAACACCACCGCGGTATTGGCGCGCGAGCGTCAGTGCAGGACCTGTCGTGCGAAGGCCTCAATGACGCGGGCCACCTCGGCGGGTGCTTTCCGGCTGGCGAAATGGTCACGGCCGGGCAGCGTCACTCGCTCAGCGTGCGGTATGACGGCGGCTAGCGCATCCAGCGACTTCGCCAGGTGTGCCGGGCTCCGCTCACCCCCAAGCAGCACCGCGGGCGTGGTGATCCGGGCGTAGGCGTCCAGGCGCAGGCCGACGCCGTCAAGGTCGGTGATCTGCCGCGGGATAAGCGCCCGCAGACGCGGGAGGACTACTACCAGTAGCCGGAGCATCCACGCGGAGAACGCTGGCATGCCCACGATGTCCCGGATGAAGATCTGCGCGGCCTTGCCGGGCTTGCCGTCCGCCACCGCCGCATTGGCCCTGGCGAGCGCTAGGCTTCCGGCGGGGTCAGCTGGCCCGGTGGCGACCGGAGGCTCGAAGAGGACCGCTCCCGCGAACGTGCCAGGCGAGGCCGCGAGCGTCTCCAGGGCGACCACAGCGCCTGAGGAATGGCCGACTATCACCATCGGCTCCGCTATCGCTTCCGCCAGTGCCAGGACATCCCCGACTTCCCGCGATATCGAGTAGCCATCCGCCGGGACGTCCATCCGGTAGTGGCGCCGCACGATGCGCACCACCCTGAACCGAGGCGATAGCTGTGCCGCGACCTTGCCCCACGATCTGCCGTCATCAAGCCCAGGGTGGACGAACAGGATGACGGGACCGTCACCTTCGTCGATCGCGCGCACGTCGGTGCCGTCTGCCGCTATTGCCGTGCTCGTCATCGCTGCGCCTGCCCCGGCTTGTGCGCCGCACCCTGCCGAGCCGCACATAGCTTTGCAAAGCGACCTGCGCCTGCGCACAGCCTGGTCATCCGGGTCACGACTCCATCATCGCTCCGTGCCGCGGCTAGCAGCCAGTGGGACGCTCTCTGCCGCCGGCGTCGCACCCAGACACCAGCCGCCTGACCAGCCCGCTCCCGAAACGGCCGCTTCAGCTAACCGTTTGCAAGACGGCTGCTCTGCCAACTGAGCTACACCGGCGCCTCGCTGAATCGTGGCCGAACCGGGCGTTGACGTGCGCATCTGGTCGCTGACCTGAGGCAAACCCTCGCTTCAACCCGGTCTTGGGCTCCTGGGCGGCGTCGGTGACCGAACGACACAACTCAAACGTCGGGGCTGGGCGGGAGGAGAACGCTCCTCCCGCCCAAGCCCCGCCTTTACCCAGCTGGTGATGCCCGTCTAGCCGAGATCACCGGTGCAGGTACCCCCGTCGTTGTCGCTCGTCGTGGTGTCCGGGCAGGTGGTGGCCGACCAGACGACCTTCTTGAGGTTGGCCCCGCTGGCGTTGGCACCGGCGAAGGTAGCGGAGGTTAGGTTCGCGCTTTGCAGGTTCGAGCCCGACAGGTCGGCGTCGGACAAGTTGGCGTTTTGCAGCCCAGCGGCGGAGAGGTTCGCGCCTGAGATCTGTGCTGCGTGGAAGTTGGCGTTGCTGAGCTGGCCACCTTGGAGATTGGCGCCCTGGAGGTTGCTACCGGAGAAGTCCGCCCCGGTAGCTGTGATGCCCTGGAGGTTGGCACCCTGGAGTGTGGCGCCGGACGCGCTGGCTCCCTGCAGGTTGTCGCCCTGCAGGTTGTCGCCCTTCAGGTTGGCGCCCTGCAGCGTCGCGCCGGACAGGTTGGCGCCCTTCAGATTGGCGCCCTGCACCGTCGCGCCGGACAGATTTGCTCCGGAGAAGTTAACGCCGGACAGGTTGCCTCCCTGGAGGTTGGCGTCCTGAAGGTTCGCGTTCTGGAGGTTCGCGCCGGACAGGTTCACGCCGGGGAGGCTGGCACCGGACAGGTCAGCGCCGGACAGGTTGCAGCCTGTGCAGTTGGCTACCACCGTAATGTCCGATGAGACGCCCGTGATCGGTGCTGTCCGGTTGAGTGCGGCGAAGTTCGCCAGGGTGCCGTATTGCAGTTGGCTTTGATCCGTGACGGCTGTGCCAGCGGGCACCACGTCGGTCAGACCCTGGATCTGCACTTGGTACTTGCCGATGCCGACGCTTGACGGAATGGTCACGGTTGCTGCGAACGTTCCGTCGGCTGCTGCTGTCACGGTCCCGAGTGAGACGCCTGCCGGGTTCGCGGCCGAGACCAGATGGATTGCGGCAGTTGGTGTCGTCAATCCGGAACCGGTGACATGGAGGCTCGAACCTGGCCGCGCGCTCGCTGCGCTGACGGCGACGGGCGCCGTGTTATCCGCATTGCGCAGGAACGGGAAGTCCCAGTAATTGTAGGCGAAGTTATCGTTCCTGGTTGCGACCAGCACGCCGTTCCCTTGATCCGCCAGTGCCCAGTTGCTCGACTGGATGTCGGAGATCGTCCCGTCGTTGTTCAGCTCCCACTGCTGGTCTGCGTTCAAGTTGCAGCGTTGCAATGTGACGAGTCGCACGGAACTGGTGCTGCCAGGATTATTGCCTCCCAGCCCGTTGCCCATGTCAAGGCAGAGGTTGTTAAAGATCAGGAACGCACCCGCGAAAGACAGGTTCTGGTCAGCCTGAGAGTTATCGCAGGGCTGCATCGTGACCTGCGTGCCGACCGTCACGCTGTTACCCGGATCGGTAATGCACAGCCCGGTCCCGTCCGGAGTTCCGGTGGCGCCCGCCGGTCCAGGCACATTCTGATATGGACCAACGTCTATGGAACTGTCCAGCGACGTGCTGCTGCCATCGGGCTGGGTGTTGCACTTGTCAGTCGTCGGATCAAAGATCGGAGTCGTGTCGACGACTTCGTTGGGCCCCGGATTGACGATGATCGGATCCATGAACGGGCTGCCATCGGCGTTGTCGAGCGTCAGCGCATCCTCGCAGAGGATCACGTCCGGCCAGTCTGCGTCTTGCCCGCCGACCCAAAGATCGAAGTGAATCATCCCCGGGCCGCCGTCTGGCCCGGGCCCGATCGTGCCGTCCGGGTTGTTCGGCGATGCGCCTCGCATGTCCTGGCTGCACTCGGTGCATGAGTCTTCCCCGATGAAATACTTATGGAATCGGGGAATGTAAATTTCCGTCCCGTACCAGAGTTCGTTACTTGAGGTAGCGAACGTAATCGGGTCAGCGTAGGTCCCGGTTCCGCCTGCCTGAGTGTGGATCCCCTGGCCCACGTTGTTGTTCGGGAAAGTGATGTTGCTGCCGGGATGCCCGGCGGCAATGCCAGCGCTCGGCGGGGTGTTGTCCGGGAAGCCGTACATCGTCAGCCACGCCGTGGAGGCGTAGGCGGGCGTGGCACCGAACCATGTCGTGTAGGGCTGCCCCGACGTGGGAGCTGCTGTTACGGCGGGGTTGAGTCCCACCGCGGTCGACTCGGTCACGACGCTGGCGCTTCCGGGCGTGTCGCCGTTTGCTGCATTGGTCGCGGTGACCGTCACCTGGATCTCGAGACCGACATTGTTGTCGATGGGAACGTAGTCCTTGGCGGTTCCTTGCGCCCCCGAAATTTTGGTCGTTGCACCAGTAACAGGGTTGACCGTTGCCCACTGGTAGGCGAAAGCGGTGCCCGCCATGTCGGTCCATGTGCCCGGTTCGGCGAGAAGGAGGGTACCGACTTGCGGGGTCGTCTGCGCGGCGCCGCTACTATCCAGCTTCGGCGTCAGGTCCGGATTGACGACGGTGATCGACGGACCAGATCCCGGTACGGGCGCCAAAGCTATGGGATCGGCGAACGCGCTCTGGCTAACCCCGGTAATACCGAGAAGAGACAGCGCGGATACTGCCGCTACAATTACAGATCTTGCGAAGGCTGAACGTTTTGGCACGAGACCTCCATATCTCACTATGCCGATAACAATGTTTAATTGCGGCCTGGTGCCATAAATCATCGATGAGCGGCGATTGGCCATCGTTGACGCTGTCCGCGACGCCGCGGGCAGCCGTCCTGGTTCGTACGGTTGAAATTCAGAGCCTGAGGACGACGGGCAACGACGATGTCCGCTGCAGGCCTCCTCGCGGTTAACTGTTAGGAAGCAATACTAACGATCCCTGCCCAGTAGGCCAAGACTCTCCGGGCATCAGGTTCAGTGCGCCCGTTATCCCGCTGAACGGGGAGACATCGCTGCCGGCGACCGGTCGCAGCCGCGAAACAGCCAGGACGACGGGGGCTTCGGCCGGTCAGGGCAGCACGGACGATCGGCAGGATCGCGGGCGGAACTCCGGGGGGTGCGGCCTGCGTCACCGCGTGCCGCACAGGTGGCTGAATTCGCGCGGCCGCTGCGCGGGTCAGCAACGACGAGAGCCTGACTAGCTCCCCTAGCTCAAAGCGCGTGCCTTGGCCCGTGTGAGCGTGGAATTTGAATCTGCCTCACCCGGCAATCGCGTCGCTGCCGCCCTGCCGGGACCGGAAGGCGGCGGCCTTCACGCGGCTCTGGCATGAGGCCGAGCAGAACCGCCGTACCGAGTTGCGTGATGCGTCCACGTACACCCGGTCGCAGTGCGGAGCGCGGCACACTCCGAGCCGTCCGGCCAGGTCGCTGCCGACGGCCAGGGCCAGCGCCGTGGCGCAGCCCGCGCTCCAGCCGACTCCGTAGGTATCGCTCGACCCGTGAAAGTGCACCTGCCAGTCCTCGCCCGGAGCCTGATCCAGCTGCGGGCGGGCACCGGTCTCCAGGAGCATCCGGTTGATGGCAGCGGCCGCATCACCGACCCGCTGCTCCTGTATAGCCTCGAAGACGTCTCGCATGTCCCGCGCCGTGCGCGACAGGTAGGCGGCGCTCTCGGCGGGCAACTGCGCTGGCACCCGCCCGCGGTCGCTCGCGGGCAGAGCCCTCGCCGCGGCCGTGAGCAGCTCGCGGCCGGCCGGCGCGGTGTAGGGCCTGCCGTGTCGTTCGCCGTCGGTCAGGTCGTTCACGAGCGAGACCGCGGCCTCGAGCAGCAGTTCGATGTGACTATCAAAAAGCACTTGACTGGTCACCTCGCCTCGTCTAGGTTTCGTGACTGACGATACTACGTTCGCTAGTCACTTCGGGAGGTGCTGTGCGGCTTGCTCGGGCTCGAGCTCAAAAGTTGCTGCCCGACGAGGTCCGAGTGCTCGCTCTGGCCAGGGCAGTCAATCAACTCGGTGCGTTCTCGCTAGCGTTCCTCACGGTGCTGCTGTGCCGCGTCCTCGGGGCCAGTCTCGGCGCGGCTGGGCTCGTCTCGGCGCTGTTCGGCCTGGCCACGATTCCTAGCAGGCTGCTCGGCGGCCGGCTGGCTGGCCGGCTGGGCCGACGGCGCACGATCCTGACCGGCCTGGTCGGCTGCGCGGCGGCTCAGCTCGGCATCGCTGCCGCGCCGGACCTCGCCGTGGCGGCTGGCTGCGCCCTGCTGCTCGGACTCGCCTTCGAGCTTTACGAGCCGCCGAGCCAGGCGATGATCGCCGAGGCGACAACACCCGACCAGCGCGCTCCGGCCTACGCCCTGCTGACGACGGCGCTGGCTGTCGGAAACATGGGTGCGGGCATCATCGCCGAAGCCGTCGGCCGGTCAAGCCTGCGCTGGCTCTTCGTGGTCGACGCCGCGACCTGCCTGGGCTGCGCGCTGATCGTGCATCACGCGTTGCCCGCGGATCGCCCGATCCCGCGGACTCTGACCGGCGAGCATGGCGCCGACGCCCAGGCGGGCCCGGCTTCCGCCTGTGGCTCACCGTGGCGGGACGGAGCCTTGCTGGCCATGACGGCCGCGGGTACCGCATTCGCGCTGATCTACATGCTGCTGCTGGTCGCGCTGCCACTGTCACTCACCGCTGACGGAATCAACCCGGCCAGCGCCGGCCTGGTCATGGCGGTATCCACGCTGACCCTTGTCTTCGTGCGGCCGCTGCTACGGACGCGACCGCTCGCCAGCCTTTCCGGAGCGACTGCCTCGGGCATCGGCTTCTGCCTGATGGCGGCCGGCCTGGCCGGGTACGCCGCATCGCATTCGCTGATCATGCTGCTGGCGCCGACAGTCTGCTGGAGCATCGGCAACCTGCTGCTGACCGGCCGGGCATTCGCCGTAGTGACCGGCCTGGCCCCGGCCGAAGCGACCACACGCTACCTGGCTGTCTACGGCCTGTGCTGGGGCGTAGCCACGGTGGCAGCGCCGCTGCTGGCGACGCAGGCGATCAGTTCGGTGGGGCCAGCGGCAATGTGGCTGGCCGGCGCCGCACTCTGCCTGGTGATGGCCGTCGTTCAGCCGTGCCTGCTCCGCGCGCTCGCCAGGCGACCGCAGCCAGCCGTGCTGGTCAGCCCGCCGTCATCCGGCAGGCGCCTGGTGGCTGCGCCAGTCCACCGTGAGCTGGTCGCGCCTGCCGAACCTGCGGATGTCGCTGGTTAGCACATCCTGGATCAGATGCAGCTTCGCTGCATCAGCCGCCTCGACGCGCAGCAGCAGGCCGGCCGCGTCTGCGGTGATCGTGCACATGCCCCACGGGCCGAACCTGATGCAGCCATCGGTGTCTGACCATTCCGCTTGAATTTGCACGTCCGGGTGCGCTGCCGGGCCACCCGGGTGGATGCGCGGCCGGTGACCACGCGGGCCCGCCATCGCGGCCGCATGCTGGCAGAGCTGGACGAGATACCGGCTCGGACGATCGGTCTCGATCTGGGCTTCGGCGGTCAGCATGCGCATTCCCTTCCAGCAGGGCCGGCCCGGACGGCTCCGGACCCGGCGCGGTGGGTGGAATCTATCGAGACACTGTGTATTGAGTCAAACGTTGCGTCTACACAGCGCCATCATGTATTGAGTGTGGCCCGCTCGTATAGTTATGGCGACATGCCGAAGCTATGGAATGAGACGATCGAGGCACATCGCCGGGAAGTGCGCGGCGCGGTCCTGGACGCCACCGCGGCTCTGGTGGCGGAGCACGGCCTGCGGGCAGTGACGATGTCACAGATCGCCGAGCAGGCCGGCATCGGCCGGGCGACGCTGTACAAGTACTTTCCCGACGTCGACGCGGTCGTGCAGGCCTGGCACCATCGTGAGATCACCAGCCACCTGCACCAACTCGCTCAGGTCGCCGAGCACACCAGCGATCCGGCACGGCGGCTCGAAGCGGTGCTGGAGGCATACGCGCTGATCGCCAGGCTGGCCGGCCGCCATCACGAGACCGAGTTCGCGGCGTCCCTGCACCGGGATGAGCACCTTGCCTCCGCGCAACGACAGCTGCACGAGATGATCCGGGACCTGATAGCTGACGGCGCGCGGGCCGGTGACGTCCGGGACGACGTCGCTCCCGGCGAGCTTGCCAGCTATTGCCTGCACGCCCTGTCCGCAGCCGCGAGCCTGCCTTCGGAGGCGGCCGTTCGCAGGCTCCTGACGGTCACAAGGGCCGGCCTGCGGCCCCCGCGCTGACTCTGCGAGACCACGAACCGCTCCGATGATCCGGCGCCTGGCCGACCAGGCGGATACCACACGGGGGTATAGTATGTGGGAGCTGAGAACGGGGAGGCGACATGCGCGGATACACCGGCAACAAGGACGAGTATCGGCGGCGGCTGCGACGGATCGAAGGCCAGGTACGGGGGCTGCAGCGGATGGTCGAGGAGGACAAGTACTGCATCGACATCCTGACCCAGGTGTCAGCGGCAACCAGGGCACTGGAGTCAGTGGCGCTGGGACTGCTGGAAGAGCATCTGGGACATTGCGTCGCCGAGGCGATCGCTGAGGGCGGCGACAAAGGCACAGCCAAGATCCGCGAGGCTTCGGACGCGGTCGCCAGGCTCGTGCGGTCCTGACCCGGCTCTCAGCGAAGGAGGACCATGAACGTCACGACGACGTTGCAGGTGACCGGCATGACGTGCGGTCACTGCGTGAAAGCGGTCACTGAGGAAGTGGCCGCGCTGAAGGGCGTGTCGTCCGTGACGGTCGACCTCATTCCGGCAGCCATATCGTCGGTGACAGTATCCGCCGGTGGCCCGCTTGACCAGGCGTCGGTTGCGGCCGCGCTGGAGCGGGCCGGCGACTACCGGCTGTGCAGGTGACGGCGGTCATCGCCGCCCGCGCGGGAGTCGCGGCGGACGATCCGCGGCGCGTTCTCCAGCTGCAGATTGAGGGCATGACGTGCGCCTCGTGCGCTTCCCGGATCGAGAAGAAGCTTCGCCAGCTGGACGGCGTTACCGCAACGGTTAACTTCGCCACCGAGACAGCGCGGGTCGACTGTCCCGCTGCGATCACTGCGGATGAGCTGATCGCGGCCGTCAGGCAGGCCGGGTATACCGCCACGGTGCCGCACGTCCGGTCGAACGACGGGCCGGCGGAGGCTGACGCCAGGCAGGCTACGGACGGGCTGGCCGGGCTCCGGCACCGGCTGCTCGTGTCGGCCGCGCTGGCAATCCCGGTGGTGGTGCTCGCGATGGTTCCGGCTGCGCAGTTCAGGAACTGGCAGTGGGCATCGCTCGTGCTGGCCTCGCCAGTGGCCGTGTGGGGGGCCTGGCCCTTCCACCGCGCTGCTGCGGCCAACGCCCTGCGCCGGACCGCGACGATGGACACGCTGATCTCAGCCGGTGTCACCGCCGCGTACCTGTGGTCGGTGTATGCCCTGTTTGCCGGCGCGGCAGGCCGCCCGGATGAGCACATGAGCTTCGCCCTGCTGGCACGTGACGCCGGGACCGGGGATCTGTACCTGGAAGCTGCAGCGGGCGTAACCACGCTCGTCCTGCTCGGCCGCTATCTGGAGTCCCGCGCGAGACGCCGCGCGGGCGCCGCGCTGCGGGCGCTGCTGGAGCTGGGAGCCAAGGACGTGGCGGTGCTGCGCGACGGAGGCGAACAGCGGATCCCGGCCGGGCGGCTCGCGATCGGCGACAGGTTCGTCGTCCGGCCCGGCGAGAAAATAGCCACCGATGGCACAGTGGAATCCGGCAGTTCCGCCGTCGACGTGTCCATGCTGACCGGGGAGGCGGTCCCGGCTGAAGTCGGCCCCGGCGACGCTGTCACCGGGGCGTGCGTGAATGTCAGCGGCCGGCTTGTGATCCGTGCCACCGCGGTGGGCGCGGGAACGCAGCTGGCCCGGATCACCCGGCTGGTGTCGGAGGCGCAGGCCGGCAAGGCTCCGGCGCAGCGACTCGCCGACCGCATCGCGGCCGTCTTCGTCCCCGTCGTCCTCGGCATCGCCGTCGCCACGCTGGCCGGCTGGCTCGCCGCGGGACAGCCGGCCGGGGCTGCCGTCACCGCGGCAGTCGCGGTACTCATCATCGCCTGCCCCTGCGCGATGGGCCTGGCTACTCCGACCGCGCTGCTCGCCGGGACAGGCCGGGGCGCGCAGCTGGGCATCCTGATCAAGGGGCCAGAGGTGCTGGAGTCCACCCGAACGATCGACACCATAGTGCTGGACAAAACTGGCACCCTCACCACAGGCAAGATGACGCTGGTCCGCGTGATTGCGGCTCCCGGTGAGGACCCTCGCGAAGTCCTGCGGCTGACCGGGGCGGTCGAGGACGCCTCCGGCCACCCGATCGCCGCAGCCATCGCCGCCGGCGCGCGGGACCGGCTTGATACCGGGCTGCCCGGCGTGGCGGAGTTCGCCAGCTATGCAGGTCTCGGCGTATCCGGGATCGCTGATGGCCAGGCCGTGGTGGCGGGCCGGCTCGACTGGGCCTCAGCTGCCTGGGCGCTACTGGTCCCGGCTGAGCTAGCTGCCTGCGCTCGGGAGGCGGAAGCTGCCGGGCAGACCGTCGTGCTGACCGGCTGGGACGGCCGGGCGCGGGGGCTGCTGATCGTCTCCGACACGGTGAAGCCGACCTCGGTGCAGGCCGTTACCAGCCTGAAGGCCATGGGTCTGCGGGCGGTGCTGCTCACCGGCGACAACCAGCAGGCTGCCGACGCCGTCGCCGCACAGGTCGGTATCCGCGATGTCATCGCCGGGGTATTGCCGGCCGGCAAGGCCGGCGCCATCAAGCGACTGCAGAGCACCGGGCGGGTGGTCGCCATGGCCGGGGATGGAGTGAACGACGCAGCCGCCCTGGCGCAGGCCGACCTGGGCCTGGCGATGGGCACGGGCGCAGATGCTGCCATCGAGGCCGCCGATCTCACCCTGGTCCGCGGCGACCTGCTCGCGGTGCCGGACGCGATCCGGCTGTCCCGGCGCACCCTGCGCACCATCAAGGGCAACCTGTTCTGGGCCTTCGCCTACAACGTCGCGGCCATCCCGCTGGCCGCCCTCGGCTACCTCAACCCGCTGATTGCCGCGGCGGCCATGGCCTTCAGCTCAGTATTCGTCGTCTCCAACAGCCTGCGGCTGCGCGGATTCCGGCCAGCACCAGCACTGTCTGCGCAGCCGGCGGCTGGCGAGCTCCTCGCCCCTGAATGCCACCGGCGGTCACTGCGCGGCAGCGGGCCACCGGCACGGACGATCCGGTCAGACGCGGAAACACGGAGTCAGCCATCAAGGCAACGTGCACGCTTCAATCTGCAAACCTCCCGTTTCACTCGTTAGCTGAGATTTCATGCTATAAATCTCTCATTCCCCAGTAACCGTGAGATTACTTGTGGTGAACTGGCGCAGTTAGGACCGTGCGAGCCTGTTACGCGGTCTGGGGGGTGACTTGTGAAAGGGAACAGCCGAACGCCGCAGGACCCGCCGCCATGGCCGACGGTGATCGCGACGACGCTGCGGCTGTGGGTACAGCGTCACGTCCGGCCCGGACGGGACGGTCGGGCGGCCAGACGCCGGGGCCCGACAGCCAGGCGCAGTTATGCGCGCGCCGCGGTTGTCTCGCTGGTCATCGTCGTATTCGGGGCCGGCGCCGCCAGTGTCGCGATTGCCAGAACCGGCAGCAGCGCACCCCCGGCGCCTGCTGCCGCGGACAGCCGCACCGCTCCCCCTACGCCGAAGAGCGCAACGCCGCCGCCGCCGAGCTCGGCTGCGCTGGCCGCGGCCGGCGCATCCCGCCAGCAGGCGGCGGCCTGGATCTCTGCCCAGGTCAGTCATGCGGTCATCGCCGCGTGCGATCCGCTGATGTGCGCCGCGCTGCAGCAGCGCGGCTTCCCGGCCGCGGATCTCGAGCAGATCGGCGCCGGGTCCGGCGACCCGCTCGGCTCCAGCATCGTCGTCGCCACGCTGGCCATCCGCAGCCAGCTAGGCCCCCGGCTGGCCCAGGTATACGCGCCGACGGTGATCGCCAGCTTCGGCTCCGGCGCGAGTCTGGTTCAGGTCCGCGTCACGGCGATCGGCGGCGCTGCCGCGTACCTGGCCGCTGAGCAGGCCGACCTGCAGGCCCGGCAGACTGCAGGCCGCGAACTGGCCGCCAGCAGGGCCATCACCGCTCCGGCTGCGGCCAAGGCTGCGCTGTCGGCCGGCCAGGTGGACAGCAGGCTGCTGATCACCCTGGTCGCGCTGGCGCACAGCCATCCGGTCCAGATCACCGGCTTTTCCGACAGCGGGCCAGGCACCGAGGCCGGCGGCCCGCTGCGGATGGTCACCATCAGCGCCCCGACCGCGAGCTACCAGCACCAGGTGCTTGCTTTTCTGCAACAGCAGCGGCCACCGCTGCTCGCCAGCTTCTCCGAGCGCCGTTACGGCAAAGCCACCGATATCCAGATCGAATTCACCGCGCCCAGTCCTCCCGGACTGCTGGACAGCATCGCGTCCGGGTGACGCGTCGAACCAACGAACCCTGCTCCTGAAAGGGAAAGCACATGAGGGCAAGATCTCTGATTGTCAGAGCGGCCAGGATGACGGCCGCCATCGCACTGGCGGGCATCGGCCTGGCGGCCGCGCCGCTAGCACTCGCGACGCCCGCCGCCTCGGCCGCCGATCACGTGGGCTGGATCAGGCTGGCGCACCTGTCGCCGAACACGCCGGCCGTCGACGTGTACCTGTACTCCTTCGGCAACCCGTCCGCCGAGGTCGTGGTCAAGCACGTCCCCTACGGCACCATCTCGGGTTTCCAGCAGGTGGCCGCGGGCGATTACACCGTCGCCATGCGCGCTGCGGGAGCGCCGGCGAAGTCTAAGCCGGTGCTGTCGACCGCGGTGGACGTGATTGCCGGCCATGCCTACACGGTCGCGGGGATGGGCCCGGCGTCGGGACTGCGCCTGCAGGTCATCCCCGATGTGCTGTCCACACCGAGCGGCAAGGCCCTGGTCCGGGTGATCCAGGCTTCCATGCAGCAGACCACGGTGTCGGTGACGGCGAACGGCTCCAAGATCGCAAAGCACCTGAAGTTCGCCAGCGTGACCTCCTTCCGTGCCGTCTCGCCCGGCACTTTCACTATCCACGCGGCCGGGTCGAGCGAGTCCGCAACGTCGACGATTAGCCTGGCCGCGGGTTCAGTGCACACGCTGGTCGTGCTTGACGAGCCGGGCGAGCTCTCCATCGACAACCTGCTGGACTCGGCCGGCAGCTCTGGCGTCCCGGCCGGTGCCCCGGCCACCGGCATGGGCGGCACAGCCCCACGGGCGGGCGCGGCCCTGCTGCCCTGGGCTGCCGCGGCGATCGGCGGCCTGATGCTCGCGGCGGGCGGCACCACCCTGGTCAGCCGCCGCAGGCGGCCTGCCTTGCATGCTCGCTGATTGGCAGGATCAGGAAGGACGCCGTCGTCAGTCGGACGGCCGGCATGTGTCGGCCGCCCGGCTGATCCGGCGGCCCTGGGCCGTGGCAGTCGCCGTGGCCGGCGTACTGCTGCTCTGCGCGGCCGTCGCAGGCCTGGCCTTCGCCAGTCACACCGGCCGGCCAGCCACGCCACTGGGCAAAACGCCCTTGGTGCCAATCCCCAGGGGACACTGGGCCGCGGCGCCGCCGGCTAAGGTGCGAGCGGTCGCTCGGCCGACCGGGCTGGAGATTCCTGAGATCGGCGTCGACACCAGCCTGATCAGGCTCGGCCTGACCGCATCCGGCGATCTGCAAGTGCCGGCCAGTACAGCGGTGGCCGGCTGGTATACCGCCAGCCCGCGACCTGGCGCGACCGGTGCCGCTGTCATCGCGGGCCACATCGATTCCTACCAGGGCCCGGGCGTCTTCTTCCGGCTCCGCGAGCTCAAGCGGGGTGACCTGATCTACGTGCGGCGCGGTCACTCGAGCATGGCCGTCTTCCGGGTGACCGAGGTGCGGACATTCCTCAAATCGAAGTTCCCGACCGCCGACGTCTACGGAGCCGTCCCGAACGCCCAGCTCAGGCTGGTCACGTGTGGCGGCACTTTCGACGCGCAGACCGGTCACTACCTCAGCAATGTGATCGTTTTCGCGGTCCTCGTCTGACCTGACCTATCACAAGCGCAGAGCCTGGCCGTGGCGGGCTTCGATCAGGCGCCCTGGTTAGGCATGAACTCGCGGACTGTGTGAGCGCGGCGGCAGTCGACGGCGAGCTTGGCAGCCCAGCCCAGCGCCTGCTCGCGTGAGGCCACGTCGACGATCGGCAATCCGCCGTCGAACATCCACACGCCGGCGCCTTGTCCCGGCGGACCCTCCGGACGCCGGTCACCCTGCTGCGAACGCCCCGATCCGGATCCGACAGCCGGCCAGGCAGATATTTCTCATTCGACCAGAGTGACGAAGACGCCGGCGCCAGGGATGTGTCCCGACTCCGGCTCGACCGCGACGGCGGGCGTACCCGGCCGCTACCGTGCGACCCGGCGCGCTGCCCGGGCCAGATCTGGCAAGCGGCTGAGGATCTCGCCTGCTTCGCGCGCCGACCGGTCCCTGATGCTGAGCGTGACCCGCTTGCCCGCCACGTCCAGGTCCACCGACGCGAGCCCGAGCCGACGCTGGAACGGGCCCTGAACCCAGCGGATGCTCTGTACCTTTTCCAGCGGGACCCAGGCCGTCTCCCGGCAGATCCGGCCGCGCGAGGCGACGGCGTACCGGTCATCACCGTTCCAGGCGAGGAAGTGATAGGACAGCGGTGCCTTCCAACGCGCGATGGCGGGCGGGCGCCCGGACGCGACCGGGGAGTTGCCGAGCAGCGCGCCGATCATCGCCTCCGCCTCGGCGGTGCTTCCGACCGGGATGAGCGCACGAAGCCGCCGGCCCTCGGACCGGTCCTCGCGCCGCTGACGGCCGCCGGCCACGTCGACCTCGAGCCTGCACCAGCCGAAGGCCCGCCAGATCAGCGGCTCGACGAGCCGGACTGCCTGGATCCGGCCCGGCCTGATCGTCTCAGCCGCCGTCTGGATCATGCCTGACCGAAGGCGCAGGCCATCGGGCGCGGCCGAGACGGTCGTGCCGAACTCTCCGTTGAACTGACGCCACAGCGCGAGGACGACGCCGAGGATGACCGGAAGGTACGGCGTGATCGTGCTGACCGAGCCACTCAGCCAGACGGTCAGCCAGGTCGCCACGGCAGCTGTCAGCGCGACGGCCCCCGCGCGGCTGAGCAGTACGGCAGCCGGCAGCCGCGCGGAGTTCACGCGGAATAGCAACCGTTCCCCGGCCGCGACCGACTGGAGATGAGGCTGAGGCTGAGGCTGTGACTGGGGCTGCGGCTGAGGCGAACTCAGGCCGGCTGGCTCCGGCAGTGTGCCGGTAGCGGGCGTTTCCCCCGGCGCGCCGGGCAAGCCCGTCGGGCCCGTCGCCGCCGTCGCGGGCGGTGCAAGCGGCCCGGCCAGCGCCAGCAGCCTCCGGCGCAATTCTTCGGCGTCGGACAGCCGCAGGCAGGCCAGCCGCCCGCCGGCGGCACCGCCGCCCGCCATCCGCAGCTGCAGTTCTGCCAGCCCCAGTGCCCTGGCCAGCCCGGACTGGACGACGTCGACGGCCTGAATCTGCGCCAGCGGCAATCGCTGGGAGCTGCGCCGGATCAGCCCGGACTCGACGCGCAGCACATCATCGGTCAGCTGCCACCTGGTCACCAGCCAGCTGATGAATCCGCCGGCCAGCGCCAGGCCGATGATGACCAGGTCGGTGGTCAGGTCGCTGGCCGACTGATGCTGGTTCAGCACGGCGATGCCGAGGAGCACGATGACCAGGCTCATCATCTGGCGCCCGGCCCGGACGAAGGGCGACAGCGGATGCAGCCGGTGCCATCCGGACAGACTTGCCGATTTCTGCTGGCGCGGAATCTCGGCCGGGGCGTGCTCCGTCACAGGCCCGCTGCCAGCGCCTCGCCGAGCGCGGCGAGCTGGTCGCGCAGGGTCGCCGCCACGGCCGCCTCCAGGCCGGGGATGCGGGCATCACTGGCGGCCGCCGCGGTATGCATGCGCACGGTCGCCAGGCCCAGGCTGCGCTCCAGCGGGCCCGCGGTGACGTCGATGAACTGCATCCGCCCGTAGGGAATGACCGACTGGCGGCGGACCAGTACCCCGCGCTGCACCATCAGGTCGTCCTTGCGCTCGGCATAAGCCCAAGCGGCCACCCGGCGGGCGGCGAACCGCTCGCTGGCCGCTCCGGCCACGACGGCTCCTGCCGCGACGGCGAGACTAGCGACCGCAGAGATCGCCAGGCAGGCCAGGCCCCCGGCGACGGCGGTCAGCACGGTCGCCAGCCCGACCTCGATCCGCCGGACGCGCAACAGCAACGGCGACGGCCGCTGCCAGCTCACCGCCTCGGTTTCGCCAGCCGGGACGGGCCTGCTTTCTGCGGTCATGAGTCACGCGGTGCGCGCCCGGCACCGCGGCGAGAATCGAACATGGTGCGGCCTTTCTCCGGCTTGCCTGGTCCGCAACAGGCTAGCCCGGATTCGCCGTCACCAGGCCGCTGATCCGCTGCCACTCCGCGACCGCAGCCGGGCTCCAGGCCGCGTGCCGCTGGCCAAACAGCGCAGCAGCCCGTGAGCCGCTCCAGCCGTCCGGCAGCAACTCGGCCGGAAGCACCGGGTCGGTCCACGGAAACCGGCGCCAGGCGTGCACCAGACCAGTCAGCCGGGCGAGCGGATCGGCGGGCGCGGGGCCGGAGAACGCCTCGATGAAATCCTCATATGCCTGCTCGATTTCGGAAAGGTCCCACGCGGCCCGGGCCAGCGCGGCCAGGTCGCCGCCGGCCCGGTGCTGCGCAGTGAAGACGTGGGAGTCGGCGAGCAGCCCTGCATCCCCGAGCACGCGTACCGCCTGCGCTTCGTGGTCCGAGGCCGGGCTGATCCACACTCCTGGCGCCGGGCTGCCGAATCCGGCCCAGGCCATCCGGGTTCGCAGCAGATGGCGGGCGAGAGGCCGGCCTCCGGGGTCCTGGCCAGGACCAGAAGCCACTGGCCGTCCCAGCGCTGCCGCACCGCGGTGAAGCCGTAGATGCGGGCGGCGCCCTCGGTGAGCAGGTGCTCCGCGTTGCCGGTCAGGCGCCAGCAGGTGCGACGTCCTGATCGCTCGGCGGTGAGCCAGCCATCGGCGGCGGTGCGCATCAGCGCCTGACGGACGGCCTTCTCCTCGATCCCAGCCGGCCCAGTATCTCGATGAAGGCCGAGGTCCACGCTGATCCGCCGCCCGGCAGCACGAACTCGCCGAGCACCGTGAACAACAGACCGCGCGCGGTCGCGGATCCTGCCGTCTGCCGCCGGGTGAGCTGCAGCGAGGAGATGTTGTCCGGCATCGCGTCTCGTCCTCCTCCGTCGAGATTATGCTACGACTTCTTGACGTTCAACCACGAGTCTGTAGCATTAAAGCTGTGACGAGCGCAGCTGAGCACGATGCGCCCGGCCTGGTGGAGTTCCGGGTCGAGCCCGCGGACTACCGGCACTGGCGGCTGAGCACCGACGGTGCAGTGGCGACGCTGGCCATGGACGTGGCTGAGCAGGGCGGCCTGGGTGACGGTTATGAGCTCAAGCTCAACTCCTACGACCTGGGCGTGGACATCGAGCTCTACGATGCCGTCCAGCGCTTGCGCTTCGAGCATCCCGAGGTCCGCGCGGTCGTCCTGACCAGCGCGAAGGACAAGATCTTCTGCGCCGGAGCCAATATCCGGATGCTGGCGGGTGCAGCACACGGGCAGAAGGTTAACTTCTGCAAGTTCACCAACGAGACCCGCAACGGCATCGAGGATGCGACCGCCAGCTCGGGCCAGGCTTATCTGGCGGCGGTGAACGGCACCGCCTCGGGTGGCGGCTATGAGCTGGCCCTGGCCTGCGACTACATCATGCTGGTCGACGACAGGTCCTCGGCTGTGTCCCTGCCCGAACTGCCGTTGCTGGGCGTGCTGCCGGGCACCGGCGGCCTCACCCGGCTGGTCGACAAGCGGCACGTCCGGCGCGACGTGGCCGACTACGTCTGCACCCGGCCCGAGGGAGTGGCCGGCCAGAAGGCTGTGACCTGGCGCCTGGTGGACGAGGTCGTGCCGCGAGCGCAATGGCAGCAGACGGTGGCCGCGCGGGCTGCTGGGATGGCCGGCCTGTCAGCCCGGCCAGCAGGACCGCCCGGCATCAAGCTCACGCCCCTGGCCAAGGAACGTGGCCCGGACGCGATCAGCTACTCGCATGTCTCGGCCCGGCTCGACCGCGCCGCAAGCGTCGCGGAGATCACGGTGCGCGGGCCGGACCAGCCAGCGCCAGCCGAGATATCGGCCCTGCACGCGCAAGGCGACGCGAGCTGGCCGCTCGCGGTCGCGCGTGAACTCGACGATCTGATCCTGGACCTGCGGACCAACGAACCCGAGCTCGGTACCTGGCTGCTGCGCACCGCTGGCGATGCCCGCCGCGTGCTCGGCTATGATCTGCTGCTGCTCGATCACGATGGCGACTGGCTGGCGCGCGAGATCACCTTGTACCTGAAGCGGACGCTCAAGCGGCTCGACGTCACCAGTCGCAGCCTGATCGCGCTGATCGAGCCGGGCAGCTGTTTCGCCGGATCACTGCTCGAGCTCGCGATGACCGCGGATCGCTCGTTCATGCTGTCCGGCGTCTTCGAGGACGTCGACCCGGACGCTGTTCCGGCGACGGTGACGGTGGGCCAGATGAATCTTGGCGCCCTGCCCATGGGCAATGGCCTCACCCGCCTCGCGACCCGGTTCTTCGGTGATCCCGACAGCCTCGAGGCGGCGGTGAAGCAGGCAGGCGACTCCCTCGACGCGGCGGCCGCGCAGGACCTGGGCCTGGTCACGTTCGCACCCGACGACATCGACTGGGACGAGGAGATCAGGCTGGCGACCGAGGAGCGGGCCAGCTTCAGCCCGGACGCGCTGACCGGCCTGGAGGCCAACCTCCGGTTCGCCGGGCCGGAGACGATGGAAACGAAGATCTTCGGGCGGCTTACCGCGTGGCAGAACTGGATCTTCAACCGGCCTAACGCGGCAGGCCCGGACGGCGCCCTGCGCCGGTACGGGACCGGACAGCGGGCCGATTTCGACAGGAAGCGAGTCTGAGTCATGCCGACCAGCGCTGACTACAGCGAAAAGATCCCGAACAACGTCGACCTGCACGAGGACCGTCGGCTGCAGCGGGCACTGGAGTCCTGGCAGCCGAACTTCCTGAACTGGTGGGAGTCGATGGGACCGACCTTGCCGACTCAGGACGTGTACCTGCGGACCGCGATTAACGTCGGCCGCGAAGGCTGGGCGCACTTCGGTCACGTCGCGATGCGCGACTACCGCTGGGGCATCTTCCTGGCCGAGCGCGACCCCGGCCGGCTCATCGGCTTCGGCCAGCACATCGGCGAGCCCGGCCTGGCAGCAAGTGCCGGGTGAGTACCGCTCGGAGTTGCGGCGGCTGATCGTGATCCAGGGTGACACTGAGCCGGCCTCGGTAGAGCAGCAGCGCAATCTCGGCGCGACCGCGCCGAGCCTGTATGACCTGCGCAATCTGTTCCAGGTCAACGTCGAAGAGGGCCGCCACCTGTGGGCGATGGTCTACCTGCTGCACGCTTACTTCGGCCGCGACGGCCGGGAGGAAGCCGAGGACCTGCTGCGCCGCAACTCCGGCAGTGCCGACAGCCCGAGGATCCTGGGTGCATTCAACGAAGAGACGCCGGACTGGCTGTCGTTCTTCATGTTCACCTACTTCACTGACCGCGATGGCAAGTACCAGCTCGGCACGCTCAAGGAATCCGCGTTCGACCCGCTGTCGCGGACCTGCGAGTTCATGCTGAAGGAGGAAGCGCACCACATGATGGTCGGCACCACCGGCATCGACCGGGTCGTGGAGCGGACCGCGCAGCTCATGGCCGGGAACGACACCGACGACGCCGGCGAGATCTCCGCCCGGGGCGCCATCCCGCTACCAGTGATCCAGAAGTACCTGAACTTCCATTACTCGGTCTCGCTCGACCTGTTCGGCGGGGAAACCTCGACGAACGTGGCCAACTACTACAGCGCGGGGCTGAAGGGCCGCTGGATGGAGGACCGGCGCAAGGATGACCACAAGCTCACCAGCGATGCGATGATGGTCGACGCGCTGCTCGACGGCGGGACTGACCAGCAGAGCATCGGCCAGACTGAGGTCGCCGCGGTCACCGGTCTCAATACCGACCTGCGCCGCGAGTACATCTCCGACTGCCAGAGCGGCGTCAACCGGTGGAACAAGATCCTGGCCGAGGCCGGGCTGCCGCAGCGCCTGAAGCTGCCGCACATCGCCTTCAACCGCAAGGTCGGCGCTTTCGCCAGTATCGAGGCCAGCCCGGATGGTGAACTGCTGTCTGCCGCCGAATGGCAGCAGCGCAGCACCGCCTGGCTGCCGACGGATGTCGATAAGACGCACGTCCGCTCGCTCATGCAGCCGGTGCACGAGCGAGACAAGATTGCCGCATGGATCGCGCCGCCGCGCAACGGCATCAACGGCAAGCCGTTCGACTACGAGTACGTCCATCTGGCCTGATCGCGCGCTAGCCCGCTCCGCGCAGCCCGTGCTGGTGCTGCGATCATGGCGGGATGCCGCTGTTTGCTTTCGAGGGCCTCGAGCCGACCGTCAGCCCGTCTGCCTGGATCGCGCCGACCGCCACGCTGGTCGGCGATGTGCGGGTCGAGGACGAGGCGTCCGTCTGGTACGGCGCGGTCCTGCGCGCCGACTTCGGGCCGATTATCATCCGGCGCGGAGCGAACGTGCAGGACGGCTCAGTGCTGCACGGCGGCACCGACCCGGTGACTGAGGTCGGCCCGGGCGCAACCATCGGTCATCTGTGCGTCGTGCACGGCGCCGTCATCGGCGCCGAGGCATTGATCGGCAACGGCGCGACCGTGCTGGACGGCGCCCTCATCGGGAGCCGGGCACTGATCGCAGCGGGTGCTACCGTGCCGCCCGGCGCGAGCATCCCGGCCGGGATGCTGGCGGCCGGCGTCCCGGCAAGGATCATGCGCGAGGTTAGCGGCGGAGCCAAGGACTGGGTCGATTCCAATCCCGAGATCTACCGTGAACTCGCCCGGCGGCACGCGGCAAGCGTCCGGCCGGTGACAGCGGACTAGCCGCCTGTGTAGGCGCGCGCCAGCTCACGAAAGCCGGCCGTGCACGCCGTTCATGATGGTGCCGTGCCCCGGCAGCCAGTCTTTGCGAACCTTGGCCACCGAGGTGTAGTTCGTGTCGACGACGTTGGCCAGCGGCGCCTCCGCCGACTGGCTGAGGTACTGGTAGGCATCAAGGGCGGACATCCCGGTGAGCCCGGCTACCCAGCTCACCAGGTCGGCCTGGGCGATCCGGAACGCGTCCTCTAGCGGTCGGGCAGACCCGGCGGACATCACGTGCGTGTCAGACTCCAGCCGTGGCCACGGCGTGCCGACTCCCTTGATCAGCTCCACTGCCAGCACGGTGTCCATCGCGCACTCGACGGCCACCCCGCAGGTCTCGCCCTCGCCCTGGCGGGCATGCCCGTCCCCCACGGACAGCAGCGCGCCCGGTACGTTCACGCCGAGGTAGCAGGTGACGCCCGCGCGCATCTCCGGCGTGTCCATGTTGCCGCCGAAGGCGTCCGGCACCAGCGCCGAGCGGACTTCCAGGTTGGCCGGCGCGACGCCGACGGTGCCGTGCATCGGGTCAAGCGGCAGGTCCGCGGTGAAGTCGCTGTCACGGGCGGTGAACCGGCAGATGCCTGCGGACCGGTCCAGCTCCCAGATCCACACCAGTTCCGGCAGCGGGTCCTGGAGCGTGGCGGTCAGGTGCGTCGACGTCAGCGCGCCGAAGAGAGGCACGGTCGTCGAGGCACCCCAGTCCCTGGCCGGCTTGATCGACACGAAGTGCACGGCCAGGGTGTCGCCTGGTTCGGCGCCCTCTACGTAGAACGGCCCGGTCTGCGGGTTGAGGAACGGGAACTCGCAGACCTGCGACACCAGATCATTGGCACTGCGCACCCGGCCGGCAAAGCAGTCCTCGGTCCACAACTCCAGCATCGTCCCCGGCGTGATGCGCGCTACTGGTGCCGCGCCGCCGAAGGTCCAGGCGTACTGATCCGGCTCGGGCCGGAACCGCAGCACCCGTTCGTCGCCCATCACAAACTCCCTCGCTCACTCGCCGGTGATCGCCGTCAGTCCGTCCCTGGCCGCCTGGGTCAGCGGGTCAGTGGGCGACAGCACCCGCTCGCCGCGGACGATGACGTCACGAAAGACCACGCTGGCGTCGCTCAGCCGGCCGGCGGTGTAGTACGCGCGGGCCAGCACCAGGGCGGCGGACAGCGTGTCATGGTGATCAGGCCCGAGCGCCTTCTCCGTGCCGGCTCGAACCTGCTCAGACAGCTGAATGGCCTGTGCCATCTTGCCGGCCTGCTGATATGCCGACGCGAGCGCGCCGGTCGCCCGCAGCGTGTCCGGATGCTCCCGGCCCTGACTGTGCTGACGGTCAGCGACGACCCGTTTGTACTGGGAGAAGGCGTCCTTCGTCCGGCCGGCCGCCAGGTAGGTCTCGGCCAGCACCTGACGAGAGGCCATGGTGTCGGGGTGCTCGGAGCCGAACCGGCGATCGCGCTCGTCGAGCGCGGCCCGGTACAGCCGGGTGGCTTCAGTGAGGTCGCCGGCCGCGCGATAGCCCGCCGCGACCTCAGTCCTGATGCTGATGCACTCGGGATGGCCGGGGCCGTATGCCCGCTCGCAGTCCGCCAGGGCCGCGCCGAGTACCCGGATCGCCTCCTCGTAGATCCCCGCGCTGACCAGAACCCGGCCCAGGCTGACCCGCGCGGACAGGGTGCGCGGGTGATCGGGACCGAACGCCCGGGCCCAGTCGGCCATCATCCGCTGATGCCAGGAAACAGCCTCGGCAGCGCGCCCCGCTGCGACGTACGCGCCGGCCAGCCGCTCGACCAGCACCAGGGCATCGGGGTGGCCGGGGCCGATGACCTGGTCGGCGATGGATATCAAGCCGGTCCAGTAATCCACCGCCGGACCGGACAGCCGGGCGTCGTCCAGGCTTTTGCCGGCCCGCAGCAGCACCGGATGGCAGCCGCGCGACCAGAGCGTCGCGCCCGCTGCCCGCTGCAGCGACGCCGCGCTGGCCCGCAGCGCCTGGCCGAGCCGGTTGCCGCGGTCGTCATCGGGCCAGGCCTCGAGCAGGGCGGTCGCCGCAGCCAGGGAGGCTGCCTGCTGCATCTCGGGCGGCGTCGCGGTACGGACCGCCCGCTGCAGGATGGTGTTCATCCGGACCAGCGCCGGATCACTGCCGCGGTCGATGGTGATCAGGCCGGCCTGATCGAGAACAGTCAGCGCCATGCTGGCCGGGACAAGCGGCTCGCTTCCGCCCGGCCCGCTGCGCTCGGACCCTGTGCCCCACCCGGCCGCCTCCCGCTGAGCCGACGGCCGCTGCGGCGGGACTTGACTGCCGCGGAAATACGTAGTGGCCGCCGGAGTGGTGAAGATAGCGATCGGAATGCCGTGCCCGTCCAGCAGCGCCGTCATCGCAAGGCAGGACTGGGCAGCGCCGCCCGGCAGCGGTTGATCGCTCGCGTCCACCGCCAGTGTCCAGGTCACGGCCGGGGGGAACGGCGTCGCCGGCCGCCCGGCGGGGTGAGCACGGCGGCCCGGCGGAAATAGTGCTCGCGATAGTCCACGCACGTCAGCCACGAACTGGCGATGGTCGCTGTCGCCTGCGCCAGCGCCAGCGGCTGACAGTCGAGATCCTCGATCAGGTCGATCGCGCCGCGGCGCTGGTCCGGATCGGCGGACAGCCGCCCGACCAGGTAGCTCATTGCCTCCCGGCGGCTGAACTGCCCGATCTCCAGCACCATCGCGTCGGGCGCGCTGGAAACCGCCTGCGGGCTGGCGGTCGTCATGATAACCTGACCTGCCGGGCCGGTCGGCCAGCGGCCTGACAGGCTGTCAGGATCAGTCACATCATCGAGCACGACCAGCCAGCGACGGTCTGTCTGGGCCAGCCAGCCGAGGAAGCCCGCCGCCACGGTTTCGGCATCGCAGGCCGAACGGGTACCGGTGACCACGGCAGCCGCGTCCACGTAGTCGGCCAGGATCGACGCCGCGCTGCTGGCGTCGACCCAGACCAGCAGGTCAAGGGCACCCGCCCGCCACTGTGACTCAGCGAAGAACGCAGCCAACTGCGTCTTGCCCGAGCACCGCAACCAGTCTTGTGACGACCCGGCTCCGACTCGCCTGGCTCGCGGCGCCAGCACGATCGCGCCAGTACGGCCCAGAGCAATCTTGAGGTCTGGCCCGGACTCGGGCCGGGTACTGAACCGGTCCGCGAGCGCCGGCACCAAACCGGATCGGACGGGCCATTGCGCCGATGCCTGCAAGGAGGCCTGCAGCGGCGGCAGTGCCTGGCTGTCCACACCCGTCATATCACGCTCATTTGCACGCCAAATCGCTTACCACGCCGCAACAGGCAGTTACCACCAGAAGATGCAACCGTACGGCAAACGACCAGGCAAGGGCAGAGATTTCAGCGGCTAATGTGCAGCCCTGCGGAGCAAAGCCGCGGCTGCCGGGCTCGACGGCCGTAGCCGGGGTACGGGGTCCTGAATGGCCACACAGGGCCACGCACGTCACCCTGCTTGCTATTGCCTCGTGCTTCTCGGCCGATCTGTCTTACCTCGCTGCACTGTTTCCGTTACGCTACCTTCGCGAAGTGCCTGAAATCCGATTATGCGGCCTTTATAGTTTGCCCTGTGCCAGGCAAGCATCAGAGACGGCAATCAGGCAGAAACCTGCTGGCCTACACCGGAGACATGATGACTGATCAGGCAGCGTCCCCTATCGCCGGAATGGCGGCAACTGGCGCAGCACGCCTCGAACCGAATGCCATCAGCGTCGCGCAAGACACGCTGATCGGACTTGCGGACACCGCGCCGACTCTTTCCGTCGGCTTCACCCTGGTCGCGCTGATCGCGGCCAGCGCCTACGCCGGACCGATCGTGCTGCTGATCACGGCAGTTCCGATGCTGATCATCGCGAATGCCTACCGGCGGCTGAACCTCTGGAACGCCAACTGCGGCGCATCCTTCGAGTGGGTCGGGCGCGCGATCAACCCCTACCTGGGCTACCTGACCGGATGGCTGATGCTGGCCGGCACGCTCTTCGGAACGCTGACCCCCATCACTGCGCTGGGGCCATCGATCCTGGCTGTCTTTAACTCCAACGCCAACAGCACCTGGCCGAACATCTTCATCGCCACCGGCCTGGTCATAGTGATCCTGGCCATCGCAATCGTCGGCATCAGGATGACGGCCCGCACCCAGGTCGCCATCGGCGTGGTCGAGTACGCGATCCTGATCGCGTTCGCGGTATGGGGCCTGATCTGGGTGCTCGGCCATCACGCCGGCACGATGCACATCTCCTCCGCCTGGTTCAGCCTGCACGGCATTGGCGGCAAGGGCAGCCTGGTCTCCGGGTTCCTGATCGCCGTGTTCATGTTCACCGGGTGGGATGGCACGCTCTACGTCAACGAGGAAGTTCAAGCACCGGCGGGTGAACCCTGGCCGGGCCGCGATGCTGGCGGTGGGCATCGCCGCGATCCTGTTCATCCTCGCCCAGGTCGGCCTGCAGGGTGTGTCGTCGTTCAAGAACCTGAACAACAACAGCACCTCCCCGCTGGTCTACATCGGCAACCTGCTGACGGGCAGCGGCACCGGCGGTCAGATCTTCGCCTTCGCTCTGGCCCTGTCGGTGCTTGCCGCGACCCTGGCCGGCATCGTGCTCAGCGCCCGCATTGCCTACGGCATCGCCAGTTACCGCGCGCTGCCGAGCAGCCTGGCCAACGTCTCGCCTCGGTTCAAGACGCCGGTGGTCGCGACGGTCGTGGCCAGCGTGGTCCTGCTGGCGCTCGGCTGGATCTACCTGCTCACCACCTCAGTGCAGAACGCGTTCGGTTACGTGCTGGACAACACCGGCATCCTGTACGCCACGTTCTACTGCGTGACGGCGATCGCGGCGATGGTGTACTACCGCCGCCGGGTGCTGAGCAACTGGAGGGACGCCATCACGCTGGGCATCCTCCCGCTCGCCTCCGTCGTCTTCCTGGCCTGGGTCGCGATCAAGTCGATCTTCGGGGCGGCCGCGGCGCAGAACTACTCGCTGCTCGGCTTCCTCGTCGTCGGAGTCATCCTGATCCTGGTCGCGCGATTCGGCCTGAAGTCGCCGTTCTTCCAGATCAAGCGGGAAAGCTGGACCCCCGAGAACGACAACGCCACGAGGTAGCAGCCGCTAGTTCACGTAGAAGGCGGCGGTCAGCGAGGCTGACCGCCGCCTTCACGTATGCAGGTCCGCGTGCAGGGGAATCAGCGTCCGCCACGCGTGGCGGCCTTGCCGCGGCCCGGCCACGCGTCGGGCCATGGGTCAGCACCGTGGCCCGGAGTTGCCGGTCCTGCTCGCCGCCGCACCGCGTGACCGGAGACGGGCTAACCCGAGACGGGCTGGACCGGGACGGGCGGAGCGGCATAGGAGCAGGCCGGGATCTGGCCGGGCGGCCAGCAGAGTGCCGGCCGCCTGCGGGCCGGCCGCTAGCTGCCGAACGGGACGTTCTGGCCGCTGACCTTACCGACGACGCCGGCAGTCGTGACACTGAAACTGTCGATCGTCAGCCCGAGCGGGAGCTTGGGGATCTGCAGGGTCACGTCCTGGATCGAGCTGAGCAGACCGGACGGCAGACCGGAGCTGGATACCAGCCGGATATTCAGCTGGTTAGTTCCCTCCCTGGTCACCCGCCAGGTCGCCGAGCCCGAGACGACCAGCAGGTCGAGGCTCATCTTGACTTCATCCGGCCCGGCCGCCTTCAGATTCAGCCCCGCGCCGTTCAGCAGTGAGCCGAGCGGGCCGATCTTGTTGGCCAGCGTGTTGCCGAGCGAGGCGAAGCTGATCAGCGCCGTGCCGTGCAGGCTGCCGATCGTCCCGCTGGAGAACGCGTAGGAACTTAGCTTGATCCCCGATGCGGTGGCATTAAAGCTGGTGATCGTCACCGGCCCGGCCGCCTGATTAGTGTCACTGATGCTGACCTGCTGGAAGCTCTTGCTGGCTACCTGAGTCAGGAAGGGGAATCCGCCGATGCTCACGTCCGGCTTGTTTGTCAGCCCCTGCTGCTGGATCTTGCTCGCCATGACGCTCTCGGCGGCCGCTCTCGCGCCGAAGTCCAGCCCGACCAAGACCACGACCAGCACGACCAGGCTGATGATGAGCCGCCGTGACCGCCGTGACCGTCCGCGCCGGGGCACAGGGTACTCCAGCTGGCGGGTCACCATGGGTGCCTCATTCGGCAGATGTTACGCCATGTTAGGGCTCTGCAGGACCCGCGCCGCGTTGCCCGGGTCATGGCAGATCCGCGAGCGTGACGGCCTCGAGCTGATGCGCCCACTGCAGTGTCACCAGCAGCGTACGGCCACCCGGCACGACCGCAAGCTAATGCGGAAGTCGCCCCGGTCGGCAGGTAGCCAAGCGCAGCTGGGCCGTGCTGAACCCAAGCAGGTTGTCGCCGCCACGTGCGGTAACCCTGACGACCCGATGGTTCGCCGAGAGCAGCGCCCTGATGTGCGTATCGTCTACGGCGGCGGTCACAGCCGCGGAACGCGGCCGCCATGCCGCGACCGCCGATCCGCTCCTCGATCCGGCAGCCAGCACTCGGCGAACTGGCACGGAATAGCTCGGAAATACCGCAATCCCCGGAGGTGCCAGGGGGCTGTTCGCTCACGACAACTCCAGCTTGGAGCAGGCCTTTTTGCCTGGGCATGGGGAATAGCCCGTTGACCTCTCCATTCTAGGGATCTATCCCCTTACAGTTGGCCCATGAGTACTGAGCCAGCCGTGTACCCGTTCGCAGACGCGCAGTTGCGGGTTCAAGCAGAAGGGGCGGACCGGCTGCTCAGCGCCGGGTCCAGCTACCGCATCGGCCGGGATCCCGGCTCCGACATCGTCGTCGCCGACCCCCGTGTCTCCTGGCAGCATGCCACCGTCGAAATGCGGGATGGCGGCTGGCTGCTGGAAGATACCGGCAGTTCGAACGGAACCTTTGTCAACGGGCAGCGGGTACGGCAGGTCGCCATTGCGGGCAATTGCCGGATCCGGTTGGGGCATCCCGAGGACGGGCCCGCGCTTACCTGCTCGGTCGCCGCGAGCAAGGAGGCGCCGGCCGCCGGGCAGGCCCAGATGCAGGGTGCCACCGCCAGATGGGCGCCGGAGCAGGCGGCCGCCGCGCAGCCGGCCGCCGCGCTAGCCGATCAGGTTCCGCGGCAGCGGTCCGGCTTCGACCGGGCTCCGAGCGCCGTGCTCAGCCTGCCAACCAGGCAGCTGCGCATCGGCCGGGCTCCCGACAACGACGTAGTCGTCGCCGATCTGAGCGTCTCCAGGTACCACGCCGAATTGCGCAAGACCACTCGCGGCGGCTACGAGATCGTCGACCTGGACAGTCACAACGGCACGTATCTCAACGGGCAGCGGGTGACGTCGGCTCCGGTCACCGAGACGGACCTGATCGCGATCGGTCCGGCGACTTTCCAGCGAGTCGGCGACCAGCTGCAGGAGTTCATCGACACCGGCGATATCTCTCTCGTCGCTCAGGAGCTGACGGTCCGGCTGCCCGGCGGCAAGATCCTGATGGATCGCATGAGCTTCCCGCTCGGCCAGCGCTGCCTGCTCGGCGTCATCGGCCCCAGTGGCGCAGGAAAGTCCACCCTGCTCGGCGCACTCACCGGCACCGCGCCGGCCACTGAGGGCCAGGTGCTCTACGACGGACGCGACCTGTACAAGCACTATGCAGAGCTGCGGCACCGGATCGGCCTGGTCCCGCAGGAGAACATCCTGCACACACAGCTCACGGTGCGGCGCGCACTGGAGTTCGCCGCCCGGCTCCGCTTCCCACGCGACACCAGCAAGGACGAGCGGAAGCGGCGGATCGACGAGGTACTGGCTGAGCTGTCGCTCACCGCCCACGCGGACACCCGGACCTCAGCCCTGTCCGGCGGCCAGCAAAAACGCGTCAACGTCGCACTTGAGCTGCTGACCAAACCATCGCTGCTGTTCCTGGACGAGCCCACTTCCGGCCTGGACCCTGGCCTGGACAAGTCGGTCATGGAGCAGATGGGCAAACTCGCGCATGACGGCCGTACGGTCATTGTCGTCACGCATAGTGTCGCCAACCTCAACCTGTGCGACCGGCTCCTGGTCCTGGTGCCCGGCGGAAAGGTGGCGTTCTTCGGGCCGCCGGGCGACGGCCTGAAGCACTTCGGCAAGTCGGACTGGGCCGAGGTATTCCAGGCATTCGAGACGCAGCCCGGCCGGGACTGGGCTGCCGAGTTCCGGGCGTCCCCGTACTACAGCCGCTACATCGCCTCGGAGATGACCGGCGCGGCCGCGCCAGCCGGGCCGGCCGCGCAGGCTCCGGCACCGCCGGCCTCCCGGAACAAGGTTGCGCACATGCGCACGCTGTGCCGGCGATACCTGGCCGTCATTGCATCCGACCGTCTCTACCTCGGCGTTCTGGCCGGGCTGCCGGTGGCGCTCGGCCTCCTCGTCCGGGTCATTCCCTCGCCCATGGGCCTGGTCGGCCCCAACAATGTCGACGCGACATCGCTCTTGCTGGTGCTTGCCGTCGGCGCCTGCCTGAGCGGGACAGCCAATGCAATCTGGGAGATCGTCAAGGAACGCTCGATCTACAGCCGGGAGAGATCGGCGGGCTTGTCGGCGGGTGCCTACCTGATCTCAAAGCTCGTCGTCCTGGGCCTGATCAGCGGCCTGCAGGCCGTCGTCCTCGTGATCGTCGGGCTGACCGGACGACCGCTGCCGGCGCAGGGGGCCTTGCTGGTCCACCTGCCGCTGGTGGAACTGATGCTCGCCATGTTCGCCCTCGGCGTCGCATCGATGACGCTCGGCTTGCTGCTGTCCTCGCTCGTCGACACCTCGGACAAGGCAATGCCACTGCTCGTGGTCGTCGTCATGTTCCAGGTTGTGCTCAGCGGCGGCATTTTCCCGCTGCACGGCAAGACCGGCCTGGAACAGGTCTCCTGGATCTCACCGTCGCGCTGGGGGTTCGCCGCGACCGGTTCGACGGTCAACCTGAACACGGTGATCCCGCCGGCAGTGTCGCTGCCCGGCCCGCGCGGCCCGGCGTCGTTGCCCGCATCCGGACCGGTCACAGTCGCCAAGATCAGCGGGCACAAGAGCCCGTCGCCGAGCCCGAGCGCGAGCCCCAGCCAGTCCGGCAGTTCGCAGACTGCCCCCGCTGCCGCTTCGGCGGATCCGGTTTGGGATCACACCGCCCGCACCTGGCTGACCGACATGGCGATCTTGCTCCTGCTGGCGTTCGGCTTCGCACTGGTGACCTGGTGGCGGCTGATCAAGATGGGGCCGGTCAAGCGCCGCTGACCCGAGTACCCGAGACGCGGAACTGCCCGGCCAGCACAGCTGGCCGGGCTCTAATTCATTCTGAGACCCGCGGCCCGGCCAGCCCACGGCTGGCCGGGCCGGTTCTGCTCGTGCCGGGACTGGTCAATGCCGGTAGCGCAGGCGGCCGAGATCGAACGGCCGCAGATACCTGGCCGGCCGGTAGCGAACGTAGGCCGGCCCGGTCGCGCAGACGCCGTCGACCGGCGAGTCCGACCGGGCACGTCCCGCTCTGCGCGCTGAAGACGTTGTACTCCGGCCCGAGCGCGGCAGCTGCCGCGTTCAGGCTGGCCGGCTGCAGCGCCTGCTGGTTCCACTTGCCGGTGCTGACCCGGCTGAGCAGGACCTGGACTGCGGCGATCGTCTCGGCCGGCGTGAACGCGCAGTGCCCGGCCCGGCTGACGAACTCCTGCCGCAGTAGCCGGGCGTTGCCCGCCTTGGCGACCACCGCGGCGTAAGCCTGCTCGTTCTCCGGCACGACCAGCCCGTCACCGGTGGTGTGCAGCGTCAGGACCGGCACCGAAATCCGGCCGCTGAAGCTGATGTTCTTGGCCAGGTAGGCCACCGCCGAAGGGTCGGCGCTGATCCTCGCGGCATGGTCGAGAGTGCGCAGGTCGGCGCGGATGCTCAGCCCGGCCGCCTGGTACAGGGCGACGACCTCGCGGTAGTCGGCTGACTTGCGCAGCTGGGCGGCAAAGTTGACGCCTGTCGTCCAGGACGGGTTGCCGCCCGCGTCCGCCTCCAGATTCGCGCGGAAGTCGAAGACGAACGGGAAGTCGACCTCGGTGTCCCACAGGTACTGGTTCGCCTCCTGGGCCGTGTAGTCAGTCTTGGCCGGCTCGGCCGACAGCGGCGTGAACCAGCCGGGGGTGTCGCCGAGAGCGGCGGCCAACGCGAGCCTGGCCTGCCCGGCCGGGGTGGCCTGGGCGGTCGCGGCCGCCTGCTCGGCGATGCCAAGGTTGCCGCCCGGGTTGGTGATGTTGACAACCTGCAGCCCGGCAGCCGGCGCCAGCAGCTGCTGGAAAGCGAACGCCGAGTCGAGCGCCGTATTCCAGGTCCCGACACCGCCCGCGAGCACGCCGCACATCGGCAGTGCGGCGGTGAACCGGTTCGGGTACCGCTGGATCAGCCCGGCGGTGATGATGCCGCCCAGCGAATGACCCCAGGCAATGGTGTGGTGCGGCCGGCCGTAGGTGGCACCGAACACGTTAAGCGTGGCGATCTGGTCCGGCAGTGCCTGGGCAATAGCCCAGCCGGTCGTCGCGTAGGAGGATCCCGCCAGCGCGTAGCCATGGCTGAGCAGCCAGGCGCCGGTCACCGGGTCACCAACGTCCTGGGCGGGGTTGGCCGAGCCCGGCACTACGTAGCCGTGGCTGTAGAGGAAGAGCGTTCCGTTCCAGTTGCCTGCCGGGCACTGGAGCTCATAGCTGGCACCGTCGGCCAGCGCTCCGTTCGATGTGGTGACGCTGCCAGTGCCGCCGCAGGACTGCGGTGCGGACGCGGACGCCGCCGCAGGAACGGCAACCGCCGCGACTGCCGCTGCTACTACCAGCAGTTTCATCGGGCGCGCCAGTCCGGACATGTTCAGTAGTCTGCGCACTTATTCACTCTCCTCGGCCAAAGTCGCCCATCACGCCATTCCATTTGCCGCATGCAGGACGATAGCCGCAAAAAAGGACCAGGAACAGACCTTGCCGGAACTCAGCCCGGCGCGCGAAGGGTGACCGGCAGGTGTCCCGGCGGCGAACGCAACCGGCAGCTGCCAGGTGCTGGCACGACGCCGGATCCGGCCCGGGAGCGACCTGGCTCCGGCTACAGCCGGCCGGCGTCGACGATGCGCCGCAAGAACCGCCGGGTCCGGTCATCTCGCGGCTCGGAGAACAACTCCGCAGGCGGAGCGTCCTCGATGATGGTGCCTTCTTCCAGGAAGCACACCCGGCTCGCGATATCCCTGGCGAAGCCCATCTCGTGGGTGGCGATCAGCATCGTCATGCCGCCGGCCGCCAGTTCCCTGATGACGTCGAGCACCTCGGCTACCAGTTCCGGGTCGAGCGCGCTGGTGACCTCATCCAGGAGCATGATCTGCGGCTGCATCGCCAGGGCCCGGACGATGGCGACGCGCTGCTGCTGCCCGCCGGAGAGCCGGTCCGGGTACTCGCCTCGCTTGTCCGCCAGCCCGAATCTCGCCAGCAGTTCGGTCGCCGCGGCCTCGGCCTGCGCGTTCGGCAAGCCGAGCGCCTTGGTGGGCGCTAGCGTCACGTTGCGCAGCACGGTCATGTGCGGGAACAGGTTGTACGACTGGAACACGATGCCGACCTGGCGGCGGACCAGGTTGGCGTCAACACCAGGTCCGGTCACCTGCTGGCCGAGCAGGCTGATCCGGCCCGCGTCGATCGGCTCCAGCAGGTTCACGCAGCGCAGCAGCGTCGACTTGCCGGAGCCAGACGCGCCGATCAGGCAGATGACCTCGTGCGCGGCTACCGCCAGGGTGACTCCGCTGAGCACCTGGTTCGGGCCGAAGGACTTGTGCACGTCCTCGATCGCGATGGCGTCGCCAGAGCCGCTGCGAGCCGCCGTTTCGGCGCTGCTCACGTGCTCGCCCCGGCCAGCCGGCGCCGCCGGTCCCGCTCGATCAGCCGGTCGGTGAACCTGGCCAGCGGGATCGTCAGGATCAGGAACAAGATGGCCGCCACGGTCAGGCTCGAGTAGTTGAAGACCGTGCTGCCGTAGATCTGGGCGGCCTGATTCGCCTCGATCGCGCCGAGCACGCCCACCAGGGCAGTGTCCTTCTGCAGGCTGATGAAGTCGTTGAGCAGCGGCGGCACGATGGTGCGGAGCGCTTGCGGGAGGATGACGTATCGCAGGGCCGTGCCCTGGCTGAGGCCGAGTGACCTGGCCGCCGCTACCTGGCTGCGGTGCACCGAGTTCAGCCCGGCCCGGTATACCTCGCTGACGTAAGCGGAGTAGCACAGCGTCAGCGCGACCACTCCGTACACCGCATACGACTGGCTGGAGATAAACGACAGCCGCAACGCCGGCAGGCCGAAGCCGATCGCGTAGACGACGAGCAGCAGCGGCACACCGCGGAAGAAGTCGACGTAGATCATCGCCAGTGCCCGCAGCGGGAAGAGCACCGGCGTTACCGACTGCCGGATGAGCGCGATCACCAGGGCCAGGATCAGGATCAGCACCTCGGCAGCCAGGAACATCCTGATGTTGAGCCAGATGGCCTCGCCTACCGAGTAGTAGCCCTTCGCCGGATCGCCGACGAAGGACTGCCACATGTCGTGCGGGTCGAAGAAGGTGTGCCGGACCGCGCTGCTGCCAGGCGCGGCGAGGAAAACCGCCACGATGATTGCCAGCACGACCAGGGTGCTGGCCGTCGAGATAGCTGTCGCCCGCCGGCCGCCGCCGGACAGCAGCCGCGGTCCGCGGCCAGCGATCCCGAACGAGGCGCCCGCTGGCGCGCCTACCTGGTTGAACGTCATGCCCGGGTGCTGTCCGCCGCCGCTACGGCTGGACGGTGGGAACGGTCAGGTAGAGCTGCAGGTACTGCTTTTGCAGAGCAGCCAGGGTGCCGTTGGCCTTCAGGGTCGCGATCGCCTTGTCGACGCAGCTGACCAGCGGGTTGCCCTTGCTGAACAGCAGGCCGTAGTGCTCGCCGGTACTCGGGAACTGCGCCACCATCTCGGTGCCGGGGATCTCGGAGGAGGAGATGTACTGCGCCGTCGGCGTATCGGTCACGAAGGCGGTGATCTGGTGGGTCTGCAGCGCTTCCTTGACGTCGTTCAGCGTCGAGAACACCCTAGGCTGCGCGGTCGGCTGGATCTGGCTGGTGATGAAGGCCAGGCTCGTCGTGCCGATCTGGTCTCCGTAGACGTAGGTCTTCAGCTGAGCCGGCGAGTGCTGCTTGGCGATCGGCGAGTTCTTCAGCGCGACCAGGGCCTGCTGCACGTCGTAGTAGCTCGAGGAGAAGGAGACGGCGGTGGCGCGCTGAGCGGTGTAGGAGACCTCGTTGATGTCAAAGTCGAACTTCTTCGGGCCAGGCGCATAGGAAGCGTCGAACGGCTCGTAGGCCCACCGCACCTGCGAGGCCTTGAAGCCGAGCTGCTTGGCGATGGCGTAGGCCACCGCGCTCTCGTAGCCCTTGCCGTTGGCGGGCTTGTTGTTCTCAAACCAGGGCGGGTAGACCGGCTTGTCAGTAGCCACGGTCAGCACGCCATGCTGGTAGAGGTTGCCCTGAATCCCCGCGTACGTGCAACTGGGGGCGCTCACAGGCTCGCCGCCCGCGGCCGGCGCCGCGGAGCTGCCGCATGCCGCCAGACCTGCCGCCGCAGCGATCATGACAAGCCCGGCCAGGGCCGCCCGACGAATCATTGCCAAGCTCCGTTTCCGCAGGTAAATCCTTGCTTTGCGGTAGCTTATATGTTCACTCGGACTCCTCTGCCCGGTTTTCCCGGCCTGCCATGCGGGAGAGCCCGCCCCGGCGAGATGCCGGGACGGGCTCTGACGGTGGACCTCAGCGCGAGCGGCTCAGTTCGACACCTGAGACGTCGTGCCGCTGACATAGATGTGCGTCGGGTGACTGCCGCCGATGCTGACTTGCCGGTGGAACCAGTTCACTGCGTCGTTGTAGATCCGGACGCAGCCATGGGACGCGGCGTACCACGGCACCGGGTCGCCGCCGTGGATAGCGTAGGCACGGCCGATGAAGAACACCGGGTTCTGCATGAACCCGAGGGGCACCTGGATGTCGCCCTGCAGGTAGGACAGCGCCGTGTAACTACCGTTCGGCGTAATCGCGTAGCCGCAGGATCCCTGGTTGCAGTAGTAGTAACGGCCGCCGCTGGAGACGTGCAGGATCAGGTGCGGCTTGTTGTTCCGGTAGAGGACCAGCACTTCCCGGCTCTGGTCAATCTCGATCCGGCTGGCCGGGGGCTTCTTGGTGAAGCGGGTCGCGATCACCTTCGGCAGCCTGGGCTTGATCAGGTCGCGCAGGAAGGTCTTGGTAATCGGTTCAAGCGAGCTGTGTGCGTTGACATGCAGACCCTGCACCTCGCGAAAGGCCCAGGCGGCCTCCTGCAGATCGTTGCCATAGTGACCGTCGGCGGGCCCCGCGTAATAACCCAGCTGATTGAGCCGCTTCTGCACGCTCTTCACCGCGGCCCCGCTCTGGCCGAAGTCAAGCGCGTGACTGGGCGGGACATACGCGGTGGTCGCTGCGGGGATCGCTGACCCGGCCGAAGTGACCGGCGCGGCACTGGCCGGCCAGCTCATTGCGCACGCCAATGCCCCGACCGCCGTCAGCGCTCCCGCACTCAACAGCCACCGCCGAACTGACTGCCTCATTCGCTCTCCTGCCTGAAACCCGCCGCGCACGCCAAACCGGTCGTATCCAGGCGGGGGTGCCAAAAAGTACTTGTTCCGATTTCTAGACGTTTAAGGCTAACTCTTGGTTGCCCTCAGGTTAGAGTCCGCGCACCGGCGGGGACACAGTTCATTTATTCCAGTCAGGTATCGGTTAAAACCGGGCGCCAGCCACCCGAGGGTGTGCGGCCCCGAGGCGAGGGTATCTAGCGCAAGTCGTTCGTAGCGGCATCCGCGCCGTCGGTTGCAAGCAAGGAACGGGGGCATGTGATGAGTCTGATGATGAAGGTCAAGGACAAGGCTGGCGACCTGGCCGGGCAGGCGAAGGCCAGGTACGCCGCCAGCGCAGGGATGCAGAAGGCCAGCCAGCAGGCTAGCCAGGCGGCCGGGCAGGTGGCGGGCAAGGTCCGCGGCCTGACGGGCAAGGCGGCTTCCAGTGACGCGGCCGGCCGCGTTCGCGACGTCACGGGCAAGGCCACCGCCGCGGTCAAGAACCGCGCGCACCGGTGACGGCCAGCCGCGCCGGCGCCCGACCGGGCACTCGCATGGCAGCTAGGGGATCCGACACCAGTGTCGCCGAATTGCTCGACGACCTGGCGGCGCAGCTCGGCATGCGCATCAGGAAAGGCAAGAACGGCCCGGTGCTGCTCGGCAAGAACGGCAAGGTGGCCGAAACCTGGCGTGAGGACTTTCCCTACGACGAGCTGATGAGCCGGCGGAAGTACGATCGGCTCAAGCGCGATCTGCAGATCGAGTTGCTGAAGCTGCAGCACTACATCAAGGCCCGCGGCGAGCGGCTGGTCATCGTCTTCGAAGGCCGGGACGCGGCGGGCAAGGGCGGCACGATCAAGCGTTTCACCGAGAACCTCAACCCGCGTGGCGCCCGGATCGTCGCGCTGGAGAAACCCGCCGAGCGCGAGCAGACAGAGTGGTACCTGCAGCGCTACATCGCGCACCTGCCCGCGGCTGGCGAGATCGTCATGTTCGACAGGTCCTGGTACAACCGGGCCGGCGTTGAGCGTGTGATGGGCTTTTGCCGGCCCGATGAGTGCATGGAGTTCCTGCGCGAGGCACCGGAATTCGAGCGGATGCTCGCCAGGGACGGCATCACGCTGGTCAAGTTCTGGTTCTCGGTATCCAGGGCGGAGCAATTGCGGCGGTTCGTGAACCGCCAGCTCGACCCGGTCAAGCGGTGGAAGCTCAGCCCGATCGATCTGGCCTCGCTGGATAAGTGGGACGACTACACCGAGGCTAAGGAGGCCATGTTCTTCTTCACCGACGTGGCCGACGCCCCCTGGACCGTGGTCAAGAGCAACGACAAGAAGCGCTCCCGGATCGAGGCGATGCGGTACGTGCTGTCCCGGATCCCCTACGAAGACCGGACGATCACGTAGTAGGACGGCCCGACCCGCTGATCGTGGGCCCGCCGCCGCCGCTGCACGAAAGCGGCGAGCGGGCCAGCTGAGCTGCGTGCGAGCGCGCCGCCGCTAGCCTGGCTCCGGCCACCCGGCGTTGATCAGCGCATGCGGCCTGCGCAGCAGCATGCCGCCGGTTGCGGCCGTCGCGACCGCCACCGTCTCCGGCGCCGGCCGCTGGCGGACCTCCAGCCGCAGGTCGCCTACGCCTGGCCGGCCGAGCTGGTGCCAGAGCTCCGCCTGGTTCGCCAGGCCGGCGGCGAGCGCCGCGCCACCGGGGCCGAATCCTCGCACCGTTACCGCCGGGGCGTCCCCGCCACCGCGTGCCAGCTCCTGGCCAGCCGCGTAGTCGGCGGGCAGCAGGACGGCGACGCCCATCAGATCCGGGTCGCCTGCGTCGCTGATCAGCGCGCCGAAGGGCAGCAGCGGCGCAAGTGAGAGCCAGTCGCCGGGCGCCGTCAGCAGCGTCACCCGGTCGAGATCCGGCGCCGGCGAGCGTCAGCCACAAGTCCAGGTCACCAAGCTCGGCCAGGCTGACCGGGCTGGAGATCGCGTCTGACTCAGCCGCAGGCCCGGCCAGCGCGCGCTGCAGGGCGTCCCCGTCTGTGTCGGCGCCGTCCGCCATCTGCACCACCAGCGCACGCGGGCCGTCCAGCCGGAGCACGACTTCCGGCCCGGCGAAAGCGCCGAGCATCCGGACGAACCCGCACCGCCAGGCCGATGTGCTGAGCCACAGTTGCCCGGTCCGTTGCAGCGCCACCGACAGCTGGATGCCGCGGACCGACAACGGCAGCACCAGCCGTCCGTCCGGCGTGAGCTGATCGAGCCAGGCCGGAGCGATGTCCCAGGCGCCCGCGGTCACGATGATGCGGTCGAAGGGCACGCCTGCCGGGTCGCCGTAACCGCCATCGGCGCACCTGACCGTCACCGAGCCGTAACCCGCTGCCGCGAGGCTGTCCCGGGCCCGGGCGACCAGAGCGACGTCGATATCCACGCTGGATACCTGCCCGCGCGGGCCGACCACCGCCGACATCACCGCCGCGTTGTAACCGCTGCCGGTGCCGATTTCCAGCACCCGGTGACCACGTTGCAGGTCCAGCTGGTCGAGCATGATCGCCATCATCGCGGGCTGCGACGACGAGCTCACCGGCAGGCCGTCGTCATCGCATTTGATGATGAATGCCTCATCACGGTAAGCCGCCGCCGCACCCACTTCGGGCACGAATACGTGCCGGGGAACCTGGGCAAAGGCACTCTGGACCGGCTCGCTCAGCGCGTGACCGCTGCTCCGCAGCGCGCCTGCCAGCCGGGCACGGGCAGCATCGGCCGTGTCGTCCGGTGCTGACCGGGTGGTTTCGCGAGGCTGCATAACGCGACCACCTCCCGGCTTCCACCATAGGCCGCCGCGGGCGTATCGCTCAGGCGCCCGTGCGACTACATACAGTTATCTGCCACCGTCAGTGACCGCCGCGGTGACCCGGCCCGGGCAGCCGGTACTGCGCAGTCAGTCTGCGCCGCGCAGTCTGCCGGTACCGAGCGCAGTCAGCCCTGCTGTGCGCGCAGCCGGGAGACCGCGTACAGCGCGATACTCGCCGCGATGCCGGCATTCAGCGACTCCGCCGGTCCGGTGATCGGCACCCTGGCCACGACGTCGCAGTGCTGCGCGACGAGCCGCGACAGGCCCTTGCCCTCCGAGCCCACGACCAGGACCAGGGGCGCGTCGGCCAGCTCGAGCTCGCCGATGTCGGCCGAGCCGCTGGCATCCAGGCCGGCCACGAACAGGCCGTCTTCCTGGTAACTGGTCAGGGCCCTGGTCAGGTTGGCGGTCTGCGCGACCGGCACCCTGGCCAGCGCTCCGGCCGAGGCCTTCCACGACCCGGCAGTCACGCCGGCCGAGCGCCGGGACGGCACCAGGATGCCGTGACCACTGAACGCGGCGACCGATCGCGCCACGGCGCCGAGATTGCGCGGATCGGTGATCCCGTCGAGGGCGACGATCAGCGGCAGCTGCCCCGCGTCGCGGGCCGTGGCGACCAGATCAGCCGGGTCCGCGTAGGAGTACCGCTTGATCCGCAGCGCTACGCCCTGGTGGATGGCGCCGCCGGTGAGGCGGTCCAGCTCGGACCGGCCGCTTCGACCACCGGGATGCCAAGATCGGCAGCGAGCATCACGGCCTGGCCGATCCGCTCGTCGTTGTCCAGCCGGGGCCCGACGTGCAGCGCCGTGGCCGGCACCCGCGCCTGCAGCGCCTCGAGTACGGAGTTGCGCCCGGCGACCAACTCGGCTGCCGCGTTGCCGACGCCGCGGGACCGCGACTCAGGTCCGCGCCCGCGCGCGCCGCCCCCGGCCCGCGAGTCGCTGGCGCCGAACCGCGAGCCCTCATCCGCCCGGCTGCCGGGCGCACGGCCGGGCGCTGCGGACCTGCCCGGCGCCCGCTTGTCCGCCGGTCCCGCCTTGTCGGCCTGCGCCGCCTTCCTCGCCTGGGAAGCTGCCTTGCGCTGGGCCGGGTGGCCGGGCCGCTTGTCGGCGGGCGGCGTCGGTCCCTTGCCCTCCAGCTTGCGCTTGCCGTACCCGCCCGTTCCCGGCCGTGGCTTCCCCGACTTGGTCCGGCCGCCGCCGCCCGGTGACCGCGCGCTCACTTGCGCAGCTCCCAGCGGGGGCCGCGTGCGGTGTCTTCGATGACCACTCCCGCATGTGTCAGCTGATCTCTGATGGCATCGGCGGCGGCGAAATCCTTGCGTTCCCTGGCCGCCTGACGCTGCTGAACCGCGACGCTGACCAGCGCGTCGACAACGGGCCGCAGGTCATCGCCGGACTGGCCCGCCGCCCACGGCGGCGCCAGCGGATCGAGTCCGAGCACAGCGAGCATGGCCCTGATCTCGCCGAGCTTCTTCGCCGTGCCCGCGCTGTCACCGGCCGCCACGGCCGCGTTCCCTTCCCGCAGGCAGTCATGCACGATCGCCAGCGCCTGGGGAACGCCCAGGTCGTCGTCCATCGCGGCACTGAACCCGGCGGGCAGCACCGAGACGTCCGCCTGCCCGGCCTCGCCGGACAGCAACTCGGTCGCTCTGGTCACGAAACCCTCGATCCGGCGGTAAGCGGTGGCGGCCTCGCCGAGCGCGCCCGGCGAGTAATCGATCGGCGAGCGGTAGTGCGCCTGGCCCAGGTAATAGCGCAACTCGGCCGGGCGGACCCGGGTGATCATCTCGTCGACCAGCAGCGAGTTGCCGAGCGACTTGCTCATCTTCTCCCCGCCGATGCGGACCAGCCCGTTATGCAGCCAGTACTGCGCGAACCCGTCGCCAGCCGCGTGTGACTGAGCCTGCTCGTTCTCATGATGCGGGAACAGCAGGTCCAGGCCGCCGCCGTGAATGTCGAAGCTCGAGCCGAGGTATTTGGTCGACATCGCCGAGCACTCCAGGTGCCAGCCCGGCCTGCCGTCGCCCCAGGGCGTCGGCCAGCTGGGCTCGCCGGGCTTAGCCGCCTTCCACAGCGCGAAATCGCGCGGATCGCGCTTGGCCTCGCTGTCGGCGTCGTCGGCCGCCAGCATGTGGTCGAGTCGCTGGCCGGACAGGCTGCCGTAACCGGGCATTGCCTGCACGTCGAAGTGCACATCACCCGCGGCGGCGTAGGCGTATCCGGCATCGATCAGCCGCTGCATCAGCACAATCATTTCGGGAACGTGGCCCGTGGCGCGTGGCTCCACTTCCGGCGGGACGCAGCCGAGCGCGTCATAAGCCCGGGTGAAGGCGCGCTGATTGCGCTCGGCCACTGCCCACCACGGGATCTCCTCGTGGCCAGCAGTGTGCAGGATCTTGTCGTCGATGTCGGTCACGTTGCGGCAGTAAGTCACCTGGTACCCGGAGGCACGCAGCCAGCGGATCAGGATGTCGAAATTGACGCCAGAACGGATATGCCCGATGTGCGGGGGCGCCTGGACGGTGGCTCCGCACAGGTACAGGGACACCTTCCCCGGCTGCAGCGGGGTGAATTCGCGCACCGAGCGCGCGGAGGTGTCGTAGAGGCGTAGCGTCACGGGCCAAGGTTACGGGATGCGCGCGTGCGCTCGCGGCTCGTGCCCGCTGAGGTCCCGATTTGCGCATCCCCGGTCCTGCCGCCGGTCGGTAGTGTCGGCGATGTGGCAATAACACCGGATGAGTTTTATGCGCGAGTTCTGCAAGCCAGTGACGCAGACGGGCGGCTGCCGCTGTCCAGGATGACGGGGTGGGAGGTTTTCCCGTTCGAGCCGGACGGACTTCGGGTCGTGCGGCTGGCGCCGCCGGAGCTGCCAGAGCCGGACCGGCACGGCGAGAACGGGAGCGCGTGCCGTACCTGCGTGTCGCCCGAGCCCGCCATCTGGTCCGACGAGCGCTGGCGGCTGACCGTGCTGGCGGAGTCGGGCGCGCCGCTGCTGCTGATGTTGCAGCCTGTCGCGCATCACGACCTCAGCGACCTGCCGGACGATCTGGCGGCCGAGCTTGGCAGGCTGATCGTGCACATCAGCCGGGCGATCGAGGCCCGGCCGAACGTCGCGCGGGCACACGTATCCAGGTGGGGCGACGGCGGCGCGCACCTGCACCTGTTCTTCTACGCTCGGCCGGCCTGCTTCCCGCAGCTTCGCGGTACATGCATGGCCATCTGGGATGACCTGCTGCCTGCCGTGCCGCCGAAGTCACGCTCGGCCGACGCCGCGGCAGTCGCGCTGGCTCTCGCCGCGAGTTACGGCGGGGCCGCGGCCGGCTGAGGTGCCGCAGGCCGGCCACTGGTCCGGAACTGGTCGCATACCGTGGACGGCATGACTGAACCTGCCGCCGGAGGGCACCGCGGCGGTCCCGGCGGCTGGCTGGCGCGCCGGTCAGCCAGGAGCCGGGTGGCGGTCGCGACGGCGGCGGTGCTGGTCGTGGCGGCCGGCGTCGCGACGGCGATCGCGGCCGCGGGGAGCGGGAGCGGCCCGGCCCGGTCCGGTGCCCGCCCGCCCGGCACATCTTCGGCGCCCGCCGTCCGGCCGCCGGTCCCGGCGCAGAACCGGCCGGGCCCTGTGCTGCTGGTCCCCGGTTACGGCGGCAGCACCGGCTCGCTCGATCAGCTGGCCGACAACATCCGGGCCACCGGCCGGCCGCGACGGTACTGCATCTGCCGGGCTCGGGTACCGGCAGCCTGGTACCGGACGCTGCCCGGCTCAACGCTGCCGTCACCAGCGCGCTGCGCCACGGGGCACCGTCAGTCGACGTCATCGGCTACTCCGCGGGCGGCGTCGTCGCGCTGATGTGGGCCAGGGAGTACGACGGCCTGGCCAAGGCGAGGCGGATCATCACGCTGGGCTCGCCCTTTCACGGCACCGAGGTCGCCGCGGCGGCCCGGGCCATCGCGCCGGGCGAGTGCCCTGCTGCCTGCCAGCAGCTGGCGCCGGGCAGCGCGCTGCTGGCCGGCCTTGACGTGGCCGAACCGGCCGGCTTGCCGCGCTGGCTGTCGCTGTGGACGACCGACGACCTGGTGGTGGTGCCGGCCGACTCGGCTCGGCTGGCGGGCGCCATCAACATTGCGGTCCAGTCCGTCTGCCCCGACATGGTCATCAGCCACGAGCAACTGCCGACCGACCCGGTCGTGGTCACGATGATCTTGCGGTCGATCGGCCCGAGCCCGCTCCGGCCGCCCTCGGCGACTGCCTGCCCGCACCCGGGTTAACCCGGCTGCGTCTTCGCCAGCCTGGCCGCAGGCGGACTCATCGTGTCGACCCAGTGTGCTGCTGTTGGTGTCGGCCGGCGGGCAGCCTGCGCCGCCAGGAACTCACCGGACACCAGGTACTCCAGCAGCCCGTCGTCGTGGATCTGGTATTCCTCCCCGACTACCCGCATCACTCCTGTCTTCCGGCAGCACTCCAGGAAGCGCAGCAGCCGGAACGGCACCCGCTTGCGCGCGGCCAGGCCAGTCACGGCCAGGAAGTAGAGTGGCCACTCCGATCCGAGGCTCGCGAGCGCCACGCCGACGATCACCCACGCGATGGCGTCGACGACTGTGATCTTGAAGTGCGCGTCCACGCCGAACGCGAAGCCGAAGGTGGTGCCGAGAATGACGACGCCTACCAGGGTGCCAGCCAGGTCCTGCCGGGCGGCAACCAGCGGATTGGCGGCCGGCCTGGCCCGGAACCAGGCCCTGGTCCAGGCAAAGATCCAGCAGCCCAGTACGAAAAACAGGCCAGTGCCGAGCCCCGTCAGCAACGCCGGGCCTGAGGCCACTGCCGTATGCCCGGCCTGGTGCTTGATTACCGCGGTCACTCCCCAGAGCAGCCCGAACAGCATCCCGAGGGAGACCGACGGCACGAACTTGTACTTCTCCAGCCCGCTCGGCACGCCGATATCGCTCGCCTCGGCCGTCCGCGGCGGGCAGGGCACTCCTGCCACCACGGACGTGAAGGCCACAATCAGAGCGAGGTTGAGACCGTCCCACAGCCCGGTGGCGAAATTCTGGAAGTCATGCGTCGATTTCGGGTTCTGCAGCGCCTGCCGCCACCAGATCAGCAGGCCGAAGACGAGGAAGACGCCGACCGTCGCCGCGATCACCCGACGATGGCGCGACAAAGGCGCAGCCAGCCAGGACCGGGCCGGACCTCGCTCAAGGTCCGCATGCGCCGGCTCCGGGCCCGGGTCGTCGGCGTCCGGATTCGCCGGCACCCGCGGCCGCGACTCGGCTCCCAGCACGAGGCCGGCTAGCAGCACGGCGGCTGCGTAAGCCCCGGCCGTCATCACCGAGTACAGGCCGTCATCGTGGTAGGTGAACTGGGCGGCAGTGATCGGGAAGATGATGGCCGCCGTGATCGCGGCCCGTATGAACGCCTGCCGCGTGCCCAGCAGTCCCGCGCCTCGGTGCAGGTTCCACCAGATGATCCGGCTATTGCCGGGATCGCGCAGCGCCGCGCCGGAGTTCTCGCTGGCGCCGGTCGGCGGCGCCGGCGCGCGCAGGTCCAGCCGGGCGAGGTGGCCGATCCACCGTTCGGCCAGCCCTGCGTTCGCATACCACGGGAACTTGCCCGCCCAGTCGCCGCCGGTCGGCATCAGCGCGGGGATGAGGCCGGCGACCAGCGTCTTCCCGAGGTCGTGCCCGGCCCTGGCTGTCCGGCCGATCATCTGCCGGGTGCTGTCACGGCTCCGGTAGCAGATGCTGGTCAGGTAGACGATCCGAGGGTTAGCAAGCTCGGGCGGCAGTTCGGCCGTACCGCCGGCGAGTTTCCGGCTGGCCCAGGGGTGATTCTCCTGCCTGGTGACGTCGGTCAGGAACTGGTCGGCCGCCTCGGTGCTGACATTGCGCGGGCTGAAGACGGTGAAGCCGGGGACGGGTTCGAAGACGCGCGCGGTCATGATCAGGCGATCCTGGGAGATCAGCTGACCGTCGTCGAGTACAGCAGCTCGGCGGTCGGGCGGCAGGGCATCTATGCCATCAATAATCGGCAAGATCCGGCCCTGGTCGACCAGGTTGGCAATGGCGGTCGGCCCGTACGTTGCGCTGTCAGATAGCTCCGGGTAGGTAGCGGCCAGCCGCCTTTTCAGCCATTCATTGAGGCCTTCCGAGCTCGGGTCCCACGACCAGGCCGGCAGAAAGACCGGGACCGGGTCAGCCGGGCGCGGCCGCTTCAGCAGTTCCGTCATGATCACGCAAGCCAGAACGGACTTACCCGTCCCGGCAGCGCCGCTGATGACCAGCCGGAACGGCTCATCCCGCCGGAACGCGGCGGCCAGCGCTTGCACGTCGGTGACGGTACCGGTCAGCTGCGCGTTGGCGGCACCAGCCTGGCTCCAGGTGACTGCCAGCGGCCGCAGTCCGGCCCGCAGCACATGACCCGGCCAGGCAGGCTCGGGTATCCCGCGCCACCATTCCCGGCTGCGGCCGATCAGCGCCCGCCGCGCGACCTCGAGCTGAGCCGGCGTCGACCGGCCGAGCCGCCGGCTCAGCAACTGCTGCCCGATCCAGCCTGCGCCCGCCAGCGCCGGCGGTATGCCGAACTGGAGCAGGCTGCCCTTGTCGCTGTGCCAGATCTCATGGGCCGTGCGCGGGTCGCTTTGCCACCACAACAGCACGACCAGAGCAGTTACGGCGAGAGCCAGAAAAGCGACAAGAAACAGCCGTGATTGTGATCGCAAGGTCCCCACCCTGTTTGCCGGAAATGGTGCAGCCGACCGATAACGCGATGGTACGCGGCCGTCCGGCGAAATGCAGGAGCCGTCTGCTGGCTGCCGGCCGGCCCGGTGGGTACTGGCAGGCGATCTGACCGGGGCCGGATCGCAGACAGTTTGACATCTAACCCTTAGATCTCTACAGTTTATCGCATGGACAAACTGACGAGCGGGCTGGCTCTGCCGGAGACGTCCGGACAGCCGAGCGCTGCGTGCTATCCCGACCTGGCCGGGAAGATCGCCATCGTGACCGGCGGATCGCGCGGCATCGGTGCTGCCACCGCCGCCGCGCTGGCCGCTAACGGGACCGCAGTCGCGGTCATCGGGCGGGACAAGCAGGCACTGGCGTCGGTGGCCGCCGGCATCAGCGACAGCGGCGGCCGGGCAATCTGGGTGGCCGCCGACTGTACGGTCCCGGACAGTCTGACGGCGATGGCCGCTACGGTTACCCGCGAGCTCGGCGCGCCAGACATCCTGGCCGCGTTTGCCGGAGGGAACGGGATGCCGGTGCCGTCCGAGAGCGAGACGGCCGGGCACTGGCGCGAGATCCTGGAGTCCGACCTCAGCTCGGCCTTCTACACCGTGAGCGCGGTCTTGCCGGCCATGCTGGAACGCGGCCGCGGCACCATCGTCACCATGTCGTCGGCCGCGGCCCGGCAGGCGGCCCGGTCGGCCGCCGCCTATGCTGCCGCGAAGGCAGGCGTTATCGCGCTGACCCGGCACCTGGCCGGCGAGTTCGCGCCGCGGGGCATCCGGGTCAACTGCGTCGCGCCGTCCGCGGTGGAGAACGACAAGATGCGCGCCTGGATGAGCGGCGATCAGCGGGCCGCGCTCGGCGCCAGCTTTCCGCTCGGCCGGCTCGGTCAGCCAGCCGACGTTGCTGCCGCCGCCTTGTTCCTGGCCTCGGACGTCTCGTCCTGGATCACCGGCGCGACTGTGGACATAGCCGGCGGCAAGATCATGCTCTGACCGGCCGGACAGCGCGACGGCGTGTCAGAGTCAGGGTCCGCGAGCCCGCCTCCTGGCTTACTGGCCCCGGCCCCTGGCCGCGGTCGCCCAGCTCCAGGCGTACTCAGGGTCTTCGGCGGCGCTCACCGATTCCGCGAGCAGCAGCGGCCGGAAGGTGTCGATCATGACGGCCGTCTCGTCGGTGGTGTTCTTGCCCTCGGCCAGCCCCTGGATGACGGCTTCCACCGCGCCCGGCTGCGGTCCGTGGGTGAATCCGGACGGATGCAGGGTGATGGATCCGAGGCCCACGCCCGATCCCGTGCGGGCCGAGTAGTCGCCGGCCACGTAGTACATCATCTCGTCCGAATCCACGTTGTGATGGTTGTAGGGGATCGGCACGGCTTCGGGGTCGAAGTCCAGCGGCCGAGGGCAGAACGAGCAGATGACGAAGTTCGGCCCCTCGAAGGTCTGGTGGACTGGCGGCGGCGCGTGCGTGCGCTTCACTACTGGCTCGAAGTCGGCGATATTGAACGCGTAGGGATACAGGTATCCGTCCCAGCCGACTACGTCGAACGGGTGGTAGGCATAGGTCAGCGAGGTCAGGCCGCCGCGGTTGCGCACGATGACCGGCACGTCCTCGCCCTCGGCCAGCAACGGGCCCTGCGGGCCGCGCAGGTCGCGCTCGCTGTAAGGGGCGTGCTCCAGGAACTGCCCGTACGCAGACAGGTACCGCCGGGGCGGCCGGATGTGGCCGCGCGCCTCCACCACGAGCGCATGCACGCCGCCCGCTGCGGGCAGCCAGCGATGAATAGTGCCGCACGGCACGATCACGTAGTCACCGGCGCTGGCCGCGATACTGCCGTAGACGGACTCGAACGTGGCCGAACCCGACCGCAGGTACACGGCCTCATCACCGATTGAGTTCCGGTAGAGCCCGGAGGGCTTGTCCGCGGCGGCGAAAGAAATGCGCACATCGTCGTTGGCCATCATCAGCTGCCGGCCGAGCACCAGATCGCCGCCGGGCGTGAGGTCCTGGGTGCGATAGTGCCGCGGCAGCAACGGATGGTTCGGCAGCAGCGCGGGCTCGGCCGCGGCCAGCCCCTCGCTCTTGACGATCGCGGTGGGCGGGTGCACGTGATAGAGCAGCGAGGAATCAGAGACGAAGCCCTCCTCGCCCATGAGTTCCTCGGCGTACAGGTTGCCTGCCTGATCGCGGAAGCGGACGTGGCGCTTCCGCGGAATCTCCCCGGTCACGCGGTAGTACGGCATATCGTCTCCTTTGACGCCGTGATCGCGAGGCAGGCCGTCGGCGCCGGGCCGGCGTTGGCGGTGCGCTGCGCGCCCTTCGAGGCCATTGTCCCGCGACTCGCCAGGTACCTGCCTACCGCCCGCATGCTTGCAGGTGAATGCGTTCGTGACTATAAGGGGAACGCAGTCAGACCGACATTGCGGAGGAAGGACACTTCACGCCGATGAGTGCTCAGACCCCCATGAGTGGGCCGATGCCGACCTCGGAGCAAGCGGGCGGGCAGCCGACCGGCGAGAGCTCGCGAGCGCTGCGGGTCCTCGCCCTGACTGCTGTCTGCCTGGGCGTCGCGGCGCTGGCGGCAGCCACGTTCGTGCTGTCGTACTCGGCGCTGCGCGCCGTCGCGCTGCAAGCTAACGTCGCGCCGCGGCTGGCCAGAGGCTATCCGCTGATCATTGACGGCATGCTGGTCATTGTCTTGGCCGCGGTACTGGCGCTGCGCGGCGCCGGGCTGCCGAGCAGGCTGCTGGCCTGGATATCACTGCTTGCCGTGCTGGTGGCGGCCGCTGGCGCCGACGCCCTGCATGTGTCGAAGCATCGTCTGCCAACCAAACCAGCTCAGATCACTGCGGCCGTGCTGCCGTGGGCACTGGTGCTCATCGCGTTCGCGCTGCTGCTGCTCATGCTCCGGCACTTCCGGCTGCGACGGCAGGCAGCCTCCCGCAGCCGGGTAGCGCCGCATGGCGAGGCGCGCGCGCACTGGCAGCCGGCCGCGCAGCCGCTGCCTGCGGCGGGCCTGCCGGCCCTGGACCTGCCCGCGCGGCAGCCCGTCACGGCGCCGCTCGCGGTACCCGGCTTCGCCGCTAGCCCGCCACCCGGAGCCGGGGCGCCGGTTACTGTGCCGTCAGCCGTCACACTGCCGGCCGTGGCAGGCGTCCCCGCAGCTGAGTCCGCCGCAGCTGAGTCCGCCGTGGCTGAGCCAGCAGGTGCCGAGCCGGTGGCCGGCCAGACGGAGGACGCCGGCCGACCGGCCGGCGACGAGGCAGGCGACGAGGCTGGCGGACCGGCCGGCGACGAGACCGACGCGGACACGGCGCCCCGCTCCTACTCGGTGGTCCACCCCGTGCTGTCAGTGCCCCGGCAGCCAAGCCGGGGTGCAGTCGCCGACTCCGATCCTGATTACCTGACCCGGCAGTCCGACCTCGCCATCGACGCCGAGCTGTCGCCGGACGACCCGGCCAGCGATGAAGCGGTGACCCCGCACGACACCGCGGTTCTGGATGAGAGCGCGGAACCGGACGACACCGCGGCACTGGACGACACCGCAGCGCTGGACGACACGGCGGCCGCGGACGACACCGCAGCACTGGACGACACGGCAGCGCTGCAGGACACGATGGCCGCGGACGACACGATGGCTGCGGACGAGACGGCAGTTACGCCAGCTGACGCTGCCGGGTCGGCTGACAGCCCGCTATCCGACAGCGTGCCAACCGACAGCGTGCCAACCGACAGCGCGTCCCCTGACACCGCAGAGGGGGAAGACGCGAAAGCACCGGACGGCGACGCCGCGGAAGTGGGCGAAGCGACCGCACCGAGCCCGGCACCGCTGGCCGAGGACGACCAGGACCCGGATATGCCGGTGTTTCACCGGATGTGGAGTTCGCCAACGCCGCCGTCAGGGATGTAGCGGCGGCCGGCCGTCAGTCGCCGCTGCGGGCGACCAGCGCGGTGGCGATGGCTGCGATCCCCTCGCCCCGGCCGGTGAGCCCCAGACCGTCCGACGTGGTAGCCGACAGGCTCACCGAGGCGCCGCCGAGGGCGTCCGACAGCGCCTGCTCGGCCTCTTGGCGCCTGGTCGAGATCCGCGGACGGTTACCGATGACCTGGACGGCCACGTTCCCGATCTGAAAGCCAGCCTGAGCCGTCAGGCGCGCGGTCTCCCGCAGGAGCGCAGCACCTGGCGCGCCCGCCCACTCGGGCCGGTCAGTCCCGAACTGTGCGCCCAGGTCACCCAGGCCTGCGGCCGACAGCAGCGCGCTGCAGGCAGCGTGAGCAGCGACATCTCCGTCGGAATGGCCGGTCAGGCCTTCTTCACCGGGCCAGAGCAGAGCCGCCAGGTACAGCGGCCTGCCCCCGCCGATGGGATGAACGTCAACGCCGATGCCGACTCGCGGCAGCAAGCCGGGCACAGCGTCAGGACGCGAGGATCTCGTCGAGCAGGGCCTCGGCCTTGTCCTCGTTGGTCTTCTCTGCCAGCGCTAGCTCGCTGACGAGGATCTGCCGGGCCTTGGCGAGCATCCGCTTCTCGCCTGCCGACAGGCCGCGCTCGCGGTCCCGGCGCCACAGGTCACGGACTACCTCGGCCACCTTGTTCACGTCGCCCGAGGCGAGCTTCTCCAGGTTGGCCTTGTACCGGCGAGACCAGTTGGTCGGCTCTTCGGTATAGGGGGCACGCAGCACCTCGAAGACGCGCTCCAGCCCCTCTTGCCCTACGACGTCCCGGACGCCAACCAGCTCAGCGTTATCTGCGGGAACACGCACCGTCAGGTCGCCCTTGTCGACCTTGAGCACAAGATAGGTCCTATCCTCGCCCTTGATCACACGGACTTCGATTTCCTCGATCCGAGCAGCCCCATGGTGGGGGTAGACGACGGTGTCGCCGACCTTGAAAGACATGTGGCATGTACCCCTTCCGCTGAATCCCATCTTACCACGTCGACGGCGGGCGATTAGCCGTCGTTAGCGGCAAAGGTGCAGGTCAATGGCGCAGTTGGCGACGCGCAAAATCGCAGCCGCTGGTCGCAGCCGCGACCGGGGGCCGGCTGCCAGGCCGCAGGCCCATTCCTGCGCGGCCGCGAAGTCATGGGATCCGGCCGTGCTGCCATCGCCATCGCTGGCTCATACTGAAGGGGAACGTTCGCTCCTGTCGGGAGATGGTTAGCGTGAACCCAGGCGGCGAACCGGAACGGGACGACACTGGCCTGCCACCGGTCGACATTGAGATCCCTGATGACGCCAGGGAGCTCGATCGTGACGTGCAGGCGTACCACCGGGAACTGCGGGCGAGCCGGCGGCGGCAGCGCGGGCGGCGGCTGGGCTTGCCCCGGCTGGCCAGGGACGGCATCATCTTGCCGCTGCTGGCCTGCTGCATGATCCTGGCCCTGATCACCGGGACCCTGCTGACCGTTTTTACCGCGACCTCTGACCAGAACGTGCCGCTGCCGCACAAGACCCCCGGCAGCGGCTCAGGCGCCCGGCACCATACGTCCGGCCCGGCCAGCTCGCGCCCGGCCGGATCGGCCACTCCCTCGGCCCGGGCGTCCCATGCGCCGTCGTCCGCGCCTTCGGCCTCGGCCTCCGGTTCGGCCGGGAGCCTGGCTCCGGCCATCGGCCCCACTGATGACGCCGTGCATCAGCTGCCCGGACCGCCACCGGACATCGCGCTGACGGCACTGGCGCCAGCTGACCCCGCGCGGATCAGGCTGGCGGCGATCAGCGGCGGCCTGCTCGTGCTGGTGCCGCCGCACTGCCAGTGCACGGCCTCGGTGCAGTGGCTGACCTCGATCGCCGCCGGGGCGCAGGCGCGGGCGTTCCTCGTCGTCACGCCGGCAACCAGAGCCGAGGTGCTGGGCCTGCAGAAGAGCCTCAGCCCCAGGCTCCGGGCCGACGTTGTCGTCGCCACCGGCATCAGCGGGACGCTGCAGGTCCGCTATCCGCCGCACGGGCTGACCGCGGTCATGATCGCGGTGCGGCAGTCGGTGTCCTATGCGGCGAATCTCAGCACCGCCAGCAACTCCGCCGCCATCAGGCAAGCTCTCCTCGCCTGAGCGACCAGGCTGGCAAACTGTCCGGCACCCGCGGTAACGGCCGGCCCCGACGCGGGCCCCGGCCTGCCGGGTGGCTACGCTTTGCGACGTCTCAGGACGTCCTCACGACGAGGGGAGCATGCCGTGATCCGGAGCGGCTTTCGAAGCGCACTGCCGCGTCGGCTGGTGCTCGTTGCCGTTGCGGCGCTGATTCCGGTTCTGGCCGGCTGCGAGGCAGGCAATAACGCGCCCACGCTTCAGTTCCACTACCCGACGGAGACTGCCGGCATCACCGTGGGCGATCTCGGGGTGCGGAACGTGTTCGTTCTCGGCGCGCCGCTCGGCTCGACGCTGGCGAAGGGCCGCTCGGCCAGCTTGTTCCTCGCGCTCACGAACACCGGTGCGCCTGACCGGCTGCTGAGCGTCACCGCGCCGGGCACTGCCACCTCGGTGACGTTCCCGACCGGCGGCGTCGCGGTGACCGACGGCCCGCCGATCTTCCTGTCCGGGCCCAAGCCCGTGCTGGTCCTGAACGGCCTTACTAAGCCGCTGGTCAGCGGTTCCACCGTCAGGCTGGTGCTGGACTTTGCCAAGGCGGGTCCGGTCGACCTGGTGGTGCCGGTGATCGCCAAGGCAGCCCACTACGCGACCTACGCGCCGCCGCAGCCGACGCCAACCGTGGCCGCGACGATCCCGGCCAAGCACCACAAGCTGCACGGATCGCCGAGCCCGTCAGCATCGGCCAGCTTGTCGGTCTCGCCGTCGCCGTCGGCAAGCTGACCCAGCCCCAAGCGAGCTACTAGCGCCCCGTGCGACCTGATCGCAGCCGGCCGGCAGTTAGCCGACCGGCTCGAACTTGTAGCCAAGCCCGCGCACGGTCACGATGTGCCGGGGGTTGGTCGGCTCGGTCTCGATCTTGGCCCGAAGTCGCTTGACGTGCACGTCCAGCGTCTTGGTGTCGCCGACGTAGTCGGCTCCCCAGACCCGGTCGATCAGCTGCATCCTGGTCAGGACCCGGCCGGCATTGCGCAGCAGCACCTCGAGCAGCTCGAACTCCTTGAGCGGCAGCTGTACCTGCTCACTGCGGACGGTCACCACGTGCCGGTCTACGTCCATCCGGACCGGACCGGATTCCATGATGGAGCTGATCGGCTCGTCCGGGTCGCCGCGGCGGCGCAGCACGGCGCGCATCCGGGCGACCAGCTCGCGCGAGGAGAAGGGCTTGGTGACGTAGTCGTCAGCACCGAGTTCCAGGCCGACGACCTTGTCGATCTCGCTGTCCTTGGCGGTCAGCATGATGACCGGGACGTTCGAGCGCTCGCGCAGGGTCCGGCACACCTCGCTGCCCGGCAGGCCGGGCAGCATCAGGTCCAGCAGCACCAGGTCGGCGCCGGTGCGGTCGAAGGTCTCTAGCGCGTCCGGCCCGGTCGGGCAGACCGCGACCTCGAATCCCTCCTTGCGCAGCATGTAAGACAGCGCGTCACTGAAGGATTCCTCGTCCTCGACTACGAGCACCCGAGTCACTTAACTGCCTCCCTGACAGATCGCGCGTGAGCGTGGTCCGAACGCGCCGTTGCATGGTCACTGCCGACTGCTGCATTGCTTGCTGCTGATCCGGGCCGCCCGGCGCGAAGCGGGAGCCGGAGGGTAAAGGTGGAGCCGTCGCCTTCCTGGCTCCACAGCGTGACGTTGCCGCCGTGAGCCGCGGTGACGTGCTTCACGATGGCCAGGCCAAGGCCGGTACCGCCAGTCGCCCGTGACCTCGCCGGGTCGACCCGGTAGAACCGCTCGAAGATGCGCTCGCGGTCCCGTTCGGGGATGCCGATGCCCTGATCAGTCACGCTGATCTCGGCCATCCAGTTGGATACGGTCCGGGTGGCAACCGAGACCCTGGTCTTGTCCGGGCTGTAGGCGACCGCGTTCTCCAGCAGGTTCCGCACCGCGGTGACCAGCAGGTCCTCGTCGCCCAGGATGGTGATGCCGCGCTCGCCGCTCACCTCGATCGCGATGCCGCGGGCCGACGCCCGCATCCGGACCCGGTCCACCGCCTCGGCGACCACGTCGTCCACCACTACCGGGCTCGGGTCAGGAACCGGCTCGGCGGCCTGGATCCGCGACAGCATGATCAGGTCCTGGACAAGGTCGGTGAGCCGGGCCGCCTCCTGCCGCATCCGGCCGGCGAAGCGCAGTACGGCCTCAGGGTCATCCGCGGCTTCCTCGACAGTCTCGGCCAGCAGCGCCAGCGCGCCCGACCGGGGTCTTGAGCTCATGGCTGATGTTGGCCACGAAGTCGCGCCGCACTTCGTCGACCCGGCGGCTCTCGGTCTGGTCCTCGGCCAGCAGCAGGATCAGCCCGCCGTCGCCGACGGCAGGGCCGAGCGGGGCTACCCGCACCGCGAAGCTCGTGGCCCGGCCGCCGAACCTGCTGGTCATGATGTCGATCTCGCCCTCGCGGGGGGTGCCTTCCCGGCGCACCTGCCGGGCCAGGGCGAGCAGCTCGCCGACGACCAGGCGATCACCGTCGACCAGACCGAACTCGCGGGCGGCGGCGCTGGAGCTGAGGACCCGGTCCTCGCTGTCGAGCACGACGGCCGAGGAGAGCAAGACCGCGAGTACCGAACTGATGCCCGGCGGCAACTGGCCTACCTGGGCATATTCGCTAAGTCCGGTGTCGGGCATGTCCGCAGACATGACGCGTTGCACCCCCATCTCCACGGTTTGATGTTATGCGTACGGCCTCGTCTCGCCCAACTGCTGAGGGCTGCTACCTGCGGCTATTCGCAAAATGTTCACGGCAGCGACAGACAGCGTCCATGTCGATTGTGCCGTCTGGGCACCAGTGAAGTGAACAGCCAGTTAACGCGGTGCCCCTCATAAGGCACACAGCGCACCTTCAGCCACAGTCCGGGCCACAGGGCCTGATCGCTGGCCGCTGGCCTGCCTGACGTGGCGTGCTGGCCCTGGCCTACTTGCCCTGGCTGCGCACGGCTTCGGCCGCCTGCGCGGCGGCAGCCGGATCAAGGTACTGGCCGCCGGCCTGCACCGGGCGGAACGTGCCGTCCAGTTCGTACACCAGGGGCATGCCGGTGGGGATGTTGAGCTCGGAGATATCGCCGTCGCTGATGCCGTCCAGGTGCTTGACCAGCGCGCGCAGTGAATTGCCGTGGGCGACGATCAGCGTGGTCGAGCCTGCCGCCAGGTCAGCAACGATCGCGTCGTACCAGTACGGCAGCATCCGGGCGACCACGTCCGCCAGGCACTCGGTCCGCGGCAGCAGTTCGTCCGGGAGCAGCGCGTAGCGGGGATCCCCGGCCTGGGATAGCGGGTCGTCGTCCGGCAGCGGCGGTGGCGGCACGTCGTAGGAACGGCGCCAGGTCATGAACTGCTCATCGCCGTACTGCTGCCTGGTCTGCGCCTTGTCCTTGCCCTGAAGCGCGCCGTAATGCCGCTCGTTCAGCCGCCACGACCGGTGCACCGGCAGCCAGGCCAGGTCGGCGACGTCCAGCGCGATGTTCGCGGTCTGGATCGCCCGGCTCAGCAGTGAGGTATGCACCACATCGGGTCGCAGCCCGGCGTCGCTGAGCTGCTGCCCGGCCCGCGCCGCCTCGGTCCGGCCGTGCTCCGACAGCCGTGCATCAACCCAGCCGGTGAACAGGCCCTTATCGTTCCATTCGCTCTCGCCGTGCCGGATAAGGATCAGCGTGCTCATAGCGGCGATCCTAGCCTGGCCGGCTTGCCCGGGCATGGCCGGGACAGCAGGTAAAAGCTATTAAACCTGCCGGGAACGTGGCCTGAAGGCGCTGGTCAGGCCCGGAATTCGCCCGGCCGGACGGGAACATGCCCGGCAGTCGCGGAGTTTGTCTCTTCCGGAGGTGCATGCCTGTGCCGCGACGCTATCCACGGCGGATCGCGACCGTCAGCGTTCACACATCGCCGCTAGAGCAGCCGGGAACCGGCGACGCTGGCGGCCTTAACGTGTATGTGGTCGAAGTTGCCAAGCGACTGGCCCAGCGCGGCGTCGAGGTCGACATCTTCACCAGGGCCGTCTCCCGCGATCAGCCCCAGGTTGCGGAGCTGGCGCCGGGCGTGCTGGTCCGGCATCTGGCGGCGGGCCCGTTTGAAGACCTGGACAAATCAGACCTTCCCGGCCAGCTGTGCCAGTTCACTTTCGAGCTGCTGCGCACCGAGGCGGCGCATGCGCCTGGCCGGTATGACCTGGTGCACGGCCATTACTGGCTGTCCGGCCAGGTCGGCGCCGTGGCTAAGGAGCGGTGGGGTGTCCCGCTGGTGCAGTCGATGCACACGCTGGGGAAGGTCAAGAACGCCGCGCTGGCAGCTGGGCGACGCTGCCGAGCCCGAGGTCAGGCTGCGCGGCGAGGCAGAGGTCGTAGCGTGCGCCGACCGGCTGGTCGCCAACACCGACGACGAGGCCCGGCAGCTGATCGGTCATTACGACGCCGACCCGGCCAGGGTGACCACTATCAATCCCGGCGTCGACCTGGCGGTCTTCCGGCCGGGTTCGCAGCTGGAAGCCCGCCGGCAGCTCGGGCTGCCCGCCGATGGCGTCGTGCTCGTCTTCGCCGGCCGCGTCCAGCCGCTGAAGGCGCCCGACGTGGTGCTGCACACCGCCGCCCAGCTGATCGCAGACGATCCCGGCCTGGCCGGCCGGCTGACCGTCGCTTTCGTCGGCGGCCCGAGCGGCACCGGGCGGCAAGACCCGGATGGCCTGACCGCAGCTGGCGAGCCAGCTCGGCCTGGCCGGCCATCGTCCGGCTCGAGCCGCCCTGCCCGCAGTCGGAGCTGGCCCAGTGGTACCGGGCCGCCACCCTCGTCATGGTGCCGTCGTACTCCGAGTCCTTCGGGCTGGTCGCCATGGAGGCACAGGCCTGCGGCACGCCGGTGGTCGCCGCAGCGGTCGGCGGCCTGCGCACCGCGGTGCGGCACGGCGTACTCGGGCATCCTGGTCGACTCGCGCGACCCCGGCCACTACGCCCGGGCAGTGCGCGAGCTGATCGCGCGCGCCGGCCAGCCTGGCCCGGCTGGCGCACGGCGCCAGGGAGCACGCCAGCCGGTTCGGCTGGTCGGCGACGGTCGACTCCCTGCTGCAGCTCTATGCGACGGTCACCGCCGAGGCCGCCGCGGCGGTCGACGCGTGAGCCTGGCCGATCCGCGCCGAGGCGCTCGGCGCCGCGCTGGCTGAGCCTTGGCGTCGAGCTACGAGTCACCGCGACCCGGCAGCTATCTGGTGACCCTGCCCGGCGAGCACAAGCTGCAGACGATGGCCTGGCTCATCGCCGGGACGCACAGCCTGCATGTCGAGGCGTTCTTCTGCCGCCAGCCGGACGAGAACCACGCGGAGTTCTACCGGTTCCTGCTCGAGCACAACGCCCGGATGTACGGGGTGCACTTCGCACTCGACCCGGTCGGCGACGTCTACCTGGTCGGCCGGCTGCCGCTGGACGGCCATTAGCGCTGACCGAGATCGACCGGCTGCTGGGCTGCGTGCTCAGCTACGCCGACGACACCTTCGACCAGGCGCTGATGATCGGCTTCGCCTCGGCCATCAAGAAGGAGTACGCCTGGCGGGTCAAGCGCGGTGAGAGCCTGGCCAACCTGCAGGCGTTCGGCCGGACTCACCGGCGACGGCCACGAGGCCGACCGCGGCGCTGGCACAGCCACGGGCCGCGGCTGCACGGAGCTCCTGAGACTCTGCCGGGCCAGCACCAGATCTGCACCTGGCCAGCGGTGCGATTCAGGACCTGACCAGCCGCGACACTGCCTCGGCCGCCTCCTTCACCTTGGCCTGCGCCTCCGGCCCGCCCTGCTCGACAGCCTGGGTGACGCAGTGCCCGAGATGGTCCTCCAGCAGGCCGATCGCCACCGCCTGCAAGGCCCTGGTCGCGGCGGAGATCTGGGTCAGCACGTCAATGCAGTAGGTGTCCTCCTCGACCATGCGCTGCAGCCCGCGGACCTGCCCCTCGATTCGGCGCAGCCGCTTGAGGTAGGCGTCCTTGTCGCCGCGTGTATCCGTGCATGCTCTGCACGGTACACGGCCATGCGCCAGGTGGCAGCCGCCGGAACAGCCTCCCGGCCTGGGTGGTCGAGTGCGGCAGGTGCGCCGCCAGCCGGGCCCGGCGCGGCCAGCCTGCCGAACCGCCAGGCAAGTAGCCGCCATGCGGGTAGAAAGGAAGCTGAACCCAGAGCGGGCTTTCAGCGATTCTTAGGAGAAGGCGCCAAACTGGGCTGCGGCAGCGTAGCCAGGGGTGCACCATGTGCTGCATTCCAGCAGGCGCGCAGCGGAAGGAGACCGGAATGCCGGAGTACGACGCGCGGGCCGCTGCCCGCGATCGGGACTCCGGGGCTGCGCAAGGTCAGCCGGTTCACCTGGCGGGCGGGCGCGGCCGGCGTCGCCTTCAGCGCGGTCATCGGGGTCGGGCTCACCCACCACGGCGATGCGGCCGCCAGCACCCGGCAGCCGGCCCCGGCAGGCCGGCTCAGCTCAGTCCCGGCCAGAGTTCCGCAGCCAGAGTTCCGCGGGCCAGAGTTCCGTGGCCAGCCGGCCAGAATTCGGCGGGCCAGAGTCCCGGCAGGCAAGGCTCTGGTGCGCAGCAGGCTCAGTCATCAGCCCCCGTGCAGCCTCCGGCTCAGCCGCCCCAGCAGTCGACCGGCAACGGCCAGGTGACCTCGGGCGCCTCGTGACAACCGCCATCTCAACTACAGGCAGCTCATGAGCACGGGAGCCGAGCCAGGGACACCTTCGAGGTGTTCGGCACGACGGCGGTGCTGCTGGTCACGGGCAACCGGGCGCAGGCCAGCCGGGCCCGTGCCATCGCCGATGAGATGCTCGCCAGCGTCGACCTCGCCTGCAGCAGGTTCCGCCCCGACTCCGAGCTTGCCGCGCCTGAACGCGGCGGACGGCGAGCCGCTGGCCGTCAGCGCGACCTTTGCCGACCTGCTCGCGGCCGCGTTGCGGGCCGCCCGGCTCACCGGCGGTGACGTCGACCCGACCTGCGGCCGGGCGCTGGCCGGCCTCGGTTACGACCGGGACTTCGCCGAGGTCCGGGCGGCCGGAGATGCGCCGCCCCGGCTGACCGGGTCGGTCGGGCCGGTGCCCGGCTGGCGGAGCGTGCACCTGGACCGCGGCAGCCGGCGCTGCCCGGCTCGAGCACGGCGCTCAGCTCGACCTCGGCGCCACGGCCAAGGCCTGGGCGGCCGACCGGTGCGCCGAGCAGATCGCCGGCCAGCTCGGCGGCGGCGTCCTGGTCAGCCTCGGCGGTGACGTGGCGGTGGCCGGCCAGCCGCCGCGCCGACGGCTGGCGGATCAGGGTCACCGACGATCACGCCGCGCCCGCCTCGGCGCCCGGCCAGACGGTGACCGATCAGCTCCGGCGGGCTCGCCACGTCCAGCACCACGGTGCGGGCCTGGATCGTCGGCGGCCGCCCGGTGCATCACATCATCGATCCGGCCACCGGCGAGCCGGCCAGGTCCTGCTGGCGCACGGTCAGCGTCGCGGCGGGCACCTGCACCGACGCCAACATCGCCAGCACCGCGGCCATCATCCGCGGCGCCGCTGCACCGGACTGGCTGCACGACCTCGGCCTGCCGGCCCGGCTGGTCCGGCACGACGGAACCGTGGAGACCACGGCCGGCTGGCCGCGGCGACGGCGACCCGGAGGCGGCCGCATGACCGGTGGCGCACCCGGCGCGATCGTGGTCACCTCCTCGACCCCGCTGTGGTACACCACCAGGGCGACCGGCCTGGTCGCGCTGGTCCTGCTGACCGCCAGCATGGCGCTCGGCCTGCTGTCCTCGGTCCGCTTCCAGCGGCCGGCCTGGCCCCGGTTCGTCACGCTCGGCCTGCACCGGAACGTCTCGCTGCTCGCGCTGGCGTTCACGGTCGTGCACGTGCTGACCACGGTGCTGGACAGCTTCGTCTCCATCCCGCTCCAGACGCCTTCATCCCGTTCATCTGCGTCCTACCGGCCGCTCTGGCTTGGCCTCGGCGCGATCGCGTTCGACCTGATGCTCGCGCTGGCCGTCACCAGCCTGCTGCGCACCCGGATGGGCCTGCGCACCTGGCGGCTCGTGCACTGGACCGCCTACCTGTGCTGGCCGGTAGCGGTGCTGCACGGCCTCGGCACCGGCACCGACACCCCGGTGCGCTGGGTGCTGGCGCTGACCGCCGTCTGCGTGCTGGCGGTCGCCGGGCTGACGCTCTGGCGGCTCGGCGCTGAGCTGGCCGGACCGGCCGGTGGCCAGCACCGCGGGCGTTGTCCTCGTCGTGCTGGTGCTGATCGCCGGCGGTGCCTGGCTGCGCGGCCGGTCCGCTGTCGCCCGGCTGGAGCGCCAGGTCCGGCACGCACACCTCGCAGCCGAGCAAGTCCAGCCGGCGCAGCCGGGAGCCGCCGGTGACTGCGTAGCGCAGCGCAGCGGCGGCCGGCATCCGCAGGCCGCCGCCGGCCGCCGGATGACCTGCGGCTGATCGTCCGCGACCGACCGCTCACGCTGGCCGAGCACGCTGACCGGTACGGCCCGCCGCCGGCCGGCTGCCCGGTCCGGCCGCCTTCATCGCCGAGGTCGAGCGATCCGGCCTGACCGGCCGGGGCGGCGGCGCTTTCCCGGCCGGGCGCAAGCTGCGGGCCGTGGCCGAGGCGCGGCGCGGTCCGGCGCTGCCGCGGCGCGGCAGGCAGCGTCGTGGTCGCGAACGGCTCCGAGTCCGAGCCAGCCAGCAGCAAGGACGCGGTGCTGCTCAGTCACGCGCCGCACCTGGTGCTGGACGGCATCGCGCTGTGCGCCGACGCCGTCGGCGCCGGCCGCGCCTACCTGTGCGTCGGCCACCGCGCTCGAGCCGCGGCCCGGTCGCTCGGCGACGCGATCGACGAGCGGGACCAGGCCGGGCTGAACCCGGTGCCAGTCCAGGTCATCGCCGGTCCCGACGGCTACCTGGCGGGCCAGGAGACCGCGCTGATCAGCGTGCTCAACGGAGGCGGCGCCGATGCCGACGTTCGTGCCGCCGCGGCCGGCCGACCGAGGCGTCGCAGCGCGGCCGACCCTGGTGCTGAACGTCGAGACGCTGGCCCACATCGCGCTGATCGCCCGTTACGGCGCCGACTGGTTCCGCGTCAGTCGGCACGGCGGCCGCACCCGGCTCGGCCCTGGTGACCGTGACCGGCGCGGTGGACCGGCCCGGCGTCCGGGAGATCCCGCTCGGCACCCCGCTCGGCGAGGTGCTGCAGCGGTCGCGGCCTGGCCGGGCCGGCCCAGGCGGTACTGGCCGGCGGCTACTTCGGCAGCTGGCTGCCGCTGCCCGGCGGCGCTGCCGATGCCGCGTCAGCGAGCCGGACCTGCGCGCGGCCGGCGCGGCGCTCGGCGCCGGCGTCCTCGCGGTGCTGCCCGACTCGGCCTGCGGGCTCGCCGAGACGGCCCGGCTCACCGGCTACCTGGCCAGGCAGAGCGCAGGTCAGTGCGGGCCGTGCCGCAACGGCATGCCCGCCCTGGCCGAGGCGCATGAACTGGGTCGCGTTCGGCCAGCCGGGCGCCGACCTCGTTCGGCTGGACCCGGCAGCTGACCGGCCTGATCACCGGCCGCGGCGCCTGCCACCTGCCCGACGGTGCCGCCGACGCTGGTGCGCCAGCGCGCTCGCAGGTGTTCGCCGCCGACCTGCGCGCGCACGCCCGAGCCGGGCCGTGCGACCGAGCCGCCCGGCCCGCCGATCCTGCCGATCCCGCCGAGCGGACCCCGGTGAGCCGAGGCGCCGGGCGGCCGATCGCTCGGCCACCGGCGCCAGCTCGAGCTGCGGGTCAACCCGATCGCCTGCGAGGCGCACGGCCTGTGCATCGAGCTGCTGCCGGAGCTGATCTCGGCCGACCCGTGGGGCTATCCGGTCGTCGCGCCCGGACCGGTGCCCGCCGCGCCTGCTGCCGCTGGCCCGCCGCGCCGTGGCCGACTGCCCGACCCTGGCGCTGCTGCTCGACTGAGCGCAGCGACGGCGACCGGCGGCAGCCGACCGCTGCAGCGCGGAGCGAACCGCACCATTACGATCGCTTCAGGTCCGTGCCCGGGTCCGAGCATGCGGAGGCAGCATGGGTCCACTGAGCGGCGTGCGCGTCATCGAGATCGCCAGCCTGGCGCCGGCGCCGTTCGGCTGCATGATCCTGGCCGACCTCGGCGCCGACGTGCTGCGGGTCGACCGGGCCGAGCGGTGCGGGCCGCAGGCGCCGCCGCCGCGCGACCCGCTCAGCCGCGGCCGCCGTTCGATCGGCCTGAACCTCAAGGACCCGGCAGCGATCGACCTGCTGCTCCAGCTGACCGACGGACGCCGACGTGCTGGTCGAGGGCTTCCGGCCGGGCGTCGCCGAGCGGCTCGGCTTCGGCCCGCAGGCGTGCGCGGAGCGCAACCCCCGCCTGATCTTCGCCCGGATGACCGGCTGGGGCCAGGACGGGCCGCTTGCGCCGACCGCCGGGCACGACATCGACTACATCGCCATCTCCGGCGCGCTCAGCACCGTCGGCCGGGCGGGAGAGTCGCCGGTGCCGCCGGTGAACCTGCTCGGCGACTTCGGCGGCGGCGGCATGCTGCTGGCGCTCGGCATCCTGGCCGCCCTGGTCGAGCGGGCCGGCAGCGGCCTCGGCCAGGTCGTCGACGCCGCCATGGTCGACGGGTCGGCGCTGCTCACCTCCTTCGTCTACGGCCTGCGCGCGTCCGGCAGCTGGCAGGACAAGCGCGGCACCAACCTGCTCGACGGCGGCGCGCCCTTCTACGACACCTACGCCACCGCCGACGGCGAGTACATGGCCGTCGGCGCGCTGGAGCCGCAGTTCTACGCCGCCCTGCTCGACGGTCTCGGGCTGGCCGACGCCGGGCTGCCCGGCCAGCACGACCGGGACGGCTGGCCGGTTCTGCGGCAGCGGTTCGCGGCGGCCTTCGCCGGCCGCAGCCAGGGACGAGTGGGAGCAGGTATTCGCCGGCACCGACGCCTGCGTGTCGCCGGTGCTCGAGCCTGGCCGAGGCACCAGCCCACCCGCACGCCGTGGCCCGCAATGCCTTCGTCGACGTCGGACGGCGTCATGCCAGCCGGCCCCGCGCCGCGGTTCGGCCGGACCCGGCGCTGCCGACGCCAGCGGCGCCGCCGCGGCCCGGCGCGGACACCGATGCGGTGCTGGCCGGGCTCGGGCTGCCGGCGGCCGAGGTATCCGAGCCTGCGGGCCAGGGGCGTGGTTGGCTAAGGCGCAGCATCCGCACGGACGCCGAGATCCTGCGGCTGGCCCTGCCCGCGTTCGGGGCGCTCGTTGCCGAGCCGCTGTTCCTGCTCGCCGACTCGGCCATCGTCGGCCGCCTCGGCACCGTGCCGCTCGGCGGCCTCGGGCGTCGCCAGCCAGGCGCTGACCACGCTCGTCGGCATCTCGATCTTCCTCGCGTACGGCACGACCGCGGCAGTCGCGCGCCAGCTCGGGGCCGGGCCACCGGGACGCGGCCATCCGGCAGGGCATCGACGGCCTGTGGCTGGCGGCCGTCATCGGCGCTGCTCGTGCTCGCGGCCGGGCTGGCCGCTGGCACCGCAGATCGCCGCGGCCTTCGGCGGCACTCCGGCCGTCAGTCACGCAGGCAGTGATCTACCTGCGGATCAGCCTGCTCGGCGCGCCGTCCATGCTCGCCGTGCTGGCCGGCACCGGGGTGCTGCGCGGGCTGCAGGACACCAGGACGCCCGCTGCTCGTCGCCGTCGCCGCGAACGCGTCAACATCGGCGCTGAACGCCATCTTCGTGCTCGGCCTGCACTGGGGCATCGCCGGCTCGGCGGCGGCACCGTCATCGCGCAGACCGGCTCCGGCGCCGCCTACCTGTTCGTCGTGGCCCGCGGGGCCCGCGCGGGCCGGGGTCGGCTTGCGGCCCGACCGCCACGGCATCTGGTCCGCGGCATTCGCCGGCGCTGTCGCTCGTGCTGCGCACGCTGGCCCTCCAGGCCGTGCTGATCATGATGACGGCCATCGCTGCCCGCCAGTCGGACGCGGCCATCGCCGCGCATCAGGTGGCCATGCGGATCTGGAGCCTGTTCGTCTTCGCGCTCGACGCCATCGCGATCGCCGGCAGGCCATCACCGGCCGGCACCTGGGCAGCGGTGACGTCGCCGCGGCGCGGGCGGCAACCCGGCGGATGATCGGCTGGGGCGCCGGCTACGGCGCGCTCTTCTCGATCGTGCTGCTGGCGATCCGCCCGGCCCTGCCGGGCCTGTTCGGCGTCGCGCCGGACGTCCGCGGCCTGCTGCTGGCCGTGCTGCTGGTCGTCATCGTGCAGCAGCCGGTCGCCGGCGTCGTGTTCGTGCTGGACGGCGTGCTGATCGGGGCGGGCGACCAGGACTACCTGGCCGTCGCCGGGCCTGGTGACGCTGGCCGTGTTCGCGTGCGCCGCCGCCGTGATCGTGGTCAGGTCCGGCGGCGGGCCTGGTCGCGCTCTGGCTCGCCTACACCGCATGGATGCTGGCCAGGTTCGCGACCCTGACGCTGCGCGCCCGGAGCCAGCGCTGGCTGGTCACCGGCGCGGTCCGGCCTAGGCGGCGGCGTGTCAGTGCCCGATCGCCGCCTCGACGATCCGGACCACCACCGCGCTCATCGCGATGGCCAGGTACACCCACATGCCGGTCATGCCGACCCGGCGCGCGCGCAGACATCGGGGCCGGCGCCAGCATCGCCAGCCGCGGCATCCGCCAGTCTTCCTTGCTGACCGGGCCGGTCGGCGAGCTGCGGCCGCGGCTGGCGGGCGCCGGTGGCTCGGCGCTCGCCCGGCGGCGAGTCAGCAGCCCGGCGCCGGCCACGACAGCGGCGCCCGCGCAGACCGACCATGATCAGCGATGATCTGGCGCGCGCCGTATGCCGGGGAAGACGACGGAAGCCACCAGGATCAGCGAGAGCATGATCAGCAGGGCGATGACCGCGCCGGTGAACGCGTTCGTGGCCCGGCCGTTGACCCACGGGCCGAGCACCGCCTTGTCGTTGCACAGCATGCAGCAGGAAGACCGTCGCGCTCGGCAGCAGCACGCCCGGCCAGCACCTGCACGCCCTCGGTGAACAGGCCGAGCGGCGAGCCGGGAATCAGCACGATGGTGGCCGCGCCAGCGATCAGCGCGGCGTACATGACGTAGAAGCCCTTGGCGTGCTTGATGCCCGCGGTGCAGCGAGTGCTTCAGGCCGAGGACGTCACCGAGCGCGTAAGCCGTCGACAGCGATACGGCGAAGGCGCCGATCATCGCGGCGTCCAGCAGGGCAACCGCGAACAGCGCGCCGGCCGCCTTGCCCGCGTAGGCCGCGATCCCGGCGGCCAGGCCGGCCGCGTCGGTGAAGTGGCCGGCCGCGCGCGTGCCCGGCGAACGCGGCCGCCGTCGCGCCCATGATCGCGGCGCCGCCGACGATGACGACGGCGATGCCGATGACCAGGTCGGCCTTCTCATACGGGATGAAGCGCGGCGTGATCCGCTTGTCGATCACGTAGGACTGCTGGAAGAACAGCTGCCAGGGCGCGACCGTCGTGCCGACGATGCCGATGATCAGCAGCATCACCGTGCCGAGCTGGCCGCCGCCGCCCGGCATCGACGGCATGACGAAGCCGGCGGCCATCTGGCTGGCCGGCGGGTGGGCCAGTACAGTAGACCGGGATCAGCAGCAGCGACCCGGCGCAGAAGACCATCGCGATCCGCTCGAACCTGCGGAAGCTGCCGGTCATCGCCGAGGCGATGATCACCAGCGCGGCCAGCAGCACCGCGACGATCTTCGGCACGCCGAGGTAGCCGGCCGCCAGCGTGATGCCGATGAACTCGGTCACGATGGTCAGCGCGTTGAGCAGGAACAGATCGATGACGCTGAAGGCGCCCCAGAACCGGCCGAACCGCTCCAGGATGAGCCGCGCGTGACCGACTCCGGTCACCGCGCCCGAGCCGGAGCACCATCTCCTGGTTCACGTACAGCACCGGGATCAGCAGCACGAAGGTCCACAGCAGGTGCGTGCCGTAGTTCTGGCCCGGCCTGGCCGTAGGTGGAGAACGCGCCCGCGTCGTTGTCGCCGACCATCACGATCAGGCCAGGGCCGACGATGGCCAGCAGCGTCTTGAGCTTCGCCGACGCCGACTTCGGCGCGCCGCGACGTCGTCGACGGCGATCGTGCCGAGCGCGCCGCGGATGTCACCGACGTGCGCGGAGTCGAGCGCCGCACCGTGCAGGTTTCCGAAGTGGCGGAGGTCACGGCGGACCACCCCTCTCACCGCCGTCGCCGCGGCGGGTTCGGGGGGCACGCGCAACCCGGTCCGGCAGGCCTAGACTGGCCCGCCGAGCCTGGAGATCAGGGTCGTGCCGACGAGCACGCGCGTGCGCCCGGGGAAAGGCAGGATTAACGGCGAGGGGCCGATTTTCGGCCCGGACTATCGTGGTCCATTACTCGCCTCCTTCCTGCCGCGGCCGGGGCCGCGCCATGCGCGCCGGTCACGCCGCCAGGCGGGCATGCCCGAATCCGGGCTCACGAGGAAGGCAGCACAGCCAGCGCAGAACCGCGATGGCCAGGCACCCACTCGTTAGAGCTTTGGCACGTCACGGCGTAGCGCGCGAGACAAGCCGCGCAGCCACCTGGCCTCACCCCTTACTCCGGGGAGAGGTGTCCTGATCCGGAGCGTCTCTCGACGGGTGGGATCAGTGGCCTGTGTCCGTGAAGACGCCTCACCGAACAAGGTGTCCGAATTACAGAGCTTCTTGAGGATGCCCGGCCGGACGCGTCCGATGTCAAGCCAGCTAGCCGTGGCCGGGCGGCCGGGCCGTTACTCCTGCTCTGCCGCCGTGCTCACCGCCGCGGGCATCTGGCGGCTCGCCGCCTCCCGGCGCCGCCAGTCGTCCGGCAGCGTGGCCTCGAGTACATCGTCCACCGTGATCACGCCGATCATCATCCGGCGGTCGTCCACCACCGGGATCGTGATCAGGTTGTAGTCACTCATCAGCACCGCCACATCGACCACGTCGGTAGCCGCCCTGACCCGGACCGGGTCGGCGTCGAAGACATCGCTGACCAGGGCCGCCGGGTCGGCCTGCACCAGGGTGACCAGCCTGGCTACCCCGCACAGCCGGCCGCGCTCGTCCAGCGCGTGCACGCTGGTCAGGGCCTCGGGCTGGAGGCTCGCTGACGCGGCCGTGACGGCGGCCAGCGCGTCGGCCACGCACGGCGCCGGCCGGGACGGTCACGAAGTCCATGCCCATCAGGCCGCCGGCGCTGGTCGGATTGAAGCCCATCAGCGTCCTGCACCTTGACCTGCTGGCCCGGCGGCAGCAGGTCCAGCACCGGCTGGCGGCGCCGCTGCGGCAGCTCGGCGATGGCGTCGGCCGCGTCGTCGGCGCGCATCCTGGCCAGCACCTGCGCGATCTCGGCGTCGGTCCGGGCGCCGAGCAGCCGGGTCGGCCAGGTCCTCGTCGAGCTCCTCGAAGACGTCGGCCTCCAGCTCGGGGTCGGCGCCGCACCTGGCCGAGTATCTCGCTCTCCTCTTCCCTGCGACGCGTCCTCGAGCAGGTCAGCGATCTGGGCGGGCTTGAGCCTGCGGATCCGGCCGAACGGCCGCCGGGAAACAGCGCTGCCGGTGTGCCCGATCAGCGGCTCGAACTTGCCCCACTCCCGGAACTGAGTGCTCGCCGGTACCCGCCTGGCCGAGCGCGCCCAAGCAGCCGTCGCGGCCGGCGGTGGACTGTCCACGCCGGTCACGACCCATCTCGCCGTTGCCGGGCGCCAGCTCCAGGTCGGCCGCCCTGATCAGCTGCGCGCTCTCGACGTCGATGCAGCCGGTGCCCGAGTACATCGGCCCGCAGCAGTACCTCGCCGTCGCGCCGTTCGAACTGGCGCAGGTCAAGCCGGGCGCTGGTCAGCCGGAGCTCCGCGGCGTCGAGGACCGCGACCTGGTCGATCGGAACGAACAGGGACCGGCCGCCCACGGTCGCGACCAGGCCGGTCACGACCGGGAAGTCGGCGCCGCGCAGGCGGACGATGACGTCGGACAGCCGGCCGATCGACCCGCCGTGCTTGTCGGTGACCGGCTGGCGCAGCAGCTCGGACAGGCGCAGCGTGCGGAACCGCGGCCCGGCCTGCCGGAGCGGCTGGTGTGGTACTCATCTGAACTGCCTTTCCGCCGGGCGCCGACCCGGCGCCTGCGCCGTCCTACCCGCCCGCAGGCCATCAGCCTGCCACGGCCCGGCGGCAGGCGGCGCGAATGGCCGAATTTCGGGCCGCACCGCCGGTCCCGCGCGGCGCGCGAAGCTGCCGCAATGGTATGAAGGCCACGTCAGGTGCTATCGAAGGGAAGGCGCTCAGCGTGGCCATGCGACGGGCTGTCGGCTCGCTGGTCGCGGCAGGACGACCTGGCCGAGGGCCTTGGCTACACGCTGAAGCGCAGGCTCCTCGGCCGGCCGCTGATCAACGAGCAGCTGGGCGAGCAGCGGCTGTCCAAGCGGCTCGCGCTGGGCGTGCTCTCGCCGGACGGCATCTCCTCCTCGGCCTACGGCACCGAGGAAATCCTGATCGAGCTGCTCAAGGGCGGGCTGGCGGTCACCGCCTTCACGCTCATCCTGCCGCTGACCGGCGTCGTGCTGTTCGTGATGATCCTGGTCGTGCTGTCCTACCGCGAGGTCGTCACGGTCTACACCAGGGCCGGCGGCTCGTATGTGGTCGCCACGGGACAACTTCGGCCCGCGGGTAGCCCAGATCGCGGCGGTCGCGCTGCTCATCGACTACGTGGTCACCGTCGCCGTCCAGGTCGCGGCCGGGACGGCCGCCGTCGCCTCCGCCTTCCCGAGCTCACCGATCAACAACCCGACGTCATCACGGTGATCTCGATCGGCGTCGTGCTGCTGATGCTCTACGGCAACCTGCGCGGCATCCGCGAGGCCGGCAAGGCCTTCGCCGTGCCGACCTACCTGTTCTCCGGCGTGGTGATCATCATGATCATCGTCGGGCTGGGCCGCGAGATCTTCGGCTCGCTGCCGCGGGTGCATATCCCGACCCTGGCGCCGGCAGTTTACGGCGCGCACGTACTCGCATACCACGAGCAGCCTGATCACGTTCGGGATGATCTTCGTGCTCCTGCGCGCCTTCGCCAACGGCGGCTCCTCGCTGACCGGCATCGAGGCCGTCTCCAACGCGGTCAGCGCGTTCAAGCCGCCGGAGGGGCATCAACGCCCGCAAGGTCCTGGTGATCGAGGGCATGATCCTCGGCACGCTGGTGGCCGGCATCTCCTGGCTGGCGCACCTCACGCACGCCACGCCGTACGTCACCTGGCGTGCCCGACGGTCCTGTCCCAGGAAGCCAAGGTCGTCTTCGGCCCAGCTCCTTCGCGGCACCGCCATGTGGGTCGTGGTCCAGGCCGCCACCGCGCTGATCCTCTATACCGGCGGCAACACCAGCTTCAACGGCTTCCCGTTCCTGGCCAACTTCGTCGCCGAGGACGCGTTCCTGCCCCGGTGGCTGACCAAGCGCGGGCACCGGCTGGTGTTCTCCAACGGCATCATCGTGCTGGCCGTGGTGTCCATCAGCCCTGCTCGCCGCGGTGGGCTCCAACGTCAACAGCCTGGTGCCGTTCTACGCCCTCGGCGTGTTCACCGCATTCACGATGGCCGGCTTCGGCATGGCCAAGTACCACCACACCAGGCGCGAGCGTAACTGGCGCTACAAGTTCGTCATCAACTTCTCGGCCGGGGTGACGTCGCTGCTCGTCGTGCTGATCTTCGTGGTGGTGAAGTTCAGCGAGGGCGCCTGGCTGGTGGTCGTGCTGTTCATCGTCGGCGTCCCGCTGCTGATCCGGCTGAACCGCCAGTACCGGATGGAGGCGACGGTGCTGGAGGGCATCGGCAGCCGGGGCAAGCCGCCCGATCCGCCGAGCTACTCGCGCCGCACCGTCTACGTCTTCATCGACGACTTCGACTTGGCCACCATCGCCGGCCTTCGGTATGCCCGCAGCCTGCGGCCGACCAACGCTGCGCGCGGTGCACTTCGTCATCGACAACGTCCAGGCCGACAAGCTGCGCCAGGACTGGCTCCGGGCCAGCCCCGCCATCCCGCTGGACTTCGTCGACTGCCCGGACCGCAGGCTGGCCGACCGCCGCCGCGAACCTGGTCAGCGCGGACGCGGTGCTGCCCGGCGTCGGGGTGACGGCCGTCCTGCCCCGGCGCAGCTACGCCCCGATCGTCGGCCGGCTGCTGCACGACAGGACTGCCGACAAAATGGCGGCGGTGATCAGCCGCATCCCGCACGCGGCCGCAACGATCGTGCCGTTCGACGTCCGCAGCCGGGTGGAGAGCATGAGCGGTCGCGGTCCGGCCGCCAGGGCCGACTCCGCCTCGGCCGTGCCGAAGGTCCGCCCGCCGCTGGCGCAGCCGCACGCGGCCATGGCCGAGCGGGCCACCCAGGCTGACCAGCCGCCAGCCGAGCCCGGTCCGGGCCAGCTCCCGCAGACCGGGACGCAGCCGGACGCCACGGGTGGGCCAGCCACAGTCGACCCGCACGCCCGGACCAAGCCGTCCAAGACCGTCACCCCGATCGGATCCCTGACCACGCCGGGCCGTGCCGTCATCGCCAGGGCCGGGTGCATACCGTCGAGATCAGGCCAGTCGAGCACAACACGGTGCTGGCCTGCGACGTAGAGGACTCCACCGGCCAGCTGACCGCGCTGTTCTACGGCCGGTCGAACATCCCCGGCCTGCGGCCGGGGACCAAGGTCCGGCTGCGCGGCCAGGTCGGCATCAGGGAGGGCCGGGCCGGTCATGATCAATCCGGCTTACGAGCTGCTCGCCTACGGGCCGGACGGCTGCCGAGCAAGACGAGCCGGGACCAGAACCGCGACGCGGCCGTCCCCGCCGGGACGACCGGGGGACATGAGCCAGGCACCGCCCGGCGGCCACGACCGCGCCGCAGCCGGAGCTAGCAGCTCGGGCCGCCCGGCCGGGCACAACCACCAGCACGCTCACGGCGGGACCGTGACCGGGCGGCACCGGCGCGCGCTGACCATCGTCTTGTCGATCAGCATCGCCATCGCGGTGGCCGAGGTCGTCGGCGCGGTGCTCACTGGCTCGCTGGTGCTGTTCGCCGACGCCGCGCACATGGCCGCCGACGCGGCCGGAGTCGGGCTGTCACTGCTCGCTGCCTGGTTCGCCAGCCGCCCGGCCAGCGGACGGCGCACGTTCGGCTACGCCAGAGCTGAGATCCTCGCGGCGATGGCCAACTCGCTGCTGCTGCTGGCCATGGCGGGCGTGATCTTCTACGAGGCCATCCGGCGGCTGATGTCGCCGCCCGCAGTCAGCTCGGGCCTGCTGATCGCCTTCGGGGCCGGAGCGCTGGTCGCCAACGCCTGCTCGCTGCTGGTGCTGCGCCAGCGGCCAGGCCGAGAGCCTCAATGTCCGGGCCGCGTTCCTGGAAGTCGCCGCCGACACGCTCGGCGCAGCCGCGGTCATCGTCACCGGCATCATCATCGCGACGACCGGCTTCACGCTGGCCGATCCGATCGCCTCGCTGGCCGTCGGCGCGCTGATCCTGCCGCGGACCTGGCGGCTGCTCAGGGAGGCGATCGACATCCTGCTCGAGGCCAGCCCGGAGAGCATCGACCTCGGACGAGCTCCGCGAGCACCTGGCCGCCGTCCCCGGCATCCGCGAGGTGCACGACCTGCACATCTGGACAATCACCTCGGGCCTGCCGGTCTTCTCCGCGCACGTCGTGGTGAACCCCGAGATCATCGAGCGGGGCCAGAGCGCGATCATGCTGGACAAGCTGCAGGCGTGCCTGCGCGGACACTTCGACGTCGACCACTCGACCTTCCAGCTCGAGCCGGCCGGCCACGCCGAGCACGAGCAGCCCGATGCACGACTAGGCTGGCAGCACTGTTGCCGCACCGCAGCTGGTCGGGCGAGGCGGGCACCGAGCTGGTTTAGTCGGCCTCAAAATAGCGGGGATTGGCGACCGCGAGCCGGGCCGCGACCGCGTCGGCGATCGGCCATCCGGCCGGCCGGCCCTAGCTCGAGTTCGCGGGCGACGATCGCCAGCACGTTGGCGGCGACCCTGGCGTGGAAGGCGAGTTGGCCGGTGGTGCCGGCATGACGCTGCCCAGCAGGTACTCGCGGACCGCCTCGAGCAGCTCGCTGGCCGTCGGGCGGCCATGCGGCGCGGGCGCTGCTGCGCGTCGCCGCTGTCAGCCGGGGCCGCGCGCCGCGCGGCAGCGGCCGCGGCCTCGGGGTCGAGCAGCAGCAGCAGGTCCCATTCCTGCTCGCTCACCCGGCGGCCGATCGCGGCCAGCTCGACCGAGCGGTGCGCGCCGGACAGGTGCGCCCACGCCTGCGTCAGGCAGATCACGCCCCAGCGCAGCGTGCCGAGGATCTCCCACCAGCGCAGCTCGTCCAGGCTGATGTCCGCGCCGCCCGCCGCCCGGTAGGCGGCCAGCAGCTCCTCCCGGCTGCCGACGCCGGCCACCGGCCCCGGCGCCGCCGAACCGCCAGGCCTTCACGCACAGCCAGCCGAGGTCCTCGGCCGGGTTGCCGACATGCGTCAGCTCCCAGTCCAGCACCGCGCGCAGGCCCTCGGGTCCGACGATCAGGTTGCCGAGCCGGTAATCGCCGTGCGCGAGCACCGGATCGCGCGGCGGCGGCGGGCTCCGTTCCAGCTCCGCCAGCGCCAGCTCGAACACCTTGCTCGGCCGCCCGAAGGCGTCAAGTTGCTCGCGCAGGCTGGCCAGCGGATCTGGCTGCGGCAGACTGGCCGGCACGTCGAGAGCGTGCAGCCTCGCCGCGAACTGGCCC
>CAVQMG010000020.1:0-157593 GCA_963713585.1 uncultured Actinomycetota bacterium | reverse complement strand
CAGAAAAGGGTCTTTGGTAATGTGTCGAGTGCCCGGAAGTGGGGATTGATGCAAAGCTTCGGGGTGCTCATTCGGGCTCCACGAGCGTTCGTCGATTTCGTTCTAAAACTCTGGGTTTGGGCTTCGCCGGGTAATGTTGCGGAGACTGGTTCGCTTGGCGAAGGAGAAAGTAATTCAACCGCCCAGCAAGGAATGATGGACGGATTGGCCCGCCATTTGCCAAGGGTGATTGCTGCTATCGGAGTTGTGTCTCTGGGGATTGACCAGAAGCTTCGCCGCAGCATCGTTATCGAGTTTCGCCAAAACGGCGGTCAGGCGTTCAATTTTATTCATGGGTGTTGTTGGTTTAGTTGCTCAAATTGCCCTGATGCCGCGCCTTGGCGGTCACGGTGAATTCCTCGGGCGAAGTCGAAAGTGGAGGAAATGAGTTCCCGGCTATCCTTGGGCTCCTTGACGCGGTTGCGTAACCTGTCTGGCCGATGCTGGGGCCGGCGTGGTCGTTCCGGCGGGTCTCGACGAATCCCGCGCGCTTGAGTTCGTGTTCTCCTCGGTCAACTCCTTTACTCGCTGTTCCAGTGTCGTTCGCTGGGCGTGCTCGAATTCGTACAGAATGGTGCCGTCCGCAAGGTCATTGGCGTTGGCCGTACCCATGAACGCCGCTTGATGGACTTTCGCCAAGCTTTCCCGGTAGCGTGTGCGTTCCTTGTTCGTAGCCTCGATGCGGAGCCTTCTCATTGGCACTGGCCTTGTCGGCAAAATGGGCAATAATTTGAAAGCGTCATGCCGTTCGTATTCCGTGGCGCGAACTTTCGCCAGTTGTGACTCAATCGTCTGGCGGCGTTGCTCTTGCTGTTGCTGCGTCTGCTGCTGCACCTTGGCGCGCGCCTCGGACAACTTCTGGGGCGTGTTCTTGATTTCGCCCAATTCCCGCATGCGATCATTTTCCACCTCGGCCAAGTTGGAAAGGTTGATGCGAAGGGAATTCGCGGCCACCGGGTCGCGTTCCTCCATCCGTTCGAGCAAAGCGCGATAAACACCGGGATCGGCGTGTGCAAAGGCCAATATGCCTCCATGGCTGGCGATGAATTCGAGCGAAAGCCAGCAATACGCAACCGAACCGGTGCCGGCCTGCCATTTCTGAGACCAGGAGCAGCGCGTGACCGATGCCGAGAAGCACGTGGTGCCGCGGGGACCGGTGTACCCCACACCCCAGGCCAGCGTTGCACACCGGCCCTTGGCCGGGCATGGCGTCCAGCTGACGGGCGGGCTCCTGAGTCACTGGCAGCAGCGCAATCGCGAGGCGAGCCTGCCGCTGGCGCTCAGGCAGCTGGAGACGGCCGGGCAACCTCGACAACCTGAGGCTGGCCATCTCGGGCGGGACCACCGGGTACCGGGGCCCGGTGTTCATGGACTCCGACATTTACAAGACGCTCGAGGCTATCAGCTGGGAGCTGGGCCGCGCACGCCGATGCGCGGCCTCGCCGACTTCGCCGCGCGAGGCAACTGCGCTGCTGGCAAAGGCGCAGCAGCCCGACGGCTACCTGAACTCCTATGTCGAGGTAAGCGGCAAGCCGCGCTACGCGCGGCTTGAGTCCAGTCATGAGCTGTACTGCGCGGGGCACCTGATCCAGGCTGCCGTCGCAGCTGCACCGCACCTTCGACGGCGGCGCGCTGCTGCAGGTAGCCAGGCGGTTCGCCGACCACCTGGTCAGCGTCGTTCCTCGGCACCAGGCTGGGCCTGGACGGACACCCGATCGTCGAGACCGCGCTGGTCGAGCTATACCGGGAGACCGGCGCGGACGAGTACCTCCAGCTGGCCAGCCAGTTCGTGGACCAGCGCGGCCACGGCCTGATCGCGGACTCCGGTTTCGGCAGCCGGTACCTGCAGGACTCACACTGCCCGTCCGCGAGTCAGCCGCCCTGGTCGGGCACGCTGTCCGGGCGCTGTACCTGGAGAGCGGGGTCGCGGACGTGGCGGTGGAGACCGGCGACCGGGAGTTGCTGGCATCCTCGGTTGCCAGGTGGGACGACATGGTCGCCACCAAGACGACCCTCACCGGCGGCAACGGCTCGCGGCATTCGGGCGAGGCGTTCGGCGACGCTTACGAACTGCCGCCGGACCGCGCCTATAACGAGACGTGCGCCGCTATCGCGAGCTTCCAGTGGAGCTGGCGTCTGCTGCTGGCCACCGGCGACGCCAAGTACGCGGACCTGATGGAGCGGGTGCTCTACAACGGCTTCGGCGCCGCCGTATCGGCGGACGGGCAGCGGTTCTTCTACGTCAACCCGCTGCAGCGGCGGCCTGACCACTTCGAAGACGACGATCCCGGCAGGCGGCGCGAGTGGTTCTCGTGCGCCTGCTGCCCGCCGAACATCATGCGGCTGGTCGCCTCACTCGAGCACTACGTCGCGACAGTCGCGGGCGACGTGCTGTACCTGCATCAGCTGGCCGAGTCGCGGATCGCCGCGCCGCTAGCCGGACGGCATGCTCAGCGCAGACGTTGCCACCGATTATCCCGTGGGACGGCGCGGTCGAGCTCACCGTCGCGCGGCGCGCCGGACGCCGAGTGCGGCCTGGCGGTGCGCGTTCCTGGCTGGAGCCGGGACATCTCCGTCCGGATGAACGGCGAGCCGCTGCGCGACCGCAGCCAACGCCCACGGGTACCTGGTGATCCGTCGCCGCTGGCTATCCGGCGACGTGCTCACCTTCACCCTGGACCTCACGCCGAGGCTGACCTACCCGAGCAGGTCCGTCGACGCGCGTCCGCGGCACCGTCGCGGTCGAGCGCGGGCCGCTCGTCTACTGCTTCGAGCAGGCCGACCAGCCCGCCGGGCACAACCTCGAGGATCTCGCGCTCGGCGCCGGCATGCCTCACCGAACGAGCCGGCGATGCTGCCTGGGATCGGCCCCACCGTCGTCGTCGAGGCGCGGCGCCGAGCGCCTGCCGCCAGCCAGCATACGAGGACTGCCCTACCTGCCCGACACCGGACGCTGGCCCGGCTGGCATGCCCGGCGACTGCGGTGGCCATCCCCTACTTCCAATGGGACAACCGCGACGGCCAGGCCATGCGGGTCTGGATGCCAGTTGGCCGGCCTGAAGGCCCGGCTACCAGCGGGACTCCGGCTTCCAGCCGGGACCCGGCGCCAGCACAGGACAAGTAAAACCCTCAGCGAGGAGATCAACGACATGCATAGACGCTACAGGCGGGTGGCATCCGTCCGCGGTCCAGGCAGTCAGCAGAACCAGCACGTGCCACCACGGCGTCGTGGCCACTCACGAACGCGGGCAGTACTCGCGGTCACCTCGGCGCTGGCGATCGCGGCGCTGGCGGCCTGCAGTTCGTCCGCGGCCACCCCCATCGTCCAAGTCGTTCGGTGTTGGACGCGACCGGCGTCGTGCACTTCTGGGCCCGCCAGGCAACCGACGGCCCCGCAAAAGCACTAGTCAAGGAGTTCAACGCCATCGCACAAGAACCTGAAGATCGTCCTGCATCTCACGCCGCCTAATGACGACACCAGCCAGCTGGCGACCGCCATCAGGGCCGGCTCGCCGCCGGATGTCGTCGGCCTGAACGACATCGACGTGCCGACGTTCTCGCATGAGAACGCCCTGATGAACATCACGAAATACGTCAACGCGCTGCCTTACAAGAACGCCCTCAGCCCCGGTCACCTGGCGCTCGCGACGATCGGCACACAGTATTACGGCGTGCCCTACCTCGCTGACCTGTCGGTTCTCTGGTACAACAAGACGCTGTTCGCCAGGGCCGGGCTCAACCCGAACAACCCGCCGACCAACTACGCCCAGATCGTGACCGACGCCGAGAAGATCAGCGCACTCGGGCCATGGCATCTACGGATTCTCCTTCGCCGGGCAACTGCCAGGGCTGCCTGGGCTTCACCATGCTGCCATCGCTGTGGGCTGACGGCGAGCACCTGATCGGTGGTCCGCTCGGGAACCAGACCACGAACGTCGCGGGCGACGCACCACTGAAGCAGATGCTGGCTGACTACCAGCTGATGTGGTCCAAGCACCTCGTGCCCGCGGCTGACCAAACCCAGGACGGGCTCACGTGGGGTGCCGACTTCGAGGCCGGCAAGGTCGGTATCCTGCCCGGCGACTACGGGTTCGCCACGAAGATGACGCCGTCATCCGAATTCGGCGATGCGCCACTGCCTAGCGTCGACCGGCAGCAGCTACAGCACCTTCGACGGCGGCGACAACTTTGTGATCCCGGCCGGCGCGCCGAACGCCTCGGGAGCCTGGGAATTCATCAGTGGGCCCTGGAGCCAGCCCAGCAGCAGCAGTACCCCTCGCTCGGCGATACGCCCGATCAGGACCGACATCCTGACCCCGGCATTCGCGGCCAAGAACCCTTACGACGCGATCGCGCTTAAGGCCCTGGCGAAGGGATCGGTCGAGTACACGCTCGCCTACGACGCGGTCTTCAACGAGCCAGGATCGCCCTGGTTCAAGATGTTCGAGGCCGCCGTCTACAACGGCAATGTGAGCGCCGGGATATCCGAAGGCCAGTCCGGCATCCAGATCACGCTGCAAAGTGTGAAGAGCTAGCCATGTGCCAGCTGCCGCGTTCCTGCCACTTCGGTGGTCGGGACGCGGCATGGCTAGCTCACCCGGCCGCCCGCCGCAAGTCCGCGGCGCCTGCAGTAGGCCTACCCGCCGCATACCGATCACTACTTTGCTGGTAACCATGACAACGCCGAGACAACACCTGACAATAAGCGATGTCTCTGGCAATGGCAGCAACAGGGCTGTGGACGGAGGTACCGGCATGACCGCGGCGGGCGTGCGCTGCGCAGTATCCCGTCTGCCACCCGGCACGCGCCTGATCGCGCCCAACGCCAGCCGCCAGCGCCCGGGCCCGCCGCGACAGCGGAACCGGGCTGGCCCTGGTCACGCCAGCCCTGCTGTTCGTCGCCATTTTTGCGCTGTTACCGCTGGGGTTCGGCGTGTACATCTCGCTGACGAACTGGCCACTCGTCGGGGCCTATCATTTCACCGGCCTGGCGAACTACCAGAGCCTCCTGCACAACTCCGAGTTCCTCCAGTCGATCCTGTTCACGCTGAAGTACACCGGCATCGTTACCATCCCGATCTTTGTCGTGGGATATGCCCTGGCCGTGTTCGTCCGGGCGAACCGGCCTGGATCGACAGTCTTCCGGACGATGATCTTCCTGCCGTACATCGTGGGCTTGTGACCGAGAGCTATATGGCGGTCGTGGAGTTGCAGCCAACCTCGGGCACCGTCAATTACGCGTTGTCGAAACTCGGCCTGGTCAGCGACACGACCGCCTGGCTGGTCCACACCGGCCAGGCCGTCACCGCGATCTGCGTGCTTGTGGTCTGGTTCTACTCAGGCTTCGCCATGATGCTGCTGATGGCCGGGATGCAGAGCATCCCGCAGGACATTTACGAGTCCGCCAGAGTCGACGGCGCATCCTGGTGGACCGCGGAACGGAAGCTGACACTGCCGTTGCTGCGGCGGTGGATCGCGCTGAGCCTGATCATTTCCGTCGTTGGCTCATTCCTGGCGTTCAACCAGTTCTTCATCATGACCAACGGCGGCCCTGGAACGAGCACGCTGACCGTCGTGATGTCGATCTACAACACCGCGTTCGCGCAGATGGACGTGGGGCTCGCCAGTGCGATGTCGGTAGTACTCGTCCTCGTCGTCGGGCTCATCACCTTTATCCAGTTCCGCTTCCTCCAGGGGGACGGCGACTAATGGCAGCTGTTCGCGACCACCAGGGCCTGCCCGGCGGGGCCAGCATGCCGAGGGCCATCCGGGGACGCGCGGCCCGAACGAGTCCGGGCAGCACGGCCGCGGTCCGCCGCAGCCAGGGCAAACTTGGCTGGTACCTTGTCGCCGGCGTGGCCATCAGCGCTGCGTTCGTGCTGCCGTTGGCCTGGGAAGTCTTCCGCTCCCTGCAGCCCGAGTCAGCCGTGAGCTCGGCGCCGTCGGGCCGGACCTTCAGCCACCTCACCCTGGCCAACTACCAGGCGCTGCTGTCCGGCCAGGACGACATCATCCGGAACGTAATGAACAGCCTGATCGTGGCGGTGGTGGCAGCGGTGCTGACGTCTTCGTCGCGGTGCTCGCCGGATACGGGTTCGCGCTCTTCAGGTTCCGCGGGTCCGGAATCGCGTTCAGCCTGGTGCTGCTGGCTTTCATGATCCCGTTCCAGGCGGTGCTGACGCCGTTGTTCCTGGAGTTGCATTTCCTCCACCTGCTGAACAGCCTCATCGGGCTCGCCCTGTTTTACACCACGTTCAACTTGCCTATTGGCGTCTACGTCATGCGCAACAGCTTCCACCAAGTGCCGCGCGAACTGGTTGACGCGGCGAAGGTCGACGGCGCGTCCGTAGCCAAGACGCTCCTCACCGTGCTCCGGCCGCTCATCATGCCCGGAATCGCCACGACCGCGCTCTACGCCTTCCTGTTTTCCTGGACCGAGCTTCTCGGTGCGCTGAGCTTCCTGACCAACGACAGCCTGTTCACGCTGCCGGTCGCGCTGAGCAACGTGGAGACCGGCACCTACGGCTCGGTCAATTATGGCCTGCTGCTCGCGGGTGCCGTCATCGCCATGGTGCCGTGCATCCTGGTGTACCTGTCGCTGCAGCGCTACTACGTCCGCGGACTGGTATCCGGCGCGCTCAAGGGCTAGCCGGACTGCCGGAACATCAACAGCAGTTACTGAACGGTCGTCTCGAGTGACGCCGGCGACCACCAGCAGGCGCCGCTGGCGGCGGCTATGGCCCCAACTCCGCGCCACGACCCGCCAGCCGGCGGGTCGTGGCTCTGGCAACTGATCGGCGAGACTGCTCAGCACCCCGGCCAGGGGCTGAGAACCTGATAACCAGGCTGCGCAGGTCCGCTCCCCGGGTGTTCGACAGTGCTTGTCACCGGACTGGCGCGAAGAGCTCGAGCTGGATGTTGTCCGGGTCGCGGAATACCAGGACCGAGGCATAGGGCTCGTCCGCGATCGGTGACTGGGTTAGTGGCTTGTCCGCGACCTCGGTGCTGACGACGCCGGAGGATTCAAGGTGAATCTGCCAGGCCTCAAGGTCGCTGCGGCTGGGGACCATGAAGCCGGCATGATCCAGGCCGGTAGTCGTTTCGGCGAACGTCCCGCCGCCGTTGCTGTCGTGGCGGTGCAGCACGATCATGAGCTGGCGTCCCTCGTCGGCCAGGAGCTTGCCGACGCCGCCCGGATGCGGAACGTCCATCTGGAAGCGGATGCCGAAGACCTTCTCGTACCACAGGACGCTTGCGTCGACGTCGGTGACTGTCAAGGCGAGATGGTGCAGCCGCGGGGCTGTGATGGCAGACATGAACTCTCCTTTCTTGCAGATGACTGAATGCATCTGAAGCACTGGGGGCAGGGCCAGCACGGGCACTGCCCTTCCTGGTGACGCCTGATCACGGCCTGACGGGCGCGGCCGCGAGTCATCGCGGCTCTGACGGGATCGGCCTGTCGTCCGAACGGCAGTAGGCGAGGAACATCGCGACGAAGTCGTCGACAAGGGCGGCCCATCGGTCTCCGCCCGGGTCGTTGGAGATCTGCTGGTCGACGAGACCGGTAGTCAGAGCGGTCCACATGTCGACGTGCCGTGAATCGCGGACGCCATTCAGGGCCAGGCGCTGGCGCACAAGTTCGAGGGCACGGACCGCCGGCGCGAAGGCCTGCGACGAAGGCTCGAACCCGGGGATCGTCCGCTGGAACAGCAACTGGTAGCGGGCGGTGTCGTCGGTGCAGAACTCCAGGAAGCGCCGCACGCCGCCAGCGAGGATCGCGGGCGGATCGTCGCTGGCATACGGCTCCGCCATCCGGTCCGCGAAGTCAGCGGCGGCCTGGCCGAACATGGCGTCATAGATCGCGTTCTTCGACGGGAAGTAGGCGTAGACCGTCGGCGTGGTTATCCCTGCGCGCCTGGCCAGCTCGCGCATCGACAGGCCGGCCAGACCATGGTCGCGGACGAGTTCCCACGCCACGGTGACGATCGCGGTCCGCGCGGAACGCCGCCGCGCTTCGCGCCAGTCAGTTGACTTCTCTGGTTTTGACATCGCTCGCTAAACTTATACAGTGTTAAAGCAACGCGTCAAGCCAGCATCATCGCCGGCTATCAGGCCAGGTCCGTCCTCGGTTACCTGACAGCCGGCGCCTCGTGCACCTCAGCCGAGCCGGGGAGTCGGATCCTCCCCCGCCGCCTGCTCGACGTCGAGCAGGAATCGCTTGCGGCCCAGCCCGCCGGCGTATCCGGTGAGCTTGCCCGAGCTCCCGACAACGCGGTGGCACGGGATGAGGATGCACAGCGGGTTGCTGCCGACCATCGCTCCGGCCAGCCTGGCATCGACGTCAGCCCCGACTCTGGCGGCAAGCGCCCCGTAGCTGGTGGTTGTGCCATACGGGATCTCGCGGATCAGGTCCCAGGTGCGGCGCTGAAGGGCATCACCGTGCGCCCGAACTGGCACGGTGAACTCGCGGCGGCTGCCGTCCAGGTAGTCGCGCAGCTGCTGGATGACCTCGTCAAAACCGTCGTCAACCCGCGGGCCGAACGTCGCCCGGTCCGGCCCGTGCCAATGACGCGGGAAGTAAAGCCCTTCGACCGTGTCACCGGTGGCCACGAGCGTGATGTCACCAAGCTCCGTAGCAGTAACTGTGTGTCGTCTTACTGACGTCAGCACGCTGGTCATCCCGTCCTCCAGAATTCTCGTCTCTGGCTGGTAGACGCCGGCGCGGCGGCTGACGTGAGCGCCCGCCGCCGGATTTCCGCGTCAGCAGGCCCGGCGCCTGGTCTGCAGGGCACGGATTTCTCACCTCACGCGGACGCGGCCGGAAGCGTCTTCGTGGTGAGCACCGAATCCGGGACGCCACAACCGCGCGTCTCAGCCCTGAATCCTGAAAGGGACGATCATGTCGACCGAAGACAACAAGGCCATCGTCGGACGCTGGTTCGCCGAGTTCTGGGGCGCGGACTTCAACCCCGCCGTCATCGACGAACTCGCTGCTGCGGACATCCGCTTCGAGTACTCGCTGCACGCCCCGTGCCGCGGCCGCGAGGAGGTACGCGCCTTCGCCTCGAAGTTCCGGGCAGCCTTTCCTGACCTGGCCTTCGGCGGCACGGCCGATCTGATCGCCGAGGGCGACTACGTCGTCGGCCAGTGGATCGGCGGCGGCACCCAGACCGGCGAGGCGTTCGACGACATGCCCATCGGCTCGCTGACGGCCGGCACCGGCAAGGCGATGCGTTTCACCGGCATCACCATCCTCAAGGTCGAAAACGGCCTGATCACCGAGGAAATCGGGCTCGACGACGGAGTGACCGTGCTACGCCAGCTCGACCTGATTGCCCCGGCGTGATCGCAACCTCTGGCCGGGCCTGGATGCGACGGCCGCCAGCGGCGGCGCTGCAAATCAGCCAGCATGGACCTCACGAAATCCACGGACGGGACGTCAGCAGGGTATGGAAGGCAAGCAGCCGTTCGAGATCGTCGTCGCCGCCCACGGTCCGACCGTGCTGCGCGTCTGCCGCGCCGTGCTCGGCTTCGCCGACGCCGACGACGCCTGGTCGGAGACGTTCCTGTCGGCGATGAAGGCCTACCCGGACCTGCCGGCCGACGCCAACGTCGAGGCGTGGCTGGTCACCATCGCCCACCGCAAGGCGATCGACGTCACCCGCGCGGCCGCCCGCCGCGCGATCCCGGTCGCCGAGACGCCCGAGGCACGGCGGCCGCGCCGGCCGCCGAGAGCCGCGACCTCGGATCTCGTCGGCGCCGTCGCCGGGCTGCCCGCCAAGCAGCGGCAGGCCGTCGCCTATCACTACCTGGCCGGGCTGCCCTACGCCGAGGTCGCCGCCATCGTCGGCGGCAGTACCGACGCCGCCCGCCGCGCCGCCGCCGACGGCATCGCCACCCTGCGGCGCTCCTACCCGAGCGCCGCCGCGAGGAAGCAGGGCACTCGATGAGTACCAGACGACCTGACCCGCGACCTGGCGCAGCGCGCTCGACCCCGACACCCCGGCCACCTGCGCACTGCTGCGTGACCGGCTCGCCGCCGCCGCCCAGGCCGAGGGCATCCTCGACGTCGCCTACCGCACCGTCGACAGCCCGGTCGGCCCGCTGCTGCTCGCCGCGACCGAGCGTGGGCCTGGTCCGGGTCGCCTACGCCAGCGAGGACCACGACGCCGTCCTGCAGACCCTGGCCGACCGGATCAGCCCCCGCATCCTGCAGGCCCCGGCCCGGCTGGACACCACCGCGCGGCGAACTCGAGCGAGTACTTCGCCGGCCATCGCGGCACGCCTTCGACGTGCCGCTGGACTGGCGGCTGTCGGCCGGGTTCCGGCGCACCGTGCTGCACCACCTGCCGGAGATCGGCTACGGGCAGCACCGCCACCTACGCCGCGGTGGCCCAGCTGGCCGGCAGCCCGAAGGCCGTCCGCGCCGTCGGCACGCGCCTGCGCCACCAACCCGCTGCCGGTCGTCGTGCCCTGCCACCGGGTGGTGCGCTCGGACGGCGGCATTGGCCAGCTACCTCGGCGGCGTCGACGCCAAGCGCACCCTGCTCACCCTGGAGGCAGCGCATGACGACGGCCACGACGACACCGGCCAGCCCGGAGGCGAGCGGCCGGACGCCGCAGGCCGGACCGCAGGCTCACCCTGGCGCGAGCTGGTGGACGCCGCTGACTGGGACGGCGATCACGCTCGATCTCGACGCCTACGGCTGCGCCCTGACCGGGCCGCTGCTGAGCCGCGGACGAGGCGGCCGCGCTCGCGCCCTCTACACCGATGACTCCCGGTTCCGGTCCACTATCAACATGGCCAGGCACCGCTTCGGCGATGGCGAGTACCGCTATTTCGCCGAGCCGTTCCCGGCGGCGGTCGTGGCGCTGAAGCAGGCGCTGTACCCCAGGCTGCTGCCGATCGCCCGCGACTGGTGGACCCGGCTTGGCCGCGACGCGCCGTGGCCCGACAGCCTGGCGCAGTGGCTCGACATGTGCCACGCGGCCGGGCAGACCAAGCCCACGCCGATCCTGCTGAAATACGGCGAGGGCGGGTGGAACGCGCTGCACCGCGACCTGTACGGCGAGCTGGTATTCCCGCTCCAGGTCGTCATCAACCTCAGCGATCCGGGCGTCGACCACACCGGCGGGGAGTTCCTGCTCTACGAGCAGCGGCCGCGAGCGCAGTCCCGCGCCACCGCCACGCTCATCCCCCGCGGTCACGGGCTGGTGTTCACCACCCGGGACCGGCCAGTGCGGTCCAGTCGCGGCTGGTCGGCCGCGCCTGTCCGGCACGGCGTCTCGGTGGTCAGATCCGGCCAGCGATTCACGCTCGGCCTTGTCTTCCACGACGCAGCCTGAGGCAACTCGCCGCCAGCCTTGTTGTTACTACAATGCGTAGTAGAATGGAGTTCCGCGCACGTTGTCGCCCTGAGCGAGGTGGGTCCTGGTGGCTGCGGATGACCTGACGGCGACAGTGGTGGGCGGCGGCATCGCGGGCCTGGCTGCGGCGATCTCGCTGGCCAGGGCGGGCTGGCGGGTCCGGGTACTGGAGCGGGCTCCGGCGTTCGGCGAAGTCGGCGCCGGCCTGGCCGTCACCGGGAACGGGATGACGGCACTGGCCGCTCTCGGACTTGACGAGGCCGCCCGCCGGGCCGGATTCCAGACGGGCACGGCCGGCATGCAGGACTCCGGCGGCCGCTGGCTGATGCAGATCCCCGACCGGCCCGGCCTGAGCGCCGTCACCACGATCTGGGGCATGCACCGCCAGCGCCTGCACACTGTCCTGCGCGAGGCCGCGGCGGCCGCCGACGGCGTCGAACTGGTCACCGGCGCCGAGGCCGTCGCGATCCGGCCTGGTGCGCCGGGCGGTCAGCTCGCCGCCGTCACCTGGCGGACCGCAGCCGGGCCGCGCACGACCGAGGTATCGCTGGTGGTAGCCGCCGACGGCGTCCGGAGCACCATCCGGACTCAGCTGTTCCCGGCCGCGCAGCCCCGCTACAGCGGCAGCACCAGCTGGCGCGCGGTGATCACCGACACTGACACCGACGGCCGCCTGGTTCAGGCCTGGGGGCCCGGCACCGAGTTCGGTGCGCTCCGGGTCAGCCCCGGCGAGATCTACTGGTACGGGTACTTCCGGAATCCCGAAGGCGCGGTCTTCGCCGACGAGCTGGCTGCCGCCAGGGACCGGTTCGCTTGCTGGGCACCGTGGATTCGCGGCCTGGTCGCGGCTACCCCCGCCAGCCAGCTGATGCGCCACGATGTCTATCACCTTCCGCCGGGGCTGCCCGCGTACGTATCCGGCCGGGTGGTTCTGGCCGGGGACGCCGCGCACGCCGCCTTGCCGACCGCGGGTCAGGGAGCCGCTACTGCCCTGGAAGACGGCGTCTGCGTGGGTCGCATCATCGCCGCGCCGGTGCGGGCAGGCGGTGACCTGGCAGCTGCGCTGACGGCCTACGACCAGGCCCGCCGCCCGCGGTGCCGGCAGATCGTCAGAACTGCGGCCATGATGGCCAGGATCGGCGCCGATCTCGGCGGCGGGCAGCGGCAGGTGATCCGCAACACGCTGTTCCGGCTGCTGCCCCCTGGCCCGCTCATCAAGGCGGGGGCGCCGATCGTGCGCTGGACTCCCCCGTAGCGCCGCTGCTGCATCAGGTCCTCACCCGGCAGGCCTGCTCAGGCAGGTTCGGCGGCGCGCTCGGACCTGCGGCTGACATGGGCTCCGGCATCCGGGTGCAGCCGGGCGGCCGAGACCGCCGCCACCGCTGCCACCGCGGCCAGCACGCCGAACGCGATCACGTAGGGACTTCGCGGGCCTGGCAGCAATCCGCCCAGCGACTGGCCGGCCGCAGCAGCACTGCCGCCGTGGCGACGGCGAATCCCAGCGACAGCTGCTGTGCTGTCGCCGTGAGCGAGTTGGCGTCCGGCAGCTGGACTGGCGTCACCTCACTCAGTCCGACGCTAATGGTGGCGGTCAGCGTCACCGACCGGGCGACGCCGCTGGCCAGGCAGATGATCGCTGCGATGGCCACCGGAGTGCCGGGTGAGATCAGCGCGGCGGCAATGACCGTGACCGCCAGCCCGGCGGTCGACGCGACCAGGACCGTGCGGAAGCCGAACCGGCGCAGCAGCGGAGTCGTCGCCGGCTTGATGCCGATGTTCCCCACGAATATGAACAACACGACGGATCCGGACTTCAGCGGGCTCCAGCCGAGCACCGTCTGAAACAGCAGCGGCAGCAGGAACGGCATGGCCCCGATCACCAGCCAGCACAGGGAGCCGCCGCCGAGCGACCAGCGCAGCGTCGGAACGCGCAGCACCCGCAGATTCAGCAACGGATGCCCGGTCCTCAGCAGGTGCCGAACTGCCGCGGCCAGGCAGCCCAGCGACACCACTCCGATCGCGAGTACTTCCGGCACCGCGATGCGCGGCAACGACAGCGCATACGCGGTGACCACCAGCCCGCCCAGGCCAGCGCCGGTCAGCACCACCCCCGCCCAGTCCAGCGGATCGACCGCCGTCTGCGGGGCGGACCGGACGAGGCGGGACGCCACCGCGAAGGCGACCAGGCACAGCGGCACGTTGATCAGGAACAGCCAGCGCCAGGAGGCGTAGGTCGTGATGATCCCGCCCAGCAACGGCGCGAGTACCGGCGCCAGCAGGGCCGGCCAGGTGATGTAGGCGACGACGCGCAGCAGGTCCCGCTTGTCGGTGGCAGCCAGCACCACCAGCCGGCCGACCGGTACCATCATGGCTCCGCCGGCACCCTGCAGGACTCGCAGCCCGACCAGCTCGGGCAGCGAGGTAGCCGCCGCGCAGGCCGCCGAGGCAACGGCGAAGATGCCGATCGCCGACAGGAACACGCGGCGCGCCCCGAACTTGTGAGTCATCCAGCCGCTGAGCGGGATCAGCACCGCGACACTCAGCAGGTAGGCCGTCACCACCAGCCCGATCTGCGGCGGTGCGACGCCAAGCGCCGCCGCGATTCTGGGCGCGGCCGTCACGACGATCGTGCCGTCCAGGTTCTCCATGAACAGGCAGCCTGCGACGAGCAAGGCGAGACTGCGCTGCGGGACCATGATCATGTCGCGGCGTGGCGATAACCAGGCGGACCGGCGGCCGGCGCTAGCTCAGGGACAGAAGCTCGGCCAGGACTTCCAGGTGGTCCAGGTCGGCCGGGTCCATCACCTGCAAGTAGACGGTCTGCGCGCCAATTTCCGCGTACTGCCCGATGCGCTCGGCGATCTCCGCCGGAGACCCGGCCAGGCCGGTAGCACGGAGCTCGTCTGGCTTACTGCCGATCGCCGCGGCCCGCCGGCTGATCTCCTCGTCGGTCCGGCCGCAGCACACGGTCTGCGCAACCGAGAACGTCATCGAGGACTGGTCCCGGCTCGCGGCCGCGCACGCGTCGCGCACCCGCCCGAACGCGGCTGCGGTGTCGTCGACGCCGAGGAACGCCACGTTGTACTCGGTCGCGTACCTGGCCGCCAGCCGCGGCGTTCGCCTCGGACCGGCGCCGCCGATCAGGACCGGTGGGGCCGGCTGCTGCAGTGGCTTGGGCAGCCCCGGCGAATCGGTCACGGTGTAGTGCTGACCGGCGAAACTGAACAGCTCGCCGGCTGGCGTCTGCCACAGCCCGGTCATGATGGCCAGCTGCTCTTCGAACCGTTCGAACCGCTCCCCCAGCTCCGGGAACGGGATCGCGTAAGCGGCGTGCTCGGCTTCGTACCAGCCCGCCCCCAAGCCGAGTTCAACCCGCCCGCCGCTCATCTGGTCGACCTGCGCCACGGAGATCGCCAGCGGGCCAGGGAACCGGAACGTGGCCGGACTCATCAAGGTGCCGAGCCGGATCCTGGACGTCTCCCGCGCCAGGCCGGCCAGCGTGATCCAGGCATCGGTCGGACCGGGCAGACCGCTCGCATCCCCCATCTTCAGGTAGTGATCCGAGCGGAAGAGCGCGTCAAAGCCCAGGTCTTCAGTCGCCTTGGCCACCGACAGCACCGTCGCGTAGTCCGCGCCCTGCTGCGGTTCGATGAAGATTCGTAGTCGCATCCTGACCTCCTCGCGCGCCGGCCAGCCTGGCCGTCGTGCCTCGATGAACGTGCGGGCGGCCGGCCTGCCCGGCCCACCCGGAAGGTAAGCGGTCGGCCGTCAGGCCACCGCGTCGTTCGGCGGCCAGCTGTGCAGGCCGTGGCCGTTGAGAAACTCACGGGTCCGGACGGCGATCGGCAGCGGAACGCTGGGAGCACACGGGTACAGATCCTGCTCCGCGATCACGAACAGCGGTACGCCGAGCGAGGCGAGCTCGGGAATGATGGCGGCCGGGTCGGGAACGCCGGCCGGGAGCTCCACGAAGACGCCGAGTTTCACTGCCTCGCCGAACGACAGGGACTGCTCCCGCACCCGGGCTACGACGTCCGGGTCAGCTTGCTTGAGGTGGACGTAACCGATGCGGTTGCTGAACCTGCGGATCAGGTCCAGGTTGTCCCCTCCGCCGTAGGCGACGTGCCCGGTATCGAGGCAGAGCCAGACAAGCCCGGGGTCGGTTCCGGCCAGGAACTGCTCGATCTCGGCCTGCGACTGGATGTGACAGTCGCCGTGCGGGTGCACGCAGAGCCGCACGTCGTAGTCGGCCAGCAGGATCCGGCCCAGCTCGTTCGCCGCAGCGCACATGGCGGTCCGCTGCGCCTGCGTCAGCTGCGGCGACTCGGTGTACTCGCCGGTCCGCTCATTGCGATACAGCGGCGGGACCAGTACCAGGTGGTGGGCGCCCATGGCCGCGGTCAGCCGGGCAACGTCGCGGATGCCGCTGAGCATCTGGTCCCAGTCGGCTGGCCGGTGCAGCGCGCCGAAGGCCAGCCCGCCGGACAGCTTCAGTCCGCGCTGGTCCAGCTCAGCCTGCAGCAGGGCCGGGTCGGTCGGCAGGTACCCGTAGGGTCCGAGCTCTACCCACTCGTACCCGGCCGCGGCAACCTCGTCCAGGAACTGGCCGGGCCGGATCTGCTGGTCGTCCTCGGCGAACCAGATCCCCCAGGAGTCCGGGGAAGTGGCCAGGCACAGGCTGGCCGCCACCACTCCGGCGGGCTGGCCGGGTGCCTCACTTGCCACGTTGTGCCTCCTCGGCTGCATGCGGTGGTCGTTGCGGCTCAGTCGAGTTCGATGGTCGTCCAGGTCGCCGGCGGGCTATCGGGCGTGATCGCCAGCAGGACCCGCCGCTCCTGGGTCAGCTCCGCGAGGAATGCCTCGTCTTCCGATGACTCGATCCCGTGCTTGGCCTTGATGGCCCGAAACCGCGGCAGCTCTGGCCGCAGGTCCTCGCGGATCTCGACGGTGCCGGGCACGAATACCGCCCGCTGGCCGGTGGAGTCGTCGACGAGGACTTGTACCCGCGGGTCACGCCGGAAGATCCGGTACTTCACCCGGTCCCGTGTCGTCGACACGTAGAACAGCTCGCCGTCCCAGTAGAACCAGTTCGGGCTGAGGTGCGCGCGGCCGTCCTTGCGGACGCCCGCGAGGATCACCGTGCGGGGCTCGGCCAGGAAGGCCGCAACTTTATCCGCTGACGCCATGTCGTCGTTCTCCTTTGCTCGCGATGGTGGTGACGGGACCGCATCACCGGTCAGCCAGGTCCCCGGCGCTGGGCACCGCGGCATGAAATGCGGCGTAGTGCTGGGCAAGCAGGGCCTTGCCGTAGTCATTTCCGTTCGGCTCCCGAATGATGGTGTGCACGTGGAACCGTTCGGGCTCGTCGTAGTCGAGAAAAATCCCGGGGTGATTGTCGTATTCGATGATGACGACCGGCGAGTGCACGCGGTAATAGAAGGCACCGGATTCGTCGTGCCTGCCGCGCCACGCGAAGTAGGTGTCGTGCAGGTAGCGGCGGACCTGAGCGCGCTTCAGCTCGGCATGCCCGGCCGGCAACCGTCCGACGAAGTCATCGACAATGGTCAGCAGCAGCTCTCGCTGACCCGGTGACAAGTCGGCGCCGGCGATCCCTTGATACGGGATGACGACGTTGTCGGCGCCCGCGCCGGTCAGGTGACGGCCGTTGTACGGGCCGGCCAGTTCCGGCGGCAGGTCCGCGGACAGAATGGACGATCCCAGCTCGGCCGAGGTCACCTGGAGCTCGCTCAGTGACCGGCGCAAGGCAAGCCCGTGCTCAGTCTCGTTGTCGAACATCCGGGTACCGGCGTAGCTGCCGTGCGTGGCCGAAGTCGGTTCCGCGCCCAGGAATACCGGCGCCAGCACGAGCTGAGTCCCGACAAAGACGCAATTCACGTCCGCGTGATGACCCATGAGCTGCCATCCCCACGGTGCTCCCGCCGGGGCGCCCGCCGGATCTCCGAAGATGGTCATCCAGTAGGTGAACTCCTGCAGCGTCTCGGTGTAGTCGCCGACGATCTCGCCGAGCGCCCCGTTCAGCCGCATCGCGTCGCGCACGGCCGCCAGCCCCTCGCTGCTGAGGCTCGCGGCGATCAGATCGAGCGCAGCGGCGCGCTCGTCCGCCGACATCCGGCCGAGCTGCACGCCCTTGGGGAGCCAGGCCGGAAAGGCGTTGGTCCACCGGCGCCAGTTAGGCGAGTCGACCGGCAGCACGGCGGCAGTCCGGTAGTGCGGCCGCAGCGTGTCCAGGTATGCCGACGCCGCATCGGCGGCGGCCTTGCCGGAGATACCGGTATCGGTCAGTGAGTACAGGCCAGGCACAGGACGGCCGTCGGTCGTGACACCGACATAGGGCGTCTGGTAGTTCCGGTCGGCAACCGTCAGCTCATGCGCCGCGTCGGGCGGCAGCAGCTCGGCGTGCATGACGCCGTCAATGAACGGATACTGGCCCTTGGCCCGCACCCGGTAGCCATGACCGGCAGTCGTCACCATGGGGTCTTCCCTTGCGAACTCAGGATCCAGTTGCCCTTGGCGACGGCCCGTGGCTCCGTCCAGGCTGCTATGGTGTCTCGCATAGCGAGATGTGATCTCGTGATGCGAGTGACAGTAATCGTAGTGCGACGTTCACGCAAGACGCAGGGGATTGCCGAGTGGAGGAGACCACCGTCAGGCCAACTACTGACGCCGGCAGCGACGAGCAGTCGGCGGGGTCACGAATTGCGGTCATCTCCAAGGCCGGGCTCGTGCTTGACGAGATGCTGCTGTTCGCCGACGGGGCAACGCCGAGCGAAGTGGCCCAGCGGATCGGCACCAACCGGAGCACGGCCTTCAGGCTGCTGACATCGCTGGAGTACGCCGGCCTCCTCGACCGCGATGCCTCGACCGGCCGGTACCGGCTCGGCGTGAAACTGCTGCGGTATGCCGATTCGGTGCGCGAGAATCTCGGCCTGGCTCGGCTGGCCGAGCCGGTGATGCGAAGCTTGCGAGACGAGACCCGGCAAAGCGTCTACCTGTCCGTCCGCGAAGGCTGGGGCGCGATGTGCCTGCACCGAATCCCCGGCCCTGAGGTGGACGTCCTGGCCTGGAAGACGGGCCACTGGCTTCCGTTCCACCTCGGCGCCGGGCCCACTGCACTGCTCGCGGCGACCTCCGATCACGAACTGATCCCCTACCTTGCCGCCGACGAGCGCCGGACTACCCGGCACGGCGACCTCGGCCGCGCCGACCTCGAGCAGATGATCGCCGAGACCCGGGCCAGGGGCTGGTCCTTCAACAGCGAGGGCCTGACCGAGGGGGTCGCGTCGCTCGGCGCTGTGGTCAGGGACGGATCGGGGATGGCCCTGTGCTCCATTTCTGTCGCCGGGCTGGTGGGGCACTACCGCGGCCCGAACCTGGACCGGACCGCAGACGCCGTACTGCTGGCGGCAGCCACCCTGGCGCGCCAGTTCGGGCGACCAGATTGACCAGCGACCCGCCAGTCCTCGAGCGGGAACGTGGCCCGGCCTGCAGACTCCGTCGTTCCGGGTACTGACAGGCGCTGACCGCGACGTCCGCTCAACGTGCGCCCGGCCACGCGACGCGTGATCCAGCAACCACACTGTTCTTATTAATCTTATAATGTTAGATATATTGAAGGGAGCCGTTGGAGCCCGCTGGGCCGAGGAAGGAGCCGGTGACCCTGAGTGCCTCTGCACCGGTTGAGCTGACCGACCCTGCCGCCATCGCGGCGGCCTGGCTGGCTGGTCTCGCGAGCATGATCGAGGCCGGGGATACCAGCAGGGCGGCTGAGTTGTTCAGCCCGGACGCGTCGTGGCGCGACATCGTCGCGCTGACGGCCGACATCCGCAGCGTCACCGGCGCGCCTGCCCTGACCGCGATGCTCGAGCGCTGCATCCGGCACGTCGAGCCGGCGAGTATCCGGGCGAGCCCGGCCTGGGCGCCGCGGCTGCAGACCCGCGCCGATCGTGACGTCATCGAAGTACTCTTCGACTTCGAGACCGACGCGGGCGCCGGCGAGGGTGTCGTGCGCCTCAGCCTGGCCGAGGCGCCGCCACGGGCGTGGACCGTGCTGACGGCGCTGACGGCGCTCAGCGGCCGTCCGGAACGACGGGGCGCGCAGCGCCCGTACAACCCCGACTTCGCCACGCACTTCGGCGCGCCGAACTGGCTGGACCGGCGACACGCGGAGCTGAGCTACGCCGACCGCGAGCCGGCCGTGCTGATTGTCGGCGCCGGGCAAGCCGGCCTCAGTCTCGCTGCCCGGCTACGCGCCCTCGACATCGACACGCTGGTCGTGGAGCGCAGCCCGCGGGTCGGCGACAACTGGCGCGACCGGTACCACAGCCTGTGGCTGCACAACGAGATCGACCTGAGTCACCTGCCGTACCTGCCGTTCCCGGATACCTTGCCCGCGTATCTGTCCAAAGATCAGATGGGGTCGTGGCTGGAGCATTACGCCGATGCGCTGGAACTCAACGTCTGGACCGGCACCCGGTTCGCCGGCGCGGCCTGGACGCCGGCGCGCAGCGATGGACGGCCCGGCTGCAGGGCGGCAACGCGCCGGTCCGGCATCTGCACCCGCGCCACATCGTCCTCGCTACGGGTGTCAGCGGTGCGCCGCGTCGACCGGATATCCCCGGACTAGCGGACTTCCGGGGTGAGGTGCTGCATTCCAGCGAGTTCACCGGCGCTGACGGTGTACGCGGCCACCGAGCTGTCGTGTTCGGCGTGGGCAACAGCGGCAGCGACATCGCGCAGGACCTGCAGGCGGCCGGCTGGCAGGTGACGATGGTGCAGCGCGGCTCGATCACGGTGGTGAGCCACAACCCCGGGTCGCTGCTGCTGTTCTCGCTGTACCGGCAGGGCTGGCCGATCGAGGTCTGCGATCTCATCAACATCGCCAACCCCGGCCCGGCGGCGCTCGAATCACACCGGGCAGCGACCCGTCAGGTTCGCGAACTCGATCGGGACCTGATCGCCGGCCTGAACTCCGTCGGTTTTCAGACTGACTACGGCGAGGACGAAACCGGGTACGGGATGAAGTACTTCCGGACCGGCGGCGGGCACTACCTCGACGTCGGCTGCTCCGAGCTCATCATCGAGGGCAAGATAGGCCTGCTGCAGTACGACGAGATAGCCCGCGTGGTGCCGCACGGCATCGAACTGGCCTCGGGTGAGACCCGGCACGCCTCGCTGATCGTCCTCGCCACTGGCTACCATGCCTTGTCGTCCGAGGTCGCCCGGCTCTTCGGCGATGAGGTGAGCCGGAAGGTGGGCCAGGTCTGGGGCCTCGACGACGAAGGCGAACTGCGCAACATGTGGCGCCCGTCGGCTCAGCCGGGACTGTGGTTCCACGCCGGCAGCCTGTATCAGTGCCGGGTCTTTTCCAAGTACCTGGCATTGCAGCTCGCCGCGCGCGAGATGGACGTGGGGCGCGACGCCTAGCTGGGCACCGACGGGGAGTCTTCCGGCCGGGCCGGACCTGTGACCTCGCGCCAGTCAGGGCGAGGAGCGATGATGCTGGCCCGCACCTCGTTGGCCACCGCGGCGAGCTCGGCGACCAGGCCGGTGTCCTGCGGCCACCAGGCGAGAACCACCGAGCACGGCGGCAGGTCAAGAATCGGCACGAACGTCACACCGGGCCGTTTGTACCAGAGCCCCACTGCCTCGGAGGTGATGCTCAGGCCAACTCCCCGCGAGACGAGGTGCATCTCGGCATCCAGGGTGCTGGCCTCGGCGACCACCGGCGCCTGGCCGGAGCGGTACTCAGTCAGGATCCAGTAATCGCGCCACGGGCCAGGCGACACCGGCGCGGCAACGATCGGCTCGGGCAGCACGTCGGCCACGCCCAGCCCGTCGCGACCCGCTAGCGGGTGATCATCCGGCAGGCAGGCAACCAGTCTCTCGGTCGCCAGCTCGACCGAGACCAGGCCGGCCAGGCCGAGTGGCGGCCGGACCACGGCCGCGTTGACCAGGTTGTCGCGCAGCCCGGCGGACGGATCGGAAAAGTCGTACTCCTCGGTCTCGATCATCGCGGTCGGCTCACGATCGTGATAGGTGCGCAACAACCGCGGCACGACTTCCAGGCCGGCGCCAATCGTGTAGCCGAGCTTCATGGTGCTGTGTGGCGCGCTCAGGCTGCGCACCGTCTTGATCGCTGAGGACAGCTCGGCCAGGATCTGGCTGGCCAGGCCGGCAAGACCTGACCGGCCGGCGTCAGTCGCACCGACCGGGTAGTCCGGGTCATCAGCTCGACCCGCAGTGCGCGCTCCAGGTCCCTGACCGTGTGGCTCAGCCACGGCGCCGATACCGAGAGCCGCTCGGCGCCTCGCCCGAAATGAAGCTCTTCGGCGACGGCCAGGAACGCCTCGAGCTGTCGCAACGTCACGTTCTGCACGACGGCCTCCGGCCGCAGGGACCCTCGCCCTGCCTTGGTCATTATGTCGCTAACCGACACAATGACGCTAGTAATTCGTCCTTCTCCTTGGGAATCTGCATCTTTAGTGTTGGCAAAAAGCGAAATAGTCGCGAAAGGATTCCCGGTGCCAGCTAGTTATGCCGCAGAAGACCTAGCAGCCGGCCGGGCTGCCCTGCTGTCCGGCTGGTCGTCCGGCAGCGAGCCCGGCCTGGTCATCACCAGAGCCTCGGGCGCGGAGGTCTTCGACGCCGACGGCAAGGCCTACCTCGACTGCACCTCGATGGCGTGGTCGAACAACATCGGCGCCTCAGTCCCTGAAGTGGTGGACGCCGCCTTCGCGCAAGCCCGCGAGCTGACGCACCTGCGGTCGAACTTCGACTCCGTCCCGCTGCTGTTGCTGAGCAAGGCGATGACGCAGGCGGCGCCCGGCGACCTGAAGCGCATCGGCTTCACCTTGCACGGCAGCCTGGCCGTCGAGATGGCGATGAAACTGGCCATGCAGAACCGGCCGGCCCATACCGGCCCGTGGCTCGCGCTCGCCGACGGCTATCACGGCCGGTCCCTGGCCAGCATGGGTCTGGGCTGGCCGCACACGAACCACGCGTTCGACCGCGTGTTCCCGTCGGTGCTGCGGGTGCCGCAGCCATACGCCTACCGGTCCGGCCGCAGCGCCGACGCCGAAGTCAACTACTGCATCGGCGAGCTCCGCGACGCGATCGGGCGCCGGGCAACGGGCTTGCCGCCCGCGCTGATCATGGAGCCGGTCCAGGGTAACGGGACTCAGCTGGACTTCCCTGAGCGCTTCCACCGCGAGGTACGGGACGTCTGCTCCGAGAACCAGATCCTGCTGATCTTCGACGAGGTTCAGACCGGCTTCGGCCGGACCGGCAAGATGTGGGCGGCCGAGCATTACGGCGTGACGCCCGACATCCTGGTCTTCGGCAAGGGTGTAGGCGGCGGGTTCCCGCTGGCCGGAGTGCTGGCCAGCGCTGCCCTGGATGGTTTCCGGCCGGGCGACGACGCGCTGACGTTCGGGGAGTTTCCGGTCAGCCTGGCGGCAGGACTGGCCGCCCTCGAGGTGCTCGAGCGCGACGGCCTGCTGCAGGCCTGCACCGAGCTGGGCAAGTACGCCACCGACGGGCTGCTGGAGATGCAACCTCGGCACCGGCTGATGGGCGACGTTCGCGGGCCTGGCCTGCTCATCGGCATCGAGCTGGTGCGCGACCGGCAGACCAGGGAGCCAGCTCCGGCCGAGACGCTGGAGGTCTACCGCCGGGCGCTGGATCTGGGTGTCATTTTCGGCACGACCAGGTATGCCGGCCTCGGCAACGTGCTGAAGGTCAAGCCGCCGTTCACCGTCACCAGGGACCAGCTGGACCGCGTCCTCGACGTGCTTGACCAGGTCCTGACCGACATCGAGAGCGGCTGACCGCGATCCCGCCACGGGCTGCACAGAAGGGCAGAAACGTTGACCAACACCGAGATCCAGCTTTCTGACGCCAACGACGCCGGCGACCTGAACGAGTTCGGCTACCTGCAGTCCCTGCGGCGGACGCTCGGGCCCTACGGCTCATTCGCCATTGCCTTCTCGATGATCAGCATCACCACGGCGATCTTCTTCCTGCTGCCCAGCCTGTTCGGCACCGCCGGGGCGGCCGGGGTCTGGCTGTGGATCCCGTGTGCGGCCGGGGTCTTCCTGATCGTGCTGGTGTATGCGCATCTGGCGGCGCGCATCCCGATCACCGGCTTCGCCTACCAGTGGAACTCACGGCTGATCAACCCGCATTACGGCTGGTTCACCGGGTACACGGCGCTGCTGGCGTTCATCGCCGGGACTGCGGCGACCGCCGTCGCCCTCGCCAGCGTCTTCGCCAGTGACATCTGGAAGTCACCGACCCACGGCGACATCGTGCTGTTCGCGACCGTGGCCATGGTGGTTGCCGGGCTGATCAACATCATCAGCATCAAGGCGGTCAGCGCCGTCAACAACACCGGCGTCTTCTTCGAGATCACCGGGTCGGTCGGCGCGGCTGCCCTGCTGTTCTTCGGCGCGATCTTCTTCTTCCATCACGACGCCGGCTTTCCGATCCTGGTCTCGACCGCGCGGACCTCGGGCGGCGCCGTGTGGTACGGCTTCATCCTGGCCGCCCTGCTGCCGCTGTACTGCTTTATCGGCTGGGAAGGAGCGGCAGACCTGGCCGAGGAGACCAATGACCCTCGGTCGGTGACCCCGTTCGCGATGATCCGAGCCAACTACGTCTCGGTGGCAGCCAGCCTGTTCATGATCGTCGGATTCCTCATTGCGATCCCGCACGGCATGACAGCGCTGCTGGGGCAGCCCAAGAACCCGCTGGTCTACATCTTCCAGAGTCACTTCGGCGCTGTCGCGGCCGGCATCCTGCAGGTCGTCGTGTTCCTCGCGATCTTCTCGTGCGTGCTCGCCAATATGGTCGTGGCGACCCGGCTCACCTTCGCGCTCTCGCGCGACAAGATGCTCCCGGCGTCGGGCCTGCTCGGCCGGGTCAACGCCAGAACCCGCACGCCGGTCGCGTCTATCGTCCTCGTCGCGCTGGTGGCCATCGGGATCAACCTGCTGTCGGCCGGGGTCGCGGCCAACGTCGTGTCCATCTGCAGCGTTGCGTACTACTTCATCTACCTGATGACCGTCGGCGGCGCGCTGTACGCCCATCGCAAGGGCAAGATCCCGGCCGGCCGCGAGGGCGACTTCTCCCTCGGCCGCTGGTTCGTGCCGGTCGCGCTCGTCGCCGTGCTGTACACAGCGGCGGTCATCGTGATCGCGCTGTCGCCGCACGAGGGCCACACGGCCGCGGTCTACCTGCTCGGTGCCGAGATCGTCGGGCTCGCGTGGTACCTGCTGTACCTGCGCACGCGGATCGAGAGCCAGTCGGCCGGCGTGCTGCGCAAGGAGGCCGCGCCGGCCGGACAGCCGGCCGCAACGCCTTCGCTCGGCGGCAGCCCTTCGTAGGATGAATCATGACTTTGGTAGCCGGCGTTGATTCCTCGACCCAGTCGGTCAAGGTAACTGTCCACGATGCCGGCACCGGAGCGGTGGTGCGATCCGGGTCAGCCCCGCACCCCGACGGCACGTCCTGCCCACCGGAACTGTGGTGGCAGGCGCTGACCGAGGCCGCTGCGGGGCTGCTCGACGACGTGGCGGCTATCTCGGTGGCCGGGCAGCAGCATGGCATGGTCACCCTGGACGAGGCGCAGCGTCCGGTGCGCCCGGCGCTGCTGTGGAACGACACGCGCTCAGCAGCGGCAGCAGCCGCGCTGGTCGCCGAACTCGGCGCGCAGACCTGGGCGGATGCAGTGGGTTCGGTCCCGCTCGCTTCCTTCACCGTCACTAAGCTGCGCTGGCTCGCCGAGAACGAGCCTGACCTGGCCCGCCGGGTAGCCACTGTCGTCCTGCCGCACGACTACCTGTCGCTGCGGCTGAGCGGGGTGCTCGCCACTGACCGAGGCGACGCGTCCGGCACCGGGTACTGGTCGCCGGCGGCCGGCCAGTACCGCACCGACCTGCTCCGGCACGCTTTCGGGCGGGAGGTGCAGCTGCCACGGGTGGCCGCGCCGGACGAGGTGATCGGCGAGACACCAGGAGGCATCCTGCTTGGTCCGGGCACCGGCGACAACATGGCGGCGGCGCTGGGCCTGGGCTTGTCGGAGGGCGATCTGGTCATCTCGCTCGGCACCTCCGGCACCGCCTTTGCCGTCAGTGATAGCCCGGCCGCCGACCCGTCCGGCACGGTCGCCGGATTCGCCGACGCGACCGGCAGGTTCCTGCCGCTGGCCTGCACTCTCAACGCGGCCCGGGTACTGACCTCGATGGCGGCCCTGCTCGGCGTGGACCTGGACACCTTTGCCGAGCTGGCGCTGGCGGCACCAGCCGGGGCGGGCGGCTTGGTCCTGCTGCCCTACCTCGACGGCGAGCGGACGCCAAACCTGCCCGATGCCACCGGCAGCCTGCTGGGGCTGACCCGCGCCAACCTGACTGCTCCGAATATTGCCCGCGCTGCCGTCGAGGGCATGCTCTGCGGACTCGCGGACGCTGTCGACGCGGTACGCGAGGCAGGCCTGACGCCCCGGCGGATCTGGCTGGTCGGCGGCGCGGCAGCGAACGCCGCGGTCCGGCACGTCGCGGCCACCCTGCTTGACGTCGAGATCAGTGTCCCCGCCCCGGCCGAGTACGTCGCCCGCGGTGCTGCCTGGCAGGCCGCCTGGGCGCTGGCCGGCGGGGTGCGCCCGCAGTGGGAACTGTCAATCGCCCACACCGTGCCGCCAGCGCCAGATCCGCGGGTCCGCGAAAACTACGCCGCGGCCAGGGCAAACGCCTACGGCTGAGGCGGCCCGGGCCGGGCCGCCTCAGGCCGCGGCGGATTCTACGATTCGAAGACTTCCTGCACGTCCTGAGCCTGCCGCGAGGCCGCGGCAGAGCCCACGCCGGCCCGGCCGGCTCCGTCAGGACCGCACTGTCGGGCACCTCGGCGGCCGGGACGGACTCGGCGGATGACCACTTCTTCAGCTCGACCTGCGGGATGAGCCAGGTCGCCAGGAACGCGAGCGCGGCGATCGGAACCGCCACGATGAAGACGGTCTGGATCGACTCGGCGTAGCCGGCCACGAAGCCCGCGTGGATAACCGCCGGCAGGTGCGCCAGCAGGGCCGGCGTCGCGTCCGCGCTGGAGAACCCGGCCGGAAGGTGCAGGCCGTGCAGGTGCGTGGCCAGGTTCCCGACCAGCACATTGGAGAAGATTGCGCCGAAGATCGCCGTGCCGAACGAGCCGCCGATGGACCGGAAGAACGTAGCCCCCGAGGTAGCGACACCAAGCTCAGAATGCGGCACGGCGTTCTGCACGATGATCACGAGCACCTGCATCACGCCGCCGATGCCCATGCCGAGCACCAGCATGTACAGGGAGCCCAGGACCGACGGGGTGCCGACGCCGAGATGCGACAGCAGGTACAGGCCGATCGTGGTCATCCCGGCACCGGCGATGGGCCAGAACCGGTACCGGCCGGTCTTGCTGATGATCTGCCCGGATCCGATCGAGACCACCAGCAGCCCGGCCATCAGCGGCAGCAGCTGGACGCCGGACAAAGTCGGCGAGACGCCGCGCACGACCTGGAAGAACGCCGGCAGGTAGGTGATTGCGCCGAACATCGCGAAGCCGATAATGAAGCCGACGACGCTCGTCACCGAGAACGCGCGCAGCCGGAACAGGTGCAGCGGCAGTACCGGCTCCTTGGCTCGGCGCTCGACCAGCACGAAGACGCCGACGAGCACGACCCCGCAGACGCCCAGGATCCAGATCGGCGCCGAGCCCCAGGCGTAGGTCGTGCCGCCCAGGCTCGTCAGCAGGATGAACGACGTCGCGGCGAGGCCGAGGACCACGGTGCCCAGGTAGTCGATGACATGGTGCACCCGGCTGAGCTTGCCCGGCACCTGGCTGGCGACGACGATCAGCGCGATGACGCCGATCGGCACGTTGATGTAGAAGATCCACCGCCAGGTCAGGTCATCGACAAACACGCCGCCCAGGAGCGGCCCGACGATGCTGGACACGCCGAAGACCGCGCCGAACAGGCCTACGTAGCGGCCGCGCTCGCGGGGCGAGACGATGTCCCCGACGATCGCCTGGGCGCCGACCATCAGGCCGCCGCTGCCCAGGCCCTGGATCGCGCGGAACGCGATCAGCTCGAACATGGAATGGCTGAGACCGGACAGGACCGAGCCCACCAGGAAGATCACGATCGCGGCCTGGAAGAAAATCTTCCGGCCGTACTGGTCGCCGAGCTTGCCCCACAGCGGCGTCGACACTGTGGTCGCCAGCAGGTACGCGGTGATAACCCAGGCGATGTGGGAACCGCCCTTGAGATCGCCGACGATGGTCGGCAGCGCGGTCGAGACGATCGTCTGGTCGAGCGCGGCCAGCAGCATCCCGAGCATCAGCGCGCCGATGATGAGCAGGATCGCGCGGTGGCTGAGGCCCGGCAGCGCGCCGTTGCCGCCGCCGGATCCGGGGGCGCTCGCGGTTACCGCGGCGCCCGGCTCCGTTCCGTTCCCCCGGGAGCTGCCCCTGGCGGAGGAGCTAGACAAACTCATTCGCTGTCGTCCTTTCTTTCCTGCTGAGATGCCGCCTGCTGTGATGCCCCCGGCTGGGAGGCGGCGGGAACGGCGATGTCGCGTACTGCGCACTCTTCGGGGAATCCGTCGGCTAGCGCCTGAAATGCAGCGTCGGCCAGCTGGTCCAGCGGCATGGCACCGCCCGAAGCTGCCCAGAACGACATGGTCGCCCTGAGCACCCCGGTAGCCGTGCTGGCCAGCAGCAGCGGGTAGGGATCGCGAGCCGGGTCGGTGCCGAGGCGTTCAGCCAGCGCGGCGGCGATGCCCGACTCGACCTGCGCCATGTGCGCGGCCTGCGCCGCCCGCAGCTGGGGATCGGCGTGCGCGGCCTTCATCTGGCTGACCCACCGGGTCGGGTCGCCGCCCAGGTCAGCGAGCTCGGCTGCGATCCGGCGGGCATAGTCGGCCAGCACCGCGCGCAGCACGTCGAGCGCCGGACGGCCGGGAAGGTCATGAACGAGGCGTGCGCGGATTTCCTCGGACCGGCCGGCATTGGCGCCGAACAGCACCGCTTCCTTGGACGGGAAGTAGTTGAAGAAGGTCCGCGGCGCGACGTCCGCGACCGCGGCGATGTCCTCGACGGTGACGTGCGAGAAGCCCCGGTCTGCGAACAAATCCAGCGCGGCGCGCCGGATGCCGAGGCGGGTGGCCAGTTTCTTCCGCTCCCGGAGCGAGGAATGCCCGGGATCAGGGACGGTGACAGATCCGATTACCATGATGCAGCCACTATAACATTGCAGGGGACACATGATTGCACTGAGTGCAACAAGGACGGCAGCGCAGTTCTTCCCGCCCTCAGGGCTAGCTGCCAGCCGGCGGTGGCCCGTCTCCCGCAGCACCGCCTGGCCCGAGCGGCTCCAGCCGCGGGGCGGCGCGCTCCGACAGTGCCGCCGCGACGTCCGGTGGCAGCGGCACCGTCGATCCCTGGAAGCCTCGGAATGGCCGGAACGACCCTAGCTCGGCATCGGCCAGCAACTCCGGCCTGGCCAGCGGCGGGTCGATGCGGTAGTCGAACCGGATGCCGGTCCGCCACCGCCCGCGTGCCGGACCGTCCGGATGCCAGTCAGGGTCCTCGTAGGTCGGGGTCGTGATTGTCGCGACGTAGTAGATGCCAGGGTGGTCAGGGCCGACAATCTGGAGCCAGACACGATCCCCGGCGGCAGTCCGGTCCCGGTAACGCGGCGTGCTCCACCAGTGCTGCCGCGACTGAGCGATGCCGGCGTCCAGGTCATACCACTTCCGGTTGCCCTGGAAGATCCAGTCCGTCATGAGCCAAGCGCTCCGTTGCCTCTGTCCACCAGCTAGCTGACGACCCTGATCGGCAGTCCGGCCAAGAACGCGGCGATGTCCTCCACCACCTGGCCGTACATGTGCCGCAGTCCCGGCTCGCTGACATACCCCAGATGAGGCAGCAGGACTACGTTCTCCAGCGTGGTCAGCTCGTGCCCGGCCGGCAGCGGCTCGCGGTCGTAGACATCAAGGCCAGCCGCGGCGATCATCCCGGCCCGCAGGGCCGCGATGAGCGCCGCCTCGTCGACGATCGGGCCCCGTGACGTGTTGATGAGGACGGCGGTCGGTTTCATCCTGGCCAGGTCGCCAGCTCCGAACAGGCCGCGGGTTCGCTCGCTCAGCACCAGGTGAATCGACAAAATGTCAGAGTCCGCCAGCAGTTCGTCCTTGCTGACGCGGCGGACGCCCAGCGACGCGGCCCGCTGCTGCGTCAGATTCTGGCTCCAGGCCATCACGTCCATGCCGAACGCGCGGGCCGGCCCGACCATGGCGGCGCCCAGATGACCGAGCCCGGCCAGGCCCAGCATCGATCCCGCGAGATTCCGGGGCAGGTCCAGCTGCCAGCCTCCGGCGCGGATGGCCCGGTCCTCGATCGTCACCCGCTTGCACACCGCCAGCACCAGCGCCCAGGCCACCTCGGCCGTGCTGGGGATGCCCGGCGCGGCCGGGCCGCCAGGCCCGCCGGTGCCGCAGACGACCACGCCGCGACCGGTGAGGTAGTCAATGTCGACCGATGCGTTACGCATGCCGGTCGTGACCAGCAGGCGCAGCCGCGGCAGCGCCTCGAGCACCGGCCTGCCAAACGCCGTCCGCTCGCGCATCAGCACCAGTACGTCGAAGCCGGCCAGGGTCTGCACCAGCGCATCCTGGCCGATGGGCTCGTGGAAGAACTCCACCTCCGCCTCCGGCCCGAGGGCTGGCCAGTCCGCGAGCCCTGCTGCCCGCCGCTGATAGTCATCGAGAACGGCGACTCTTGTCACGCCATCACGTCCGGCAGCCACAGCACAGCACCTTACCGACCACCGATCCGCGGCCTGCCGGGTCCAGGCGAGCAGCCGGTAACGTGGCGCACATGGCACTCGGCAAGCGCGCCCTCGGGCAGACCGGAACTGACGTGACCATCCTCGGGTTCGGCGCCATGGAACTGCGCGGCGCGCCCCGCGGACCAGCGATCGCTGACGACAAAGCGGGCCAGGTCCTGCACGCAGTCCTGGACGGCGGCATCAACCTGATCGACACCTCGGTCGATTACGGCCGCAGCGAGGAATTGATCGGCCGGTACCTGCGGGACCGCCGGGACGAGTACTTCCTGGCGTCCAAGTGCGGCTGCCCGCTGGAGGTGCCGGCCGACGCCACGCCGCCGTACGCGCACGACTACCGTCCGGCCAACGTCCGGGCCGACGTGGAGCAGAGCCTGCGCCGCCTGAACACCGACCGGCTCGACCTGGTCCAGGTACACATGTCACCGAGCCGGGCTCAGCTGGAGACCGATGAGACGGTCGCCACCCTGCAGAGCCTGCGCGACGAGGGCAAGGTCCGCTTCATCGGGATGTCCGGCATCCTCCCGCACCTGGCTGACCACATCGCCATGGGCGTGTTCGAGGTCTTCCAGATCCCGTACTCGGCCGTGCAGCGTGAGCACGAGGATCTGATCAGCGCAGCCGCCGCTGCCGGGGCCGGCACGCTGATCCGCGGCGGCGTGGCGCGCGGCGGCCCGGCGCAGGACAAGCGCTGGCGTCAGGGGCCGATCGGCCTGGCCGAGGGCGAAGGGCTCAGCCGCTGGCAGTCGGCCGGCCTGGACGACCTGATGGAGGGCATGTCACAGCTGGAGTTCACGCTCCGCTTCACGCTCAGTCACCCGGGTCTTTCCACCACGATCGTCGGCACGTCCAGCGTCGATCATCTGCGCGGCAACCTGGCCATGGCGGAGAAGGGGCCGCTGCCCGCGGATGTCTACGCCGAGGCCAGGCGGCGCCTGGTGCCCGTGACCTCCTGATGAGAAGTTCCCGGCCAGGATCAGGTCGAACAGCTCGGCCGCGTGCGCCTACCTGCGGGGCCAGCAGCGGGTTCCGAGCGTAGGTTAACGCGACGTAAGCAAGCGCCGCCCGCCCGGACAACCGCTGGGCGGTTGTCCGGGCGAGGCAGGAGCGCCGCGCAATCAGTGCCGGCGCAGACGTGAGCGGCCGCCGGCCTGGCCGTCTGGGCGGCGGCCCGCCTGGTGGTGACGCGCCGCGCCTTGGCCGCCAGGGTTGCGGTCCGGGCCAGCAGCATCGCGACGGACAGGAAGATCAGCGCGTCAGTCAGGGCGCCGACGGTGATGCGTTCGGTCATTCCCCAGTGCGCGAGCTGCGCGCCGAAGGCGTGCGTGGCGCCGTAAGCGAAGTAGATCCGGCCGCCGACCACAGCCAGCCAGATCAGCGCGTACGGCAGGCCGGCCGATGACCGTGCCGCGCCCGCCTGCTCGTCGAAACAGACCCGCATGAGCGCTGCGGCAAGGACGCCCAGGGCCAGTCCCGCCGCGGCCGAGGCGATCTCCAGCACCAGGCCGTTGCCCGATGTGGCTGCGCCCTTGAGGAAGAACGGGATGATGACGGCCGCTGCGATGAACGGCCGGAGCAGTCGCAGCACCGTGATGTTGCGCTGACCGAGGTCGGAGATCAGCACCATGAAGAGGATGACGAGGTTGGGGATCAAGACGCTGGCGGTCATGACGAACTCCTTGGTGAAGCAGCACCGGGTGGTGCGCTGACAGGGGGAAACGCTAGGGACCAGGTCCGTGGTGCCGCGTCAGCCCGGGGCTTGATACCAGGTCCACTGCCACCGCCGGCCGGGGTTGAGGCAGGGTGGAGACCGCACGTCCACCCAAGGTCAACCCGGTCGCCGGCCTGGCCGGGCCGACTGGCCGGATACGTTGTTTACGTGCTTCGCTCTGTGTCCGCCCGCTGGGGTTCGAAGGCCCCGACGAGCACGAACGTGCCGCCAGTCCTGGTCGCCGTCCGCGCCTTCGTTCTGCTGGCGGTCTTCGTCACGGTTCCGTTCGCCCAGCCCCACCTGGGAGCAGGTGCTCGCGGTGCCGCACTCGCCGTGGTCCTGGGCATATCAGTCCTCGGCTGGGCCGCCTGGCTGCTCGCCGGGAGCAGGGAAACCGTGATAATCGCCGCCATGGTCGCGCTTGGCGCGGCCGGCGGAGCCCTGGCGGGCCTGTCGCCGCTCAGCCCGGCCATCGCGGTTGGCTGCGTCACCACCTCGGCCGCCGGCATGCGGCTGAAGACCGAGATTTCACTAGCCATCACCGCGGTCACCGTCGCGGCATTCCTGGCTACCGGCCTGGCGACCGGAGCACCGCCCGAGACCCTGCTCGGCTACCCGCTCGCCTTCATCGGACTGTGGGCATTCGGCCTGACCCGCCATGCCTACATCGAGCGGGCCGAGCAGGCCGAGCAGACGCTGGCTGAGACACGCCGGGCCCGCGACGCCGAGAACCAGGCGGCCGCGCTGGCCGAACGAGCCAGGATCGCCCGGGAGATCCACGACGTACTGGCCCACTCCCTCGCTGCAGTCTCGGTCAATCTGCAGGCCGCAGAAGGCCTGCTGGCAACTCTTCCGGCCGGCGACCCCGAGCTCGCCAAGGCGATCGAGTGCATCGGCCGGGCCGGCGTCCTCACCAGGCAGGGCCTGGCGGACGCCCGGCACGCGATCCAGGCGCTGCGAGATGACGCGGCGCCGCTACCGGATCAGCTGGCCGCGCTGGCCGCGGAAAATCGCGCCGACGGCGATGCCCCGGTCGACTTCCACGTCGCCGGCGCCGCCCGGCCGGTCGCCGCCGACGTTGCCCTGGCCGTCTACCGGACAGCGCAGGAAGCACTGACGAACGCGCGCAAGCACGCGCCCGGCCAGCCAGTCCGGCTCTGCCTGGAATTCTCGGCTACCGAGCTCACCGTCCACGTTGACAACCCGCTGCCGGCCGCAGCCGACGGCGGCCCGCTGGCGACCGCCGGCGCCGGATACGGGCTCGTGGGCATGCGGGAACGAGCGGCGCTCGGCGGCGGCACGCTTGAGGCCGGGCCGGCGGCGGCCAGTGGCAGGTACGCCTGCGGGTTCCGGCATGACCGCCGACAGCGCGGCTGAGCCGGTCAGCGTGATCGTCGCGGACGACCAGTCGGCGGTGCGCGAGGGCCTTGTCTTGCTGCTCGGCACCCTGCCGGGCATCGTCGTGACAGGTCAGGCCGCTGACGGCGCTGCCGCAGTTGACCTGGTCGCCGCGGTCAGCCCGCACGTCGTGCTCATGGACCTGAACATGCCAGGATGCGACGGCGTGACCGCGACCCGGCGCATCGCCGCCGAGCATCCGGGCACGCGCGTTGTCGTGCTCACCACCTATGCCGACGACGACTCGATCATCGGCGCGCTGCAGGCAGGCGCGCTCGGCTACCTGACCAAGGACGCGACGAGAGCGGAGATCGGGCGGGCCGTCATTGCCGCCGCGGCCGGTCAGGCCGTGCTGGACCCCGGAGTCCAGCAGCGGTTGCTGTCGGCCGCCGCCCGCGCGCCCGGCTCGCCGGGGACGACGACGGCGCCCGAGCCGGCGCCGGGCGACGGCGACCTCACCCCGCGCGAGGCCGAGGTGCTCAGGCTCATCGCGGCCGGCCAGTCCAACCGGGAAATCGCCAGGACCCTGTTCGTTAGTGAGGCGACAGTCAAGACGCACGTCAACCGGATCTTCGCCAAGACCGGATCACGCGACCGCGTCCAGGCGATGCGCTACGCCTACGCTCATGGCTACGCCGAGCCGGGTTCCGGTCGCTAGCGGCGTGTGACTGGTGAACGGACCGGAAGTCAGGCCGGCCAGCGCAGTCGCCTTTAGGGCGGGATGCGGGTCCGCAGCGGCGCATACCGGCTCAGCGGAAGGGCGGCCAGGATTATCGGCCGCATGAAACGTCGCTGGCTGATGAGGACATCGGCCGCGAAGATCAGCAGCGCCACTGCCACGAACAGCCGTACCTGCGGATTCGTGAAAACCGCCTGCAGGCCGAATGCCGCCGTCATGATCCAGCCGTCGATCGGCTCCGGGTTGAGAGATGCCAGCGCGGCCACGGCCATGAGGGTTGTCGCGGCCGTCAGCAGCATCTCGACCCGGGCCCGGCCCGACAGCGGCAGCGCTGCGCCTCCGCCCCCGAACAAGTACGCGGCCGACACCGACGCCAGCACAAGCGTCGACTGGGTCACCGACGAGGCCAGCAGCACCCCGACGCCCTGGGCTGGACGCCGATTGGACGTCAGCGTCACGGCGACGACGAGCTCCGGGGTCTCGGTGAACAGCGGGACAACTGACTGGATCAGTACGTAAGGGCTGATGTTGACGGCCTGACCCGCGCGCAGAAGCTCGGCCGGAAAGGCGCGTGCGGTCAGGAAGGCAGCGGCAGCTGCGCCGGCGAAGAGCGCGCTGCACAGGCGGCGCCGGGCAGCAGGGTCGAGCGCGGCGATCTGCGCGGCCACCCCCATCGTTGCCGGAGCCTCATCCTCGGCGCCGCGTCCTTGAAACGCGTAGATCAGGTACAGACCGCCGAAAATGGCGCCGAAGGCAACAGTCAGCCTGCCGAGCGCATCGACCGTGAGGGCCAGGACGGCGGCAAGCGCGAGAATCGCGAGATCCAGTCTCCGCGCCGGGCTGGGGGCGAACGGCGGGACAGACTGGCCGCGTGACCGGAACAAAACACCGCCGAGAACCGGCATCGCGATCGCCGCGGTGAGCAGGAGCCGGGTGGCTCCGGTCACGTTCGCGGTGACGAGCTGAGCCTGCCGGGTCAGGGCAAGCTGAAGTTCGACCGTCAGTTCCGGCAGCACCCCGACCAGAACGACAACCATGATTACGAGCCGCCCCGATACGTCCACCTCGGCAGCGTCGGCAGCCCATCCGAGCAGGAGCGATGCGCCCAGGATGCCGGTGCCGAGCAGGGCCGCAGACAGCAGACCCGGCAACCGCCCGGCGGCCGCAGCGTCTATCGCTCCGGCGCAGGCACAGCCAGCCGCCACGGCAATCTTGCGCCGCCACGGCATGACGCGTGCTGCCCTGAGCCCGATCATGGCGGCGCGACCGCCCGGCGAAGCGCCCGGCCGAGCGTGTCGCCGAAGCCCGCCCGGCCGTCCACGAAGACTGTCACGCCCAGCATCCGGGTGACGCCGATGCCGCTCGCCTGCACGTAGATCGATTGCGCTTGCAGGACGGTGCCGCCGAACAGCAACCAGCGCGGCGTGCCGAGCATGACACTCATGAGCGAATGCTGGTCGAGGTCCGTAGTCTCCTTGTTGAGGAGTCCGAGGGCGTTCGTGATGCCGGGCGAGGTAAGCACGAGCCGGCTGATCTGCGCGGGGCCAGGAATCACCTGATCGCCGGCAAAGCTCACTAACGTCAGTCGCGGCTGGTCGCGATCGCTGACCCAGCCCTCTAGCTCGGCCACGACATTCTGGCCGTTCGGCGGAGTGTAGAGCGTCGTGCGAACCAGGGTGGACGTCGCGTGACGGCCGGCCGGCACCATCAGCTGGTCAGCCGGCTCCAGCTTCGGCCCGGCCTGTTGTCCTGGTCCGCCGAAGCGGATGTTGCCCGCCGCGCCCAGTGGTCCCGACAGGCTAGTCGGTCGCCCCCAGGCGTCGGCACCGCTGGCGAACGCGTCCGCACTGGGGGTATGGAACTGCTGGTCAAGGTCGGCCTGAGCATCGAAGAGAGCCGGCGGATAACGCAGATTCACCCGGAGCGCGGACGGGAACTCAGACATGGGCTGGAACAATCCGGGAAAAGCCGCCGCCCACGCCCGCGCGACAGGATCCGCACCATCGGCGAGATAGAGGCGAGTCGCGCCTGAGAAGGCATCGACGGTCGCCACTACCGATGCGCGGGCATAGTTCGCCCAGCTGCCGGCCAGCCGCGCGGATGCGGCTTGCGGATAAGTGCTGCTGGTCGTGTAGCCGTCAGCGAGAAAGACGACGCGCCCTCCGACCGGAACGGCCGCGATGGCCGGGTCCCAGCGGATGAACCCGGCGAGCGTCGTCAGACGGCCGATGACATCTCGGTGCAGGACAATTCGGGACTGAGGCGTGATGTCGCTGGAGAGCAGTAAGGACAGGCTGCTCAGCCGTATTGCAAACGCCGCCCGGCGAGCCCAGCTCGACAGCGCGATGCCCCCGCTGCCGTCATAGTGATAGGCCGCTTGCGGCCCGTCCGCCGGAACCGGGCGGTCCACCTCAGAACGGCGGGAGTTGACGACAACCCAGTCGGCGGCTCCCGGTGGCTGACGGCCGAAATAAATCCTGGGCTGGCTCAGCGACGGCGCGCGCAGACGGCGTGGCTGGCCGCCGGAACCTGCTTGCGAGGTCAGGTAGCTGACGGAGCCGAGCCCATGGGTATAAACCAGGCGGCTGTCCGCCCAGCCTCCGGCCTGGCCCGGTGCCTGCCGGACATCGAGCTCCTGCTCGGCGAAGGCGGCAAGACGCTTCGTGCCATTGACAGTCTTGATGTCGAGGGTCGGGCTGAGTACGCGAAAGTACGGCGTTCCGCTGGCCAGCTGTCTCATCTGCGCGGCCAGCACCGAGCTGTCCCAGACCTGCACGTTCGCCAGATCAGAACGGGAGGAAACGTCGCGTTCGGAAGCTCGCACACCCAGCTGGTCTGGCAAGACCGTCACGTTGTCGAGGGAGAACGCGCGCCTCGTGGCGCCGATGGCGGCTTGCAGCTCAGGCCGGTCACGAGCCAGCGGCTGCGGGTCGACCACGAACCTGTGGACCAGCCACGGAATCACCAGCAGCGACACGATCGCGACGAAGATCGTCACCAGCAGCTGCCAGGCGGCAACATGTGCCCCGGCCCGTGGATGCCCCTTCGCCGTGAGCCAGGCGCCCGCGATAGTCCCGGCTGCGCACAGCAGCGTCAGGACCACGAGCAGCTGGATCGCCGGGATCCGGACTCGGACATCGACGTAGTCGGCGCCGGGGAGAGCGGTGACGCCGATCGACCGGGAACCGCTGACCTCTAGTGAGTAGGGCACGAGACTGAGCCGCCAGGCCAGGCCGGCCAGCGCGATCGCCCCCAGCACCGCCAGATGCGCCGTCGCCGTCGCCGCCACCCGGCGCGGGGCCAGCGAGAGCGCCCCCGACAGGGCGTAGACCGCGGCCGCCAGCACGATGGCAACGAGCGCGACCACGAGCGCGATGTTCGCGCTGACCCGGAGAAGAGGAAGACTGAAAACGAAAAAGCCGACGTCCCGGTGATGAACGGAATCAACCACACCGAACCGGGAGCGGTGCATCCACAGTGTGACCGCTGGCCACTGGCGCATCGCCCACAGGCCGATGACGCAGCCGACAGCAAGGCAGGTCGCGGCGCCGGCGAGCACAGGCGCCGGGGGCACGTCCACGCGTGCCCGCCGCAGCGCCGTCCGCAAGGTCGCCAGCAGGTACAGCGACGTCACGCACCCTGCCCCGGCCAGCAGACCCGCCTTCAGCTCCAGCGTGCGCCAGAAGACGTCAGGGTGGCCAACCTCGGCGAACCAGAGATAGCCGGTCACCAGCCGCGACCAGAGAACGGCGGCCAGGACCGGCGAGCCTAGCGACACCACGATGACCGCCGCCCGGCGCCGAGGCGCAAACACCCGCGCGCTCAGCCCGCCAGACCGCGCGCCCGCTGCTGTCCCAGACGTCACAACCAGGCCCTGCCGTCCTTTGCCACCGGATGCCGCTCCCGGGCTGCTCTGTCCGCACCTGTTCATCGGTCCCGCAGCCGCCGCCATTACGCGGCGGCAGCGGCGCTTGTGCCGCGGGCCGCAATCCTGCCGGGGTGGATTACGGGCGACCCCTGGCGGGAACGGCACCCGGAGGACTCCAGCCCCGCTTGAGCGCGTGTCCAGTGTCCGCGCCGCCTGCGACGAGCCTCAGCCAGGCAGTGACCAGTGAAAACGGAAGTCCCACTCGACGATGGAGGCATGGTCATGACTGATTCCCGGCCCAAGCCGACCACGACGGATGCCGGTATCCCGGTCGAAAGCGACGAGCATTCCCTTACTGTCGGCCCGGACGGCCCGATCCTCCTCCAAGATCACTACGCCATCGAGCAGATGGCGCAGTGGAACCGCGAGCGCGTTCCGGAGCGGCAGCCGCACGCCAAGGGCAGCGGCGCGTTCGGTCACTTTGAGGTGACCGGCGACGTCAGCAACTACACGAAGGCAGCGGTATTCCAGCCCGGCACGACGACCGAGATGGTGGCCAGGTTCTCTACCGTGGCCGGCGAGCGGGGCAGCCCGGACACCTGGCGCGACCCGCGCGGATTCGCGCTGAAGTTCTACACCGCCGAGGGCAATTACGACATGGTCGGCAACAACACCCCGGTGTTCTTTATCCGGGATCCGATGAAGTTCCAGCACTTCATCCGATCTCAGAAGCGCAGGGCGGACAGCAACCTGCGCGACCATGACATGCAGTGGGATTTCTGGACGCTATCCCCGGAATCGGCGCACCAGGTGGCCTACCTGATGGGTGACCGCGGCATCCCGAAGTCCTGGCGGCACATGAACGGGTACAGCTCCCACACTTACATGTGGGTCAACGCGGGCGGCGAGAAGTTCTGGGTGAAGTATCACTTCATTACCGACCAGGGCATCGAGTTCCTGACCCAGGCTGAGGCCGACGCTCTAGCCGGATCAGACGGCGACTACCACACGCGGGATCTGTTCCGGGCGATCGATCGGGGCGACTTCCCCAGCTGGACGCTGAAGATGCAGATCATGCCGTTCGACGAAGCCAAAACCTACCGGTTCAACCCATTCGACCTCACGAAGGTGTGGCCGCACGGTGACTACCCGCTAATCGGGGTCGGCACGATGACCCTGGACCGTAACCCGACTGATCACCACTCGGAAATCGAGCAGCTGGCAGTCGAGCCGAGCAACCTGGTGCCGGGCATCGGCCCGAGCCCCGACAAGATGCTGCTCGGCAGGCTGTTCTCCTATCCCGACGCGCACCGCCACCGCATCGGCGCCAACTACAACCAGCTGCCGGTGAATGCGCCCGTCGCCCCGGTGCACAGCTACAGCAAGGACGGCGCGATGCGGTACCGGAAGGTGTCCGACCCGGTCTACGCGCCGAACTCCAAGGGCGGCCCGCAGGCGGACGCCGCCAGGTACCGGCCGGTCGGCTGGCACACCGACGGAGACATGGTGCGCACCGCCTACTCGCTGCACGACCAGGACGACGACTGGGGCCAGGCGGGCACGCTGGTCCGCGAGGTGATGGATGACGCCGCGCGCGACCGGCTGGTCAGCAACATCACCGGCCACCTCCTGGCGGAGGTCACCGAGCCGGTATTGCAGCGTGCCTTTGAGTACTGGCGCAACGTCGACAAGGAACTGGGAGAGCGGATCGAGAGCGGGGTCCGCGCCGGGCAGTCCTGATCCGATTCGAGGAGCCACCGATGCACGCTGACGGGCAGGCCACGGCCGGGGTGATCGTTCCGGACACGAAGGTGGCACGGGACGCCACCGAGCTGGTGCGCGAGTCCGCCACGGACCTCGTCTATCACCACTCCCGGCGGGTCTTCTGGTTCGGCAGCCTGCAGGGCCGCAACCGGGGGCTCAGCTTCGACCCCGAGTTGCTGTACGTCGGGGCGATGTTCCACGATCTGGGCCTGAATGAACAGTTCCGCGGCAGCGGCCGCCGGTTCGAAGTGGACAGCGCCGATGAGGCCCGCCGCTTCCTGCAGGCCCACGGTATGCCCGAGGACAGCATCCGCCGGGTCTGGACGGCCATCGCCCTGCACACGACGCCCGGTATCCCGCAGTTCATGGAACCCGAGGTGGCCCTGGTCACCGCGGGGGTCGAACTCGACGTGCTCGGCATCGGGTACCACGACATCGCCGATGCCGACCGCGCCGAGATCACCGCCTTGCACCCGCGCCCCGATTTCAAGCGCCGCATCCTGCGGGCTTTCACCGAAGGGATTGCGCCGAAACCGGAAACCACGTTCGGCAACATCAAGGCCGACGTGCTGGAGCGCTTCGTCCCCGGCTACCAGCGCGCCAACTTCGTCGACATGGTCGAGGGCTCAGACTGGCCGGACTAGGCGTATCCGCGCACCGGACGCCGCCGGGGCGCTGACGGGCTCAGGCCGCCGCCCGCCGGATAACTGCCATCGACATCAGCGCGATCGCGGCGAGGACCACCGCGCAGACCAGGGTGGCCCGGAAGTCGCCGAACGCCTGCGAGCCGAACCCGACGGCGATGACCGGGACGGTCAGGCCGACGTAGGCAAACACAAAATAGGTTGATATGACCTGTCCGCGGATCTCCGCCGGGGCCAGCCTGTTGGCTACGGCCAGGCTGCCCATGAAAACGGCGCCAACCGCTACTCCGCTGACCACCGTGCCGGCCAGGAAGACCGGCAGCGAGGCGGCGGACAGACCGGCGACGATCAGGGCGAGCGCGGCAAGAAATACCGTCAGGCCGGCCAGCATCACCGGCCGGCTCGGCAGCCTGGAGGCGGCCAGCTGAGTGCAGGTGCCCACGGCAAAGGCCAGGAAGACCACGGCGCCCGCCACCGCATGACTGCTCTGGTGCAGGACACCGCCGAGGAACGTCGGGACGAGCGCGCTGAACAACCCGAGCAGGGAGAACGCCGCGAATCCGGCGAGCCCGGCCGCGATGAACTCAGTCCTGCCTACCCGCGGGATGCCGAGGCCGCGGAATCGCAGCGACAGCGCCGAGCGCTCGGTGACCGTCTCCGGAATGACCAGCAGGGCGAGGCCGGCGACGGCCGCAAGCCCGAGCTGGACTACGAACGGCAGCACTGTCGGACGCGGAGCGTATTCCGCCAGCAGGCCTGCGAGCAACGGGCCGAGACCGAGGCCGCCCATATTGGCCGTGGTCGAGACCAGCGAAGCTCTGCGGCCCGCGCCCGGCCGCGCCGTCTCGGTCAGCGCTGCGGTCGCCGTCCCGGTGATAAGCCCGGCTGACAGGCCCGACAGGATCCTCCCGGCGAACAGCCAGCCGACGTCCGGGGCAAGGATGAACGTCACCGCGCTGACGATGCTCAGCCCGACCGCCACCGCCAGTACCGGACGCCGGCCTACCTGGTCGGACGAACGCCCGGCGACCAGCAGCGCAGCAAGCACTCCGACCGCGTAGGTGGCGAAGATCAGCGTGATCAGGCTGGTAGAAAAGTGCCATTGCGCCTGATAGATCACGTACAGCGGGGTCGGCAGGGTGGTGCCGAGCATGGTCACCGCGAACGCGTAGGCAATGAGCCAGAACGCGACCGGGCGGGAGAGCCGCCAGGCTGGTTTGCCCCCGGCGACGGAAGGATCTAGGCAGTCGACGCAGGGCTCGTCGGCCGTGCCGCGGCCGGTTGTCCTGGTGCTCATGCGAACGCTCCCCCAACGTCCTTGCTGCTCCTGCAGCCAGCTTTCGGAGCTCCCCGGTAGCGTGCCTCCAGCTCTTCGCAACTCTAGGCTGAGGCCGCCCGCCGGGCGCGCTCGGGATGCCCGCGGCCGGCCCGCCCGGCGGACGAGACGTCGCCTAGACCTGCGTCTGGCGCGGTCCGGGAACGGCGGCAAGCTGGCCCATCAGTGCCGCGAAGTCAGCGAACGACAGGCTCTGGTCGGCATCGGACAGCGCCTGGTCCGGGTCCGGGTGGACCTCGATGAGCAGGCCGTGCGCGCCGGCCGCGCGTGCCGCCCAGGCCATCGGCGCGACGTAACGGCGCAGTCCGGTGCCGTGACTCGGGTCGACGATGACCGGCAGATGCGATCGCTCGCGGACGACGACAACAGCCGACAGGTCCAGGGTGTTACGGGTAGCGCTCTCGAAGGTCCGGATGCCGCGCTCGCACAGGATCACCTGCTGATTGCCCTGGGCGACGATGTACTCGGCGGCCGCGAGCCACTCCTCGATCGTGCTGGACAGGCCGCGCTTGAGCAGCACCGGCCGGTCCAGCTTCCCGACCTCGCGCAGCAGGTCGAAGTTCTGCATGTTGCGCGCGCCGATCTGCAGGATGTCGGCCTCCTTGGCCATCCGCTGCACCTGCTCCACGGCCATCACCTCGGTGACCACCGGCAGGCCGGTCTCACGTCCGGCCGCGACGAGCAGGTCAAGACCCTCCCAGCCCAGGCCCTGGAAGGCATACGGCGACGTCCGCGGCTTGAAGACGCCGCCGCGCAGGACATGCGCGCCGTGATCGCGGACGAACCGGGCCGTGGCGTTGATCTGCTCGGCGCTCTCCACCGAGCACGGGCCCGCCATCACCGCGAAGCCGTCACCGCCGACGAGCAGGTCCCCGACCCGGACCACGGTGTCGGCGCTGCGAGCCGCGCGGTCGACGAGCCGGTACTGACGCGATCGCCGGGGGCGTTCGGCGGCCGGCGGCTCGGCCGCGACCGCCTCCAGCGCTTCTGCTGGTTCCAGGTCCAGGTCAAGGTCGTCGGCGGCCGGCTCGCCGCGGTGTCCGGCAGGCCGCCGGCGTGGGCGGAGTGACGCAGCGCCTTGGCCGGATAGCTGCCGAGGATCTTGATGTACTGCGCCGCCGATCGCAGCTCGTCCAGGGCCGCGGCCGTGCGCGGGTCGGCCACGTTCCCTTCGAAGTCCAGGAAAAACAGGTACTCCCAGGGCCGGCCTGGGCGCGGCCGCGACTCAAGCTTGGTCATGGAGTGACCACTGCCGGACAGGATCTCCAGGCAGCGCAGCAGCGCCCCTTCCTCGTGCCGGGTGACCAGGATCAGGCTGGTCTTGCAGGCGATCCGCACATCCACGGTTGCCGCGGACGCGGACAGCACCACGAACCGGGTGTAGTTGTCGGGGTTGTCGGAGATCCCGTGCCGAAGGATCCGCAGCCCGTAGGCCTCGGCGGCCTCCGGCGAGCCGATCGCCGCCACGCCCGGATCGCCCGCCGCGGCCACGGCTGCCATGGCGCCCGCGGTGTCGAAGTAGCTCGTCGGCACCGCGCCGGGCAGCGACTGCAGGAACTGCGCGCACTGCTCCAGGCCTTGCGGATGAGACAGGATCCGGCTCAGTGAGCTCAGCGGGACATCGTCTACCGCCGCCAGGCAGTGGTCGACCTTCCAGGTTTCCTCACCGACAATGAACAGCTCATGCTCGCGCAGCAGGGCGTAGACCTCGTTGATGCTGCCGGCCGTGGTGTTCTCGATCGGCAGCACCGCCAGATCTGCCTCGTCGGCCAGCAAGGCACCGGCCGCCTGGCGGAACGTGCTGTAACCGGTCAGGTCGCCTTCCGCGCCCCGGCCGGCCAGGTACTTGCGCGCCGCCGCGTCGCTGTAGGCGTGCGCGGCGCCCTGGAACGCGACGCGCAGGCGGCCGCTTCCTTCCCCGGTCAGGTGCCTGGCCTGCTGCGCGACCGACTCGCCGATCAGCTCCCTGAAGATCCGGCGTACCAGGCTGGCGGAAACGCCAAGCTCAGCGGCCACCGCCTCGACCCCGGCCAGCACCCGCCGCTCCCGGTCTTCGTCCCGGATCGCCGAGGTGCCGTGCTCCTTGAGCCGGGCGATGTCGGCGACGATCCGGCCGCGCTGCGCGATGAGGCCGACGATCCCGTTGTCGACCTCGTCCAGGCTTTCGCGCAGGCCGCTGATGTCAGGCTGCTGACCGCTCACGCCGGCTGGTTCCGCATCGTGCTGGCTTCCTTCCACGAAAGGCTTCCTACCATCACCGCCTGCTGCGCCGCTGCCGCGGGGGCTAGGTAGCGCGGAGCGCAGTCCGGACTTCAGCGTGCACATCGGCACGCAGCTGCGCGCTTTCAGCCAGCCGTCGCACCGGGTGCACGGCGTTGGTGAGCAGCACCACCGCGGCGCCGAGCGCCGGGGCCACCAGGATCGACGTGCCGGTGAACCCGGTATGCCAGATCGTTCCCTCCGGCCACTCACCCCAGCCTTGCGGCCGGATCCGCCAGCCGAGCACTCGCTCCTCGCCGGCCAGGCCGGCCCGCCTGCTGGTCATGAGCGATAGGGTCGCCGCGGACAGGACCGGATGACGCTCCGGCTGGAGCAGCGCGGCCGCGACGCGGCCCAGGTCAGCCGCCGTGCCGAACAGGCCGGCGTGGCCGCTGACACCGCCGAGCGCGAACGCGTTGCCGTCGTGCACCTCGCCCCAGACCAGGCCGGCCGTGGTCCGCTGGTCGCCGTCCTGCTCGGTGGCCGCGATGTGCTGCCGCGGGACCCGCGGCCGGTACCCGGCCGAGGCCAGCCCGAGCGGCTCGGCCACCTCCCGCCGGAAAAGCTCAGGCAGCGTCTCGCCGGCACATTCCTCGATCGCCCAGCCGAGCAGCATGAACCCCACGTCGCTGTAACTCACCCGCCCGGTCGGGGCCGCCACGTCAGCCAGTTCGGCGATGACCGCTCGCCTCATCCCGGCCGGGTCGCTGCAGGCGCGGTAGTACTGCCGGAACGGCACCAGCCCCGAGATGTGCAGCAGGCAGTCGCTGATCGTCACCGCCGACGACGGAGCGCCCGGCAGCCAGCGGCCGACCGGGTCGTCGATGCTCCACTTCCCCCGCTGGTGCAGCAGCAGCACCAGCGGCAGCGTCGCCACCACCTTGGTCAGCGAGGCCAGGTCGAACAGCGAGGTCGCGTCCGCCGGGACTGGCGCGGCCAGCGGGCCGTCTGCCGGGCCCGGCAGCTTCGCCCAGCCGCCGGCCGCGGCGTACGCGGTCTGCGCAGGCGAGCGGACTTCCATGGCCACGGCCGGCGGGAAGCCGGCCGACAGCCGGCTCAGCAGCAGCCGCGACACGGCCGGATAGCCATCAGCGGGGCGGCCGGGCAGGGCCTGATAGCTGGCAGCCAGGCGCGGCGGCGGTACCGCGGACCCGTCGGCCGCGATCGTGCCGGGACTGTCGCCGCTGGCGGCCGGATCCGTCACGGCATCGCCGGCCGGGCCTTCACCAGGCGTACCTCGGTCGCCTGGTACTTCGGGTCAACCCGGCTGGTGCCGTCCGGCTCGTACCCGGCCTTCGCGTAGAGCCGCCGGGCGCGCTCGTTAGCGGCGAAGACATGCAGGGAAACTGTCTGGCCACCGCGCCGGGAAAGCTGCTGCTCGGCGTGCCGCAGCAGCGCCTGGCCCGTGCCCCGGCCGGCCGAGCCGGGATCAACGTAGAGCCCGAAGACATAGCCGCTGGTGGCCGGCTCGCCGGGCCGCGTCCCGTACCGGACGAAGCCGGCCACCTGGCCGGCCTGTTCGGCAACGTCGGTACTGCCCTGCGCCCGCGCGGAGATCAGCTCGGCCAGCCAGGCGGTCGTCTCGCCGAGGTCGAGCGCAGCCAGCACCGGGCCGGGAACGACGCCGGGATAGGCGTCGCGCCAGGCACGGACGAAGACTGCCGCCATCGCCGCGGCGTCGCCGGGCACCGCGGGCCTGATCACAGCGCAGGCGGTTCGGTCAGGCCCGGCCGGTAGCAGGCGGCCTCGTGCGCACCGGTCACGATCTCCAGCGGCGGCTCCTCGGTTAGGCACCTGCTGATCCGCACCGGGCAGCGCGGCGCATAGGGGCAGCCGCCCGCCACCCCGGCGGCCGGTGAGTCGGTACCCGCGGCTTCGGCTGCGTCAGCTTCGGCGATCAGCGCGCCGGCCAGCAGGCTGCCGTCCGGATGCGGCTCCGGCACCGCCTTCAGCAGCGCCCGGGTATAGGGGTGCAGCGGCTCCGACATGACCGACCGCCAGGGCCCGCGCTCGACGAACCGGCCCGCGTACATGACCCCGATCTGGTCACTGAGCTGGCGGATCACTGCCATGTCATGGCTGATGAACAAGTAGGACAGGTTCAGGCCGGACCGCAGCCCGGCGAGCAGGTTCACGATGCCGGCCCGTACCGACACGTCCAGCGCCGAGGTTGGCTCGTCCAGGACGAGGATCTGCGGCTCGGCGGCGAGCGCGCGGGCGATCGCCACCCGCTGCGCCTGGCCGCCGGACATCTCGTGCGGCAGCCGGCTGGTGAACTGCGGGCCGAGCGACACCATGTCCAGTAGCTCCGCTACCCGGGCGCGGGCCTGGGCTTTGCCCGGCACCCGGCGATGCACGAGCAGCACCTCGGTGATCGCGCTGCCGACGGTCAGCCGCGGGTTCAGCGAGGAGAACGGGTCCTGCGAGACCAGCTGCAGCTGGCGGGCGAGCTCAGGCCGCCGGTAGCTGCTCAGCAGCCGGTTCCCGAGCCGGACGGTGCCGGCCGTCGGCTTTTCCAGCCCCACCAGCAGCCGGGCCAGGGTTGACTTGCCGCAGCCGCTCTCGCCGACCACGCCGAGACAGCTGCCCTGAGCCAGCTCGAGCGAGACGCCGGCCAGCGCGGTGGCGGGCTGGCCCGCCTGGCTGGCCGGCGGGTAGATCTTGACCAGGCCGTCGGCCGCGAGCACCGGTGCTTCCGCGGCCGCCCCGGCGGGCACGGGCAGCGCTGCGGGCGCGGTCATGACTGCCACTCCGCGGGCGGCACGAAGCAAGCGGCCGCGACGCCGCCCGGCCGCTGCTCGAGGGTGGGCTCGGCCTGACTGCAACCGGGCCGGGCCTGCCGGCACCGGGCCGCGAACGAGCAGCCCGGCGGCAGGCTGCCGGGCTCGGGCGGCGAACCCGGAATCTGCCCGAGGGACAGGCGCTCACCGGTCGTCGAGGGCACGGCCGCCAGCAGCGCGGCCGTGTACGGGTGCTGCGGAGTAGCGAACACAGCCGCGGTCGGGCCGACCTCGGCCATCCGCCCCGCGTACATGACGGCCAGCCGCTGCACGAACTGTGCCGCGACGCCCAGGTCGTGGGTGACCCACAGGACGGCCAGGTTCCTGGCCCGCTGCAGCCGGGCGACCAGCGCGAGGATCTGCCGCTGGATAGTCACGTCCAGCGCCGTCGTGGGCTCGTCGGCCAGCAGCAGCCGGGGATTGCCCGCCAGGGCGGCGGCGATCATCACGCGCTGCCGCATGCCGCCGGACAGCTCATGCGGGTAGGCCCGGGCCAGCCGGGGCGGATCGGGCAGCTGCACCTCAGCCAGTGCGGCCAATGTCCGGTCGCGGGCGTCCTGGCGGCTCACCCGGTGCGCGCGCAGCCCCTCGGCAATCTGCTCGCCCACTCGCTGCAGCGGGTCGAGCGACGTCATCGGGTCCTGGTAGATCATGGCGATCTCGCTGCCGCGCAGTGCGCGCAGTTCCCGGTCCGGCGCGCCCAGCAGCTCGGTCCCGGCCAGCGTGACCGATCCGCCGGTCACGATGATCGGGCTGGCTAGCAGGCCCATCACCGCCAGCAGGGTCAGCGACTTGCCTGATCCGCTCTCCCCCACCAGGCCGACCCGCTCGCCCGGCCCGACGTCGAGGCTGACCCCGCGCACCAGTTCCGTCACGCCCGACCGCGTCTTCAGGCCGATCGACAGGTCCCTGACCGCGAGCAGCGGCTCGGCCCCGGTGACGTCCGGGCCACGTTCCATCATGGTGTCCATTAGCTGCCTGACCCCGACGGATCGAGGGCATCCCGCAGCCCGTCGCCGGTCAGCGTGAACCCGAGCACCAGCAGGACCACCGCGACGGCGGGGAAGGCGAGATTCCACCAGGCGATGCCGGCGATGTTGGTGCCGTCGCTGACCATGAGCCCGAGCGTGGCCGCGGGCGGCGGCGGGCCCAGGCCGAGGAAGTCCAGGCTGGCCTCGATCAGCACGGCCCAGCCGAGTGCGAGCGTCACCTGCACGGCCAGGATCCCGCTCACGCCCGGCAGCACGTGCCGGAACAGGATCCGCCGCCGGGAGAAGCCGAGCACCTGGGCGGCCTTGACGTAGTCCGCCTGGCGGATCGCCAGGACCGGGCCGCGGACCACCCGGATGAAGATCGGGGTGTAGCTGATGCCGACCGCGATCGCGGTGTTCTGCCAGCCCGGTCCCAGGCCGCTGACCAGGGCCAGGGCCAGCAGGATCGACGGCAGCGCGAAGATGAGGTCGGCCACGCTGGTAACAGCGGTGGAGATCACGCCGCCGAAGTAGCCAGCCGCGACGCCGCCGAGCGTGCCGAGCACCGCGCAGATCGCCACCGCCAGCACGGCAGTCTGCAAGGACAGCACGGTGCCGGCCATCACCCGGCTCAGCACGTCGCGGCCGAACTGGTCAGTGCCGAACAGGTGCGCGGCCGACGGGCCGCGCAGGGTAGCCGCCGGGTTCTGCGCGTCCGGGTTGTCGGGCACCAGGCCCGCCAGCGACGCCAGCCCGGCCGCCACCATCACGGCCAGGATGATCAGCCCGGTCCGGCCGCTGGGCTGGCGCCACAGACGTGCGGCCAGCCGGCGTCCGGCCGGGGCCGTCGTTACCGTCAGCGGCTCGGCCGCCGCGAGCTGGGCCATCAGGCACGCAGCCGCGGGTCGACGACCGCGTACAGCAGGTCGGTGAGCAAGTTGACCAGGATGAACCCGAGCGCGAAGACGAGGGCAACGCCCTGCGCCACGGCGAAGTCGGCCGCGGTGACCGACGTCAGCAGGAGCCGCCCGAGCCCGGGCAGCACGAAGATCTGCTCGACGATCACGGTGCCGCCGAGCAGGTAGCCGAACTGGATCCCCGACATAGTCAGGATCGGGATCATCGCGTTGCGCAGCACGTGCTTGACAATGACCAGCCGCGGCCGCAGGCCCCGGCCGCGCGCGGCCCGGACGAAGCCCTGCCGGGCGACATCGAGCATGGCGCCCCTGGTGGTGCGCAGGATGGCGGCGCCGATGCCCAGCCCGAGGGTGAGCGCAGGCCACAGGATCTGCTGGAAATTGAGCCACGGGTTGGCAGCCAGGCTCACGAATCCGGCCGAGGACGGGAAATAGTGAAAGACCGACGCCAGCACGGCGACCAGTCCGCTGCCGATCACGAAACTCGGCACGCCAAGCCCGGCCAGGGCGACCAGCCGGGCCGCGCGGTCGGCCGGCTTACCCGGTGCGGCCGCCGCGATGGCGCCCGCGCCGATGCCGACCACCAGGCCGATGAGCATGGCCGCGACGGCCAGCTCCAGCGTGACTGGCAGCGCGGCGCCGATCAATGAGGTGACGGTGCGCCCGCTCTGATCCGAGACGCCCATGTCGCCGTGCAGCAGGGCGCCGGCCCACTGGGTGAACTGCTGCGGCAGCGGCTTGCCGATCCCGTAGAAATGCGCCAGGTCCGCGTACTGCGCCTTCGTCAGCAGGCCGGCGTTCACGCCCAGGCTGGCGGTGATCTGGTTGCCCGGCAGGATGCGCAGCACCACGAACACGAGGATCGCCACGCCAACCAGGGTCACCGCTGCCTTGCCCAGCCGCGCCGCGATGCGCACCGTCAGGGCACGTCCGCGGCGCGGCTGGGAGCCAGTGGTCAGGCGCCCGGCCAATGGCCGGGCGCCTGCGTCCTCAACTGTCATGAACTCTCCGCCGGTTTCCTGACGCGTCAGGAAACCGTGGTCTTGGCCAGAGCGCTCAGCTGCTCGTTCGGCAGTGGCGAATACCCGTGCACGTTACTCGCGAGCACCGTGTAGTCGTAACTATCGAACAGCCAGATCCATACTGCGTTGTTAGTCAGATAGCTGCTGATCTGCGCATACAGGCTGGCCCGGGTGGATGCCGACGGGTTCTGGTCAGCGTTGGTGAGCAGGCTGGCCAGCGCCGGTGACGAGTAGCCCGACGGCACGCCGAGGTTGGCCCCGGGCCCGAAGTAGCGCCCGTACATGATGTACGGGTCCGGGTTGGCGCCGTTCTCGGCGAACGCGGCCTGGAAGTTGCCCTTCAGCCAGTTCTGGATGTAGGCGTTCTCGCCTTGGTTGTCGATCGCCATCTTGATGCCGACCTTGGCCAGGGCGCCCTGCGCAGTGACGGCCTGCGCCTGGCTGGTCGCGTCCAGCGCGTCCGAGATCATCGCGGTGAAGCTGAAGCCCTTGCTCATCCCGGCCAGCGCCAGGTAGTGCTTGGCCGACGCCAGGTTCTGCGTTCCGCAGGTACCGGCCGTGGCGCTCGGCGCGTACGGGCCGAGCGGCACCGGGCCGACCACCTTGCCTTCACCGAGCGCGGCGTTGGCGAGGATGTCGGTGCGGTTGAGCGCGCACTGCACCGCCAGCCGGGCGTCGGTGTTAGCCAGCGGGGTGCCCTTCTTGGACTGCAGCATGATCGCCCGGTAGTTCAGGTCGAGTTCCTTGTCGACCTGAAGGCTGGTGCCGGTGAGGGTCTTGACCACCTGCGGCTGGGTCAGCATGCCCATCTGCACGGTGCCCGCCTGCAGGGCCGAGGCGATCGACTGCTCGTCCGGGATGGTGCGGAAGACGAGCTGCTTGATCGACGGCGCGCCGCCCCAGTAGGCCGGGTTGGCAGCCAGGGTCAGCGAGTTGCCCGGCGACCAGGACACGAACTTGAACGGGCCGGTCCCGTCCGGCTTGGACGCCACCGTGCCTGCCGTGATCGCCTTGGCCGGCAGGATCGACAGGTTGGTCGTGGTGAGCCCGTCCAGGATCGAGAAGTCCGGGTGCGCGAGCTGCAGAGTCACCGTCTGCGGCGTCGGCGTCGTGATGCCGGTCACGGTGCCGATGTTGGAGGCGGCCGCGGCGGCGGTCTTCGGGTTCAGCACCCGCTCCAGGGAAGCCTTCACGTCCGCCGAGGTCAGCGTGCTGCCGTCATCGAACTTGACGTTCTTGCGGAGGGTGAAGGTCACGCTCTTGCTGTCGCTGCTGAAGGTCCAGCTGGCGGCGAGATCGGGCACGACCTGGAGCTGCGCGTTCAGCGTGACCAGCGGCTGGTACACCAGGCCGAGCGCTTGCAGGTCGAGGAAGTTGGTCGCGATCTGCGGGTCCAGCTTCTGGACGCTTTCGGTATTCGCGACGACGAACGGCTTGCTGGCGGTCTGGCTCGTGTTGCCGGAGCCTCCGCTGCCGGAACTGCAGGCGGCCAGTCCGAGGGCAACGGCGAGCAGCGCGACGGCAGGGGCGCCCCGCCGCGGCAGTGAAGCGAAGGGCATGTTCCCTCCAGGGGGCGGCGCCCGCGGCGCCAGGTAGGTGAGACCTGTGGCTCCGGCGGTGCCGGGCCAACGGCCTTGGGGGTCCGGGCCGGGACAGATTGCGCGACCGCCCCGGCTCGTGGAATGTAAGGATGTTACGAGCGACATGTTCAAGATGTCAACAAGCAACATACTTGTAACGTGGTGGCCGATCCGCTCGGGTCTGCTCTATCCGGCTGCCGGTCGCCTGGTTCGCCTGGTTCGCTTGGCCTGCGCTGCCTCGTAGGTCCGCTCCAGAGCGTCCTGGCTGGCGGGCAGATCGTGCTGGGCCAGCACGACGAACAGGCAATCCACGACGGTGAGCTGAGCAATCCGGCTGGTCATGGCCCCGGACCTGAAGGCAGTCTCGCGCGCCGCAGTGAGCAGGACGAAGTCGGCCGTCGTGGTGATCGGCGAGCGCGGGAAATTCGTGATCGCGACCGTGCGCGCGCCGTGCCCGCCTGCCTCGCGCATGGCGTCGATCGTGTCGGCCGTGGTACCGGTATGCGACAGCGCGACGACCACATCGTCGGGTCCCAGCAGCGCAGCCGACGTGATCGCCATATGCGGATCCGGCCAGGCGAAGGCCGGCTTGCCGATTCGCTGCAGCTTCTGCTGCAGGTCCAGGGCAACATATCCGCTGGCACCGACACCATAGATGTCGATCCGCCGGGCACTGACCAGCACCTGCACGACCGCCACCAGCGTCTCGATGTCCAGGTGCCTGGCGGTGTCGGTCACGGCCCTGGCGTCCGCTCGCGCGATCTTCTGCGCGATGGTGGCGGCGTCATCTCCGGCCATGATGTCGTGCGACGGCTCCAGGCCCGGCGCCCGGTCGGCGTGCGCCGCCGCAGCCGCCAGCGCGATCCGCAGCTCCGGGTAGCCGCGCAGGCCGACGGCCCGGCAGAACCGCACGACAGTGGTCGCCGACGTATCGCACTGCGCCGCCAGCTCCGAGATTGCCTGCATGGCGGTGCCGAACGGGTCGGCCAGGACCTGCCGGGCGACCCGCTGCTCCACCGGAGCGAGGTTCGGCAGCAGCGCCCGGACGGTGACCAGGATGTCGTCGCCAGCGTCCGGGGCAGCCGGCTCGCCCTGACCGTGCTGCCGCCTGCTCTCCTGCGCGCTCACGCTGTCCTGGCCTTGGTTGTCCAGCATCCCGGCCTCGGCACCGTTGCCTCCTTGGCGCCGGCCGTCAGGCCAGCCTCGGTTCAGCGTCACCAGCCGCGCCGACCGCCGCCAGGGCCGCGCGGACGCTGCCGCCGGCCGAGGCCAGGATGCGAGCGGCGTCCTGCGGCGTCAGCCCGGCGAGCAGGCACAGCATCGCCTGCCGCAGATCACCGCCACAGCGCTCCAGCTCGGTCCGGCAGTCGCGCTCGGTGGCTCCTGATGTTTCCATCAGGATGATCACCTGCCGCTGGCGCAGCTTTTCGTTCGTGCCCGACAACGAGACCATGAGGTTCGAGTAGGTCCGGCCGAGCTTGATCATAACGGCCGTGGACAGCGAATTCAGGATCAGTTTCTCGGCCGTGCCGGCCTTGAGCCGGGTCGAGCCCGCGATCGCCTCAGGACCGGTATCGGGCAGCAGGCTGTACTCGGCGAACTCGGCCAGCGGAGCGACGGGGTTGCTGCTCACCAGCACCGTCAGCGCCCCGGCCGTCCGGGCCTGGCCGAGCGCTCCGGCGACATACGGCGTCCGGCCGCTGGCCGACAGCCCGATCGCCACATCGGTGCCGGTGAGGCGGGCGGCGGCCTCCGCGCCGAGCGACTGCCGGTCCTCGGCCCCCTCGATCGCGCGGGCAACGGCGTTCTCCCCGCCCGCATGGTGGGCGACGAACAAGCCAGGTTCGGCGCCGAAGGTCGGGACCACCTCGGCCGCGTCCAGCACGCCGATCCGGCCGGACGACCCGGCCCCGAAATAATGCACATGACCGCCAGCCCGGAGCCGGCCGACGGTGAGATCAACGACCTGGGCGAGCACCGGGAGGGTCGCCGCGACGGCGCCGGCCACCATCGCATCCTCGGCGTTGAGCAGCCGCAGCAACTCCAGCGTGCCCACCACGTCGATCCCGGTCGTGCGCTCATTGCGCATCTCGGTTGTCGGCAGCGGCGGCCAGGACCTGAGTTCCTGCACCTGCTCCGGTTCTGCTGGCATCGCCGCCCTCCTCAACTCGTCACTCACGGAGACGGCCTATGTTACTGTTTTCCGTCGTGAGTTCCAGAATTGTTGCATATTCACAAGAGCGGCGCGCGCGGGTGCTCGGCTGCATGTCAGGGACCTCGGTAGACGGCATCGACGTCGCCTGCGTGGACCTTGCGCTGGACGGCGACGAGCTGCGCTGCGTGTACCGCGGCGTGCTCAGCATGCCGTTCGCCAGCGAGTTGCGCGACCGGATCGTCGCGGCCCTGCCGCCCGGCCAGCCCGGCGCCGGCGAGCTCTGCCAGTTGCATGCCCTGCTGGGCGCCGCTTACGCCGACGCCTTCAGCCGGGCCGCCGCCGAACTGGCCGGCGGGCAGGCAGACTTCGCGGTGCTGCACGGCCAGACCTTCTTCCACTGGGTGGATGAGGCGGGCCGGGCGCTCGGCACCCTGCAGCTCGGCAACTCGGCCGAGGCGGCCGAGCGCACCGGCGTGCCGGTGATCAGCGACCTGCGCAGCCGCGACCTCGTCGCGGGCGGCCAGGGGGCGCCGCTGGTCTCCATGTTCGACCAGCTGCTGCTGGCCGGACGGCCGGGCCCCGGCGCGGCGGTCAACCTCGGCGGCATCGCGAATCTCACCGTCGTCGACGACGGCCAGGTGGTGATCGCCTACGACCTCGGCCCGGCCGGAGCACTGATGGACCCGGCCGCGGCCATGGCTACCGGCGGTTCGCAGATCTTCGACACCGGCGGCGCCATCGCCGCCCGCGGCAGCGTCTGCGCGCCGTTGCTGGACCGGCTGAAGGCCGAGCCCTACTACCAGCTGGCCCCGCCGCGCAGTACCGGGCGTGAGCTGTTCAATGCCGCCTACCTGTGCGAGATGGTGGCCGCGATCGATCCGGCGCCGTCGGCCGAGGACGTGTCGGCGACCGTGACCAGGCTGCTGGTGGACCTGCTGGCGGATGCTGCCCAGCGGCACGGGCTCACCGAGCTGGTGATGTCAGGCGGCGGCAGCTCGAACCCCACCACCCTGCGCTGGCTGCGCGCCGCCCTGCCCGGCGTCAGCGTGCTGACCACTGATGATCTGGGCATCCCGGCGCAGGCGAAGGAAGCCGTCGCCTTCGCTGTGCTCGGCTTCCTGAGCTGGAACGGACTGCCCGGCTCGGTGACAGCAGCGACCGGCGCGCGGCATCCCGCGATTCTGGGCACCATCCAGCCCGGCGCCTCTCCCCTCGTGCTGCCCGAGCCCGCCGCCATGCCGCCGCGGCGTCTCAGCGTCCGCCACGACTAGCGGCCGGCGTCTGAGCGCGGCCGGTGCCCGTACGAGCCCGGGAGCGTTCCGTTGACGGCCCGTCAGCCGGTCAGGATCTGGCTGACGGCTTGGTGCGAGACGCCGAGCAGCACGCTGATGTCTCGCTGGGCCAGGCCCTGGGCTCTCAGGTGGCGGGCAGTCTGGCGGGTCTGGTAGACCGCGTCGACCCGGAGTCGTTCTGCCTTCTCCCTGGCGTGCCGGGTGTTGCTCACCTCCTCGGACAGCGGCGGATCCAGCACCGGCACGATCGTGACGTCGCCCGTCTGGTCTGCGCCGATGCCAAAGTGCAGCGCGAGCAGGTCCCGAACCATGGACTCGGCCTGATCCAGCCGACGCGACTGGGTGTACGCCGGGTGCGGAAGGTCATCGCCGGTTACCTCCAGCGCCCACCAGCCTTGGCTACGACGCGCAGTCGCGGTGAAGCTCATGACCAGGCCCTGGTCCCTGCGAGGCGCCCGCGCGTTTTGGTTCCCAGGCGTTCACCATTCCCTTTAGTGGGTGACATCTTCCATCTATGCGCGCTGATGCGCCCGCTCTCCTGCCGATCCTTCGGTCCCAGCCACAGGCTGAGCTGCTGACGGCGAGCCGATCCGCGCGGTGGCCACAACAGCGTTGGTGCCATCCACGTTGCTGTTGGCACGTGAATGTGCCAGCCACGTTGGTCGAGCCGGATCCGGGGCCCTGGCTTGCGAGCTACCCACGTGAGGCGGGCACTAGGTTGAGCACCTGGCCTGCCAGCTGCGGTGCGGCGGCGATCGTCACCTCGCTGCGCAGGGTATGCCGGGCCCCGATGGCGTCGATGACGATGCCGCCGGCTTCGCGGACGAGGATCACGCCGGCCGCGACGTCCCAGGGCTTGCCGCCGGAAATGATGGCGGCGTCGGTACGCCCGTGAGCCAGCCAGGCCAGGTCGATCGCGGCAGAGCCGAGCATCCGCACTCGCAGGGCCCGTTGCGCGAGCAGGGCCGTCACGGCCAGCCTGGCCCGGTTTTTCTCGTCAGCCTGCGCCCCCACCGCGTAGTCGCCGATCGTGACGGTCGCGGCCCTGAGTTCCTCGGTCTGCCGCACCCGGATCGGGCGGTCGCCGCAGTAGGCGCCGTACCCCTCGGCCGCGGTGTAGCGGGTGCCGTCGGCGGGGACGTCGATGATCCCGAGGACGGGCAGGCCCTGGCTGACCAGCGCCAGCGAGATCGAGTACAGCGGGATGCCCTTGACGAAATTCGCCGTGCCGTCGATGGGGTCGAGCAGCCAGTGCAGGCCGGACTCGCCCGGCTGGCTGCTGCCTTCCTCCTCGCCGACGAAACCGATGCCCGGCTCCTGGTCATGCAGGTAGCCGCGGACACCTTGCTCGATCTCCACGTCGATATCCGACACCATGTCGCGGTCGCCTTTGGCACTCACCACAGCCGGAAGCCGCTCCGCGATGATCCGGGCCGCCAGGTCCATCGCCCGGCCCGCCATCGGCAGGAATGCGGCGGGCTCGGTCACCTGATCCCGGTCAGCGTCCACCTGGACGAGGATAGGCCTCTCGTACTGTCAGGGGCCGCCACCGTTCCGCCCGGGCGACCCCAGCGTCCGCCAGGACTAGGGCCGCATCAAGCCGGTTGCCTTGTTATCACGGTGAGCCTTTGTGGCCTGGCTCGACCAGGCCCGCTTCATAAGCGGCCACGACGGCCTGGACGCGGTCACGGCAGCTCAGTTTCATCAGGATGTTGCCGACGTAGGTCTTGATGGTTGCCTCACCGAGGTGGAGCTGTCCGGCGATCTCCCGGTTCGAAGAGCCCGCGGGCCACCTGGATGAGGACCTCGGTCTCCCGCCGGGTCAGGTCAGGCAGGGCCGGGCGCTGGCTGTCAGCGGGCCGCCGTGCGAACTCGGCGATCAGCCGCCGGGTGACCGAGGGCGCGAGCAGTGCGTCGCCGCGGGCGACGGTCGCGATGCCTGAGATCAGCGTCTCGGGCGGGGAATCCTTGAGCAGGAAGCCGCTGGCGCCGGCCCGCAGTGCCTCGAAGACGTACTCGTCCAGGTCGTAGGTAGTGAGAATCAGTACCTGGACGGCCGTCGACCGGGTGATCTTGCGGGTGGCCTCCAGCCCGTCCATGTGCGGCATCCGGATGTCCATCAGCACGACGTCGGGTGCATGCTGCGTTGCCAGGACAACGGCTTCGGCTCCGTCGGCTGCCTCCGCGACAACGGTGATCCCGGCCTCGGCGTCCAGGAGCTTGCGGAAACCGGCCCGGACGAGTTCCTGATCGTCGGCGATGATGACCCGGATGGTCATGGCAGCGCCAACTCGCCGGCCTTCGAACGGCAGCCGGGCGTATACCCGGTAGCCGCCGCCATCGCAGGGCCCGGCCTGTACGGTCCCGCCGTAGATGCTGACCCGTTCGCGCATGCCGAGGAGACCGAAACCGCCATCGGCGGGGAGCGCCGGCGCGGACCCGTCATCGGTCACGTCTATCTCGACCAGCCGTCCGTAGCAGCTGAGCGACACGTGCACCCGCTGCGCGTTGGCGTGCTTGAGCACGTTGGTCAGGCATTCCTGGACGATCCGGTAGGCCGACAGGTCCAGGCCCAGCGGAATCGAGGCCAGGTCACCCTCCGTTCGCACCTCCACGTCGAGGCCCGACTCGCGGACCTCGGCCGCCAGGTCAGCCAGACGGCTCAGGCCGGGTTGCGGAGCAAGCGAGGGTTCACTCTCGCTCTTGCGGAGCAGGCCAAGCAGGCGGCGGAGTTCAGTCATCGCCTGCCGTCCTGTCTCCTCGATCGACTCGAGTGTTTCCGCGGCGGAGCCGGTGCCCGGCGGCAGCACCCGGCGCTCAGCCGCGGCCTGCACCACGATGACACTCAGACTGTGCGCGATGACGTCGTGCAGTTCGCGGGCGATCCTGGCCCGCTCGGTTTCGACAGCCGCGGCGGCCCGCATCTCCTGCTCGCGCTCAAGTCGTTCCGCGCGGTCCTGATGGCCCGAGGCGCGCTGCCGGTTCGCGTGCACGATGCGCCCCAGTGCAAAGGTCAGGGCGAAGAACAGCAGCGGGGGGAACACGTTGCCAATGCCCGCGCCGCCCAGTTCGCTTCGGACCTGCAGAGCGGTGAAGATGGCCGCGGAGACCCCGGTGCCCACGGCCAGCCGCCGCCCTTCTGCGCGGCAGGCCAGCGCGAACAAGGCAACCCAGACCGCCAGAGCGGGCTCAAACGGCGCCTGCTCCTGTGCCGTGAACATGGTCAGGATCCAAAGACCCGAACTCGCGGTGACCAGGATGAGGACCGTGACCGGCGCCCGGAACCGCCAGTAGAGCGGAACCGTCACCAGCAGCAAGAACCCCGCGTGACAGCGCCGTGACCCGGCAAACGCAGTGGTATCTCCCTCCGACGACAGGCTGCCGTTCTGCATCAGATCAACCGCGCCCAGGGCAAGGATGGCCAGCGGCACCAGCCAGCAGGAGACGGCCGACCATAGCCGCAGCGCGCGTTCCATTGCTGCAACCTACTGCCGCCGTCCCGATTTCCGCCTCCCCCAGAATGCTGAGCGCCAGCAGGGCCGACGTCCACCCAGCGGCGGAGCCGACCCCCCGCCTCGTCCAGCCCGCGGGCGGAACAAGAAACCGGCTGCAGGCGGAAGCGGTCAGGCAGCCTCAGTTCGTAGCGTTCCGGTCAGACCGCAGGGCCATCGAGTGCCGCGGCAGTCAACCAGGGAGCGGAAATGACCAGAATTCGCAGCCGTGCCGCAGCGGCCGCCGTCGCCGCGGCGGCGCGGGCGCCGGCTATCGTGGCGGCGGCCCCCGCCTGGGCGGCGCCGGCCGGCCAGACGATCTCCTTCACCGAGCACCACGACTAGCGACCACACCTTCAATCTCGGTTCTGGTCATGGCTTCGCGGTCGGCGCCGTCGAACTGTTTGCCGACAACCTCACCCACGGCACCCAGAAGATCGGCCATGACGGCGGGAGCTTTACCGTCGTGCGGCTGGGCACGAAGACCGCCGATCAGATCTCGCACTCTCACCGTGGTCCTCGCCCACGGCCAGATCAACCTGGCCGGGCTGGTCACCGACACCAAGCAGGGTCCGGGAACCTTCCGGCTCGCGATCACCGGCGGCACCGGCCGGTACCAGAGCGCTCGGGGCTACGCCACCATCGTGCCCAGCAATAGCCCGAAAGTCACCGTGCACATCTCGGCCTGATCTGATCACGCGCCGGACCGCGCGCCGGGCACTTCCGCCCGGCCCGCGGTCCGGTCACGTGTCCGGGTGCGGGTCGCCGGGGCGAGACCGCCACGACCCGCTGAATAACGGACGCCAGCTCGGGGAATGGCCGGGATAATGCGATGACCTGATGGCACAAATCAGGCTAATCGGTTATTGCGGCACCGGCTGATCCCGGCGGACGGCCCGGTCGGCCACGTTCCCAGCCTGGGTTGGGTTGCGCGGCCGGGCGCGGCCAGCGCACTGGCGTCGCGGCCGGCCTGCCTGACCTCCGGCGGGAAGCCTGAGGTCAGTCCTCGTGTTAGCGCAAGATGTTGACCGGGCCCTGGCGATACTGGCGGGGCGACGACGAACGGTGTACCGGAGGCGATGCGGCGATGGCGCTGCCCTACGATTCCACGGCGAAGTTCCAGGACTACGCGCGCCCGGAGATGCTCGTCAGCACCGAGTGGCTGGCCGAGCACCTGGGCGATCCCGGGCCTGGTCGTGGCCGAGTCCGACGAGGACGTGCTGCTCTACGACACCGGGCACATCCCCGGCGCGGTCAAGGTCGACTGGCACACCGAGCTGAACGACCAGGTCACCCGCGACTACCTCGACGGCGCGGGTTCGCCCGGCGATGTCGCGGCGAAGGGCATCGGCCGGGACAACACGATCGTGCTCTACGGCGACAACTTCAACTGGTGGGCGGCGTACGCGCTGTGGGTGTTCACGCCTGTTCGGCCACCCCGACGTGCGGCTGCTGGACGGCGGCCGGGCGAAGTGGGTCGGCCGAGGGCCGGGAGCTGACCCGGGACGGTGCCGAAGCGGCCGCCGGCCGACTACCCGGTCATCGAGCGCAACGACACGCAGATCCGCGCGTTCCGCGACCAGGTCATGGCCACATCTGCGGCCAGCCGCTGGTCGACGTGCGCTCGCCCGGCGAGTACACCGGCGAGCTGCTGCACATGCCGGACTACCCGCAGGAAGGCGCGCTGCGCGGCGGCCACATCCCGGGCGCCAGGAACGTTCCGTGGGCCCGCGCCGCAGCCGACGACGGCACGTTCCGCGGCGCGCGACGAACTCGAGGCGATCTACGCCGGCGAACTCGGCCTGCGGCCGGACGACGACATCATCGTCGTACTGCCGGATCGGCGAGCGGTCCAGCCACACCTGGTTCGTCCTGCACCCACCTGCTCGGCTATCCGCAGGTGCGCAACTACGACGGCTCCTGGACCGAGTGGGGAAACTCGGTCCGGGTTCCGATCAGCCGGGGCGAGCAGCCGTGACCGACAGCGGGCCCGGCACGCTGAATCCCAGACTGGCCGAGATCGCGGACGACTTCACCGCGCTGCCAGAGCAGGACCGGCTGCAGCTGCTGCTGGAGTTCAGCCAGGACCTGCCGCCGCTGCCGCCCCGGTATGCCGAGCATCCCGACCTGCTCGAGCCGGTGCCCGAATGCCAGTCGCCGCTGTTCCTGGCGGTCGAAGTCGACGACGACGACACCGTCCACTTGTTCTTCCAGGCACCGCCCGAGGCACCCACCACCCGCGGCTTCGCCGGGATCTTGCATGCCGGGCTGGACGGCCTCAGCGCGGAAGAGATCCTGCAGACGCCGGCCGAGTTCTCCGCCCAGCTCGGCCTGCGGGACCTCGTCAGCCCGCTGCGGCTGCGCGGCCTGGCGGCCATGCTGGCCCGGATCAAGAACCAGGTGCGCGGCAAGCGGCACTGACCGGCGGAGGCAGCCGCCGCGGCCGGTCAGCAGTACCGCGCGGCCAGCCGCCGGCGATGGGCGGCGGGCGATCCGAACAGCGCCCGGTTCAGCACCGCGCGCTTGACGTAGACATGGATGCCGCTCTCCCAGGTGTAGCCGATGCCGCCGTGCAGCTGCATGGCCTTGCCGGCGACCTCGACCGCGGCGGCGCAGGCGTATGACTTGGCCATGGACGCGGCCACCGCGACCGCGGCGTCATCACCGCCGTCGGCGAGGCACTGCACGGCCTCGCCGACCAGCTGCCGGGACAGGCGGATCTGCACCAGCATGTCCGCGCATGCGTGCTTGACCGCCTGGAAGGAACCGATCGGGCGCCCGAACTGCTCGCGGACCCGCGCGTAGCTGACCGTCTGCTCGAGCATGGCCTCGCTCAGGCCGAGGCTGTCGCAGGCGACGGCGACGGCGGCCCGGTCGAGCAGCCGGCCTGCGGCGGCCTGCGGGTCGCCGCTGAACCGCCACACCGATGCCTCGCTCAGCTCGGCGGCGTCCGCGGTCACCAGGCCGAGGCTGCGGGTCGCGTCGAGCACCGGCTGCACGGTGCAGCCAAGCCCGGGCATGGTGGCGGCTGCGTCGACGACCACGGGCACGCCGCCTGGGTCGGCGGCCAGCAGCAGCAGCCGGCTGGCGCCGGCCGCGTCGGGCGCAAAGGCCGCCCGGCCGTGCAGGCGCAGCCCGCTCGCTGTTTGCTCGATCCGGAACGACGGCTGCTCCGCTGCCGTGTCGTCGCCGCTGGCCAGCACCGCAGCCGGGACGACCGTCCCGGCCGCGATCTGGCCGAGCAACTCGTCCCGGCCGTGGCCGGGTGCCAGCAGGTTCAGCGTCCCGGCGCCGAGCACGACGGCGCCCAGATACGGACTGCGCGCCGCGGCCCGGCCCAGTTCTTCGGCGATGACCGCGACTTCGGCGAACGTGGCGCCGCCGCCGTCCAGTTCCTCGGCTACCTCCAGCCCGAGCCAGCCGCCGCTGGCCAGCAGCCGCCAGTCCAGGCTGGCAGGCGGGCCCCCGGCCTCATCGGTACCGGCCTCATCGGTACCGGAGGCCGGCCTGGCCGGTGCGGCCGAGCAGATCGCGCGCCACCATCCGCAGCTCGTCCCGGATCTCCGCGAAGTCAGCAGACATCAGCTCGCCATCGGCTCTCGGGGCAGGCCGAGGCCCGCGCTCGGCGATGATGGTGCGCTGGATCTCGCTGGTGCCGCCGGGAATCGTCCACTCCCACGAGCCGATGAAGTCCAGCACCCAGGCACCCGACTCCCACCCGCTCGAGGCAGGCTTGCACAGCTCGGTCTGAGCGGGCAGGCCAGCTGATCTCGGTGCCGAAGTCCATCATCCGCTGCAGCAGCTCGCTGTAGTAAAGCTTGACGATCGAGGCATCGGCGGGCCCCGCCGTGCCGGCATCGTGATCTTCCACCAGCGCCGCGGCAGAGCGCCCGCAGGCCGGCGATCTCGGTTTCGAAACCGGCCAGCCTGTCTCGCACCAGCGCCGTCGTCGACCGGGCGCGCCCCGCCCGGCCCCGGCCGGGAGCAGGCCTCGACGAGCCAGCCGAAGCCCGGCATTGCCGAGCCGTTCCGCCAGCTCGAGCATGGTCATGCCACGCTCCGCGCCGAGCGTCGCCTGGGCCACCTGCCAGCCGGAGTTCTCCGGCCCGACGAGCTGGCTGGCCGGGATGACCACGTCGGTCGAGGAAGATCTCGCAGAAATGCGACTCGCCGGTCGCCTGGCGGATCGGCCGGACCTCGACGCCCGGCGATGCGCATGTCCAGCAGGAAGTAGGAAATCCCGCGCCGCTTCGGCGCGGCCGGGTCGGTGCGCGCGAGCAGCAGGCACCAGTCGGCGTGCATCGCACCGCTGGCCCACAGCTTCTGGCCGTTGACCACGTAGGCATCGCCCTGCTTGCGCGCGGTGGTGCTCAGGCTGGCCAGGTCGGACCCCGCCTCGGGCTCGGAGAAGCCCTGAACCCAGATCTCGCCGTCGAGGATGGCCGGCAGGTGCCGCTCGCGCTGCTCCTGCGGTGCCTGCGGCGAGCAGAGTCGCCGCCGCGTGGTGGATCGAGACGAACGCCAGGACCAGCCGGGGCGCGTCGTGGGCGGCAAGCTCGGAGTAGAGCACGACCTGCTCCGCGGCGGACATGCCGCCGCCCCATTCCCCCGGCCAGTGCGGGACCGCGAAACCGGCCTGCCGAAGCTCGGCGAACCAGGCCCGCTGGAAGTCCACGTACTCCTCGTCGGCCGCGCCGGTCTGCGCCTGCCGCCAGCCGGCCGGCACATGTTCCCGGCACCACTCGCGAACAGAAGCGCGGAACTCGGCCAGCTCGCCCGGCGTGGTGGCCGCCATCAGCGTCCTGCTGGCCGTGGCGCCGCTGTCGCCCGCAGCGCGAGCAGTCGGTCGCGGTGCTCGGCCGACTGCATGCTCACGGCCTCCGCGGCAAACCCGGCCTGCATGGCGCCGCTGAGCGCCCGCGACAGGTGCATGTTGACCACCCGCTTGGTGCCCCGCAGTGCCTCGGCCGGCTGCGCCGCCAGCCGGCTGGCCAGCTTGGCGGGCCTCGGGCAGCAGATCGCTCGGGTGCGGTCGTGCGGGTCGCGAGCCCGAGTTCCACCGCGGTGGCCGCCGTGATCCGGTCGCCGGTGTAGAGGTACTCGCGCGACCGGAGGATCGGTGTCAGCAGCGGCCAGAACGCCGCGCCGCCGTCGCCTGCGACCAGGCCGACGCTGACGTGCGGGTCGGCCAGGTAGGCCGTCTCGGAGATCAGCACGATGTCGCGACAGCACGGCCAGGCTGCAGCCGAGGCCGACGGCCGGGCCGTTGACGGCGGCGATCACCGGCAGCGGGAAGCGCAGCATCTCCTCGATGATCTGCGCGCCCTCGCGCAGGCTCTCGTCCCGGGCCACCGGGTCGTCCAGGAAGGAGGTGATCCAGTCCAGGTCGCCGCCGGCGCTGAACGCCCGCCCGGCACCGGTGAGGATCGACCACCTTGGCCGCCAGGTCGGCGGCCAGCTGCCGCCAGACGTTGGCCAGCGCCCAGTGCAGCGGCTGGTTGACCGCGTTCAGCTCGGCAGGACGGTTGATGATGACGGTGCGGACCGGCCCGTCGGCCTCGACGGTCAGCTCTGGCGGCAGGTCGTAGGTCACGACGCCCTCCAGCAAGCGCCAGCGCCGGGTCGTGAACAAGCCCGTCAGGCCGCGGCGGCCGAGCCGCCGCGTCAGCGGTCATCGCGCGTCGCGGACAGGCCGAACGGCAGCCGGCGCAGCGGCTGGCTGTAGCGCGACAGCCAGGACAGCGGCGCCTCGTCGCAGAACCCGATGGCGCCGTGCAGCTGGTGCGCGACCCGGAACACGATCGTCGGCCGCCTCGACCGCGGCCAGCCGCAGCGCAAGCGCGTCCGCGACGCGCGTCCGGCGGTCCTGCCTGAACGCTCCACAGCGCGTACTTGGCGAGCACCTCCACGCCGCTGCGCTCGACCTCGGCGTCGGTGAGCTGGAACTGCACGCCCTGGAAGGCGGCCAGCGGCTGGCCGAACTGCTCGCGCACCAGCACGTGCTCGCGGGCCAGGTCGATGGCGCGGTCGAGCATCCCGAGCAGCGTCCAGCACGGCAGCACCAGCCCGAGAGCCGCGTCCTTGGCTCCGTCGTCGATCGGCCAGTTCGAGGTCAAGCTCGGTGACGAACGCGGAATAGCGCGGCGACGCCGCCGGCGGCCGGCCGACGGCCAGACTGCGACGGCCGTCCAGCGTCACCGCCGCCCACCGCAGATCCAGTCCGGCTACCGCGGCCGCGGGCCGGGGCCCGGCGACGACGACCAGCCCGTCGACGTCGAGGTCCGCCGGGCCGGGCCAGCCGCTCGGCCACCGGGTACGGCACGGCCCAGTAGCCGGCGCTGCGGCACAGCGCGGCCGCCGCCTCCAGCTCGCCGGCGTCACCGCGCGGATCGAGCTGCCAGGCGCCGAGCTCGGCGAGTACCGGCGCCACCAGGCTCTCCCGGCGGTCGGGCGCCAGCTCGGCCGTGCACGACAAGCTGATCGCCGCCGGCCTCCTCCAGCGCCCGCAGCGCCAGCCGCCCGAACTCGGCCGCTTCCTCGCTTAGCTCGATGTTCACGCGACCGCCAGTCTCGCCGGAGAGTCGGGCGGGGTCGTCCCGCCGGACAGCATGGACCGGGCCAGCAGGATCCGCTGCATCTCGATGCTGCCCGAGGCGACGGTGGAGGCCTGCGAGTAGCGCCAGTGGTCCTCCACCTCGCTGCGGAACCGCCGGGCCTGCTCGCCCGTCATCGGCGCGTGCGCCACGATCTCCATCAGCACCTCGGCGCTGTCCTGATCCAGCCGGGTGACCGCGATCCGGTAGGCGCGCTGATCGCCGGGCCGCACCGTGCCCTGGCTCTGCAGGGCCACGACCCGGTAGGCGAGCAGCCGGGCCCGCCGGCAGTGCGTGAGCATCCGCGCCCACCGTCCGCGCAGCTCGGCCGGGAGCTCCTCCCAGTGCTCGCCGAGCGCGGCCGGGGCGGCGTGCAGCAGCCGCTCGCAGCGGGCGTACCGGGCGATGCCGACCCGCTCGAACGCCAGCACCTCCTGCACTACCCGCCAGCCCTCGTCGACCTGGCCGAGCACGTCGGCCTCGGTCACCTGCAGGTCGTCGAAGAAGACCTCGTTGAGGTGGTGCGGCCCGATCATGGACCGGATCGGCCGGACCTCGATCCCGGCCGCGGACATCGGCACCAGGAAGACCGTGATCCCCTGCTGCTTCTTGTCGCCACGTGAGGTCCGCGCCAGCAGGAAGCACCACTGCGCCATGGTCGCGTAGGAGGTCCAGATCTTCTGCCCGGAGATCCGCCAGCTGTCGCCGTCGCGTCGGGCCGCGGTCCGCAGCGACGCCAGGTCCGAGCCCGCATCCGGCTCGCTGAACCCCTGGCACCAGATCACCTCGCCGCTCGCGATCGGCGGCAGGTGCTGGCGCTGCTGCTCGGCCGTGCCGTGCCGCATGATCGTCGGGCCGACCCAGTTCACGCCCATGTACTGCGCGCCGCGCGGCTCGTGGTGCGCCCACATCTCCTCGCGCACCACGGTCTGCTCCCAGAGCGAGGCCCCGCGGCCGCCGAACTCCGGCGGCCAGGCCAGGCACAGCAGCTCGCGCTCGGCGAGGATCCGGCAGAACCGCTGCGCCACCTCCAGGTCGGCGGGGTCGTCGGTGAACGCCCCGAGGAAGTCCGGCGGAACATGCTCGGCCACCAGTTCGCGCAGCTCGGCGCGCAGCCCTGCGGCCGCCTCGCCCATTGTGAAGTCCACAGCGCCACGATAGCGCAATCCTTGTAAGTATTACTAGATTAGATCCATGCCCGGCGACCGTAGTGCTCTGTCCGGGCCGCCCGCGATCGCCCGGCCGCCGGCCGTGTCAGGCCACCTCGATCGACGGCGAGCGGCTGCGCCGGGCCAGCTCGGCGGGCTCGCTTACAGCGCGTCGGCCGACCTCAGCAGCGCCGTCAGGTCGGTTCGGATGATCTTGCCCATCGCGTTGACGGGCAGCGATCCGGCCCGGCCCCAGATCTCCGGGATCTTGTACCGGGCCAGCCGGGCGGCGCAGAACGAGCCAAGCGACGCAGCGTCCAGGCCGCCCCCGGCCGGCACCACCAGCGCCGCCACCCGCTCGCCGAGCCGTTCATCCGGAACGCCGAACACGACGGCCGCGGCGACGGCCGGATGCTGCAGCAGAACGCCTTCCACCTCGGCCGGGGAAATGTTCGCGCCGCCGCGGACGATCATCAGCTTCTTCCGGTCGACCATGGTCAGCCATCCGTCAGGATCGACCCGGCCAACGTCACCGGTCATGACCAGGTCCGGGTCGGCCGGGCGCACGGCGCCGTCCTGCCAGTAGCCGAGCGGCGGCCGCCACCAGCCGGCCCACGGCCCGGACGTCGCGGCCGAGATGCCGAGCTCGCCGGTGGCACCGGCGCCAGCCGGGCGGCCGTCCTTGTCGTACGGGGCGACCATGAGGTGCGGCAGCACCTGCCCGCTCGCGCCCTCCCGGTGCCCGCCGCCGACCGGGTCGATGGCCACCACGGTCGGCGCCTCGGACAGCCCGTAGGTGTCGGTGACCGGCAGGCCGTACGCCGCCCGGAAGGCATCGCGCACGTGCTCGGGACAGGTGCCGCCGCCCGTCCAGACCTCCGCCAGCGGCCGCAGGTCCAGGTCCGTCCGCCGGGCCAGGTCGAACAGCTGGGCCGGGGCGCCGTTCCAGACCGTCACGCGCTCGCGCCCGATCCATTCCGCCACGCCGTCCTGATCACGCCGGTCCATGACGACCGAGCAGCCGCCCGCCTGTGCCGTCACCAGCGTGGACAGCACGAGCATGTTGAGGATCGTGAACGGAAGGCTGTCTCCCTTGCGCAGCGCGGGACCCCAGCCGCGGGTCGCGACCAGCACCGCCGCCGGCAGGACGAGCGTGTGCTGGCTGTGCACGACCGCTTTCGGGACGCCGGTCGTGCCGCTGGAGAAAGCGATGCCGGCCGGCGCATGCGGGTCAGCCGGCACCTGCGGCGCCGAGTGCCCGGCCGCCATGAGCTCGGTCCACTGGCGCGCGCCGACCACCTGCGGCCCGTCCAGCGCGCACTTCGGCCCGGCCAGGATGGCCGCAGGGCCGACGGCGTCCGCGAGAGAATGCTGCTCGGCTGCGGTGAGTGCCTCGCCGATCCCGGCCCAGATCGCGCCGATCCGCTGGACGCCGTGGAACGCCACGACGACATCGAGGTCGTTGGGCAGGCACGCGGCAACCCGGTCGCCGGGCCGGACGCCGAACTCCCACAGCGCGCCGGCTGCGGCATCTGCGGCCGCGTCCAGCTCGGCGTAGGTCAGCGTTCCGCTGCGGGCCACGATGGCCGGGCTGTCCGGCCGCTGCCGGACGGCCGGCGCCAGCACGCCCGCGATGGTAGGAAGGCTGACTGCAACCTCACGCGACACGCTGCCGCCTTTCCGCGGTTCTCTCCGGCTCTATACAGTAAATTATAAAAAGATGAGATGAAAGGGAACGTGGTGACTTTGGCTGCCTCCAGCACTGATCTGACCGGCCGGACGGCGCTGGTCACCGGAGCCGGTCGCGGCATCGGCCGGGAGATCGCCTGTGCGCTGGCCGGGGCCGGGGCCGCCGTAGTGCTGACGTCGCGGACACCAGCCCAGCTAGCCGAGACGGCGGCGCTCATTCGCGAGGCCGGCGGTACGGCCGCCGAGGTCCAGGCGGATGTCACCGACGCCGCGCAGGTCGCCGGGCTGCACCGGGCGGCGCTGGAACTGACCGGGCAGGTAGACATCGTGGTGAACAACGCCGGCAACCTGATCTCCAAGCCCTTCGTGCAGCTGCCCGAAGGCGAGCGGCCGCGGGCGATGACGACGGCACTGACCTACGAGGACTGGCGTTCGTCGAACGCCGTGCATGTCGACGCAGCATTCCACGTACTCCAGGCCTTCGGGCCGGACATGGTGGCCCGGCGGCACGGCCGGGTGATCAACATCGTCTCGACGTCGCTCGGCCGGGCCGTGCCGTTCACCAGTGCCTACGACGTCGCCAAGGCCGCCCTGGCCCAGCTGACGCGCTCACTCGCGTTCGAGTGGGCCCGGTTCGGCATTACCGTCAACGCCATCGCGGCCGGCCAGTTCGCGACCCAGATGTCGGCCCAGCTGCACGAGACCGAGTGGGGCCGGGCCTGGCTGCAGAAGCGGATCCCGATGCGCCGCGCTGGTGACCTGGCCGAGATCGGCGCGCTCGCCGTCGTTCTGGCGGGCGACGAGATGGCGTTCCTCACCGGCCAGGTGATCGCTCTCGACGGCGGCGAGACGCTCTGACCCGGCAGGGCTAAGATGTCAGGTCGCGAAGCCCGTCGCGCAGCGACGTGGCCCGGACCACCTGGCTCTGCGAGCCCTCGAGGGTGTAGCGCTGGGAGTGGTCGAGATGGCTTGCGTCGAGTCGGCCGGCCGCCTCGGCGTCGCCTCGCTCGATGGCGTCCACCAGCGCGACGTGCGCCGACAGGACGTCGCGGCGGTAGCGCTCCTCCGGGTACAAGCCCTCCGATGCCGCCCGGACCGCCCACTGCCGCTCCTGCTCCGACCACAGGCTCTCCAGCGCGCCGAATGCGACGATCAGCGTCTCGTTGCCGCAGCAGCTGACGAGCAGCTCATGGAACTGACGCGCGAGCGCGGTGAACAGCGGTCCGTCTGACGTCGCCGTCTCGGTGTCGGCCACGTTGGCGCGCAGCGCCGGCAGCACCTCGCCTGCCCGGTCCGCACGGGCCGCGCACAGCGAGGCGGTGATCGGCTCGATGTGCATGATGGCGGTCGCGAGGTCGCTGATCGTTGCCCGCCGGGACTGCAGCAGCAGGCCGAAGGTGTAGGCCGAGGCGTCCGCCGTCGGCATCCGGACGACTGAGCCGCCGACGCTGCCTCGGCGGACGATGAGCAGCCCCTCGCCTTCGAGAATGCGCAGCGCCTCCCGCAGCGTCGGGCGGCTGATCCGGTACTCCGCGATCAGCTCGTCCTGCTTGGGCAGCATGTCACCGTCACCGAGCTCACCGTTGACAATCCGCTCGCGCAAGACACCGGCCACGACTTCCGCAAGGCGCGGCTGACGCAGCTGCTCACGACGCACCGCAGGCGGTCCGGTGGAAGTCACGTGCACCTCATATGCGCGGGGGCAGGACGTTGAGAGGTAGAGGATAGCGGTCGCGCCGGTACGTAGCCGCATCTATCAGACAGCGCATCTGCACCCTGGTAATCCTATCATTGACAAATCGTTTTAAGATTTGTAGGTTGCATCGTACCGTATCGGGCGGAAAAGATGTTGTTCATGGTCTCTGCGGGACAACGACGGCCGGGCAGACCCGGCAGGGGCACCCGATGGCCTGGAGCTGTTCTCCGGTCTCTCCCAGTCGATGACGGTCAGGCGGTCAGGCGGTCAGGCGGGGTCGTGCTATCCGGCTGATGGACGGGCACCTCTACACGGTCTGTCAGCGCTTATGGATCTCCTGATAGGCACGGCGTCCGCGAACATAGCGCTTGCCCAGCGTTGTCAGCCCGGGCGCCACAAGCGCGCGCTCCGTTTTGCGGTTGACTCGGCTGTATGACTCGGCTCGCGCTTCGCTGGTGGCTCGCCGTCCTCACCATCTGCAGCAGCCGCACGGGCGGGCTGTGATCCGATCAGCAGGTCAGCATCGTGCCAAACTTGCAGTGATGTAGTTCTAAAAAATATGAAGTAGAACCATTGACACGGTTGTATGACGACTTCATCGTGGACCCTGCCAGCACCGGTTGGCACAGCGGGACCTGATCGAGGGCACCCCCGGCCGGAAAGCGTCGGGGGTTCCGTTGCGCAACATCCGTGTCTTCAGCGTGCTCGCATCCCTGAGTCTTTTGGTGGGTCTTTTGTCGGCCCAGGCCGGCGCAAATGCCTCAGCGGCCACTGCCCCGCGTCACGCAATCTTGTCAGCAGCATTTGCATCGCGCGGGCATGTGTCGGTCCACCCGACGCGCCTGGTTCCGCCGGTGCATCCGTCGTTGCGGGTGATTCACGTCCGGCACGTGAAGATCGTGAAGGCCAAGGGCACCGTGCGGCGGGCGCGGGTAGTTCCGTGGCCCGGCAGTGCCGGGACCCGGGCCGTGACTGAGTCCAGCCTGACAGGCATCCAGCATCGGAGCGCGATCCGGCTGACCGCGTATACCGCAAGCTCGGGAAACGGGGATGTGGAGTACCCGACACCGACCACTTCCAGCGAGCCAATCGGGATAGCCGTGACACCTGACCATTCAGCCTGGTTCACCGAGGAGGGCACTAACAAGATCGGGCACGTGACCGAAGCGGGCGCGGTCACGGAGTACCCGCTGCCATCCGGCGGCGGCGGCATCCCCACAGGGATCACGGTGGGCGCCGACGGCAACTTGTGGTTCGCCGATGGGAGCGACATCGGCCGGATCACGCCGTCGGGCTCGGTGACGTACTTCGTGACCGGCGGGTTCGGCCTGACTATGTCGGAAACCACCGTCGGGCCGGACGGCAATGTCTGGTTCACCGCGGGCGGGCCGTTCGGGTCCGTTGTTGGTTACCTCACCCCGGCGGGGGCGGTGACGGAGTACACGGTTGCGCCGGGCATTGCCCTGCTGGATCAGATCACGGCGGGACCGGACGGGGCTATGTGGTTCACCGATGCCGAGCATGACCTGATCGAACGGATCACGACCGGCGGCGCGCTGACCCAGTTCCAGATGCCGTCGACGTCCCAGCTGTACGGCATCATCACCGGACCCGACGGCCAGCTGTGGTTCGCTGACAACAACGCGATCGGTGCGATGAGCACCAGCGGCAGCTATGTCCTGTACCAGATACCTTCGGGCTCGCCGGAGTATTTCGCCGGGAACATCGCGGTGGATAACACCGGCACGAATGCCTCGCTGGTGTTCGTGGCGGTCGGTGCGATCGGCCAGCTCACCACCAGCGGGCTGATGTCGTTCGCGCCGACGGTCGGCGAGAACGAGGGGGCCTCCCACATCGGCTGGGCGGCTGACGGGACGCTGTGGTACACCGACACCGACGGCAACGCCATCGGCATGCTGCCGCCCGGCCCGGCCCAGTTCCCGCCGGCGGTCCCGGTCGCCCAGACCTACGGGTGCGCGTCGTGCACCGTGGGGGCGGCGCAGCCGGAAACGTTCGCCGGCGACCCGGTGAACACCGCCACCGGCGCCTACAGCGACACGGTCACCGACGCGAAACTTCCCGGCCCGGGGGTGACCTTCGGTTTCACCCGCGCCTACACGTCCCTCGATACCGACCAGCGGCCCGCTGGGGCCGGGGTGGACCGACCCGTACCAGGCCAGCCTGACCTTCGACGGCTCGGGGAATGCCACGTTCCGGTCCGCGGACGGCCAGCAGATGCTGTTCACCAGGAACTCGAACGGCTCGTTCACCGGCAGCCCGGGCGTGTACGCGACCCTGGCCTCAGTGTCGGGCGGCTACCAGCTGGTCGAGCCGGACGGCACGCACCTGAACTTCAACACCACGGGCCAGCTGACGGCGATGACCGACCGGTCGGGCACCGGGCTGACCCTGACCTACACCGGCAGCCAGGTCACCTCGGTCAAGGACGCGGGCGGCCGGGTCGTCACCCTGGCCTATACCTCCGGGCTGCTGACCACCCTGACCATGCCCGATGCCCGGACCGTCACCTACGCCTACACCAGCGGGCGGCTGACCTCGGTCACCGGCCTGCGCGGCGGGGTCACCAAGTACGGCTACAACTCCGCCGGGCAGCTGACCACGGTCACCGACCCCAACACGAACCTGGTCCTGACCAACGTCTACACCGGCAGCCGGGTCACCTCGCAGACCAACGGCGACGGGAAGGCCACGACGTTCGGGTGGAACGCCGCCACGCAGACCGCCACTATCACCGAGCCGGGCGGCGGCGTGTGGACCTACCTCTACTACGACAACGTGCTGCTGAGCCAGACCAACCCGCTGGGCGGCATGACCGCGTACTTCTACGACGCCAACCTCGACGTGGCCGCGACCATCAGCCCGATGGGTTACGTCACCAGGATGACCTACGACGCGAGCGGGAACATGCTGTCCCAGACCGGCGCAGCGCCGCTGTACTACAAGCAGTCCTGGACCTACAACGCCATGAACGAGGTCCTGACCCACACTGACGGGCGCGGCAACACCACCACCAGCGCCTACACCACCACCGGGCTGCTGTCCTCAGTCAAGGACGCCGACGGCGACACCACCAGCTACACCTACTACCCCGACGGGCAGACCGACACCGTCACCAACCCCGACACCAAGACCACCACCTACACCTACGACAGCGCCGACAACCTCGCCGCGAGTACCGACCCGGCCGGGAACAAGACCTCCTACGGGTACGACAGCGACGGGCGGCTCCTCACCGTCAAGGACCCGCTGGGCAACACCACGACCTACGCCTACGACAAGAGCGACGACCTCACCTCCGTCAAGGACCAGCTGGGCCACACCACCAGCTACGGGTACGACGCCGACGGCAACCGCACCACCGTCACGAACGCCCTGGGCAAGATCACCACCACGGCCTACGACCCGGCCGGGCACCTAACCTCCGTCACCGACCCGCTCACCCACGTCACCAGCTACACCTACACCAGCGACGGCGACATCCTGACCGTCACCGACCCCGACGGCAACGTCACCACCGACCACTACGACCTGGCCGATGACCTCACCTCCGTCACCCGGCCCGATACCACCACCTTGGGCTACACCTACAACCTGGCCCAGCAGCAGACCTCCTACACCAACGCGGCCGGGAACACCACCAGCTACGTTGACGACCCGCTCGGCCGGGTCACCGCCGTGACCGACCCGCTCTTCCGGCTCACTGCCTCCACCTACGACGCCGACGGCAACCTGGTCACCGTCACCAGCCCCGACGGGCTGGTCACAACCAATACCTATGACCCGGCCAGCCGGCTCACCGCGGTCAGCTACTCCGACGGCACCACCCACGGCATCACCTACGGCTACGACCCGGCCGGGAACCGCACCTCCATGAGCGACGCCAGCGGCGCCACCGGCTACACCTACGACAACGACGGCCGGCTCACCAAGGTCACCAACGGCGCCGGGCAGGCCATCAGCTACGGCTACAACCTCGACAGCCACGTCACCACCATCACCTACCCCAACGGCAAGAACGTCACCGACGGGTACGACAACGCCCAGCGGCTGACCTCCGTCACCGACTGGAACACCAACAAGACCACCTTCGGCTACAACAACGACAACGTCCTCACCAGCGCGGTCTACCCGAACGGGGTCACCGCCACCACCGGCCTGAATGTAGCCGACCAGGTCACCTCCGTCACCGACACCACCACCGCCGGCACCCTGGCCAGCTTCACCTACACCCGCGGCAAAGACGCCGAACTCGCCTCCACCGCCACCGCCGGCACCGCCATCAGCGCGCCCGCCCAGACCTACACCTACAACCCGCTCCTCCAGCTCACCGCCGTCAACACAGCTAGCGACGGCTACGACAAAGCCGGCGACCCCACCACGCTCGGCGGCACCACCCAGACCTTCGACACGGCCAGCGAGCTCGCCAGCTCCACCACCAGCGGCACCCCCACGACCTACACCTACAACGCCCGCGGCGACCGCGTCACCGCCGCCACCAGCAGCGCCACCACCAGCTACAGCTACAACGAGACGAACGAGCTGACCAGCTACACCCCGGCCATGGGCACCGCCACCAGCTACACCTACAACGGCGACGGACTGCGCACCGCCAAGACCACCGGCGCCACCACCGCCACATACGCCTGGGACATCAATACCAGCGTCCGCCGAATGCTCACCGACGGCTCCAACAACTACCTCTACGGGCCAGACGGCCTGCCCATCGAGCAGATCAGCTCCGCCGGCACTCCCGCCTACCTCTTGCAAGACCAGCTCGGCTCCACCCGCCTGCTCACCAGCTCCACCGGCACCGTCACCGCCACGTACACCTACGACGCCTACGGCAACACCACCAGCCACACCGGCACCGCCACCACACCACTCCTCTACGCCTGCCAGTACCAGGACACCGAAACCGGGTTCTACTACCTCCGCAACCGCTACTACGATCCCGCCACCGGCCAGTTCCTATCGGTAGACCCGGCAGTCAGCGCCAACGCAAGCTCCCTACTCATACGCCAGCGACAATCCGCTCAACAAACCGACCCAACCGGGCTGTGCTCATGGTGGAACCTGTACTGCGAGGCAGTAGCGCACCCGGTCCAAGCTGGGATCACTGCCGGACTGGTCTCCTTCGGCGCCGGATTTGTCGCCATTGCTGTTATCGCTGCGCCGGAGGAAGTAACGGTGGCCGGTGGCGTTGTTGCCTTTGTGGGTGCGACTGCCGGTCTTGTCGCCCTGATGCTCGACGCGCGATCTTGCCTCGAGCATCTCGGGATAAACGGCCCATGCCTGGCAGCGGTGCTCGGCCTAGCCGGCTTTGCCATGTCGGGACCGGAAGCGCTGGTAGCGTTGGGTGTTATGAAAGAGCCCGCCTATCAAGGAGCGCTGGCCGCTTCGATCGCAGGATTCTTCACTGGAGCTCTAGCACTGCTCACAGACCTAGTGGACGCATTCATCAGTAGCCTGGGCAGCAGCAAGCCTGGCCCGTGTAAGCGAGCGTAGAGCCGTGCTCCGATGGCACACCTGCCACAATGGGATATGGGCTGGACTCACTGACCCTGCTGGAGCGAGTCATCTGCGGGCCGCTGATCAAGCGGCAGTTCGATCGCGGCCCGGGAATCCCACGGGCACTCGCCAGATACGGCTTGCGCGGCACGGCCCGACTGTGCAGCGGCCGTGCCATCTGGCTGTTCACAGTCGGGTTCGGCCTGGTGGGCGTAGCGCTATCGATTGCAGGCGAAGGGGTCGGGACAAATGTTTTCCTAGTCCTTCTCCTGGTGAGCGGCGTGTTGGGCGTGGCGCGCCTCCTCTCTGCTGCGAGGGCGGGGCGAAAGTGGCGGTCGGAGAACACGCTTAGTCGCCCTGGCGGCAGTGAAAACTGACCGGTGCCTGGTGGACGGGGATGTCAGGCATTCTTGACCGCCCTCCGGGCCAGGTACCAGGCGACGACGAGCATGCTGACGGCGATGCCGGGCCGGCCGAGCATGAACAGGACGATGGCGCTGCCTACTGCGGCACCGGCTCCCAGCACATCCAGGTCCGGTCCCTGGCCGCGGCGGCCGTTCACCCGACAACCCGGCAGATTTCGATGACGACGACGATGATGGCGAACCATGTGAGGTACTTGAGGGAGACGGCGAGGAAGCCTCTCATTCGGGGTCACCTGCATCCAGGTCGCCGCAGCTGCAGTCACCTGCGAGGCAGAACCAGCCGCTAGCGTCTTGCTCGTGCTGGCCTCTGGTGTGCTCGCACGGCGGGATGTTCGGGCACGGGCTGACTGGCCGGTCGAAGATCACCCGGCCGTCAGCTGCCGTGTCCTGGATATCCGGCTCAAGGCCGGCCTCCCACTCGTCGCCGAACGCCTGCTGCAGCCAGCCGCGCTCCCACGCGCCCGGCCGGTAGACGCCCTGCTGGGCGTGGTCGATCAGCTTCATCAGCACGCCGTTGAGGTCTTCCGGGGCGTACTGGCCGATGGTCAGGACACTGAGCAGGTCAGCTGTCCGCTGCGACAACTCCAACGTCACGGTCACGGTCGGCTCGGGCTGGGTCATTCAGGGTCACCTGCATCCGGGTTGGCGGGGAACCACTGGCCCGGCAGGTCCGGTAGTGGTGGTGGCGGCGGGACGGCGATCCACGCCGGCGCCGGGTCAGTCGGCTGGGTCATCGGTGTTCGGTTTCCTTCGTGAGGCGGCTAGGGCTTGGTCGACGTCGGCGGTAGGACCGGCCATGATCTGCTGCCAGATCACCCCGGCTTCGTGGACTCCGGTCTGGTAAGAGGCGACTTCCTCGGGCGTCAGGCGCCCGTTGGGGATCTGTCCGGCCAGCCGCATCGCTCTGGCCATCCGGGCATCAGGCCGGACTCTGGCCGCCTGATAGGCGATCGAGGCGAGGTCGAGTGCGTCGCAGTAGGCAGCGCGGGCGTCGTCGAGGTTCACCGGCTGCCTCCGGTGGTGCAGGCCGGGCGGGATGGGCGACCTTCGGAACGCGCGGGCAGCTCTTGTGCGGCACCCGGTACGCGAGGCCGGGTGTCTGGCTGCGGTGTCGCGCGCAGGTCGCTTCCACCAGTGCCGAAGGAAGACCCCGGAATCCCGCCCGGCCTGGTCTGTGGGGTGAACATGGCCAGCTGGCCAAGGCTGGCTTTCGGGTACGGTCGCGGCCGGGGCTCTACCCGGACCATGGCCCGGGCCCACCGCGGGCCGGTCGTGAACGCATAGCGGTGGATGCCGGGATGCCGGATCCGCCGCGCGCCGATCTCGCCGAGCGCTGCCGCGAGCCAGTCCCCTGGCCGCTGGCCGGCCCGTGGTGCGTGCGCGCCGAGCGCGACCAGCTGCCGCTCCGCATACTCATGGCCACGCTCACCGGCGCGGATCTTCTGCGCCGCCCTAGCCGAGAACACCGAGCCGTCCGGCAGCAGCGTCAGCGTGCGGGGCGTGGCCCGGCCGGTGTAGACCGCATTGGAGGCCTGGTAGATCACACCGACGTGGCCGGGCATCACCACTCGCCCGTCCGTGGTGGTCCGTGCGACCGGGTCCGAGAAGGAGACGATGCCCCGGACACCGGCCGCGGCCGCGAGTCGTCGCACCTCGGCGAGAAACCAGGACTCACCGTTCGCTGGTACCTCGTCGCGGAGCACGAACCGGCCAAGCTCAATCGACTCGCTGTACGGCTCGAGCGAGGGGAACACGGCCGTCAGCACCGACCTGGACGCGGGCACCGACAGGACCGCTGCTCCGACCAGCCGGGCAGCCTGGCCGGCAAGGTCGAACAGGCCATAGCGCTGGGTCGCGGCCGGGTAGCTGCCTGAGTAGTGCAGCTGGGTGACGAACGCCTTCGCGGCCGGGTCGGTGATGGGCTGGACTCCGTACCGGGCCGGATCAAAGCCGCCGTCAGCTGGCCGGCGCCACGACTGGACGCGGCCGGGATTCCACCGCTGGCAGGCCGTCATAGCCCGGCCTCCGCATGGTGGGAAGGCTGGGCGCCGGGCCGCAATTCCATGCCTTCATCAGCCGGGTCAAGCCAGTACGTGCCGGCGACGTGGGCGAGCACGGTCACCAGGGACCGGCGCAGCGGCTCGTTGGTGCCGGGGTTGGCTTCTAGGTGGTCTTCCTCGCGCTGCAGCCAGGCCAGCAGGTCGTAGGCAGATGGCAGCAGCGACGGGTCGGGTCGGCCGGGCGTCCCGGCCTGGCTGGTGCCAGGCCGCAGAAGACACGACGACGCAGGTATTCCGGACGGTCGGATCTGATGAAGCAAGGGATATCGCTGAGTCGCGTGTCTATCGCAATCCGGAAGGGCTGGAGGGCAAGTACTTTTACCCGACGCAAGCCCACGCTGAGAATCTCGGAGCGCAGTACGCGAAGATGGGCCTGGGTGAGCAGACGCTGACATCCGGGCGGATCAGCACTAGTTTGCTGAGCCAGGTCGGGGAGTCGATCTCGCCAGCGGGCGAGGGGCCCGCGTGGTTCATTCGCAATGCGTTCCTTCACATGATCACGATCGAAGGGTGAGCGCCGTGATCGGAGGCAAGCCGGTCGTGGAGGCGCGTGTTGGGCTGCTGCCGGCGGCATCGGGCGGGCTTAACAGTCCGCTGCCGTCTGGCACCCGCTCGCTGATGCTTGTCTTCCCGTCGCTGGAGCAGCCGGGCGGGGACATGAGGATCGGTGCCGTGATCGACGTCCTCGACGGCGCCGCGCTGGTTCCCGGTACTGACGGGGTTGGGGTGGTCGTCCGGTTCTGGGCTGATGAGGCGGCGGTCTATGCGACGCCTGGCGCGACGTTCGCGATCTGGTATGGCCGCCCGGTCGGCGAGGGTGTCGTGATGCGGCTGGCCGACGAGGCTGCGGGCGGCGACGCGCTGGGTTAGCTGGATCCGCCAGTCAAGGCCGCGTAGTTAAGGATCGGGTTCGGTTGTCGAGGATGTGCTGGCTGCCGGTGTGTTGAGCCGGTAGATGCCGAAGCCGGTGCGGGTGAAGATGCCGAACCGGGTCCATTCGCCGAGCTGGGAGAGCAGGTTGCGGGAGTTGACCTGCAGCAGCGCGGCTAGTTCGTGACCGGTCCAGTCGCGCGGTGGCTGGCTGGTGATGATGGCGGTGATCAGGTCCCGGCGCGTCGGCCGTTGCGGCCCCGGGCGGGGTGATGTTCTGCGGTGGTTCCGGGCCGGGCCGGCGTCGGGCAGTGGTGGCCGGACGGTGATGGTGATCGCGGTGACGGTGGTGACGGCGGCAGGCCGGCCGTCGTCGCGGTTGAGGTAGCGGGAGGTGGCGCATTTGACCTTGCGGGCGCTGAACTGGGCCCGGCGGGCGGGCAGCAAGGTGGCCAGGACCGCACGGCCAATGACGCCGGGCAGGTCAGCGGGGCCGGCCGGGCTGATGCCGCGGGCGGCGGTGAGTTCCTCGCGGGCGGTTTCCAGGGCGGTGGTGAAGCTGGCCCGGTCGGGGTCGGTGCCGGGCCGTGTTTCAACAGCGGTGACCATGGCCATGCGCAGGAGCGGGCAGAAGCTCAGCGGGGACTGGAGTTCCTGCTCGACGCCGGGCCGGTCACCCGAGCGCAGCACGCGACCGTTCAGCAGGGTGTGACGCAGGGCCAGGAAGGCGGACTCGATTTCCCATCGCTCGTGGTAGAGCCGGACCAGGTCCGCGGCCGGGAACGCGTGATGGTCGGTCAGCGTGGTGATCAGCCGGTAGTCATCAGCGACACGGCTGCCGTCGGCGCCGGTCATCGCGACTCCGCGTCGATGATCCGCACCGGCAGGTCGTCCAGGTCCGCCAGGTAGGAACCGTCGGGCAGCCGCGCGGTGACCGCCAGGTTGCGGGTTGACTTGGCCCGGCAGACCACCATCGCGCCGGTGCGGGTGATCTCGGCGAGGAAAGCGTTGCCGTCGAAGGCCCGGTCGGCCAGGACCAGCATGCCGGGGCCGAGCAGGTGCAGCAGCCGCCGGGCCAGTGCGGTCTCGTCCCGGTCGTGAACTGAGCCGACGGTGGCGCCGAGCAGGCCGCGGGTGCCGGTCTCGGCCAGCGCCATCACTCTCAGGGTCGGATACCCGGCCAGGCCCATCCGGTAGCGGATCTTCCCGATCCAGGTCCGGTTGCGGTCAGTGTCAGGGATCTTCACCGAGTTGCAGCCGTCGAACGCCACGGTCCGCAGGCCGCGGTAGCGCACGCCGGGGGTGCGCGGCTGGGCCAGCGGGCCGGCCACGACCTCGAATAACGCCTTCAGTGGTTCGGGGCCGAGCCGGCGGCGAAGGTCACGCAGGGCCTTCTCCGACGGACGGGCCGGGTTCAGCCCGGCCAGCCCCGCGGTCAGCTTGCCCCAGACCCGGCAGTAGCCCAGGCCGGGGAACATCGCCAGCGCGAGAACGAAGTAGATCCCGGCCCGCGACGGCAGGTCGCGCAGCCTGCGCTGCACGGTCCTGGTCTGCTCCAGCACGTCATCGACAAGCTCGAACGGAAGGTACTGGGTTAACTCGCCCAGATGACCGGGGGCGAACACCCCGTCAGCGACAGTGACGGCATGAGTGATCGTGGTCGTGGCAGACTGAGTTCTCAACGGGACCTCTGGTGATCGGCAATATCTGTGGTGGATTGCACCGATCTATCAGAGGTCTCGTATCTATCCCCGGCCGACACGCCGCAACGCGATCTTCGTTGACGGAGCCCTGCCGCCTTAACTACGCGGCATTGATCCGCCAGTGAGGGCGACCGGTCTGGACGTAAACGCTGAGCTTGGCGCCGATTCACCGTTCCCGTGGGAGAACGAGATCGCCGTTCCGCTGGGGCTGGGGTCATTCGGGTCGCATGCATTCGGGTCGGTCGGGAACCACTGGCCCGGCAGTGCCGGGACAGCTGGCGTTGGCGGGACAGCGATCCACACCTGGTCAGTCGGTTAGGTCATCCTGGTCGGGCTTCCTTCGTGAAGCGGCTAGGGCTTGGTCGAGGTCGGCAGTGGAACCGGCCATGATCTGATGCCAGATCGCGGCGCCTTCGTGGGTGCCAGTGAGGTAGGTGGCCATCTCGTCGGGGGTCAGGCGTCCGTTGGGGATCTGGCCCGCCAGCCGCATCGCTTGGCCATCCGGGCATGGGGCCGGACTCTGGCCGCCTTGTAGGCGATCGAGGCGAGGTCGAGAGCGTCGCAGTAGGCAGCGCGGGCTTCGGCGAGGTTCACCGGCTGCTCCCGGTGGTGCAGACCGGGCGGGATGGGCGACCTTCGTAACGCGCGGGCAGCTCTGGTGCAGCACCCGGATCGCGAGGCCGGGTGTCTGGCTGCGGTGTCGCGCGCAGGTCGGCCCGGAATCCAACGGACACTCGCCAGATACGGATTGCGCGGCACGGCGCGGCCGTGCCTACTCTGCTGCCGGTTAGGCCGTCGGCGGGTTGACGTCGTCCGCGTCCTGGCGTGCGGCAGCGGCGAGTGGCACCACGTTCCGGTCCTGGGCCTCCGGTGGTTCCGGAGGCGGCGCCTCCACCACGCCGCCGCCGGGATGGGAGCGGCGGGCCGCCACGAACGTGGCCCAGGCTCCCGAGATGCCACGCGGCATCGCCAGCGCCATCACCAGGAACGCGGCGGCGAAGGTCAGCGGCCCGATGCCGGGCCGGTCACCGAAGGCGTTCGACAGGTGCTGCGACAGCTCGGTCATGACCAGCGCGCCGACCAGCGCGCCCCAGGGCCTGCCCAGCCGCCGACCAGGGCGACCACCAGCAACTGGAACAGCACCGCCGAGCCCAGGAACAGGTCCGCATTCACCAGCAGGTTGTACTGGGCGAACAGCACGCCGGGAACGGCAGCGATCATGGCCGAGGCGATGAAGATGCCCATCCGCATCCGCAGCACTGGCACGCCAGACGCACTCGCCGCGTCCGGGCTGTCCTTGATCGCCTTCGCCCACAGGCCAGCCCGGCTGCGGCCGAACCACATCAGGCCCGCGATAATCAGCACGTTCAGCGCCAGGAAGATCCGCGCGAACGGCACGCCGGTGGCGAACTGCAGGGCGCCCCAGTTGGTCCCCGACTTCACCGGAAGATAGAGCCCGATCGACCCGCCTAGCGGCGTGATCGCGGCCAGGATCGGCGTCGCGGCCTCCGACACGATCAGCGTGACCAGCGCCGTGATCACGGTGCCGGGCCGGCGCATGGCGATAAACCCGATCGGCACGGCCAGGATGGCCGCGCACAGCATTCCGGCCAGCATGCCGAGCCAGGGCGACACCCCGTGCCGCAGGTACAGGTAGGAACTGGTGTAACCGCCGACCGCGACGAATACCGGCTGGGCCAGCGAGAAGATGCCGAGTGCGCCGTAGAGCAGGTTGAACGACGAGCCGGCCGCGCCGTAGAACAGCGCGAGCACGAGCACCGACACCGCGGCCGCGGGCAGCGCGCCGATGATCAGCCAGCCGAGCCCGAAGAAGACGGCGAGGGCCAGCCAGCGCCAGGCTGGTGCCTCCCAACGCAGCCGGGTCATACCGCCTCACTTAGCTGCGGGCGCATGAGCAGCACCAGCAGGATCACGATCAGGGGAGCCAGGGACGTCCAGTACGACGCCAGGTAGCCGGAGGACAAGGACGTCACCACGCCGATGCCAATGCCGGCCAGCACCGCGCCCAGCGCGTTGCCGATCCCGCCGACAATGACCACGGCGAACGCCGAGATGAGATAGGTGCTGCCGATGTCAGGCGTCAGCACGGTGAACGGGCTGATCACGATCCCGGCAGCGCCCGCCACCACGATCGAGATCGTCACGGCCGCGCGCCGCGCCACCGGCACGCGCACCCCGTACAGGCCGGCCGCCTCGGCGTTGTCGGCCACCGCGCGCAGCGCCCGGCCCCATCGCGACCCGCGCAGGAACAGGTACAGCCCCAGCGCCGTGATGAGGGTGAAGGCGACTGCCACGATCTGCGTCCCGCTGATGGTCAGCCCGGCAATGCCGACATGGCCCAGCACCAGTCCGTTGATCGTGCGCGGATTGTCGGTGAAGAGCACCTCGAGCAGGCCGCCGATCAGCAGCAGCAGCGCGAGCCCGATCAGCAGCTCGCCGATTTCGCCGACCTTGCGGCCGCGCCATTCGAACAGCTCGGCGACCGCGACGCCAACGACCGTGAACAGGATCACCGCCGGGATGAACGCCTCGTAGGCATTCAGCCCGAGCGTCTCCTGAGCGAACAGCGCCAGGTACAGCCCGACAGCGACGAAGCTGCCGTGCGCGAAGTTGGCAACCTTGCCGACGCCGAGGACCAGCGTGAATCCCACGCCGACCAGGCTGTAGACCGACCCGGTAATGATGCCGACGATCAGCAGTTGTTCAAATAGCAAGGACTTGACTCCTGAGCACGTCTTGCCTTCGGTGCCTTCGCTGCGCCGGACCATGGCGGGCCGTGGGCCGGCGCAGCGAGACGGTCATTCATTCGGTCCGACATCAACCGCTGGGCTTGGTTACCCGCCGTACGGCGCGATCGTGGTGTCGGCGACGGAGGTCGGCCAGACGAGCTTGCCTGCCCCGCCGGTGATCTGCGCCGCGTAGAACGGCGCCTCGTTCAGCGCCCCGTCCGCGGCGAACGAGAGCGTCGTCGGGTCCGGGTAGATGTTGCCGGTGGTCTGGGTCAGCGTGACCGAGTGCAGCGCCTTGGTCACGGCCGACGGGCTGTCCGACTTCGCGGCCTCCAGCGCGGCCGCGATGAACCGGACGGAGATGTAACCCGCCAGTGACTGAGAGTTCGGCGCGGTGTGGTACTTGGCCTCGTATGCGCTGTAGAAGGCGGTGTAGAAGCCGGCAGGCCCTTCACGCCGGGCACCAGGTCGCCGCCCAGCATCGATCCGTTGGCCTGCGTCGCCAGCTGGCCGGTGACGCCGCCGGCGTCCGAGCCCGCCAGCAGGACGATCTTCGCCTTCGGCTTGGACTGGGTGGCAAAGAGCTTGGCCAGGGCCAGCCCGTCGGCCGGGTAGCCCATGTTCACGATGATGTCGGCCTTGGCTGCCGCCAGCCGCGCGGCCACCGAGGAGAAGTCGGTCGTCGTGAGCGGATAGCCGAAGCTCGTGACGGTCTTGAGCCCGGCGGCGCTCGCGGCCTTGTTCCAGGCGTTATACAGCTCATCGCCGTAGGAGGAGGAGCTGTAGGCGATCGCGACTGTCGGGTTGGAGATGCCGAGCTTCTGCGCCGCGAGCTGGGCGACGCTGAGCCATTCGCCGGCAAACTGAGTCGAGTCGTGGTCAGCCTGGAAGACCGTGTTGTAGCCGCGCTCGTGGATCTCATCCGCGGTTCCGCCGGAGTCGACCCAGGGCACCCCGGCCCGCTGGGTCACGTTGATCCCGGCCAGCACGGTGTCGGAGATCTCGCCGCCGAATACCGCGCTGACCTTGTCGCCGACCGCGGCGGTTGCCTGCGCCTGGCCGTTGTCGGGGTTCGACGCGGTGTCGAAGGTCTTGATCACTAGCTTGGCGCCGCCCAGGCTCTTGATGCCGCCGGCGGCATTGACCTGGTCGGCCGCGATCTCCCCGCCGTGGTTCTCGGGGATGCCGTAGAACGACGCCACGCCGCTCAGGTCGGTGATCTCGCCGATGGTCACTGTGGACGGCGACTTCGCGGCCGGGGTGCCGGCGCCGCCGCCGGACGAGCCGCATGCCGCCGCGGCGAGTGCCAGCGACGCGGTTGCGGCCCCGATGGCCACTCTCTGCATACCTATCTTCAAAGCTTGCATTCGCCGATCACCCTCGACCCTTTCATGACCAGCGACCGCGCCAGGTTCGGGCGCCGTCGCACTTAGCCGAACACCACGCCGGCGACGTCGCCGGACGTACCGGACGCGATCGCCTTGTCGGCGATCACGCCTTCCTTGAGCACGACCACCGAGTCGCAGATCTCGGTCGCTCCCGCGTTTTGCTCGGCGAGCAGGATCGCCAGTGATCCCGTCCGCTTCATCGCCCCGATCGCCTCGAAGACCTGCTCGACGATCAGCGGCGCCAGGCCCTCGGATGGCTCATCCAGCAGCAGCGCCTTGGGCTGGGCCATCAGCCCGCGGGCGATCGCGAGCATCTGCTGCTGCCCGCCGGACAGCTCGGCGGCCCGCTGGTGCCGTTTGTCCGCCAGCACCGGGAAGAACGTGTAGGCCTGCTCGAGCAGGGCGTCACGGGTGCTGCGGTCGCGCTGCACATGGGCTCCCACCAGCAGGTTGTCCAGCACGCTCAGGCCGCCGAACAACTGCCGTCCGGCCGGCACGAGCACCAGACCGCGCGCGCAGCGGGTCCAGCTCGGCTGCCGGGAGAGGTCCTCGCCGGCCAGGCTGACCGAGCCCGCCTCGGCCGGCAGCAGGCCGGCGATACAGGAAAGCAAGGTCGACTTCCCGGCTCCGTTGAGGCCGAGCAGGCCCAGGCACGCGCCGGCCTGCACCGACAGCGACACGTCGCGCACGACCGCGATCCTGCCGCGGCGTACTTTCAGGCCGTCAACGCTGAGAGCTGGCGTGCTGGCCAAGGTAGCTCGTCACCACTTCCGGATCCGTGAGCACAGCCTGAGGCGACCCTTCGCTGACGACCACGCCGGCCGACAGCGCAATCACGCGCTGGGACACGGCGCGGATAGCGCCGATGTTGTGCTCGATCATCAGTACGGTGTGGCCCTGGCCAGGCAGTTCGGACACGACCGCGGCCAGGCCGGATGCCTCGTCGGCGTTCAGGCCGCTGAAGATCTCGTCGAGCAAGATCACCACCGGGTCGGTCGCCAGCGCCCGCGCCAGCTCCAGCAGCTTGCCTTCCGAGCCGTTCACCGAGCCCGCAGACTGGGCGGCCAGGCGGCTCATGCCCAGCTGCTCGACTACCTCGTCGGCCCGGGCCTTCGCGGCTTTCACCGAGCGGCCCCGGCCGGTCGCGCCGACCACGATGTTGTCGTAGACCGACATCGAGCTGAAGGGCTTGATCAGCTGGAAGGTCCGGGCGATGCCGAGCCTGAGCCTGCGGTGCGGCGGCAGCGAGGTGATGTCGCGGCCCCGGAACACCACCCGGCCTGAGCTAGGGCGGAAGACCCCGGCGATGACGTTGAACAGGGTCGTCTTGCCGGCCCGTTCGGGCCGATGATGCCGAGGATCTCGCCCTCGGACACCTCCAGCGTCGCCCCGGACAGGGCAGCGACGCCGCGGAAGGTCTTGCCGATCGAGTCCGCGCGGAGCAGGCAGGCTTCAGGCGTTGTCGTCATGAAACCTCCCGACTCAGCTCAGTTAGCAAAACATTTATACATTTGCGGTATCGCGCAAGCTACCAGAGCATCTGTACCTGGTCAAGCGCTTAAGGGTGCGGTGTCAGCGTTCGCGCGGGTACCTCATGCGAGGCCCGGACTGCCGGCGAACCGCCTGCCGACCCGGGGAAAAACGCTGTGCTGCCAACCGCGCAGCCCGCCTCGCCGCATCATGGCTCTTAACGGTGGTAAGCAATCACGGCCACGATATAGCAATCCTTGTAAGGATTGCTAGGCTGGCGAGGATAACGATTCGGATAGGCTAAAGTGTGATCATGGCCACAGCTTTCGATCTGCGCCCGACCGATCCCGGCGCACCAGCGTGACGGCCGTGCGGCGCGGGCGGGTCCCGCAGCATCGCATCGCGGAGACCGTGGCGTCCGAGTTGCGGGCCCGCATCCTGGCCGGCGATGGCGACGACCGGCTCCCGACCCAGGATCAGCTCGTCAGCGAGTTCGGCGTGAGCTATCCGTCGATCAGGGAAGCGATCCGGATCCTGGAGACTGAGGGCCTGGTGACGGTCCGGCGGGGCAATGTCGGCGGCGCCGAGGTGCACCGGCCCGACGAGGCCTCGGCGGCGTACCACCTCGGGCTGGCGCTGCAGGCCAGGCGGGTCACCCTCGGCGATCTGGCGGCAGGCTTGCGCCTGCTCGAGCCGCAGTGCGCCGCGGAGTGCGCCGGACGGGCGGACCGCGCCACGGAAGTGGTGCCGGCCCTGGACGCGAACATCGAGGCCTCGGCCGGCCTGACCGGCGACGGCGTCGCCTTCACCAGAGTCGCCAGGGAGTTCCACGACCTGCTGGTCGCCGGCACCCCGAATGCGACCGTGCGGCACGTCGTCGGCACCCTGGTAGCACTCTGGTCGGGGCAGGAACAGACCTGGGCGGAAGCCATGACGCAGCGCGGCGAGTATCCCTCGCCGCGCGAGGCGGCCAGGGCCGTCGAGACGCACCGGCGCATCGCCGAGCTCATCGCGGCCGGCGACGCCGACGAGGCGGAACGCGTGGCCCGTGCCCATCTGGGCGCGACCCAGAAGGTGGTGCTGGCGCGGTTCGAAGACGGCATCGTGACGGTGTCGTCGGCGCAGGCCCGGCAGGCGATTCCCGCGGGCCTGGCCGACCAGGCTCTGATCGCGCGCGCCGGCCGTGCAGCCCGTGTACGCCTGCCGTGTACGCCTGCCGCGCCGGCCGCGCAGGTCGCGCCGGCCGGAGCCCGCACGGTGCACACTGGTTGCCCGTGCAGACTGGTACCCAGAGGCGGAGTGACTGATGGCACCACTGAACTCCAGCGACCTCGTTGAGCTCAGCCGGCCCGGGCCCGGCCTGGCCGTCGTCAGCCTGAACCTGCCCCGGGTGCGCAACGCGATGACCACCGAGCTGACCCAGGCCTGGATCGTCGCGATGGAGTCGGTGCGGGCCGACCGCGCGCTGCGCGCCGTGGTGGTGACGGGCGCGGGCCCGGCGTTCTGCTCCGGGGCCGACCTGTCCTGGCTCGACCAGGGCAGCATGGACGAGAACACGCCCGACCGGCTGCGCGAGAAGATGCTGCCGTTCTACCGGGCCTGGCTGGCGCCGCGTTACCTGTCGATCCCGGTGATCGCGGCCGTCAACGGGCCCGCCGTGGGCGCGGGCCTGTGCCTGGCCCTGGCCTGTGACCTGCGGTACGCCGCACCCGGCGCCACCTTCAGCGCCCCGTTCATCGAACTTGGTACCCACGGCGGCATGGCCGCGAGCTGGCTGCTGCCCGAGGCCATCGGGTTGCCGCGCGCCCGCGAGATGCTCTACACCGGCCGGGTGGTGCAGCCGGATGAGGCACTGCAGTGGGGGCTGGTCAACGGCATCGCCGAGGATGTGCTCGCGCATTCGGTCGACGTGGCCGCCGGCATCGCCGCGGCCGCGCCGATCGCCGCCCGGCTCACCAAGGCGGGCCTCGCCCAGTCGGGTGCCGGCGGCCTCGAGGCGGCATTGCAGTGGGAGGCGCTGGCGCAGCCGGTCACCATGTCCACGTCTGACATTCACGAGGGCATCAGTGCCCGCCGCGAGCGCCGCCCGCCGACCTTCGGCGGTAGCTGACCGCGTCGCTACCAGGTAAGGACGACCGCTTCCTCAAGGTTCTCGGCGCCGCGGCTGCGCGGCCGCCGCGGGCCTGGCCGCGGCCTGGCGTGTCCCGGACCGCGCGTGACCCTTCGGCAGGCCCGCGACCGGCCGCGGCGTCGGAGCCAGCTCCCACAACCCGTCGATCACATCGTGCAGAACGTCGCGGCGCAACGAGTAGAAGTAGTTGCGCCCCTCTTTCCGCACACTGATCAGGCCGGCCTGATGCAGGATCTTGGTGTGATAGGAGATGGTCGGCTTGGAAACCGGGAGGGTGTCCTCGAGACTCAGGCAGGCGAGCTCGTCGACCAGCGCCATCTGCGTGATGATGCTCCACCGGATCGGGTCGCCGAGCGCCTTGAAGACCTCTGTCGGCGGGGCGCTGGACTCAGGAGCGTAAGCCATGGGTCTCTTGCCTCCGTATGCGTGCTCCGCTGGCAGCATCCGACCAGTAGTTTGACAAGTATAGATGAATCTGCCGCTCACGGCTGGGTGCGCAGGTAGCTGGCCTGCAGCCACCGGCGGGTGGCCTCGTCGGGTCGCCTGGCCCGGTCCCCCGGCGTTGCCTGGCCGAAGGCGGTCAGGATCGCCGATCGCACCGCCGGGATGTCGCTGCCGTCTGGCAGCAGCCCGTCGACGAGCCCCAGCCGGCCAAGGGCCGCGCCGGTGATGCCGAGCGCGTCGGCGACCTGCGGTGCGGCGGACGGGTCGCGGCGCAAGATGACCGCCGCCGCCTCCGGGCCGATCACCGAGAAGACGCTGCCCGCCAGCATGAGCAGCCGGTCGGCGTAACCCAGCGCCATCGCGCCCCCGCTGCCGCCCTCCCCCACGCAGACGCAGACGCTCACGGTCGGGATCTCGGCCATCAGCGCGATGGTCGCGGCGATCTCAGCCGCTATCCCGTCTGCCTCCGCCGCGGGTCCTGGCTCCGCGCCGGGAGTGTCGACCAGCGTCAGCAACGGGAGCCGGAGGCGCGCCGCCAGCCGGATGGCCCGCTGCGCCAGCCGGTAGGCGGCCGGGCCCGGCCGGGCGGCCGCGTCGGCCCTGGCATGCCGGTCCATGGCGATGACGACCACCCGCTGCCCGCCGATGCTGGCCAGGCCTGCGCGGATGGCCGGATCGGTGCCGTGCAGGTCTGTCCAGGACGAGCAGAGCGCGGCTGCCCATTCCAGCCCGGACGGACGCGTCCTCGCCCTGGCCGCGCGGATCGCCTGCGAGCCTGACCCGCCGTAGCCTGACCCGCCGTGACAGGACGCGGTGGTGCCGGCCGGCGCAGCCGAGCCGGAGGACGCCTGGACCGGCCGGCGCCAGGCGGGCAGCGCGAGCGGCCGGTCCGCGCAACCGAGTGCCGCTGCCAGCCAGCACGGCTCCGATCCGGCCGGCAGTACGGCGTCGAGCTGGCCAGCGGCGTACGCAGACTCGGCGGTGTGCGAGGTGGCCGGCGGCGGCTGCCCGGTCACCTGCTCTACCACCCGCGGGCCGCCGAATCCGATGGTCGCGCCGGTGAGGCCGGCCCGGACGTCAGCCAGTGACGCCCAGGACGCGTATACGCCGCCGGTCGTCGGCGACCGGTAGACCGCGGCCATCAGCAGCCCGGCCGAGGCATGCCGGCCGCGGGCCGCCACCGTCCGCCCCATCTGGACCAGCGCCAGCATGCCCTCCTGCAGCCGTGCCCCGCCGGTCGCGGTGACGGCGATGACCGGCAGCTTGCGCGCGGCGGCCTGGTCGAATGCCCGCGCGATCTTCTCGCCCGCGGCCGCGCCCATGGTGCCGCCGAACCGGTCGAATCTGCTCTCGATCAGGACGGCGTGCTGACCACCCAGCCGGGCCAGCCCGGTCACGACCGATTCGGCTTCGGACTCCAGCAGCTGCGCCGCGTAGCCGGGATAGCCCAGCGGATCCCCGCCGCGCAGGCCGGCGTCCCATTCCTCCAGCACCTGCAGCCCCGCCGCGCCCATCAAGCCCCCTCCATCGGAACGTGGCCCGAACGTGCTAGCCCTGCCTCGTGTCCTCGGGCCAGCGGTTGGAAAAGACCGGCGGGCGCTTCTCGGCGAAAGCGCGCGGCCCTTCGAGTACGTCGTCACACAGCATCAGCCGCTGGTTCACGGCCTTGTAGTAATCGAGTGACTCGCGGATCGCCAGGTTCCGCCAGAAGTAGGCGACCTTCTTGGACGCCTGCACCGCCACCTGGGAGTTGCTCGCGATCATCTCCGCGACCCGCATGCTCTCGGCCATCAACTGGTCGGCGGGCACGACCTTCTGGACCAGGCCGAGCCTCAGCGCATCCTGCGCGCTGACGCGATCCGCGGTCATCAGCATGTACAGCGCGTCACCGAGGGGCATGTACCTGGCCAGCAAGTTGACCGCGACGCCCGCCATGATGCCGCGCTTGACCTCGAACACGCCGAACCACGCCGACTCGGCCGCGATCCGGATGTCGCAGTTGAGCGACAGCTCAAGACCGCCGGCCACGGCGAGCCCGTTCACGGCCGCGATGACCGGCTTCGGGCTGCTGCCGACGCCCCACAAATCCACGCTGCTGGTGCCGACGTTCCGCGCGCCGTCGGCGGTGCGGGCGGCCATGTCGGTCAGGTCAGCGCCAGGCCGAGAAGGCCCGGTCGCCGGCGCCGGTGATGATCGCCACGTACTGATCGGGGTCCGCGTCGAACTCGGCCATCGCGGTGGTCAGTTCCTGGCTCAGCGTGCCCCCCAGCGAGTTGAGCTTCTCCGGCCGGTTCAGCGTGAAGACGGAGATGTGCTCGTGCCGCTCGACCAGCAGATCCGACATAGGTTCCTCCTCGGCGTGGCCAGTTCGCGGCAGCACGGGCATCGCAATGTTCGACGGTATCAGAAATTTGACACGATAATCCGGGCGCCGTGGCGGCCGGCCCGGCCTGGCCGTCCGGCACAGATTCCGGCCGGTCGCCCGGCACTGTCCCAGGCCCGTGCGATTCGGCTGCCGCGCAGGTGACGGTCGCGCAGGCGGCTAGCTGCGGGTCACTAAGCTAGGGCGAAAGGACCCGTGCCCGGCAGCTGCCGCAGCCGACGGGCAGCGCTGGCGAAGGCCGATTCCCGCCGAAACTACCCCGGTCAGCCTCTTGACTAGGCAGCCGGCAGACGGAATGGTTCGATGATGAGGCAACTATCGACCAGATGGCGACCCACCGGGAAGGCAGGGCATGGGCAGGCTCGCTGACGTAGCTGTCGCGGGGGTTTACCAGACCAGGCAGGGCGACCTGAGCGATCGCACTCAGCCCTCGGTCTGGTGGGAGTCAGTCCGCGGCGCGTGCGAGGACGCGGGGCTTGCCCTCCGGGACATTGACGGACTCGTCGGCGACGGGCCCCTGGACCCTGGGCTGCGCGAGCGCATGCCCGCGCCCGGCCTGGCCGAGCAACTCGGCCATCCGGTCCGGTTCCATGCCAGGAGCGCCGTCGGCGCGGGCTCGAGCGCGGCCGGGCTGAACCTGGCCGCCTATGCGGTCTCGCACGGGCTGGCCGAGGTGGTTGTCATCGCGAATGCGGTCGCCGGCCGGGCAGCGGGCTACGCCAGTGCCAACCGGGACGAGGCGGTCGCCGCGATGGCCAAGCTCAGCGGTCCTTACGAGTACGTGTACGGCACGACCAGAGTGTCGGACTGCGCGGTGATGGCGATGCGCCACATGCACGAGTACGGCACTACCTCGGCGCAGCTGGCGGAGATAGCGGTGGCCCAGCGGCACGGCGCGACACTGCATCCCCTGTCGGTGCACGGGCACCGCGGCGAGCTCACGATCGACGACGTCGTCGGCTCGCGGCTGGTTGCCGATCCGCTGCACCTGCTGGATTGCTGCTCGATCAACCAGGGCGGCGGCGCCATCATCGTCACCGGCGCCGCGAACGCGGCGGCCATCGGACGGCACGCCCCGGTGGTGCTGCTCGGGTACGGAGAGGGCCACGGCCACATCGACCCGAACGCGGTCGAGAGCCTCACCGAGTTTCCGGCGGCCAGGATGGCCGCCGATACCGCGTTCGGCATGGCCGGGCTGCGACGGGACGAGATCGACGTGGCCGGCGTCGGCGACCACTTCACCATCGGCGTGCTGATGGGCCTGGAAGACGCCGGGTTCTGCGCCAAGGGTGAGGGCGGCGCGTTCGTGGAGAAAGGCGGCACCGCGATCGGCGGCCGGCTGCCGGTCAACACCTCCGGCGGCTTCCTGTCGTTCAGTCACGCGGGCATCTGCGGTGTCTTCACGCTCATCGAAGTAGTGCAGCAGCTCCGGCACGAGGCGGGCGCCCGCCAGGTTGGCGGCGCCGCGCTGGGGTTCGTCAACGGCGTCGGCGGCGTCCAGCAGGCTCACTCGGCGGCCATCCTCGGGAGAGCGTGATGAGCGATTACCAGAAGTTCCTGCCGGAGGGCATCCCCGACTCGCACCTGCCGTTCTGGGATTCGCTGAAGCAGCGCGCAGTCAAGGTTCAGCGCTGTGACGACTGCGGCAGCTACCGGTACATCCCCAAGGACATCTGCCCGAAGTGCCAGAGCGATCGTGCCACCTGGACGCCGATCAGCGGCCGCGGCGACGTCTATACCTACACCGTTGTCCGGCGCGCGCCCACGCCCGCCTATCAGGCCGAGGCGCCGTACGTGCTGGCCCACGTGACCATGGCCGAGGGCTTCCGCATGATCGCGAGCCTGACCGGAGTCGACCCGGAGACCGTCAGCATCGGGATGCCGGTCGAGATCGCCTACGAGGACGTGACACCTGAGTGGACGCTGTTCACCTTCCAGCCCGCAAGCTGACCCGGTCAGCCGGGCCGAGACCGCAGTGAGGTGCCAGTGGAGATAGACCTGTCTGACGAGCAGCGTTCCCTGCAGCAGACGGTGCGCAAGTTCCTGGAGAACTCAGCGCCGCTGTCCGCGCTCAGGGACGCGGCGACGGCCGGAGGCCCGCCGCTTCACCCGCGACTACTGGCGTCAGGCCGCCGGGCTCGGGCTCACCGCCATGCTGGTGCCCGAGGAATTCGGCGGCGTCGGAACCGACAAGCCCGTGCTCGACCTGGTCATCGCGGCCGAGGAGCTGGGCAGGCAGATCGCGCCCGGCCCGCTGCTACCGGTCTCGGTCGTGGCCGACGCGCTGACGCGGTCCGGCACGGCGGAGCAGCAGCAGCAGTACCTGCCCGGCCTGGCGGACGGATCGCTGCTGGCCGCCTGGGCGATGGGCGAGGCGCCCGACCTGTGGGAGCCGGGCCAGGCCGCCACCGTCGCGCGACCCGACGGCACGGACTGGCTGCTGACCGGGCAGAAGTCGCCGGTCGAGGCGGCTGACGTCGCGGACGTGTTCCTGGTGACCGCCCGTACCGACGACGGCCCTGCGCAGTTCCTGGTGCCGCGAGAATCCGCCGGCCTGTCCGTCCGGCCGCTGCCCCGCTACGATCTGGGCCGGCTCTACGCGGACGTCGAGTTCGCGCAGGTCCGGGTTCCCGCGCAGGCCGTGCTCGGGCCGCCGGGCGGCATCGGCAGCTGCCTGGAGCAGCAGTACCTGCTCGCGCTGGCGCTGCAGGCAGCCGAGACCGCGCGCCTGCTCGAGCGGATCTTCGACACCACCATCGACTACGTCCAGACCAGGTATGCCTTCGGCCGGACGCTGGCTTCCTACCAGGCCCTCAAGCACCGGATCGCGGATCACAAGCTCTGGCTGGAAGCCGCGCTCGGGCTGTCGACGGCGCTGGCGCGGGCAGTGGCGGCCGCGGATGCCGACGCCGCGCGCCTGGCCAGCGCGGCAAAGGCGCACATCGGCGACCAGTCGCTGCTGATCATCTCGGACTGCGCGCAGTTGTTCGGCGGCATCGCCATGACCTGGGAGCACGACCTGCACCTGTACTTGCGGCGAGCCACCGTGAACAAGTTCGCCTACGGTTCGCCCAGCCCAGCACCGGGAGCGCCTGTGCCGGCTAAGCGGACTGTGATCCCGGACTGTCAGCCGCGATTGCGGGCCCGGACGAGAAGCGAGGTGCGATGAGCCAGGAAGAGAGCCCCGAGGCCTTCGGCGCGCGAGCCCGCGCCTGGGTGACCGCGAACCTGCCCCCGGCGCAGGGAGCAGAGGGCCTGGAGGTTGATGACGAGCACGAGGCAAGGCTCGTGGCGCAGGCGCGGGAACTGCAGAAGCTCATCTTCGACGCCGGGTTCGCCGGCCTGCGGTACCCGAGGGAATACGGCGGACAGGGACTGACCAGAGCGCACCAGCTGGCCTGGCGGGAGGCTGCCGCCGGGTACCAGTTGCCCGCCGCCTTCAACGTGACGCACGGCATCCTCGCGCCGACACTGCTTGAGTTCGGCACCGAGGAGCAGAAGAGCCGTCATCTGCCGGCCATCTTGTCCGGGCAGGAGCTGTGGGTGCAGTTCCTGTCCGAGCCGAGCAGCGGGTCGGACCTCGCCAGCCTGCTGACCAGGGCGGAGCGCGACGGCGACAACTTTGTGCTGAACGGGTCCAAAATCTGGAGCACCGGCGCGCACTACTCCGATTACGCGATGGTTCTGGTCCGGACGAACCCGGACGTGCCCAAGCACAGCGGGCTGTCGATGCTGTCCATGCCGATCCGCAGCCCTGGCGTGACGGTGACGCCGATCAAGCTGGTGACCGGCGGGTCGCACTTCTGCCAGGAGTTCTTTGACGACGTGGTGCTGCCGGCGAGCAACCTGATCGGCGCCGAGAATGACGGCTGGCGGATCGCCTCCGGCTTGCTCTTCCACGAGCGGAACTTCGTCGGCGGCAACAGCCTGAACGATCACGTCGCAGCGGCCGGCAGCGCCGAGAGCGGGGCGGATTCCGGCAGCGAACTAGCCGCGCTAGCCAGGGCAGTCGGCCGCAGCCAGGATCCGCACACGCGGCAGCTGATTGCCGAGGCCCTTGTCTTGCAGGCGCTGGAGAACCCGACCATCAGCCGGATCAACGCGCAGCTGACCGCGGGCCGGATGCCGCCCCAGGGCGCGGCCATCGTGAAGCTGCTGAGCTCGCTGTCGCAGTACCGGATCAAGGAGATCGCGCTCGAGATCGGCGGCACCAGGGCGACGATGACCGGCGGCGGCGACCCGGTCGGCGTGCACGCCCAGCGCTGGCTGGGGGCGCGGATCGGCACCATCGCCGGCGGCAGCAACGAGATGCAGCGCAACGTCATCAGCGAGCGAGTGCTGGGGCTGCCGCGCGAACCCTCCCCTGACCGGGATGTCCCCTTCAGCCAGGTGCTGGCAAGCCGCCGGCACCAGGGCACCTAGCACTGTCGAATCCTCAGGAATGGTGGAGTGAGTATGTGGTCACCGGCGCCGGACAACGGAACTGTGTTCATCGACGGGAAGTGGCGTCCGGCCGCGACGGGTGCCGCCTTCGAGTCGCGCAACCCGGCGACCTCCGAGGTGATCGGCACGGTGAGCGACGCCGGGGCAGCCGAGACCGCGGAGGCGATTGCCGCCGCATCAGCCGCGGCCCGCGGCTGGGCCGCGAAGACGTCCTACGAACGGGCCGCGGTCCTGCTGGAGGCGCACCGGCTGATGACCGAGCGGGCTGAGGATCTCGCCCGGCTGATGACCGCTGAGCAGGGCAAGCCGCTGCGCGCGGCCCGCAACGAGGTCCGCTACGCGCCGACTTCCTGCAGTGGTTCGCCGAGGAAGCCAAGCGCGTCTACGGCACGACGATCCCGTCGGCCCGCGCCGACCAGCGCTTCATGACGATGCATCAGCCAGTGGGGGTGGTCGGCGCCATCACTCCGTGGAACTACCCGATCTCGATGATCACCCGGAAGGTCGGCCCGGCGCTCGCGGCGGGCTGCACCGTGGTCCTCAAGCCGGCCGAGCAGACCCCGCTGTGCGCCGTGGCGGTCTTCCAGCTGCTGGCCGAGGCGGGCGTGCCGCCCGGCGTGTGCAACCTGGTCACGACCAGCGACCCCGCTCCGGTCGGCCAGTCGCTGCTGGCCAACGCGGCGGTGCGCAAGCTCACCTTCACCGGGTCCACCGAGGTGGGCAAGAGCATGGCCTGCAGGCGGCCGGCCACGTCAAGCGGGTGTCGCTGGAGCTCGGCGGCCACGCGCCGTTCATCGTCTTCGGTGACGCCGATCCCGCGCACGCCGCCAAGGGTGCCGCGCTGGTGAAGTTCCTCAACACCGGGCAGGCCTGCATCTCCCCGAACCGCATCTACGTGCACCGCTCGATGGTCGACACCGAGTTCCTGTCTGTCCTGTCGGGGCCGGGTCAGCGCCATGCGGGCCGGCAACGGCCTCGACGACGGCGTCACGATCGGTCCCCTCATCGACGAGCCGGCGCTGGCCAAGATGGAGCGGCACGTCGCCGACGCCGTCGGCAAGGGCGCCCGGCTGCTGGCCGGGCGGCGAGCGGCTGACCGGCCGGGCTACGACAACGGGACGCTTCTTCGCGCCGACCGTGCTCACCGACGTCACCCCGGACATGGTCATCTACCGCGAGGAGACCTTCGGGCCGATCGCGGCCGTCATCCCGTTCGACGACGAGGAACAGGTCATCGAGATGGCCAACGACACCAGCTACGGCCTGGCCTCCTATGTGTACACGCGACGACCTGTCCCGGGCCTATCCGGGTCAGTCGAGGCCCTCCGGTTCGCGATCGTCGGCGATCAACGACATCAACCCGACCTCCGCCGCGGCCCCGTTCGGCGGCATGAAGGAGAGCGGCCTCGGCCGCGAGGGCGGCGCAGGAAGGCATCACCGAGTACCTGGACACCAAACTCGTCGGCCTGAGCGTGTAAGGGCCGGACACCATGCCGAACCACTCCCCTGCCGCTCCGCTCCCGTCCGGCAGGCCATCGCTGGACCGGGTCCTCGATCCGAAGTCCGTCGCGATCGTGGGCGCCAGCGAGGCCAGCAGGTTCGCCATCAACTCACGCGGGACGCTGGACAGCGACGCCGACGTTTTCTATGTCCATCCCCGGCACGACTCTGTCTTCGGTCAGCCGACCTACCCCAGCCTGCGGGCCATCGGCAAGCCCGTCGACGCGGTACTGAGCATGATGAGCGCCGAGCGCACAACCGAGCTTGCCGAGGAAGCCGCCGAGTGCGGCGCCGGCGGTCTTATCACCGTCGCGGGCGGGTTCTCCGAGTTCGGCACGGACGGCGCCGCCTTGCAGGAACGCCTGCGGGCGGCCGCACTGGCCGCGAACATGCCGGTCGTCGGCCCGAACGGCGTCGGGTACATCAACGTGCCGAAGAAACTCGACCTGACCATGCTGCCGCACTTCTCGCGGCGGCCCGGCGGAGTCTCCATGATCGCGCACAGCGGTGCCACGATCGAGGCGATGGGCGCGGCGGCGTGGCGGGCGGGCGGTGTCGGCTTCAATCTGATGATCTCGGCCGGCAACGAGCCGGTGACCGACATGGCCGACTACCTGGACTACCTCGTCGACGATCCGGGCACCGAGATCATCTGCCTGGTGGTGGAGAAGATCAGGCGGCCGCAGGCCTTCTTCGCCGCCGCCGCCCGGGCACGGGCCGCCGGGAAACCTATCGTGGCGGTCAAGCTGGCCAGGACCGAGCGGACACAGCGCATGGCGGTGTCCCATACCGGCACGCTGACCGGCGATGCGTGGGTCTACGAGCAGGCATTCAAGCAGGCCGGAATCCTGCGCGCGGACGAGATCGACGAACTCGCGGACCGGGTGCAGTTCCTCGAGCAGCTGCCGCGGGCCCGCTGGTCCGCGGTGCGCGGGCTGTTCGTCTTCACCGGAACCGGCGGCTTCGCCGCGATGGCCGGCGATATGGCGGAGACCGAGGGCGTGGACATCCCTGAGGTCGGGCGCCTGTCGGAGTTCATCGGCTCGGTCGTGCCGGGCGCCACGGTACCCAACCCGCTGGACGCCACCGGGTTCATGGGGTCCCGGCCCGACATCGTCGAGGCCATCATGAACACCTATCTGACCGCTCCCGAGTTCGACACCAACATCTTCCTCAACCAGTTCGCCGACTGGGACGTGACCGTGCGTGCTGGCGCCGAGGCGTTCGCGCAGCGCACGCTGGCGGCCGGCGGCAATGCCACGATCCTCGCGCCGCTGGCTGGCAACGGCGGCCAGTGGCTGGATGACCTGCGCATCAAGTACGGCGTCGCGGTCGGCAACGGACTGCGCGGCTGCCTGCGCGGCCTGAACACGATGGCCACCTTCGTCCGGTCCAGGCCGGATGCGCGGATTCAGGATCCTGCCACGGTGGCTTCCGCATCCCGGCCGGAGGTGACCGCCATCGGCGGCGCGGCGGGCCCGATGCTGCCGTTCGCGGCGACGATGGACCTGCTCAGTTCGGCCGGGATCCCGGTCGCCCCGTATCACCTGGTGCCCGGCTCCCCCGCCGGCATTGGCCACGTGCCCTTTGATGGCCCGTACGTTGTGAAGCTCGCTGACGTCGCGCACCGGACCGAGCACGGCGCGGTGCGGCTCGGCGTGGCCGCCGCCGGGCTGGACGCAGCGGTCGCGGAGCTGCGCGGCCTGGCCGGCCGGGACGGCCTGCCCGAGCTGGTCGTGGTGCAGAAAATGGTCGAGGCCGAAGGCGAGGCCTTCATCGGCATCCGAAGCACGTCCGAGCTCGGGCCGGTGGTGGCCTTCGGCCTGGGCGGCATCTTCGTCGAGGTGCTCGGTCGCGTCAGCGGGCGGCTGGCGCCGTTCAGCACCGCCGACGCCGCCGAGATGATCGCCGAGTTCGATGATCTCGGCGTCCTGTCCGGCGTCCGCGGGCGGCGGGCCTGGGACCGGGAGGCCCTGGCCGAGATCCTGGTCCGGGTGAGCCGGCTGGCCGCATCGGGACGCGAGTGGATCGACACCTTCGACATCAACCCGCTAGTTGTCAGCGCCGATGGCTTTGCCGCAGTAGACGGCCTCTGCCTGCTGCGTGACGAGCGCGGCTAGCCTTCGCCGGCCAGGGCCACGACGGCGACGCTCCCGACGACTCGGCAGGGAGGAGGCTCATGGAGCTGACCGGGGTTCCGCCGGTGCCGCAACACGTGCAGGATCGCTACGTCGCCGAGGGACTATGGGATGACGCCGGCCTGGCCGACGGCGTGGAGCGCTATGCCCGGCGCACGCCCGCGAAGGTAGCCGTCGCCGATGCCAGCTCGAGCTGGTCCTACGAGCGGCTGGAAGCGCAGATCGCCCGGGCGGCGGACTGCCTCAGCCGAAACGGGATAGCCGACGGTGTGCCGGTGCTGGTGATCGCACCGCTGGCGGCAGAGGCAGTCGCGGCCTATCACGCGATCCTCCGCTGCGGCGGTATCGCCGTGCTGCTCGACCGCCGCTGCGGCCAGGCGGACGTCCGGCATGCGCTCGACCTGGTGGATGCAGCCCTGGTCATCACCTGGCCGGAGCTGGCCAGCCGGCTAGGACTGGCCGGGGGCCGACCGCCTGTTCTGTCCTTCAGCGAGCTCGGGGAGTGGCCGGGCCTGCGCCGAGACTGGACCGAGCCCGATCCTCGCGCGCCACGCGCAGTCGTCTTCACCTCCGGCACGACCAGCCAGCCGAAGGCTGTCGTGCACAGCCTGAACACCCTTCGCGCCGGTGCTCGGAGCATGGCGGCGGCACTGGCACTGACCCAGCATGACGCCGCCTTCTTGTCGACACCGCTGGCGAGCATCACCGGTCTGGCTCAGCTGCACCTGACCCTCGACCGGGGCGCGCGGCTGATACTGGAAGATCATTTCGACGCTGCCGCGTCGCTCGATCGGCTCAGATCGCAGCGCGCGACCGTGCTCGGCGGCGCGCCGATCATCATGGAGGAACTGTTCAGGCAGGCTGCCGAGCGCGACGTCCGCACACTCCCGCTCCGGGCGATGTGCCTTGGCGGCACGATGATTCCGCGGCCGGTCCTGGAGTTCGCGATGGACCGTTTCGGCATCACTCCAGTGCGGATCTACGGCTCGTCTGAGGTGCCGTGTGCCACGGCCACGTCGCCATCGGATCAAGACCAGCTCAGGGTCGCCGACGACGGGGTCGGCGCGCGGGGGGTCGAGCTGCGGACGGACGGTCCCGTCGCCGGCGAGCTGCTGGTTCGCGGGCCGATGCGCTTCCTGGGATATCTCAGCCCGGCCGACAACCGCGATGCCTTCGTCGAGGGCGGCTGGTTCCGGACCGGTGACCTCGGAGTTCTCGATCGCGGCCGGCTGACCGTTACCGGCCGGGCGAAGGAAATCGTGGCCAGGAAGGGCATGAAGATCTCGCTTGCCGAAGTCGATGCAGCCGCCCTGGCGCTGCCGGGCGTGGACGAGGCTGCATCCTACGGAGTTCCCGACGACCAGACCGGCGAGCGACTGGTGCTGGCCGTCCGGTGCAGCGATCCGGCGCCGGACTTCGACACCATCGCCAGCCGGCTGCTGGCCGGCGGCCTGGCCAAATGGAAGCTGCCGGAGCAGATTGTGTTCTGGGACGAGCCGCTGCCCAGGACAGCTTCGGGGAAGATCCAGCGGCAGGCCCTCGCGGACGCGGGCCGCGGACGGCCTGGCGGGATGGCCGCCCGGCTGCGCGACCAGAAGTCGCGCGACAAGGAACCGCACGATCAGGAACAGCGCGATCAGGAACCGCGCGGCTGAGCCCGGAGTTTCCCGGCGCAGGTTACGCGGCGCCGGTCTTGGCGCGGGCCCGGCCGCCCCTACCCTCGCGGATGCCGAGCGAATTGGCCCACAGGAGCGTCAGCTGCTCGACGGCGATCTCCAGATCAAACGTGCTGCCGCCGACGAACATCATCTCGGCGAACTTCGCGACCATCCCGCCGAGCGCCATGGCCGCGTACCGGGTGTCGATCCGCCGGTCGGCCAGGCCCTCCGACTGCAGCCGCGAGATCGCCGACTCCAGCCGGGCGGCCAGGTAGTCGTCGCGTTTGGCGCGAACGCTCCGGACCGTCTCGTCATAACGGCTGACTTCCTCGATCACCCGCATGATGCGGGCTTCCTTCTTGTAGGCCATCAGGTACGACCGGTTCGCCGCGCGGATCCGGTCGACCGGCCCGGACTCGGCGTCGACGTGATGCGCGATGTCGTCCATGGAGACCAGCCGGACTTCGACCTCCTCGGCGATCTCCCGGAACAGCGATTCCTTGGAATCGAAGTAGTGGTAGAAGGAGCCGTGTGAGACCTGGGCCGCAGCCGCGATATCGGTGATCCGCGCCTGGAGGAACCCGTCCCGCTCGAACACGGCCTTGCCCGCCTCGATGAGCCGCGCGCGCGTCCGGCGGCCCTTCGCTGAGCGCGGCTCCGCGTCCATCTCTGCTCCCCTGCAGACGTAACTCGACGTCGAAAGCATACTCGGCGCACTACGGCCGACCGCTGACTCGCCACTGGCCCTCCTGCTGCCCCATGGGCCAACGCCGGCACCAGCACAGTGCGCAGAGCAGCAGCGCAGCCGAGCAGGAGAGCACCAAGCCAGTTCTCCGTGACCCGGAGACTAGAAATGATTATGACGTCGGTTATAGTTTTCTCCGAGGCCGCCGTGGCACTGTACGGCGGGGCCGCGCGGCCGGCTTCGGCTTCGGCTTCGGAGGGAGTCATATGGCACAGCGGGCCATCGCCGAGGGACTGTTCACCTGGCCGGATGACGACCCGAGGCTTATCGGCGGCCGCTGCCTACGCTGCGGGGCCCACTGTTTCCCGGTCCGGACAGGCTGCCCGAATTGCGGCGCCACCGCGGTGGAGTCCCGCCTGCTGGAGCGAACCGGCACCCTGTGGACCTGGACATCGCAGGGCTTCCCGCCGAAGGCGCCCTTTACCGGCACCTTCTTCACCGCTGATCCGTTCGAGCCCTGGTATGTCGGGCTGATCGAGCTCGCCGGGCAACTGCGGGTGGAGAGCATCCTCATCGGCTGCACGCAGGACACACTGCGCATCGGCATGCCGATGCGGCTGGTCGTGATGCCGTTCGGCTCGACGGAATCCGGCGACGAGATCGTCACCTTCGCGTTCGCCCCGGGCACAACCGCCAGTCCGGACGCCACCGCCGGTCCGGGCAGTACCGCCGGCGTGGCCGGCACGAAGGAGGCGCAGCGTGCCTGAGGTCGCCATCGTCGGCGTGGGCCTGCACCCGTTCGGCCGGTTCCCTGGTAAGACGGCGCTGAGCATGGGCGCCGAGGCCGCCAGGTCCGCTCTGGCAGACGCGGGCCTGAGCTGGGCGGACATGCAGTTCGCGGTCGGCGGGAGTTACGAGGTTGACCAGCCGGACGCGGTCGTGTCCGACCTGGGCCTGACCGGCGTGCAGTTCACCAACGTCTACAACGGCTGCGCTACAGCAGGCAGCGCGCTGGCGCTGGCCAGCCAGCAGATCCAGCTTGGCGAGTACGAGATCGGTCTGGTCCTGGGCATGGACAAGCACGACCCTGGCGCGTTCACCGCCGAGCCAGACCAGTACGCCTGCCCGCACTGGTACGGCGAGATGGGCTTGTTCCTGACCACCAAGTTCTTCGGGATGAAGATCAACCGTTACATGCACGACTTCGGCGTCACGCACGAGACGCTGGCTGCCGTCGCCGCGAAGAACTACCGCAACGGCAGCCTCAATCCCTTCGCTTACCGTCGCAAGCCACTGAGCCCGGCGGAGATCCTGAGTTCCCGGATGGTCAACTACCCGCTCACGCAGTACATGTTCTGCAGTCCGGACGAGGGCGCCGCGGCAGTCGTGGTGTGCAGCGCGGCGATCGCCCGCCGGTTCACTGATCAGCCCGGTCTACCTGCGGAGCGCGGTGACGCGAACCAGGCGCTTCGGGGCCTTCGAGGTGCATAGCCCGTCGGCGGCGCCGTCGCAGCTGCACGTGCGATCGCCAACGGTGGACGCGGCCGCGGTCGCGTTCGACCGGGCCGGAGTGGACCCCGGCGACGTCGGCATCGCGCAACTGCAAGACACCGACGCGGGCGCCGAGGTCATGCACCTGGCCGAGTGCGGTCTGTGCGAAGACGGCGAGCAGAACGCGCTGGTCGCCAGTGGCGCCACTGGGTTGTCCGGGCGCCTGCCGGTCAATACCGACGGCGGCCTCATTGCCAACGGCGAGCCAGTCGGGGCGTCCGGCTTGCGGCAGGTGCACGAACTGGTCACCCAGTTGCGCGGGCGGGCCGGGGAGAGACAGGTCGCGGGTACCCCGCGGGTCGGCCTCGCCCAGCTGTACGGCGCCCCCGGCGTCGCCGCCGTCTCCATCCTGACCACCTGAGCCCGGGGCCGTGGCCGCGCCGCGTCGGGCCCGCTGGTGCCGGCTGGTCAGGGCACGTCGGTCCGGACCAGCATGCTGATCTGCCGGCGGACGAAAACGTACCGGTCGCCGTCTCGCTCGAGCTGGTCGGTGTAGTACCCGGCGCGCAGATCCCCGCTGGCCGCGATGATGAAGACGAACGACGTGACCGAATCCAGACCGCCGTCAGCACGGGCCCGCAACTGGGGCACCGCCTGCACATGGACTCCGGGGATGGAGCCCACGGCAAACTCGCGCAGTGCGTCCCGGCCGTTGATCGCGCGATCGGCCGTGATCAGGCTGCCGTCGGCGCGGTAGAGCTCGGCCCAGGCCTGCGGATCACGAACAAGATCAAGGTGCCGGGCATAATCCGCGAACAACGCCAGGACAAGCGCCACGGTTCCGTCGCTGATCGCCGGGTCCGCCTGCATCCTGGTACCTCGTCTCCGCTCGGCCGGGCCAGCCAGTCCGACAGCCGGCCCGACGACTATATCTAGATTGTGACTTCGACATCGAGATTCGTCCTGGCGCCGGGTCCGGCCGCGCCCGCATCGCTGTTAGCCGACGGCAGGCCGGGCCACGTTCCCCTTGTTATTGACTTTGACGTCAGTATAGGTTCTCATCGGAGGCGGAGCAGACGGACGCCGCAGCGCCCGGAGGAGGCAGCGCACGACATGCGGAGTCCGGCACCACGGCCTCGCGCCGGCCAGCGGGAGGAGCGCTGATGGACGTCCGCTTGTCGGCCGAGCAGCGGGCGCTGCGTGACTCGGCCGCTCAGCTCGTCGGTGGCCTCGCCCCGCGCTCCGTCCGGGACCTCGGCGACGCGCAGCGAAGCGCCAGGCTGGACGTCGCGGTCAGCGCCGCGGGCTGGCGGGACCTGCGGACCGACGACGGTCACGATCAGGCGCTGGCGTCTGCGGTGGAGACGGCGCTGATCGCACAGGAACTTGGCCGCGGCCTCGCCGACACCTCGTTCCTGGGACCGACGCTGGCTGCCGACCTCAGGCGCCTGACCGGCGCGCCGCCTGCGCCGGCACCGGAGACGGTCGCGCTCGTTCCCGGCCTGTCGCAACTGGCGACCGTGGCCGCTCCGGGCAGCCCGGCCGACCGGGCCAGCCAGGCCGATCTAGTCGCCATCGACGCGGCCGGCTGCACGGCCGCGCTGCTGCTAGTCGACGGGCCTGCGGGGTACCAACTCGGCCGGGTAGACCTGCCGCGACCCGCAGGCGACGTCGATCTCACCCGGTCCAGCGCACTCGTCAGCAGCACGCACGCCGCGCCGCTGCCGGGTCGGCGGCCGCTGACACCGGCGGCCGTGGTCCGGTGGACGGCCTTCGCCATCGCGATGACCTGCGCTGACCTCGTCGGGCACGATGCGCGGCGCCATCCAGGCTTGGCTGCGAATACGCCAGGGTCCGCCGCCAGTACGGCGCTGGCGATCGGGTCGTTCCAGGCGGTCCAGCACCTGCTGGCCGACGCCTTCGTCGCGATGGAGGGTTCGCGCAGCGTCGCGCTGCACGCCGCCTGGGCGGTCGATGCGCTCGCTCCCGGCGAGGCGCTCGCGCGGCCGCCGCGGTGGCCAAGGCCTACTGCGCCCGGGCCGCGCGCACGGTGTGCGAGACCGCGATCCAGGTGCACGGCGGCATCGGCAACACCTGGGAGTGCCTCGCCCACGTCTACCTGCGCCGCGCGCTGCTGTCGAGCCGACGTGCTCGGCGGCGTCGGGCGCGAGCCTGGCCAACGGGTGCTCGACCACCACGGGATCGGAGGCCGGCGATGGACTTCGGTGACTCGCCGGCACGAGGCCGCGTTCCGGCTCCGGCTGCGGGCCTGGCTCGGCCGACAACAACCCGGGCCTGCCCGCGTCCTCGACCGCCGACGAGTACTGGGACGGCCAGGCCGGCCTGGCACCAGTCGCTCTACGACGGCGGCTTCTTCGGCATGTCCTGGCCGCACGACATCGGCGGCCAGGAGCTGCCGACCGTCTACGACGTGATCCTCGACGACGAGCTGGCCGCGGCCGGTGCGCCGCCGCGGCCCAGCCTCGGCTACCTCGTGCAGGGCATCCTCGAGCACGGCAACGACGACATCCGGCGGCGGTTCCTGCCCGGCATCGTCAACGGGCGCGAGCGGTGGTGCCAGGGCTTCAGCGAGCCCGACGCCGGCTCCGACCTCGCCTCGCTGCGCACCCGGGCCGACCGCGACGGCGACGAGTACGTCATCACGGGCCACAAGGTCTGGACGAGCTACTCCGACGAGCGCCGACTGGTGCCTCGTGCTGGCCCGCACCGACCCCGACGTGCCCAAGCACAAGGGCATCTCGGCGTTCGCGGTGCCGATGCACCAGCCCGGCATCGAGCAGCGACCGCTCAAGATGATCAACGGCATCACCAAGCGAGTTCGGCGAGGTCGATCTTCGACGGCGCCCGCGTGCCGGCCGCCGACATGATCGGCGCAGCCGGGCGACGGCTGGCGGCTGGCGATGACCGTCGTCAGCCACGAGCGCGAGCCCGGGCGAGCTGGGCTACGTCGCTCGCTACACGCAAGCTCGTCAACGCAGCTCGCGCACGCAGGTGCGCGAGCGAGCCCGACCGCTATCGGACGCCGAGCAGGTCCGCGAGCTCGGTTGGGCGATCGTCGAGGCCGAGATGCTGCGGCTGCACGTGTGCCGGCGGCTGTCCGATCGGCTCGACGGCATCTCGCACGGCCCGGAGGGCTCGGTCGACAAGCTGCTCATGACCCAGGTCGAGCAGGCCGTCGGCCACGCCGCCCTCGGCATCGGCGGCGCCGGCCACGGCGAGCGCGCGACGACACCTGGCTGAAGGTGTACCTCTACAGCCGGGCGCAGAGCGTCATGGGCGGCACGTCGCAGATCCAGCGCAACCTCGTCGCCACCCGCATCCTGGGACTGCCCGCGTCATGACGAGCTACGACCTGCCCCCCGAGCTCGAGGTCGAGGTCGACGGCCCGATCCGCATCGTCCGCCTGAACCGGCCCGACGAGCTCAACGCCACCAACCACGCGCTCCACGGCGGGCTGGCGCGACGCTGTTCCGCAGCTCGACGCCGACCCCGAGCGCGCGGGTCGCGGTGCTCACCGGCAACGGGCGGGCGTTCTCGGCCGGCGGCGACTTCGACTACCTCGACGAGCTGACCCGCGACCCGCGCTGCGCCGCGCAGACGCTCGCCGACGGCCGCCAGATCGTCACCGGGCATGGTCGCGCTGCCGGCTGCCGATCGTCGCCGCGGTCAACGGTCCGGCGGTCGGCCTCGGCTGCAGCCTGGTCGCGCTGTCCGACATCGTGTTCATGGCCGAGAGCGCGCACCTGGCCGACCCGCACGTCATGGTCGGCCTGGTCGCCGCCGATGGCGGCCCGGTCACCTGGCCGCTGCTCACCAGCCTCCAGCTGGCCAAGGAGTACGCGCTCACCGGCGATCGCGATCCCGGCCGCAGCGCGCGGCCGAGATCGGCCTGGTCAACCACGTCTGTCCCGACGACGAGGTGCTCGACCAGGCGCATGGCGTGCGCCCGCCGGATCGCCAAGCTGCCCCAGCAGGCGGTCGAGGACACCAAGCGCATCCTCAACCTGCACCTCGAGCGGGCCGTGCTGGCGACGCTCGACTTCGCGCTCACCGCCGAGGACCGCTCGTTCGGCTCGCCGGAGCTGCGGGCGAACCTTGACCGCCTGCTGTCGCGCTCGAAGAGACCGGCGGGCTGACCGCCCGCTCCCTGCAGCCTCAGGACGGCGCCTGACTGCCTGGCAGCGGGCGGCTGACATCATGCGTGCGGCCGGAGTCCCGGCTGCCGTCACGGCGCAGGAACGTCATCGCGCGGGTCTTAATCCGCCACCCGTCGGGCATGCGCTCGTAGCTGTCGGTGTAGTACCCGATGCGGAGCGAATGATCAGCCTGGTTCACGAAGCACACCGGCTGGACCCCGGTGCCGGTATCCGTCTGGAGTTCCAGCGCCGGGACGCCGAGAGAGTACAGCCCCTGCGGCGCGGCTTCGGTCAGGGCCGGGAAGTCGGCCATGGTGTAGGTATCGCCGAAGGCGCTATAGGTCCCGTCCTCGGTGAAGACCTCGATGACGGCGTCGATGTCGTGCCGCGTCATGGCCGAGGCGTACCGGGCCAGTACCTGCTCGACCTCGATGATGTCGGCAATGCGTTCCAGCTCCACCGCGTTCTCCTCGTAGTCCCGGTCGCCGCGCTGACCCAGCCGGCCTGACCTTGTCTATATTGACATCAATGTCGATAAGAGCCCACTCGCGGTCTGGCGACCTCTCCGGCGCGACCTGACGCGCGATGCGGCGCGGCCTGACGCGCGATGCGGCGCGGCCTGACGCGCGATGCGGCGCGGCCCGGCGCGCGGCCCGACATTGCTACGTTCGGAGGCATTTTCGGGGCCGTTTTATACCAGTATGGGGCCACGAAACGTAGCAACCTCGTTTGGCGACCCGTCGGTGGCGCCGGCGGGTCGTGGTGAGCGGCTGGGCGAGCCGCGTTCGTCTGGTTGGCGGAGCGACAAACGGGTAGTGCCGGAGGGCTTCGCGCTGACCCGAGACTCGCTGCGCGGTGCAACCGGTCAATCCCCTGAAATGAAGGCGGCAGCAATGGCGTATTTCGTGACTGCCGCGATTGTCGTGGTGCTGGGCGTCTCGTGGTGGCTCGTCACCGAAGCACGCCGCGAAACACGGCTCGTGGCGCGCCCGCATGAGCGGTCCGGTCGCAGAGCTACGCGACGGTCGCGGCTGATGGAGACGGGCGACGGGTGCTCCTGCGGCGGGGTGCTCGGGCCGTCGGGCCGCGAATCGGAGAAGTTCGGGCCCTTACTGGGCTGCACCGGCTGCTCCCGGTCCTGGACGCTGACCGGTCAGAGGGTCCGGCGCCGCACCGTGCCCCCGCAGACCGTGCCTCCGCATACCTGAGCAACCCGCGCCATGGCAGAACCTGCGCCACAACAACCCAAGCCGTCGCGATCCTGACGACAACGCAACCCGGCCTGCCGAAGCCCCGCCGTGATCAGGACGGGTGGTGATACCCGTCGTATGGCACGCCCATGTAGGGGAACCGCGGTAGCGGCTTGTTCTGCACGCTCTTGCCGGTGAGGCCGTCGGTGACGACTTTGGCCACCGGGTCGACTTTGTAGTGGGGATCGACGAGCGGGTAGGTGATCCCGGCGATGGCGCGCAGTTCGATGGTGACGACGTCGTCGGTGATCCGGCGGCCGTTCGGGAACCCGGCCAGGTCGCCGCCGACCACCCCGAGAGTGCTGAACTTCTTCGAGCTGCGCGGCGTGGGCGGGATCGTCGTGTTCAGCCGCAGCATGTCGGCCTCCACCGCGCCGGTGTAGTTCGTGAAGCCCCTGATCAGTCCCTTCGGGATGCCGGTCAGCAGAATCGCCTCGAGGTCGGCGCGGGGCTTGCCGGACTTGTCCAGGGCGGCCAGGTGCGGGAACACGCCCGGGTAGAGCACCGGCAGCAACGCGGCGAACTCGGGGTGCGCGACGTAGGTAGCGAACTGCTTGTCGTGCACCGGCGCCTGAGTGTTCCAGTAGTCCTTCTTGCCCAGCGGGATCAGCAGTTCGTTGACCAGCGGGTTGCCCAGCCGGGACACCTGCGTGAACGGGCCGCTGGCGGTGCTCGTCCCGTCCTCTGCCGACCGGACGCGGGCGCGCTGCCGGGACGCAGTCGTCCACACGCCGATCGTCGGGTGACCGCGCCGGGTCAGCTGCGAAGTCGGGATCTGGATTGCGATCGTGTGCACGTTCAGGTGATTGGTCGCGTTGACACCGGGCATTGCCGTCAGGCCGGCGGCCTTGCCGAAGACGTTGGCTTCCTGGAACGGCCGCAAGTTGCCCAGGTCGAAGATCGAACCCAGGTCCACGTAAAACTCCTCGGCACGCTGACCGGCGAAGACCTTGGCGCCGCAGTCAAGTGTGTGCACGGCAGGCCGGCCGAGCCGGTCCTCGTAGTGCGGGGTCGACAGGACGCCCACATTGCACGGCGGGCATGCCAGGTGGTGTCCCAGGACCTCAGGTCCGCCGGACTTCTCGATCCTGGTCACCGTGTAGAACTGCTTGCTGTTCCAGGTCGGGTCGCTCAGCGAGGTGATCGGTCCGGTGTTGTAGAGGAAGCTGCCTGGCGTCGTCAGCTTCGTGTGGAACTTGAACTGATAGCTGATATCCGCGTAACCGTCGCCGTTGTTGTCGACGTGGATCTCGTAGAGCACATCGGTGCCGAACTGATAGAAGTTCGGGCCTCCGGCTGGCTCCTGTAACGGAACATAATTGGCGATCAGCGTGACGGTGTGGGCTGGTCCGGGCTGATGAACGCGTAGACATCGGTGCTATCGGCGGCCGGATCCTGAGAGATCTCGGGCGCTTCGCGGTGGGACGACATCGGTACCTCACATGAGCTAGTAGCGAAGAGCGGAATGGCGTCAGCTACGGCTGGCGCGGACAAGGCGCGCGACGAGGTCCGGATCGCGAACGGTTGTCTGGTTCGTGCCGCGGAAGATGTCCAGCTGCCCGGATTTGGTCTGGCGGATATGGACGACGATCTCGTCCGTGGTGTCGATATCCGGGTTGGCGGGCGTCGGCCCGGCCTGACCGGTCCGGTCTGCCGCTGACGCCGAGTCGGCCGCCGCTCGGGCCGGGTCCGAGGCGCCGGCCAGCGAATGAGCGGTGAGTCCCGCAGCGCTCGCGAGCGCCGCACCGCGCAACAGCGACCGCCGCGAAACCGGCGAGCGGATGGGCACCTCAAGCAGGCCCGCGCTCAGCTGACCTGTCTGGTCTGGATTGAGCATGGTCTCCCCCCGGAAACGGACATGACTACCCTGCGTGATCAGTAGCTTGCGATTTATATAGCACAGCCAGTCACCCGGACGGCGGATGCTTGCCCCAACGGCGTCTGGTCCGTTTGACGCCGGGCGACCGCCGCCGACCGCCGGGCCACCGCCGCGCACTGACATTTGTCATGCCGAGGTCATGCGTCCAGGCACTGCAGGGCGTGGCGAGCCGACGGCATCCTGGTACCTAACGGGGTGAGGTGCCCTGATTGCCGGACGCCAGAGTGCGCCGGGGACCGGCCCTCCAGCTAGCGCGGCCGGCGTCGCGCTGGTTTGGCATGGAGCGGGTCGTGACATGCGCCGAAGGGGACATGGTGAGTAACAAGCACGGCTATACGACGGACCGGATTGCCGTCGGCGGCAGCATGGAAGGTGGCGCGGGCGCGGAGGGCGGCGGCAGCCAGGCAGGCGGCAGCAGTCCTGCGGATCGCCGGACTGACAGGCCGGGAGCGCGCCACAGCGGCCCCTTCGGGTGGGTCGGTCGGGTCGTGGTGCGCCACCCGTGGCGGGTGATCGCGCTCTGGCTGATTGCGGCCGTCGCCGTGATAGCTACCTCGCCGGGGCTGCCGACGACGACCAACGAAAGCAGCTTCCTGCCGAAGAGCTACGAGTCAATCCGGGCCGCGAACCTGCAAGCCAAGGCATTCCCGCAGGCGGATCACGTGACGGCCGACGCCGCCATTATCGTGTTCGCCCGGTCCGACGGCGGCCGGCTCAGCGCCGCCGACTCGGCCAGGGTCGCCGCGATCGCCAAAGCGGTGAACGGCAAGCACGTCCGGGACATCCTCGCCGTGACCGCCGGTCCCCCGTCGCCGAACCGCCTGGTCCAGACCGCGCTGGTGGCCATGCCGAACAGTGTCGTCAACGGCACCGGGACCGCGGCCGGCGATGCCGTCAAGACGCTGCGCGCGGACCTCAAGCCGCTGATGCCGGGCACCGGGCTGACCGAGGGCGTGACCGGGGCCGCGGCGCAGCAGCTAGACAGCCAGCAGTCCAGCAAAAAAGCCGAGCAGATCGTCCTGCTCGCCACTCTCGCCCTCATCCTGATCCTGCTGCTGGTGATCTTCCGCAGCCCGATCATCGCCTTCTTGCCGCTGATCGTGATCGCGCTGGTCTCGCAGGTCGCCACCGGCCTGATCAGCGACGTGAACAAGGCGCTTCATCTCGATGCCGACAGTTCGGTCTCCACCATCTTGATCGTGGTCCTGTTCGGCATCGGCACGGACTACATCCTGTTCCTCATGTTCCGCTACCGGGAGCGACTGCGCAGCGGCGAGGATCCCAAGCAGGCGATGGCGAGTGCAGTGGCCCGAGTTGGCGAGGTGATTGCCTCGGCCGCCGGCGTCGTCATCGTCGCGTTCCTGGCCTTGCTGCTGTCGACCCTGAGCGTCTTGCGGTCGCTCGGGCCGACGCTGGCGATCGCTGTCGCGGTCACGTTGCTGGCGGGCCTGACCCTGGTTCCGGCAGTCGTGTCACTGCTCGGCCCGCGCGTGTTCTGGCCATCCAAGGCCTGGCAGCGAGAGCCCAAGGCGGCCAGATTCGCCGCCATCGGCCGGGCACTCGGGCGTCGGCCAGCCCTGTTCGCCATCGTCTCCGGGCTGGTCCTCGTCGTGCTGGCCATCGGGGCGCTCGGATACAAGCCGACCTTCGACCTGTCCTCGGCCGGCATCCCCAGCACGGCCGAGTCGCAGACCGCGCTGAAGACCCTGGAGAAGGGACTGCCGCCCGGGTCGACCGACCCGACGGTCGTGCTCCTGCACAGCACGTCCGGCCGGCGGCTGCCCGGCTGCGGAGCTCACCGCGTACGGCTCGAAGCTGACGTCGCTCGCCGGGGTTGGCGCCGTGGCGCCGCCAGCCGTCAGCGCCGACGGGTCGACGGCCGGCTACTCAGTCACGCTGTCCTACAACCCGGAGTCGACCGCGGCGGTGAACCTGATCAAGAACCAGCTACGACCCGAGATACATGCGGCCGCGCCGGCCGGAACTTACGCGCTGGTCGGAGGCACCACCGCAGTCTTCGCCGACATTCAGCGGGCGGTCAATCATGACTACGCGGTGGTGTTCCCGACGGCCGGGGTCATCATCCTGCTGATCCTGGCGCTGCTGCTGCGTAGCGCCGTCGCGCCCTGGTATCTGATGGCCTCGGTCGGACTGGGGTTCGGTGCGACCCTCGGTGCCAGCGTGCTGGTGTTCCAGGGCCTGGCCGGCCAGCCCGGACTGGTGTTCCTGCTGCCGGTCTACATGTACCTGTTCGTCGTCGCGCTGGGCACCGACTACAACATCCTGATGATCGCGCGGCTGCGTGAGCAAGCCAAGGAAGGCATGCAGCCGCGGGAGGCCGCCGCCGTAGCGCTCCGGCATGCCGGGCCGACGATTGCCGCGGCCGGACTGATTCTGGCCGGCACGTTCGCCTCGCTGACGCTGGCCGGGAACACGATCTTGTCGCAGCTGGGGTTCGCCGTGTCCTGCGGCATCGCCCTGGCCGCGTTCGTGATGGCAATGTTCTTCTCACCGAGCCTGACCGCGCTCATCGGGCATCGCGTCTGGTGGCCAGGTCACGGTGACCGGCCGGGCGATGCCGCGGGGCCGGGCCGCCCGGCCGCGGACGGCGGCAGCGAGCAGCAGCGGGGTGCGGCCAGCGGGTAGCGGCTAGCGGCCGGATGCGCTCGCCAGCTCGTTCTCCGGCTCAGCCAGCAACTCGGCGATGCTGGTCCGGAACCGCGCGACCGATTCGAGTTTGATGGTCTCGTACCCGCGCACCTGGCCGGCCGCCTCGGCGACGGCCAGTGCGCGGGCATAGGCCGCGTCATCTCCGGTGCCGAGGCGGCCCAGCGCATCCGTCACCGCGCCGGCGTACTCGGCCGGCAGCGCCCGCTCGGTCCGTCGGACGGCGGCCCAGCCGAACGCGTCCAGCGGTGTCCCGCGCAGCCGCCGTCCGGCCGCCAGGACCGTGAACACCACCCGGAACCACGGGCCAAAGGTGATCTTGCGCCGCATCCCGAGCGCTCGCAGCACCGGCGGGTGCAGACGGTAGGCAATCCGCGCGCCCGCCCCGAATTCGCGTTCCACCTGCGTCCGAACCTCCGGGGCCAGGCTGAGGCGGGCCACCTCGTACTCGTCTTTATAGGCCATCAGGGTAAAGAGGTGCCGGGCTACCGCCACCGCGATCTCGGCCCCGTGCCCGCGGCCCGGATCGAGAGCTGCCACGCCGGCGACCTCGGCCACATAACGGCGCGCGTACCCGGCGTCCTGGTAGGCAGTCAGTTCGGCGGCGCGCGCGACCACCAGCCCGGCCAGCTCACCCTCCAGAGACAGTCCCGCGTCAGCCACCAGCCGCTCGGCGCCCCGGCGCCGGGCCACGCTGTCGCTGTCCGCGCTGGTGCCGGCTGCAGCGTCGAAGCCGGACCGGTCCGCGACCGCGTACCGGCCCCACCTAAAGGCGGCCACGTTGCGCTCCACCTGGGCACCGTTGTCGGCGATGGCGGCCTCGATCGCATCCGCCGGAACCGGAAGCGCGCCGGCCTCGAAGGCCATGCCGGCCAGCAGCATGTTCGCGTACTGATCGCTGCCGAGCAGCGCAACAGCGGCCCGGCGCGCATCCAGGTAGCGAGCCTGCTGTGCGCGGGTGGCCGCGTCGATCACGCTGAGGATGGCCGTCTCCGCCGGGTACTGCACGGCCGGATCGAGCACCATCGCACCGGTCGGGACGGCCGAGAGCGAGACGATCGCGACCGTGCGGGCCGGGTCGGCCACGGTGAGATTGCGCGGCTCGGCCGCAACCAGGGCGTCGCAGCCGAGATACAGGTCGCACTCACCGGACGCGCCCCGGTTGCCGTTAGCTGGCCCGGCGCTGAACCGCAGGTCGGAGATGACAGCGCCACCCTTCTGGGCCAGTCCGGTCTGGTCAAGCCCGCGCACGTGATAACCCGCGATCGTGGCGGCCCGGCCGAGGATCTGGGCCAGTGTCACCACGCCGGACCCGCCGACGCCGGTGATCCTGATGTGCTGTCGCTCGACCCGGGGTACCGCCTTGTCTGCCAGGACCGGCGGAGGCGATGCGGGCCGGGCAGCCGGAGCCTGCCGGGCCGGGGTGACCGACAGGAACGACGGGCAGTCGCCCTCGAGGCAGGAGAAATCTAGGTTGCAGCTGGACTGGTCGATGCGGGTCTTGCGCCCGTAGACCGTCTCGACCGGATGAACCGACAGGCAATTGGACTTGCGGCCGCAGTCCCCGCAGCCTTCGCAGACCCGTTCGTTGATCATTGCCCGCTGCCGGGGTGCCTGCACCGTGGCGCGCTTGCGCTTGCGCCGCAGCTCGGTTGCGCACTCCTGGTCGTGGATCAGGACCGTCACTCCGGGCACGGCAGCCAGTTCCTGCTGTACCCCGATGAGCTGGTCACGATCCCGCACCCGGACGCCGCGCGGCAGCTTGCGCCGGTGCGGGTAGTGACGCGGGTCGGGCGTGGTGACCACGATCCTGGCCACGCCCTCAGCCAGCAGCAGCCGGCACAGGTCGGGGACGTCCCGCGCGCCTTCGGCGTGCTGGCCGCCGGTCATGGCCACGGCCGAGTTGTACAGGAGCTTGTAGGTCACGTTGACGCCCGCCGCCACCGACGCCCGGACCGCGAGGCTGCCGGAATGGTGGAAGGTGCCGTCGCCTAGGTTCTGGATGAAGTGATCGCGTTCAACGAACGGCGACATGCCAATCCAGGTCGCGCCCTCGCCGCCCATCTGGGCCAGGCCGACGATGTCACCGACCCGCTCCGGGGCGACCACGAGAGTCAGCGCATGGCAACCGATCCCGGCACCAACCAGGGCGCCTCGCGGTGCTTGGGTCGAGGAATTGTGCGGACAGCCCGAGCAGAAATACGGCGTCCGGGTGGCGAGCTGAAGCTCGGCCCGCCCGGCCGGCGCCAGCCGTTTGTCCGACCAGGCGCCGACGCTGGGGAAACCCCCGATCTCGCCGAGCCGCCGGGCCAGTACCTGGGTGATCGTGTCAGCATCAAGCTCGCCGAAGCTCCGGAAAAGCTCCCGTCCGGCCGGGTCCCGCTTGCCGCTCAGGGCCGGGCGGTGCGGGCCGGAGTACAGGATCGAGGCAATCGCGGACTCGATGAAGCCGCGCTTCTCCTCGATCACGATGATCTCGTCCAGGCCGTCGGCGAACTCCTTGATCACCTCCGGCACGAGCGGGTAGATGACGGCCAGTTTGAGCACCCGCAGGCCGCGGGCCGCGGCCTCGGCGTCGTCGAGGCCGAGGCGCTGCAGCGCGTGCCGGGTCTCCTGATAGGTGTTGCCGGCGGCGACGATCCCGACCCGAGCCGGCCCGGCCGGGGTGACGACCCGGTCCAGCCGGTTCACCGTGAGATAGTGCAGGGCCCGGTCGAACCGGATCCCGCTGCGGCTCTGCTCCAGCTCCCCCGACGCGGGCTGCAGCAACCAGGCATTCGGCCGGTGCCGCCACGGGGCCAGGCCGGAATCCTCGGGCATGAGCGGGGCGATCCGGTCCGGGCCGAACTGGACCGGTCCGGCTCCGTCCGCGACCCCGGTCACGATCTTCATCGCCGCCCACAGCCCTGAGCAGCGTGACATCGCCACGGCATGCAGTCCCAGGTCCAGCACGTCTTGCGAGTCGGCCGGGTAGAAGACCGGCATGCCCAGGTCGGCCAGCAGCGCCTCGGAGTAGCCAGGCACGGTGGAGGACTTGGCACCCGGATCGTCGCCGACCAGGGCGACCGCGCCGCCGCCGGGATGCGAACCGACGAGATTGGCGTGCCTGAGGGCGTCAGCAGACCGGTCCAGCCCCGGTGATTTGCCGTACCAGAAGCCGGTGACCGCCGCGACCAGCGCTTCTGGCCGGTCGCCGGCCAGCTGCGACCCCATCACCGCGGTGGCCCCGAGCTCTTCGTTGACGGCTGGCCGGAAACTGATCCGCAGTTCCTCCAGCAGGCCGGCCAGCCGGTGCAGTTCGAGGTCGTAGCCGCCGAGCGGCGACCCCTCATAGCCCGAGATGAACCCTGCTGTGTTCGCGCCGACCCGCACGTCGGCCCGGCGACAGTCCAGCGGCAGCCGCACCAGTGCCTGAACGCCGGTGAGCTGGGCAGTGCCATGCTCGGACCGGTAACGCTCTGCGCCGAGGCTGCTGGCGGCCGCGCGGGTGTTGTCGTCTGTCACTGCGTCTCCTCGGCTCGGCTGTGTGCCCGGGCTGCAGGGTCGCAGTAGCGTGCTGGCCAGCACCGCCGCCCGTTTACCAGTCGGTACATAAAGCCTAGCTTGGCAGTAAACGGCGTCGCGGCTGTCCGTTATGCGAATCCGGTCACGACACCAGCAGTCCGCCGACGCCAGTGCGGCCTGCGGGCACGCCGATCAGCTCGACCGTCACGGCGGGACGCACCTGCTCACCGAAGATCACGGCGACCGCATCGGTCAGGCAGGCGATCAGCGCCGTCATGACCTCGTCGGCATCAGGCCGCGCAAACGCGGCCTCGCGGATGCCGACGGCGATCGAGACCGCCGCCGCGACGGCGGGCCGGCCGCCGACGCCCCAGCGCTGCCGCGGCAGCCCGATCAGCCGGACATCGACCAGGTCACGGGCCCACTCCCCGTAGACCGTGACCACGGCATCAGTAAGGCCAGCGATCAGTTCGAGTTCGCGTCCGGTGAGATCGTCATCGATCGCGTGCACGGTCAGGTGCGGCATCCGGCCTCCTGGCACAATATCTTTGATGGCACGATAGTTTTGACTCCAAATGTATTAGCGAGGTCTGCCGATGGCAAGCAAAGACGGCCTGACGCGGGACGAAACCGTCCGTGAACTGCTCCTGCTGATGCCGCGCATCGTGGGGCGGGTCAAGCGCCTGCCCGTCCCGGAGGAACTGCGCTCGCTCGACCTGGCGCCACGGCATCTCTCCTTGCTGTCCTACCTGCTTTTTGACGGGCCGCTGACCGTGTCCGATCTGGCTGGCCGCCTGCAGGTCGCGCCGACGACCGCCAGCCTGATCGTGGGCGAGCTGACCCGCAAAGGAGTACTCGTGCGCAGCGAAGACGACGCGGACCGCCGCCGCCGCATCATCGGCATCGCACCCGGCAGCCAGGCGGCGATCTCGCGCTGGCTCTCCCCCGGCGCGCAGGCGTGGCGTCAGGCGCTGGAGCCGCTGTCACCCGCCCAGCGCACGATGTTCGTGCACACCCTCCGGGCGTATGAGGACGCCGTCACCGGCCAGCGCGGCTGACGCTCAGCACGACTGCCGCAGGCTGTCCCGGCGGGAGAAGGCGCGCGTGACGGCAGCGGTGCGGCTGGAGACCTGCAGCCGGCCGTAGATGTTCTCCAGATGCTTGCGCACGGTGCCCTCGGTCACGCCGAGCCTGCGGGCAATCTGGTTGTTGGTGTACCCGGCGGCGAGCAGTTCCAGCAGTTGCCACTGCCGTGGCGTGAGGTCAGGCAGGGGATGGCGGTCTTGCTCAGCCTGGAGGAAGGCCTCGTACAGGTGCGGGCGCAGCAGCGTGAGCAGAGCCCGATCTGCCTCCGAGAAGTCCCGGCCGGGCCCGCGGAACAAGAACAAGCGCAGGGTCCGGCCGGGGCCAGCGGTTCTGGCCGGGCCCCCGGCAGGGAGTACGAGCATCAGCTCATGCTCGAGGCCTTTCGGCCGGTAGAGATCGGCGTACATGCCGGTGCTGTGCCACTGCCGGGTTGAGTAGAAGTCATCGATCTTGATCACTGCGCGCAGGTCCCCGGTCCGATCGGGAAAGCTGCACGGCTCGCCGTCCCAGTAATGCTTCCAGTGAAGTACCTCGAACGGATCATCAACGATGCCGTCGATGACGGTCAGGTCAGGCCCACGGAAACCCTGCAGGAACCAGGTCACCTGGCGGTCGCTGTCGAAGCCCTCGAACGAAATGACATCGCAGCCGAGCTGATCCCTGAGATCACTGAGCAGCGAGACCGGCAGTCCGTGCACTCCGAAGTCACTACGATGCTCGCTGACGATGCCCGCCAGTGCTCGCAGCCGTTGCTCGCTGACCGTCACCGGAGCCTTCATAGCGTCCCTCGCATCACGATACGCGTCCCGAGCAGGCCGGGCCATACGCACAACGCCGGATGGCGACGCGGCCGCGGATCAGCGCAAACTGGATCGCGGTGGCCGTGTTGAGCCGGCCCTGGGGGAGGCACTAGATGAGCGCACGGAAAGTCAGCAGGCCCGAGCTGCCGGAGCCGACCGAGGAGGAACAGGCTGCGGCGTCAGCTGTGCTCCGGATGATCTGGGGCCTGCATATCTCCCGGGCGGTGTACCTGGCGGCCGATCTCGGCATCGCCGACGCCCTGGCGCCCGGCCCGTTATCGTCCGCGCGACTGGCGGCGGCAACTGGTGCGCACGAGCCATCGCTGTACCGGGTGCTGCGGCTGCTGGCCTCGCTCGGTGTGCTCACCGAGAGCGAGGAGCGGCTGTTCGGCCTGACCGTGCTGGGCGACCGGCTGCGCACCGGTGTCCCGGCCTCGATGCGGTCGTGGGCGATGCTGGTCGACTCGCTCGGCGGCGTCAGCGCGTTCGGCCCCATAGTCGAGACCGTCCGGACTGGCCAGCCCGGCATCAAGATCGCCCGCGGCGTGACCGCTTTCGAGTACCTGGCGACTAACCCAGGGAACGTGGCCGGATTCCAGGCGGCCGTGTCCGAGCGCACGGCCGCTTTCGCGCCGAGCGTCGCCACCGGGTACGACTTCACCGCCGCTCGCACCGTAGCCGACATCGGCGGCGGCAAGGGCACGCTCCTGGCCGCCATCCTCCAGGCGAACGACCACCTGTGCGGCGTGCTGTTCGACCGGCCGGAGGTGACCGCCGACGCGGGCACGGCACTAGACGAGGCCGGAGTCGCTGACCGCTGTCAAGTCGCTGCCGGGGACTTCTTCGCCAGCGTGCCCGATCAGGCCGACATCTACCTGCTGGCGAACGTGCTGCACGACTGGGACGACGCGCATTCAGTGCAGATCCTGGCCAACTGCCGCAATGCAATGGCCGCGGGCGGCCGGGTGCTCATCGTCGAGCGGCTGATTCCTGATGACCCTGCCGCTGCCGTGCCGGTGCTGCTGAGCGACTTGAACATGCTGATGCTGACCGGCGGCATGGAGCGCACGAACCAGGAATATGCGGCGCTGCTCACCGAAGCCGGCCTTGTGCCCGGCCGGGTGCTGCCAGTCGGCCCGCCCTATGGCGTGATCGAAGGAACCGGCGCCTGATCTAAAGACGGTCGACCAGCTTGACCATCCCGGAGTCACCTTCCGCGGGCCGGCACACGACCGGCGGGCCGGGCTCGCAGCCGGCCCGGATGTCTGGGAGATCATCGCCAGGCTCCAAGAACTGCGCGGGCCCGAGGAGAAGCGGATCACTGTACTGAGCGAGGAATCAGAACTCCATCCCCGGCTCATCCGGGTCGCGCTCGACTTCGCAGCGGACCACGCGCAGGAGATCCGGGACCGGATCAGCCGCAACCGCGCGATGACCGAGCGCAGCCGCCAGCTAGCCCAGCAGCGCCAAGCTCTGCTCGCGTGACCGCATTCCTTATCGATGAGATGCTCCCGGCAAACGCGGCAAGCCTGCTCCGGGACAAGTACGGTCACGGCGCGGTCCACGCAACCGAGATTGGCCTTCGCGGCGCGCACTGGCCACGAGTCGACTGGACCACGACGCCGGCCGCCAGCATGTCGCGCGGTGGTGTCAAGAATCGGCTGACTCGGGCACTACGTCGTCCAGCAAGGCCCGGACCACGCTGCGGCGCAGCAGCTTGCCGGTAGCGGTGCGGGGCAGTTCGGGCCAGCAGCTGACACGCTCGGGTGTCTTCGAGCCACGCAGCTGGTCGCGGACGAAAGCACGGACCGCGGCAGTGTCCACGTGAGTGCCGGGCCTGCCGACGACGACCGCTTCAAGCCGCTGGCCCCATTCCTCGTCCGGGAGGCCGACCACGACCGCATCCAGGACGTCGGGATGCGCCAGCAGCACATCCTCGATCTCGGCCGGGGCGATGTTCTCGCCGCCCCGGATGATCGTGTCGTCCTCCCGGCCCTCGATATAGAGGTAACCACCTGCATCCAGCCTGCCCCGGTCCCTGGTATCGAAGAAACCGCGCGCGTCGGTCAGCCTTCCCTGACCGGCGTACTCAGCCGAGATCTGATCGCCTCGCACCCAGATCCGGCCGCTGACGCCGGGCGGCACGAGGGTGCCGTCCCCGGCCCGGATCTCCAGGTCGACGCCGGGCACGGCCTGGCCGGCCGAGGCGAGCCTGCCGCGCACCGCCGGGTCGGCCGAGCTCGCGGCTGCCCGGTGCTCGTCCGGGCCGAGCAGGCAGATCGTCGACGACGTCTCGGTCAGCCCGTAGGCATTGACGAAGCCAACGCCGGGCCACTCGGCGAGCGCGCGCTCAATCACCCGCAACGGCATCTTGGCGCCACCGTAGGCGAGCGTCCGCAGTGTCGGCACCGAAAGATTCAGGCCCGGCGTATCCATGATCCGGGCCAGCATGGTCGGCACCACCATCGCGTTGGTGATCGCCTGCGCCCGGACCGTTTCCAGCCAGCGCTGCGGGCTGAACGGCTCGAGCGTGACGAAGCGCCGCCCGGAGTACACGTTGCTGAGCACATTCGAGATCGCCGAGATGTGGTAAGGCGGCACGCTCATCAGCGCCGCCTCCTCCGGCGCCGCCGAGCCGAACTCGACGGTGGACAGCACGTACGCGACCAGCTGCTGATGACGCAGCATCACGCCCTTCGGCGCCGAGGTGGTGCCGCTGGTGTAGATCAGCACCGCCGGCGCATCAGTCTCAGCCGGATCGGCGACCGCAGCTCCCGGCGCCGCCGCGCCGCATGCCGTCAGGAACTGCGCCGGCGTCAGGTACGCCAGCCCGGCTGCCGCGGCGGCCGTGCTCTGCGCGGGATCGGCGATGCACCACCCGCCCCGGTGGTTGGCCAGCAGCTGATCGAGTTGCTGGCGGCCCAGCCGGTAGTTCAGCGGCACCAGGGGAATACCGGCCCGAGCCGCGGCGAACAGCGCCACTGGCAGGGCCGGGCCGCTCACGGCGAGGTAGACCAGTGCGCTCACCCCGGCTGAGGTCAGATCGTCCGCGCCCCGCACCGCCATCTCCCGGAGCCGGCCGACGGTAATGCCGTCGTCGCGGGCCCCGACAATCACCCGGTCGCCGAATCCGTCGGCGGCCATGTCCAGCAGCAGGCTCACGTTCACGGCGCGACTCGGCAGCCGCTCAGTCTGAGGCGGGCAAGGTCTTGGGCCCCATCATCGGCAGCGCGGCGCCGCCGACGGCGATCGTGCCCTCGCCCGGTTTGGTGCACAGCAGTTCCAGGCCAAGGTCCGCATCGGCGTACCGCTTGCCCAGCTGGGTACCGGTCAGCTGCGCCGGGTCGGCCGACCCCCCGGGGGCATCTCCCCCGCTTTTCGGGTCCCACATCTGCACGCCGGCGCAGGTCAGGTCGATGTCGTAGTCAGGCGCGCGCACGACGATCACCATGGTCGTGTCTACCGGGCTGGCCAGGATCTGGCCCGGCCGCGCCTTCACCGGCACGCTTCCGCTGCTGAGCTGACCATCGTCAGTGTCCTTCGGTCCGCACGCCCTTGGGCGCCTGCTGGCTCATGAAGCCGAACATGTAGCCGGCCACCCGCCGCATCTGAATCTCCTCGGCGCCCTCAGTGATCCGGTAGCGCCGGTGGTGCCGGTAGATATGCTCGAACGGCTGGTGCCGCGAGTAGCCGAGCCCGCCGTGTACCTGCATGGCACGGTCGGCCGCCTCACAGCACAGCCGGTTGGCCCAGTAATTGCACATCGATACCTTGTCGGACTGCGAGAATGCGCCCAGCTTGTCCATGGACCAGGCGGTCTTCTGGATCAGCACCTTGAGCATCTCGCACTGCGTGCGCAGTTCGACGAGCGGGAATTGGATGGCCTGGTTGACCGCCAGCGGCTTGCCGAACGGAGCGCGTTCCTTCGCATAGCTCACCGCCCGGTCGATGCAGAATTCGGCCGCGCCGAGGCTCGCAGCCGCCTGCCTGATCCGGTTCTCGTTGAAGAAATGCTGGGTGATCTGCAGACCGCGGCCCTGACGGCCGAACACCGCGTCAGCGGGCACGCGCACGTCCGTCAGCGAGATATGAGCATGATCGGTGGGCATGTTGAAGGTCCACAGGTATTCCTCGATCGTGAAACCCGGTGCGTCCGACGGCACGAGGAACGCCGTGATGCCCTCGCCATCTCCGGCGCTGCCGCTGGTCCGCGCGAAGATCAGGTCGTGAGTGGCGGTGTGGATGCCGGTATTCCAGGTCTTCTCCCCGTTGATCACCCAGCCCTCGCCGTCACGCTCCGCCTTCGTCTCCATGTGCGTGGCGTCGGAACCATGGGCTGGCTCGGTGATGCCGAACGAGAACCGGCGGCGTCCGTGCAGCAGGTCATCGACCCACTCGGCCTTCTGCGCATCGGTGCCGTACTCGATCATCAGCAGCACGCCCACGCTGTTCCCGACGATCGAGTGCTCGTTCTGCAAGTCGTTATGCAGCCCCAGACCGCGGTGGGCCAGGTGCTCGCGGATCACCGCCATGCCCAGGTTGGTGCCGTCCTGACCGCCGTACTCAGCCGGCAGCGAGTAACGGTAGTGCCCGGCCGCGTCCGCGCGCCGCCGTGCCTCGGCCAGCAGCTCTTCCCATTCCTGACGCGGCAGGCCGCCCCGGTCCCAGTCGGTCCTGGCCCACTCGCGCCGGTGATCGAAGAAGCGCATGTTGTCGTCGGACTGTTCCAGCGGCCGGATCTCGCGCTCGATGAAGTCATCCAGTTCGGCCAGGTAAGCCTGCAGGTCCGCCGGGATATCGAAATCCATCACTGCCCGTCCTTCGTCGCCTTCGCCTTTGCCCGCCGCTGACCGTCCCTGGCGGCCGGCACCAGGCCTTGCTGCTGCGGGTATCCCACCGTGTCGAGGCAGAGCCGCCGGTACCGCTCGATAACTTCGTCCTTGGTCAGGGTGCCGCCCTCGCGATACCACCCCGCGACCGATGTGCACATCGTGATGACCGCTCGTGCCGCTTCCTTAGGGAACGGGGTCGTGAACACGCCGGTGCCTGCGCCTTCGAGCACCACCTCGTAGAACAGGCGCTGTGTCTTGTCGCGCTGGGTCACGATCTGCTGCCGGGCCTCGGGTTCCAGGCTGCGCAGCTCGGTCGTGCCCAGGAATGACTCGCGCTGTGATTCAAGGTGCCGTTCGACGAACAAGGTCACCAGGGCCAGGAACCTTTCCTTAACATCGGGACCGGCGCCGGCAATGGCGTCCTGGGCCCGGCGGTAGAGATGAGCATTGCCCCGGCTCATGATCTCGGCGAGCAGATCGTGCTTGGAGCCGAAGTAGTGATAGAGGGCAGGCAGGGACACGTTGGCCAGCGCGGCGATCGATCTGACTGAGGTCGCGTGATAACCCTTGGCTGCCATTTCCAGTACGGCCGCGCTGATGATAGTCGCGGCAACGTCAGAGTCCTCCGGCTCGACCGCCGAGCTCTGCGGGAGGACGGCCAGCTTCGGGGCATCCCACCGCCGGGCGCCGCGGGCCGGGGCTTTCCTTATCTCGGCACCAGCCATCAGGTTCTTGTCTCCGATTCACCAGTGGGCACCAGCACCGGCACCCGGCCGGGTTCGCACGGCCGGAGACCCGGCGGGCCAGGCCGGAGACCCGGCAGGCATAGTCTTTCCGCCGTCACGAAGATGTTAGGTTCTGCGCGCACTTAGAGTCCGATCAGCTCGCGCAGTTTGGCGACCTGAGCTGGTACCTGTTCCCGGAACCTGATGACCGCGGGATTCGCGGCAGTGCCTTCCACAAACTGGCTGTAGAGTCCCTCGGTGATTATCGCACCTTTCCACATGGTGAATGCCTCGTAAAAGGTCCAGTCGGCGATTGTCCGGCCGCTGGCCCGCTCGTACCGGTCCAGCAACTCGGCCGCGGCCGGAGCGCCGTCCCAGGTCGTGATGACGTTCGCCGGGTTCGCCACGCCGCCATCCTGCTGGGACCTCCCCCAGCCCGACAGGAACCAGGCTAGATCGGCCAGCGGATCGCCGATCGTCGCCATCTCCCAGTCCAGGACAGCGTTGATCCGGGTCTGCGGCGGGATGCCGATGATCATGTTGTGCAGGCCGTAGTCGCCGTGCACGATGACCTGCTCGGCCTGGGCCGGGCACCGCGCCTGGATCCAGCTGGTGATCGCGGGCAGCCCGTCCAGCCGGGTAGCGGTCGGGGTCAGGTCGGCCTGCCGGGTCCAGCGGCTGACCTGCCGCTGCAGGTAGTCACCAGGCCGGTAGGGCAGGTCCATGTGCTGCCAGTCGATCTGGTGCAGCGCCGCGAGGGTGTCGATGACGTGCCGGGCCAGTACGGCTACTTCGGCGGGATCGGCGTAGCCGTCCGGTATCTCGTTCTGCAGCACCGCGCCGTCGACCCGGCGCGCGATGTAGAACGGCGCGCCGATCACGTCGGGAGTGATGCAGGCGAGCACGGTCGGCGGCACGGGCACGACGCTGCCCTGCAGGGCGTGCACGAACCGGTACTCGCGGATCATGTCGTGCGAGGTCGGCAGCAGGTCGCCGACCGGCGGCCGGCGCAGCACCCAGTGCTGGCCGTCGACCTCCAGGTAGGCGGTGATGTTCGAGCTGCCGCTGGCGGCGAAACCGGAGACGGACACGTCACTGGCCCCGCCGGGCAGCTGCCCGGCCAGGTAGTCGCGCAGCCGGGCCAGGTCGATCGGGTCGGCCCGGTCGCTCGTCGCGTCGCTGCCGGGGGTGCTCACTGGCCGCTCGCCGGGCCGGGCAGTAGCTCCGCGATCTCGCCCGGCGGCAGGCCGGCGGCCGCGAGCACTTCGGCCGAGTGCGCACCGAGCGCGGGCGCGGGCCGGATCACGAACGGCGCCTGGTCCAGCGTGATCGCCGAGCCGGGGAACGGCAGCGGGCCGGCGCCCGGCTGCTCGACGTAGTGCCAGAACCTCTTCTCGACCAGCCCGGGCCACTCCAGCAGCTCCGCCATGGTCGGCAGATAGGCGATCGGGGCGCCGGCCGCGACCCCGGCCGCGAAGATCTCGGCCTCGGTGTGCTCGCCGCACCAGCCGTAGATGATCGCCTCGAGCAGGTCATTGTCCTCGGCCCGCTTCGCCGGGCTCAGGTAGATCTCGGTCAGATCTTCACGGCCCATGGCGCGGAAAAACGCGGGCAGGTTGCGGTCCAGCACGTGGATGCCGACGTACCCGTCCTGGCACGGGTACACGCCCCAGGTCGCCCGCAGAACGTTGCCATGCCGGAACGACTCGGTGCCGTAGTTGAATGCGTTGGGGCCGTTGACCTCAAGGATCGAGGCCTGAGCCTCCTGCACCGAGATCTCGGCCCGGTCACCGCGGCCGGTGACGAGGGCCTGGTACAGCAGGGTGAGCGCCGCCGCGAAGGCATGCAGCCCGGCTTGGTGCTCGGCCTGGAAGCCGAAGTTCTTCACCGGCGGCCGGTACGGATCGCCTGTCATCCACATCTGCCCGCCGGTCGCGAACGATGTCAGCGCGGTCGCATGGAAGTCGCGGTTCGGGCCGCTCAGCCCGTAGCTGGTCACTGTCACCATGGCCAGGCCCTCGTGTCCGGCCGCGAGCTCGTCGTAGTCCAGGCCAAGCTCGGCCAGCTCCCGGGCCGGCAGGCTGGTCATCAGCAGGTCGCACTGCCCGATCAGCCGTACCAGCAGCTGGCGCCCGGCCACGGTGGTGTAATCCACCGCCAGGCTTCGCTTGCCGGTGTTGAGCCACAGGAACAGGCCGCTTGAGTCTCGGTCGGCCACGCCTTCGGGGAACGGGCCGACGCTCCGGGCCGGGTCGCCGCCAGGCCGTTCCACCTTGATGACATCGGCACCGAAGCCGGCCAGCAGGCGGCCCGCAGCCGGCACGGCGACGTTCTCACCAAGTTCGAGCACCCGGATCCCGGCCAGGGGACTGGCCGCGGCGGCCACGTTCCGGTCCGAAGGTATGTCGTGGGTTGTCACGGTGCTCTCCTAAAACCGCGGCTCGGTAGCCGTCACGCCGGCCTCGTCGAGCTCGGCGATCTCCGCGTCGCTCATGCCGAGGATGCCGCCGAGCACGGCGGCGTTGTCCTGGCCAAGGCAGGGCGCAGGCGGACATGGGCCGGGTTGCGGTGCAGCCGCCAGACCGGCGTGGTCAGGCGGGTCTCGCCCGCTTCCGGATGGGTGACGGTCTCCAGGAATCCCCGCGCCGCCAGGTGCGGGTCGGCTGCGACATCCAGGCAGCTCATGACCTTTCCGGCCGGCACGCCGCGCCGCTGCAGGATGTCCACGACCTCGGCGTCGGTCAGCGTCCTGGTCCACGCGCTGATGGTCGCGTCGAGGTCGTCGTGCGCCGTCAGCCGCAGGGCCGCGGTCGCGTACCGGGGGTCGGCGGCCAGGTCAGCGCGGCCCATGGCCTCGCACAGCGCGGTCCATTCGGCGTCGGTTCGCACGCTGAGCGTCACCCAGCGTTCGGCGGCTGCGGCGCCCTGCCCGGCCGAATGATAGATGTCGAGCCTCCGCTCGGCCCCGGCCTGCAGCGGCGCGCACGGATAGCAGCCCTGCGGTGCCCATGCCGGGCTGCGGTTGCCAGTCTTCGGCGGTTCGGCGCCGTTCATCGCCCAGTCCATCACGGCCTCGCCGAGGAAGCTCACGACCGCGTCGCGCTGCGAGACCTCGACCCGGCTCGCGATCCCGCTGCGGTGCCGCCGGATGAGGCCGAGAACGCTGCCCGCCGCGGCCATGATGCCGGCCATCGGGTCGGCGAACGAGATGCCGGTTTTCATCGGGCCGCTGTCGGGGTAGCCGTTCAGCCGCGTCATGCCCGACATCTCCTCGATGTTCGGTCCGTAGCCCACCATCCGGGCTTCCGAGCCGGTGGCCGAGTAGGCGGGCATCGACACCCGGATGATGGCGGGGTTCAGCCGGGCCAGCGCCGCATCGCCGAGGCCGAGCTTCTCCAGCACGCCGGGCCGGAAGTTCTCCACCAGCACGTCGCTGAGGCCGACGAGCTTCTCGATGACCTGCTTGCCGCGCGGATCGACCGTGTTGATGGTCAGGCTCAGCTTGTTCCGGTTGTACTCGTTGAAATAGGCGCTGCGGTTGTACGGGCGGGTCGACATGTCCGGTGCCTCGAGCATGAAGATCTCGATAGTCGCCATCCTGATCGGATCGATGCGGTCCGGGCTCTCCACCTTGATGACCGTGGCGCCCATGTCGGCCAGCAGCTTGGTGGCGTACGGACCGGCCCACACCATGGTGAGGTCGAGCACCGTCACTCCGGCCAGCGGAAGCGCCGCGCTGCCGTCGGCCGGCGCCGGGACGCCCGTCACTGGACCAGGTCCATGTACTCGGACAGGCCGCAGCCGACCTTCCCCGCATAGCGGAACTCGGTCATGCCCTGCCCGATGTGAGTGATGTGGCCGTCGCGCCGGTGCCGGAACGGGATGAACCGCAGTACCCGGCCCTCGAAGTCGTAGCTGTCGCCCTGATCGTCGGTGACCGAGCAGGTGAAGCCGGTGTGATAGAGGCCGTTCTCCTCGAACTCGGAGCTGATGGAGCCGGCCACCAGCGGCCGCGCCTGGCCGCCGCGGATCACGGTCCCCATGACCTCGGGCTCGGTGTCAGCGGCCGACCAGGTCAGCGACACCGCGAAGCCGAAGTCCTCGTCGAAACTGCACCACAGAGTCCGGTCGGAGTAGGTGCGGTGCCAGTTCCGCGGGCCCCACGAGTGATCCCGGTTGCCCTTCCCGGCGGTCGGCTTGGTCTCATCGTCCAGCTTCAGGGTCCCGGCCATGGTCATGTGCTGCTCGTAATGCCCGCCAACCGACGTGCCCGACTTCGCGCCGTACATCGGGCTGATCGATGTCCCGGTGACGTCCAGCTGGACCAACCGCCGCGGCGCGGCGCGGAAGGCCGGCCCGGGTCGGCCAGCGCTCGCGGGTCGGCGAAGAACGCGGCCTCCCCCTCGTAGGAGATCGCGAGGGTGTTGGTCGGATCGTCGACCGTGAACCGCATGCCGCCGGCACTGAACTCGTCGTTGGAGCTGATCGGTGCCCGCGCGAACTGGAACAGCGCGCCGCCGCCGGGCGGGAAGAGGCAGAAGGTGACCTCGGCATAGCCCTCGTTCGGCCGGTTGCCGATCCGGAGCAGCGCGCCGCTGTCGTCGGCCTCGTCGAAGTAGGTAATGAGCATGCTCTCGTTGAACTGCGAGTCGGCCTCAATCTCGTGCATGCCCTCGTCGGCCGGGGTCAGGTCTCCGAATATTGCTGCCATCTCCTGCGGTCCTTTCGCCAAGCCGGTTAGAAGAGTTCGGACCAGTCGGAACGGGCGGCCGCGGCCGCGTGGTCGCCGGACCAGACGATCTCGCCGCTGCGCATGACGTACACCGTCGAGGCCCGCGCGATCGCGACGCCGATGTCCTGCTCGACCAGCAGGATCGTGAGGCCGGCCTCGCGCACCAGCTCATCGAAGACGGTCATCATGTCCTGCACCACCCGCGGGGCCAGTCCCACCGACGGCTCGTCGAGCAGGAGCAACCGCGCTCCGGCCATGAGCGTGATGCTGACCGCGAGCATGCGCTGCTCGCCGCCGCTCATCGTGCAGGCCCGCTGGGTCAGGCGCTCAGCCAGCCGCGGGAACAGCGACAGGCACATGTCGTAGCGGGTGCGCCGCTCGGCGGCGTTCTTGGTCCGCACGGCGCCGAGCAGCAGATTGTCCCGGACGCTGAGGTCACCGAAGACTGCCTTCTCCTGCGGCAGGTACACCACACCCTGCTGGATGCGGCGAACGGAGTCCCGGACCGGCGCCTGGTCACCCCACACGGAGACCTCGCCGCCGTAGGCCGGCAGCAGGCCGGCGATCGTGCGGAGCGTCGTGGTCTTCCCGGCCCCGTTGGCGCCGATCAGGGCGGTCAGCCGGTTCGCCGGCACCTCCAGGTCGACGCCGAACACCACGGGCCGGGAGTCGTAGCCGGCCTTCAGTCCCCGGACGGCCAGCGCGGGCCCGGTCTGGGTCTGGGTCTCCAGGTCAGATGTCATAGCCCGAAGTACGCCTTCTGCATGTCCTCGACCTGCATCAGTTCGGTCAGCGATCCGCGCCCGGCGATCCGGCCGGCTTCCATGAACACGCACGGGCAGTTGAGCAGCCGCAGGAAGCCGAGGTTGTGCTCGACTACGCAAGCGCCCCGGCCCAGGCCCGGTAGCTCGGTGATCACCTGGGCCAGCCGCTCGGTCCAGGTATGCTCCACGCCGCTGGTCGGCTCGTCCAGCAGCAGCAGCTCACTGCCGGTGGCCAGCACCCGGGCCATCGCGACGAGCTTCTGCTCGCCGTGGCCAAGCTCGCCCGCCAGCCGGCGGCTCTGGCTCCCGAGGCCGACGAAGCCGAGCCAGTCCTGCGCCTCCGCCCGGGCCGCCACCTCACCGCGGCGCGCTGCCCGCGGCGCCCCGAACAGGGCCCGCAGGCGCTCGCCCGGATTAGCGGGCGCGGCCAGCGCGACGTTGTCGAGGACCGTCAGGTCGGGGATCAGCCGGATGTCCTGGAAGGAGCGCGACACTCCGAGCCGCGAGCGCCGGTAGGCCGGGACTCCGCGCAGGTCGGTGCCGTTCAGCTGCAGGCTGCCCGCGTCCGGGTCCATGAACCCGGCCAGCAAGGCAAATAGCGTCGATTTGCCGGCCCCGTTCGGCCCGATCAGGCCGAGCAGTTCCCCGGACCGCAGCGTGATGTCGACGCCGTCGACGGCGGCGATGCCGCCGAAATGCTTGTGCAGGCCGGTGGCAACCAGTTCGGCCGGCCTGTCCGGCTGACTGCCGCGCCGGGAGCCCGGTTCGCGGGTCTCGGTGCTGGCCGGCAGACGCCCAGCCGCAGCCTGACTTGCCGCAACCACTCCGCCCGTGCCCGTGCTGCCCGTGCCCGTGCTGACCGGGACCGGGCCAGGCAAGGCGCCTCCGGCTCCGGCCGCGGCGGCCGCCGGGGTGCCGGCCGCGGGAAGAACCGCGCCGGGAACGGCCGGCGCGAAGCTGGCCGCAGCCGGGCTCGTGGCTGCCCCGGTCGCTCCTGTACCTGTCGCTGCTGCGCCCGTCGCTACTGCCGCGGCGGCAGCCACGCTGGCGGGAGTGGTAGCTGTCCAGAATTCGCGCCGCTCCCTCAGCACGCCCTGCGGCCGGAACCGCATCAGCAGGACCAGGGCGGCGCCGTAAATGATGAGCTGAAGCAAGGACGCCTGGCTCGCACCGCCGTTCACGAAGTGCTGCAGGATCGGCCCCGACGCGAAGATGACGGCGGTGCCGATGACCGAGCCGATGAGGCTCGCCGAGCCGCCGAACACCAGCATCGTGACGAACAAGACTGCCTGGTCGAAGCTGAACTGGTCCGGCGTGACGAGTTGGTCGTAATACACCAGGAGCACGCCGCCGACGCCGGCCATCCCGGCCGTAATACCGAAGGTCACGACCTTGAAGGTGACAGTGTTCTTGCCCAGCGAGACCGGCACCGACTCGTCGCCGCGGATGGCCCGCAGCACCCGGCCGAACGGCGACTCCCCCATCCGCCAGCAGATGAGGAAGACGACGAGTGCCAGCCCGGCCGTGACGGGCAGCAGGCTGGACGGGCTGAGCAGCTGATGATGGCCCAGCGCAAGCGGGTGCACGCCGAGGATCCCGTAAGCGCCGCCGAACTGGGGCGCGCTGCTGACCACGTCGGTAAAGATGGTGGCCACCGCGAGGGTCAGCAGCACCAGGTAATCCCACGCGAATCGCAGCGCCGGGAGGCCCACCAAGGTGCCGAAGACCGTGGCCGCCAGGGTTCCGACCAGCAGCGTCGCCCAGAACGGCCAGCCGTGATGCGCGGACAGGTAGCCGGCGGTGTAACCACCGATCCCGCCGAGGGCCGCGTGGGCGACCGAGGCCTGGCCGGCATAGCCCATCAGCACGTTCAGCGAGGCGACGAAGATCAGCAGGATCAGGATCTGGTTGACGATGTCGATCGTGTATTCCACCGGCCGCTACCTCGCTTCCCCGGCAGCTAGCCGCGGCGCCGGCCGGAAGCGGTCCACGCCGATGGCCTTGAGGATGAGGTAGACGAGCAGGACCGAGAAAATCACGACTGGCGACCACGCGGCCGGTACCCACAGCTGGCTGAGGTTCTGCACCAGGCCGATGCCCACGCCGGTCGCCATCAGCACCACCGGTGGCCGGGTGTAGCCGGCCAGGAACACCACGAGGAACGCATCGAACAACGGGGCCGCGCCCATGTCCGGCGTCGCGGCGGAGGCCGCAGCCTGGTAGATGGCCGCGACCGCGCCGAGCGCGGTACCGATCGCGAACACCCACAGGTGCACTTGCCGAGGCCGGATGCCGATGCCGCGAGCAAGCTGCGGATTGACCCGGACCGCGGAGATGATGCGCCCGGCCTGGGTACGGCGCAGGAATGCTTCAAGCCCGAGCACCAGGATCCAGCCGAGGACCGCGACGGCCAGGTCCAGGCTGGTGAAGCTCACGCCGCCGAACCTGATTGGGTTCTGCGGTATCCCGTTGAGCGCCTGCCCCTCGCCGCCCCAGATCAGGTTGATGCCGTTTGCTACCACGATCGTGATGCCGAGGGAAGCCACGAAGATGGTGAAGGGGCTGGCCGGGCCGAGCCGGTCCGCCATCGGCTGGTAGATCCACCGCTCGATGACCATGCCGAGCAGGATGCCGGCGACAATGCCGCCCGCAATGGCCGCGCCCAGGGGCACACCCCAGAGCTGCAGCTCAATAGCCAGGTAGGCGGCAAGCGCGTAACTCGAGCTGTAGGCGAAGTGGAACCGGCCGGTGATGCCGAAGATCAGCCCGAACCCGGCGCCCAGGAGACCGAACATCGACCCCTGGATGATCCCGCTCGCGACGAGCTGCTCGAACTCGTGCAGATTCACGGCATCACCGTCCTTCGCCTACCACCTGATCGATCTCGGCTACGGGGCCGTCACATCGGTGAGCGTCGTACTGCCGGTCTGGAAGAGCGCCAGCGGCGACGGCTGCCCGTTGGTGACCTTGAACAGACCGAGGCCGCGCTTGGACACCGAGTGCGTGGTGAGGTTCATGGTCTCCGTTCCGACGGTTGTGGCGGTTCCGCCGTAGACGCTCGGGAAGGTCGGATTGGCTTCGAGCGCGTTCTGCAACTGCGTGCCGTCGTTGATGTCGCCGCCCTTGGCGATGACTTCCCGGACCAGCTGCCAGAACTTGAACGTGTCGTCATAGGAGTCGGCCGCGTAGAACTCGGGCGCCACACCGTAGGCCTTGGTGAAGGTCTGCACGAACAGCTTGCCGAACGGGTTGCTCGGCTGGGCCGCGTCGAAGTAGTCGCCGGAGAACCAGTACTTGTTGTAGGCGGAGCCGGCAATCTTGGCCGCGTCGGGGGTGAACTCAAACCCGATGACCTGGGCGCTCATGCCGCTCGTGACATAGCCCTTCATGAAATACCCGGCATCGAGACCGACCTCGTCGGCCAGGATGATGTCCGGGGACTTGGCCTGAATCTGCGCCAGGATCGAGGAGTAGTTGGTCATCCCGCCCTGATGGAAGAGCGTGCCGACAAGCTCGATGCCGTAGTTCGGCAGGACGGCCTTCAACTCGTTGGTGTTCAGGGTGTTCAGCGCCGCGCCGGAGTCGTAGGCGACCAGGAAGAGCTTCTTGGCGGCCGGCAGGTACTGGTGAACGTAGCTGAAGACGCCGCCGTAGAAGTCCTTGCCGCCTTCTGACCTCGTCCCCCAGAAGTACGGCTTGCCGTCGAAGACCTGGGCCGTCCCGCCGGAACCGTCCAGGGAGAGAATCTTGTACTGGGCGATCCCCGGCAGTGCGGCGCCGTCGACGGCCGCGTACGACATCAGGCAGGCACCGATGCCGTTGAGGCCCATCTCCTTGACCGCCTCGACGGCCACGGTCGTGTTGCCGGACTCGTGGTCCTTGAGGACGAGGTTGATCTTCGGGCCGCCGGCCGCTTCGATCTGGCTGATGGCCAGCTTGAACCCGCGCGACGCCTCAAGGCCGTAGTACGAGCCTGCGCCGGTCATCGGCTCGAGCGCACCGAGGTTGAAGGTCTTGCCCTGGCCAGCGGCCGCACCGCCCTTGGCGATCAGTTTGTTGATCTCGGCGCCGATACCGCTGGGCGCCGCCGCAGTTGTCTTGGCGCCGCCGCTGCTGCCGCACGCGGCGAGCAGCGCCGCCGTCCCGGTCATCCCGGCGATGCTGAGGAACTGCCGCCGGCCGACCAGAGGAGTTCTGTCGGATCCAAAGTCCGAAGCCATCTGCCTCTCCTTAGTGATGAGGGCTGCTTATTTGACGACGAGAGGGTTCACCGGGGAGCCCGCCGCGCCGTGGATCTTCAGCGGGGCGGCGGTGTAGAAGACCTCGTACTGACCGTCCTCAGCGCAGTCCTGCGCGAGGGCATCGAGGCTGGCGATCTCGGTGAAAACCACGCCGAGATTCGACATGAGCGCGACATGCAACGGCAGCGCGATGCCGGACACCGGGTCGACCGTTACCTCGTTCGCCAGGGTGTCGGTGACCAGGTTGGGGATCTCCATCTCCTGGAACCAGGCCACAAGCTCCGGGCTGTAGGTCAGGCCAGGCTCGATCCAGCCCTCGGGGCTGTAAAAGGCGTCCTTGTCTCGGTAGAACAAGCCGACCCAGCCAGTCCGGACGATGAGAATGTCGCGCTTGTGCAGGGTGATCCCCTGCGCCTCGGCTGCCGCCTGCAGGTCCTCGTGGGTGAACGTCTCACCGCGCTCGAGCGAGTCCTTGCCGCGCAGCCGGGCAACGTCCAGAACCACAGCGCGGCCGGCGATGCCCCGCTCGGCGATCGGCAGGATGCTGGCCTTGGTCATCGATCCGATCGTGGTCTTCGAGTCGAATCCGTTGTAGATCTCGGTGTCCAGCCAGGCGTGGCCAAGAGCGTCGTACTGGGTCGAGCCCTGCAACGCGCAGACGATAACGTCGTCGCAGCCTTTAGGGCCCGCGCCAGAATGGGGTATTTTCCCGGACAGGAAATAACCCTCGTCGATAGTGTTGAATCGCTGTGGTCGCGGCCGTCCCGGCCAAATCGGGTCGCCATCGGTCGCGCACATGGGCGTCTGCAGCGTGAATGTTTTCCCGGAGCGGACGCATTGAATTCCGGCGAGTACTTCGGCCGTGCCCAGGTAATTGAGGCCGCCGACCTCATCCTCTGGCCCCCACTTACCCCAGTTTTTCGGACTGTTCTCCAGCAACTCTGCCAATGTTTTGTCTGGCATTGGTCGGACTCCCTTGTGACCATTGCGTCCGGTTCCGAAACATGTGCGGCACCTGGCCGACACAGTAGGGTAACGAACGTTAGCTAGTCAAGGGTAACGTTCGTTAGCTAACATCACTGTTCGAGACGGACGATCGTGGCGCAGCGGTCGGGCTGAGGCAGGGAGGCAACTGTGCTCGCGGAGTTCGATCTGCGCGGCCATGCTGCGGTCGTCACCGGCGGCAACCGGGGCATCGGCCTGGGCATCGCCCGGCAGCTCGCAATCGCCGGGGCCGACGTCGCCATCTGGAGCCGCGACGCCGACGCCAACCGCGCGGCAGTCTCGATGCTGTCGGAGTTCGGCGGCCGCTACCGCAGCTACGCCTGCGATGTCAGCGATGAGCAGCAGGTGGATGCCGCCATGGCCGCGACCATGACCGACCTCGGCCCGGTCGGCTCGATGTTCGCCAATGCCGGGCGCGGCGGCAGCGTCGTCCCGTTCACGCAGCTCACGCTGGAAGAGTGGGACTCGGTGCTGGACGTGAACCTGCGTGGCGCCTTCCTCGCTTTCCGGGCCGCGGCCCGGTCAATGATCTCGGCCGGCGCGGGCGGCAGCCTGGTCGCGACGAGTTCGGTGTCGACGATCCACGGTGCGCCGCGTGCGGCCGCCTACGCGGCCAGCAAGGGCGCGCTGGACGCGATGGTGAAGTCGCTCGCCGTGGAACTGGCCCGCTACGGCATCCGGGCTAACGCCGTGGTGCCGGGCTGGATCGACGTCGAGCGCACCGCGGAGCTCTACGCGCGACCGGAATTCCAGGCCCGCGTCTTGCGCCGGATTCCGGCGCGGCGATGGGGCAATGCCGATGACGTCGGCCGCACCGCCGTGTACCTTGCCTCCCCGGCCTCGAGCTACCTGACCGGCACCTCCATCGTCATCGACGGCGGCTACACGGTTTTCTGACCGGCCGGGATAGAGGCCGGCGGCCAGATCAGACGCCAGTCGGCCGGATCAGACGCTAGCCGGCCGGATGAGCATCAGCAGGTCCCACTCGAGCTCGGGCACCCGCCTGCCGCTGGCCGCCATCACCACCGACCTGAACCGGCCGTCCAGATGCGCTTCGGCCTGTCCGGCCAGGCCAAGAGCCCAGCGCAGCGTGCCGAGTACTTTCCACCATCGGAACTGGTCGGGATCAAATGACCCGCCGGCTTGTTCGTAGGCGCGCACCAGTGCATCCCGGTCAGCGAATCCGCCGATCTCCCGTTCGTCCTGGCGGAAGCGCCACATGCGCAAGGCAGGCCAGGCCAGATCCTCCATCGGATCGCCGCCCCGGTGGGCGCCCTCCCAGTCCAGCAGGGCCAGCAGGCCATCCGGCCCGACGATGAGATTCCCGACCCGGATATCGCCGTGCACGATGCTGGTGCGCGGCGGCGGGGCCGGCCGGTTCTGCTGCAGCCAGCGCAAGCCGAGCCGCAGCGCCGGGCGCGGCTCCGCCAGCGCCTCAAGCAGCTCGCCGAGCTGGGCGAGCGCATACGCCGCCGGATCAGTCTCGTCGTAGGCCAGCAGGTCAGGCGGCGCGAGCGCCGCGTCGATCGCGTGCAAGCAGGCACCGGCGGCGCCCAGCTGCGCGGCCAGCCGATCACCGAGGCCGCGCTCGGCCACGAGCCGGAGCACGCGACGCGGGATAGTCTCGCCGTCGACGCGCTCCGACATGAAGAACGACCCGCCCACGAATCTCTCATCGGTGCAGACCGCGTAGATGGCGGGCACCGGCACGCCTCGGCTTCTCGCGAGTGTCCTGACTTCGGCCTCGGCTCTGATGGAGTTCTGCTGGATGGCGCTGGTGGGCAGGATCGTCGCGACGAGCCGCGTCTGCTCGCCGCCGTCGGCCACAGTGAGAAAGACATTGCGCCGCCGGGCGCCGGCCGACGACTCCTGCAGATCGAGGACATCCGGCCGGCGGCCCAAATGCTCCTCGAGAAAGTCCGCGAGCGCAGCCGCCAGCTCATCACCACGTGGTATCACGCTCAGTCCCGTTCCCACCGGTCATGCCCGGGCTTGACGATCGCCAGCTCGCCCCTGGCGATGAGCACCAGCGCCTGCCAGGCCAGGACATCGAAGTCCGGCGTGGCCGCGCTACCGGGCCTGAGCCGGTCGTCCAGCTCGCTGCGTAGCTCACCGAGATCTGCCTCGGTGCCGACCAGGTCGCGCAGCACCGCGTATTCGCTGGCTATCTGCGCGGGCCTGAGCTGCCATTCACGCGTGAGTATCTGAATCAGATTTGCCGCGACCCGGACCTTATGCCGGAGCTCCTCGGGAACTGCCGGCATCACTTCATCTTCGAGCAGTTCTCCGATGGCCTCGAGTAGTTCGCTGGCAGACGGCCGGCTGCTCATCCGCGCTGCCATTTCGCATTTCTGGTGAGCAATCTGACCATGCCGGAATAGTAGTACAGGCCATCACAGCCGGGCAAAGGGCGGAGCAGGCTGGCTCTTGCAGCGGGACGTTACGATTAGTCGGGAATAACAGACTGCAGCAGCGACGCACCGGCCGCGCGGTATCGGCTGCCCTGCGGGGAATGCGATGAGGTCCGGCCATGACTGACCACGACTTGATCATCCGCTCCGGCCTTGTCGTCGACGGCCATGGCGGCGAGCCGTTCACTGGCGACGTGGCAGTCGACGGCGGCATCATCGCCGGGGTCGGTGACATCTCCGGCCGGGGCAGGCAGGAACTCGACGCAGGCGGCGCCGTCATCGCGCCTGGTTTCGTCGATGTGCATACCCACTACGACGGGCAGGCCACGTGGGATTCGCGGCTGCAGCCGTCATCGTGGCACGGTGTCACGACAGTGGTGATGGGCAACTGCGGGGTTGGCTTCGCGCCGGTGCAGGCCGAGAACCGGGACCGCCTGGTCGAGCTGATGGAGGGCGTCGAGGACATTCCCGGCACGGCGCTGCGCGAAGGACTGACCTGGGACTGGGAGTCGTTCCCCGACTATCTCGGTGTGCTGGCCCGGCGCAGCTATGACGTCGACCTGGCTGCCCAGGTGCCGCACGCCGCGCTCCGGGTGCAGGTCATGGGCAGCAGGGCCGCGGCGCAGGCACTGGCGACCGCCGAGGAGGCGGCCGAGATCGCACGGCTGGCGGGAGAAGCAGTGACAGCGGGCGCCCTCGGGTTCACCACGTCGCGCACCCTGAACCACCGGAGCATCGACGGCGAGCTGACGCCGTCCTACGGCACTGGCGAGGACGAACTGGTGGCGATCGCGCGCGCTGTGGGCCAGACCGGGCGCGGCGTGATGCAGGTAGTGTCCGATTTCACTGATGCGCAGGCCGAGTTCGCCCTGCTGCGTCAGGCCGTACGGGCCGGCCAGCTGCCGCTGTCGGTGTCCCTCGTGCAATCCAACCTGGCGCCGGACAGCCACCTCGACGTTCTTGATTTCATCACCGACTGCCAGCAGGAGGGGCTCACCGTGCGGGCGCAGGTGGCACCGCGGCCGGTGGGCCTGCTCCTCGGCCTGCAGAACACGCTGCATCCGTTCATGGAAAATCCGGCGTGGCAGCGAATCGCGGAACTCGACGCCGCCTCCCAGGCGTCGCTGATGCAGTCGCAGGGACTGCGGGCGGAGATCCTGGCCGCGCAGAACCGGACCAAGAACAGGCAGCGGCTCGGCGGCATCCTGATTCACAAATACGACCTGATGTACGAGGTCACCGACCCGCCGGCAGTATGAGCCCGACCCGTCGCAGACCATCGCCGCGCGGGCTGAGCGGCTCGGCCTGACACCGGAAGAACTGGCCTACGACCTCATGGCCGCGGGCAATGGCGATGCGATGCTGTACCTCACCTTCGCCAATTACGCCCGCGGCAACCTCGACGACGTTCGGGAGATGCTCACGCACCCATACACCATCCCCGGCCTGTCGGATGGCGGCGCTCACGTCGGCACCATCTGCGACGGCAGCTTCCCTACGACGCTGCTCGGGCACTGGGCGCGGGACCGCGGCGAGGCCGGCCTTGGCCTGCCCTTCGTGATCCAGCGGCAGTCACGCGACACCGCGCGGGCGGTCGGCCTGTCCGACCGCGGCGTGCTGGCACCCGGCTACCGCGCCGATATCAACGTCATCGACATGAACGCACTGCGGCTGCACCGGCCGGAGATGGTGTTTGACCTCCCGGCGGGCGGACGGCGGCTGGTTCAGCGTGCCGATGGCTACCGGCACACGATCGTCGCCGGGCAGGAGACCTACCGGGACGGCGAGGCCACCAGTGCTCTGCCCGGCCGACTCGTGCGCGGCCCGCAGCCGGCTCCGGCACTGGCGTAGACGCGGTCATCTCCGTCAGCGGCAGCCTCCCAGAATTCTGGGAGGGTCATCCGGCAGGCCTCCTGCCGGAGCCAGCATGTTTGCACGAACTTCCACATGGTCGGGGTCACCGCAGGAATTGCAGAAGTGGGCCGACAACGCTGCCGCTACGGTCCAGGGCTTCGTGGCGGGCCTGCCCGGCAACGCCGGTGCAGTGTTCCTGATCGACCGCGACAACGGCCGGGCACTGACGCTGACGCTGTGGGAAACCGATGACGCCGCCAGGGCGACTGATCAGTTCGCCGAGCAAAGCCGCGCGGCGACCGTCGCCGCCACTGGCACTGAGCTGGTGGCGCGGGGCAGTTATGAGGTGGTGGCTCGCAGTTAGACTCAGGGCCAGGAGATGAGGACCGATGCTCACTGGTCCGGCCGCCGACAATCTCGTGGCTGCGGTGGCGTCCGCCTGCAGGTCAGGGCTGGACGCCGACGCCCTACGGGCCGCAGTTCTGCCCAGGCTGCGGAAGGCCGTGCCAGTGGACGCGCTGTGGTGGGCATCCGCAGACCCGGCCACCCTGCTGTTTACCCGGTCATATCGCGAGGAACTGCCAGCCGACTCCGGTCCGTATTTCGTGGCTAACGAGTTCTTGCACCAGGACGTCAACAAATGGACCGAGCTCGCCCGCGACACCTCCGGCGTCCGCACGCTCATGCAGGCGACTGAAGGCACGCCGGCCGCAGCGACCGCTACCGGGATATCTTCGCGCCGCTCGGTTTGCAGGACGAATTGCGAGCGGTGCTCCGGGTCCGGGACGCCTGCTGGGGCTATCTCTGCCTGCATCGCGAGGGACCGCAGGTGTTCTCACTAGCCGAGGTTCAGTTTGTGCAGCGCCTCGCCCCGCATCTGGCCGAGGGCCTGCGATTGGGCCTGCTCCGCCAGGCTTGCGAGTCTGCCGAAGCAGCGCCGGGGCCGGGTCTGATCATGCTGACCGGCGATGGTGCCGTGGCTGGCATGAATGGCGCTGCGGGCCGTTGGCTTGAGGAGCTCGGCGGCCGGGCGGACGGGTCGGAGCTTCCAGTCGAGATCTCGGCGCTGGCCGTCATGCTCCGCGGGCTGCCTGCCGTCGAGGCGGCCATGCCGCGCCTGCAGGTGCGTACCAGGAGCGGCCGGTGGGCCGTGCTGCACGCATCCTGGCTGAGCTCCGAGGCGGACAAGACGGTGACGGTGATCCTCCAGGACGCTGCCCCGGCCGAGATCGCACCGGCGATCATGACTGCCTACGGTCTTACCGACCGCGAGCGGACGATATCTGCCCTGGTCTGCCAGGGCAGATCGACCCGGCAGATTGCCGACCAGCTGCACCTGACCGTGGACACCGTTCAGGATCACCTGAAATCAGTGTTCGACCGGACGGGCGTGCACAGCCGGGGCCAGCTGGTTGCCGGGTCTTCGACCGCGACTACCTGCCTCGCGCGATGGCCGGTGACGTACCAGGTCCGTCCGGTGCATTCCCGGCCGGCTGAACCAGCCGGACGCCGTTGGTCAGCGACCGTCGCCCGGCATCAGATCAAGGACCCGCGTCCGCGGCGCACCGGCCAGACCCGGCGAGGATGCCGGCGATGACCAGACGTGCTCAGCGAGGAAATCAGCGAATGCCCGCGCCACGTCGGCGCTGTCGAATTCCAGGTCGAGCATCAGGTAGTTCGGGTCGTCAACCGGACGGCGGATGGCGGCGCCGCGAACTCCGGCGTTCGCGCGCGCTGCCGCGAAGCGGTCAAATGCCTTCTTCCAGAGCTGGTAGTCGGTGATCGCGTGCTCGATCCGGAGCGTGGTCATCGGGTTTCTCCTCGCCATATCGGTGCGTGTTGTTGCTCTGAACGCTAGGAGCGCGCACGACACGCTGGGTATCCCGACAATCTGGGGGTAGACACCCGCAGGCATAGGAGCAACTCGTGGCCGATCCGAGAGCACAGGGCCGGGCGCATGAACGCATTGCCGCCGTCGGCGCGGAGGACCTGGATGGCAGAGACCTGCGCCTGCGGGTCCTGGCAGTTCTGCGTGAGGCCATCGGCTTCGATGCGTACGTCTGGCTGCTGACGGACCCGGTCACCACGGTCGGCACGGCACCACTGGCCGATGTTCCCTGTCTGCCTGAGCTTCCGGCCCTCATCAAGGCGAAATATGCCACGCGAGTCAACCGCTGGACGGCGCTGCAGGAGAGCAGTTCGCCGGTCGCAACCTTGCGCGAAGCTGTCAGGGGCGACTTGAACAGCAGCCTGATGTGGAGCCAGGTGCTGTGCCGGTACGGAATAAGCGACGTCGTATCGGTGGTATTCGCGGACCAGTTCGGATGCTGGGGGTTCCTCGACCTGTGGCGGCACGATAGCAGCGGCCCGTTCAGCAGCGCCGAGGCCGGATTCCTCGCCGGTGTCGCCGGACCACTGACGGCTGCCCTGCGCCAGTGCCAGGCCAGAACGTTCGTGGACCCGGCCGTTCAGCGCAGGCTCGAGTCCGGCCCGGTCGTCCTGACTCTCGATGACGACCTGCGGATCTCGACCCGGACCGCGGCATCACGCGCCTGGCTGGAGTTGCTGTTGCCGCCCGAACCCGACGCGAGGGCGATCCCCGCAAGCGTCTACAACGTCGCGGCCCAACTGCTGGCCGCCGAGAACGGTGTCGACACCCACCCCCCGTTTGCCCGTCTGCACCTGGCTGACGGCTTTTGGCTCGCTGTCCGCGCCGCCAGGCTTTCCCCCGACCAGCCTGCCGCCGGCCAGCCGGCGACAATCGTCGTGACGATCGAGGAAGCATCCGCGTCCGAGCGGATTGACCTGTTTGGCCGCGCCTGCGGCCTGACCGCCCGCGAGAACGAACTACTCGGCCTGCTTGCCACGGGCAGCGACACGCGGTTGATGGCCCGGCAGATGTCGCTGTCGGAGCACACCATTCAGGATCATCTCAAGTCGATCTTTGCCAAGACGGGCGCCCACGACCGCGTCACTGTGCTCTCGCGGGCCCTCGGCACCAGGCGTTAGGCAACGGGCACGGCCGACTCCACGATTGTCACGCGGAGCCGGCCCGTGGTCAGCTCGCGAGATTGTGAATCGGCATGACGTCCGGGGTGCCGGGATCGATACCCGCCTTCTGCAGGATCGGCATCAGCACCGGCCCGTAGTTCTCGAAGGCCTGCTGCGATTCCCACACCTCGTACACCATCAGGTCGGTGTCGGGCCCGAAGCAGGAGTGGTGGAGCCGTCCGGACGGGCTTGCGGCGCCGGCGGCCTCAAGGTCCTTGATGGCCTGGTCGTACTGCCCGGCGCTGAGCGACTTGGGATGGAAGTAAGTAGCGATTGCCATGAATCCTCCTGCTGGTTCACCGCCGGGCTGAGCTAGCTGCCCTGCCCGTGTCGGCGGATTGTGCGTGAGATCAAAACGGAACTTCAGTGGCCATCAGCCCTGTCCCGCGCTCGCGGGCAGCCACCGACCAGCAGAAATCGAGCGCGTCAAGCTCCAGGGTTTCTCCGGCCTGGCCGGCTTGCCAGAGACCGCCAGCGGGGCCGGTCAGCGTGAGCGTGAACGGCTGCCGGTGACGCCCGGCCCAGTCCGCGACGACATCGGCCACGAGCCGGCCGTCGTGCGCGGCGCTGACTTCCATCGGGCGCCCGGTCGCCCGGGAGATGTCCAGCCTGTGCATCCACGTGTCGCGGGTGAAAATAGTGTCCACCAGGTAGCCGTAGCGCCAGCGCTCGCCGTCGAACGGCGGGTCGTTCTTCAGCCGCACCGCCCATCGCAACAGCGCAGGCGTGCGGCGTCTGGCACGCACCGCTTTCGGTGCGACTATGGCCAGCCGGGCGGCGATGGCGCCGGGCGCCATCGCGGCCCGTTCGCGTACCTGCGTCGCCGACATCTCGTCGATCATCTTCCCGCCGGACCGTTTGCCCGCCGCGCGGACGTCATGGGCGAACTGCCGCACCGATGCCTGCGCCTCGGCCATGCCCAGCACGTGCGCGGTCATCGAGCGCACGTCCCAGAGACCGCAGACCGTCGGCTGCGTCCAGTCGCCGGGAGCCAGACCGTTCAGTAGCGCCGTCATCCGGTCGAATTCCGTCGCCGCCAGGGTCATCGCCTCGTGGTGCCCGATGGGCGGCGCGAGGCCCGCGCCTGCGGCCGTCAGTTGCGCCATGGCCAACTCCCGTCTAGTCTTCGGAATTCCGAACACTATAAGGATAGTCGCAGAGTTATCGGCTAGAGTCAATGCATGCCCCCGACGCCTACCCAGTCACGCCGACCCGACCGCCGCCGCCAGCGGCATGAGGCAACCAAGCGCGAGATCCTCAATAGCGCCTGGTCCATGGTGCGCGCCGACGGCCTCGCCGCCTTGTCCTTGCGCGCGCTCGCCCACGCCGTCGACATGGAGCCGCAGTCGCTGTACACCTACTTCGCGTCGAAGAACGCTGTCTACGACGGCATGTTCGCCGACGGCAACCAGGAGCTCGCGAGGCGATTCGCGGACGCCAGGATTCCCGCGGACGCCCGGAGCGCGCTGCACGCCGTCGCCAGCACCTTCGTCCGGTTCGCCGCCGAGGACCAGGCTCGCTACCAGCTGATGTTCCAGCGCACCATTCCCGGATTCCGGCCATCCGCCGAGTCGTACGCGATCGCTGTCGAGGTCCTCGGGAGCATCCGCACAGTCCTTGCTCGCGCCGGGCTTCGCAAGGACACCGACCTGGACCTGTGGACCTCGATCGTCACCGGCCTGGCCAGCCAGCAACTCGCCAATGACCCCGGCGGCGACCGGTACATCCGCCTGATAAATGACGCGGTCACCATGTTCGCCGACCACGTACTGGGGCCGCCTGGCTGAGACCTCTAGCGGACGCCGTACAGGTGCTCCAGGGCGAGCTGATCGAGTTCCTCGAACGCCATCCCCCGTGCCCCGAGCGCGTCGGTGTCCGGGCTGAAGCCGGCCACGTCGCGCCAGGTCTCCCCGGCCGACAGGGTGGGGACCGCCAGCACCTCTACCCGCGCCGCGGCGAGTGCCTCGGTGACCCGCGGATCGGCGCGGAAGGAGCGCACCTTGTCCCGCAGGATCAGGTAGTTGCGCATGCACGCCGCCGCCGAGTCCCAGACCCCGTCGTCATCCTCGGTCCGCGGCGGCTTGTAATCGAAATGGACAGGGCCGTCGTAACCGCCAGCCTCCAGCGCGTCCACGACCCAGAAAGCGCCGCGCGCATTGCCCGCGCCGAAGCGCAGGTCCTGGTCGTACCGCGGGCCGTTCTGGCCGTTGAGGTCGATATGGAACAGCTTGCCGTGCCACATCGCCTGGCTGATCGCATGGGCATAGTTGAGCCCGGCCATCTCCTCGTGCCCGACCTCCGGGTTGATGCCGACCAGTTCGGGGTGCTCCAGCTCGTTGATGAAGGCCAGCGCGTGCCCGGCCGTGGGCAGCAGGATGTCGCCGCGCGGCTCGTTCGGTTTCGGCTCGAGGGCGAAGCGCAGGCCGTAGCCGTGATCCAGGACGTACTCGCAGAGCACGTCCATGGCTTCCTTGTAGCGGTCCAGCGCGGCGCGGACATCCTTGCTCGCACCGGACTCCGCGCCTTCCCGGCCGCCCCAGCACACGTACGTGGCCGCGCCAAGCTCGGCGGCCAGATCGATATTGCGCATGGCCTTCGCCAGCGCGAACCGGCGGACCTCCCGGTCGTTGGCGGTGAACGCGCCCTCCTTGAAGACCGGGTGGCTGAACAGGTTGGTGGTCGCGGTCGTCACCACCAGCCCGGTCTCGGCCAGTGCCCGGCGGAAGGCGTCAACGCGCTGATCGCGCTCGGCTTCGCTGGCGCCGAACTCGAAGACGTCGTTGTCGTGGAAGTTCACGCCGTAGGCGCCCAGCTCGGCGAGCTTGCGGACGGCCCGGTCGGCCGGCATGGGCGGGCGCACCGCGGGACCGAACACGTCGACTCCCTGCCAGCCGACCGTCCATATGCCGAACGAAAACCGGTCAGCGGGGGCAGGCACGTACGACCCTGCAGTCATAACCTCAGTCTCTTTCTGCGAGCTGCTCTAGGTAGGCCAGGCTGACCGGGGTGACGAGCACCCGGTCGGCACCGATCTGCCGCTCCGGCCCGGTCAGCTCGATCGTGCCACTCAGGCGCAGGTCTGCCGACGAGGAACCGACGCTCGCCTCGATCACGCCGGCCTCGACTACGCGGGCGCCCGACACGCCGTGGAACCCGGTCCGGTCAGCGTGCAGCCGGAACGTGACGCGGCAGGCCTGGCCAGGCTGCAACGGCACCCGAGCGAACCCGGCCAGGTACCGAACCGGCCGCGTGACCTGGGCCACGGGATCGCGCAGGTAGAGCTGAACGACTTCGGCACCGGCGACGGCGCCGGCGTTGCGGACGGTGCAGGCGATCTCCGCTTCGCCATCGGTGCCGATCCGCGCTAGCGCGCCCGGCCCGGCGCCGCGCGGCCGCACGGCAAGATCCGAGTAGGCGAACGTGGTGTAGGACAGGCCGTGGCCGAACGGGAACAGCGGCGTGGGGTCGGCTGAGCTGACACTGCTTTTGCCCGCCAGCGGCGCCGCCAGATAAGACGACTGCTCAGCGCCGGCCAGAGCCGGCATTTCGATCGGAAGCTTGCCGCTTGGCACCACCCGGCCGCTGAGCACCCCGGCGATGGCGCCGCCGCCGTCCTGGCCGGGGAAGAACGCCTGCACGACCGCCCCGAGCCGCGCCGCGACCGGTCCGATCGCGTACGGCCGGCCGCTGACCAGGACCAGGATGACGGGCTTGCCCGTCTGCGTCAGCTCGGCCAGCAACTCCGGCTGGACGCCTGGCAGCCGCAGGTCGACGGCATCGCAGCCCTCACCGGAGCTGCCGCGGCCGAACAGCCCGGCCTCGTCGCCGAGGACCGCGATCACGACGTCCGCAGCGCGAGCGCAGGTGACGGCGGCCGCGAAACCGGCCTGGTCGGTGCCCCGGACGTCGCAGCCGGGCGCGTGCGTCACCGTCGCCGCCGGCAGTTCCTGCCGCAGCGCGGTCAGCAAGGGCGGCAATGGGATGCCCGCGCTGATGCCGGGGTTTGCGTGGCCGACGTGCCGCGGGAACGTGTAACAGCCGAGGAAGGCCAGCGGGTCGGTAGCCAGCGGGCCGATGACGGCGATGCTCGCCGCCGGGTCCAGCGGCAGGGTGCCGGAGCCATTGGCCAGCAGGACGATCGAGTGCTCGGCCAGGCGCCTGGCCAGCTCCTGATGCGCCGGCGGATTCGAGGTCGATCACCGTTTCCGGCCCGCCCAGCCGGGCCGGGACATCGGGATCCCTGCCGTCCGGGTCCAGCAGTCCCAGCTCGAACTTCTGCCGCAGCACCCGGCCCGCTGCCCGGTCGACGAGGTACTCGGGCACTGCCCCGGCGGTCACGGCCTCCGCCAGCGGCACGCCGTAGCAGCGCGTGTTCGGCAGTTCGACGTCCACTCCGGCGCGCAGCGCCAGCCCGGCCGCCTCGGCCGCGGATGCGGCCACGCTGTGCAGGGTTTCCAGGAACGAGATGCCGTAGTAGTCGGAGACCACCACGCCATCGAAGCCGAGTTCGTCTCGCAGCACGCCGGTCAGCAGCGCCTGGTCCGCGGCCGGCGGCACGCCGTCGACGTCGGCGTAAGAATGCATCACCGACCGGGCGCGGCCGTGGCGCAGTGCCATCTCGAACGGGGGCAGGAAGACGTCGGCGAACTGGCGCGGGCCGACGCTCACCGGCGCCATGTTGCGGCCGGACCTGGAGCCCGAATAGCCGGCGAAGTGCTTCAGCGTCGCGATCACGCCCGCCGACTCCAGCCCGCGCACGTACTCCGTGCCCAGTATCGCCGACCAGGTACGGATCCTCGCCGATGGTCTCCTCGACCCGCCCCCACCGCGGGTCGCGGGCCACGTCCAGCACGGGCGCGAGACCCTGATGCACACCGGCCGAGCGCATGCTCGCGCCGATCGCTGCCGCCATCTCGAAGACGGTGTCGAATCGAAGGACGCGCCCCAGGCCAGCGGTGTCGGGAAGGCGGTGGCCGTCCAGGCCGCGAATCCGGTCAGGCACTCCTCGTGCGCGATGGCCGGGATCCCGAAACGGCTGCTCTGCCAGATCAGCGCCTGTAGCTCCGCGAGCTCGCGGATGCCGTCGGCGGGATGCAGCGGCCGGGTGCCGAAGACCCGGGTCAGCTGCCCGAGCCCGTCCCGGATCAGCTCGCTGAACGGAGGCATCTCCGTGGTGAACTCGCCCTGCAACGGCGCGACGCCATCAGCATCAGGCCGCTCAGCCAGACGCTGCCCAGCTGGGCCAGCTTCTCGGCCAGCGTCATCCGGCTCAGCAGGTCGGCGACCCGGTCGGCCGACGGCGCCGCCGGGTCCCGCCAGGCTTCTGCCATCGCGGTAGCGGCGGACCTGAGCGGCCCGGTCAGCTCGTCGGCTCCGGCCGGTGGCTGCGACCAGTCGTCTCGCTGTAGCGTCAGGTGGCGACGCCCGTCACGGTCAGCGGGCTGCGGTCGACTCCCGGACGATCAGCTCGGTCGACAGCTCGACCCGCTGGCTGCGCAGCGCGACGCCCTCGATCAGGTCGCCCAGCATCTCGGCGGCCACCCGGCCCATGTCGGCCAGCGGCTGGCGGACGGTCGTCAGCGGCGGCGACACCCAGCGCGGCAGCGGGCAGGTCGTCGAAGCCCGACCACCGACAGGTCCTGCGGGATCCGCAGTGCCCGCGCTGGCGGGCGGCCTCGTAGACGCCGAGCGCCTGCTGGTCGCTGCCGGCGAAGATCGCGGTCGGCGGCTCGGCCAGGTCGAGCAGCTCGCCGCCGCGCACGAAGCCGCCCTCGTGCTGGAAGTCGCCGTGCCGGACCAGCGCCAGGTCGAACTCGACGCCGCCCGCTCGAGCGCCGACCGGTAGCCGTCGACCCGGGCCCGGCTGCACAGGTAGTCGGCCGGGCCGGTGATCGCGCCGATCCGGCGGTGACCCAGGCTCAGCAGGTGCTCGGTGGCGGCCAGGCCGCCCGCCCAGTTCGTCGCGCCGACGCTCGGCAGGTCGGGCTCGGGCAGGCTGACCGGGTCGACGACGCACCAGCGGGATGCCTTCCTCGCGTACCTGGCGCAGCTGCGGCATGGTCAGCTCGGACGTCACCAGGATCACGCCGTCGGTGTCGTGGCTGGCCAGCGCGCTGGTCCAGCTCGCCGGCCGGGCGCTGCCGTGCCGCACCGACGAGACGGCCGCGCCCATCGCGTGGCGCGGCGCACCAGTCCTCCACGCCGCGCAGGATCTCCACCGCCCACGGGCTGTCCAGGCCGTTGAAGATCAGGTCGATCAGGCCGGCCCGGCGGCCGCGGCGCGGGCCCGGGCGCTGATACTGCGCTCGCCGAGCAGCCGCTCGACTCAGCGCCCTGGTGTCGGGCGCGACGTCCGGGCGGCCGTTGACGACCTTGGACACCGTGGGCAGCGATACGCCTGCCTCGGCGGCGATGGCGGCCAGGGTCGGCCGGGTGCGCCGGCTTCGCGTCGGCTGCCTGCCCGTTCTTCGTCGGCTTCGTGCTCGGCACGTCTACCACCCTCCTCATGCCGCCTGCCGCTGCCACCTCATTCGCAGGCTGCAGCCTCCCTCCGGCGTCGGCCACGTTACCATCTCGGCCGGTCACCGGTTCGAAACTATTCGATCGAGTATCGAATTCAGTCGGATCCGCCGGACCGTCCATCCTCCCTCGCATGCGCCGCTGGCCGCAATAGCCGCGGTTCAGCAGCGAATGACCAGGGTCAGATCGCTGCATCGGCGTAACGCTGTAACAAATCCGAAACAGGGGGTTGACCGCGACCGCAGCGGGTTTCTACGATGACGGCACGCCGAAATATTACGAATCTTTTCGATACCCGCGGCGCGGTCGCGTCCTAGCCGCACGGACTGACCGAGGCCCGCGCGCGACCCCCACATTCGGCCGCATCGTCAGGAGATGACCAGCATGCGCAGCACCAGAAAGTACGCCGCCGCTGGCCGCGGCGGCGGCAGCGGCGCTCGTCCTCGCTGCCTGCGGCAGTGGCAGCTCGGGCTCGAGTACGGGCGTCAGCGGACAGCAGCCGAACGGCCCCGTCACCCTCACCTGGTGGAACAACGCCACGGCTAACCCGCTCAAGGGCGTCTACCTGCAGGCCATCAAGTCTTTCGAGGCCAGCCACCCGCAGCGTCACGATCACCGACGTGCCGATCCAGAACGAGCAGTTCACCACCAAGATGCCGCTGGCCCTGCAGTCGAACAACCCGCCGGACATCTTCCAGCAGTGGGGCGGCGGGCAGGAAGCCACCCAGATCAAGTCCGGCAAGCTCGCAGAACCTGACCAGCCTGGCGTCGAGCCTGATCAGCCAGCTCGGCCCGGCCGCGGCGGGCTGGCAGGTCAACGGCCAGCAGTACGGCATCCCCTACGACCTGCACATGGTGGGCTTCTGGTACCGCAAGGACCTGTTCGCCAAGGCCGGCATCAGCAGCCCGCCCGACCACGATGACCGAGCTCAACGCCGACGTCGCCAAGCTCAAGGCCGCGCACATCGCGCCGATCGCCGTCGGCAGCAAGGACCGCTGGCCGGACGCGTTCTACTGGGACTACTTCGCCGTCCGGGAATGCTCGGTCGCCACGCTGCAAGACCGCGGTCAAGGCGATCTCGGCCAACTACCCGTGCTTCGTCAAGGCCGGCGACGACCTGAAGGCGTTCATGGCGACCAAGCCGTTCCAGACCGGCTTCCTCGGCACCCCGGCCCAGGTCGGCGCGGGCAGCTCGGCCGGCCTGGTCGCGAACGGCAAGGCCGCCATGGAACTGCAGGGCGACTGGGATCCCGGAGTGATGAGCGCGCTGACCACCAGACAAGACCTTCACTGACCAACCTCGGCTGGTTCCCGTTCCCCGCCGTCAGCGGCGCGCGCCGGCAGCCCGGATGCGCTGCTCGGCGGCGGTGACGGCTTCTCCTGCACCACCACGGCGGCCGAGCCCGCCTGCGCCGACTTCCTCGCCTACCTCGACAGCCCGCCGGTGCAGAAGAAGCTGGTCAGCGACGGCCAACGTCGGCCTGCCCGCCAACCCGGCCGCCGCCTCGGCGCTGACCCTGCCCGCCGAGAAGCAGATCCTGCAGCTCAGCCAGCAGGCGCCGCTACGTCCAGAACTACTTCGACATCGCCTACCCGACCAACGTCGGCCAGGCCCTCGACAACGCGGTCGCCGACTACTTCGCCGGCCAGGGCACACCGGAAGTCCATCGTCACCGCCATCGACCAGGCGGCTGCCCAGCAGTAATGAGCCGTCTCATGAGCGCTCCGGCCGCGGCGGCCACCGCCGCGCCGCAGGCCACCGCCAGCCCGGCAGTCCGGCCACCCGGCGGCCACCGGCTGACGGCTGGCCGGCTGCGCCGGGCCGCAAGCAGCTCGAGCTGATCGTGCTGCTCGGCCCGGCACTGGCCCTGTTCGCGTTCTTCGTGCTGCTGCCGATCTGCATCGCGGCGTACTACGGCCTGTTCAACTGGAGCGGCTACGGGCACGCTGTCCGACTTCGTCGGCCTGCACAACTACCGGCTGGTGCTCGACGACCCGGTGTTCCGCGAGTCGGTGCTGCACAACGTGATCATCGCGGTGCTGTCGCTGCTGGTCCAGCTGCCGCATCAGCATCGCGCTGGCCCTGCTGCTGAACCGCCGGATGCGCGGCGGCACGTTCCTGCGGCTGGCCGTCTTCGCGCCGTACGTGCTGTCCGAGGCGACCACGGCGGTGCTGTGGCTGCTGATGCTGCAGCCAGGCGGCTTCGTCGACCAGCTGCTCAAGGCGGTCGGCCTGGGCGGCCTGGTCCACCTCTGGCTGGCCGACCCGTCGATCGTGCTCTACACCCTGTTCGTCGTGGTGACCTGGAAGTACATCGGCTTCGGCATCATCTTGCTGCTGGCCGGGCTGCAGGGCATCCCGGCCGAGCTGCGCGAGGCGGCCGCGATCGACGGCGCGTCGGCCTGGCAGACGACCCGGCGCATCACGCTGCCGCTGCTCGGGCCGACGATCAGGATCTGGATCTTCCTGTCGATGATCGGCTCGCTGCAGCTCTTCGACATCGTCTGGATCATGACGATCGGCGGCCCGGCGAACGCGTCGAGCACCATGGTGACCTACATGATCGAGAACGGCTTCCGCAGCCTGGAGTTCGGCTACGGCAGCGCGGTCGCGGTCATCCTGTTCATCATCAGCTTCGTGTTCGCGCTGCTCTACCAGCGCTTCGCGCTGCGCCGCGACACGGCGGGCGCCCTGACCAGAGCGGTGGGGTGAGCGAGCATGACGGCCGCTATCGAGTCCCGGCCCGGCAGGCCAGCGCCGCCCGGCCGGCAGACCCAGCCAGGCTCAAGCCGGCCGTGCCGCTCAGCTACCTGGTCGCGCTGGTCATCCTCGCGATCACGCTGGTCCCGCTGCTGTTCGTGGTCATCGGCGGGTTCCGGACCACCGCCCAGATCAACTCCTCGCCGACCGGGCTGCCGCATCCCTGGGTGCTGGCACAACTACGAGACGATCCTCACCACGGCCTCGTTCTGGCAGAACCTGGGCAACAGCGCGCTCATCGCGGTCGATCGCGACCGGCCTGGCCGTCGGGCTCGGCTCGATGGCCGCGTTCGCGCTGTCCCGGTACGACTTCCGCGGCCGCGAGGGCTGGTACCTGCTTTTCGCGATCGGCCTGCTGTTCCCGGCCAACGTCGCGTCGCTGCCGATCTACCTGCTGCTCAAGCAGATCAACCTGCTCGACAACCTGCTCGGCGTGGCGCTGCCGGAGGCGGCGTTCTCGCTGCCGTTCACGATCATCATCCTGCGGCCGTTCATGCGCGCGATCCCCGGCGAACTGCAGGACGCCGCAGTGGTCGACGGCGCCACCCGGCTGACGTTCTTCCTGCGGATCCTGCTGCCGCTGTCCCGGCCGGCGCTGATGACGGTGTCGGTCCTGGCCTTCGTCACCAGCTGGAACGCCTACCTGCTGCCGTTCCTGGTCTTCACCAGCCAGAGCCACTTCACGCTGCCGCTCGGCGTGGCCACGTTCCAGTCCACCTACTCGCAGGACACGGCGGCGATCTTCGCGTTCACGGCGCTGTCGATGCTGCCCGCGCTGGCGTTCTTCGTGCTCGCCCAGCGCCGGATCGTCGGCGGCCTGTCCGGCCTGGCGCGGCGGTTCAAGGGCTGACCGCCGGCTCCTCTTGCGGGCCGGCGGCCAGCCGCGCCGCCACGCGCGGCGGGGCAGCGGGCAGCGACTGGGCCAGGTCAGCGTCGTGCCCAGCCGTGCTCGCCGCGCAGTACGCCGCGACGTCACTCATCGACATCTCAATGAGCGTGGACTCCTGGTCGAGAGCGCAGGCCGCTACCGCGAGCGCGCCGAGCAGACCGGTGAGCGGATCGGCGATCGCGTCGCCGGCAAACACAGGACCACCGCCCTGCCAGCCGACCAGCCCGCCGGCAACGGCGGCGTCGTCGCCGAAAGCCACTCGCTGGCCGTCCCGGTGCCCGGTGATCCGCAGCCAGGTCCGCGCCCGGCCGTCGGCGAGCACCGAGGCGGCGTCTATGCCGAGGGCGGCCAGTGCCCGGGCGGTGGCTTCGATCACGACATCTGCCGTCGCCAGCAGGGCACGAAGTTCGCTGTCCCCTGGCGTGAACGCCACAGTCCGGTGCTCGTGTCCCCGGTGCAGCAGCGCGAAGAACTCTGCGGCCCGCCACCGGGTCGGATCCGGGCGCGAGTCGCTCTCGACATGGATCACCCGGTCACCGCTGAGACCGAGCAGGTGCGCGGCAAGCGGCGCGGCCCACAGCGCGCCGAGGCTGACGACCAGAGCCGGACCCGGCCGCTCTCGAGCGGCCGCCCGGCCGCGATGAATCCGCCACGGCGCCGCGGGCGCGGCGGTCTCGGCCAGTCCCGCGGCCGCCAGGCCGAGCAGCGTCGTGCGCGCTATCACCTCCGCGACTGGACGCGCGCACGCCCATTCAGTCACCCCGGCCCAGGCGTCAGCCGGATCACCGGCAGCGGCCTGCGTCAGCGCCGGCACCAGGTCCGCGTCCCTCGCCAGGTTGAGCGCCCACCAGCCGTCCGCGGCACGCAACAGCCGGGTGCCGCCGCCTGCCGATGTCTGGCCTTGCCGGTGCAGCCCCATGAGCGCGGCCCGCTCGCCGAGCAGGGCCGGACCGTCAACGGACACGCCGGTCAGCAACTCGAACGCCAGCGCGGCGGCCCTGGCCACGGTCGCAGCAGCGCCCGCAGCGACCAGCGGCGGCCCGGCCGGGCTGCCCGTCAGGGCCATGGCTCCGGAATCCGCCCAGTCGCGCGCGACCGACGAAGCGGCTGCCTCGACCTGCACAGCACCCGCAGCCAGCGCCGGCCGAGTTTGCGGGCGCACGATCGCGTCAGCGCCGGCCGCGGCCAGCAGCCGCGCCGCCTCGGCCGCCGCCTGGCCAGCTGGCCGCCACGACCGGGCCGCCGGGCTGGCCAGCCTGCCGTCTGTCGCACCAGGTCAGGATCGCATAGCCGGTCGCTACACTGACGGCGTGATTCGGCTGGCCGACGTTGCCGACCTGCCGGTCCTGGCGCTGGGCACCGAACCTGACGCCACTGGCCGGCCAGGCCGGCCGGTCCTGGTGATCGACACCGACGCCTGGCCGGAGCACCGCAGACCTGACCGCAGCCGCCGCCCGGCTGCGGCTGGCGAGCGCCATCGTGGTGATCGTCACCAGCGGCCCGGTGCCGGCCCGCTGGCCGGGGCGGCTGACATCTCCTTCGCCCGGTCCGCTGACGGCCTGGACGGCGGCGGTCAGGCCAAGGACAGCTTGTCGGTGTACGTCGATGATCCGCAAGAAGCTCTAGCCCGGCTGGACGAGCGCGTCCGGGCCGCGCCGATGGCAGCGCTGGCGCTCACCTGGCTGCTGCGCGGGTCTGCTGGCCTGCCGGTGCCGGACGCGCTCGCCCAGGAATCAGCGGCCTATTCCATGCTGCTGGCGTCGGCGGAGTTCAGGACCTGGCTGGCCCGGCGGCCCGCTGCCCGGCCCGCCGATCCGGGTCAGCGCGTGCGGGTGACCCGCGAGAGCGACGTCCTGTCGGTCTGCCTGACCAGACCGCAGCGGCGCAACGCGGTCGACGCGGCGATGAGAGACGCCCTGACGGCGGCCCTGACGGTCGCCGATTCCGACCCGGCCCTCTCCGTCGTCTTGTCCGGCGCGGGACCTTGTTTCAGCGCCGGCGGTGACCTGGACGAGTTCGGCAGCTACGGCGATCCGGCGCAAGCGCATCATGTCCGGATGGCGGCCAGCGCCGGGGCGATCCTGCACCGGCTGCGCGACCGGGCCACCGTCCGGCTGCACGGCAGCTGCGTGGGCGCGGGCATCGAGATCCCCGCGTTCGCCGGCACCGTCATCGCGGCGCCCGATACCCGGCTTGCGCTGCCTGAGGTTGGCATGGGGCTGATCCCCGGCGCTGGCGGCACGGTCAGCATCCCGCGCCGGATCGGGCGGCAGCGGGCGCTCTGGCTGGCGCTCAGCGGGGCGCAGCTGGACGCGGCCACAGCGCTGGAGTGGGGTCTGGTGGATGCCATCGGCTGACCGCTGGCTGCTGCGCGACGTCAGGATCGGCGGACTGCAGCTGTGCTGCCGGCTCCGTGACGGACGCATCGCCGAGATCGGCGCCCGGCTGCAGTCGCTGGAGGGAGAGCGCCCGCTCGACGGACGCGGCGGAGCGCTGATCCCCGGCCTGGCCGATCACCACCTCCATCTGCGCGCCGTTGCCGCGGCGCTGCGGTCGGTCGATCTTCGCGGCGGCGCTCTGGACGACCCTGGCCCTGACCTGGCGGCGGCAGCGGGGGGAACCGGCTGGCTGCGCATCATCGGCGCCGGAACCGAGCTGACCAGGGCCGACCTGGACGCCCGGTGGCCGGACCGGCCGGTACGGGCGCAGCACCGCAGCGGAGCCTTGTGGACCCTGAATTCGGCCGCTATGGCCCGCCTGCGCCCTGCTGCCAGCCCGCAGGAGCGGGCGACCGGGGCAGTTCTGGCGGGCCGGGCAACGACTCAGGGACCTCCTGCAACTCGAGCAGGACCTCGATGTGTCCGCTATCGCGGCCAGCCTGGCCGCCCACGGCGTCACCCATGTCACCGATGCGACGCCAGGCCAGAACCCGCCGACGTGGCGATCCCCCAGCACGTGTTGTCCCTGGCCGCAAACGGCGCCGGCCCGCTGAAGATCGTAATCGCCGATCACGACCTGCCGTCCCCCGATGATCTGGCCGGCGCCATCGCACGAGCGCACGCCTCCGGCCGCGGAGTCGCCGTTCACGCAGTGTCCGCCGTGGCGCTCGCGCTGTGCCTGGCCGCGTTCGACGCTGCGGGCAGCAACGGCCGCGACCGGGTCGAGCACGCCGCCGTCTGCGACGACCAGGGCGCCGCCAGGCTGGCCGAGCTCGGCATCACCGTGGTCACCCAGCCCACCGTGTTCGCGCGGCATGCCCGGAGGTTCCTGGCCGAGAGCGAGCCCGCCGATCGGCCGTGGCTGTGGCGTTACGCCGGCCTGCAGCGAGCAGGCGTCCGGGTCGCGGTGAGCAGTGACGCACCTTACGGCGACGCCAGTCCGTGGCAGACGATTCGCGCCGCAGCAGCCCGGATGCGGACCGACAGCGAGCCGGAGCACACGGAGCGGGTCGCACCCGGCGCGGTGCTGTCCTCGATGCTCACCCGCCCCGAGGATCCGGGCGGATCGCCGAGGCTGGTCACGGCCGGATCGGCCGCGGATCTGTGCCTGCTGGATGCGGACCTCCCCGCTGCTCTCGAACTCGCCGCCAGCACCGGAGCCAGCCCGGTCGCCGCGACATTCATCGCCGGCCAGCGGGTCTACCCGCCGCGATGACGCGACGGCACAGGCAGTTGCGGAATTCGCATTCCGCTTTGTAGGCTCCCCTTACCGGAACGCTGGTTCCGTTTTGAGGGAGGTCCCTGATGGCCGACGAAAGCCGGCGCGGCAACCCGACCGTGACCTTCGCCGTGCTGGCGGCCGGGGTCGCGGCGTTCGCGCTGCTGCAGTCGCTGGTCATTCCGGTGCTGACGACCGTGCAGCATCAGCTGCACACCACGCAGAGCACCGTCGACCTGGGTGCTGACCGCCTACCTGCTGTCGGCGTCGATCATGACGCCGATCCTGGGCCGGGTCGGCGACATGACCGGCAAGAAGCGGGTCTTCGTGGCCACGCTGATCGCGCTGGCCGTCGGCTCGCTGCTGGCGGCGGTCGCCCCGTCGATCGGCGTGATGATCGTCGCCCGGGTCATCCAGGGCTTCGCCGGCGGCATGCTGCCGTTCGCGTTCGGGATCATCCGCGACGAGTTCCCCGCCGAGCGGGTCGCCGGCGCGGTCGGCATCGATCGCCGCGCTGACCGCCGTCGGCGGCTGGCCTCGGCATCGTGCTGGCCGGGCCGATCGTCGACGCGCTCGACTACCACTGGCTGTTCTGGCTGCCGCTGATCCTCACCGTGATCGCCGCGGCCATCGCGGCGATCTTGTTCGTGCCCGAGTCCCCGGTCCGCACGCCGGGCCGGATCAGCTGGCTGCCCGCGCGTGCTGCTCTCCGGCTGGCTGGTCGCGCTGCTGGTCGCGCTGAGCCAGGCGCCGACGCTGGGGCTGGGGCTCCGGCAAGGTGCTCGGCCTGCTCGCCGTCGCCGTCGTGCTCGCCGCGGCTGGCTCGTCGGCCGAGCTGCGCGCGGCCGACGCCGCTGATCGACATGAAGATGATGCGGCGGCCGGCGGTGTGGACCAACAACCTGGTCGCGCTGCTCATCGGCGTCGGGATGTACGCGACGTTCGCGTTCCTGCCCGAGTTCGTGCAGACGCCGTCCGATCGGCCGGCTACGGCTTCGGCGCGAGCATCACCCAGTCCGGGCTGATGCTGCTGCCGTCGGCGATCACCATGTTCGTCGGTGGGCATCGTTCGCCGGCCGCCTGCGCCCGCAGCTCGGCGGCAAGGTCGCTCGTGATCGCCGGCTGCCTGATCGGCTGCGCGGCGATGTCGATCCTCGCCTTCGCGCACCAGCACGCAGTGGGAGATCTACCTGTCCAACGCGCTGATGGGCGTCGGGTTCGGGCTGGCCTTCTCGGCGATGTCCGCGCTGATCGTCGCGGCGGTGCCGCCGTCGCAGACCGGCGTGGCCAGCGGCATGAACGCCAACATCCGGACGATCGGCGGCAGCATCGGCTCGGCCGTGATGGCCAGCATCGTCACCTCGCAGCTGGCGCCGACCGGGCTGCCGAAGGAGTCCGGCTACACGACCGGGTTCGCCGTCATGGCCGGCGGGCTGCTGCTCGCCGCGCTGGCCGGGCTGCTGATCCCGTCGGTGCAGCGACTGCGGCAGGACGCGCGACGAGCCGGAGCACGCCGAGCTGGCGATGGTCGCGGGCGGTACGGTCGTGGGCGACGAGAGCGAATGACGAGCGTCGCGGGCGCACGAGCAGCCATCGCCCGGCGCAGCGCAGCCGCGGCAGCCAGCGCCAGGGCGCTGCGGCGGACGCGCGTCCGCAACTACGAGCGCATCCTCGACGCGCGCGCGCGAGGTCTTCGGCGAGTCGGGCGCCGACGCGTGCATGGAGGAGATCGCGGCGCGCGCCGGCGTCGGCGTCGGCACCGTCTACCGGCGGTTCGCCAGCAAGGACGCGCTGATCGACGAGCTGCTGCGGCTCGCGCTCGACGAACTGATCGCTGCCGCCGACCAGGCGCTCGCCCGCACCGACGGCCACGGGCTCGAGGACCTGCTGCGGGCTTTCGGGCAGTCGTTTGCCGACCATGCCCGCTACGCGAACCTGCTCCTGGAGCGCCAGCCTGACCCGGCCGTTACGGCGGCGCCGATGTGCAAGGCGATCGGCACCCTCACCGCGCGTGCCGTGGCAGAGCACCAGCACGCGAGATCGCGCAGGAAATCACCGCCGCCGATGTCCAGGTCGCTGGCCTCGGCCCTGCGCCAGCCTGGTGCAGGCCGGGCCGGGCCAGGCTGGCCGGGCGGGCTGACCCCGCCAGCTGGCAGCGGTTCCTCGACCTGCACCTGGCGGGCGTTGCGCGCCGACCCAGGCTGACCAGCCCGGGCTCTTGCTACCGCCGGTCACGACGATCAAGCTGAAGCTGACCCAGCGTGAGGAGTTTCATGTCGTCGCAGCCCCCCGCACCCGCGACAGCGAACTCCGATCACAGCGAGCACGAGGACCAGCCGTGGACCATCGACATCCCCGGCCACCCCGAGCGCAGCGACCCGCCCGAGTACGTGCACTCCCCGGTCGACCATGAACAAGATGGCAACGCAGTCAGCACGCTGATATACGGGCA